>JARGFA010000001.1:0-49571 GCA_038397965.1 Treponema sp.
GTCCCGTTTCCCTGTTTGGGCTTCTTCCAGCCCTTCTATGGCAAGTCCTTTAAACAGCTCTTTTTGTCCCAGAAAGTAGGCTTTTAATGTTGAAAGAAACAAGCTCTTACCGAACCGCCGCGGCCGGCTTAGAAAATGTACACGGCTTTCAATGGCTAATTTCCAGATAAATTCTGTCTTATCCACATAGATAAAATTATCATTACGCAATACTTCAAAACTTTGTACCCCGATGGGTATTTTCCGTGTTCTTTCCATTTCAGACCTCCCTGCACGGATATGAGGAATTATTCAGTGCTTAACAGGAGTATAGCATATTTGCGTCAATGGGTCTGTCTGGAAAAGTGTTTTTTCACAGGCAAAGATACTCGGCTGCCGGATCTTTCGAGCGGCTGCTCTGAGCGGTATCGTCCATGTCAGCCGCCAAGAACTTACCCGGTCTTCGCTCTTACAATGAAGCCGCTCTGTACCGGGGCTGCGGTTTGTAGGATACAAGGATGACCGTGGCATACCCAGCCGCGGACGGTATCTGTTTCAGGGTCAAGTAGTTTGTAGCCGGTGTCCGCAATGCTGCAAATGTCCGGGCCGATGTATTCAAGGGGCGTATCCGCGGTGATTTTATTCATCGAAATAAATTCATAGCGGTTCTCGCCCAGTTTTTTCCCGATCGTTCCTGCCATCATATAGGGGGACTGCGATTCACCCCGTGTGGTCTTATTTGCATCATCTTTTGAAAAATAAAAGCCGGTTCCGAACTCACGGTGTGCGGTGTTGTACAGCTCTTGTACAAAGGGTTCCGCTTCTGCCGCAGTAATCCGGCCGAGCAGGACATCAATCTTTTTGCGGTATGCACGGGTAACCAGTGCGGTATAGTACAGGCTTTTCATCCTGCCCTCTATTTTAAGCGCATCAACGCCTGCCCGCTGCATATCGGCAAGGTAGTCAATCATGCAGAGGTCTTTGGAAGAAAACAGTGCGGTATGCCGCTCGCCTTGCTCTACCGGAAAGTATTCCCCTGTCCGCTCCTTTTCCTCAACGGCAAAAAACGGTTCTCCCGTTTGTGCGGAAGAAAGCAGTGCATAGTCCCAGCGGCATGAGTGGGTGCAGGCGCCTGCGTTGGCACTGCGGCCGGTGAGATAGGCGCTAATCAGACAGCGTCCGGAGTAGGCAATACACATAGCTCCGTGCACAAAGCATTCCAGTTCCATATCCGGAACACGCTCTTTTATTTCGGCTATCTCGTAGAGAGAGGCCTCGCGTCCGAGTACAATCCGCTTAAAGCCTAAATCCCGGTACATCTTTACCGCTTCATAGTTGATGCAGTTTGCTTGAGTGCTCAGATGGAGGGCTGTATGCGGAAAGTGCTTACTCAACACCGGAACCATACCGATGTCCTGAATAATGAAGGCGTCAATAGGATACTGCCGGAAATACTCCGCCTCCGCTAAAAATGCTTTTATATCATCATTGTGAAAGGAAATATTCAGGGCACACAAGAGCTTTTTCGGCTTTCCGGCCTGTGCATACCGGTCTTTTAGGGCAATGATGGTTTTGTATTCATCGGTAAAAAAATTATCCGCTTTTATCCGTAAAGAAAAGTGCTTTAAGCCGATATACACCGAATCTGCGCCGTATTCCCAGGCATAGTGTAATTTTTCTACATTTCCGGCAGGGGCAACCAGTTCCATATTATTCTCTCTCCGTAAAACGCGACTGCACCCACTGCCCGATTTTTTCAACGGCCAAATGAGCTTCTTCGGCCTGTGCGTCCATTGTCTGAAACAAATGCCACATATTCGGCCAAATATCCAGTTCTGCGATGCCGCCGGCAGCGGTAATTTTTGCCGCTAAGCGTTCGGCATCGGCCGAAAGGATTTCTTTACCGGCACATTGAATAAAGACCGGCGGAAAATCGGTGAAGCTGCCGAAAAGCGGCGACACAAGGGGGTTTTTAACATTGTCTGCCGATGTATACCGTGCGGCGGCTTGCTGCAGCGATTCTTTCAGCAGAAACTTATCCTGCTTGCGTAAGCTGTTCATCGACTCATCGGTGCAGGAAAGATCAAGCCAGGGGGAGATAAGCACAATAGCGGCAGGAAGCGGGAGCTTCTCTTGTAGGGCAGCGTGTACTAAGGAGGTTGCTAACGCAGCGCCTGCTTCATCGCCGGCAAAAATAATGGATTCCGCCCGGTACTGTTTTAACAACGCTTTGTACACGGTCAGCAAATCTTCGAGGCCGGCGGGGAACGGATATTCAGGGGCAAGGCGGTATTCGGGCAGGTAGAGCTTACAGCCGCATTCATGCGCAAGCGAAGCGCAAAAATTCCGGGAAGCCTTGCATGAGCCGTTCACAAAGGCACCCCCGTGTGCATATAGCAGCACTCGGTTTGCCGCTGCAACTTCCGGCTGTAAAATGTCCGTAGGAACCGTTTCGATACGGCTGTGCTCAATATCCGTATTGTTCGGGATGTGCGCGGTGTAAAAAAAAGCATCATACTCCGTCCGGATACTGCTTAGCGGTATTTTAGAGGAATAGAGGGTCTTTTTAAATAACTTTTGTACTTGTCTGAGAGAACTGTATTCCGTGCGGCTCATTGCTTGAGTATACAAAATCCTATTCGATAATTCCAGTAGTTAAACGGGCTGCCGAAGACGGTACCGTGCAGTTATTTTTTCGTTCTGCGTATCAGATTTTACCGCCCGGTGATTGTCATAGTGTCCGTTTTAGTGTTATATCCCTTTGTATAGGGAAACCTGACAGGAGTAATGCATGAAAACGACACTTCAAAATAATGATAAGGGATGCGGACGTGTTACCATTCCGACAGACCTTGATATTGTGCCTCAGACGCTTGAGATTATGCAGCGGTGGGGGGCTGATGCTGTGCGCGACTGCGATGGGACTGATTTCCCTGAAGAACTGCGTACGGTGAATGCAAAGATTTATTCCACCTACTATACGACCCGCAAAGATAACGAATGGGCACGGGCAAACCCCGATGAAATTCAGCAGATGTACCTGATGACTCCGTTTTACACCGCCGCGGAACCGGAACTGCATATCGAACTGATGAAGGGGCTGTACCCCGATATGCTCAAGGTAAACCCAAAAGACAGCAGCCGCTGGTGGGAAGTAATTGACCGCACCGCCGGTACGGTTGTTCCTCCTGAAAACTGGAACTACAATGAAGATACAGGGGTGCTGACTATTCCGTGTGCGGAACCCTTCCATCAATATACGGTCAGTTTTCTTGCCTTCATTATGTGGGATCCGGTGCATATGTACAACGCAGTGGTGAATAACTGGCAGGGGGTAGAACATCAAATTACCTTTGATGTACGTCAGCCTAAAACACACCGTTTTACGATGGAACGGCTGCGGAAATTCATCGCTGAACATCCCTATGTCGATGTTATCCGCTTTACCACCTTTTTTCATCAGTTTACGCTCATTTTTGATGAACAAGCGCGGGAAAAATTTGTAGACTGGTACGGCTATTCAGCCTCGGTTTCGCCCTATATTCTGCAACAATTTGAAAAAGAAGCCGGCTATCCCTTCCGTCCCGAATACATCATCGATCAAGGTTATTTTAATAACCAGTACCGGGTACCTTCAAAGGAATATAAGGATTTTCAAGCCTTTCAGCGGCGGGAAGTGGCGAAGCTCGCCAAAGAGATGGTAGACATTACGCACGAGTGCGGTAAGGAAGCAATGATGTTCCTCGGCGACCACTGGATCGGAACGGAACCTTTTCTTGATGAGTTTAAGAGCATCGGGCTTGATGCGGTTGTCGGCAGCGTAGGAAACGGCAGCACGCTCCGGCTCATCAGTGATATTGACGGGGTGCGCTACACCGAAGGGCGGTTTTTGCCGTACTTCTTCCCTGACACCTTTCATGAAGGAGGAGAGCCGGTAAAAGAAGCAAAGATAAACTGGGTTACGGCACGCCGAGCGATTTTGCGTAAACCCATCGACCGCATCGGTTACGGCGGCTATCTCAAGCTCGCTCTCGATTTTCCCGACTTTGTAGACTATGTGCAAAGCGTTACCGATGAATTTCGAACCTTGTACGAAAACATCAAAGGAACAACACCTTACTGTGTAAAAACCGTTGCGGTGCTGAACAGTTGGGGGAAAATGCGAGCATGGGGCTGCCACATGGTACACCATGCGCTGTACCAAAAGCAGAATTACAGCTATGCAGGCGTTATCGAAGCCCTCTCCGGTGCGCCCTTGGATGTCCGCTTTATCAGTTTGGACGAGGTAAAAGCCGATCCTGCCGTGCTGGACGGTATAGATGCGCTGATCAATGTGGGGGATGGGGATACTGCCCATACCGGCGGCTCATACTGGGAGGATCCGGCCATCACGGCAGCGGTACGCCGTTTTGTTTGGAACGGCGGCTGTCTGATCGGGATCGGTGAGCCATCCGGCCATCAGTATCAGGGGCGGTTTATCCAGCTTGCGGATGTCCTCGGCATCGAAAAAGAAACGGGTTTCACACTCAACTACGATAAATATAACTGGGACTGCCATGAACACTTTATCACGGCGGACTGCACCGGCGGCACCATCGACTTTGGTGAGGGGAAAAAGAGTATCTACGCCCTCGACGGCACGGTCATACTTGTGCAAAAGGATAAAGAGGTTCAGCTGGCCGTCAACGACTACGGTAAAGGGCGCGCCGTTTACATCAGCGGCCTACCGTACAGCTTTAAGAACAACCGGCTTTTGTACCGTGCCGTATTATGGGGGACCCATGCGGAAAACCTGCTCAATATCTGGTTCAGTACGAACTGCAATGTAGAAGTGCACGCCTACGTTAAAAACGGAAAATACTGTGTGGTCAACAACACCTATGAGCCGCAGTCTACTACCGTATTTCGTGGGAACGGCAGCAGCTTTACGCTCAACCTCGCTGCAAATGAAATCAAGTGGTACAAAATAGAAGAGTAGAACATGAGAGCTGCCGATTCAGCAAATATACTTTATCGCAGAATCACAGCTCACGCTTAATGGCCGTCCAAAAAACTAAAGTTTTTGGACGGCGCCGATTTAGTTTACAGTAAGCGGGTTATTTTTTTACTTCGTTGTTAGGATCAAAGTGTAAGACTACATTTGATTCTGTGTATGCGGTAAAACCGGGATTCTTCTTTAAGAACTTGATAAAGGATTCTGCATCGGGAAGATAGGTATCTTCACCGTTTCTTTCTTTTGCAACTTTACCGAGCGTTACATAGCCGTCTTTACCGCCGGCGATATAGGCATTGGTACCCATCTTGTACATTTTTTTATCGTCGACCAATTCCCATGCACCTGTTTTCCGATCTTGAATTTCAACTTTAATAAGCCGCTTACCGTTCTTGTCTTTATATTGGTTAGCTTCAAAGCGGATTCCTGCTCCGTAGGGGAATGCACCTGTGGAAGTACCGGCAAGTGCAAATTCAAGCGCATCTTCAATAATCTGCTTGGTTTCCTCACCGCTCACATCCACTAAGAACAAGGTGTTTCCGAAGGGTAGGAAGGTGTAGGCATCATTGAAGGTTACATTGCCGGGGTTAATATCGGCACGGACACCGCCGGAATTCTGGATGGTAAAGTCAATGTTTCCGCTTCCAAGCGAGCGCATTTCGGACAGCATGGTTTCTGCAACAAACCGGGTTGCAATAGAACCTTTCGGGTTGGCGCTATTGGGGATGCGGTTGGGAGATCCGCCCGGCATTACCTCACCGTTGATTGAACCGACAATTTCTTTTCCAAGGGTTTCTTTTTCTTTCTTGAATTGAGAAAGAATTGCCGCAGCTTCCTCATCGGCTTTTGCGATGCTGACAAAGGGCATCTTGTTTAGCTCGGCGATAATTTCATCCTTTTCCTTGCCTTCAGGATTATATTTTTTATTGGCATCATCCCTACGTTCAAACCACGTGTCGTGTACAAGGACGTGCGGTTTTCCTTTGATGGACCTTACAATACCTGCTCCGTCAAACTGTACGTTTAACTCGCCGACAAACTTTGAATATTCCCAACCCTCAACCACATACACCGGTTCGTTGGCCGGCGACATAAATTTTGCCGGATACTGCGCCCGTACCGGAAGCCCGGCTTTTTCCATTTCGCCGGATCCAAACAGCCAGTGGGAATCTCCGGTGATAATAATATCAATACCGGAAACCTTTTGAGCAATTTCAAAATTCTTTTCGGAACCGCCGTGTGAAAGCAGAATAATTTTATTTATTCCTTTCTTTTTGAGCTTATCTGCATATTTTTGAGAAGTTTTTACTTCATCGGTAAAATGAACGTCTTTTCCGGGACTTGAAGAGTCAACCGTCTTGCGTACCGTGTCTAACCCGATAATACCGATTTTTTGTCCTTCAAATTCCATAATGGCATAGGGTTCCCACATACCGTGTAAAATGCTCTTCTTTTCAGGATTAACATTGGCGGAAATAACCGGCACTTTCAGATAGTCTAAGAATTTTTTTAAGCCTTCATTTCCTGCATCAAACTCATGATTACCGAGCGTAAAATAGTCAAACCCGGTCATATTCATCAGGGCTGCGTCAGCACTGCCGCCGAAGAGCGTAAAGTAAAGGGTTCCGGTGATGGCATCGCCGGCATGAAGCGTAATGGGATTTTTTGCAGCAGCTTTGATCGATTTGATTTTGTTGACTGCTTCAGGATAGCCGCCGATGAGCGTCTTGGTTTTTTTACTGCCGATCATCATGTCGATTTTCTCCGGCTCAAGATGCGAGTGGTGATCGTTGATGTGGATAATGGTTACCTCAAGCGGCATTTGATTGCCTGCATTCGCAAGCGGTTTGGTACCCGCGCAGCTCACTGCAAATATGACTGCGGTCAACAGTAATACGGGTAATTTAAATTTTTTCATACTAACCTCCTACATTGTCGTGAAAAAATTTACGGATCAGCAGCTGTGCGTTTTAATCAACGTGTGCAGCTGCTTCTATAACTATCCGGCAGGGCAAAGCCGCTTATCCGGTTTGTTTACGCTATTCCAACGGGTTAAGCAGCTCCATGAATGCTGCACGGCGTTCGGCCTTAGACGGGGTATCCAGTGATTTCCGGTCGATATCCAAACTGGAAAAACAATCAAAAATCATAGTATGAATATTGGCGCCGAGTGCTGCGGTACAAGCTGCATAGCCTATGCGCGAATTGGTTGCCTTTGTCAGCAGCAATATCCTTCTATAAAGAAGATTTTCCATGTCATAGCCCTTACCGGCTACATCTGCTATAATGAGGGGGATGATCGTGCGGGCTGCCTCTTTTAATGTGGTGCATTCAATTTCTGTGATGCTTGCGGGATTAACGGGGGTTTTTAAAGCTGCTGCTTTAAAAAGGGCAATATGCTTGGGATTTCCTGCTAAAAAAAGCTGCATGGAAGGACGGTCTGCATTTGCAAACAGGGCAAGCCGCATATTATCGCAGCCTTTTTGTATATCGGCGGCGCTGCTGTTCTCATAGCCGTAGACAATCAGATAGTTGCACTGTTTCGGTACCAGCTGTTTTTCGGTTTTCATCACCTCATGGAAGATGAATGCAACCGAATCGGCTTGCTGTTTCAGCACCTGTGCCCGCTCCGGCTGCAGCAGCGCCAACTCCTTATAGGCTTCTTCGGCAGGCAAACTTTCAGCATAGCAGGTAAGAAAGGCTTCTTCCGTACTCTGCCGTCTACTATCTGCACCAAGCGGAGCGGTAATAATCAAACAAAGAGATAAAACAAGGAATCGTATTAAGATACTTTTTTGCATTGTGCCACTATAACACGGCGTTTTTAGTTGTGTCAAATACTTTTTATTCGTGCGGAGGGTTTAATACCCCGACGCTCTGCGTCGTAACAAAGGGTATTAAAGCCGACTGCAACCGCCTTATGAGAACAACATACCCCGATGCTTTGCGTCGGGGTATGTTGATTGCTTACCTGCGGGCGACTCTGGGCGTTTATTAGGAGATGCCGAAGGATTCATTGACACAATCGGTGCTGCGGTATACACTCTTTCGACTAATCATTGATAGTGGGAACTTTTATAAACGTTAAGGATCATTTATGAGCAAAGAACAAAGTAATCAAACAAAACTCGTACACTGGGCAGATCAAACTGCCGAAAAAATTATCCGTGAGCGGGGAGATATGGACAGTTACACCTGCGCATCGGGTATTACTCCCTCAGGTACGGTACATATCGGAAACTTCCGCGAAATTATTTCGGTAGATTTAGTAGTGCGCGCCCTCCGTGATCGAGGTAAAACCGTGCGTTTCATCTATTCATGGGACGACTACGATGTGTTCCGCAAGGTGCCGGCCAATATGCCGAAACCGGAGGTGCTGGAACAGTATTTGCGCTATCCTATTACCAAGGTGCCCGACACCTTCGGACGCGATGAAAGCTACGCACGTCATCATGAGCAGGATGTCGAATCTGTCCTGCCGCGGGTTGGTATCCGGCCTGAGTTTCTGTATCAGGCACAGCGTTATAGTGCAGGAATGTATGCGGAGGGCATGAAAATTGCAATGGATAAGCGCGCGGACTTGAAGGATATTTTAAATACGTACCGCGATGACGAACATAAAATGACGGAAGAATACTGGCCTGTTTCGGTTTTCTGTACAAAATGTCAAAAAGATACGACCACGGTAGACGGTTGGGATAATGACTGGGCGCTCCACTATACCTGTACCTGCGGCCATGAAGAACAGCTTGATCTCCGCAAAACCGATTCGGCAAAACTCGGATGGCGGGTAGACTGGCCGATGCGCTGGAAGCATGAAAAGGTTGTTTTTGAACCTGCCGGTAAGGATCACCATTCCCAAGGCGGTTCTTTTGACACCGCCCGCTTGGTGGCGGAACGCATTTACGGTTGGCAGGCACCGGTTTCTTTCCGTTATGACTTTATCGGTTTAAAAGGGGTGCCCGGAAAGATGTCTTCGTCAAAGGGTACCGTGATCAGTCTTAACGAGGTACTGCAAGTTTATCCGCCCGAAATTGCGCGTTACCTTTTTGCCTCAACCCGCCCCAACACGGAATTTTCCATCAGTTTTGACCTGGATGTTATCAAAATTTATGAAGATTATGATAAAACGGAACGTATCGCCTGGGGGGTGGACAAGGCAAAAAACGATGAGGTATATGCAAAAGAACGAAGGATTTATGAGCTCTCGCAAGTTGACGGTATGCCTTCCTGTATCGCCTATCAAATTCCGTTCCGCCACCTCTGTAATCTGCTGCAAATCAATTCGGGCGATATTGCCGCAGTAATGAAACTTTTGCCGGATATACAAGCAGAGCAGCGGGAACGTTTTGAAACCCGTGCGCGCTGTGCATGGTTCTGGATCACCGAGTGCGCTCCTGAAGAGTTCCGCTTTACTCTCCGCACCGACGGCGGCAAGGCGCAGCTTTCCGCAGAGGAAACCGCCGCAGTACGGAAAATCCGCGATGAACTGCTGCCTCAAATGGATACCCTTGATGAAAAGGCCTTTTCTACCGCCCTGTACGATGCCGCTCATGCCTGCAATATCGAGCCCAAGGCCTTGTTCACTGCCGTGTACCGGGTGCTTATCGCAAAGGATCAAGGTCCGCGCCTTGCCGGTTTTATGAAAATAATCGGACGGGAACGGCTTGCACAATTACTGGCATTCTATTAAACTGTGCGGAAAATTGCCGGTGATGTACGATAAACGGTATATTTGCATTTTTTTATTGGCTGTGCGGATTATCTGCTTTGCGGCTGCGGAGCGCCGTGCGGGGATAGGCGGGGAACTGTTTTTTACCGGAACCATACCTCCGGGCGGGGGAGGCGGTCTTTCTGTACGGCTGGAAAAAATACCGCTTAACGTTACCGTTTCCGGAGCCTATTTGTATGGAAACCATGGAACCGTAAAAGGAACGCTTGATTATTGGTTTCTGTCGGAAAAAATCACCGATATTAAGCCGGATGTTTCTTTTCACTGGTTTGCCGGTATCGGGTTATTGACGGATACCGTGTTTTATTCTATTCCGGCAGCGGATGCGGCTGTGAGGAATAAGACTGCACTGGGAGGCGGTTTCGGCATGAGAATGCCGATAGGATGTTATTTTTATGCCGGACAGGAAAAATATGAACCCTACGTTCAATGCAGCCCCGAATTTGGGGTACGCATCTATCCTAAAAGCTTTAACAAGCGGGTTTCCGTTTTATGGTCTTTTCCTATTTCCGCCGGTCTCCGTTTTTGGTTTTAATACTGTGGTAAACGCTCTTTTTAAAGGGCGTTTTTTTTTGTACGGATTTTGTGGATAACAGAAGAAGCCGATTATTTGTACTCGGCACGTAATCGGCGGTTTTATATGATGTAAGGAGTTATAATAGTGAGACAAATTGTAATGGAAGCGGAATCGCTTGAAGGTTATTTAACGGCGCAGGATAATGCTCATTTAAACAAACTTGACACACTGTATAATGCAGCAATGGAGCAATTTACGCGGCTTGAAGCAGCGGAAGATGCAGGAGAAAAACAAGCTGCGGAAAATGAAATTATTGCATTATATGATGATATGGGAAAGCTTTTACAGGAAATCTGTAAGGAAGTTCCCCAACTGAAAGTTTATTCGTTTATTACCGAACATGAAAGCCATGCGGAAGCGTCGCGAGTAATGGCAAAGTTGCGCAGTGCGGAAACGGGGCACAACGAATTTATTTATTATACCCAGCGGGCATTTGAAATGCTTTTTAAACTTGCATACCGCGGCAGCCATGATGATGACAAAAATTATTTAATTTCAAAAACTCCTGTTACGGTTCCCGTTCAAAACTATGCCGTACATAAAATCAGTGATATTGATCATAAAATCGAAAATACGGTGATGTGCGTTATGCTCCGCGGTGCACTGTTACCTTCAATGATCGTATCAAAAGAAATAGAAGAGTATTCTTCACACGGTTATGTTACGCCGTTTGCCCTTTTTAAAATCAAACGAGATGAAACCAAACAGGCAAAAGATATGCAGTATGTCTTAAACCTTGATATGTCCTATTTCAACCTCGAGGAACTGAACGGAAAAGACCTGATTTTTGCCGATCCGATGAATGCTACCGGAGGCAGCTTAATTACCGTTGTGAAGTACCTTGAACGGCAAGGGGTACAGCCTCAATCGATTAGCTGCTTTCATGTTATTTCATCATTAAAAGGTGCCCTCTGTGCAGCCCGTGCCTTAAATAACTGTTCAGTCTATACGCTGTGGATGGACCCTGCCTTAAATACAGCCGCCTACATATTACCCGGGCTCGGTGATGCAGGCGATAGAATCAACGGCGTGGACGAAGCGGAACATCCCCGTAACATGATTCAGCTGATTGCAGATTACGGTGCAACAATTGCCGGTCTATACCGACACCAACTGAGAGCAATAGAAAATGTGGTCTTACAGAACAAGTAGTCTTCGGCCTGTTGCAGCCTGCTTGAAAAAATTTCTTCTTCTGTGTGCAGCGGCGGTATTTCTTACTGCCGCTGTAAATGCGAAGGGTAGGATTGATGAAGACTTAGCTAAGGAATATTTTGAAATTGGACAGGCGTACACAGAAATTTCTAAATATGATAAAGCTATTTTATTTTATTTAAAAGCTGCAAAAAATCCTGCACACCGAAATGCCGCTGAATACAATTTAGCGCGGGTATATGGACTGCAAGGCGATTGGAAGCGCGCACGCCCTATTCTAGAGCGGCAGTATCAAGAAGCACCCGGAAATATGCTCATTCTTAAAGCCTTTGCTTACAGTCTTGCCGCGACCGGTGATGAGGTACGCGCCTGTGAAATGTATAAAACTATGTATGAAAGCGATTTGGAAAATCCCGAATCGGCATTGAATTATGCCCGCATACTCATATTTGCGAAAAAATATGAAGAAGCGGGGGCGCTTATCGAAGAACTTAAACCGCGTTTTACTGAGAATGCCGAAAAAAAAATCTTGGATGAGCTGGAAGAAAAATTGCGGAAAGCGCTTGAACCTCCGGAAGAAAAAGCAAAGGAAAGTTCTCAGTAACCTTTACCCATCCAAGCGGTATTCGAGTGTAATGGTTAGTTCGATTTGTTCGGGTGCAGTATCTCCTAAAGGAAACGGCGCTGCTGCACGAATACTAGCGATTGCCGCTTCATTTAAAAACTGATAGCTTGAGGGGCTGATAATATCTGCTTGGGCAAGCTGTCCTGATTTTAGCACAATAATCATAATGGTAACGGAACCTTCCTGCCCTCTCTTGCGGGCTGCTTTGGGATATATTTTCTTTTCTGCAATCCGTTGAATAATAAGCGCTTTAAAGTCAATCGCAGGTGGCTGGGTACTATTTTCTGCTGTTGCCGATCCGTTGCCGGTCTGCTGTTCCGGTTCAATGTCAGACGGAGCGGTTTCCTCCGCAGGGGCAGATTGTTTATCCGGTATGCTGGAAGGTGCCGGTACAGCTTTTTTTTCTACCGGTTTTTGTTTCGGCTTCTCAACAGGCTGTCGCCTGGGAGCGGCTGGCGGTGCCGGCTGAGGCGGGCTGTGCATAACAAATTGTGTTTGAACTGCCGGCGGTTGTTCAGGTGATATGCTAATGAATACCGCGGCAATAATAAGAATATGCAAAATACTTGCCGATAAAAATATAGCTGCCGCAGCTAAACCGTTAGTTTTGGGGGTAGTCATGCTTTACCGCCGCATTCCGTATGCCGCTTTTGTTTAATACATCCATTACTGCAACAAATTTTTTAAATGCTAAGTCTTTATCACAAGATAGAAAGGCTGAAGCATAGGGATTTTCCGCCGAACGTTTTTTTAAAAACAGTTCAAGCTCAAGTAATGTGAGCTGCTCAGTTCCAATATACACACTGCCTGTCCTGTCTACAATGATTTCAATATTCTTTTCGCGTACCGGAGTACCGGATTCAGCTTCCGGTAGTGCAACTTTCATTACCGGTTTTTCAAAAGTAGAGCCTATCATAAAAAAAATCAGCAGGATAAAGACCACATCAATCAGTGATGTAATATTTATTTCAGCGTTACGCCGCTGTGCCTTAAACCGCTTCATCGCTGCTGCCTTTGTATCTTCTTTCTTGTGATGCAGAACAATGAGAGGTGTTTTTCTCTGTCAGTAGAGATACTAACTGTTCCATATCACGAATACGGTGTATGTTCAGCCAATCGAACGCTTCGTAAGCAGTAAATGAAAAAAGTGCTGTTACTAATCCGGTTGCAGTGGTGATCATTGCTTCCCAAATACCGCCTGAAAGAACCGCTATGTCAACACTGCTGCCTAGTGCGGCAATTTTCTGAAATGCTGCCATAAGACCGGTAACCGTTCCCAATAATCCAAGTAGGGGGGCGGCTGCTGCAATCCGTGATAGAAGGATAAATCCGCGCTCTTGTGCAGCAATAATACGCTGAACTCCCCGTTCGAGTGCTTCAGGCAGCGCTTCAGATGACCGGTATTCAAAAAAAATACCGGCAATTTCAGGTATCCATGATTTTTGCACTGCTGTATGCTGAAAAGACTCGTCAGAGATTTGCTCCTTATTGCCTATCCCTGTACGACACTCCGTTAGTATTGTGTTGAATATTTTCCGCTTGTAGCGTGTAGTAAGGTAGTAAATAAACCGTTCTGCTGCAACAGCAAGTGTAATAATATATAGACAAAGAATAATATAATTGACTGTTTTACCCTTATGCATTAAATCAAAAAAATACTGTAATCCGGTCATATGCATCTCCCTATATTTGTATGCTTATACTTACAAAGCGGGTATATTATACAGAATTGTGAAAAATGTCAATTTTTCCGTATTTAAAACCTTTAGACTAATTTGTTCTGCTGAGCCGCTGCATATAACTTTGCATTCCACACATTCCGTAAAATGAAAGTATCGCGGATAGTGTTTTCAGTGATAGGCCGCATATTGTTTTGCAATGCTTTAAAAGAACGGCTCAAATATCCGTTTGCAGTGTCGGAATCGGCTCCTTCAAGCCGGATGAACGAATCATAGCACAGGTATAGATACAGCGGAGCATAGATATCACGGTACCGTAACGCTTCCCGCGCCGTTTCCTCTAACTTTTGCAGATATGTTCGTGCCTGTCCGTCAGCGGGAACCGCAGCTGCAGCGAGTCTAAAACGGTAGTAGTTTTCCAATGCTCCATGAAGTACGG
Source organism: Treponema sp. (assembly GCA_038397965.1). Taxonomy (GTDB): domain Bacteria; phylum Spirochaetota; class Spirochaetia; order Treponematales; family Treponemataceae; genus Treponema. The sequence continues at coordinate 14,177 of JARGFA010000001.1, forward strand.
CTACTGCGGGTTTGCCGTACTGTATCCGCCATATCATATCTTCCGCAAGGCTAAAACCGCTTTGAATGGGGGCACAACTCACCGTTTGCGGCGGTTCAAAAATCTCGCTTGCAACCTCATTCCGAAGAACGGGACTTAACAGAAAGGATTCCAGTAGAAACACCCGCGCATCCGCCCGGACATCTGCCTGTGCATCGGAAGAGGCACCAATGTAGGACCGTAACAGGCTTTGCGCTTTCCCTGTTTCTCCTTTTTGGGAAAGTGTCCGGGCATACCACACCCGGCACAGCGGTTCCCACTCGGTAAAATAAGGACTTGCAGTTTCAGCTGCTTGTTCAAAGAAGGATTCTGCTTTTCTGTAGTCTCCTAATTGCAAGGCTGTTCTGCCCTGCATAAACATACCGGGGATTTTATACGGCTGTTCAAAATAGTCTGTAACCGCTTGCTGCAGCCGGTTTAAATGATTGAATGCTCCAGTGAGATTACTTTGTAAAAAATAACTGATGCTCAACTGAAAAAGGGTCTCACAGATAAAACGTGTATCATGGAGCCGCTCTGCGTTATCAAGCGCATATTGAAAATAGGTAACGGCATCTTCTATATTACTCTGTGATAAGTGCAGGAGTGCGATGTATGAAAGTATCCGGTACTCGCCGGCAATAAAAGAGTTTTTTTGTACAGCGGAGAGGGCGTTTTTGACTGCATACAGTGCATCGCCTGTGTTTGTACTGCTTATTCTCAGTGCCTTTTGGTAGTGTTCAAGTGCAGGAAAGAACCGTTCCTGTTTTAACGGACGGATGTCCATGTCCTGTATTTCCGTGTCGGAGTGTTCATACAGAAAATAATGGAATGTAAAATGCTCATCAGGTTTGAAGCTCAGCGATAAAAAGATGCTGTTCAAATCCGTGTCGGGACAGAGTTCTCCGGCCTGATATTTTTTCCATAAAAAGGCGGCAATAACCGCATCCAGTTCTCTTTTTTTACTGCCCAGGCACTGTTCCAGGGCGGGAAGCAGTCCGTCAGGTGCAGAATAGCTGTTGCTTTTCACTTCGGTAATTCCTAAGGCATACATCCACTCATATAAACTGATAATAAATGCGGTGCTCTTATGCATTGAGGCAAAAAAATCTTTCATTTCATCTTCAAAGATAAACCGTGAAGCATACAGAACAAGGTACACCAGATGAATAAAATCCTGCGGTAAGGTGTGTAGCTTAGGGGAGGGAATGCTTTTAACCGCGATTGCTGCAGACGGGAGTATGTGCAATAAGGTTTTAACCGCCGCTGTTTTTTCAGCCGTGTAAATAACCGGTTTGGTATCCGGATGCCGTTTCATGAAGGCACGGAAATAGAAGGATGTATACAGCATAAATACATCTTCAAAATAGTCCGGATAGGAGGAGCAAAAGCGGCGGCGTCTGAAATAGTACCGTACATTTTTTATTCCGCTATATTGTTTTTTTTCGTTTTCTGAAAGACACGTCTCTATGTCAGAATCATTAATGGGGTGTAAGAGCATAAAGTGATAAACGGCATGAAACCATGTGCTGTTTTCCGGTATGTAAATCCGCTGAGATGCAGTTTCAGGCGCAGTTATGTCCGGTTTGGGAACAATAAAGCCCGTACAGCCGTACAGACCGGATTCGGATAGATAACGGAAATGCAAATAAGGCTTTAGAAGCTGTTCAGCCTGAGGTGAAGCAAAGAAACCTCGGTTCGGCGTTAGAATAGTTTTATACCGTGCGAAATAGTCAGTCAGAGCTTCCTGCTCGGCAGTATCTTCGCAAACATCAATAATAATGCGGTAATCCATGAGCCGTTTTTTCTGTTGATTGAGTATATCCGCTAAAAACTGCAAAAAGAGATTAGCAGAAAATACGGGAGCTGCGGTAGTGCCGGTGAATTGATAGAGTGCCGCACACACGGTTTTTAGGGGTATTGCCCCATTAGATACGGCAGCTTCTGAAATTGTATGTAACAAAGTTTCTATTTTCTGCGGAGCAATTCTGAGAAGCTGGCGTTCATAAGGAATTTCAAAATAAATACAGAGCATAACAACGTATAGTTATTGTAAAAAAATATTCCCTCTGTGTACAGCCGTCATGGTTACCGTAATTATATCTTTTGGTCTCTGCCGGACGGATTGTAGCACGGTCTTGACATAACGATAAATATTTTGGATGATATAAACAGGTAGTGCTGTGAAATTTACGAAATCTTATTTACAAACACTATCAACGGATGCTCTCCTTCAACTTGCCGATCAGTACGGACTTTTTTTATCTGCTGACCTTACGCGGCGTCTTCTTATCGGGGAATTACTTGATCTTGATGATGAAGGTACCGGAACCGAAGACGGCAGTACGGCTTTAGCCCTTCACCCTCACGCAGCTGTATGCAGTTATAATGTGACTGAAATCAAAGCTGTCCTAAAAGACCCTATTTGGTTTTTTGTATTTTGGGATTTTCATCAGCACTTGCTGAATAGTGTAACGGCTGCAAAGGATTTTTCTTCGTTTATTTTGCGGGTACACTCCCTTAATCCCTCCGATAGAACGCAGTCGCTCGATTATTTTGATATACAGGTACCGCCTTCTGACCGGAAACGGTATATTCATGTGTCTTTTGACGAATATCTTCATCGGGTTGATCTTATGGTGCTTTTTACGGATGGACGTGAACAGTTATTGGCTCAATCTAATATTATAGAAATGCGGCGGAAGAACATACCTCAGCGGCTGTGTGTTTCTCAAAATGCTGCAAACAAAATCATCACGCTATCAGGATTAGCTGCTTTAAAAAAATCTCATTTTCATCATTACCGGCAGGCTTTCCGCTAACGTGTGCTGCCGTATTTTCCGTGTCAAAAAGAGCGTTGATGTATTCGAGGTACCTCATGATTAAAAAAAAGTTGCTGTTTATTTTTTATGCTCATGCGCCGTATATCCGCAGCGAACAACAAAAAGACACGCTTGAATCGTTCCGGTTTTTTGAAACTCTTTCGTACGGTCTGCTCCCTTTTTTGCGGATGTGCGGGCGGCTCGATACTGCCGGGGTCCCTTTTAAATGTGCACTTGTTATTTCACCCTTATTGTGTGAGATGCTGCAAGACCCCCTGCTTCAAAATCAGTATTGTGCATCTTTAGATAAGCATATTGCGTTTACGCAAGACGCATTAAACCGCGCTGCGTCGGAAACGGAAAGCAGGCTGACGCAACTGCATTTGGATTCTCTTATACGCAACCGTAAGGAATTTATTGAAGATTATAAAAAAAATATTTTAAAGCACATTAATACCTTTGTTGCGAAAGGCGCAATTGAACTGATTGCAACTGCGGCTACTCCCTGTTTTTTTCCGCTGTATCAGGATATGCCGGCAGCATTGAATGCTCAGATCGAATTAGGTATTGCCGGTTTCCGTGATTATTTTTCGGCCTCACCTACGGGGTTTTGGCTTCCGGCAATGGGCTATAATACGGGCTTGGAGCGGATTATTAAACCTTATGGGCTTGACTATACGGTACTGGAAAGTCAAAGTTTTTTGTTTGCAGATTCTCCGCCCATGCAAGGGGTGTTTTCTCCTGCAATGAGCGAAAACGGGCTGGCATTTTTTGGAAAAGATTGCAGTGTCCATGATGAACTCTTAAATGCTGAAACGGGATTATATCGTAACCCCTGCTATCTTGATACCGATAAGGATATCGGTTTTGAATTAGACGGCTCCTATCTTGCGCCCTTGTTTGATGTAGAAAAGGGACGCTATGCAACCGGCCTCTGTTACTGCTGCCGGGGCGGCAAAACTGCGTATAATCCTGAAGAGGCGCTGCTTCAGGCAGAAAAAGATGCTGACCGGTTTCTTGCAAACCGCCGTGCCGTTTTAAATGAAGCAGGCAGCTTATTGAATACCGATATGCTGTGTTCGGTGTGTGTGTTACCGCTGCAATTTTTAGGGAAGGTTTGGTTTGAGGGGATGCAGTGGCTTGAAAGGGTATTTGTCAAACTTGCCGGGGAGGAGGATATATCCTGCATACATCCGGCAGAGTATTTGCAAACAGCACGCCGAATGCCCAGTATAGAGCCTTTTTACGCTTCGAACTTACCGAGCGGCTATGCCGATGAGCTGATCAGCAGCTCAAATGACTGGATGCTGCCCCGTATCCGCAAAGCAACCGAGCGGATGATTGATCTTGCAGCGCGTTTTCCCAATGATCCGGGATTGAAGGAGCGGGTATTAAATATGGCGGCAAAAGAAGTTCTCTTGGCTCAATCTATGGACTGGCCGCTGATGGTGGATTCGGAGTTTTCTGCCGAATATGCCGCACAGGCTTGTGAGGAGCATATTAAGGCATTTACTGCGGTGTACGAGTCGCTTGGAGCCGGAGCAGTGAGCACTGACTGGCTGATTAAGCGTGAAAAAAAGTACCCGATTTTTACGGAGATGAACTACCGGCTTTTTATAAAACAGCCTGAACGGTGAAAACACCTATGTTTGTATATTATTTAAACGGGTAACCGTATTTTGTTATCCTAAGGAGGATATGATGAAGTTAGTGCTTGTGCGGCATGGTGAAAGTGAATGGAATAAGTTAAACTTATTTACGGGTTGGACGGATGTTGAGCTATCCGAAAAGGGTGTTGAAGAAGCAAAAGAGGGAGGAATATCTCTTGCCGCGGCAGGCTTTGATTTTGACATTTGCTATACTTCGTATTTAAAACGGGCTATTCACACGCTCCAGTTTGTGCTGAATGAACTTGACCGGAACTGGCTTCCCGTGGTGAAAACGTGGAAGCTAAATGAACGTCATTATGGTGATTTACAAGGTTTAAACAAAGCCGAAACCGCAGAAAAATACGGTGAAGATCAGGTAAAAATCTGGCGGCGCTCTTTTGATATTGCCCCGCCCGTTTTAGCTGAAAACGATGAACGCTGTCCTTATTTACAAACGCCGTACCGCGGTGTAGATAAGGCGGAGCTGCCGCGTACCGAAAGCCTAAAAGATACCATTGCCCGCGCCGTACCGTATTTTGAGTCGGTTATCAAAAAAGATATGCTTGCAGGAAAGCGGGTGCTGATTGCCGCACACGGAAACTCTTTACGCGCATTGATTAAGTATTTTGAAAATTTAAGCGATGAAGAAATTATTCAAGTCAATCTGCCGACTGGAGTGCCGCTGGTATATGAATTTGATGAAAACTTCAAAGTACTGAGCAAGTCCTATTTAGGCGATCAAGAAAAAATTAATGCAAAAATCAATGCCGTTGCCAATCAGGGCAAGGCCGCTGCCAAGTAAGGTACGGTAAAATAAGTGTACACGGCTGGGAATGCCGAAAACTTTTAAAGACATTCCCAGCCTTTTTTGTTTACCGCCGGTTGGTCAGGATCAGGCCTAACATTCGCTTAACCTGCGTTTACGGCTTGTCCGTACTGTCAGTTTGAAGCGGGGTTTAGATTATTTCTTCAATCAAGTCAAAATATTTTGTCGGTGTAAAAATTAATGGTTTATCAATTTTTATATCTTCAAAATCCTTGTCTCCGGTAATCAAAATATCAGAATCAGATAAAATTGCAGATGCAAGAACCGGTAAATCTTTTATGTCCCGAATTTCCGGATATTGATTTTCATCAATTTCTTGCGGACTTTTAAATTCTTCAAAATCAATTCCATCAAAAAAAATATTCAATAGTTCTTTTTTTAACGGAAATTTCTTTTCAAAAATTTCTTCGCATTCGTCCCTTGTATATGAAGAAATTATCACCGTATGCTTGACAAGCAAATGGGAAAAAACTCTAGCCGTTTTACCATGAGGAAAAAGTATCGCAGAAATAACGATATTTGTATCTACGAAAACTCTCAACGTGCTTTCCTTAATTCCTTGATATAAGTAATAACATCATCTTCTGTTTGAAAGCCTGCTTTTTCTGCTTCCCCTTGCATTTTATCTTGAACATTTGACAAAGTTATCTGAGAAGCGTTTGTAATATAAATTTTTCCTCTCCTTTCTTCAAAAAAAACTTTGTCGCCTGTTTTTAATCCAAGCAGATTTCTTATCGTGAGAGGAATGGTAATCTGACCTTTTGAGGTTACTTTTGCAAGTTCCATACAACAACTCCTTACTTTCCTTACTCATACTATGCGCAAATTAAGTATTTTCTGTCAATACCACTTACAATTTATATTTATACAGCTATGATAGTATAATCATACAGCGGTACTTAGATATACCTCGTCATTATCATAATGGACGTGCAGCCTTCTGAATGGAGTATCAAAACAAATGTCAGGTTGAAGCGGGGGAGGGGGATGTTATTACTCAATCAACAACTTTATATTATCCACAACAGCATTTATCTCTTCTTCTGTTGCTTTTTCTATAAAATTACAATTTCTTTGTTTATAATCAAGATTCTTTTACTTGGTCGCTCAGAATACAGCTATTTATCGAATGACTATCCAATACAATTTCAAAAGGATAGCCTTTTATATGGCTTGTAATAGGACAAAATAAAGCAAGTTCGATTTTTTGATTGTACCTTAATCATTATCATTGTAGCCTTTGCTTTAGCTGCTAGAAATCCTGTACTTTGGCAACTATATAAGATAAATAGAATTATTACTGGGAATATATATTTTTTCATTTCTACCCCCAAGCTGCCCGAAGGGCAGTCCACATAATATGTATTCGGCTGTTCTGTTACAGTGTTTTACTGAGTGTTTCCGAAATCTCAAATGCACAATCGCCTATTTTTTCAATCGTGCGCACCATATCAATATAGAGTAATTCGGCCTTTACATCCGCTCCCTCTTCCAAACGTGTCCGGGCAAGTTTTTTCAGATTAGACCGCATGGAATCGATGGTTTGTTCCATCTCATCGGCCAGTGCAAGCTGATCAGCGGTTAGCGGTTTATTGATATGTTCATGCACAAAACGGATAAACTGATTAACGATACCGATATATGGCAGCAGTTTGTCCATATCTTCTGCAGGAAGGTGCATTTTTTTCTTTGTACTCTTTTCGATGTGGAGGCCGAGCTCGTAGATAAGATCCGTCATATCTTCGAGATGGTCAACGATGGTTAGCATAAGCCGGACGTTATGCGCCGCTTTTACACTGAGCGGAAGGCGTGATACTGCAATGAGATAACGGGACAGCTCCTCCTGCATTTGGTCTGCGTACTCTTCTTTTTGTATCAGCTGAGCGATAACCGGCTCAACAGACTCTTTTGAACTGTGTTGCAGCAGCGGGCGGATGGCATCGAACATATTCCGTACGAGTATGGACATCATGTTGATTTCGCGTTCTGCCTGTAAAATATAGGCTTCGCTATTTCTCTTACCGGCGGCAGCGGGCATTACCAGCCGGTATTGTTCGGAAGTTTCACCTTCTTTGTCTTTTACCAGCCATTCGACAAAACGTGCAATATGCGGAACAAAGGGTAAGGCAATAAGGGTATTGATAATGTTAAACAGCGAATGGAAGAGGGCAAGGCGTACGGTTATATCGTCAAGAGCGCTGCCTGCGGGCGTAAGTGTGTGCAATAAAGCAAGCGCCGGTTTAAAAAATATTAAAAACAAGAGCGCTCCGCATACATTAAACAGCACGTGTACCGTTGCTGTCCGCCGGGCATTGAGCTTACTGCCGACCGCTGCCAGTACGGCATCAATCGTAGAGCCGACATTACTGCCGAGTACGCTTGCAGCGGCAAAGTCTATTCCGATAACTTTTCCGTATGCCAAAGTCAGTACGATAGCGGTTGTTGCAGAAGACGAGTGCAGGATGATAGTCAAAAGAAAGCCGGCAAAAAAGCCCATTACCAGACTATAGGAGCTGTTATCCGCTGCAAGCGACAAAAAGCTCAAGTTATCGGCAGAAAGCCCTGGCATTAATGACGATAAGATTCCCAGTCCTGCGAAAAGCAGTCCGAAACCCATAATGCTTTCACCTAAACTTTCTTTATGAATGCGTTTGAAAAATGTGAGGAAATAGCCGATGCCGAAGGCAGGAATTGCAATTTCGGCAAGTTTGAATTGAAAACCGATGAGCGCAACAATCCATGCGGTAACGGTTGTACCGATATTGGCTCCGAATATCACTCCGATAGCCTGCGGCAAGGAAAGGAGCCCCGCATTGACGAAGGAAACCGTCATAACGGTTGTTGCACCTGAAGACTGAACAATGGCAGTAACCGCAAAACCGGTCAATACGGCAAAGAAGCGGTTGCCTGTCATCATGTTTAAGATACGGTGTAAACTGTCTCCTGCACTTTTTTGGATACCCTCACTCATCAATTTCATGCCGTAGAGGATAAACCCGAGACTTCCGATAGCTTGAAGGACAGCCGAGATGATTTTCATATTTCTAAAATATCAAAAACCATCTCCTTATGCAATGTCGCCGTTCCGGTGCAGTGCTCAAATACCCCTAAACAGCTAACCGTTTTTTTTCAGCATCAGCTCGACATCCGTTGCCTTACCGTTTTTCTCAGCGGAACTTTCACCGTCGGGATTCGGTTCTTTAAACACCGTAAAGGACACCGGCATACCTTCAGTGATTTTCTTTTTCCGGGAATTTTTATTCACGTTGGTTAGCCCGAAATAAAAATCGCCGTTTTCCGCTGTTTCAATAATGCCCCAATTTTCTTTAAACCGCTTAATACGGCCGGTCAGTTTGCCGCCGTTCCAGTGCTCCAGCTCTTTAATCCAGTGATTAGGGGGCACTAAATCATCCGTCATCATTTCGTACCGGTCTGACAGTGCTTCAAGAATTTCACGTAAGGTGTTATGGTTATAGGAGCGCGGATCGAATTCCGGAGTGCTCCGCCTGATTGATTTGCCTAAATCGGAAAGGCTTACCCACCCTTCTTCCGTCATGCGTGAGTTTTTATATGCATGACTGATAAGTTTTTCCAAAATTTCAAAAGGTGAGGCCTGCTGCTCCGGTTCCTCAGCTGCACTGCTTCGGCCGTCAGTATATTTAAACTCGTTACCGGTACTGTCGAGGTTTTCAAGATACTTAAATTCGTTGCAGGCATTCACCCACCGGGCATTTGCATTTTTCTTACCGATTCCGAGGACATATAAACCGTATTCGCGTAATTTTAGGGCTAAACTGTAGTAATCGGAATCTGTGGAAGCAATGCAGACTGCATTAATACTTTTGTTGGTATTTGCAAGTTCAATCGCATCCATAATGAGAGTGTTGTCGGTTGCATTCGGGCCGTTGCGGAACTGCTGAACAAGGCGGATTGGAATTTGTTCAATCCGTTTTTTCCATCCGTTCATATTGGTTTCTGTCCAATCACCGTACAAACGTCTGATAAGCAATTCCCCTTCTTTTGATACTTCGGTAATGATAGCCTCTAAAAATGCCGGAGAAATATTATCACCGTCTATGAGTAAAACATATTTTTTTTCCATAAAAATGAGTAAACGGTTCCTTTATTGTTGTGTAAGCGGGATAAACTATCATGCCGGAGCATTGTATTCCAAGCGTTCCGGCATGATGCAGTAAACCTGTCCGGAAACTTCCGTTTCGGAACAGGTCAGGTATTTTTAAACACTATGCCCCAGAATAGAGAAAGTCCGGTACTCCGGGGCGGCTTGTTTCAAAGGTGCAGCAAGCCCATCCGTTTCATCGGTCTAGTGGATGAAGTTACGGAGAATAAAGATGACAAACAGTATCCATGTCAGGATCGGGATTTGTTTTACCTTGCCGGTAGCAGCCTTTAAGATAACATAGGAAAGAACACCGTATACGATACCTTCTGCAATACTATAGGTAAAGGGCATCATAACGATGGTTAAAAATGCCGGAATACCTTCGGTGGGATCTTTAAAGTCAATTTCCGCAGTTGCGCCCAGCATTAAGAAGCCGACGACAATAAGAGCCGGAGCTGTTGCTGCAGCCGGGATTAACAAGAATATCGGGGAGAACAACAGGGCAATCAAGAAAAATACGCCGGTGGTGAGAGCGGTTAAACCTGTCCGTCCGCCTGCTGCAACACCTGAGGAGCTTTCAACAAAACTGGTAACGGTCGAAGTACCGAGCATTGCCCCGAACACGGTTCCCACTGCATCTGCCAACAATGCTTGTTTTAAGCGCGGAATATTACCTTGTTTATCCGTAAGACCGGCACGGGTAGTAACCCCGACGAGGGTTCCGACCGTATCGAAAATATCTACGAACAAGAATGAAAAGAAGACGGTAAAAAATTGGAAGGTCAATATGCTGCCGAAATCAAAATGCCAAAATGAAGGGGCAGCAGGCATACTCATCATTGACCAGCCTTCCCAGCCGCCGAAGGGAACGGTAATTCCCATCGGAATACCCACAACGGTTGTAATGAGAATACCCAGTAGAATAGAGCCGGGAATGTGTAATGAGTATAAAACGCCGGTAACCGCTAAGCCGATCAGAGCTAAAAGAGCCGGGCCGGAGGTAATGGTGCCGAGACCGACTAAAGTTGCAGGATTGTCAACGATGATTTCCGCATTTTTCATACCGATTAGTGTGATAAAAAGGCCGATACCTGCGGCAACCGCTTTTTTAAGATTGAGAGGGATGGATTCAACGATTGCTTCCCGTACATTAAAAAAGGAAAGCACAATGAACAGCAAACCTTCAAGAAAGACGGCTGTTAAAGCCAATGCCGGCGAATATTTCATGCCGATGATGACCGTGTATGCAAAGAAAGCATTGAGTCCCATACCGGGTGCAAGAGCAATCGGCAGATTTGCCGCGAATGCCATAACCAATGTTGCAACTGCAGCAGAAACAGCCGTTGCAGTAAAGACACTGCCGGGATTCAACCCTGCGTCGCCTAAGATAAGCGGGTTTACGGCAAGAATATACGCCATTGCTAAGAATGTCGTTAATCCTGCAATAATTTCGGTACGCACATTTGTTTTATGTGCTTGGAGCTGAAAGAGTTTTTCCATAAAGTAGCCTCCTTTTTTTAGAATAAATCGCAACCAATCAGCCGGCGGGTATCTCTAAAATCGGAGTGACGTTTGCAGATACCCTAATGATTATTCTAAATTTTATCACGTCTTGAATCTTTCTGCAAGAAATTATTTTAGGCTGTTATTAATTCTGCCGGAGGAGGATTAAAAAGGCTTTCAAGCCCTTGCACTTTTTGCAGTAAACCATTATTCTAGACTATAAATCGGAAGTATTATATTAAATAATATAATTCTCTATTCACACCATACTTTATAAGGACAATGTTATGCCTGAAAAAAATCTTGTAATGATTGACGGCAATACCGCCGCCGGTCACGTTGCACATGCTTTAAGCGAGGTCATTGCCATTTATCCCATTACGCCTTCAAGCCCGATGGGAGAGGTTGCCGATGAGTATTCCGCTCACGGAAAAACCAATATCTGGGGAACAGTGCCTCAGGTGGTAGAATTACAGTCTGAAGGCGGTGCTGCGGGAGCTGTCCACGGTGCACTTACAACCGGGGCGCTTTCATCTACTTTCACCGCATCTCAGGGTCTTTTATTAATGATCCCGAATATGTACAAAATTGCCGGTGAACTGACAAGCACCGTATTCCATGTTGCAGCACGCGCCTTGGCCACCAGTGCTCTTTCCATCTTCGGCGATCACCAAGACGTTATGGCCTGCCGTCAGACCGGCTGGGCAATGCTGGCCTCAAACTCCGTACAGGAAGTTATGGATCTGGCTCTTATCGCACACACTGCAACTTTAGAAGCACGGGTGCCTTTTCTGCACTTCTTTGACGGTTTTAGAACTTCCCATGAAATTCAAAAAATCGAAGAAGTTTCGCAAGATGTTATGCGGCAGATGGTAAGCGATGAGTTGGTTCATGCACACCGCGCACGTGGTCTGACACCCGAAAATCCGAGTATCCGCGGAACCGCACAAAACCCTGACGTCTACTTCCAATCCCGTGAAGCAGTCAATAAATACTATCTGGCCACTCCTGCCATTGTGCAGAAAGTTATGGATAAATACGCAGCTCTCACCGGCCGCGCCTATCACCTCTTTGACTACTACGGCGATCCCAATGCGGAATCGGTTATTATTCTGATGGGTTCGGGTGCCGACACCGTTGAAGAAACCGTTGACTATCTCAATAGCAAAGGTAAAAAATACGGTCTGTTAAAAGTCCGCTTGTACCGCCCCTTCAGTGCAGAAGCCTTTGTGAACGCCCTTCCCGCATCGGTGAAAAACATCACCGTACTCGACCGCTCCAAAGAACCCGGTTCGATTGGAGAGCCGCTCTATGAAGATGTACGCACCGCTATCGGTGAAATGCAGGGTGCAAAAAAATGTCCCTTTACGCACTATCCCGTTATCCTTGGCGGACGCTACGGAATGGGGTCAAAAGAATTTACCCCGGCAATGGTCAAAGCGGTATTCGACAACATGGAAGGCGAAAAGAAAAATGCCTTCTCCGTCGGTATTGACGATGATGTAACACATTCCAGTATCTCCTATGATGAGCACTTCCACCTTGACGACACCGGAATGCATCAGGCCATGTTCTACGGTCTGGGTTCTGACGGTACCGTCGGTGCAAACAAAAACTCCATCAAAATTATCGGTGAAGCAACTGATAACAACGCACAGGCCTATTTTGTCTACGACTCCAAAAAGTCCGGCTCTATTACGACTTCTCACCTCCGCTTCGGAAACAAGAAGATCCGCAAGCCCTATCTTGTCGGACAAGCAGACTTTATCGCCTGTCATAAATTTACCTTCCTTGAAACGTATGATATGCTCAAGCATCTCCGTAAGGGAGGAACCTTCCTGCTCAACAGCCACTGGAACAAGGATGAGGTATGGAACCATCTCCCGGTAGAGGTTCAGAAGGATATTATCGAAAAAGAAGCAAAATTCTACGTTATTGACGGTGTGAAGATTGCTGAAAAGGCGGGTATGGGTAACCGCATTAACGTCGTTATGCAGACAGCCTTCTTTAAAATTTTCGGTATTCTGCCCGAAGCGGAAGCAGTCCAGCTGATTAAGAAGTTTATTGAAAAATCTTACGGCAAAAAAGGCCCGGAAATCGTTCAGAAAAATATCAAAACCATTGATATGGCTCTTGAAGGTGTCGAACAGGTTAACTATCCCAAAGAAGCAACCAGTAAGCTCACCCGCCACCCGGCGATGACTTCCGATGCTCCTGAATTTGTTCAGAAGATACTGGGTAAAATTGCCGTCAACGAAGGTGATTCGGTAAAGGTCAGCGAAATGCCCGCAGACGGAACGTTCCCGACCGCTACCACGCAGTATGAAAAACGCGCCATTGCAGAACGTATCCCGATTTGGAAGAGCGATATTTGTATCCAGTGCGGTCAGTGTTCGATGGTTTGTCCTCATGCCGTAATCAGAATGAAGGCATATAACGAATCCGAACTGAAAAATGCGCCGGCCGGTTTCCGCTCCTGCGCCTATAAAGGTAAGGAATTTGAGAACGCCCGCTTTACCATTCAGGTTTCTCCCGAAGATTGTACCGGATGCGGTCTCTGTGTTGAGCAGTGTCCTGCAAAATCAAAGGAAAATCCTGCTGTTAAAGCCATCAATATGGAAAGCTTTGTAGAAAACCGCGCCGTTGAATCGGAAAGCTGGAAGTTCTTTATGAACATCCCCGATCCCGATGCACGTAAACTCAATTTAAACCTGCCGAAAGGTATCGGTATGAAGCGGCCGCTCTTTGAGTTCTCAGGCGCCTGCGCAGGCTGCGGTGAAACTCCCTATGTACGCCTGCTTTCACAGCTGTTCGGCGACCGTGCCGTTATCGCAAATGCAACCGGTTGTTCGTCAATTTACGGCGGTAACCTCCCGACTACTCCCTATGCAAAGCGTGCAGACGGACGCGGGCCGGTTTGGTCAAACTCCCTCTTTGAAGATGCGGCAGAATTCGGCTACGGTATGCGGCTTACCAGCGATAAGCTCGCTGAATATGCCCGCGAAGTTGCAGGAAAGCTCAAGGAAAAAGGTATCGCAGCGGCTGCAATCGAAAAAGTGCTTGCCAATGCACAGGCTGATGATGCTGCAATCGAAGATCAGCGCACCTATGTCGATGAGCTGAAAAAAGAATTGGAAAAATCTTCCGATCCGCTTGCAAAAGAACTCTTGTCCTTAACCGATCACTTTATCAAGCGTTCCGTGTGGATACTCGGCGGTGACGGATGGGCTTATGACATCGGTTACGGCGGCTTGGATCACGTACTCGCTTCCGGTAAAAACGTTAATGTGCTTGTTATGGACACCGAAGTGTACTCTAACACCGGCGGTCAGATGTCGAAGGCAACCCAGATCGGCGCAATCGCAAAATTTGCCGCTTCGGGTAAGGAAATCAGCAAGAAAGACCTTGGTATGATGGCGATGAGCTACGGCTATGTTTATGTTGCTCAAGTTTCTATGGGTGCAAATATGAGTCAGGTTATTAAGGCCTTCCGCGAAGCTGAAAGCTATGACGGACCTTCAATCATTATTGCTTACAGCCATTGTATCAACCACGGTATTAGTATGGTAAAGGGTATGACCAACCAGAAGGAAGTAGTAACCTGCGGTTTATGGCCGCTGTACCGCTATGATCCGCGCTTGGTTGATCAGGGTAAAAACCCCTTCCAGCTTGACAGCAAGGAACCGGATTACAATCTGGCAGACTTTATGTACAAAGAAGTACGCTTCAAGGCATTAAAGAATGCAAATCCGGAACGCGCTCAGATGCTGCTTGATAAGGCTGTTGAGAAAGCAAAGCGCCGCTGGCAGGAGTATAAGTACTTAGCTGATCGTCCGTTCTAATCGGCGGCTCGTATACGCTTAATATGAAAAAGACCGATGCTATCGTAAGATACATCGGTCTTTTTTTTGCTTTTCATGGTTTTCGGTATGAGCGCACCGTGCCTGCCCGCGGAACTTCGGGCACCGGCACTGCGTTACTGTTTCTTAAATACCGCTTTTTTAACGTCTACTTTTTCTTTCTCTCGGTCGTAGGCGGGGAATTTTTCTATGGTCAATGCGGTTTTATCGGCATTAAACCCGCCTTCAAACTTCGCATACTTTTCCATTGCTGCTGTAATATACCTTAGCCGGCTACACATTCGCACTGCTGTAGCGTTTAAGCCCCGCTTTCCAGATAAGACGGTTCAGCTGCCAGAGTATACAGGGTACGGCAATTCCCCATACGCCGTATATCGGCGGCAGTTTTTGTAAGACAAAGAGGGCGGGAAAATTGGTGATGATAAAGATGGGCAGCACAAAGGTACCCGCCCGCTGAATGTGTTTTCCGTAAATCGCCATCGGCATATTGTTAAAATCCCACAGGGCATCGGCAATTTGGGAAATACCGCCGATAGAGGTCAGCCAAAAGGCTGCAAGGCGGGGAATAATCAGTAGAAAATAGGTGATGCAGCTGCCGATCGCGATAAAAAAGAGAAACCCGCCGACCGTATGCGCAGTTACCGGTATGCCGGACTGCTTCCAGCCGTGAATGAGGACGATAAGCCCGCCTGAAACGCAGACAAGCGGCATCCCGAAATCGAGCCGCTGTACGGTAGCAATAAATTCAATCGGAACCGGCTTGGTCAACAGTAAATCAAGCGAGCCGTTTTTGATGCTGTCCTGCAAAGCCCACACATTCGGATAAAAGACCATATAAAAACCGGTCATCAATATATAGGTGCCGATAAATAAGGCAATGTTATCGGGCGAAAGGCCGTTAATCCGCACTCCTGCCTGATAGACAAAAAAAAGATACAAGAGTTTTACAATCATGTACCCGGCCTCTGCCAAAATACCGGAGATAAAATTAATGCGGTATTCCATATCGGATTTAAGTGAGCAAGATGCAAACTTTCCGAACAGCTTTACCGCATACCATAAACGCATAGCGATCCTCCCAAGTTTAGCCGACGGCGGTGTACCGTTTGAGTCCTGCATTCCATAGCTGTGCGGCGACAACCGTCAAAACGGCAATCCATATAAACTGCATACCGAAGCCGTGTGCGATTTGTACCGGTGTAAACCGCCCGTTTAAAATGGTGAGGGGAAACTGCACTGTATACGAAAACGGCAGCAGAGAAACAACCGCTGTAATATGTTTGCCGAAGATATCGAGGGGCAGTATGCCGCCGCTTAATACCACGCTGACAATAAAGAATGTGCTGAACAGACGGGCAATTTCGGTAATCCAAAAAGCTCCCATCGCGATGCAAAAATAAATCAGAAAATTTAAAGCGAGGGAACCGAATACGGCCAATGCGCATAGTGCAATATGCAGGCCGTTCAAGGTGAACGAAAAATATGTAACGGTTACCCCGATACAAACGGTACTGACAGCGGTAAAAATACCGAGCGGCAGCAGCTTGCTTCCTTCAAATTCGCAAAAGCAGTACAGCGCATAGTGCACCGGCCGCACAATGAATTTACTCAAGCCGCCCGATTTTATATCCTCGCTAATCCGGTATTCAAAACCGCAGGCTGTCAGCTTGGTAAGTAGCCCCGACATTAAGCTGTAGAGGAGAATTTGCGGGTAGGTATATCCTTGATACACCATATCCGGGCTTGTATAGACGGCATTCCACAAACACAGCTGCAAGAGTACCGGAAACACCGTGCTGAATAAACTTAAATATAGATCGCTGCGGTATTCCAGCGAGGTTTGCATTCCGAGTGAAAACACGTGGAGGTAGGTACGCATTACCGTCCTCCGGTTTGAGTAAAAAAGGCTTCGATGCTTTCTTCAAGCGGAATATCTTCTACCGTAAAATCTTCAAATTCAAAGGCGGTAAACAAGGCCGCCGACACGGATTTAAGCGATTCTTTTGCAACTTCAAGCGTAACGCAGCCGTCTTCGATTTTCCGCACCGTGCCGTACTGTGTAACCAGGTGTTCTTCAAGCGGGACTGCCGTTTTTATTTTAAGAATCTTTTTTTGTGTAAATGCACTGCGGATACGGTCAATCGAGCCGTCATATACCGTCTTGCCGTTGTTGATAATCAGCGCACGGTGCGACAGTGCTTCAATATCCTGCATGGAATGGCTGGTTAAAATAACGGTGGTTTTTGTCTGTTCATTGTAAGAGCGGATACATTCCCGAATCTTTTTTTGTGCGATAATATCAAGGCCGATGGTCGGCTCATCTAAAAACAAAATAGCGGGGCGGTGCAAAAGCGAGGCAATCAGTTCCATCTTCATCCGCTCGCCCAGCGAAAGCCGGCGCACCTGCACATCAAGCACTTTTTCCGCAGAAAGCAATTCGGTTAATTCGCCGAGTGTGTTTTGAAATTCCTTTTCGGGGATTTCGTACATATATTGATTGAGCCGGAACGTTTCCCGCGCCGGTAAATCGGGCCACAGTTGATTTTTCTGTCCCATCACAATCGCAAACTGTTTTTTAAACGCACGCTTGCGCTCCCACGGCACAAAACCCGCAACGAGTGCCGTACCCGATGTCGGGTATAAAATCCCTGAAAGCATTTTCAGCGTAGTTGTTTTTCCCGCACCGTTGGGGCCTAAAAGCGCAAGTATCTCCCCTTGCGGCACCGAAAAGGACACATGGTCAACGGCCTGCTTTATCAGCTTTTGCCGGCGGAACATATTTTTAACCGAACCTTTCAGTCCTTCTTCTTTTTTATAATATTCAAACTGCTTGCATAAGTTTTCAACGTGAATGCTCATTTGTGCCGTTGCCCCGCTGCCTAATCAAGTTTTTATAAACGCCCGATCTCCCCATCAGCTGTTTGTTAATTTTATTTTATAGCATATAATAAACCTGTTCTGAAACGGAAGTTTCGGAACAGGTTTATTAACTGTATACCGCAAGGAGGAGATTATGTCTA
Organism: Treponema sp.; assembly: GCA_038397965.1. Classification (GTDB taxonomy): domain Bacteria; phylum Spirochaetota; class Spirochaetia; order Treponematales; family Treponemataceae; genus Treponema. The sequence continues at coordinate 31,998 of JARGFA010000001.1, forward strand.
CAGTTCAAGAAGCTGGGTTCACTCAGACGCAGATAAATACGGCACCGGCTGCCGACCTTTGGCAAAGTAGAACGGATCGTCCAGCCGACTACTACCGTATTCCGGCTCTGGCAGTAACGAATAGCGGAACACTGCTTGCAATAAGCGATCTGCGGTATGGAAATAATTCCGATTTAGGGAACGGGCATCGGATAGATCTCGTAATGAAGCGTTCCTTCGACAACGGCAAAACCTGGAGTGAAGAACAGCAGCTTACCCATACGCCGCCTGATGCACAGACCGGTTACGGCGATGCCGCAGTTGTTGCTGACCGGACATCCGCTGAGGTGCTGCTGCTGTGTGTACAGGGAAATATTTCATATCAGGCGGGGACAAAAGAAAATCATCAGCACATTATCAAATTGGTATCGCATGACGGCGGAAACACGTTTACACAACCGCAGGATATATCGGCAGAAATTTTCAAATGCAATACGGCATGGGAAAGTCTTTTCTTTGCGTCAGGGAGGATTATGCAATCCCGTTCTATTAGAACGGAAAACCGCTACCGGATTTATTCGGCCCTGTTGAGTAAAAATTACGGTAATGCCGTGATGTATTCTGATGACTTCGGAGATAGTTGGAACGTATTGGGTAATCCCGCTCTTTCTCCAATCCCCGGCGGCGATGAAGCAAAAACGGAAGAATTACCTGACGGAAGCATAGTTCTTTCCAGCAGGACAGACGGCGGCCGGTTATTCAATATCTTTACCTACTCAGATCCTGTTTCCGGCAGCGGCAGCTGGGGAAAGCCCGTATTTTGTGCATTTGGGGAATGCCGCGGCACAAACGGGGAAGTATTAGTAGTTAAGGTGCGAAAAACCGGAACACAAAAGCCGGTATATCTCTTATTACAATCGCTTCCCGCTGCCGAGGAGCGGAGAAATATTACCATCTATTGGCGAGAACTTTATCCAGGCCCCAGTTCACTTCGGCAGCTTTGTGATGCAGCACAGTGGAGTACCGCAGTACCGGAGAACACAGAGCGGATGCCGTATCTTGTTGAAGAAGGATTCGGCGGCTATTCGACGATGCTTATGCAAAAAGATGGGACTATCGGTTTTTTATATGAAAGTCATACGCGCGGATATGCACCGGACGGTGAAAAACTGGAATACGACATTCGGTATAAGAGTCTTTCAATCGGCATCATTACCGGCGGGAAATATGAAGTCGAGGTGCTCAAAAAATCGGAATAATGCTCTGTTTCACCGGTTACTTTGTAAAACCTTTTTACAATGAAGCCGTATCTTTTTAATAGCCCAGTCATAATGACTTGAAGTCGTGCTTACAAAATATGAGCCTAAATCCGTCGTTCCTGTCCATGCAAAATATTGTTTTGTAAAAAGTTCTTCATTTGAATATTTTTCGATTAACGCCATGACATCATGATGACTTTTTTCAAGCAATGCTTTTGCATGTTCAAAACTTGTATTCTGATGCTGCCTCCAAAACATCTGATTCATCTGTCCATAGGTTTTCCATGAATATTCGGAAGGAAGAAATGGCATGACGGAATGTCCAGACGAATTATGTTCAATAAATTGTATCATCAACTGATGCCATTCGTACAAATGAATCAAGACATCACGCACATTTTTATCACGGCTCCAATGAGCTTCTTTTTTCTTTTCATCATCAGAAAAATCGAATGGAGTATTCATCTGTTTTCAGTCATCTGAGAAATCATATCCATCAATTGGGAATAATTTTTTGCGGCGAATGTAAGCAATTCGTCTTTGTTTTTCGCTCTCGGCATAGCTTACATCCAATGTTTCAGTGTTGACAGATGAGAATCGAAAAACATACGTCTTTCTTCCGGGCTTTTATTCTCAGGATTCGGCATACTGTTTACCAGATAATCAAGAAGCGCGTCTTTTGTTTCATAAACAAATGTACCATTGTTATAACACCACGTACAATAATCCTCATTAAATATGCCGTCATTTTCCTTGCTCACCATAGCATCTTCCGGAAGAGGCATCCCGCAGCACTGACAAAAAAGCGTTCTGGGAGAGCCTAACAACGTGTTGATGGAAACGTCAAATTCCCGCGAAAGAATTTTTAGCATTTCAGGATTCGGCTGTGTTTCACCGGTTTCCCAACGGCTGACAGCTTGACGGGTTACATTTACCCGTGCTGCCATTTCTTCCTGTGTAAGGTTGTGTTTCTCTCTTAAACTCTTCAGTATCTCTTTAACTTCCATACGATACGATCTCCTGTTTTCAAAGTTCTGATTAGAGTATATCAATCTTTATTTATAAAAGAAAGAAACAGCTTGTTGCTTTTTGTCCAACACCTCATCTGGAAAACCAGTTTAAAGGCTGTAAAGTATTATGTACGAACGGATAAGAAAAATGAGAGGTTATTCGGAATAAATAAAGCACCTCCAAAAAACTCAGGTATGGATTTTTAGAGGTGCCCCTGTAAAATAAGGAAGCACTGACAAAACAATGAGTAAAATGCTGTATGTGCTTCCTTACAGCTAAAGTAAATGTATTATGTAATGGATGCTTCGTAGATACCTTTGATAGTAGCTGCAAGTGCAGTATCAAATTCATCCTGCGACTGCTGAGCGCGCAAATCTTCAGCCAGCGCACGGGAGAAGCTGGCAATCATACCGTGGTTCTTTGCAAGAAGTGTATTTGCTTCTTCTCTGCTGTAGCCGCCTGAAAGAGCGACGACACGGACAACTTGCGGATGTTCGATGCATTCTTTGTATAAATCGGCTTGTGTCGGAATACTGAGTTTGAGCATAACAAACACATCTTTTGGAAGTTTTGCCAAGTGTTCAAGGATTTCTTTTTTCAGCATATCCTCGCATTTTGCTTTATCGGGACTGTGAATGTCTACTTCCGGTTCAATAATCGGCACTAATCCGTGCTTTGCAATTTGTAATCCGATTTCAAACTGCTGTTCAACAATTTTTTTAATACCGGCTGCATTTGCTTCTTTGATTACTGAACGCATTTTGGTGCCGAAAATATGCTTTTGTACGGCGCGCTGGAGTAAATCATCCAAGCCGGTAATCGGCTTCATCAGCTGAACACCGTCGGCTAAATCGGCAAGCCCCTTATCTACTTTTAAGAAGGGCAGCACACCGCGCTTATCCCATAGATAATCTGCCGTCGGTATACCTTCAATTTCACGGTCCATTGTTTGTTCAAATAAAATAGCGCCGAGCACGTGTTCTTTATTAAACGCTTTGCTGGTAATAATACGGGTGCGCATTGCATGCACCATATCAAACATTTCTTCTTCATTTGAATAGGCGTCTTTTTCCACTCCGTATGCTGCTAAGGCCTTCGGTGTGCTGCCGCCGCTTTGATCGAGGGCTGCAATAAAACCTTTTCCGGTACGCATCCGTTCTATTTTTTGCATATCCATACTAAAACCTCCTGTGCGCCGGACAAGTATGCATCTGCCGGCTACTCTAAAAATACAAGATCGTTCTCCCATTATACGCTATTATTGCGGAAAACGCTAGTGCAGGAATAAATGGGCCGGAGGATTCTCAAAAGTCCGGATGGTTTTCAAATGCGGTCTAATATGCTAGTATCCCGTCAGTTTAAGATTGACAGAGAATATCAGCAAAGGCGGAATAATTATGAATGTGGATTTTTATACTTCAAAACATGCCATTATCAAACAGCTGTTAGTTGCAATTGAACGGACGATTGAATCCGGTATTTCAGAAAAAAATACAATCGCGGTTTTTACGGTCTTGTCTAAGCTTGCGTCAACGGTGTCACTGCACCTTGCCTCAGAAGATGAGTACCTGTATCCAAAGCTATTGGGAAGCCTTTCAGCCGAAACACGTGCTGTAGCGGAAATGTACAAGGATAAAATGCTCGGAATTGCTGCCGCATTTCAGCAGTTTATGAAAGACTTTAACTCACAAACTGCAATACTTGCGGGAAAAGATGAGTTTGTAAGACGCTTCCGGACTATCAATACGGTGTTAAGAGAGCGGATCGAAAAAGAAGAAACGGAACTCTATCCGTTTTTGTAAGCAGATGCTTCAATACTCTCTTAGCACGTATGCATTTTCTACAGCAGACCTGCAATGAGTGCCGGTACGGCAATAAAATTACCGATAGCTCCGCCGAGGCTTGATAAGAAGAAAATGAGCAAAATATGTGCTATCTTATTTTTATACCAACCTTTCAGGGTTGCTACATCAGCCGTGAGGTTTTCCATATCTGCTACTTGAGGTTTTTTTATCCATGCTTGAACAATACCGGTAAACAGTCCGACTCCGATAAAGGGATTAAGTGTGGCAAGCGGTGCGCCGAGAAAACCTACCGCGATACTGAGCGGATGTCCCAATGCCAGCAAGGTGCCAAGTGCAGCAAGACTGCCGTTCCACAGCAGCCACCGCAGAAGCAGTGCGCCCGATACTGAAAGCCCTCCTTTCAAAAAACCTGCTCCGGTTAGCAAAATCAGCAATGCGGGAAACAGCCAGCCGGAATACCGTGCTAAACCCGTTTTTTGCGGTACGGTTTCTATTCCATTCAAATCGCTTGACAGCACTCCGTTTTGCAGGCTATACAGCGCGGCCTCTGTTCCGTCCAGATGTCCGGCGCCCAGTACGGCAATTATTTTCTTTCCGGGCGCCTTCCAGATTTTTGTTGCGAGGTACCGGTCGCGTTCATCAATCAATACTTCTTTTACTGCCGGCAGGTAATCCGCCATTTCGCTCATCATTTCATCCATAGCGCTTTTTTCTTTCAGCGCTTCAATTTCTTCTTCACTTAATTTTTCATCGGAAAAAGCGCTGCTCAAAAGCGTTGCAAGTAATTTCGATTTTCCCCAAAAATTATTTTTTGCCCATGCCCGTTTAAGCGTGATGTGAATAGGCCGGTCTACCAGCTCGGTTTTAATTGAAAGATCCGCTGCTGCCGTTACCGCAGCTTTCATCTCATCACCGGGCTTTACCCCGATATCCGCACCGATTTTTTTCTGAAACGAGGCTAAAACCAGATTGGCTAATAACAAAAAACCTTTTCCGCTTTTAAGCACGTCAATGATGTCCAGCTCTTGCCATTGTTTTTCATCGGTGAGTGCTTTATAGCGCTGCTCATCCAGCTCTACGCATACACAGTCGGGCATTTCGGTGCGGATATAGTGGTCAACCTCTGCAATACTTTCTTTTGAAATATGCGCAGTGCCCACTAAAATAATCTCTCTGTCTGATAAGGTGATCCGTTTTAATGTTTGATTCATAGTGCTTAACTGTCCGCTCCCAACTCACTGACTGCAAGGCGGTATTCAAAAAAGGCCGGAGCCTGTACTGTTTTAATATCCAGTAAATACTTTTCTGCAATGTGACCTTTTCCGGTCATTTTATAGAATTGTGCAAGATAAAAATATTTCCGCAAACGGTCGGTTTCTTCTTTTTCTTTTGTAATCCGGTTATTGACATCATTGTCTCCGGCAAGATCAATAAACAGCCTGCATAAAAAATAATCGGTATCGTGTTTTGTCCGGTCTACCGTTTTAATGTATTTTGACATAAAGTTTTTTGCTTCCGTTTTTTTACCCGTCTTATAGCTGCATACCGTTGCCATTAATGCATAATAGGTATTTGCCGGTGCATACTCAAGGGCGCTTAGAAAGGCGTAACGCGCTCCTGCCCAGTCCTTTTTTTCAAATAGGAGGACACCCAAGCCCTCGTAGGCAAAATAATATTGCGGATACAGTTCCGTTATTTTAGTATAATGGCGGATAGCGGCTTCTTTGTTGCCGAGATCATCGTGTAAACCGGCCAAATAAATATGGACAAAGTATGAGTCGGGCACAAGGGCTGCTGCATGGGTAAATGCATCCAGAGCTTCCTGCTTCCGGCCGATTTGCAGATTATATGATCCGAGATCTGTCCAATGCGGTGCCGCATCCGGTTCAAGCTCAATAGCCCGCCTTATATCCCCAATAGCTTCCGCCATACGGCCGGTTTCTGATTTTACCCGTGCCAGCTCCGCAACGGCCAGGCTATTGTCCGGTTCATACCGTAATGCGGCCGTATAGCAGTCCTCTGCTTCTTTGAGTTTATTATCCAAATAGCTGATTTTTCCAAGCCAAATGAGTGCCTGCACATTATCCGGATGTTGTTTGAGAATGCGGCCGAAGCGCTCCCGCGCCTCTTTATAATTACCGAGGCTGTAGAAATCCATCCCCTCTTCCTGTAAGGCTTGTACGTTATTCGGATCAATCTTCAAGATTTTTTTCAGATATACCGTCCGCATTTTTTTATCGTCTTTTGCCTGTGCAATCATCGTGAGGGTATAAAGCACATCCAAATCCCGCGGGTGCTGTTTTTCCAACATCTTTGCCGCGTGTTCTGCCTCTTGTACTTTCCCGTATGATACCAGAATAGCTATTTTCAGGTTTTGTATTGCAACGGTGTTCCGGTCTTCTTCGGCCAGCAAGTCAAAAAGTGTAAGCGCGTCTTCCCATTTCTGCTCATTCAGTAATGTTTGCAGCTGCACGCCGAAATCGACCCGGCTGAGCGGCGCATCATCCGGTGGATCTTGTGCGGGGGTGGCGGAGCGGACTGCAACTAATCCTGCTGACATATCCGGCAGCCGGGGGGAGGATGGACTGCCGTGTCCGCTGAAACAGAAAACCGAACCGGATACAAAGGATATACCGGCAGTTATCCAGACAATCTTATACAAACTTTTCATGAAAGCTCCTCATGATATCAATAACCGATTTTGCTGAAAAATACCGTTCAGTCTACCTAAGTTTTTTAATATGGTCTAGCGGTAAAGCATTGCAATTATTAAGTTCTTTTATTAAACTAGCGGTTTATGAAACATACTATCGGCAGAATAGCCGGCTATACCGTTCTATATCTCTGTGTTATTCTCGGCATTTTTATTCTTCAGTTTACAAAAGGCAAGACGTTTTCCGTTACTGTAGGTGCGGTAACCGTTACCGGCAGACAGGAGCGTACGGAAGCAGGTGAGGAAATACCTTTGCTGCCTATTCATATAGTTTCAAATGGACTTGATTTGTATATCAGTGAGCAAAATCCGGTTTATGCAATCCGCACAGAAGACAAAAACACCGTAGCACTCGCCGTCCGCGGATATAGTATACAGGAAAGCGGATTTTCTATTCAGTGTTCGGAAGATGTGATGCTGTCCTTTTTTTCGGAAGATCAAGGAGAGTTTGATACCCTGAGAATTGAAGCCGCTCTGCCGGAACATATAACACAGGTGTTATTGCCGTGGAAGATTACGCAGAATGCCGCTATTGAGCGGGATGGGGGAAAGATTTTTGTCCGTTCCGGAAAAAAACAATACACACTTACCGGCAGTTTTCATTTTAATGCAGAGATACCCGGTACTCCGGAGCAGCAGGAAGTACCGCATTTAGTTCTCGGAAAGATGCAGCCTGTTGCATACTATAAAACGTATCTACCGTTTCAAGGCTTGGATATTACGGCAATTCCGGCAATGGCGGAAGCTTCTGCTGAAACCTATTCGCAAATGGTAGAAAGATTTACCGCCGCAGTGATAAATGCCGGCAAACAAGCGCTTTCATCAAAGAAAATAAATGAAAAAATGATCGCGGCATATATGGCGGAAATGGGCCGGCAGAATATGTTTTCGGCTGCTTTGGAAGCTGTTCCGGCAAAACTGCTTGCAAAAGATATGAAAACCTATCTTACAAATCCTTTCTATAATAACTTGCAGCAGACACATACCGGCTTGGTTTCCGCAGATACAAAACAACGGGAGCTTTATGCCGGATTACTGAAAGCGCACGATGTACAGATTTTTGAGCATGAAGGGCTTATTCCTTTTTTAATTGACCGGGGTTCAAAAAATAGCATACAAGATACCCTCTCATTAATTGAAACAGCCGATCCTGCCGGGCTGACGGCGCGTCAGGCAGCGGGCGTTTTGTCCGTATGGCTTGATTATAGCCGGTTGTTTCCCGATAAAAAGGGAGTGTCTGACGATATACTGGCCGCGTGCGAAAAGAAGCTGGAGAAAGCACTGGTATTGATTGACGGCGGCCTGTATCTGAGTAATGACGGGGCATATATTGATACCGCTGACAGTTTGATGACAGCACAGATACTGTTGCGGTATGGGGCACTCCGGTCTGCGGTTTGGCAGGCTGCTGCCCGTATGATGATCAGTTCGCTCTTACGCTACGCTGGTGAATTTGCGGTTTTACCGGCAGGATTTACGATTACGGGGAGAGATACCGCGCAGGTCGGGTTAATAGCTGATGACAGCCGTATGCTTGATGCCGGTATGCTGTATCCCCTCGTTCTGCCTGATAACAGCTGGTATCCTCATGCACAATCGCTTGCCGTACAAGCAGAGCCGGGTATCTGGGCATGGACCTGTGCGCAGGAGATAAAAGTCTTAGAAAATACTGCGAAAACTTTAACTTTGCGCATACGGTTCCCCGAAGGTGCCTCACATTACCTGACGTTGCACGGGATCCGGCCGTTTTACCGGATAGAATTGTACGGCATCCCATTCAGAAGCGATGCCCGTTTTGAAATGTATAATTCATCCGGTTATGCCTATAATGCAAACTCAAAGGTGCTGTATCTTAAAATGCGCCATAAAAGTGAGTATGAAATTATTAAGCTTTCGCTTGGAAAACCGCCTCAGCCCAAGCCGGTTGAAACTGCTGTACCGGCAGCGGAGCCGTCCCCCGCACCGGAGGCGTCCGCTGTGCAAACCGCTCCATCGTTAAGCGGTGAAGAGCCGGCAGAAAAACCGGACATATCCTCTGATGAATCTTTTTAATACGAGGCTGTGCACAGAAGGGGAGGGGAGGCCGGTTTATTCGTGCGGAGGGGTTGTTGATTCCGGTGTTACTATTTTACCCTCGAACAGTAATTTTGGGTAAACCGTTATACCGAGTTTTTTCTCTATGCCCTGTAACAGACGCAGTTCGTACTCATCGCCGATGACGATGTTTACGCCTTTTTTCCCCGCTCTGCCTGTCCTGCCTGCCCGGTGAACAAACACGTCGGTATCTTTTGAAAGATTAAGCTGTACTACATAGTCTATATCGGATATATCAAGTCCCCGTGCCGATAAATCACTGGTAATGAGTATCCGGGTTTTACCGGATCGGAAATGGGCGATAATCCGTTTGCGGTCTGCTCCTTCGAGTTTTCCGTAGAGCGGTGCTGCATCAATTTTTTTATAGTGCAATTTTTGGGTAAGACTTTCCACCTCGGATGCCGGTGAAGTAAAAATGAGCAGTTTTGCGTCCGGTAGGGCATGAATAAGTCCTCGCAGTACTGCAGTTTTATCCCGCCGATCGCTTAAAAAAGCCCAATGCGCAATTGATTCTTGTAATACCCGGGTGTGTGCCAGTGAAATAATTTCAGGCTGCCGGGAGGTTTTGCTGCGGGGAAGAAAACTGTACAGCAGTTCAGTATTTTTCCCGTGAAAAGTTGCTGAGCAGGCAAGCAGCTGAACCTCATGCGGTAAAGCTGTTAATACCTGCCGGAGCATATCTTTACTTTCCCGGGCAAGCTGTCGGTCGGCCTCATCAACAACGGCAGTGTCTACTTCATGTAATTTTAATTTTTTTAAATTAACGAGATCTGCAATACGGGCAGGAGTGCCGATAATTACAGCCGGTTTTTCTTTTAAACCGTCCAGTTGTCTTTTTATGGAGGTCCCGCCAACGCAAAGCAAGGTTTTGAACGCGGGTGTTTCGGAACTATGCAGCTGCATAACCGCATCTTTTATCTGAGAAGCAAGTTCTACTGTCGGGCTAAGAATTACAATACGGGGATTTCCCTTATTGTGCTGACTGGTCTGCATGAAACGGCTGAATATCGGCAATAAAAATGCAAGTGTCTTTCCTGTACCGGTTTCCGATTCAAAAAAAACGCTTTTACCGTCTAATATAGGGGGAATAACTTTTTCTTGAATAGGGGTCGGTTCTGTAATACCGTACGATGCAAGCGTTTTAATGAATGGTTCATACAATGAAAAGTCTGAAAAACGAGTCATAGGCTAAGGATAGCATATTGTTTTAATAAATGCTACAATTATACACAAAGAGGTGGTTTTTGAAAATCGGAATTAACACCTTCGGCTGCGACCATGGACGGTCGGGGATCGGAGCATACATACTGTCGCTTGTGCACAATTTACCGAAAACTGAACACAAGATTCAGCTTTTCGGACATGAACTCGATAAATATACCTATACTTCAGGAGTTGAAGGTATACAGTTTGCCGGTGTTTCCATTAGCGATACACTCTTTGCAGAAAAAACCTGGCATAACCTGTTTTTTAATAACTTTGCACGGAAGCAGAAATACGATATTGCACTCTTTCCTTCGGGAACTAAAGTATTGCCGATACGCTTGGAAACTCCGGCCGTGCTGGTGATGCAGAATATTTTGAACGATTCATCTGCCGGCGGGTTTGGCAGTATCACAGGGCTTATGTCCAAATTTATGCTGAAGCCGGTAAAAGGTATTATCAGCCCGAGCCGGTATATTAAAACAAATTTACTGAACTGCGGTATTGCAGAAGAAAAAATAAAGGTCATTCACAACGGTATTGATACAAAACTGTTTTATCCGCGGAATTTACAAAAAGAAGATGCCCTGATGATTAAGCCTTTTGCAATCCGCAGACCCTACATTATGTATGCTTCCCGGATAATCCATCCTGAAAAACGCCATATTGAACTGATAGAAGCCTTCGGTATCTTTAAACAAAAGACGAAGGCTCCGCACCGGCTCGTGATTGCCGGAGCAGACGGAGAGCGTTCCGAACAGGTTCATCAGGCGGTGCTCCGGTCTCCCGTTGCATCTGATATCTTATTAACCGGGTACTTTCCTCACGAGAACTTGCCCCTACTGTATTCTGCCGCTGATCTGTGCGTATTCCCGTCTTCGGTTGAAGGGGTAGGACTTCCGGTTATCGAGGCGATGGCCTGCGGTATTCCCACTGCCTGTGCGCAAGCAGGTGCCTTACCGGAAATAGCAGGCTCGTGCACTTCATATTTTGATCAAAACAATCCTGAAGAAATGGCGGCGGTTATCAGCGGTTTAATTAATGATGCAGCAGGAGAAAATAGCGGGCGCAGGCAAACACTTATTGATGAAGGCATAGAATGGGTTAAACAATACAGCTGGAAAAAGACAGCGGAAGAAACGCTCGACTACTTAGAAGAAGCCGGGAAAATGTAGTACATAAGCACGGCAGGATAGGGTGCGGCATAAAGGGGCCGTCTCAGAAGCAGCTGCTTTCTGGACAGCCCTGTTTGGAGACGTTTAGGCTGTTTTTTCGGAAATGAGTTTTAACTCCGCCTTTTCCGATTCGTCAATAACTTTTTTGGTGATATGCAGCTTCTTTTCCCCTTTAAGGGAAGGAGCTTCGAACATTGCATCAAGCATCAGCCGCTCTACAATCGACCGCAGTCCGCGGGCGCCGGTATTTTGTTCAAGTGCCTGCTGCGAAATTGCATCAAGAGCTTCTTCATCAAAGGTCAAGTTGACATTATCAAGCTTAAATGATGCTTGGAATTGTTTAATAACTGCATTTTTCGGCTCCACCAATATCCGCCGTAAATCAGCCAGTTGCAAGTCGTTCAGTGAAACTGTAATAGGTAAACGGCCGATTAATTCGGGGATAATACCGAACTTCACTAAATCGTCGGGGATGAGCTTATCGTACAGCTCCTGCAAGTTTTTTTCTTTCGCCGGTCTAACGTCGGCGCCAAAGCCCATAGGGTTTTCTGCAACACGGGTTTGTACGATAGTTTCAAGACCGACAAAGGCGCCGCCGCAGATAAATAAAATATTGGAAGTGTCAATTTTGAGCATATCTTGGTTGGGGTGCTTGCGTCCGCCCTGAGGAGGAACCGATGCCACCGTTCCTTCAACGATTTTCAGCAAGGCTTGTTGTACACCTTCTCCCGAAACATCACGGGTAATCGATACGTTTTCACTTTTACGGGCTATTTTATCTACCTCATCAATGAATATAATTCCCCGCTCCGCACGTGCAATATCACCGTCGGCATTTTGAATAAGCTTCAATAAGATATTTTCGACATCTTCACCGACGTACCCGGCTTCAGTTAAGGTTGTCGCATCGGCAATAGCGAAGGGAACCTTCATTTTTTGAGCAAGGGTTCTGGCGAGGAGGGTTTTTCCCGAACCGGTCGGACCGATCAGCAATACATTTGATTTTTCAACAATAACATCATCACGGCTTGCCGGTGGGTTCATAATTCGTTTGTAGTGATTATATACGGCAACTGATAATACCCGCTTTGCTTTTTCCTGGCCTATGACATATTCGTCAAGATAGGCTTTTAACTCAGCAGGTGTGGGAATATCTCCGGTAATTTGCAGCGGAGCAACCATCTTATAGGCACTTAAATATTCCTTACAGAGCCGGATACAGTGTTCGCAAATAGCAACCCCCGGACCGGGAACAATTCTGCGGCCGGTGTCCTCACGTTTTCCGCAAAAAGAACACAGCAGCGATGAATCGGTTTTTATCTTAGCCATTCTTTCTCCTATCCATGACCGTATCGACAATCCCGTATGCACAGGCTTCTTGTGCAGACATAAAAAAATCCCGCTCCATATCTTCGGCAATGGTATCTTCCGGTTTACCGGTATGCAGAGCGCAATAACGGATAAGCAATTTTTTCAGGCGCAGAATTTCTCGTGCCTGAATGGTAATATCACTCGCCTGTCCCTGTGCTCCGCCCCATGGCTGGTGAATCATCACACGGGAAGATGGTAGTGCAAACCGCTTTCCTTTGCTCCCGCCGGCAAGCAGCACGGCAGCCATACTTGCCGCCTGTCCCAAACAAATGGTCTGTACATCGGGATGAATGTGCTGCATTGTGTCATAGACTGCAAGACCTGCCGTAACGGAACCTCCCGGACTATTGATATACAAACTAATATCCTTATCAGGGTTTTGAGATTCCAAAAAAAGAAGCTGTGCAACTACCAAGTCTGCGGTTGCATCGGTTATTTCCCCGTCGACGAATATAATACGATCTTTAAGAAGACGGGAAAAAATATCGTAACTGCGTTCTCCGTTTCCCGTCTGTTCAATAACATAGGGAACAAGACTATGCATCTTTTCCTGCATGAGCTGTTTCCTTATTAAAAAGTTCTTCCATCGAGAGCTTTTTATCGGTTTCTACGGTTGATTTTTCAAAAAGCTGTGTATACAATTTCTTTTCCTTAATACTGTCGACGATGTACTCTTTTTCACGGAGATTTCCATCATAGTGTTTTTTCACATCGGCTGCCGTAGAACCGACACGCTCGGCAATCGCAGTATATTCGGCCTCGACGTCTTCCGGAGAAGCGGAAATGTTCCGTTCTTCGATGAGTTTTTCAACGATGATGCGGGTTTTAAGGCGCATAATTGCTTCCGGCCGCCATTCTTCTCGTGCAGATTCTTTGGATAAACTGCCGTTGATTGCAGCAGTGAGCTTTTCCAGTTCTTCCGGCGACATACGGAATTGCTGCGCCATCATCATCCACCGTGCTTCCAGCTCTGCATTAATCATTGATTCAGGCAGATCAAAGGGATTTGCTTCCGCCATCTGCTGCAGCAAGCTATTGTTTTTACGCTGCTCTAACTCATCCTGCACTTTCAGATTAAGGTTTTTAGAAATATCGGCTTTTAAGTCCGCTAAGGTCTTGTATTTTTCGCTGACATCCTGCGCAAGATCATCGTCAATAGCAGGAAGTTCTTTCCGTTTTAATGCAGTAACCGCTATTTTGAGTGTTATAGTCTTCCCTGCAAGCTGCTCATCAATATGGTCTTGCGGATATGTATGTGAAACGGTTTTCTCTTCACCTTTTTTCATACCGATCACTTCATTATCAAGCTCATACCGGAATTGTCCCTTACCCACGGTAAAGACAAAGCCTTCCCGTTTTGAGGCAGCAACTTCAGCACCCTGCTCATCCAGTTCTGTGTAGTTGACGGTTACAATACTGTCATTTTGTACGGCATCACCGTCTGCACAGTCAATAACGAGGGCATTGCGTTCTTGAATGAGTTTAAGCTCTTTTTCAATATCAGCATCACTGATAGTAACTTCGGGAATCTTTACAGTAAATCCCTCTAGTTTTGTCAGTTCCGCCTTCGGCAGCACATCGTACACAACAGTGAATACCATATCGTTCTCAAGCTTAAAGTCGGGAGTACCATCCAGTTCCGGCTGAGAGTAGGGAAGAGGGCGCTGATATTTGTCGGTGTTTTCAAATGCTTCCTGTAAGGCACTTTCAATGATGTGATTATAGGTTTCGGCACGCAGAGATTCTCCGAATTTTTGTTCCAGAATTTTTACAGGCACCTTTCCTTTACGAAAACCCGGGATTTGAAGCTGTTTGCTGTATTTTTTGGTTAAAGTATCATACTGATTTTGTACTTCGCTCTGCTGAACGGTAATCGAAAGTTTCATTTGTGATTTTTCGATCGGGGTAAATTCTTTCGTAAAATTCATTGGCGTGTGTCCTTATCGTGTTTCAAATAAAATATGCAAGGAAAATCTGACCGTCAAGAGGTGTTTTCCCGGTATGCTGCCGAAAAACGGCGAGTTTAAAAAAAAAGCGATTCGGTTTGACCGAATCGCTTTCTGTAAGAGCGGGAAACGGGGATTGAACCCGCGACATCCACCTTGGCAAGGTGGCGCTCTACCACTGAGCTATTCCCGCAAAAAATATCGCTCGGCACGCGCTGTGTGGAACTGTGCGAGAGGAGGGACTTGAACCCTCACGCCGAGGCACCAGATCCTAAGTCTGGCGTGTCTGCCAATTCCACCACTCTCGCTCACAAAGTGAGTTGCAGCAGTATACCGATGATTAAGAACAATGTCAAGCATTATTATCGTTAATTTATCTAACGCTTGCACCTCTGAGCCATGCAGGCTTCGAACCTGCGACCCACAGATTAAGAGTCTGTTGCTCTACCAGCTGAGCTAATGGCCCGTCCTACAAATATTGCATTTGCGACTGGAAGAATATTACATAATTCAAAAAGAAAGTCAAGAGGTTGCCTATGCCATGTGTATTTTTTTCGGTCGCGGCTGACTATTTGAGTGCTGCGGTGCTGTTGATTGCATTTTTCACTGTTTCATCTTATGCTGAATGGGATTATCATGGAAAAACAAACCTTTATTTTTGATAAAAATGATGCAGGGCGCCGGATTGACCGTGTTATAAGAAAGTTTTTGTCCGGGGTACCGCTGCCGAAAATTTACGCGGCAATACGCAAAGGTTTCATCCGTATAAACGGCAAGCGCATTCCGGTGCAGTATAAAACGTCGGAGGGGGATGTGCTTACTATCTGCGGTGTGCTGACATCAGACATCTCCCGCTGCGGAGCGTCCGGTAGTTTAACGGAATCTATGTCTGTGTGCCGTACACGCAAACCTGTTTTACCCGCTGTTTCCGTTTTGCTGCGTACGCCCGATGTGCTGATTGTGAACAAGCCGGCGGGGATAGCTGTTCACGGAAGGGAAGGGCTTACGGCAGTGCTGCCTGAGCTGTGTGCCCGTGAGGACGTTCTGCAGAGTTTATCGTTTGCTCCGGGGCCGCTCCACCGGCTGGATAAATACACCACTGGCGTGCTGTGTTTTTCGCAGAGTCTCAATGGTGCACAGTGGTTCTCTCGTTGCCTCCGTGAAAAAATGATGGATAAGTATTATCTCGGTGTTGTGTGCGGTTCCATGCCGTCCGTCCGTATCGAAACCGGTGAAGACGGTACTGCGAATAAAAAGATGATTACTGATTGCTATCAGGTGGGTTACAACAAAAAAATAGATGCCGCACTGATGCTGTTCCGTTTGGTTACCGGTAAAAAACATCAGATACGTATTCATGCGCAGTATACAGGCCATCCTCTTGCCGGTGATCTGCGGTATGGAGGAGGGCGGTGTATCGGTAAGTGTAAGGGGTATATTCTCCATGCATGGCGGCTGTATTTTCCGGACGATCGGCTTGCCGGTCTTCCGCGGTTTATAGAAGCTCCTGTTTTCTCTGAAACAGCGGAGTGTATTTCATGTTTTTTTTCTGATTGGCGGAAGGCGGCAGATGATGTATGCCGGCAAGACTGCGTTCGGCGTTTTGCCGGCAAGCCTTCATATTTTTATCAATAGAAAAATATAGCGATAAATAGTATTTTTCCTTGACAACTATTGGCTTCGTGGTATAATTACCGCTGTAGAGAATACGGTGGCGGACGCTGCCGTTTTTCTTAGTTTTATTTTAGGGGGATTAGGGTGAAATATGTGTTTCCATTGCGGCAGCATGTAGGCGCACCCTCTCTGCCACTTGTAAAGGTTGGTGATTCGGTAAAGCGGGGACAATTAATTGCTGAACTGAACGGCCTTGGAGCAAATATCCATGCAAGTGTTGCGGGGAAGGTTGTGTCGGTTGATGACGCCCGGATCAGTATTGAAGCAGACAGCGAACAGCCGGATACGTTTGTGGCGCTTACTGCCGGCACACCGCTTGAGTTGATTAAGCAGGCGGGGATTGTCGGGGCAGGCGGTGCGGGGTTTCCGGCGCACGTAAAATTTGCAAAGCCTATTCCGAACGGTACGGTTATTGCAAACGCTGCGGAGTGTGAGCCGCTGCTTGGCCACAATATTCAGTTTATTGAACAGCATCCGGAGGTTGTTATCCGCGGTGTGCAGATTATTATGGATATTGTGCAGGCTGAAAAAGGGTACATTGTTATTAAAACAAAGCACCTCAAGGCGTTGACGGCACTTGGTAAAGCGTGTAAAGAAGTGCCGAATGTTTCGGTAAAGATCTTGCCTGATATGTATCCGGCAGGGGATGAGCGGGTTATCGTACGTGAAATTCTCGGAGTTACCTTGGAGCCGGGAGCGCTTCCCAGTGTGGCTAATACCGTTATCTCCAATATTGAAACAATTAAAAATATCGTACAGGCTGTGGATTTAAAGCGCCCTGTTATCACAAAGGACATTACGGTAGGCGGTCTGGTAAAAAATCCCTCAGTCTTCTTAGATGTTCCGCTTGGAGCATCCGTACAGGAATATATTGATAAATGCGGCGGCTATGTTGAACCGCATGGTGAAATTGTTCTCGGCGGTCCTTTTACCGGTAAACACGGTGAAGCTGATGCGCCTATTACAAAGACCCTTGGCGGTATTTTGGTTGCTATGCCGTTTCCTCAAGAAACAAGAAAAGTTGGCGTTATCGGATGCGAATGCGGTGCAGGAATTGACCGCTTAAAAGAAATTGCAGCCGGTATGGGTGCGCAGGTGGTTGCTGAAACTACGTGTAAGCGTATGGTTGACGTGAATGGCAGATTACGGTGCGATCTTCCGGGAATATGTCCGGGACAAGCAGAAAAGGTTCTTTTTTTAAAAAAGAACGGTGCTGAGGTAATTCTTACCGGCACCTGTGAAGATTGAACGAATACTGTCGTAAGTACAGCTCCTAGGTTAGGAGTTCCAGTATATCATTCAACCGACCACACACTTCGTGCAGGCGGACACAGATTGTATCGT
>JARGFA010000002.1:0-72630 GCA_038397965.1 Treponema sp.
GATCTCTGCCTTTACAACAGCTGCTTCCGATGACCAATAGCTAAAAAAATCGTCAATATCTGCGGTATATTGTTTACAGGCAGACAGCCCTGCCGTCAAAAAAATAGCTAAAAAAACGGATATTTTACGCATAATTACCCCACTTAAAGCAACATACAGATAGGATTTCTGCATCCGATGAACTCCATTATCACTCATTAATTATACTGCTCAGCACTTAAAATGCAAGCGGCTAGACTAGTTTTACAGGAAGAAAGACTCTGTAAGAAGAAAATCAAATGCAAACGATATGCTGCAGCCCGGTCTTGAGTTATCTACTTCTGCTGTGCCGATTCTTGGGTAAATACTGCGGAAGAGCGCGGCGCAAGTGTAATGTGCTGCGCCTCCTGCTGAGTGTTTTTTTCCGAGGCATAAAAGAGACGGTAATTCCGTACCGGCTCCGGCAAGCTGAACTCAACCGGGGAATCGGAAACATTATGCACAATAAAAGCAGTATCACGGTGATGATTCATCGTGTACGAAACAATGGCCCCGTGTCCGGTATCAAGCGGTTCCATCCTTCCGCGCAGCAAAACCGGTACTCCCGTCTTTAAACGGATAAGGGTGCGGTAATGGCTTACCAAAGAATCGGAGGTCTTTGTTTGTTCGGCAAGCGAAAGCGTTTTTGCATTGTATTTTGATTCGATCCAACTCGTCTGTAAAGGATCGGCAGCATCGGAAGCACCTTTTTTTGTCCACAGGAACGGAGTGCGCAGCTGCTCATCGGGCTTTGCACCCATCATCCCGATTTCTTCACCGTAATACAGAAACGGAATACCCTCATTCAAAATATACAGGGAAGCGGCAAGTTTAAGCAGACGGGGATCGCCGCGCAGCATCCCGCCAATCCGGTTCTGGTCATGGTTGGTTAAAAAAGGGGCATCAATATAGTCGGGATTAACGGTACGGTACACCAGATAATCGCCGTAGAGCATTTTTGCAAGATTGTTCTTTCCGGCCTTACCCGAACGGATGGTATCTGTAATGACCGTTCCCAAATCAAAATGAAAATTTGAATTGAGAGCCGGCAGATAGGCGGCACGGGTAGAAGCAGTATCCCACACTTCGGCTACCAGATAGACATCGGGCTTCACTGTACGGCAAAAGGCGGCAAAGTCCTGCCACCAATCAAGGGAATCGGCAAGCCCGTTTCTGCCTGCCGGTATCTTATTTGAGTTAAACACATGGGCTGCCGCATCAAGGCGGAACCCTGCAACACCTTTTTTAAGCCAAAAGGCGGCAGCTTCTTTTAAAGCCTCCCGCACCGCCGGCTCTGTCAGGTCAAAATCGGGCATCCCTGTATCGAAAAGACCGGCATAATAGCCTCCTTGAGTCTTATTCCAGAGCCGGTGCCCCCAGACCTGTTTTTCAAGAGAAACCCCTTGCGAAGCTGCCGCAGCTTCATCCTCCAGCCAGTAGTACCACCGGCGGTGCGGATCTTGGGGGTTTTTCGAGGCTTGGAACCACGGATGTTCAATTGATGAATGATTGCAGGGTAAATCCAAAATGATGGAAATACCCCGCTTATCGGCTTCGGCGATGAGCTTTTCAAAATCAGCCATTGTCCCGTACTCGGGATTAATGCTGCAATAGTCTGTTACGTCATAGCCGTGATAGGACGGCGACGGAAAAATCGGCAAGAGCCAAAGACCGGTAACGCCCAAATCAGCATCCGTGTCATCGGAACCGTCATTCAGATAATCCAGCTTCTGAGTTAAACCGGCTAAATCCCCTACCCCGTCGCCGTTACTGTCCGCAAAGGAGCGCACAAAAAGCGAATAATACACGCCTTCCCGCGCACCGGCGGCAGTCCGCTCAAGCGTAAGAGCCGCGTCTGTATTTTTGCGGCACCCGCCGGTACACAACAGTACCAAAAAGAAAACTAATACCGTTTTTTTCATCTATTCTTTTACTGCATCACCTGCAAGCGACTTGAGCAGGAATTTCTGCCCTGCCATAAAAAGGATTGCGAAGGGAACCGCTACCAAAAGCGCACCGGCGGCAAACATCGTAAAGTTATCGTTTGCACGTCCGTTAATCAGCTCAAACAAGCCAAGCGCCAAGGTCTTTTTATCATCGCTGCGCAAAATCAAACGCGGAAAAATAAAGTCCATCCACGGGCCGGTAAAACTGGTTAATGCTAAGAACATCACCATCGGTTTTACCATCGGAAGCACGATCTTTACATACGTGGTAAACGAACCGGCACCGTCAACACGGGCTGCTTCTTCGATGCTCTTAGGCACCGTATCGAAATAGCCTTTCATCAGCCACACATTCATCGGAATACTGCCGGCTGCATACACCAAAAGTAAGCCCCAGTGAGTGTTCAGCCCGTTTATCTTCCACAGAAGAACATACGTGGCAATCATACCGATAAAACTGGGGAACATTTGCAGGACAATCATCGACGCCATCAGCGGTTTCCGCAAAGGAAAGCGAAAACGCGAAAAAACATAAGCAGCAGTAACGCAAACAGCCAAACTGAATAGGACATTTAAAAAAGCAATTTTCAGCGTATTGCCGTACCATTTTACATAGTTGGTGCCGCGCACATCCTTTGTTCCTTCCACAATTTTATCTGCGGGGGTCAAAAGGCGTTTAAACTGATACAGCGACGGCTCTTTCGGAATAGGAGAAATACTCGTTGCTGCAAGCGAATTGGTTTTGGTAAAGGCAGCCCCTACGGTAAACGCAACGGGATATAAGACAAAAATGACCGTCGAAATCAGCACGGTATACAGAATAACCAATACCAGTACAGTACTGAGGGAATATTTTTTCATTACAGTTCTCCTTCTTTAAAGGCCTTGGTATGGGTAAAGTTGTACACGGCAAAGGGCACCAGTACAATAAATACCAATACGGAAAGCACCGAGGCAAGGTTATACAAATTCGGCGTAAAGTAGGTGAGCTTATAAATCCACGAAATGAGCAGGTCGGTGGCTCCCGCCTGTGTTGTAATGGTATCGCTCAAGTTCGGGCCGCCGGCAGTTAAGAAGAATACCGCACCGAAGTTATTGATATTTCCGGCAAACTGCATAATAAGAATAGGCATCGTTTGGTACAGCACCAGCGGAAGCGTAATACGGAAAAACTGCTGTAGCTTATTTGCGCCGTCAATCGTTGCCGCTTCATAAATCTGCCCGGGAATTGCCGTCATATTACTGGTAATAAGAATCATACTGTAGGGGAAACCTATCCAGATATTCACCAAAATCATGGTTACCTTTGCCATAAAGGGATCGGACAGCCACTGTATGGGCTGACTGATGATTCCGAATTGGAGCAAGGTTCTATTGATCGGGCCGAAGGTACCGTTCAGCAGGTTCGCCCAGATAAATAAGCTGAGCATAACCGGAATGGCATAGGGCAAAATAAACACCGTTCT
The DNA here is from genome assembly GCA_038397965.1 of Treponema sp. GTDB lineage: Bacteria > Spirochaetota > Spirochaetia > Treponematales > Treponemataceae > Treponema. The sequence continues at coordinate 3,431 of JARGFA010000002.1, forward strand.
AAAAAACTTCGGAAGCCGGATACGTTTATCAATCAGAATAACCGCAAAAATCATACCGGTGAAGTAACAGGTAGTCGTTGAAAAAAATGCCCAGATAATTGTCCACACTGCGACACGGCCGAACGCATAGAACCAGCTGTTCGTCATCTTTGAGGTGAACATCGTAACAAAGTTTTCAAAACCGACCCAATCAACGAGGTTATTCGGCGGAATATGATGCGGCGAAGAATAGTTGGTAAAGGCAACTAAGGCCGAGAAGATGAGCGGCAGTACCGTAAAAAACAAAATAAGTAAAATTGCGGGACTTAACCCGAAATACGGAAAGGCCGATTCAATAAACTTCTGGCGTGCTTCGGCACTTGAAGGAAACCGCTGTTTTTCTACCAAATGTTCGGCAGCTTTTTTTGCCGTAATGACATTGGCAATATACAAACCGATAAAAACCAGTAAGAATAAAACGGTAATTAAACCGGTAATCATCATAAAAATGGAATGATCGCGCAGCTTGACCGGCAGATTCGGTTTCGGGTCGCCCAGTGTAATAAGCCCGATGAGGCTCCGGACAATAGGCCCCTTTCCGTTTAATTGAAACGTTGTTTGATCAAAAAAATCAAGAATAATACGCATAATTCCGTTAATGCAAAAACAATGCCCCGTACATACTGTTTTAAATAGATCAGCTGCCCAAGCCCCATAAAACAGCATGAGGCGGTACGGGCTTTATGTATAATTGTCTTATCAATCACAGTATCCCCGTGCGTCTGCATGGCTGATATAGACACTTTATTTCCTCCCTCTTACACCTGCTGCACCGTATCGAACTATTCGGTATACGGTACAACAGAATTGGGGGCAGCCCAAAGGCACACAGCCTTTGAGTCAAGCCCCAATACATTTTTAGTTACTTGCTTCCATTGCAGCGGCAGCAGCATTCAATTTTTCTTCTACATTACCGCCGTCCCAGATGTTGGCAAATGAAGCACCCATAGCAGACCAATACACTCCCATTTCAGGAATGGTCGGCATCGGGAATGCGTATTGCGCTTGATTCAAAATTCCCTGACTATGCGCATCGCTGACTGTAATATCGCTTCGCGGAGGAATCTGTTTGGTCATTTCATACCGTTTTTCCAATATCGGTTTTGACACGAGGAACTTTGCAAAGTCCTTTGCTTCTTCGATATGATTACTGTAGGCACTGACAAAACCTAAGCGAAGCCCTGAGAAAGATGCAGGAGGATTGTTCATACCGGGGAATACCGGAATGGGCGCGATACCGAAGTTCAGATTTGCTTTTGTAAAGTCAGCAATTTTCCACGGGCCGGTGATAATCATTGCAGCCTTTCCTTCTACAAATGAAGAGTTACAGAAGTCGCCGCTGATATCTGCCGACGGAACATCCAGCATCTTTTTGCGGAGGCTCTGGAAATAGCTTAAACCGCGTATTGAATTGGCACTGTTGATATTGTGCTGAGTGCGGTCGTTACCGTTCGGGCCGAACAGGGGTGCATCAAAGCCGCCCATAAAGATATAGTCGAAATACGCATTTGCAACTTCCCACACGAGAGCATATTTATTCTGAGTCTTATCATTCCAGACCTTCGCAAAAGCCTCCACTTCTTCCCATGTCTTCGGCGCTTCGGGCAGCAGATCCTTATTGTAGAACAGGGCGTAGGTTTCAATCGCTAAGGGATATCCGTAGGTTTTCCCTTCGTATCCTGATGAAGTGAGAGCAGCAGGAATAAAGTTATTCAAAACAGCTTGATCCTCAAAAGGAACGACATGACCGCCTGCTACCAATGCACCGATATGATCGTGCGGGGCAACAAAGATGTCGGCTCCTACCCCTGCCGGTCCGTCAAGTTCAATCTTGGAACGGGCATCGGTGGTGGGTACCGGTTCATACACAAAGTCTATATTCGGATGGGTTTTCTTATACTCTTCGGCAGCAAAAAGCATAAAATCTTTTTCTGCCCCCTCCGATTCCCACATCTTCAAGGTAATTTTTTCCTCTTTTTTTTCTTCTGCTTTTCCGCCGCAGCCGATAAGCCCTGCAAGCAGAACCATTGATAGACACGCTATCATACCTATAACTGTTTTTTTCATACACACCTCCTCGTCATGAAAAAATATATCATTCACTGCGGAATACTGCCGCAGTGCACGGGTTAAGAACAACCCGATTTTTCTCAAATGCTATGCCGCTGACTGTTCCGATCCCGCATGGATTAACCGATTCACCGTCAACAAACACGGCGGGCTGTGTTAATGCATAGTCAAGGATAAAAACAGCCTCCGTTTCTGCCGCATTGAACAGCAAGAACCACCGTCCGTCAGTCCACTCAAGTGTATACCCGAACGCAAGACTTTCTCCCGTATATGCAGGAATAAAGGTGGCAGTGCGGAGAATGCGTTCGGCATTACCGATTCTAAACACATCAAATGTTTTCCGTAAATGAATCAATCCCCGTGTATATTCAAACAGTCCGCGGTAATCCTCATCCAATGTCCACACAAAGCGGTTGATAGAATCCGACGAATCATAGCTGTTCCGCACAAATGCTCCCGTACATTCGTCTACGGCCCCGCAAAAATTCGGCTTGGTTCTTCCCCGCTCCTGTCCGGCATGTAAAAAGGCAATCCCTTGACTGGTCAGCGCAAAAACATTCCCTATCTTAATACGGGCGATAAGCTCTTTTTTGTCGGCAGGCTTCGTTTCGTCCAGTCCAGTATTATGCGCAATGCTGTCATGTAAAGTTAGTCCGTCATGACAGACCAAATATTGTACACTATCGCCCGGCGAATCTGCCGTATAATTCTGGCGGGGAAAGCCGATGCAGTTTGAAAAAAGCTGTTGTACCTCGATTCCTTTTTTCGTTAAAAAACCGCAGCCTTCTTCATTCACCCCGCCGGCCTTGAGTAAGTCGCGGAATTCGTCATTGAACACCGCAACGCTATCGGTTTCCGTCATGCAGCGCTGATCCATCCCAACGGTATCTTTTGCGCCGTTATACATCTTCCATCCTTCTCCGATAAACAGTACCGAAGGATTAAGTGCCTTACACCGCTGATATGCCTGCAAAACGGTTTCGGTATCCAGTAAGCCCATCAAATCAAAGCGGAAACCGTCCGCGCCGTACTCCCGTACCCAATGCACCGCAGAATCAACAATGAGCTTACGCACCATCAGCCGTTCTGAGGCCACATCGTTACCGCAGCCCGATGCACTCGTGAAATTGCCGTTTTTACCCGTTCTAAAATAGTATCCCGGCACAATGTGTTCCAGAAAATCGGTTTTTGCCATATGATTATACACCACATCCAATAAAACCCCGATACCTGCCTTATGACATTCATTTATCAGCTCGCGCAGCTCAAGGATACGCGCTTCCGGATTGTGAGGATCGCTTGCGTACCAGCCTTCCGGTGTAAAATAGTTGTGCGGATCATACCCCCAGTTATAATTATTACCGTGTACGGTACCGGCATCTTCATATTCACGGAGGGTTTCATCGGTGTAATAAAAATTGAGTACGGGCATTAACTGAATATGTGTAACGCCGAGCTGCTGCAAATACGGAATTTTTTCGATAAATGCCTTGTATGTGCCCGGAATATTTTTAACCCCGGAATCGGGGCTGACGGTAAAGTCACGAACGGACACTTCATAAATAATTGCATCTTCCCGCTTTTTTAACGGTACAAAGGGATATTGCCGCTGAGGCTTTAAAGACGCCTTATCCAAATCAACGATAGCCCCCCGCCCTATGCCTCCGGTTCCGGTATACGCAGCCATCGAAACGGCATAAGGATCAAGCACGGTTTGAGTCCCCAGCTGATTAGTCACGGTGTAATCGTAAAAAAACAATTCCGGGTCTTGCTCGGCAAAAACACCGTGCCATACACCCGTTTTCTCATCATAGGTTAGCGGCACCGTAAAAGCGGCTTGCCCGTCTTCCGCATTTTTATATAAATTAACCCGTACCTCACGGGAAGTCGGTGCCCAGAGCATAAAACGGCAATTTTTTGCAGCAGAATCATAGAGCGCGCCCAGCCGGACATCACCGGCGGGTACCGTTTGTTCCAATTTTTCCAATAACTTTTTTTTCATATCAACCGAAAGAACTCCTTACAACCGGTCATTTAAAACAGATACCGCAGTGCAGAACGGTTCTTTAGATGTATCTGCATCAGAATCGTTACTATATATTAAGCGGATTTTGTAACTTGTCAAGTTTTTTTTATCATTTTATGTGAGGCACATCACAAGGAAAGTACCGGTGCATTTAAGTTTTATGTTTTTTTAACCGATGCGTTAGATATGACTTTTTTTGAACTTCTTATATTACTAAAAGATGTTATCATTTCGCCCGAAGTAATTATCATCGGCGTACTGCTTATCCTCTATCTAAATCTTGTATTTTATGTTGTAAAATACCGTAAACCGAGCGTTCCGTCTTTTCAAAGCAGAATACGGAAAAACTTAAAAAAACCCGCAAGCGAACCGGCGGCAGAAGAGGGAGCTTCATCGTAAAAACGGCGGGACTGGTGCAAACACCCGCTCGAACATTTGCACCAGTCCCGGTTTCTTTATCAGTGTACCTATTGTAAACCGCTATTCGGTAAAGCGGTACGGCTTCCGTTTATGGTAATGAGTATGGAGCAAGTGATGTGCTTTTTCTGAATTCGGTTTTTGCAAAAATTCGGCGTATACCTGCTTAATATACGGATTATTGTGAGAGGTACGTACCGCACAGCGCTCATCATCAGTATATAAACCGGCAGCCCGCAGTTTGCGTATCTCATCGGTGCAGCCGTAAGGCTGACCGCCGCCGCCCACACAGCCGCCGCGGCATGCCATCACCTCGACAAAATGGTAAAGCGGTTCCCCGCCTTCCGCAATAGATTTTTTAAGTTTTTCCAAGAAAACCGGCAAATTCCCCAGTTGATTGACAATAGCAATACGTACCTCCGTACCGTCAATATCAACCGCAGCCTCCTTCACACCGTCCAAACCCCGTGCCTGATGAAAGTCCACTGATGCCAACTCTTTACCGGTAATATAGAAATAGGCGGTGCGCAAGGCAGCTTCCATAACGCCTCCGCTCGCACCGAAGATAGTTCCCGCTCCGGAATAGGGACCGAGCGGTGAATCCGCTTCCTGTTCTTCCAGCGCATTAAATTCAATTCCTGCTTGGCGGATATAATTTGCAAATTCCCGTGTTGTAATGACGGCATCCACATCCTGACAGCCTGAGGCGGACATCGTTTCATCCCGTTCGCATTCGTATTTTTTTGCCGTGCAGGGCATCACCGCAACGGAAAAAATCTTTTTCGGATCGATATCCATTTTTTCCGCCCAGTAGGTTTTAATCATCGCCCCCATGATCTGCATCGGGCTTTTGGTAGAAGACAGGTGGGGAATAAGATCATGATGATATTTCTCTGCGAAATCCACCCATGCCGGGCAGCAGGAGGTAAACTGCGGGAAGCGATAGTTTTTACCGGTAAAATTATTGACAAACTCCTGCACTTCTTCGGTTATCGTTAGATCGGCTGAAAAGTTACTGTCAAACACATATTCAAACCCGATGCGCCGCAGTGCCGTATAGATCTTTCCGGTAGTCAGCTCCCCTGCTTTCAACCCGAACTCTTCACCGAGTGCAACTCTCACCGACGGTGCTATCTGTACCACACTCACCGTTTCAGGATCAGACAGCTTTGACCATAAATCCTTTTTCGGCTTTGCTTCGTAGATGGCACCGACGGGACAGTGCGCGGCGCATTGCCCGCAGCGTACACACGGAGAATCTTCCAAAAGCGCCATTGCCGCAGGAGCAATGACAGTCTTTCCGCCCCTGCCCTGGTATTCGATTGCATACACCGCCTGCATATTCTGGCACACTTCAACACAGCGGCCGCATGAAATGCATTTATCCCGGTCAAATACAATGGCGCGGTTTGAATCATCTTTAGGCTTTTTATTCAAATAATGTTCAAATTGAACATCGCGTAAGCCGAACTCCGCCGCCAATGTTTGCAGTTCACATTTATTATTCCGGCTGCACGTTAGACACTCCTGCGGGTGATTAGACAAAATCAGCTCAAGGACGGAGCGGCGGGCTTTCACTATTTCCGGATCATGGGTAATAACGCTCATCCCTTCCGTAACCTTGGTACAGCAGGCACGCATCATACGGTTATTGTTTTCAAGATGCACAATACAGAGCCCGCACGAGCCCCACGCCGGCAAATCTTTATTATAACACAGTGAAGGAATTTTTACATTCGCCTTATGAGCGGCTTCTATAATGGTAGCACCTTCAGGAACCTGAACCTCTTTTCCGTTTATCTTCACATTCAGCATTACACACACCCCCTATTTTTTATCGATTGCAGCAAAGCGGCAGGCTTTAAAACATTCACCGCATTTCAGACACTTAATCTGATCAATGGAATGACGGGTTTTGCGTTCTCCCGAGATACAGTTTGCAGGACACTTGCGCGCACAAGCACCGCAGCCGATACATTTTTCATTGATATAGAAGCTGACCAAATCCTTACACTTACCGGCCAAGCACTGCTTATCGGTAATATGTGTAACATACTCATCACGGAATTTCTGTACGGTTGAAAGGGTCGGATTAGGAGCTGTCTGTCCGAGGGCGCACAGGGAAGATTTTTTCATTGCAAACCCGATTTCTTCAAGTTTATCCAAATCGCTCAGTTCACCCTTCCCCTTAGAAATCTTGTCCAGTAAGGCATGAATTTGCTTGGTTCCTATCCGGCAGGGAGAACACTTTCCGCATGATTCATCTACACAGAATTCCATATAGAATTTTGCAACGTCCACCACACAGTCATCTTCATCCATAACGATCATACCGCCGGAACCCATCATAGAGCCGAGCATCTGCAAATTTTTAAAGTCGATAGGGGTGTCCAAGCCTTCCGGTGTTATAATACCGCCTGAGGGGCCGCCGGTTTGTACTGCTTTAAATTTTTTCCCGTTTTTAATACCGCCGCCGATGTCAAAGATAATCTCCCGTAAGGTTGTTCCCATCGGGACTTCCACAAGACCAGAGTTTTCGACCTTACCGGTAAGCGCAAAGACTTTGGTACCGGGGGAATCCTGCGTACCAATGCTTTTAAACCATGCCGAACCCTTGGTAATAATGATGGGAATATTGGCAAAGGTTTCTACGTTATTGATGATGGTCGGCTTTCCCCACAAGCCCGACTGTGCCGGGAACGGCGGTTTCGGAGTCGGCATACCGCGTTTTCCTTCAATGGAGCGCAGTAACGCGGTTTCTTCACCGCAGACAAAGGCGCCTGCTCCCAGTCTGATTTCTATATCAAAACTAAAGCCTGAATCTAAAATATTTTCACCTAAGAGTCCGAACTCCTTTGCTTGCTTAATGGCTTTTTCCAGCCGGTACACCGCTAAAGGATATTCCGCGCGGATGTACACAAAGCCCTTCGAGGCACCGACCGCACGGGCGCAAATCGCCATTGCCTCGATAATGCTATGGGGATCTCCTTCTATCGTAGAGCGGTCCATGTAAGCGCCCGGATCGCCTTCATCTGCATTACATACCACATACTTGACATCGCCCTTTGCCTTTAAGCCTGCCTCCCACTTTAATCCGGTCGGGAAACCGGCTCCTCCTCTTCCGCGGAGGCCTGAGCTGATGATTTCGGCTACAACTGCTTCCGGGCTCATGTCAAACAGCACTTTTTCCAAGGCGAAATAGCCGTCATGGGCAATGTAATCTTCGATATTTTCAGGATCGATTAAGCCGCAATTCCGTAATGCGATACGGAGCTGCTTTTTGTAGAAGGGAATTTCTTCCACTTGCTCGGCGCTTTTCTTTTCTTTAATGTACAGCAGTCTGTTTACCTGAACACCGCGCACAATGTGATCATAAATTATGTCGTGTGCATCTTCGGGTTTAACTTCGACATAAAACGCATCTTCGGGAAGAATTTTTACGATCGGGCCCTTTTCGCAAAACCCGAAACAGCCGGTTTTAATGATTTTTACCTGCTCATACACGCCGGCATTTTTTGCTTCCGCAATCAGATTTTCATAAATTTGCACGGATCGGCTCGATTCACAGGCGGAGCCGCCGCAAACGAGAATATAATGTGTGTAATTCATCAGCGTACTTCCTCCGTCTTTGCTTGGGCAAGAACGTATTCGTTTAAAACGGTTTTGTTCAAGATATGACTTTCGATGATTTTGTCTGCAATTTCCGGGGTAACATGACCGTATTTTACGGGGTCTTCACCGGTTAAGATAACTTCAACGACCGGTTCCGCATCCCAAAAACCCGACAGTTCTGCCTGAATAACGGCAACATCGCCGCGTAAGCCGGATGAATTAATTTTTTCACTAATCGTATGAAACACCGCTTTTGAACCTTTTTGAATGCCGCAATCGCCCATTCCGACAATAATATATGCGAGTTTTTCACCGCTTTGCCGTATTTTGATTTCGTTTGCAAGCCTATCCCTCAGTTCATGCAGGGTTGTCCGCGTTAATTTTTGCATACTCTTACTCCTCGGTATTTAGCCTTTTGCGCGGCAATCGGCGATAATTTTTGTCATATCCTCACGCTTGAGTTTTCCGTGAACTTCCCCATTTACGGAAATAACGGGGGCTAAACCGCAGCATCCGATACACCTGACCGGTTCAACCGAAAACTCTCCGTCGGCACTGGTCGTTTGATCCGCCGACAGTCCCAGCAAGCTCCGCGCCTCGTCCAACAGGTCTTGACTGCCTTTTAAATAGCAAGCAGTTCCTAAGCACACGCAGATCTTATGTTTCCCGGGCTTTTCAGTTTTAAAAAAGTGATAAAAAGACATGGTGCCGTACACATTGGCGAGAGGAATGCCGGTTCTTTTTGATACTTCTTCCGCGGCTGGCTGTGAAATATACCCCAGCTCCTCCTGCACCCTGTGCAGAATCATAATGAGATTTCCGGGCTTATGCTTCCATTCGGCAATGAAGGAGTTTAAAGAATCGGAGAAGACCGGATCCGGATGAGCGTTCATACGTATTACCTCCAAAGTAGATACAAAGTTTTTACAAAGCACTCCGGTTGTAAAAACAGTTTCCGGCTATGCCGGATATGCGTTATACTCTAACTATTAGTATCTCATCAGAAAATACAATCTGTCAACTAAAAAAATGCATAATTTCTTATTAGTAAAGATATTATTCTTTTTATACCGATATTTGCATACCTATTCTATTGGGGGGATACCGGATAGAACATATTATGTACGTTTTTAGAACCTTGACAAAACCCTGTATTTTGATATATTTTCTTCTGTTATGTATTTCTGCACGCGGCTTTCATATAGTTTTATATGAAGTGCAGCAGTCCTAACGCCCAATACATTCAAAAATGTAATCTTTTGAATGTATCAACGCTCTTTTTTATCGTTCCCTAATAAAAGAGATTCCTGCGGACACGGCTTAACAATAAGTGCTGTGTTCTTATTAGATTTACGAGGTGAAAAATGGCAACTAAGCAGCCGAAAGGTAAAATGGTCCGGCGGTTCGGATCAAATATTTTTGGAAACCCTAAGTACAGTAAATTGCTGGACAGAAAGCCCAATGCTCCCGGAAAAGAGCGGGGTGCAAAACAGCGTTCAAAACTATCAGTTTACGGCGAACAGTTAAAAGAAAAACAAAAGTTCCGCTTTGCTTATGGAATGTCGGAACGGCAGTTCAGCAATCTGTTTGAAAAGGCATTAAAGATGTCAGGCGTTACCGGCGATAATATGCTCTCATTGATGGAACAGCGCTTGGATAACACGATTTTTAGAATGGGTTTTGCAGTCAGCCGCGCACAAGCACGTCAAATGGTTTCCCATGCATATTTTTTAATCAACGGTAAACCTGCAAATATTCCGTCAATGCGCATTAAAGCGGGTGATGTCATCTCTACCAAAGAGAAAAAAGGCATCCAAAATCTTATCCGTCACAATTTAAGCACCGTACAGGGAACAAAGGGATCATGGCTTTCCGTGAATGATGAAAACCTTTCCGCAACCGTCAGCACACTGCCTACTGCTGCGGATATTCAGCCGGTTGGAAACATTCAGTACGTTGTTGAATACTATTCCCGCTAAGCTGTAATACAGCCCGCCCCGGTTCTGCCTTGTGCAGCCGGGGAAACGGCTTTTTAGCGCTTCCTATATCTTATGCAGTTTTTCCTGCTCCTCGGCAGTAAGCTCACGGCAGGCACCCGGCGCAAGATGAGGATCCAATACCACCCCTCCCATTGCAATCCGTTTTAAATAAACTACTTCATTCCCTAACGCTCGCACCATCTTTTTCACTTGATGATACTTTCCTTCACAAATATGCATGACGAATGCCCATCCGGTTTTTATATGCTGGGAAACTGTCCGTTCAAAAACAGCAGGTAAACACACAAAGCTCGGCCCAAGTACCAAGCCTTCTGCACAGGCAGTGCAGGCAGCAGTAAAGGCTTCATCGCTGAACGGTTCGGCAGTTTCAAGGTAATAGCTTTTTATGCACCGGGATTTAGGAGCGGTCAGCCGGTGTGTTAAACTGCCGTCATCGGTAATAAATAACAACCCCTCGGTGTCAAGGTCAAGCCTGCCGATAGGGAACAGTTTCATGCCGGAAAACGGTTTGGGCAGTAAGTCCATCACAGTTGCATGAAGCGGATCGCCGGTAGAAGTAACGACACCCGCAGGCTTATTGAGCATAAGATAGCAGGCAGTGCGGAGATTCAGAAGTTCACCGTTACAGCTGATGCTATCGCGTGCAGGATTGACGAGGGTACCTGCATCGGTAATTTTAAGGCCGTTGACACAGTAGTTCTCCTTCCGCAGCAGACGCTTTATATCTCTGCGCGATCCGAAGCCGTTTGCAGCCAGCAGTTTATCTATTCTCACCTGCATAGGAGCTACAGAGCCCTCCCGGTTAGATTCCGGTACAGTTCACATACACCGGCACTGCCTTTTTGCAGCAAGGCTGTAATACAGGGACGGCCGATCATAACCTCCGCCGCTCCGAGCCGTTTTGCTGCAGCAAGGTCTGCACAGGTACGCAGCCCTCCGTCAATCCACAGTTCGCCCGAATGCTTCGCCAATATATTTCCGTATTCCGCTAAAAAATCAGCGGTATTACCGCGCCGTGTTTCAATTCTGCCGCCGTGGTTGGAAATAACGCTGATATCTGGGTGCACTGCTTTAACCAGCTCAATATCATCTAAGGAAAAAATTCCTTTTATTGCAAAGGGTTTTTGTGCACGGCGCCGAATTTCTTTCAGACTTTCCGCAGTTTTCTGTTCAAGCTTGACCAGATTTCTCATGGTAACGATATTATAGGCATCAATGTCGATACCGATAATCTCTGCTGCACTTCGCGACCATTCAATACGCTCAAATATCCGCGCATCTGGATACGGTTTAATAAATACCGCGGCCTGCTTGCCGTACTGATGCAATGCCGCAATTCCCCCTTTAATTTTAGTATCAGGATACCCATCGCCGATACTTAACAGGAAACCGGCTTCCGCAGCCGCTTGAATTAAATCAAAATAAAAACCGTCTTCACATTCATACCCCACATTTTCTACTGCACCGGTAATAGGCGCCAAGCGGACAGCCGGAAGGCTTTCACCGTCTGATCCGCCGCTCCGGTATTTTTTCCAGGCAGAACAGTTATCAATAAAATTTGCACTTTCAAATACACCGCCCATACCGGGCAATTCTCCGCGGCAGCCGAACCCATCGCATTCATCACAAAAATGACATTTATACATACTCATTGTGTGCTCACTATAAAAAACATTGCCGTTTTATGCAATTACTGTATAACACTTATGCAGAAATACCGCAGCGCAGCCAAGTCGCCGTTCCGTCGCAAAAATGACAAAACGATTAATCGACAAAACCTGAAAAATCATGTAAAGTCAGTGTATGACCTTTGACACGACGGTCAAAAACTATTCTCAGTATTTGTATATATACGAGAAATTATATGAGTAGAGTATACCTATGCCGCCTAAAATATGTCTTATCCTTACGGAAGATACAATAGAAAAAAACCTTCAGCTCATTGAATACTACCGGCCGTGGATTGATGCAGCCGAGCTGAGGGCAGACTTTCTGAAGTCAGAAGAATTACTCCACATCAGAAAATTTCCGCAGCTTGCCCGTATTCCGGTTATTCTCACCGTCCGCCGGCTCTTAGACGGCGGATTTTTCCGGGGAGGAGAAGGTTCCCGCATTACCTTATTTGCACAGGGACTTGCGTTTGCAGATACCGACCCGGCAAAAAACTTTGCGTATATCGATTTAGAATCGGATATGCACGTACCGAGCTTGGAAGAAGCAGCCCAAGCTTTTAACATCGGAATAATCCGCAGTCTTCATAGTATTAATCAGCCGCTTTCCGGTATTGCAGCAAAAGTACACGGGATTAGGCGGTCGGAGGAAGAAATCGTCAAAATTGCCTACAAGGCAACCGGTTTGCGCGACACAACGGTATTGTTCAAGGAGGCAAAAAAATGCAGCGGCCAAAATACCTTTATTGCAATGGGAGAATACGGACTTTCTTCCCGTATCTTAGCACCGCGGCTCAATTCGGCCTTTATCTATACCATGCCTGAGCAGTATATCACAGAACAGGGCCTTGAGCGGGAATTTCTTGACCCTATTACCCTGCACAGTCTCTACCGGTTCCGTAATATTAACTCCGAAACTGCAATATACGGTCTAGCTGGTACAAATACCTCAAAAAGCTTGAGCCCTGCTCTTCATAATGAAGGATTCCGGCGGAAAGGCATCAATGCCGTATATATTCCGATCTCTGCTGCCGATATTAAAGAAGTAATTGATTTTGCCGGTTCTGCCGGACTTTCAGGGCTATCGGTAACCCATCCGTTTAAGTTTGACATTATACCGTTCCTTGACTCACTGTGTGCCGCTTCGCAGGGCTGCGGGGCAGTTAATACGGTTGTGTATACACAGGGACGGCGTGAAGGCTATAATACCGATATAGACGGTATTATACGTGCCTTACAAGAGTTTTTGCATACTAAAATGCTCCGGTTCAGGCGGGTTGCAATTATCGGTACCGGCGGTGCAGCCCATGCCGCAGCTCATGCGGTATACCAGCTGCGGGGGAAAGCCTGTATTTTCGGCCGCACAGCTGAAAAAGCGGAAAAACTGGCAAAACGCTACGGCTTTAAATATGCGGTTTTAGATTCATCTTCCATTCCGCTGCTGAAAAAATATTCTGATGTGATGATACAGGCAACATCAATCGGTACTCGGGAACATGAAGATCCATTGGAATTTTACGTTTTTTCCGGTTCCGAGCACGTATTTGATATTATTTATGCGCCTGAAAAAACAAAAATGCTCAAACGGGCCGAAAATGCCGGCTGCCGTATTTCCAACGGATACGCAATGCTGCGGTATCAAGCATATAAACAATTTGAACTATTTACGGGGGAAAGCTATGACTAATACTATGGCGAGTGATGATCAAAAAATACTGGTTGCCCGAACAGCAATCGACACCTTAATTTCGGAAGGATTAATTTATTCGGGGATGAAAATAGGTCTTGGAACAGGTTCAACAGCCATGCCTGCGGTCAAGCGGCTTGCCGAACATCTTGCACAGGGAACATTGACAAATATTGCGGCCGTTCCAACCAGTTTTCAAACCTCAATCGCCTGCGAGGAATTTAATATTCCTATTTTTTCACTCAGTTCGGGAAGAATAAACGGACACCTCGATCTGACTATTGACGGAGCAGACGAGATCGATTCTAAAAAAAATCTGGTTAAAGGCGGAGGGGCTGCTCTGCTCCGCGAAAAAATCATTGCCTATAACAGTACACATTTTATCATCATTGCAGAAGAAACAAAAAACGTCAAAACACTCGGTGTCCGTTTTCCTCTTCCGATTGAAATTGTCCCCGATGCTCGTTTAAGTATTATGAAAAAACTGGAAACCTACGGGGTTTCTATGATTTTACGTGATGGAGTACGGAAGAAGGGACCGGTGATCACCGATAACGGGAATTTCATTCTTGATGTTACATGGCCGCAAAATGAAAAAATCAATCCTGCAAAATTGGAAGGCGAATTGAATGCCATCCCCGGCGTCGTAGAAAACGGATTTTTTACGCAAAAAACGCCGCGTATCTTCTTGAGTACATCAGCCGGCACGATACGGGAAATGTAAGGACAACGATGCGGTACAACCGTTCATTACTTTAAGCAAAGGTGGAAATATACGATGAAAATAGGAATTTTTGCAGCTGAACAGCAAGAAATTGCGATTATCAAAGAGCAGCTGCACGGAACAAAGATTGAAAAAGCTGGGCTGGCCTTTTACGAAGCGCAGTGCGGAACCCATACCGTTATCAGTGTGTGCGGTGGTATCGGTAAGGTAAATGCAGCCGTCTGCACTCAGCTGTTAATTTCGGAATTTCGGGTAGAAGCAGTAATTAATACCGGTACGGCCGGCGGTTTGAATGATTCGCTGAAGGTCTTTGACTTGGTTGTGTCGGTTGATGCAGTACAGCATGATGTTGACGCTTCGGTCTTCGGCTATGCGGAAGGTCAGGTGCCCGGTACTCCTTCGGCATTTTGGAAGGCTGATGATAAGCTGCGCGGCTATCTTATGCAAACCTTTGCCCAGCTGCAGCGGGAAGCTGCAGAAGATTTTAAAAAAGTCAATACGATGATTGCCGGCCGTGTGGCGACAGGGGACAGTTTTATCCTCGACCCAGCCGTTAAAAAGCATATTATTACACTGTTCCAGGCAGACTGTGTTGAAATGGAGGGGGCTGCCGTTGCCCAAACCTGTGTGATGAATGCCGTTCCCTTTGTTATTCTGCGCTGCATTTCCGATAATGCGGGAGAACCGGCGGCAATCTCCTACCAGCAATTTTCAGAAGAAGCCTCCCGTATTTCAGCCTTATTGATACTCCGTATGCTGAGCTTTTTATAAACGTTCTTTATTCGTGCGGAGGGTTTAATACCCCGACGCTCTGCGTCGTAACAAAGGGTATTAAAGCCGACTGCAACCACCTTATGAGAACAACATACCCCGATGCTTTGCGTCGGGGTTGTTGATTATAGACAGGAGGAAAAGCTGCTGACTTTTTCGGCATTCCCGGCTCCCTTACCGAAGATCGGCAGTACAGGTTTCGGCGGTGAGTTCACCGCGGGCAAGCCGTATCCGGATGCTGCGGCCTGCCGTCATCCCCTCCGCACTGCGGATAACCGTTCCGGTATCCTTATCGTATACAATAGCATAACCGCGGTTTAGCAATTCCTGCGGATTTGCACCTTCGATGTGCTGCGTAAGCAAGGCAAGTCGGTGCCGGGTGCCGGTCAGCCGCATCTGCATGGTATGCAAGAGGGCTTCTTTTGCGTCATCGAGGCGCATGAGCAGGGGCTGCTCAATTCGGCGGAATTTCATCTCAAGGGATTCAGGGGTGAACGTGTTAATAGTTAAACGGATTTTTTCCGCTTTAGTGCTGATGCTGTGCAGCATATCGTGCCGGAGACGGCTGATGGTGCCGGTAATATCTTCGAGCACCGGTACCGCCAGTTCCGCGGCGGCGGAAGGGGTGGGAGCGCGGACATCCGCAGCAAAATCGGTTAAGGCCCAGTCTATTTCATGCCCAACGGCACTGATAACCGGTATTTCAGATGCGGCAACGGCGCGTACCAGATATTCATCGGAAAAGGGCAGCAGATCTTCCAGTGATCCGCCGCCGCGGCCGATGATAATAACATCTGCGAGTTTGTGGCGGTTAGCAAGTTCGATGCAGCCGGTCAGTGCAGGCGCCGCTTCCGCTCCCTGCACGGGAGCAGGCAGAACGGTAACGCTTACCGCCCTGTTTCTGCGTGATAGAACCGTAAGGATGTCGCGCACGGCCGCACCCGTCGGACTGGTAATCACAACAATCCTGAGCGGAAAAAACGGAAGCGGACGTTTCCGCGCTTGATCGAAGAGTCCCTCACGTGCCAATTTTTGCTTGCGCTCCTCAAGCAGCTTTAAAATCTCACCTTCCCCGGCACGCTCCATACTTTCGACTATGATCTGGTAGGAACCGCGCTGCTCATATACTGAAAGGGAACCCGATACGGTAACCTTTATGCCGTCCTTTGGTTCAAACCCCAGAGTCCACGTACGCCCTTTAAACATGACCGCTTGTAAGGCAGCTTTATCATCTTTTAAGGTAAAGTATAAATGACCGGTGCTGGAAGGACGGCAATTTGAAATCTCACCTGCAATCCGTAAAGAGGAAAAATGCTGTTCAAAAAGATTTTTGATAATGCCGGTAATTTCATATATCGAGTATACGTGATCCATACCGGCAATCATACTGAAATAAGGGAAAAAATCTACCGTATCTTCACAAGAAGATACGGTTCTACTTCCCGGTTACTTAAAAAACGTACGCGGCAGAACGATTTCAGGCATACCGGAAGAATATGGGCCTACCTGATATTGACTGAAAATAATACGCACCGCATCTTTTTCTAAGGTAAACACGGCAAAGTTTTCCTGATCAGGTTCGGTACCTTTTTCTATCCAACTCTGATTTGAGGAAAAAGAACCCTTAGTAACTTGTTCATTTAACAGCCTGCGGGCTTCAGCCGACAAAGAAGACAGCCAATTTTTTTTAGCAGGCTGTACCGCCTCTTTTAGCGAAAGTAACTTTTTTGTCTGCTTACTGAAGGTAACCGGAATAAGGGTGGTAATACCGTGTGCTCCGCCGCTATATTGATATATCTTTAGTAAAAAACTGATATGATGAATATCTTCATATACCGCCGTATTACTGATAATGCATTCAAATCCCTGCTGATATAAGGGTATATTAGCGGAAAAAAAATCTTTATTAAAATTATTGAGTGTCTGCTGCACAATCTCAGCAACTTGTGCGCTTAATAACGGTTCTTTTTCAAAAACGGGATAGCCGATCTTAACTTCGTACTGAATACCGGGATTTTCTTGGTGTACCTTCGTGTCTGCAAAAGCATTCGGCATAATACAAGACATCAGCAGCATAAAACCAAACCGGACGGTACGCCGATACATTTGTTTCATACATATCTCCTTCTCAATGACTATATGGGTAGCGGGAATCTCTTGGGGAAATGTTCGCGGTACCCATACGGTAAAATTATTAAACGTTTACAAGGGTAAAAGGTTACTCCGGTACAGCCGTACCGTACAAGTGCTGAGAAATGAGCAGTGATACTTGCCTAGATACGGTCAGCTGCCTATACTTGCAGCGTATGCGGTTGTTACACTCATTTTTACGCTGGCTGAAAGGTGCGCAGGTGTATGCACTCGTTGGAGAAAGCGGAACGGGAAAAAGTTTTAGAGCAAAACTTGTTGCAAATAAATATAGAATAGAGTTGATTATTGATGACGGATTGGTAATACGGGATGATAAAATTATTGCCGGACATTCGGCCAAGCGGGAAAAAACCTTTTTAGCGGCCGTCAAAGTTGCCGTTTTTGATGATAAACAGCATCGGGATGAAGCAGCAAAAGTTTTACAGCAGCTCAGCCGTAAAAAAATTCTTATTTTAGGTACTTCTGAAAAAATGGTAAATAAAATAGCTATGCGGCTTCAGATTCCCCCTCCGCAAAAAATCATCCGGATAGAAGATATTGCCACAAAAGAAGAAATTGAAACGGCAAAACGCTCCCGCCGGGTTGAAGGGAAGCATGTTATTCCCGTTCCTTCGACTGAAATAAAGCGGAACTATCCGCAGATTTTTTATGATAAAATACGGCTTTTATTCAAAAACGAAAAAACGGTACGCTTGAGTGAAGAGGAAACGATTTTTGAAAAATCGGTTGTGCGCCCGGAGTTTTCAAAAACACAGTCCATTAAAATTTCCGGTGCTGCCCTCAAAGAGCTTGTTCTTGAAAGTGCCGAACCTTATACTTCAATTATCAGCGTTAAAAAAATTACCGTTTTGAATGAGGCGAGCGGGTACCGGATTATTATGCTGATTGATGTGTCCTTCGGGCAGGATTTAGCCAGAATGCTGCCTCAACTGGAACGTTACATTGTGCAGCGCGTTGAACAGTCTTCCGGAATACTCATCGAAACAATCAATATTGTTGTGGACAAGGTCATTGATATTAAAGAAGGAGATGTAATATGACACGGATAATACTACCTTTGTGGCAGGACTGGGAATTTGCGGAGCGTTTTGACGAACGTTATATCAACAAGGGATTTGATGATGGAGCATTTACGCGGATTAACCTTCCGCATACGGTAAAGGAGGTTCCGTATAACTATTTTGACGAAAAAATCTATCAAATACAGTCATGTTACCGGAAAACATTTTCCGTACCCGTTGATTTGGAAGGACAGCGGATTTTTATTGATTTTGAAGGGGTAATGTGTTTTGCAAAAGTGTTTATAAACGGCCGCCTTATTGGGGAGCATAAGGGCGGATACACTCCTTTTTCCTTTGATATTACCGATTCCGTCGTATACGGAGAGAACCAAGAAAATCTGTTGACAGTGTTTGTCGATTCTGCTGAACGTCCCGATGTCCCGCCCTTCGGCGGTGCGGTTGACTATCTGTGTTACGGCGGTATCTACCGTGAAGTTCAGCTCCGTGCCGTACCTCAGTGCTTTATCAAATCGGTTCATGCGCAGCCTGCTGCCGTACTGGAACCGCAAAAAAACATCACTGTTGAAGTTGTCCTCGCACACGGTAAGCGGGAACACAAACAGATTGAAGTGTGTTTGTGCCTTTTCGATTCAAAAAACAAGAAGCAGGCGGAACAGTGCACAAGCATTGATATGACTACTCCAAGCTTAGCGGTTCCCCTTACACTGGAAGGATTAAAAGGCATAAAACTGTGGACATTAGAAAAACCGGAACTATACCGGGTTGAGGTATCGTTACGGGAAAACGGCGAAATTACGGATACCGTATCTGTCCGGACCGGTTTTAGAACGGCAGTGTTTACACCGGACGGTTTTTTCTTAAACGGTAAACGCCTTACTCTCCGCGGGCTGAACCGGCATCAATCCTTTCCCTATAGCGGGTATGCCATGCCCAAGCGGGTACAGCAAAAGGATGCGGATATTTTAAAATATGAACTCGGACTGAATATCGTGCGCACCTCCCACTATCCGCAGTCTCCTCATTTTTTAGACCGCTGTGATGAAATCGGTCTCTTGGTATTTGAAGAAATGCCGGGCTGGCAGCATATTGGAGATTCTGCATGGCAGGATGTCAGCTGTAAAGAAGTTAAAGAAATGATCATCCGTGATAGAAACCATCCGTCGATTATACTTTGGGGGGTCAGAATAAACGAATCGCTTGATTGCAGGGAGTTCTATCAACGGACAAACGCGATAGCACGGGAGCTTGATCCTCACCGGCAAACCGGCGGAGTACGCTACCTTGAAAAAAGCGAATTTTTTGAGGATGTGTATACCATGAACGATTTTATATACGGTTCGCCGGGACACAACACGGGTAAACAGCGGCCGCTCCGTCCGCAAGAAGAGGTTACCGGACAGGAAAAGCCGGTGCCTTACTTGGTTACCGAGTTTGCCGGCCATATCTATCCGACAAAGCGTTTTGATCAGGAAGAGCGGCTCATAGAGCACGCCGACCGCCATTTAACCGTGCAGAATGCCGCCGCCCTCGATCCCCGCAAATGCGGAGCTATCGGCTGGTGTGCTTTTGACTACAATACCCATGCAAACTTCGGTTCGGGAGACCGAATCTGCTATCACGGCGTGATGGATATGTTCCGCATTCCCAAATTTGCTGCAAGTGTGTATGCAAGCCAGATGCCGCCTGAGCAGCGGCTTGTCCTTGAACCCTTAAC
The DNA here is from genome assembly GCA_038397965.1 of Treponema sp. Classification (GTDB taxonomy): domain Bacteria; phylum Spirochaetota; class Spirochaetia; order Treponematales; family Treponemataceae; genus Treponema. The sequence goes on from JARGFA010000002.1 coordinate 23,334, forward strand.
CCGCTATACCATCGGAGAACGTTCCGCCGGAGGGATTTCGCCCTTGATGATTTGTACCAACTGCACCGCTATCCGCCTGACCGTAGGTGGCAAAGACCTCGGCCGCTACTATCCGGCCTATGACCGTTATCCGGGATTGGCACACCCTCCCGTCATCATCGGTACCATTCACAGTATCTGGGGCGGCGGTTGGGACGATGCCGTTTTTACCGGCTATCTCGGCGATACTGAATGTATAAGCCGCCGCTTTGTCTGCAATCCTTTGCCCGCAAGTCTCACGCTGGAAGCCGATGACAGACGGCTTTCTGCGGATATGCCCGATGCGGTACGCTGTGTTGTTAAACTGCTCGACCAAGCGGGCAACGAACTTCCTTTCAGTACCGATATTGTGCGGATTAGGCTGAAAGGCCCTGCACAGATTATCGGCCCGCAGGAGTTTGCCCTTATCGGCGGTGTGCGCGGCTTTTGGATTAAAACGCTCGGTAAAGCCGGTACCGTGAAGGTGTCCGCATATTCCGATTCCTTGAGCAGCGGGGAAATAGTTATCCGTGTGCGCTAGACGGCGTATATGCAGCAGCAGATACCGCCGGAAACCGGGCCTTGCGGAACGGCTGATGATCGGTGCCGGCGATACGGTGTCGTTTATCGGAAGCGGCGGAAAAACAACCTCAATTATGCAGACAGCACGGGAGCTTTCTGCCCGCGGCCTGCGCATTGCTGTAACCACGACTACTAAAATGGGGTTACATGAGAAAGACCGGCTGCCCGCTGCGGTGCAGTTTTGCGCGGCAGCGGCCGGAGAGAAGTTTTCAGCTCCGCCGGATGCAGTTATTGAAGGTCTTACCCGCACCTTCGATACGGTGCTGATAGAAGCCGACGGCAGTAAACGGCGGGCTGTGAAGGGGTGGAATAGTACGGAGCCGGTTATTCACCGCTGTACCACAAAAACAATCGGTCTTATTTCCGTCCGCAGCCTTGGAAAGCCGGTGCATGAGCGCTGGGTACACCGTCCGGAACACTTTATCCGTATTTCTTCTGCAAAGCTGAACCGGCCGCTCCGGCTCAGTCATATTATGCAGGCAGTATTCCACCCTCAAGGACTTTTTTGTAAGGCGCGCGGTACCTGTTTTGTGCTGTGCATTGCGCCAAGGAGTGAACATGAAAAAATACGCACCGCTTATTATCGTGCGCGGGGCAGGCGATTTGGCAAGCGGGGTTCTCGCAGCAATCCATACCTCAGGTTTTCGTGTCCTTGCACTGGAAACGGAATACCCTACCGCCATCCGCCGCACGGTAGCCTTTAGTGAGGCGGTGAGGCTCGGCAGCTGTTCAATAGAAGGGATCAGGGCCTGCCGCATCGGGAAGCAAGAGGCTGCGGCGCTCTTTTGCAGGGATGCCGCCGATTGTGAAGCCGAAGACTATGCCGGTGTTATTCCGGTTGCCGTTGATCCTGCCGGCGAATTGATTTCCGTGTTAAAACCGGCTGCGGTGATTGATGCCGTTATTGCAAAAAAGAATTGCGGTACCCGCATTGATATGGCGCCGCTTGTCGTAGCCCTTGGGCCGGGATTCACCGCCGGGGCAGATGCCCATATTGTGATAGAAACCATGCGCGGGCATAACTTAGGCCGGCTTATTTACTCCGGCACGGCGCAGCCGAATACCGGCATCCCCGGCCTGATCGCGGGCGAAAGCGTTTTGCGGGTGATTCATGCCCCTGCGGAAGGAAGGCTACAGGTGATACGGGATATAGGGGCTGCAGCGGAACGGGGTGAATTGATTGCCCGTATACTAGGGCCGGACGGATATTCCGCTGCTATAGAGGCACCCATCAGCGGTTTGGTACGCGGAATGCTGCCGGACGGTTTTCCTGTCCGCGCCGGTATGAAAATGGCTGATATAGACCCCCGTAGTGCGGAAAAACAAAACTGCACCAGTATTTCTGACAAGGCGCGTGCCCTCGGCGGTGCCGTACTGCTGGCGCTCTTGTCCCGCGGCATTACTCCATAAGTTTTCTGCTTAAAGAACCCTCACCTCCGGCATTGTATTTTTTTACTGCCCGTTGTATTATCCTGCCGATGAAAAAAACCGAGCGTATCCAAGAGCTTGAACAGCTCATAAAAAAACACCAAGACTTATACTATAATGCCGAACCCGAAATTTCCGATAGCGATTTTGACCGTATCTGGGACGAACTGCGGAGCCTCGATGCGGATAATCCGCTTTTTTCAGAGGTACCGAAAGACAGCGCCGGCGGCTTTTCAAAAGCAGTACACATTATTCCAATGGGCAGTCAAGAAAAGGCAGCCGATCCTGAAAGCTTTCAAAAATGGGCGGAAAAAATGCCATTTAACACCTTTCTGGTGCAATATAAACTCGACGGCGCCAGCCTGGAACTGCAATATGAACAGGGTAGATTCATACGGGCGGTAACCCGCGGCGACGGTAAAATCGGCGATGACATCACCGAAAATGTAAAAAAGATGCAGGGAGTTGCCCTTGAACTGCAAGGAGAAAGCGCTCCCGGCGGAACTATGCCCTTTTCAGGGGGGATACGCGGCGAAGTGATTATGACAAAGGAAGTACACGGACGCTTCTATAGCGATAAAGCAAATTGCCGGAATGCGGCAAACGGTTTGATGAAGCGTAAAGACGGTACCGGCAGCGAACATTTACAGGTTATCTGCTATGATGCCGTTTCCGGCATACCGGGTAATCCTTTTTCCGGTTCGGCGCCGTTTCACACCGAAACAGAAAAACTAGCATGGCTGGAAACACAGGGCTTTACTGTAGTTCCTCTCCGCCACTGTGCCGGCATCAAAGAAGTTATCGAATACCGTGCGCACATTATGGACATTCGCGCCGGGCTTCCGTATGATATTGACGGCTTGGTCGTGAAGCACACTGAGATTGATGCAGCCGATCTGAGCCGGCCCCGGCCCGAAAAGCAAATTGCATTTAAGTTCAGCCTTGAAGAAGCGGTGAGCATTGTACGCGGTGTTGAGTGGAGCGAATCAGGCATTACCTATACCCCAATCGCTTTGATTGACCCGGTACGCCTTGCCGGCACAACGGTGAAGAGGGCAAGCTTGAACAATCCGAACAGCATTGCAGAATTGGGATTAAAAATCGGCAGTAAGGTAATTGTTACCAAGCGGGGCGAAATTATTCCGAAAATAGAAGCGCTGATCGAAAATCCTCCGGAAAGCACTCCCATTCTCCAGCCTGTAGAGTGTTCCGTCTGCGGTACCCGCTTAACGGATGAGGGCACCCGTCTGTACTGCCCCAACCTTTCCTGCCCTAAGCGTATTCACCACCGGATTGAGAAGTGGATAAACTGCGTTGATATTCAGGATTTCGGTACCGTGCTTATCCGCCGGCTCTTTGAGATACGGCGGATATGCTCAATTTCCGATTTATATACCATCACCGCTGCAGAATTGGCACAGCTTGAAAGAATGGGTGAAAAATCCGCCGAAAAAGTATACCGTTCGATCCATGCAAAAAAAGTTATTCCCTTATCGGTCTTTGTGGCAGGATTCGATATTGACGGAATCGGACTGACAATGATGGATAAACTTGTTGAGGCAGGCTTCAATACCCTCGAAAAACTCTTATCCGCATCGGAAGCGGATTTTGCAGCTGTCTACCAATTCGGTACCCTCCTTGCCCGCACACTCGTAAACGGCCTGAACGAGGTAAAAGATGAAATGCTGCACCTCACACAGACTGGTATTATCACCATCGAATCCCCGCACGAATCTTCCGCCAATTCCCCATTGCTTGGAAAAAGTTTTTGCTTTACCGGAGAGCTGCACACATTAAAACGAAAAGATGCCGAAACTTTAGTGAAAGAACGCGGCGGATCCGTTAAAACAGCCGTCGGCAAGGGGCTTAATTACTTGGTAACCAATAGTCCGGATTCAGGGTCGTCAAAAAATAAGAAGGCGCAAGAACTCGGCATTCCGGTTATTACCGAAGAGTTATTTTTGCGCCTTCTGGATTCATCATCATAGCTGTGTAGGTAAGCCTGTATACGACGGTTCGTTTAACATATATATTTTGTAAACCGCAACGAGCTTGCAATATTTTTACTGATACTATACTGTATACAACTTACGGAGGATTTTTTATATATGAAAAAACGTTTTTCCATCAGAAGCAGATTATTGCTGATCTTCGGCCTATTAATCATTATCGGGGGATACACGCAAGGCGTGCTTTCAAGCATATTCGCACGGAAAGCGGTTACCGAAAAAATCGAAGCACATCTCATTGATAAGGCGCAGGCTACCGCAGATCTGGTTGATGCGCGGGCAACCTCTTTTTTTCAGTTCCTTGAAGGAATTACACGTATTTCAGAACTACATGACGGCACTTATTCTTACGAAGAGAAAATTATGCGTTTAACAAAAGAAGCTGCTTTTCATGCGGGTATCGACCGGCTGGATTTGGCTGATATGCAAGGCAATCTGTATACTGAGAATAATCAGATTATATCAGTTAAAGATAGAGATTGGTTTCAGGCAGCGGTGAAAGGCAAAAATTTTATTTCCGAGCCGTTAATATCACGGCTTGGAAATTCGCTCGTCATCATCTTTGCGGTTCCTATCTATAATGACAGAAAAGAGATTATCGGTGTCTTAGCTGCTACCATGAGAGCATTCCGTCTTTCAGAAGAAATAAAAGATATTACTATCGGCAAAACCGGTTCCTGTTACATTTTAGGATTAAACGGCACCACTATTGCACACCCATACACGGAGATTGTTGAAAAACAATACAATGCATTGGAAATTGTCAAAACTGATTCTACTTTCAAGAGTACGGCGGCATTTCAAAAAACTGCTATCGAATCTGCACGATCCGCAATTGGACGTTATACCTTTAAGGGAACAGACAATATTGCGTCGTTTGCAAAAATGAAAACTACAGGATGGACAGTTATTATCAGAGCGCCGGTAGATGAATTCATGGGAACGGTAACAACATTACGGATATCATTATATATTATCGGTACGACATTGTTGCTCATCTCATTACTGATTGTGTTTTTCGTTGCCCGGAGAATTGTAAAGCCTATCATCGGCGTAGTGGATGCTCTCAAGGATATTTCGCAAGGTGAAGGAGATTTAACCGTCAGACTGCCGATCCGCGGGAATGACGAAGTTACGGACTTATCGGAGTACTTTAATCAAACAATTACTAAGATTGCCGCACTCATTCAATCTGTCAGTAATAATATTAAAAACATGAAGAATATCGGACATACGCTTTCTACAAATATGCACGAAACGGCATCATCCGTTAACGAAATCAGTTCAAATATTGAAGGTGTCCAGCAAGAAACCCTTACACAAGCTTCCAGTGTTAATGAAACAGCTTCTACAATCGAAGAAATTATTAGTGCAATTCACCGGCTTAATAAAGGAATAGAAACTCAAGCGTCAAGTGTTTCCGTTTCTTCCGCTGCAATAGAAGAAATGGTTTCTAACATTACATCAATCACCTTTACATTAGAGCAAACCAATGACGCAATTCAAAATCTTGCCTCCGCAACCGCCGACGGTAAAGAAACCTTAGCCAATTCCAATATGGTTACGCAAAAAATTGCCGAAGAATCCGGCAGCCTTTTAGAAGCAAGCAGCGTTATTCAGCATATTGCCAGTCAGACAAACCTACTTGCGATGAATGCAGCAATAGAAGCGGCTCATGCCGGTGAAGCGGGTAAAGGTTTTGCGGTCGTTTCGGATGAAATAAGAAAGCTAGCGGAAGAATCCAGTTCACAGGGTAAAACAATTACAGCAACCTTGAAAAATTTAAGCGGCGAAATTGATATTCTGTCAACGGCATCAAAAACTGTAGAAGAAAAATTCAATGCAATTTTTGAACTTGCAGAAAACGTGAAAACAATGAGTATCCGGTTAACAGAGGCTATGAAAGATCAGGAACAAGGCAGTATTGCAGTTCTTAGAGCCATTAAAGATATCAATGCCGTTACCGTTGATGTAAAAACCGGATCTGAAGAAATGCTTAAAGACGGAGAAGATGTTGCTAAAGAAGTTCACAAGCTTGATACTTTAACACAAACATTAACGGGGCGTATGCAGGAAATGGCGGGCGGAACTCTTCAAATCAATCATACCATTCAGCAAATCAATGATATGACCCAGCAGAACAAACAAAGTATTGAAAATCTGGCATACGAAATTGAAAAATTTAAAATTTAACCGCCGATAGATAACCGATGGTGCGGAAACATCCTAACCGCGGGCTTGGGGATGTTTCAAAAGTAACACGCTTTTGAAACATCCTTCCAATGTACAAAGAAAACTATTGATTAAAAATCAAAAAAAGGATAATACTCGCTGTATGACATATTCGGTGTATTGTGCTATTGAAATTACCATGCTGATTATCGGAGCCATCTGCTTTATTACGCTCTACTTTATTCCCGCAGGCTACGGAAAAACAATCGGAAAAAAATGGGGTGTTAGTTTTAATAATAAACCGGCCTGGATATTGATGGAAATTCCAGCGCTCCTTGTCACGTTTTTTATTATTTGTACCTTTGACTACCGGTATCCTTCCGTAAGAATAGCACTGGCTGGTTTTTATATACTTCATTATATCCAGCGAACATTGATATTTCCGTTTCTCCTGAAGGGAAAAAGTAAGATGCCGCTTGTTATTGTAATGATGGGAATGCTTTTTAATACGGTTAATGCATATCTTATCGGACTGTGGATTTTTCATTTTTCTCAGCCTGATTTCTATACATCAGCGTGGTTTTTTGATCCCCGATTTATCACCGGCTCAGTACTTTTTTGCTGCGGTATGTTCATTAATATCCGCTCCGATTCATATATCCGTTCATTACGAAAAGCAGGAGATTCAAAACACTATTACCCCTGCCGGGGCTTATACCGGTTTGTTACCAGTGCAAACTATTTCGGTGAATTAATTGAATGGCTGGGATTTGCAATATTGACTTGGAGTCCTCCCGGTTTTCTTTTTGTCTTTTGGACAGCCTGTAATCTGGTGCCGCGTTCCGATACAATTTACAAAAAATATGCGCAGGACTTTCCCCAAGAATTTTCTCATTATAAGCCTAAGCGCATTATCCCCTTTATGTATTAAAGGTACAGACACCTTTAGCAACAGTTAGTATGTATACTAATTCAGATAGCGGACAGACCTCTCTCATTATTCACCCATTCCAGCCTGTATATAATTCACAATCACGGATATTAATACTCGGTTCCTTTCCGTCGCAAGCATCCCGTACACAGCAGTTTTACTACGGGCATCCGCAAAACCGGTTTTGGCCGCTTATCGCATCGCTGCTGCAGCGGCAGCAGCCTCGCACTATCACTGAAAAAAAAGAACTGCTGTATTACCACGGCATTGCGCTTTACGATGCTGTCAGCGCCTGTACAATCAATAAATCAGAGGATGCAAGTATTGATGCGGTTCATCCTTCCAATCTTGATGCGATATTTCAAGCAGCGGATATTCAGGCAGTATTTACCAACGGCAGCAAAGCATACGAGATATGTACCAAACATATGGGCATTGCGGCCGTAAAACTGCCGTCAACCAGTCCGGCAAATGCACGGTTCAGATTTACGGATTTAGAACACGCATGGAAAGACATCCTTCGATATATCTAAAAAATTTTCTGTATCCCCTTGTCAATGGTTTTAAAAATATTTCAGCATCAGCTCCCGTGAAACGGTATAGAAAAACTCTACCACATCGCTTCCTAAAGAGAACATCAGCATTAAAATAAAGGTAATGATCGCCATTGCAACGATGGTCAATAAGAGGGATACAAGCCCTTTTGAAAACGAATATTGGTGAATAACTGCAAGCCCGATAAAGAGATACAAAATAAAGACCGCCGTTGCGATTGACAGCAGCGCAAAGGCGATCGGCATTTCCTCTAAGGTCAGTACATTGCTCAATAGAATAGCAAGCAGCCTGAGTAGGCATACCGGAAACAGTGCATACATCACCGTTAAGAAAATTTCCCCGTATTTTCCCTTGCCGTCAAGCAGCGTGGTAATACTCCAGTTGCCGGTTACAAACAGTACAACCGCAAACACCACAACGGAGGCAAGAAAAATACTGCTGATAAGGTAGGGATTGGTAAAGTTGATTAAAAATCCCGAATATACCGCATCCATGATATTGATGAGCGCCGATAAGCAGAGAATGAAAAAACCGAAGGCATAGCTGCCTTTTTTTTCATACTTCATTTCATCAAAGCCCTTGAAGGGACTAGCCAATATCCGCCAGGGAAAGAACCAAAACACAAAGAGCGGTTTTTGCAGGCGGGATGAAACGGCGGCATAGAGCGGCTTAACTGGCGCAATAGCGGAAGTGTTCATCACCGCAGCGGAAATACCCGTAAGGCGGGCAAGCACAAAACACAGCTTTACAAGCCCAAGAATGATAACCGTCCATAAAAGAGACGGAAACGCCGCCCGCAGCTTTTGATTGCGCACCTTCTCAAAGGCCTTACTGTAATATATCCGGTCATCACCGCGCTGTAGGTAGTCCAAGGCTTCCGCATATTTTTTCTGCCGGATCAGACAGCGGCCTATTCCCGAATAGGCAAGCGTAAACTGATGATTGTATTTCAAAGCTGTCCGCCACGCTTCCATTGCCTCATCATATTGGTAATTGCGCTGTAACTCCAATGCACTGTGAATTGCATGGCCGTACTGAGTCGGCTCGAATACTTCGATTGACTGGGCAAGGGAGTCCAGCACAAAGATATTCCGTCCGGCAAAGCAGGCATCGATAGGATTACTGAAATATCCGGCGCGGTCGCCCTTGCCGCCGAAGACAAACAGGAGCCGGTGGTCTTCGTTATAGGCAAACACACGGGAGCGTACCATATCAAGGGCAATATACATACCGGACGGGCCGGCATCAATCGAAATGAGCTGGGACGGGCCGGTGGGAATGCCCCGTCCGAAGGTATTGTAATTCACATCTCCCTGCGGAAAGGGCTGATTGCGGGGAACTTTTAAGATACGGCTTCCGGCAGCATTCAAACGGGTGATACTTGCCTCCTGCCCCTGTTCGGTGGCAAAAATAAGTCCCTCGCTGTCCATACACAGATTGCTAAAGTCCGACGGCAGCCAGAGCTTTTGACGCTTGCGCTGTTCCTTGGTGGCAAAACGCCGCCAAAACAAGTTGACCGGATTAAAATCCGTTTTATGCACACCGTAAAAGCGGGTAAAACTGCCGTCTGGGTTCAGCTCTACAATACCTTCGTACATCCCTTTTGCAATAACGTAGAGCCGTCCCGTACTATCCCCGGTGAGCTTAGTCGGACGGTAGGCAATATCTTCAAAGCCTTGAATCTGCGGACGGGATAATATCCGGCGCAGCGAATGATCCGCATTAAAATGGAGAATTTGACTCAGCTCCGCCTGTGAAATATAGTAGCTGCCGTCTTCCGCGACAAAGATACCGGAGCATTCGTCAAAGGGAACAATGGAACCGTCTTCACCGGTATACCCGGTCAGCACTTCCTCAAGCGTAAAATCATACCGGAGCTTTATTAGCCTATTTTTACACAGCACATAGACGGAAGACGGAGACACAAAGGCATCGATCATCTGTTCAAAAAGGCCGGCACGGTCAAAATCGCGGGCGGTAACGGAGCGGCTGTGCATATAGGCCGGAGGAACCTTCACCACTTCTGTGTAAGGCGAGTAGATATAATTTCCGGAACCGAGTTCCTGTGCAGCAAGCGGGGAAAAAGCACACAGCAGTGCTGCCGTAAGGATACAGACAAACAAATATACACGTTTTTTCATCGTAACCCTCCTACTCCTTGATCCCCGATGAAACCATCGTTTCAAGTACATTGGACTGTGAAATCACAAAGATGATAACCGGCACAATGAACATCAGTAAAGAAGCTGCCGCAACAATACCGATCCGGGCAACCCCCGCACTGCCTGCGGCGATACCGCTGCCTGCAATTTGAGTGAGCATAGAGGCAAGCGGTTTTAAATTTTCCGTATAGATAAAAGAACCGCCCGCAACTCCCCAAAGGGTTTGAAACGACACGATAAACAGGGTAACCCATGCCGGTTTAACTGCCGGCATGATAATCCGCCACAACATCCCAAAATAACCTACTCCGTCAATGGATGCGGCATCAATTAAAGCATCCGGTACCTGTTCCATAAAATTCTTCATTAAAAAGAGTCCGAGCGGCATAGCGAATGCCGGAATAATTGACGACCAGTAGGTATCCACCAAGCGGAGACGGGCTAAAATCACATAACTCGGAACGGCAGTAACCGCCGGAGAAAACATGAGGGAAAATAAAATCAGTTTTGACAAAAAAGCATTTCCCGGAAAGCGGAATTTTGCCAAGGGGAAGGCTGCCATTGACGCAAACATGATATGTCCGATGGAACCGGCCAGAACAATAATCAGGGTATTAAAAAAATACCTCAAAAACGGAACCAGCGAATTTGCCAGCAGTTCAAACAAATCGGAAAAATTTGCACCGGTCGGCTGCATCACAAATAAGCGGGGCGGAAAGATAAATAATTCATTTATCGGCTTAAAGGCATTGTTGATCATAAACAGTACCGGGAAAAGCGACACGGATGCCAAGAGGAATAAAAAGAAAAATAAGAGGATGCTTCCGCCCATACTCCGGTTACTGCGGTTCTTCGTCAGTATTTTTGCCAAACGGGAGCGGTTCATTTTTTTATACGCCGTTTTTTTCATTATGTACCGACCTTTTTTAAGAATTTCTGCACAAGGGCATTTAAGCCCATCATCATAAAAAACAGCAGTACCGCAATCGCACAGGCATAGCCCATTTCGAGGCGGATAATACCGTAGTCATTGAGATGGTTGATAATGGTATGTGTGGCATAGTTTGTAGAAGGAAAGCCGTTCAAGGCAACGGTAACATCGGCAACCGCCAGCGAGGAGGTAACCGAGATAACCGCACCGAATAACAGCTGGGGCTTCATGTTCGGGAGGGTGATAAACCATAATTCCTGCCAGCGGTTTCTAATTCCGTCTATTTCCGCTGCCTCGTATTGCGAACGTTCAACGCCCTGTAAACCGGCAATAAAAGACAAAAAGCCGACACCGAGGCTCATCCACAGTGAAACGAGGATAACGATGGGCAGCATAAAGCGCTCATCCGTCAGCCATAAAATAGGTGCAGGAATAATTCCTGCGCTGATCAGGTGCGCATTAACATAACCGTATACATCCCCCGAAAAAAGGAGCGTAAATATCAAATACGCATTGCCGGAAATGGACGGCGCATAGAAAATAACGGTTATGACGGTACGCATGGTACGCGGTAATTCGTTAATGAGCCATGCCATTAAAAAAGAAAAAATATACCCGAAGGGGCCGATAATCAGCGCAAGAATAAAGGTGGTTTTTACCGCTTTTAAAAAGATGGGATCGTCCAAGAACAGCCGTATGTAGTTGTCAAACCCGATAAAAACCGGCGGCTGCAATACATCGAAGCGCATAAAACTAAAGTAAATCGAAACAAGTACAGGGATAACGGTGAAAAGCAAAAACAGCGACATAAAGGGGAACATCATCGCATAAAGGCTTTTATTTTTTTTCACGGCACTCCATGTTGTGTGCAGCTTTGTATTGTGTATCATCATGACTACTCCAATCCGAATTCTTTGCGTTTTGCGGCAATTTCATCATTAATTAAATTACTGTTTTCAAACAGGACATCCGCAGGGTTTTCATACTTGGTGATGACAGTTGTAAATGCATTGAAAAGATACCGGCCGGTAATATAGCCGCCGGGTATTTGCGGAATACCGTGCAGGGAATCGAGTACCCGGTACAGGGTATCCCGTGCTGCAAGCGGCCACGGGATTGTATTGAAGGCTTCAAGATTGGCTACCGTGTACCGTCCGGCCGGGCCGAGGACTGCTTCCATATCCCGCGCATACTGAGCCTGTGTCCGGCTGCTTGTCCACCATTTTATAAACTGCCAGGCCTGATCAAGCCGCCCGCGGCTTTCCACGCTGTTTTTAACAATCATAGCAGCACTGGTAATACAGGGAACATCGCGTTTCACCGTACCGTCCGGCTTTAGGGTGCCGGGCACCGGCGCAATATCCCACAAACCGCGTATCTCCGGTGCCGAAACGCCTAAGGTGGTATATACCGACAAATCGACTACCCCGATAGGAACTTCACCGAGGCGGAAGCGGGTAACAAAGTCAACTACCACCGGAAAGCTATGGCGGGTATAGAACTGTGTCCACCACTTAAAAACGTCGTAGGCCTCATCGGTTTCCAGGGAGCAGCGCTTTCCATCCTTTGTATAGATGTCTGCGCCTGATTGATACAAACGGGACAGGAAGATTGTGTTTATCGCCTTGCTGTTCCCCATACTCATTGCGGCACCGAGAGAGCCGGGCGGATCGGTGTCAAGATATATTTCCATATTATGGCGCTGGAGTTCCGGTATTAAAGCCATAAGATCGTCCCATGTTTCCGGCACTTTTAAGTGAAGCGCGTCCAAGATGTCTTTGCGGTAGAACAAGACAGGAAAGCTCATCCGGTCAGGCAAGGCAAAACAGCCGCCCTTATACCGGAACGAGGTAAGCGCTGCCGGAGAAAAGGACTTACTGACCGCTTCAAAGTCGGGGAAATGGGTTAAATCGTAAGCGGCGCCCCGGAACGCAAAATTGACCGGAGCGGTGTTGGTTATTTGAATAACCGCATCGGGGCCGATACCGCTGAAGGTAGAGGCCAGCAGGATGTCGGGGTTGATCAGTTTCAGCTGTACTTGAACCCCGTGCTGGAGTTCAAAACTTTCATTAACCAAACGGCGGATCACTTCAAACTGATCGCGGCCGGTATTGAGCCATACCTCAAGCGTCTTTCCGCCTTCAGCCTGCGCCGCCCCTCCGGCAACATTGTAATTATTAAAAAAGGAACCGATAAAGGCGCGCACATTATGTACCGCATACTGAAAAAAATTCCCGTCCGCTTTTACGGGCGGCGCTTTTTCACCGGCAAGAAGCAAATAATCCAGCTGGAGAGGCTGCTCCCGTAAGTCCATAATGGATTTCCCTAAGGCGGTAATGCATTCTTTAAAGGCAGGAAGCCGCGAAACGATTTCTTCATCGCTGGCGGTAAAATGCTTCATAATAGTAAGCAGCCGGGTAATACTCGCCGTCCGGTCATTTGTTTTACCGTAGAGGCTGTGCAGATCGGCTTCAAGCTGCCCTGTTTCGGTATAAAGACGGGAAAGATTTTCCTGCAACGCAGGAATCCTTAAAAACAGCTGATAATCAAGATACTTATTCGGTGCGGTACCTGTAATGGTGATGATTTCACGGTATATATCATTTAACCTGAGGGTGATGTCTTCCATCCGGTACAGAATAGGGCCTAAGGCGCCGAGCGACATTTCCAAGCTGATCCGGTTTGTTCCCTTATTCAGGTAAAACCAGTATTCGCCGCCGGGGCCGCCCAAATACTGAAATTGAAAACCTCTGCCGTGCAGGAAACGCAAATCGGCGGCTTCCTGAAAGGGAACCGCACCGTTTATCCGTAAAAGGCGCGAGGCATAAAGACCGCGCAATGCGGTTTGTTTAAACCGCAACCCTATGCGGTACAGTCCGCTTTCCGGCACGGAAGCCTCCCAGACAATCATTGCACCGGGTTCCTTCCATGCCGCGCCGCCGATGCAGTTCAGCGTAATATTCGATGGGTGATAGGGTTCGGAAAGCGGCGAGGTGCGGTCATTGATGGGGTAAAAACTGGGGGAAGATTTAAGGACAGCATCTTCCGCTTGAATTTTTACTGCCCCGCAGGAAGCCGCCTTGCCGTGTTGTTCGGCAATCCGGAGATACTCCTGATAGGCAGGTAAGCTGCCGGTATCGGCTGCGGCAAGTGTCAGCGACGCAAGCTGCATTTTCCCGCTCAAAAGTGAAAGACGGAGCGTGTTTTCTCCTTTTTTAAAGAAAAAGAGGAAAGGTTCCGGGGTATAACCTAACAGGTCTTTACATTCAGCGCTGTACCAGCCGAACACTTCTACTTGAGCGGGAAAGGGCTGGTTACCCTTTATCATTTTATAATTTTGATTGATATCCCGCCAAAACCGCGGAAAGGCAATTTCCCCTGCTTCTTTAAAGGGCAGCTCGCCGTTGATATGCACTGAACATAAAAGACGGCTACTTTCAGCGGTAAAGGGGCGGTACCGGAGAGTGATACTGTACAGCGAATCCTCCGGCACGGAAACGGTATATTCGGCATATCCGCCTTCTTCAAATTGCAAAACCCCTTCCGGCATCTTTCCGCCCGTTTCCGGTAGCGCTGCTACCTCGGTAGATACGCTGCGGGCACCGCTATAAGAAGCAGCCTGAACCGTTATTGTTCCGCCGTCCCGTCTCGCTGCGGAAAATTCAGCAAGCGTATTTCTATACGGAACCGGTACGGCATATACCAAAGCCGCCGCGTACAACGACATCAGCACAGTAACAATTTTATAATTCAGAATTTTCACGTTACATTCCCCGCTCAACTGCATAATAGACACTATTATATCACAGCTTTAGAGTAAGTAAAGACAGGATTTTATGTAAGAGACAGTACATACGCTTATTGAGATAGATAGTTGGTTTTATTTAGTCTTACTTGTCTATTCTCCGTTTTTTGAGTATCTTATTCTTTTATATATGGAAACCTCTAAAACTTCAGTAACCACTCTTATAGCGAGTTTTGAGCGGAATCCTATTTCTTACTATGAAGAGGCATTACACGTATGAATCAAAATGATGATAAGAACCGGAAGGATCCAAACGAAAAAGATCCCTTCAATTTTTTTAAATTGAGTCCGGAACCGAACAACCGGAACAAGGACGAGAAAAAGCCGAAAATACCGTTTTGGGCGATTATTGCGGGTGTATTCGTTATATTGCTGATTATTAATCAATTTTTGATGAAGCAAGATTCTAATACCATCCCTTTTTCGGAATTTAAAGATAGAATAGCATCGGGCGAAATTGTCAAGGTGATTATGGGGCCGGTATATTTCACCGGTCAAACAAAAACGCAAGCTGCACGTGAAGATACCCGCAAGCTGCCGTTTCTCCCTGCCGAAACAAATGATTCTTATCAAACCGTAGGCATTTATTCGGAATCGTTTTTACAGCTCCTTGATGAACGCAACGTCATCTATCTCATCCGGCCGAAAGAAAATAACATTTTTGTTGATTTTCTGCTCCAATGGATTCTGCCCTTCGGGTTTATTTTCCTCATCTGGCACTTTATTATGAAGCGTTTTACCTCAAATATCGGCGGATTAGGGGGCAGTATTTTTTCAACCGGACAGGCACGGTCAGCTGCGGTGGAAGAAGGAAAGGTTACTACGCGCTTTACTGATGTCGCCGGGGTAGATGAAGCAAAAGAAGAACTGGTTGAAGTTGTTGATTTTCTGAAATTTCCTCAAAAGTATACCGATATAGGAGGAAAGATTCCGCGCGGCGTCTTGCTCGTCGGCCCTCCCGGCACCGGTAAAACCCTACTTGCCCGTGCAGTAGCAGGGGAATCCGGTGTTCCTTTTTTTAGAATCAGCGGGTCCGATTTTGTAGAAATGTTTGTGGGTGTCGGTGCCTCCCGTGTGCGCGACTTATTTAAGCAGGCACGGGAAAAAGCACCGTGTATTATTTTTATTGATGAACTTGATGCCATCGGTAAATCGCGCCTTAATTCCATTCATTCTAATGATGAACGGGAACAAACCTTGAATCAGCTGCTGGTAGAAATGGACGGTTTTGATAATAGTACCGGACTGATACTGCTTGCAGCAACCAACCGCCCTGATGTTCTTGACCCTGCCCTGCTCCGCCCCGGCCGGTTCGATAGACAGGTTGCCGTTGACCGCCCCGATATGAAAGGCCGTGAACAAATCCTGACCATTCATGCAAAAAATGTGAAGCTTGCAAATGGGGTTGACCTTGCCGATATTGCCCGTATTACCAGCGGGTTTTCAGGTGCTGATCTTGCAAACGTCATCAATGAATCCGCACTGCTTGCGGTACGGGGCGGACGTAAGGAGGTCATCAAGGCCGACCTTGACGAAGCAGTAGAAAAGGCGATTGCCGGCTTACAGAAAAAAAGCCGGGTTGTAAAAGAAAAAGAGCGTCAAATTGTTGCATACCATGAAACCGGCCACGCCTTAACTGCGGCCTTTACGGAAGGCGCCGATAAGGTTCACAAAGTCTCTATCATCCCCCGCGGAATTGCCGCCCTCGGCTATACATTGAACATCCCCGAAGAAGACCGTTTTTTACGGACTGAAGTTGAGCTGCTTGCAGAAGTCGACTGTTTACTTGGAGGACGGGCAGCTGAGTTTGTCCAATTTGGAGTTGTTTCAACCGGTGCGGGAAATGATCTTTCGCGTGCAACCGATATTGTCCGCGGTATGATCACCGATTACGGTATGAGCAGCCGGTTCAGAAACGTTGCACTGTCAAAACGCGGCGGAGGCTACGGTGCAGGAGAACCGCAGCTGGTACGCGAGTATGCCGAAACGACACAGCAGTATATTGATGAAGAAATTGCCAGAATCATTGATGAACGTTACACCATTGTAGTGAACCGGTTAAAAGAAAAAAGGACCTTACTTGAGTATATTGCAAACCGTCTACTGGAAAAAGAAACGATTGAAAAAAAGGAATTTGAAGAAATTATTAATGCCGAAGCCCGGCTGCCCCATTCCAATGCGGAAACTGATACCGCAGATGCAGATGGCAGTATGCCGGTAACACAGACTGCTGAAACCTAAACAACAGGAAACGAAAAAAAATAACAACCGGCATCATCATACCAAATGCCGGTTGTTACTATTCCTGCTCACACATCATTCATTTTATTCTCCGTGTTAATTCTGAGGAATAACGTAGCTTTTGAACATATTTCTTAAATCTTGCCGATGCTTATAGCTCTTTTCCCAATTAATCGGCAGCTTATTCTCTAAAATTTCAGATGACGAACGCGAGTCAAATGGATAGCGGTCAGGATTTCGTAACACAGAATGCATCCACCCGTTGACGATTGTTTTTTGACCGGCAGGAGATAAAAACCAATCTGTAATAGCTTCACAGGCTTTAATATTATCACTTGCACATTTATCTGCGGCAATCGTCATAATAGGGCTCGGAATGGCAACAATGCCGTCTGCCGGATACACCACTTCAATCCGTGAGCCGCTTTCTTGACGTTTCTTCAAAATAGATTCTTCTAAAATCATAACTTGTGCATACTCACCGCTTTCAAGCTTTTTTACTGTCGCAGAAGCGGATTCAACAACAATCTTCTGATTCCCTAAGTTTTTAAAGAATGCTGCGCCATACACATCATCAAAGGAGGAAACTGCTGCCAGCGCGGAGCCTGATTTGTCAGGATCGGGCATAGCAATTCGTCCCTTCAATGTATCTTTTTCCGCAAACTCTTTAAACCCAAGCGCTATATCTGCCTGATCCGTATACTGAGGATTATAGGCCAATACCATATTTGACATACGGACAGGATACCAATAGCCTTCAGGGTCATAAGGTAAGGCAAGATTATGTGCATACTTTGATAGATACGGATGCAGTAATCCCAATTCTTTTAGTTCAATACTATAAGAGGGTTCCGCAACCATCAGCAGATCGCAGCCGAGTTTACTTCCTGCGGCAAGTTCATCGGCAATTTTAGCTTGAAGAACTCCGGTTCCTCCCTGAACAAATGTTATGTTGAGACTAGGAAAGGCTGGTTCAATTTCCTTTCTAATCTGAGCAATAGTATCCGGATACATTGAAGTATAAATCACAACAGTACCGATGAATTTTTCTGTCTCAGCCGCAGCGTTTTTACTTTTATTTTCACAACTTATGAGGATAAGGGAAAAGATAAGACATATAGAAAAGAACATTTTTAGTTTCATAGTTTCCTCCACAGGCGTATGATGATACCGGAAAAGATGATTGCTTTTTCGTCATCATCGTCTACCCAAAGGCAGCCCGGTCTGTGTGAGAACAGACCTCGCAGTTTAAAATTAAATCCGCATCAATTTCTTGACGGCACGTTTTTTGAAAAAACGTGCCGTTTTTATCGTGCTATCGCATCAAAATCGCCTGAACACATTTAATTCCAACCAATTGAAATAGTTATAGTCGGATCGGGGTTAATCCAGTGTGTTCCTTGCTGAAGGAATATGGAATTCAATTCCGGTTTCAAGTCAATCTGCTCATTGTATAGGATATTTTCAATATCATCTGCAGCTGAATCCAAGGTTCCTAAAGCAGAAGCCGGAATGGGCGACAATGTTCTTCCGCTTTCATCCAAGGTGCTGAATTCTCCGGAAGAAACCAAATATGCGGCTCCTATCCCCGATTCAAACTGAACGGCACCATGTTCTACAGTGAGATTTTGACCGTCAAATTCAAAGCCGGTACCGCGTACCGATGCGGTTGCAGTCGGACTTTTAACCTTAAAATCTGTAGTTTCACCTTCTTTCGGCGTAACTTCAGCCCGCACCCGTCCTGTCATCAAAAACATCTGACTCTTTGCCGCACCCTCAGCCTTAATTAACTCTTCAATTGATAAGCGGGTAACGGGTTTAACAGTCAGGGTTGCCGTTTCCATAGTGATAATAGCCGTACTTTTAAAACCTGTTGAGATCATTGAACCAACAGATAACACGGTACCGGCCTTTGCCGGCTGCCACTCATCTTTATCAGAAAGCTTATATTCTACCTTGCCGGCAATCTCAGTGATGGTTGCGGTCATTGCAACCGCAGAAAGTGTACAAAACACACAGGCCAGTACAATCCCTACATATCGTTTCATACTATGTACCTCCTATTCCTTTGCGTAAAGCCTCCGGACATGATTACAGCTTTACCTTAAAGGCAATTTCAGCAAGCCAGCGTAGCTGCTGTGTCTGTCCCTGCTGCTTTTTGGGTATAAACACACCGGAGAGAACAGACAGATTAAAATCATTATAAAAACCGTACCCGAGTGCGGCAAGCAGCTCAGAGCCGGTATATACGGCCTCTTTACGGTTATTGGGTGTGGTCAGCATGGTATATGCCAATTCGGTCATTAAACCCTGCACCGGCCGTACGCTCGCGCTCAAACCAGCGGTTAACGTATCGCTGAACGGTGTTTTCGCAATACGGGTATGACTTAAATGAGTAACCGGTATAAAAGCCCGCATAGCACCCTTTCTATCATAATCACCCGCCGCCCAATCAAGGGTGCCCCGTACCGTAAAATTACGCCACTGGGGATTAAAATAGTACAGCAACAAACCTGAGGCGGCGGAATAAAATGCCCGGCCGTCTTCTCCGAATTGGAGTGCACCCCAGAACTTCCAGTTGAGGTTTCTATGCATTTTTCCGTGAATATACGGAATAAAATACTGGGTATGGGTTGCGGTTTTCCGTTGTATCAAATCAAACTGCCCTAGTACATCAAGCCCGAAAGTATAGGAAGGGATCAACTCCGGAAAGGCAGCAGATGCTGAAAGAAACAAGCGCTGCGGAGCAAGAACTGTACTTTGCAGAAACAATCGCTCAGTATCATCCGCATCTATTCGTATCTTTGCATCGTTTTTATAAGTAAGCCCCGTATACCCTGCCGCAAAGGAAACTTCCGCTTGCGGGAAGGTAAGTCTAACCTGTGCGCCGTCAAAAAGACCGTTCAATACCTTGTGCGAATAGTCATTAAAATACGTCCGACCTACTCCCCAGTTAAGCCCCATTCCGTCTATAACAGCAGCCCCTGTCCACTCAGTGCGTCCCAGTCTGAAAGACTGAGCAGCCGGCAAAAAATCTGCTTTTCCGCGGGGCTTTAACGGAAATAAACCGTAAAACCGTACATCCGCGGAAAGATACACCGACGAAAGGGAACCGGTAGGTATTTGAACATAAACTTCGGCCTTATTGTGCTGTGAAAGATACACCGACGGATGAATACCGCCGATTTCCGTATTATTTGATAAATTAACCCCGAAATCGAGCGCAGTCAGCTGTGCGGCAATACAGCACAGCACTATAACAAACAGTATACTCCGTTTCATTTTTCCCCGCCTTTTAATATGTCAATCCGCCCCATGACCTGCAGCATTTCCAAGCCGCTCACCTTCCGGTCGGGCTCCGTTTTCCCCTGGAATACCGAAAGATACCGTAAATCCCGGTATGCATACCGCGGACAAGGATAGATACGGTAGAGCATCCCGCCTTTGATATCAAATGCCTTCATAAGTAAAAATGCATATTGCTTAAAAGAAAGCGTATCGTCAGACGACACGGAGGCACCGACTATGTTTCTTGCTTGTAATTCCGTAAATGCCTCCGTAAAATCAGCTGCTGCACCGTTCCCGCCCAATGCGTGTAAAATAAGGTATGAAGCTTGACCGAAGGTTGCCTCCTCCGTATCCAAAATGTTATCAATGATTTTAGCAGATTGCCCGAACGATACCGCAGTAATAAAACAGACGGTAAGAACAATCAAAAGAGTTCGTTTCATGTACTATCCCTTGTATAAATAAAGCAATATCGGCTACTATAAGAAACACCCATAGGTTACTTGCGGATGTCAAATTATAGAAAGTACCGCTACGGTGCGTTCCCATAACACTCCGTACCGTCTCTAAATTACTATACAATAGATTTAATAGGGAGTAAAGATATGAAAAAGAAAATATATCTGCCTTTGATTATTATTCCATGTGTTATCGGAGTAATGAGTGCAGGATTGTATCTTTTTCCGTGGTGGGTCGGTGCCGAAAACCGGCTGTACGATGTTTTTTTATCCCTAAAATCCGAAGTCCGTGAAGATCAGTCCATTGTATTATTAGATATTGATGATATTTCAATTGAAAAAGTAGGCCTGTATCCTTGGCCGCGCAATACCATCGCAAAAGGCTTGGAAGCCCTCACCCAGCTCGGTGCTGCCTATGCCGTATTCGATATCGAATACATTGACAAAAGTCCGATGAGTATTGATTCCGTATATCTGAACGGTGCACTGAAATCCGAATTTAATACTTCATTTGAAGAAATCGGCGCCAATGTCCAAGATATTTTTGCAGCTCTTGCAAATAACCAAATTACTTTGCCTGAAGCAGGTATATACGGCAATGAACTGGTGAATTTTATCGATGAGGCACGGGATAATCTATACCGGCAAACGGAACAAGTGGCAGTAGAAAATGATAGTTATCTCGGAAAAGCGATGCGGCTGTTCGGACCGACCTTTGTAACCGTTAATATGCAGCCCTATCCGCCGCAGGAGGGGTTTCAGTCACTGTATGAAATCGCACGGAACCGCTTTGTATACCCGCATATTCAAATGAATATGCCGTTGTCCGGCGGCGCTTTGAGCGCACTCATCCCGATTCCGGAAATAAGCGGCATGGCAGCAGGCGCAGGCTTTACCAATGTGCACATTGACAGCGACGGAGTAAGGCGGCGCATTAGACTTTTTGACCATATTGACAATACGGTATTTATGCAGCTCGCATTCTCGCCCCTACTGCATAAGCTCAATTCCCCGCAGGTTATGCTGCACAAAAACCGTATTATATTGAAAGATGCCGTGCTGAACGGAAAATTGCAAAACATTACCATTCCCCTCGATTCGGATGGCATGATGTTAATCAGATGGCCGAAAAAAAATTATCAGCAAAGTTTTACTCATATTCCGTTTTATTTACTGATTGAGTATGACGAAAGCGGAGAAACCACCGCAACGCATCTGCGCCTGCTGCGTGCAAATGCCGGCTGGAACCTCGGTCCCGGGTATGCAGGAATAGACGCCTGTATCCGTGCATGGACGGAAAGTGAACATTTGCGCCGGACTGCCCTTGAATCGGGGGCAGAAAAAGACAAAACGGCATGGCTGAATGCCGTTAAGCAATATTGGACAAATATAGAAGATTTTTTAGCAGCCGATTACGGTACATCTATACCGGCCCTATTCGATTATGCCCGTGATGCCGGGAATCCCGAAGACGCACAATTATACAATCAGGTGAAGGAAGACTTTGAAAAACTGTATGCGAATGTTGCACAATCCTATACAAACCATATTGAACTTGAACGCAGGCTCAGCAGCACATTAAAAAATGCGTTTTGCATTATCGGCTGGTCAAGCACGGGTACTACCGATATCGGTGTAAACCCCTTTCATAGCGAATACGTCAATGTCGGTACACACGCAGCAGTAGCAAATACCATTTTACAAAAGGATTTTTTACGGCAGGCGCCTATCTGGGTATCTCAATTATCGGCTCTTATCCTTGCCTTCGGCATCATTTTGATTATCCGTCCTTTTAATACGCTCGTACAAATTATTGCAGGCTTTGTGCTTTCAGCAGTCCTGCTCATTGCAAACTATCTTATTTTCAGTATTACCGGTACCTATGTGTTTATCGGTTCACCGCTTTTAGCCCTGTTTATGTCTTTTTTAACCTACTCGCTTGCATCGTTTGTATTGAGTGAGCGGGAAAAGAACTTTTTACGGAAAGCGTTCGGCACCTATCTATCGGGTGATGTTATCAACGAAATTATCGAAGACCCTTCAATGCTTAAATTAGGCGGTCAAAAAAAATGGATAACGGCAATGTTTACCGATGTACGCGGTTTTTCAACGATTAGTGAAGCCCTCGATGCAGAGCAGCTGGTTAAACTTCTTAATATTTACCTGTCCGGTATGAGCGACATTATTTTGGAACAGCGGGGCACAATAGACAAATACGAAGGTGATGCCATTATCTCCTTTTTCGGTGCTCCGGTTGACTATAGCGAACACGCACGGCTGGCGTGCCGGGCTGCAGTACTGATGAAGCGTAAAGAGGCTGAACTGAATGAACTTTTTATGCGGGAAGGTATGAGTCCCAACCCGCTTTTAACCCGGATCGGGATCAATACCGGCGACATGGTGGTCGGAAACATGGGCACTGAACGGAAAATGGACTACACAATTATGGGCAATGCAGTTAATCTTGCAGCCCGCTTAGAAGGGGTGAACAAACAATACGGCACCTGGCTTTTAATTTCAGACATGACAAAGAATGAGATAGGAGATGAGTTTGTTACCCGCCGCCTTGACCGAGTCCGCGTTGTCGGCATTAATACACCGGTACAGCTTTGGGAGTTGGTTGAACTGAAAGACAGTATCGACTCGAAAACCGGTATTTTTTTGCAGCGCTTTGAACAAGCTCACCGCGCCTTTGATGAGCGGAATTGGCGGAAGGCGGCTCAGATGTTTAAAATCTTGCTGCAAGAACGCCCCAATGACGGCCCCTCCGATGCGTATCTAAAAAAGTGTGAAGCATTCATACAAAAACCGCCGGCAGAAAATTGGGACGGCGTATTCAGCCTGACTCAAAAATGAGGTGCGGTTTAAAACAGATAGAGCTTACTTATGCATCCTAACAAAGACGGCAGTCTGCGGTGTATTGAGCCGGGGCTTCTCCCCGCTTCACTGCAATACGGTACAGGCAGGTATCAAGCACGGTTGCGGCAAGTTCCTGCCCCATTGACCGGATTTCCATATCGGTACGGTTTAACAGCGAGATAATGCGGTGTACGCTCTGTGAATCCCACCGGCTGCTTGCCCGCCGGTATTGTTCGATTGCTTTTTTTGAGGTAAAGCCTATTTTTTTCAAGCTGAAGTCATCCATCTGCCCCGTCTGAGCCTGATCGTGCCAGTCGCGTAAGCGCCGAAAACAGTAGGTCAGCCCTGCAATAAGCTGTACCGGAGAAGATTCTTTTGACAGCATCAATTTCTGCCGGATAGTCAGCGCATATTCAAAGTTATTTTTACTCAGTGCATCAAAGAGACTGAACGCCGTTTCTTCCTTATTGTGTGCAAGCAGTTTTTCTACACTGTCTGCATCAAGTACGGTTCCCGGTTTAAAAAATAAACTGATATGAGTACACGCGGTTTTAAGCGATTCTGTATTGTTTTCTACCAGCTCAAGCAAGGAAGCAACAGCCTCCTGTTCAATTTTTATCTGTGCCTGTGCAAAAAAACGGCGGATCCATTCCTGCTTTTTATTTTCAAACAGCTCCCAAAAGATTTTCTTTTGTTCTTTGGGAACAAGCGCTTCGATTTTTTTATCAATACTGATTTCATCTGAAATCAGCACTAAAACGGCATCGGTATGTCCCCCGCTCTGCGCAACCCACGCAGTCAGCAGCTGTATATCTTCCTTTTTTTTCAATGATTCAGCATTTTTGACAATAACAAAACGGGCATCTGCAAAGAGTGAACCGTTTTGAACGGTGTCCAAAATAACCGGTAAAGGAGTATCGGCCGCATAAAAAAGATGCCGGTCCAGCCGGCCGTATTTTTTTTCCGCCGTTTTTTGTAAGACACTCAATGCCTCATTGCGCTCACCTAATTCCGGGCCGGTGAAAAGCCAGAGGGGGGTATTCATGTTACACTCCGAATCGGTGATATATCAAAACAACCGAGTTTTTGCAGATGCCATTTATTCTTCTTCAAATTTACTGATAAAAAGCTGCTCAAGCGCCGCCAATGCTTCATCTTCATCAGCACCATCCGCCGAAATAATCAGTTCCGTTTTGTAGCCGGCAGCCATGGTCATAATTCCCATAATAGATTTTGCATTAATTGTTAAACTGTCCTTCTCAATCGTGATATTCGATTGAAATTTGCTTGCCGTTTGCACAATAAGCGATGAAGGACGGGCATGAATTCCGGCACGGTTTTGCACGGTTATTGTTTTTGTCGTCATAGGCCTTCCTTAATAGGTATCATCTGCCGAATAATAAGGAACGCGGTTCGTATCGCTTTCAATCCAGTATAAAACATTGCGGTTAAATTCTTTTGCTGAAAAGCATCCCATACTTTTTAAGCGCTCATTCATTGCGGCCGTTTCTAAAATAATCGGAATATTACGGCCGGGTTTTACGGGAATTTCCAATAACGGCAGTTTTACTTCCAGCAGCTCTGTGGTGAGCTCCTCATTACCGATCCGGTCGTAAACCTTCTGAGCATCCCATTCTTCAAGTTTTGCCACAAGCTGTATTTGTTTTTGCTCACGCACTGAGCGGACACCATACAGCTGCATAATATTGATAATTCCAAGCCCGCGGATTTCCATGTGGTGTCCGATAATTTGATTTGCCCCCCGCCCCATCAGCATATTTCCGTTAATACAAGTGATTTTCACTACATCATCTGCAACCAGACGGTGGCCCCGCTCAATCAGTTCCAGAGCCGTCTCGCTTTTTCCTACCCCCGAATCCCCAAGGATTAATATACCTAAACCGTATACTTCAACTAACACGCCGTGTATGGTCATAGACGGTGCAAAGACATTGGAAAGCACCCGCATCAGGCGCAAAGAAAGCTCGCTTGAAGAAAGACCTGTTTGCAGCACCGGACAGCCTGTATCCTGCACAATTTCTAAAAATCGTTCCGGAGGCGGAATATCATGAGAAAATATACAGCAGGGAATATCATAGGTCAGCAGCTTTTTGACATTTTCCAGATTATCGCCGGCAATGAGCTTTTGTAAATACGCACATTCGCCCCTACCGAAAAGCTGCACCCGCTGATAGGCAAAAGAATCGAAAAAACCGGATAAGGCAAGCCCGGGTCGATTAAGATCTGCAATAGTGATAGTTCTCGTTAACCCTTTTTGCCCACACACACAGTGCAGATGCAAGGCATCATGTTCGGTTAAATGCAGATCCAGCAGCTCCAATACTGTTAAACTTTTTGAACTCATGTTAGGAATCTGTTCCTGCTTCGATGGATTTCAGCTCTTTTTTCAGTGATGCACTCTTCTGTGATTGCAGAAGCAGCCGTTCGGCTAAAAGCCGGGATAAAAAGATACCATAATGGGGATAATGTTCAATCAAGCCCATAAAACGCCGCTTAGGAATTTTTACCAATTTTCCCTGTCCTATGGCGACAATTGTTGCCGAACGTGTATCATTTGTTAAAAAGGCCATTTCCCCTATAAATATGTCTGCAGGGGTTAAAACCGTCAACAGCGCATTTTCGACATACACGGCATAACGGCCGGAACTAATATAATAAAGATCATTGGATTCATCATGCTGCCGGCACACCACTTGCAAATGACTAAAAGAAACCGTCTCTTGATCTTTCAAAATTGCCGGTGTCAGATTGGTACTATGTTTTTGATTGGGAATTTCAAAACTAACCTCATTGCCAGCATCATTATAGTACAGTTGCCGGACAAAGGTTTGGCTCATCTTAATTCCCATACCGTGCAGTCCCGGCTGAAACGGAGCATCAACCACAGCCTTCCAATCAAAGCCCTTTCCATCATCCTTAATCGTAACACGGGTGCGGGTAGGCGAAATCTCATAAGTAATTAATACTTTTTTCTTACTGATAACGGGATCCATCCGCTTTATTCTGATAAGATCCAGCACATCCTTTCCCTGCTTCAGCCATTCGCTTTTTTCTTGATAGCTGATATTACAATTTCCGTGTTTAACGGCATTTAAAAGCAGTTCCATCATGGCACCCTGAAAAGCACCGCGTTCCGCATCATTAATCCGGTCGGTATTGTAAAGATAGGTTGAAATGAGGTTAGCATAAAAAATAATTTCAAAGGGATCGGTATCGCTTGTAAAACTTCCCTGCTCACACTGATCGGCAGGATGTGTCATCCCGCGGTTTACCAAAAAATGTTCATGTTCATTCAGAATTTTTACAATCTGCATTACGTACTTTTCAAACTCTTTCCTGGTAAGAATAAAAAGAAAATTCGGCTCTTTCCGCTGCTCAAGGGTTAGTTTTTGTTCTTGAGAATCGGTAATAGCGATAACCCCGCCGAAAAGCAGCCAAGGATCATCGGTAACGATTTTAAGGCATTTTTCTGCATCAATAACAGGATCTCCAAAATCAATAATTTTGATTTCAGGCATTTCATACTGAAAAACAGCAAGAGCATCGTAATAATCCATTACCTGCTTTGATACAATACCACAATGAGATTGCTGACAGGCATATTTTATTGCATTTACTGTGCTGCTGACGGTACTGACAATCGGTATTTTTTTCATAAGTAATCCTTATCTAAAAGCTACTATAGCATAATTTTCCTTTTCATGCTACATTGCAGCCGATTCATGGAAAACCTATCGTTTTTATCGGGAAGTCCGCTTCCCGCAGGTGCTGCCGTTTATAGCAGCGGGGTAAATTTCAGTCTTTTTTCCCGTCATGCCTGTGCGGTTATTTTGGAAATTTTTGAAAAACCGGAGGATTCCGTTCCGGCGTATTCATATCACCTTGATCCCGAACGGAATAAAACAGGCGATATATGGCATGTGTTTGTTAAAGGCTTAAAAAAAGATGCCCTGTATTTATACCGTACAGACGGCCCCTTTGTCCCCCATGAAGGGATGCGCTTTAATGCCGGTAATTACCTTTTAGACCCCTATGCACGGGGGTTAGCCAATACCGAGTGCTTTACCGCCAATTTTAGCGGTCAAACGCCGCCGCCTTACATAGACGGCGATCTTGCGCTTTTGAGTAAACAGTCGGCAGCGCAGTTTCCGAAATGTATCGCTATTGATCAAGATGATTTTGACTGGGAAGGGGATCGGCCGCTGAACTATCCTTTAAAAGACTGCATCATTTATGAGGCGCATATCAAAGGACTTTCCTGTCATCCTCAATCGCCGCAGGAACATAAGGGCACCTATCAAGGGATTATCGAAAGCATTCCCTATTTAAAAAAACTGGGGATAACAAGTTTGGAATTACTCCCCATACATGAATTTAACGAAAATGAACTGACGAGAATCAATCCGCGCACCGGTGAAAAACTGAAAAACTACTGGGGTTACAGCACCATTGCCTTTTTTGCGCCTAAGGCTGCCTATGCCTGTGAGCGGAATGGATCCAATCCCGTGCTTGAATTTAAACGGATGGTACGGGAGCTGCATAAAAACGGTATTGAAATAATTCTTGACATCGTATTTAATCACACAGCCGAAGGAAGCGAGTTCGGCCCGACCCTTTCTTTCCGCGGATTGGATAATGTCATTTACTATATGCTTGAAGATGACGTGCGCTACTACCGTAATTACTCCGGCTGCGGCAACACCGTTAATTGTAATCATCCTATCGTACAAACCTTCATTTTGGACTGTCTCCGGTACTGGGTAACCGAAATGCACGTTGACGGCTTCCGGTTTGACCTCGGGTCCATTTTAGGCCGGGATCAAAACGGTACCTTGATGGAAAATCCGCCTACTCTTGAACATATTTCAGAAGACCCCATATTGCGGAAAACCAAGATTATTGCCGAAGCATGGGATGCAGGCGGTGCCTATCAAGTGGGAACCTTTCCGGGCGGCCGATGGGCTGAGTGGAACGACCGTTTCCGCGATGAAGTGCGGCTATTTTGGCGCGGCGACATAGCGAATGCCCGTGAACTGGCCACACGGGTAACCGGATCGGCTGATTTATATCTGGATGACGGAAGAAAGCCGTTTCATTCCATCAATTTTATTACCAGCCATGACGGCTTTACTCTCTATGACTTACTTAGTTATAATCATAAACATAATGAAGAAAACGGCGAAGATAACCGCGACGGTACCGATTCAAATTGCAGTTATAATCACGGCTTTGAAGGTGCAACCAAAAATGCCCGCATTGAAGGATTGCGGAAACAAAAAGCAAAAAATCTGCTGCTGACACTCCTGCTTTCACTTGGAACGCCCATGCTGACTGCCGGAGATGAGGTACTCCGTACCCAAAGAGGAAACAATAATCCCTACTGCCAGGATAACGAAATCAGCTGGTTTGACTGGTCGCTGACGAAAAAAAATGCCGATATACTTGCATTTGTACAAAAGCTGATCCGGCTGCGTAAACAGCATCCGGTGTTTTTACGGTCGGAATTTTTAACCGGGTCCGGTTCAGGCGGCAGCTATAAACGGGACATCAGCTGGTATGATCCGGAAGGCAAAACACCTGACTGGTGTCAGCCATCTTCGTTTTTAGCATACTTTCTTGACGGTTCAAAGGCAGACACCCGTGCCGAACGGGATGATAACAGCTTTTACATTATTTTAAACGGAGGCAGTTTTGATGTAACGGCAACAATTTGTCCGCCCCCTCAAGGAAAAAAATGGTACCGTCTGATTGACACATCCTATACTGCGGAAGAGGATTTTATGCATCCCGAACAGGCTCCGCTTTTAGAAAATCAGCAGAAATATGTAGTATTGGCGGCGTCTGCCGTTGTCTTACTTTTGAAATAGCGAGGTGATTATGTCTACAGTGAAGGAAGAATTGCGGGCAAGTATTTTAGGAAAGCTCAAACGTAACTTCAGCAAAGATTTATCAAATGCCACAAAACGCGAACTCTATGATGCCGCAGCAAGCAGCATTATGGACAGAGTGCAGGCAAACATCTTTGCAACGCGGAGCAAGCAGGAACAACCCGAAGTCCGGCAAATGCATTATTTTTCCGCCGAATTTTTGATGGGACGGGCACTATCCAACAATCTGAATAATATCGGAATGCGCGAAGTAATTGAAGAATTATTATCAGAGCTTTCCGCTTCGTATGAAGATATTGAAACCGAAGAACCGGATGCAGGGCTTGGAAACGGGGGACTGGGACGGCTTGCCGCCTGCTTTCTTGACTCGCTTGCAACCCTTGATTATCCCGGACACGGATACGGTATCCGCTATCAATACGGTATGTTTGAGCAGCGCATAGAAAACGGACATCAGGTAGAATATCCCGACAACTGGCGCCGTTTCCGCGACCCCTGGGAAGTCCGCCATGATGACTTGGCTGTAAAGGTACGCTTCGGCGGCCAGTCTCTGTGTATCAAGCAGCCCGACGGCAGTTTGACGTGCAGTCTTGAAAATGCCGAAGAGGTTATCGCTATTCCGTATGATATGGCCATCATCGGCTATGACACAAAGACCGTAAACCGCCTGCGCTTATGGGAGGCTACTTCCGACAACGGTTTTGACCTCCAGCTATTCAACAATATGGAATATACAGCCGCCGTTGCCAGACAAAATTCTGCCGAAAATATTTCCCGCGTTCTGTATCCGAATGATACGGGGCCTTCAGGGAAAGCGCTCCGCCTAAAGCAGCAGTATTTTTTCACTTCCGCAAGTTTGCAAGACTTACTGCGTGCGTTCATCTATAAGCACGGCAAAAATTTTGCCGACTTCCCGCGCTATAATGTCATTCAGCTCAATGACACTCACCCCGTTGTCGCAATTCCCGAACTGATGCGCCTTTTAATGGATGAACACCAGCTCGGCTGGGATGAATCGTGGGCTATCGTTACCAAGACCTTTGCCTACACCAACCATACCATCCTTGCAGAAGCCTTAGAAAAATGGCCGATCGACATCTTCCAGGGCTTATTGCCCCGTGTGTATGAAATCGTTGAAGAAATCAACCGCCGCTTCCTCATGGAACTGAGAGAGAAATATCCCGGCAACTGGCAAAAACATAACCGGATGGCAATTATCAGTGAAGGTAAGATACACATGGCCTGGCTTGCCATTGCCGGCTCTTTTTCGGTAAACGGTGTTGCGGCGCTTCATACGGAAATTCTCAAAACAAAAGAACTTGCCGACTGGTATGATCTGTATCCGCACAAGTTTAATAATAAGACAAACGGAGTAACACAGCGCCGCTGGCTGCTGACTGCGAACCCTGCACTTGCCGCCTTTATTACCAAGCATATCGGGAAAGGTTGGATAAAAGACCTCACTCAGCTGAAACAATTGGAAAAATTAGCGGATAATACTGAGGCCTTGCAAGAATTAACGGCAATAAAGAAACACAACAAGGAACTGTTAGCCGCTTTCCTGAAAAAAACACAGGGCATCACCATCGATCCCAACTCCATTTACGACGTACAGATTAAACGGCTGCACGAATACAAACGGCAGCTGCTTAACATCCTCCATGTTATGACGATCTACAATAAAATCATAGAAGATCCGTCATACAATCCCATTCCGCGCACCTTTATCTTCGGGGCAAAGGCGGCTTCCGGCTACCGGCGGGCAAAGATCATCATTAAACTGATTAATACCGTTGCCGACCGCATCAATAACGATCATCGGGTAAACGGGAAAATTAAGGTGGTTTTTGTAGAAAACTACCGGGTTTCGGCAGCCGAAAAAATCTTCCCCGCATCCGACATTTCCGAGCAGATTTCCACCGCCGGTAAAGAAGCGTCGGGAACCGGCAATATGAAGTTTATGATCAACGGGGCGGTAACCTTGGGAACCTTAGACGGTGCCAATATTGAAATTGTAGAAGAAGCGGGTGCTGAAAATGCCTTTATTTTCGGATTAACTGCTGATGAAATTCACACAATCGAACATGAGCACACCTATAATCCCCAAGAGTATCTGCACCGCAATCCTGCCCTCGCAAAAGCGCTGTCCCAGCTGATTGACGGCACCTACACCCATCCTTCCGACACCTTATTTAGAGAATTGCATGATTCGCTTGTATACGGTGTGGAGGGCCAGCGCCCTGATGTATACTACGTACTGGCGGATTTTGATGCATACGCTGCCGCACATGAGCGGGTGCTTGAATGCTACGGCGATCAGATGAAGTGGGCAAAAATGTGCTTACTGAATATTGCCCGATCGGGTAAATTCAGCTCTGACCGTACCATCGAAGACTATGTACGGGATATTTGGAAGCTGGAAAAAATTTCGGTATAATCAACACCCCCGACGCAAAGCATTCTTCAAAACTATACATCCGTGGCGGTATATGCAATGCTCAATGTTTCGCATTGTATATGCGATCCGGCACGGATGCCGGTGGTTCCAAACAGAAACGAGTTTTTTGCTTTGTAAAAAACTCGCAAGTCAAAAACGTATGGGGATGTACGTTTTTGACGAGGTGGTTGCAGTCGGCTTTAATACTCTTTGTTACGACTCAAGAAGCATTGCCGAGGAACGGCGGGTATTAAACCCTCCGCACGAATAATACTTAACAGCCCCTTTTCCGGTATCCGGCAGCGCAGTACCGCAATTTTGAAACTGCCGGATACCGGTATGATTGCCCAAGCGGCGGATTTACATAACGTTGAAATTGAATCCCTATGAATATCCTGCTTTAATTTGTAACTCTTAGTTGACAATCCTTTTTATTCCCGTTATATTCTTTTTCGCAATATATGACGCTATCGTCAGTTATTATATGGGAGGTCAGTATGACTGATAAAAGAGAGGAGCTTGTAACGGGAAATATCTTCAAGCTCATGCTAAAGTTGGGGATTCCGGGAATTGTCGGAATGTTGGTCATTAGCTTATATAGTTTTGTTGATGCGGTGTTCGTAGGCCGGTATGTCGGCGAAAAAGCCCTAGGAGCAATCAGTATCGCCTATGCATTCACGCTGATTAATAACGGTATTGCCGTACTCATCGGTATAGGTTCTGCGTCTATTTTATCCCGTGCGGTCGGCAGACAGGATCAAAACACAGTTGACGCGGTGATGGGCAATGTACTGCTGCTGACAGTCGGTATGTCGTCCGTTGTAACGGTCTTAGGCTGGCTATTTGCACCGCAGCTGCTCAGCCTTATCGGCGCGGAAGGTGAAATGCACAGTCTGGGCGTACACTACTTACGGATCGTATACCTCGGCTCGATTTTTGTTAATTTCGGACAGGCGTCCAACATGGTCATGCGCGGAGAAGGAAGAATTGCCCTTGCGATGATCATTATGGGCTTAGGAGCCGTGCTGAATATCGTACTGGATGCAGTGTTTATCATTGTTTTTCAGCAAGGCATAGCCGGTGCAGCGGTTGCAACGGTGATCTCGCAGGTAGTATTTGCACTGATCAGCTTCTGCTACTTTTTATGGTTCAGTAAGGATGTCCGTTTCAAGAGCTTTAAATTGGAAAAGTCGATTGTCGGGGAAACATTTGCAGTGGGAGTGTCCGCAATGATTATGCAAGTGCTTGCACTCGTCCAGCAGACCGTTATGTATGCAACGCTGAAAAAATACGGCGGGGAAGATCAGGTGGTGTTAATGGGAGCCTTCTTCCGCTATATGATGCTCTCTTTTATTCCGCTATGGGGATTAAGTCAAGGATTTCAGCCCTTTGCCGGTACCAACTTCGGTGCAGGGCTGTTTGAACGGGTAAAAAAAGGCACATTTATGTTTTACAGCTTCGGTGTGCTGCTTGCGGCACTTGCATGGGCGATATTTTTAAGTGCGCCCGAACAGGTACTCGGCTTATTCATTGATAATGCAGCACTCATTACAAAAGGGAAAACCGATGCAGTCATTGCCATAGCGATTTTCCCGCTGGTACCGTTCATGGTGCTGAACATGACCTTGTTCCAAGCAATCGGAAAACCAAAACCTGCCGGTATCCTCGCAATGTCCCGTCAGCTTGTGCTGTTTGTACCTGCCGTACTTATACTGCCGCTCTTTTTCGGGGCCCGCGGGGTCTGGCTTGCAATGCCGCTTGTTGACGGTATTGTGGTTGTCCTGTCGCTGATCATTTTACTGCGCGTGTTCAAAACAGATTTACAGCAGCAGTAACCGTCTGATCCGGTCAGTACCGGCTTAGTTCCACGTAAGCGGCCGTTTATTATCGGACAGCCGCTTATCAAGATAATCTTTATTTAAATCGAGTTCGGCAACGAGCCGGCGCATTTGATCGGCAGAAAGTAAATTTTGTTCGGCAAAGAGAAAAACCAATGCCCGCTCTGCAAGACAGGGTACCCGCAATGCATTCATACGCTCCGGAGAGGGGCTGGCAGAATCGAGATATTCGGATTTAAAGGTTGCATACAGCTCGGATTTTTCAAGATTATCGTGCATTGCTGCCAATTCATCAGTCAGAGGCTGAATATTCCCGCGGCTTGCTTCGAGACCGAGGGGCTTTAAGGTAAAAAAGGTATATTGTTTACCGGGCAAAAAGTGATGATCATCGCAGCGGGTACAGTAATTCGGTTCAAAGGGATCTTCTTTTTTCCGGTCGCCGCCGATAATAATGAGCGGATCAAAATAGAGCGCAGGACATTCGGTTCCATTCACCGTATAATAGCGGTAGGTGTTATAACCGTTTTCAAGACAATCACAGTGTTCACAATAGGCGGAAAACGGATAAATTTCCGTCGCCGTTTCAACCAGCAACCGTGCCGTTGGGTTAAAAATCTCCCCCCGGAAATTCAAAAGCAGGGTGGGCATTACAAACACCAACCCGCGCCGCTCGCTTTCTTTTTTAATCACATATGCAAGCCGCTCATCATAAAATGAAGCTTCATCAACAATCCATGTCCCGATATGCGGATTTTCTGTAATTAATGCTTCAAGCTGAAAAGAATTGTTAATTGCGGCAATGGCAGACCCGCACCGTTCATAGCCGCCGCGGTGCGCTAAGGCATCATCAGGATAGCCGGGAAACCGGTCCTTATCCAGGGCCGGGCGGACAAAAAAAGTATACCGCCGATCCGCAGAGCCGATACCGCTTTCCCGGTCAAAGAGGTCTTTTTGAGCATTGGATCCGCTTGTCATCCGCTGAACTGCCGCACTTTTGGAGCGCGCAACTTGCGCATCCCGCCATACATGGGCGGCATATTCGGTTTTACCCGACCCCATCGGCCCGACGACTAAAATTCTCCGTGATGCAGCCCTAAAATCAAAGTGCGATTTCGGTTCATGCATTACAATAGAAGGAAATCCAAGATTTTTAAACAAGGTATTCAGCTGCGATTGAACCGCTTCCGAATGTATCATCACAAGGCTCCAAAACGTGAAAAGGGATAGACCCGCAGCACTGTGGTACCGAGTATTTTTTCAGCGGGCAAATACTTAGGCTCGCTATTGCTCTGAAACAGTACCGGTGCACTATCGTGTACATCAACAGCTTCGGGTTTAAACACATACCTATGGCGCATATCAGTAGAGTTAAACCGGTTATCCCCCATCATAAAATAACAGTTTTCAGGGATATACTCATCGGCGCCTGAGGGATAGACATTCATATTCCGCTGGTTTGTCCAGGCAAGATAAAAAGCATATTCCTGTGCTTCCTGCAAAAGCGTTTTACGCACCTCGTCATTGAGAAATTGTTCCGCAGTTGCTTGGGTCTGAAAGAGCTCAATATTGCGGACAATGAGTTTTCCAAAACAAATTTTAACCAAGGCATTGAGCTGGGCAAAACGCTTTTCATACAGGGAGGCCTGCTGTGCACCGCTGCTTTGCCAATACGGTATCCAGCCGGTCATAAATGCCCGGAACCACGCAAGCCCCCCATTCGTGGTTAGAATTTTGCGGCTGACTGAATCATTTGCAGAAAAAAGAGCAATCAACTCATAGTCTGCCGGAGCGACCAGTTCACCGGCAGGGGCGGTATCTTGATCGTTTTTTAAAAGCGACAGTCTATTTACCAGCGATTCCGCCTGACGGGAGGCTGCGGTAAAATCAAGCGCCTTGCGCCGCATTTCTACCGTTTCCATAATGCGGAGCTCCTCGGCATTGATCTTAATATCCTTAATTAAGCGCTGATCTGACTGGGGCAGCGCGGTTAAATCCCAATAAGCATACTGCCGATCATCTTCTACCGGTACAAAGCCGGATTCGCCTGCACGCCTTGCATATAATACACCGTCAACCATCATGAGCTTTTCTCCCGGCATACCGGCAATCCGCTTAACCAGCGGATCAGCCTTTTGTCTGCCGTATTCATCGGTATTCAGATTGACCTGAGCAAGGGTGAGCATATACACCAGCTGGGACAAAAAGGTTTTCAACCGCGATTGCGGGGTATCAGGATAATTCGGGTTACTGAGAATGACAATATCACCCCGTTTATACTCCTTCCATTGCGGAAGTTTAAAAGAAGAAAGCGGCAAAGCAGGCCCGGCAGCGGTTTTAAAACCGATAACGGTGTCTCCGATCATAAATTCCGGCACCATCGATTCCGAGGGAATACGGTAAACTTGAAACACAAAAATATTTACTAACAGTACAAAAAATACGGCATAGAAAGCAGCATCTACCCATTCAAGACATTCAATCAGCAATGATTTCTTTTTCCGGGCTATACGCTGAACTTGCGGAAAATATTTTTGCAGATTCCTATCCTTCGTATAGTGCGCACTTATTTGTTTTAAAATGACGATTGCAAACCACAGCACGGCCAAAACCGCATCCAAGACTTTTGGAGAATTATCCACAAAGGCACGCGAGCAGATAAAACACGCAATCATTGCAAAGGGCCAGTATTCAAAGAGCTTACGGAAAAGAGCAAGTGCACGGTAGCTCTTTTTCTGTTTGAGCAGAATATGCGCATATACCAATACACCGGAAAAGCACAATCCGGCTGCCGCACCGGCAAAAGCAAAGGTGTGAAAGTTTTGGACAGCGAGCAGGAGGGAAAATAAAAACGAGATACCGAAGCAGATCAAAAATACAACCGTCATCACTTACTCCCCTCCCCTTACATAACCTCAAGAAAAGGAACCAGCACCAGATGCGTTGCATTTTTTAAGACAATCTGTACTGCACGGGCAAGTTCCAGCCGGGTTGCCGCAAGGTCGGGATTGTCTGCTGCAAGAATGGGGCAGTCATGGTAAAAGCGGCTGAACAGTTTACATACATCATAAAGATAACCGGTAATGATTGCCGGTATGTACTGGGCAGCGGCCTTATCAACCTGAGCGGGAAAGTCTTCAAGCTTTTTCAGCAGCTCCCATTCCGCTTCGGAGGTCAGTAATTCCGGCTTATAGCTTCCCTTCCGTGCCGCGGCGCCTTCCTCAGTTTCAGCCTTGCGTAAAATCGACGAAATGCGCGCACCCATGTACTGAATATAGGGGCCGGTATTTCCGTTAAACGACAGAGACTCCTTTGTATTAAAGAGCATATCCCGCATTGCATCAACTTGTAAAAGGAAATAGTGTAAGGCGCCTAAGGCAATTTTTTCTGCCACCTCTTCGGGATTTCCGACTGCTTCTTCCCGTCCCTTTGCGGCAATCTCTTCCAATGCACCGTTTTTTAAGTCAGTGATAAGATCATCGGCATCGACAACGGTTCCTTCACGGCTTTTCATCTTCCCCTCCGGCAGGTTTACCATACCGTAGGCAAGGTGGTGTAAGCCGGTATACCAGTCATGGCCAAGCTGCTTGAGTACATAAAACAGCACCTTAAAGTGATAGATTTGTTCATTGCCGACCACGTAAATGAGCTTATCGAAGGGCCATTCACCATGGCGTGTTATTGCAAGACCGATATCCTGCGTAATGTAGAGTGCCGTTCCGTCTCCGCGCAGCAGCACTTTTTTATCCAGCCCGATGGGGCTTAAATCCACCCAGACGGAGTTATCTTCATCTTTATAAAACACGCCTTTTTTCAAGCCCTCAAGGATTTCTTCCCGGCCTTTTTTGTAGACCTGACTTTCAAAATAGAGCTTATCAAAGGAAACGCCGGTACGTTTATAGGTCTGCTTAATCCCTTCAAGCGCCCAGCCGTTCATCAGCTTCCACAGCTCCATCACTTCCGGATCGCCCGCTTCCCATTTACGCAGCAGAGCTTGTGCTTCTTCTTCGGCTTCGGGGTGTTCTTTGCTGTACTTATGGAATTGAACGTACATATCGCCGACAAACTTATCAGGCTTGATGCCTGCTTTTACCGGATCAAGACCATTACCGAATTTTTTGTAAGCAAGCATGGATTTACAGATATGTACACCGCGGTCGTTGATGATGTTTGTCTTATAGACTTCCGCTCCGCTGAACGCCATGATACGCGAAAGACTTTCCCCGACGGCATCATTCCGTAAATGGCCGAGGTGCAGCGGTTTATTAGTGTTGGGGCTTGAAAACTCAACCATGATTTTCTTGCCCTTGAGGCTTTCCGTACGGCCGTAGTTTTCCTTTTGACCAAAGATGGTTTGCAGCGTTTGGGCGGCAACTTCTCCCTTGGGTAAAAAGACGTTGATATACGGGCCGACAGCTTTTACCTCGCCCTTACCCTGCACTGCCGGATCTGATTGAAGCCGAGTCAGAAGCTCTGCGGCAATTTTAGGCGGTGCCGAACGCAGCAGTTTTGCAAAGGAAAACAGCGGAAAGCCCAGATCACCTAAAGCGGGATCTGGCGGTATTTCCATAATAATATCTTCCGTCTTAACAGGCTCTGCACCCGCCGGCAGCATTTCCATTAATACTTTTGCAATAGTTTTTTTCCATAATATTCGTATATCATTCATAGTAACCTCGCTTTACACATCAAAGAGGATATTATAAGAAAAGCGGTGCTCTAATACAAGGGGCTGTTTCTGGGCACAGGCAAACCGCTGGAAATATCAAGCGGTGCGGTTCCTCAGCCTTATTTTAAGATTTTTTCTTGTGCAATCACTCTCGCTGTGTTATAATGTCTGCTGATACACAAAGCCGTTCGGCTTTTAGGAGGATTTCATTATGAAAAAAACAATGGTTTTTGCAGTGATGCTGCTTACTGCAATTTCGTTTTCTTGTGCAAAGAAAACGGAAGATACTCCTGCTGCTGCAAAGAAGGTCATCAGAGTAACTACAAAGTTTGTAGACAATGAGCAGACTGCAAAATCACTGGCAAAAGTTGTTGAAGGTGTAAACAGCCGTGCAAACGGTACACTTGAACTTCAGTTATTTACTTCAGGTACCTATCCGTACGGAAAAGACGGAATGGAACTCATTGTAAACGGTGCCGATGTTATTCAGGTTGACGGCATTAACTTTATTGCAGACTATGTACCCGATTTTGATGCAATCATCGGTCCCTTCCTTTATACGTCATTTGATGAATACCTTGCGATGACACAATCGGACTTAGTGAGCAGCCTTAAAAAAGAAGCATTAGATAAGCACGGTATCCGTATTTTATCGCTTGACTGGGTTTTCGGTTTCCGCAGTATGATGCTGAAAAAAGCGGTAAAAGAACCTTCCGATATGCGCGGTCTTAAAATCCGTGTTCCGACCAGCCCCATGTATACCCTGAGTCTTGAAGCAATGGGTGCTAATCCTATCGCAATGCCTTATCCTGATACCTATTCCGCTATTCAGCAGGGTGTTATTGACGGTGTAGAAGGTTCAATTCTTACCTACTGGGGAACAAAACAGTATGAAAACGTAAAAGAGTATTCACTTACCCGCCATATTCTGGCTGTTTCTTCTGTTGTTATTTCCGATAAATGCTGGCAGAGCCTAACCGCAGAACAGCAGAAAATCCTCACTGAAGAATTCCAAAAGGGTATGGAAGACAACCTCAAAGAAACGCTCATTCTGGAAGATAAATACGCCGAACAGCTGAAAGCGGAAGGAGTTAATTTCCATGAAGTAAATGCTCCTGCATTTGCCGAAGCAGCCTCTGTTGTATATACCAAATTCCCCAAATGGACACCCGGTATTTATGACAAAATTCAAGCTGAACTTAAGAAAATCAGAGCAAAATAACCGCCGGAAACAGCTCATACGGCATAACGTCTCATGAGTGTTTCTTCCAGACCATCTTTCAAGCAGTTTTTGAAAGATGGTCATTTTATTATTTAATAGTGTATTCTGAATACTGTTTTTTTAATAGTTGCGGAGTGTACAAAGACGGAGTATTTTGTAGATTATTCCGTAGGAGTTATGTTGATGATTAATAAAAATGATCTAAAAGATAATTTTGAACTATACCTTGGGGGCGTTTTTATCCTCGTTACCGTTGTAACAGTCATAATCAATGTCTTTACCCGGTATGTATTAAAGTTCACGTTTATTTGGGCAGAAGAAATTTCAGTGATGTGTTTTGTCTGGACAATTTTCTTGGGTGCCGTGGGAGCCTTTAAGCATAAGATGCTGATGGGAGTGGATTTTTTATTACAGGTAACAAAGGGCAAAACCCGCACCGTTATAGAGCTTTTAAGCAATTTAGTGGTGTTCATTGTTGCCGTTTCAATGGCTTCAATGTCGTTTATTTATGTATTGAATTCTAAAAAAATTACTGCAGCACTGCAGATTTCGTATACATGGATTAATATCTCCATTCCGATTTCATTTATCATGATTTCTGTTTATGCGGTTATTAATTTAGTTCATAATATAGTAAGAATTTCAAAAAGCACACCCGATACCACCTTACCTCAGGAGACCGCTGAATGATTTTTCTCCACCCAATGTTCCCGATAGCAATTCTTTTTATTTTGTTTTTCTTAAATGTTCCGATTGCCTTATCGCTAATCGGTGCATCTCTCTATTATTTTGCGTTTATTAATACCGGTATTCCGATGTCCATGGTTGTTCAGCAGTTCACAACTGCCGTTGAATCTTTTCCCTATCTTGCAGTGCCGTTTTTTATTATGCTCGGCTCTGTTATGAACTATTCGGGGATTAGCGATAAATTGATGGATATGGCAGAAGTACTCGCCGGGCATTTGAAAGGCGGTCTTGCGCAAGTAAATTGTTTATTAAGTGCTTTGATGGGCGGTATTACAGGATCGGCAAATGCCGATGCTGCTATGGAATCAAAAATCCTTATTCCGGCTATGCTCCGGAAAGGATTGCCGTTAGGGTTCGCTTCGGCAGTTACAGCGGCCTCATCTTCAGTCAGTCCGGTTATTCCTCCGGGAAATAACTTAATCATCTATGCGATGATTGCAAACGTTACGGTCGGAGATATGTTTCTTGCAGGCTATACTCCGGGTTTACTGATGACCGCTGCACTCATGATAACCGTCTATATTGTTTCAGTACGCCGAGGGTATGCGCCGACGAGGGAAAAAATGGCAAGTGCCGTAGAGATTGGGCGGCAGACATTAAAATCAAGTTTTGCCCTCATCATACCGTTTGTTATTATTCTCGGTATGCGTATGGGAGTTACCACTCCGACAGAAGCAGGAGGTGTTGCAGTACTGTTTGCTGTTGTAGTCGGTCTTGTTGCATATCGGAAGCTCAGCTGGAAACACCTTCCCGCTATTTTGCGTGAAACCGTACAAAGTACGGGATCTGTTATGCTGATTATTGCTGCAGCAAAGGTATTCGGCTACTATATGACGAGTGAGCGTATTCCCCAGATGATTACATCGGGACTATTGTATATTGCACAGGATAAATTTGTTCTGCTGATGATTATCAATGTCCTGCTGCTGATTATCGGAATGTTCATCGAAGGAGGTGCGGCATTAGTTATCTTAGGGCCGCTCCTTGTGCCTGCCGTTATGTCCCGCGGAGTTGATCCTCTGCACTTCGGTGTTATCCTCATCGTCAATATTATGATTGGAGGGTTAACACCGCCTTTCGGTTCCATGATGTTTACCGTTTGTTCAATTGTGCACTGTAAATTTCAAGACTTCCTCCGGGAGGTGTGGCCCTTTATCATTGCGCTGCTTGCGGTTCTGATCTTGGTTACTTATTCAGAAACGGCAGCCTTGGCTATCCCGAAATTATTCGGCTATGTTCCCATTCATAGTCCTCTGTAACATCGTTCAGGGGATTTGAGCATACGAGGTAGTGCAGTATATCCATTGTATCCTTGCAGGGTTTTTGATATACTCGGTTGGTATGAGTTGTATTGTATTTACCGGCGGCGGTACAGGCGGACATATTTTCCCCGGTATTGCCGTTGCCGAAGTATTGCAGAAAGAAACCTCTGTATCTATTGTGTGGATTGGATCAAACAATAATACCGATAGTACCTATGTGCATAGTGCAGGTATACCGTTTTACGGTATACCTGCGGGAAAACTCCGCCGTTATTTCAGTTTTAAAAATCTTATTGACATTTTTAAGGTTCTTGGCGGTTTTTTTGCTTCAATTATTTTACTGCTCAGGTTCAAACCTGATTTTGTATTTTCTAAAGGCGGTTTTGTATCCGTGCCGCCCTGTGCCGCTGCATGGTGCTTACGCATACCCGTAATTACCCATGAATGTGATGTTTCGCCGGGACTTGCTACAAAAATTAATAGCCGCTTTGCAGCCAAAATTTTTGTTTCATACCAAAAAACCGCCGCTTTTTTTCCTGCCAAACTGCAAAAAAAAATCGTATATACGGGTAATCCTGTCCGTCTGCGTTTTTATACTGCGGATAAGGCCGCCGGAAAAACCTTTATAGGCTATAGCGGCAATAAACCCATCATATTCGTGCAGGGAGGCAGTTTAGGTGCTTTCCAGATTAATGCGCTGATAGAGCAAACTATTCTGTTCTTAGCGGAACATTTTTTCATTGTGCACCAAACCGGTGCACAGCACCGGCTGCAAGGAGAGCGGATACAGGCAATTTTGACGCGCGAGCGGCCTGAACTGAGCGGACACTACCGGCATTTTCCGTTTATCGGTGAGCAAATGCCGGATGTGCTAGCAGCAGCTGATATTATTGTTTCTCGTGCCGGTGCGAATACGGTATGGGAAGCCTCCGCTGCCGGCAAGCCGCTGATTTTGCTGCCGCTTGAAAAAGGCAGCAGTCGCGGAGACCAAGTTGAAAATGCCGCATTTTTTGCGGAAAAAGGTGCAGCCATTGTGCTGGCAGCACAGCATACCTCTGCCGACAGTCTTCGCGAAAAACTATTGCAATTTTTAGAGCAGCCCGGCCGGGCTGCTGCGATGGCACAGGCCTCAGCAGCTCTTGCCCAAGAAAAACCGGCAATCCGTATTGCCGAATTGCTGCAGCACTGGATACACCATGAATCTGACAGTCTTTGATATGGTCTTACTCAGCATAAGCCTTATTGTTATCATAAAAGTGAGCCTGAGAGGTTTTATTGCCGAATTTTTTTCTATGGCAGCCTTCCTACTTGGTATTGTAATAGCGTTCCGGTTTTACCGCGTACTAGCTGCGCACATAAACATGATGGGAGTCTCCGCGC
The DNA here is from genome assembly GCA_038397965.1 of Treponema sp. Lineage (GTDB taxonomy): Bacteria > Spirochaetota > Spirochaetia > Treponematales > Treponemataceae > Treponema. The sequence goes on from JARGFA010000002.1 coordinate 66,234, forward strand.
CGGTTATGCGTATTATCGTATTCTTTGTTTTATTTATCGCGGTTTTTCTTGCAGTTAAGATCATCCAACTGTTTGCAGCCTCAGTGTTTCAAAATGAAGTGCTGCGCAGCCTTGACCATGCGCTCGGTTTTTTTCTTGGAATTTTTGAAGCATACGTGATTGTACTGCTGCTGCTGGTTATCTTGGAAATACAACCTTTCATTGATACTGATACCCTACTGAGCAGCAGTGTTATTTTCAGGATCCTCCGTCCGCTTCCTGTAGACGGCAGACAATTTTTGCACATCATAGGGTATCTGTAAAAAATCTTGCCGGATGTTTAAAGCTTCCTATACATCATCTCCAGCCGTCTAACCCATTTTGTAAAGGCGGCCTGTAGGGGATGGTAAAAGATGAACCAACTGTTTGCGCATCCCCTACGTGTTCTGATAGAAACCCCGCCTTACTCGGTTTTATCAGCAAACAAAGAATCGATTTGTTCGCTATACAGAGAATTGATTTTAAACCGCATAATATCCTGTTTTGCTGAAAGTTCAACGCCCATTTCAAAAGGCTTTGAAAGGAGAAGAAAGCGGTTAATTCTTTCAAATAGTTTAAATCCGTGTTCACTGTTTATGCGGGAGGCAATTTCTTGTTCATAGAGCTTCCGCACGGTTTGCTTGGTAATAAGATCCTCAAGGGATTCGCTCTGCAATCCGTTTGCAGCCGCATATCCTTTCAGTTCTGCCTCGTCAACAATAATCAAGGCTCCCAGATACCGCTGATCCTGCCCTAACACAACTGCTTGTGCAATAAAGGGAGACTCTTGGAGCTTCATTTCAATCGGCACTGGTTCAATATTTTCACCGCCGCGTAAAACAATAGTATCCTTTTTCCGTCCGCGCAGCATTAATTCGCCGTCGATAGTCTTCAATCCCAGATCGCCGCTGTCAAACCAGCCGTTTCGGTCAATAACGGCATCGGTTAAATCTTGGCGTTTATAATAGCCTTGCATTACACTGCCGCCTCGTATAAGCACGGTTCCGAGCTCTCCGGCCGGTAAATCTCTTCCATCGGAATCCACAATCCGTACCTCTGTACACGACAAGGGTTTACCGATTGTGCCGAACACCAGGCGCCCGAACGGTCTGACTGAAACTACCGGAGCCGTTTCGGTTAACCCGTAGCCCTCCATCACATTTATGCCGACGGCCCAAAAGAATGCATCAATATTCGGCGGTAAGGCGCCTCCGCCTGAAATACCTTGACGGAAACCGGTTCCGAGTTTTGTTCTTATTTTTTTAAACACCAAAGCATTTCCCGCGGCATATAAGGGCGCAGAAAGTATATAAGGTATAAACGATACAATAGGACGGGTAAATTTAGTAGATACGGTGAAGTGAGGATTAAGGCCTTTTACATTCCGCGCATGATGGCTGTGGAACAGCCCCACACCGACAAAAAATTCAAACATTTTTTGTTTTATACCGCCTGCCTGCCGCATTGTCCTAAAAATACCGTTATACACAGCTTCCCAAATCCGCGGTACCGACGGAAAAAGAGCCGGATTTGTTTTTGCTATATCCGCAAGCAAAATACTGCCGACCGGTTTTGAATACACCATTCCGCCGGCAGAAGCTAAAATGACATATTCGCACATCCGCTCAAAGCTATGCCAGACCGGTAATACCACGATTGCTTTTTCACCGGGGTACATCACTACCCGCGTCAGTAAATCATCAAGCTGGGCCGCAAAGTTTTTATGCGCGAGTATAACTCCCTTCGGCTCTCCGGTAGTACCTGAAGTAAAGATGATAGTTGCAATATCATTGCCGCATCCTTTTTCAAGTTCTGCCTCAACGGCTCCCGGATTCTCTTTCCGGTAGACTTCGCCCCTTTCGATAATATCATCGTATGTGTACACCGTAAAACAGCTGCTGTCTCCGCATAACTGTACCGCTTCACTGTGCATATCAATGGGTTCCAAGCTGATGATTGTTTTCAAAAGCGGAAAGTGTTCTTTATTTTTCAGAATCTTAACAAATTGCGCCTCATTTTCAACAACAGCTGCTGTACATTCCGCAAAGGATAAAATGCGGATTAGATCATGTTCTGTGGCATCACACCCCCGCGGAACATCACAGGCGCCGATCGCCATAATACCCATGCTGGCATGATACCATTCTTTGCGGTTATCGGAAATGAGTCCTACTTTATCTCCGCGTTTTACCCCCAAGGAGAGCAATCCGCCGGAAAAATTCAGCACTAAATCAAAGACACGGGAATACGTCAGGGAATCAAAATTACCCTGCGCATTCTTTGAATACTGAGCCGGAATATCCGGATATTTTTTTGCAATTTTTTGCAACAATTTAGGCATTGTAATGTCGTTCATAAAACAACGCTAGCACAAAAAAAACAATCAGTCAAGTAAATGTAAAACGGAACAGTAGAGGTATAAATTAGAAAACCCGGGAATATCCTAAAATATATCTTTCAAAAAAAGAAAAACCGCGGTATAATATCTCCATAATTTGCACCGTACAATTATTATACGGTATTTTAAGTCAATGAGTGATAGGAGATACTATGCGCAAGTATTTTATTGCTGGTAACTGGAAAATGCACAAGACCAAAAGCGAAGCCGCGGCTTTGGCGCGGGCAGTTGTGCAAGCTGTCAAGGACGGAAAAAATAAGTATATGATAGCACCGTCATTTACCTCGCTTGATGCAGTTTCTGAAATAGTGAAAGGCACCAATGTTTTATTGGGTGCACAAAATATGAGTACCGATGAACAGGGTGCTCATACCGGTGAGGTTTCCGTGCTTCAGCTCAAAGACCTCGGTGTACAGGTTGTTATTCTCGGACATTCGGAGCGGCGCCATATTTATGGTGAAACCGACGAGATGATCAATAAAAAGGTAAAACTTGCACTGCAGCATAATTTAGAAGTTATCTTGTGTGTCGGAGAGCTGCTTGAAGAACGGGAAGCCGGCAATGCGGAAAAGGTATGCGAAAGTCAAACACGCAAAGGCCTTGCAGGCGTAAGCGCCGGCGATTTGGAACGTGTAACGATTGCATACGAGCCGGTATGGGCAATCGGAACCGGAAAAACGGCAACTCCTGAAGATGCAGACATCATTCATGCACATATCCGGTCGGTTATTGCCGATATGTACGGCAAACCTGCCGCCGATTCCATCATTATCCAATACGGCGGTTCAATGAAAGCTGAAAATGCTCAAGCCCTTCTTGCAAAAGAGAATATTGACGGAGGACTTATCGGCGGTGCTGCCTTGAAAGCGGAAACCTTTGCCCCCATAGCTCTGTGTGAATAACACGTTTATCAAAGCTCGTTTCGGCGAATATTGCATAGAATATTTTTTCGGAGTATAATACAGAATGTTTATCATTCTGAAGGAGGAGATAATGAACAAAAAAATACTTGCTTTATGCACTGTTGTTTTATTGGCTGTGTGCTTATCGGCACAAACGGCTCAACCGAAAAAGCAAAAAATTAAAATCGAAGCCCGGGCGAACGCCTATATTTCCATAACGGAAATTTACAGAACCGATAACTGGGCGGAATTTTACTGTGTATATGAAGAGGACAAAAGAACGTTTGATGAAAACGATGCTGAAAAGTTCATGTATGAATTTTTTTCAAATTACAAACGTGATAACTCCTTTTCTTCCGTTGAAGTAGAAGATCTAAAAGGTGCTACCACCGGTGATAAATTGACCGTAATGGAAAAACGCGTCATTTTCCGCCACGTTAATAAACGGCGTTAAAGGGCACAAGAGGATACTCACCTCCTTGGTGTGTATTATAATACGATTACAGCGGCGGAATGGTTTCTGAATTAAAGATGTCATTCTGCCTTTTTTATGCCGTGTGCGTTATATTGCCGGCAATTTTAATAATGGGAGCAGCTATGAAACCGACATTGTTAGTGTTAGCGGGAGGAATGGGCAGCCGGTACGGCGGAGTTAAACAGATCGATTCAGTGGGTATTCATAATGAAACCCTTTTAGACTATGCAATCTATGATGCGGTTAATAACGGATTCGGAAAAGTCGTATTTGTAATCAGAAAAGATATAGAAGCTGATTTCCGTGACCGCTTATTCGACCGCGTTGCACGTAACTGTGATGCAGAGTATGTTTTTCAGTCTATTGATTCCTTACTTTCCGCCGAACAGCTCAGTCAGGCGGGAAACCGCAAAAAACCGTGGGGTACGATTCATGCAGTACTGTGTGCACAGAATGTAATTACAGCCCCTTTTGCGATCATTAATGCGGATGATTATTATGGACGGTCTGCCTATAAAACAATGGCAGAACACCTTACCGGACTATCACCTCACTCTTCGGATCATGCAATGGTAGGCTATATTCTAGAAAATACGATGAGTAAGTCCGGTTCCGTTTCACGGGGTATATGCAAAGTCGACAACGGAATGCTTGTATCGATGAAAGAACACACCAAGATTTCCTACAGTTCAGAAAACGGAAAAAATATCATTATTTCTCAACTGGAACACGGGATTGAACACCTGACCGGTAAAGAAACCGTTTCGATGAACTTATTCGGCTTTAGTCCCAAGGCATTTGAAGGATTTGCAGCCTTTTTTGAAGATTTCATTAAACAACAGGCCGGAAGTGAAAAAGCCGAATGCTTGCTGCCGGAAGGTGCCAGTATGCTGGTAACAAAGGGCTTAGGCACCGTGAAATGTTATACAACAGATGAGCGGTGGTTCGGAATGACCTACCCGGAAGACCGTGAAATTGTTAAACAGGAAATAGCGCAAAAAATTAAGGAAAACTATTATCCTGAATTTTTGTGGGATAAGTAAAACAATTTGCTCAGTGAAGTCTAGGGATGCTCAAAAAGTAACGAGCTTTTGAGACATCCCTGTACCCTATTCTGTAAAAGGCAGATACTCTTTCATTAATAAAAACCGCTTTTTAAAATACAATTTTTCTTTTTCCGGTAATGCATTAATCCATTCTTGTGTAAATTGCTTTACTACAGGAGCCGGATCATTGTATTGGGTAATCAGGATGGGAAATATTCCAAACTCAATACCGCCGTTTCCGTTTTTTGTACACTGTAGTTGCAGTAACACTGCGTCTCCGGTATATTCCCGGTAAAATGCAGGATTATCATACCGGACATTCCACCGCTGACCTGAAATAAAATTTCCCATTGAGTACATACAAACTACTGGGCAATCTTCATCACCCTGTTCATCTTCCGTATTTTGCGGCAAGAAACGTTTTACCTTCATTATTTCCCAAGGCTGCATCACATGAGGATGGTGTGCCCAGATAATATCAATTCCGGCTTCACCGAGCTGTTTAAACCATTCCTTTTTTTCCGGAGAAACGGTTCTAATATATTCCGGTTCATTGAGGTGCAGACTTAAAATAAACAGATCACAGGGATAATCTATCCGCGCCTTCTGAATCAGATCAAGCAGCTTTGCACGTCCTTCTTTTGTAGGAGCACTGTAGTAGAGACGTTTTTTTGATTCACCGTAGGAATTGAGCAATTCGGTAACGGAACAAAACAATATATTCCAATTTCGATAAGAAATAGAGACAACCCGTATCGGCTCTTCAATCTCATCTTTCAAGCCGGAAAAGATAAGGGGAGGAGATGCACTATCTGAACCGTCTTGTGCTGCGGCTCTTTCTTCTTGTAGGGTACGCACTGCTGCAAGACTGCCGTCAATTCCTCTTACGCCGTGATCATTCGTATGATTATTGGCAAAACTTAACACATCAAATCCTGCGTGTACTGCCGCCCGTAAGTACGGTGTATGGACATTGAAAGAGGGATAGGTTGACAAAGGAAGGGTGTCGCAGACAGGTGTTTCAACATTTATAAAACTAAAATCATCATTATGTAATATTTTTTTTACATTATCGTATATTAAATCATAATTACCCATAGTAAAATTGACTTTGTGAGCCATAAGGTCCCCTGCAAAGGTACATAGCAGCGTTTTGTGCAGAAGTTCATCCTGAACTTCCGTACCGGCATCCGGTATATCTTCCGGTTCTTGTATAGCCGCTTCTGCCTTCTCTGCGGGTTTTGCAGACACAGCCGGACGCAGCGGAGCGAGTGTGCATGAAGCAGAGAACACGGCAAGTAAAACAACAAAAAAGAATGTACGCATAGTACAAGAGTACCGGGATACCATAAAAAAATCAATGCAGCCGTTTTGATAAGACTTGCATCTTTAATCAATTTCAATTATACTAAATAACGAATATATCTGGCAGCAGCCATAATTTTTAAAGGAGTATTGACAAAAATGCAAAAATATACTATTGGCGGGGGGGGGGGGGGGGGGGGGGGGGGGGGGGGGGGGGGGGGGGGGGGGGGGGGGGGGGGGGGGGGGGGGGGGG
>JARGFA010000003.1:0-7051 GCA_038397965.1 Treponema sp.
GCCTTTTAAGATTTTGCGGTACGTTTCGTTCAATTCAGGATCGTCGTGCATGGTTTCAAGCAAGGGCTTGTCGTACTCATCCACCAATACCACCGCCTGTTTGCCGGTCTTTTCGTATGCTCGGCGGATAACTCCGGCAAAGCGGCGGCTAAAATCTTCTTCCGATGGTTCTGTACCGTATACCTTTTCCCACTGACAGAGATGATCGTTAATGATTATTTCCAGATCACGGACGCTGCGGTATTGTGCCGCATTAAAATCAAGATACAGCACGGGATACTCTTGCCAGATGTCCCGTTTCCCTGTTTGGGCTTCTTCCAGCCCTTCTATGGCAAGTCCTTTAAACAGCTCTTTTTGTCCCAGAAAGTACGCTTTTAATGTTGAAAGAAACAAGCTCTTACCAAACCGGCGGGGGCGGCTTAAAAAATGCGGATTAACATTTTGTGTCAGTGCCCAAATATAATGCGTTTTATCCGCATAGAGGTATTCTTCTTCTCTTAATTTTTCAAAACTCTGTACCCCAATCGGCATTTTCCGTGTCCGCTCCATACCGTACATCCTTTCTGCTTTCAATTTTTAGAGATGTCCTTTTATTGCCTATGGCAGTATAGCACAAACGCAGCGTTTTTCAAACGGAAGTGTATATTAAACCTGTTCCGATTGCGTTCTATCAGGTCTTTGGTGTACAATACTCCCAAGAGGTACTGTATGGAAATTTTACATACTGCAACGGCAGGAACATTGGAATCAAGCGATGCACAGATAACGGTTATTCCCGCCGCAGAACTTGACATTACAATCGAAAGCGATGTGATCCGCCAATACGGTAATCACATAAAACAGCTTGTTGAACGGGTTTTAGACCGATTAGCGGTGCGGCACGGAGAAATCCGCGTTGTAGACAAGGGAGCCCTTGACTGTACGCTGGAAGCCCGGCTTGAAACGGCGGTACATCGCGCCGCCGGTAAAACCGTACCCGAAAAATGGGGTGCATAGCTGACCGCAGACGGAACAACACAAAACAAGGAGCGTGCTTATGGATAAAAAGAACCGGATACGGCGGACGATGATGTTTTTAAATGCACAGCGCCCGTCTTTATTACAGGATGCATATATTTACAAGGCTGATAGCCTCATGTTTGATCTTGAAGATGCCGTTGCCGAGCGGGAAAAAGATTCTGCGCGTTTTTCGCTCTATCACGCATTGACAACGGTGGATTATCAAGGGTGTGAAAAGGTTGTGCGGATTAACGGTCTTGATACTCCGCATTATAGAGAGGATATACGGGTGTGTGTTGCAGCGGGAGCGGATGCCATCCGTATTCCCAAGTGCGAAAAACGGGAAGAAGTGCTGCACGTTGCGGAACTCGTCAGTGCGGCGGAAAAAGAATATAACAAGCCGGAAGGTTCTACCCTGCTGATGGCTGCCGTAGAATCGCCGCGCGGCGTGATCAATGCTTTAGAAATCTGCGAAGCCTCCCCGCGGATGATGGGCATTGCACTGGGAGCAGGCGACTATATCCGCAACCTGCACACGACAAAGTCCGATTCGGGGATTGAGCTTTTAGGCGCACGGTCGCAGCTTGTTATTGCAGCACGCGCGGCAGGCATTCAGTGCTTTGACACCGCCTACCTAGACATTGATAATATAGAAGGCTTTAAAAATGAAGTTGCATTGATTAAGCAGATGGGCTTTGACGGGAAGTCGCTTATCAGTCCTAAACAAATCGCACCGGTTCACGAAATCTACACCCCTTCGGAAAAAGCGATCCGTCATGCGGAAAAAATCATTATTCAGCTGGAAGAAAATAAGAAACAAGGAATCGGCGTTTTTACAATTGACGGAAAAATGGTTGATATTGCATTACTTGAAGGCGCACAGCGGACAATCAGCTATGCAAAGGCTTCAGGGGTTTATAAAGGAGCACTGTAATGAAAAATCATGCCGGACGGGAAATTCCCGACTATTTACTTGCAAACGGAAAAGAAGCCTACCGCGGTGCCTATCATTATGACGGTACGGTATGCAAAAAATGCCCCCGCACATCAGCGGTAAAACTTACTGCTTCTGCGGAAGATAAGGTTGTGTATGACTTAAAAGAAGCTGTTACACGGGCGGGCTTAAAAAACGGTATGAGCATCTCCTTTCATCATCATTTCAGAAACGGCGACTATGTGGTCAACAAGGTAGTACAGGCAATCGCCGAACTCGGCATAAAAGATATTACCATTTATGCCAGCTCAATGGGAGAAGCGCATGACGCTATTCTTCCGTACATTGAAGACGGTACAATCGTCGGGCTTTCGTCCAGCGGGGTACGCGGTAAGATAGGTGAGGCTATTTCAAACGGCTTATTCCGAGATGTCGTCTATATCAGAAGCCACGGCGGACGGGTACGGGCAATAGAATCGGGCGATATTCATATTGATGTTGCCTTTATCGGTGCTGCTACCTCCGACTGCTTCGGCAATGCCCGCGGCAAAGGCGGTAAGTCAAACTGCGGTGTCTTGTCCTATGCTATGGCAGACGCACAATATGCGGATAAGGTGGTTATCGTTACCGACACGCTCGTAGACTTTCCGAACTTCCCGCCGGCTATTCAATCGGTTGATGTGGATATTGTTGCAGTGGTTGATGAAATCGGCAATGCCGCGAAAATTGCCAGTAAAGAGATCCGCTTTACGGATAATCCGAAAGAATTGATGATGGCTGACTATGCGGCGAAACTGATAGCAGCTTGTCCCGATTTTAAAGACGGTTTTTCTTTCCAGGCGGGAGCAGGCGGAGCCTCGCTTGCCGTAGTGCGGTATTTAAAAAAATATATGCAGGAAAAAAACTACACGATGAGTTTTGCCATCGGCGGTATTACCGCTCCGCTTGTACAGATGCTGCAGGAAGGATTGGTAAAATGCGTGGTTGATGCACAGGACTTTGATCTGCCGTCGGTAGAATCCGTGGTTGACACCCCGGGTCATTTTGAAATTTCGACAAATCAGTATGCAAACCCGTTTAACAAAGGCTCCTTTGTAACCATGCTGGATTTTGTCGTACTGGGGGCGCTGGAAATCGACACCGATTTTAACGTCAATGTTATTGTCGGTTCTGACGGTATTGTACGCGGGGCACCCGGCGGACACCCGGACACTGCCGCCGGAGCAAAGGTCAGCATTGTTATCACACCGCTGATCCGCTCGCGTATTCCGGTGGTTGTAGACAAGGTTACTGCGGTAACAACCCCCGGCGAAACAGTCGATGTTGTTATTACCGAAGAAGGTATTGCAATCAATCCGCGCCGGACTGACTTACTGGAAGCCCTGAAAGACAGCGGCCTGCCCATTACAACGATAGAAGCACTACGGGATCGGGCATACCGTATTTCCGGCGCACCTGATCCGGTTGAATTTGATGACAAGGTTGTTGCGGTAATTGAGTACCGCGACGGCACACTGCTTGATGTCATCAGAAAAACCAAACCTTTTGCATTCAAAAATGAGAAAGTTTAAGGAAGCGGATGCCGATAGACAAAAGAGATGATCTGATATCCGGTGCGGAAGCCTGCTGCCGGCAGCTTGCCTCGTATGCGGTAGCTGCCCTGCTTGAGGAAGCGGCTCTGTATCCTAAGCCGGGGTTGGTGGATCCGGTGTCTGCCGGTGCGCATAGCGACATGGATATTACCGCCTTTGTGCGCAGTGCGGCGGCGCTGCCCTTCGGCTTTTATGACTATGCCCGCATCGGCAGCGAATCAGTGCTGCCGGAAGCCGAACCCGCTGCAATCCGCCGCCGCTTGCGGACTACGGGACTGGCACTTGAGCAGGCAATGTTTGCCGCGACAGGAGGAATCAACACCCATAAAGGGGCTGTTTTCCTGTTTGGGTATTTGCTTGCAGCGGCCGGACGAATGTACGGTAAGCGGCTGCTGCCTGACGAGCTGGAGGGTGCAGCCCTGCACGGTGCCGGTCTGCCGTCAGCTGAGTCGGCAGACGGAACAGACCGGCCGTTTCTGCCGATGGGAAAGCTTTCCGCGGCGGATTTTTTTTCCGAGCTGCGCGTTTTGGCTGCCGGTCTGTTTGAAGAAGATATGGAGCGCACGGATATAAAAAAAGCGCCGACGCATGGAGAGCAGATGTTCTTACAGTACGGATGCAAAGGTATCCGCGGAGCGGTAGAAGCGGGATTACCGCTTGTTGAACGCAATCTGCCGTACATGGCGGCACTTGCGGAACTTCCGCAGCGGGATTCATATCTTCTTACACTGCTGCATATTATTGCAGAAAATGAGGATACGAATGTGCTATACCGTGCAGGTACCGGCGGCCTGAAGGCATTGCAGGAACGCTGCGCGGCTTTACTGGAGGCAAAACTTACCGGAACGGCATTATACCGCGCGGTAGAATTGCTGGATGCGGACTGCATAACGCAGAATATCAGTCCGGGCGGTTCTGCTGACCTTTTTGCTGCGGTGCTGTTCTGCCGGAACATTATTAATAGGGAGAAATTATAAGGAGTTATTATGAAAGAAAAACAATCATTGGAGTTTTTCGGAATGCCGTGGTATATCGCATGTGCGGTTATCGGTGTAGTGTTGGTTGCAGCATATACCGGAGGTCTTTCAAAAGACCTACTCGGTTCATTTGCACTCATGTTTGCAATCGGTATTGTCTTCTACGAGGTAGGAGAGCGGATTCCGCTCTGGAACACCTATGTCGGCGGCGGTATTGTGCTTGCCTTTATCGGTACTGCGGTACTGGTGTACTTTAATCTTATTCCCGAAGGCTATTTAAAATCCATGAATACGGTAATGGATGATCAAGACTTTTTAGCCTTCTTTATTGCGGTACTCATTACCGGCTCGATTTTAAGTTTGGAGCGCAGTATTCTGCTGAAATCGTTTGCCGGTTACATTCCTGCAATATTAGGCGGGCTTGCTGGTGCTGCCGTATTGGGCATTATCGGTGGCCTGCTGTTCGGTATTTCCCCTTCCATTACGGTGCTGAAATACGTGCTGCCAATCATGGGCGGCGGCAACGGCGGCGGCGCTGTTCCGTTAAGCCAGATTTACGAGCAGGTAACGGGGAAGCCCAAGGCTGAATACTATGCCTTTGCCATCTCGATTTTGACCATTGCAAATATCTTTGCGATTATTACCGCCGCCGTGCTGCATAAAATCGGTGAAAAAAAGCCCTCGTGGACAGGGGACGGAACAGTCTTGATGCGGAAACAAAAAGAAATCGTTGCCGATAAAACCAAAGCCTCTGCAACGCTTGCACAGGTCGGCGGCGGGCTGATTTTAACCGCCGGTTTTTATGCACTTGGACGGCTGTTCGGCAAAGCATTGCTGCCGAAAATTTTCGGTGTTGCCATTCATCCCTTTGCGTATATGATACTGTTTGTTGCCTTAGTAAGCGCGTTAGGAATTGTACCGGAGGGGCTGAGAATGGGCGCAAAAAAACTGCAAAGCTTCTTTACCGGTACCATGATCGTGATTATCATGGTTGGTGTCGGAGCTGATACGAGCTTGCAGGAACTGATACAGGCTATTACGTTCGGAAACATTGTGATTGCCTTTTTGATTGTTGTCGGTGCTATTGTCGGGTCAGCAGTCGTCGGCTGGCTTGTCGGCTTTTATCCGATTGATTCTGCCGTTACAGCCGGTCTTTGTATGGCAAACCGCGGCGGATCGGGAGACTTAGCCGTACTCGGCGCCTCCCGCCGCATGGGACTGATGGCGTATGCACAGCTTTCCTCCCGTTTAGGCGGCGGTATCGTATTGGTCATCGGCAGTATTTTGTTCTCCCTGCTTTCATAACCGGTATGCATATCTTTACGGAGGGGGTTCCGCAAACCGTTCACGATATGGCGGCGCTGCGGGACTTCCGCCGTGAGCGGCAGGCGGAACTTTTCGCGCGTGTTGCGCGCCTATATGTCCCGCCTGCCGCCCTGGTTATGTTTTCATTGGTTATTCCCGGCCCGATAAAAAATAATTCATATTTGGAATCGCTGTTTGATGCAGGCTGCGCCGCATTCTCCGCTCTGCTTTGCAGCGAAGGAATAGAAGCGTGCGAATATTGCACTGACCGGCGTCCGGCAGGTTCTACCGCCTTTTGGCTGCTGCACGCTGACGCGGGGCGGATTAAAGCATTTTGTGCCGGTTTAGAGCGGACACATCCGCTCGGCAGTCTTTGGGATTTTGACGTTTTTTCTGCATTCGAACAAAAACTATCCGCAGAAAGCACCGGTTTTCCGCCCCGTACCTGCCTTATCTGCACGGAACCTGCAAAGGTATGCGCGCGCAGCCGCAAGCACAGTGTGTGTGAATTGCAGGAAAAGATTTCCGCATTATACCGAGCGTGTTCATAAAATCGATTGGAACTTTAATTTTTTTCAAAAAGATGTCTCAAGATAATTGACAGGGTTGGCGGGATATGGTATGTTCTGCGCCGCTGCTGAGGCATACGGGGTAAACCGGTGTGCGCAGAAGCGACGGCTGAGCGCAAAAAACTTTTTTTAAAAGTTTAGAAAAAAAAGCGTAAGCCGCTTGACATGATGGTGTGGGATATGATACATTCCTCGCCGTTGTTTCACAGCAAAACAATGCTTTGAAGCAGAAAAATGTAATAGCACTTCGCTGATTTGTTTTTCTTTCTATATATAAGCTGTCTGGTTAAGGTGGCCTTAAACGGAAGGGTGAAGACAAAACATCTTGGCGGCATCTTTTAAAGATGTGTGTTTTTTTTCATCTCTTGCTTGACCGGCAAGGGGTTGAAAAAAGAAAAAAAACTTAAAAAAAGTGCTTGACAAACTGAAACGGTTTGTGATACATTCTTCCACGCTGTTGCAGCGCAAAACAATGCGGCTTCAACAAATGGTCTTTGAAAACAAAGGGAAGGGAAAGAAGAATAGCCAAAGTGTAAAAGCTTTGGTAAGGAAATAAGCGTAGAATAAACACAAGAAAGCTTATAGCCGGATAATACCGGATAAAGCTTTTTAAGTCAACGTTCCTAAAAATAAGAAACGGGGCTTACTTTTGATTATTGAAATCAGGCGTTCTTC
>JARGFA010000004.1:0-66651 GCA_038397965.1 Treponema sp.
ATACCGGTACAGTACAAGGAAGATTATACGGAATACTGGATGCTTGAAGAAGTATAAAAGTACAGCGATGGTTCGTCAATTTACAACGTCCGTGTTGTAAATTGACGTGCGAGTTTTGCAAAAGGAACTTTTGCAAAACATTGTTTCTGCTTGATACAACTGACATCCATGTCAGGATCGTCCGAAACTCGTCGTCCAAAAATTGACATGGAAGTCAATTTTTGGACTTTCCATGGCTTACAGAAGAACTGTAAAAGAAGCACCCCGATGATCCGCCATGGATGGCAAATTCAGAACGGACAGAGATGTCCGTGGCACTAATCAGTAGTGAGTTTTTCGTTCCGAAAAACTCATCGTTCGCTACGGGAGAATTTGAAAAAAGTTTCTAATGCCTTTGCTTGCGGGCTTGACATTGTACACTATTATAGGTTAGTATTCATTTCTGTTGAGGAGCGGTGGCCGAGTGGTTTAAGGCGGCGGTCTTGAAAACCGTTGTGCCGCGAGGTACCGGGGGTTCGAATCCCCCCTGCTCCGTACAACTAAAAGGGTGTACGTACTTTTTAGCTGTGTATAATAACGTACAAGTATATAACCGGTAACTTAGACAGGTAATACTTTGGAGCGGTGCGAGAGCGGCCGAATCGGGCTCCCTGCTAAGGAGTTGTACCCATCCGGGTACCGGGGGTTCGAATCCCCCCTGCTCCGTAAAACGAAAGCTGCGGAACGTTTCTTTTACTGTTGAAAATCCCTGTGTTTTTAATAACCGAGCTGTGTTTTACTGTTTGAGATTATAGCTCAGCTGGATAGAGCGTCAGATAGCGGATCTGAAGGTCGGCGGTTCGAACCCGTCTAGTCTCAGTATTTTATTTTTAAATATTTATTTTATTTTTAAATATTTATTGTTTGAGATTATAGCTCAGCTGGATAGAGCGTCAGATTGCGGATCTGAAGGTCGGCGGTTCGAACCCGTCTAGTCTCAAGGCGCTGGAGAGATGCGAGAGCGGTCGAATCGGGCGGTCTCGAAAACCGTTGTACCGCAAGGTACCGGGGGTTCGAATCCCCCTCTCTCCGTTTTAAAGCGGAGAACTCCGTGCTGCATTCCGCCCGCATACAGTTACGCACTTTTGGAGAGATGTCCGAGTGGTCGAAGGTACACGATTGGAAGTCGTGTGTGCCCGAGAGGGTACCGAGGGTTCGAATCCCTCTCTCTCCGTACCGGGACCTATGCAAAGAAGGTTTTTCGAACCCCGTCAGATCCGGAAGGAAGCAGCGGTAGATTAATTCTTCTTGTGCCGTAGTGCTCCCGGTTTTTTTATGCCCTCTGCAGAACTCCGCCGAACAGCATTCTGTTATGCGCCTATCGCCAATGCAAGCACACCGATTGCAAGCGGAATAAGCAAATTATCGTAATCTTTTAAAGGGAGCATCTCAATCAGGGCAGCGGCGGCGGCAAGCACAAGGCTTTTCCAAAAACTTCTGCTGACTGCAAGCGATGAAATAAACACCGCCGTAAAGCAGGTAAAACTGCCCGCGAAAGTCTTGTCCTTTGCAACGTGTAAATGTCTTTTTCCAAACCGCTTTCCGATAAGACTGGCAAGCCCATCGCCGAACGCAAGGGCAAAAACCGCAATTTTTGCCGTGTGGGGCGGAAAAACCAGCAATGTTATCAGTACACCAACAGCTAAGGTAACCGGCCCTAAAACAAACTTGCCCTTATCGCGCGGACGGGCGGCATACTGCGTTATCTTTGCAATACAGCAGATATTTACATTGCGCATACGGAGCTGCTCGGAAATACAATACACAGCCGTTAGCGCAATAATACCCGCGATTGTCGCCGTATACCACCGCTCCGCAAATACGGTAATAAATGCAGATGATAAATGTATGCTCTTTCTGAACAACTCAATGAGCAGTTCATCCACATGATCCGTATGCGAAAATGTCCGGTAGCGGAAACGCTCAAGCCATTTCATAGACAATCCTTACCTTAAAACAGTAAAAAGCCCGCAATCCTAAAATAGACAATAAGGCTCACCGCATCCACAATCGTGGTAATAAGCGGGCCGGCCATAATTGCAGGATCAAGATTCAGCCATTTTGCAATAATCGGCAAAATCCCGCCGGTTAATTTCGCAATAATAACGGTAATGACAAGCGTAATACCGACACTTGCAGAAATCAGCAGCGGTTTTCCATTTAACAAAAAGGATTTACAGAACATGATACACCCCAACAGGGAACCGACCATCAGAGAAATACGCAATTCTTTCCATATCACCTTTCCCCAGTCCCGCAATTTGATTTCACCGGTTGCAAGACCGCGGATAATGAGGGTTGAAGACTGACTGCCGGAGTTACCGCCGGTATCCATCAGCATAGGAATAAACGATGTTAAAATCGTTAAACTTGCCAGCAATTCGGTGTAGTGCTCAATAATTTTACCGGTAAAGGTTTCTGAAACCATCAGCAGCAGCAGCCAGCCGATACGGTGCCGGGCAAGTTGAAAGATATTTGTGTCAAGGTAGGCTTCCTCCGAAGGCTGCATAGCGGCCATGATCTGGAAGTCCTCCGTTGCCTCTTGCTCCATAACGTCCATTACGTCGTCAACCGTGATGATTCCAATCAGCCGCTTTTCATGATCCACTACCGGCAGCGCCAGAAAACCGTAGCGTTTAAATAAGGCGATAACCGTCTCTTGGTCATCATGCGTATTTACATAAATACATTCGCTTTCACAGATTGTTTCTATGCGTTCCTGTTCCTGAGTAAGCACCAGCTCTTTTAATGATACAATGCCTTCCAATACGCGGTTTTCATCGGTAACATAACAGGTGTAGATTGTTTCTTTTTTTACCCCGGTTGCACGTATATAATCAAGCGCCTGTTTTACCGTCATTGCTTTCTTCAAACTGACATATTCAATAGTCATCAGACTACCGGCGGAATCGGGGGGATATTTTAAAAATTGATTAATGAGTTTCCGTTCTTCCTCGCCTGAGTTCAGCAGTATTTTTCTAACAGCATTCGCAGGCATTTCTTCCACAAGATCTACAATATCATCCAGTGCAAGTTCATCAAGGATGGGACCGAGTTCTTTATCCGTAATTGCAGTGATAAAAGCACTTTGCTGTTCGCTTGAAAGAAGGGTAAACACTTCGGCCGCAAGATTCTTCGGCAGCATTCTAAACAGCAGCACCGCATTTGCCGCATTTTCATCATCTAAAATTTCGGCCACGTCAACGGCATTCATTTCGGCCAGTTCTGCAATAAGGGCAGTATAATGCCGATTATCAAGCAGACTTTGTATTTGCTCCATTTTTTGCGTTTTTTCATCCATAATTGGGCAACACTATATCGCAAGTTTATGTTTTTTTCCATAGTTTAGCAGTAATTTACCTGCGAACGGGCAGCACCGCCGTTGACAAAGAAGATGTTTTGATAGACAATTATCCGTTAAGGAGATTTTGTATGTTGAAAAAAATATCGTGTTTTGTGATGGCGATACTTACTGCTGCTATGCTGCCGCTGTATGCAGGCGGTAAAAGCGATAAACCGGCAGATGCTGCCTTCGCCTCCGTTACCGACCACCGCGGAAGAACCGTTGTTATTCCCAAAAAACCGGAGCGTATTATTGCTCCTTTTTATATTCTCAGTAATACGGCATTGGCCGCCGGCTGCCGCGAATATATCGTTTCGGGCGACGGCGGAAAAAGCCCCCGTCCTTTCATTAAGGAATTTGCGCCTGAACTCGCCGGCAAACCGGCCTGCGGCGGAGCAAAAAATCTTAATTTGGAAGCCGTTGCCTCCCTCAATCCTGACCTGATTCTGGTGCCGTTTAAGGCTGCGCAACAGCTGTCTCAAATTGAAGCGCTCGGCGTTCCTGCCTTGGTCATCGAACCGGAAACCATGAGCAATTTTTTCAGCTATGTTGAAATGCTCGGTACCGCAACGGGAAATACCGCACAGGCTGAAAAGCTGCTTGCATTTTATAAAGAAATTTTAGCGGATGTTGCCTCCTTTGTAAAAGACGAAGCGCCGGTGTCCGTTTATATGAGCAGCCGTTCAGAACCGTTAAATGCACTCAGCCCGAAAATGTTTCAGGCAGAGCTCATTACCGCAGCAGGAGGAAAACTGGTAACCGGCGACATTCAGGATGTATACTGGTCAAAGGTTTCGCTTGAGCAGGTTCAGAAATATGCCCCGGAAGTGATTATAATGGCAGCCGGAGCAAAGATAAAACCGGAAGAGCTTGCAGTAAAAGCCGAATGGCAAGGCATTCCCGCTGTAAACAACGGCAAAATCTATACCTTTCCTTCAAATGTTGATGAATGGGATTCACCTATTCCCTGTTCATGCCTCGGTGTTATCTGGCTTGCAGACAAGCTGCATCCCGGAAAGATCCCGGCGGATTACTTAGCAAACAAAACTAAAATCTTCTATAAAGAATTTTTCGGTAAAGAAAAAGATACCGCATCTCTTGGTGTAAAATAAGGTGAATACGCGGGGAGCCGTTCTGCTCTCCGCTTTTTTTTAAATTTCCAATGCACTACCGGTACAAGTTATTTCTTTCGGTATTTGTCATGCCGGCAGCAGCGCTTTTATTGTCGCTGTGCTGGGGACGGTACCCGCTTTCTCTTACACAAATTGTTTCAGTTATCTTCCGCACCGCTGATTTAACATCCGCAGATACCGCGGCATATAATATTTTTATGAATATTAGGCTGCCGCGTACTTTATTTGTATTTATTGCAGGCGGCGCAATCGGGCTAAGCGGCGTCTGCCTACAAAGTCTGTTCCGCAATCCCTTAGTCGCGCCTGATATCATCGGGGTATCTTCCGGCGCTTCACTCGGCGCGGCAATCGGGATTGTGCTGCTTCACGCAGGCCCTGCCGCTATTCAGCTCTGTGCCTTTGCCGGCGGAATCGGCGCTACCGTTTTAGTACTCAACCTTTCAAATGCAGGCGGCGGACACAGCCTTATCAGATTAGTCCTTGCAGGCGTTATTATCAATGCGCTCGCCGGAGCGGGCGTATCCCTGATTAAATACACAGCGGACCCTTTAAATGAACTGCCCGCTTTGGAGTTTTGGCTGATGGGCTGTTTTAATATCATCACATGGAAGAAACTGTTTATTTTTCTTCCGGTTGCAGCAGCAGGATGCAGTTTCATCTTACTATTCCGCCGCCAGCTCAATATTTTATCGCTCGGCGATGAAGAAGCGGCTTCTCTCGGCACTCCGGTACAGCAAATGCGGCTGTTATTTATCGGCGCTTCCACCCTGTTGGTTGCAAGTGTTGTATCGGCAGCCGGTATTATCAGCTGGATAGGACTGATTGCGCCGCACGTTATCCGCATTCTGTTCGGTAACAATAACTACAAGGTTGCGCCGCTGTCCTTTATCTGCGGTGCCTCTCTTCTCCTTGTTGCGGATACCTTTGCCCGCTCCGTTACCGGCAATGAAATTCCCGTCAGTATCATTACCGCAATTATCGGCGCCCCGGTGCTCGCACGGTTAATGATGCGCCGGAGCCATGATATTTGGATTGGACTATGAGTACAGACGCTTTTAATCTTACCGCTGCTGCTGCTGCGCGGGGAAATCACATTATCCTGCAACATCTCAACCGGAACATTCCTCAACACAAATGTATTGCCTTAATAGGTCCGAACGGAGCGGGAAAAACCACCCTGCTCAGGCTCTTGGCCGGCCTGGAACCTCCGGCAGCGGGTTCTTTGTCAGTTCTCGGCACAGACGCAGCCGGATTAAGCAGAAAGCAATTTGCACAAAAAGTATGCTATATTCCGCAAGCACATACGGGAGTGTTCACCTACACTGTGCGGGACTTTACGGTCATGGGCAGAAATCCTCACCAGTCGGCAATGCAAAACCCTTCAAAAGAAGACTGGGAATATGCAGACCGGACACTTGAATCGCTGGAACTGATGCCGTTTGCCGACCGCTATTATACCCATCTCAGCTCCGGCGAAGCGCGGCTGGTAATGCTTGCCCGCGGTATGGTACAAAACACCCCAATACTGCTCTTAGATGAACCGACTGCCAATCTCGACTTTTATAATGAGCATAAGCTGATGCAGATTATCCGCAGGCTCTGCACGGAAGACGGGAAAACAGTGATCATCTCAATTCATAATCCGGCACTCGCTTTGCAATATGCCGATATTGTGTACTGTATTCATGAAGGCACCATTGCGGCAGTTGCAGAAAAGAGCACCGGCGATTTTGAGCAAACCATTACCCGTATGCTGAATACAATGTATGCACAAAAAGGCTGCGGTACCGTTCATCTCCGTCATATAGACGGCGTTCCCTTTGTGTACTTAAAATAACCAAAAATCCCCTCCTCTACTTGCAAACTTTTTGTATTTGCTTATAATTGCAACTGATTTGCAAAAAGAAACAGTACTGTTTCACCATTAATTATTTTATAGAGGGGTTTTTAGTATGAAAAAACACATTTTGCAGGGCGTATTTCTGCTTATTGCCGGTCTTTCCGCAACGGCGGTTTTTGCCGGAGGAAAGGCTGAAAAAGTACCGGAAAACAAGCTTGCAGTTGCCGTAACCTTTGATGCAATAAAAGAACTCACCGCTATTGTAGGAGGCGATAAGGTCTATATCCGCACAATCATTCCCAGCGGAGTTGAAGCGCATGATTTTGAACCCAAGGCAGGCGATCTCCGTTTCCTCAATCAAGCACAGGTACTGGTTTATAACGGGTTCGGGATGGAGCATTGGATTGATGAAGCGGTACAGGCAGTCAACCGGAAAGATCTGATCACCGTTTTTGCGGGTAAGGGCATCGAACCTTTGGAGCTTGATGAAGATCATCACCACCATCATCATCACCACGGACATTCACACGGGCATGAAGGCCATCACCACGATGAAGAATGCGACGGCAGCTGCGGCGAACACCACGGAGGGGTTGACCCGCATATTTGGCTCAGCTTGGAATCCGCAAAAATTATGACAGCCAATATTGCAAAAGGGTTAAGCACCGCAGATCCGGCAAATGCCGCACTTTATCAAAATAATGCCGAACGCTTTGCAAGCGAAGCGGATGCACTGCTGACAACATACCGCAGAAAGTTTGCCCCGCTGCCCAAAAAGCATTTTGTAACCGGCCATGCCGCTTTCGGCTATCTGTGCCGCGACTTAGGGCTTGAGCAGAACAGTGTCGAAGATGTGTTTTCGGCGGGAGAGCCGAGTGCAAAACAATTAACAAAATTAGTAGATTATTGTAACCGCCACGGAATTACAACTGTTTTCTCCGAAACAATGGCCAGTCCGCAAGTATCGGCAACACTGGCAAAAGAAGTCGGCGCTTCGGTGGAAGTTATCTATACCATCGAGTCGGCTGAAGACGGACTATCCTATATGGATAGAATGAACGCGAACATAGAAAAAATATACAACAGTCTGCTCCGCTAAGGCAGACACCCTATCTGAAATTTCCGGTGATAGTCATTGTACGGCCTTTACATCTCTCCTTTAGCCGTACTTTGATTATCACCTTTTTTTTATTTCAATGACTGCGCCTCCAGCAATATCGATTTCCGTGTTTCCGCATCCGTATAGCACCGTTGAGTAAAACAGTTATATGCTGCTGCTCTGACCGCACCGGCAATAGCCTGATACATTTTTGCAGCTGCAAAAAGCGGG
Organism: Treponema sp.; assembly: GCA_038397965.1. GTDB lineage: Bacteria > Spirochaetota > Spirochaetia > Treponematales > Treponemataceae > Treponema. Next base: position 7,686 of record JARGFA010000004.1, read on the forward strand.
ACAAAACACTGCGGATGAAAGCAATCCCTCATTTTTTGATAGGGAAGATAGTACCTGTCGGCGGTTGCTGCCAGAGCTTCCCATAAGCGGATAAAGGGTTCCGGGACGGGCTGTGCAGGCTCATCTTTCATCCGGTGTGCAAGAACTGTGAGGGTTTCCCTGCCGACTCCGTATTCGGTAAGCAGCGAGGCGGGAATATACACCTTGTTTTTTTCCCGCAGGTCTTCCCCAACATCCCGTAAAATATTGGTAATCTGCATTGCAATGCCGAGCTGCTCACAGGCTTCTATCAGCGGCTCGTCAGTGCAGACCTCAGGCCGTGCTAAAAAGGGCAGCATCATACGCCCGACCGAACCGGCAACCAGTCTGCAATACCGGATGAGCTCATCAGTATCCTGAATATCCTCCGGAGCCATATCCAGCCGCTGCCCGTCTATCTGCATTAAAAAGCCGGCCGCAGGGATACGGTAGCGTGTTACGGTATCCTCAAAAGCAGGCCACCACGGTTCATAGACCGCAGGATAACGGTCAGTGCCGCTTCCGGACGGTACGGCATCTGAACATATCCGGGTAATCAGCTGCTCCAGCTCATCCAGCCTGTCCGATACGGCTGCCGTACCGCCTTTAGCAGCGGTACAGTCCACAAGATCATCCGCATACCGGCAAAACGCATAGACAGCGGTAACCCCCTGAAACCTCTCGGCCGGAATATGAGAGAACGCATGATAAAAGCTTACCGCCCGTTCTTTCATAATCCTGTCCGCAGCCTGATAAGCAGCTGCCAGTTTTTTTTCATCAGTCACGGAACGAATCCTGCGGATTATCCCGCCGCAGCTCTTCGGCACAGATTTTACCGCTTTGGATAACGATCGGAACACCGGCACCGGGATGGGTGCTGCTGCCGGTAAAATATAATCCTTCGCAAGCAGGTGATTTTGCCTGAGGCCGTAAATGATTGCTCTGCAGTAAGGTTGGCTGTAAGCCGAATGTTGCTCCGCGGTAGGCATTAAAATTTTTTTCAAAGTCCTTTGGGGTAAACACACGTTCTACGGTAATCTGATTTTTCAAATCGGCAAGGCCGGGCAGTTTTGACAGTGTATCAAGTGCTTTTTGCCGGTAATACGCAACCGTTTCCTCATCCCATGCATACTGTGCGGTTACCGTTTCAGAGACCGGAATTAACAGATAAAAACTGGACTTCCCTTCAGGAGCCATTGAAGGATCTGCTTTTGAAGGAATATGTAGATAGACAGAAGGATCTTGTAATTTTCTACCGTCAAAAATACCGGTAAGATTATCGTCAAGGTCTTCCGAAACGACAAAGGTATGAACCGGCAAATCGGGATAGGTACCGTTCACTCCCCAGTAAAACACCAGGCAGGAACAGGAATAATCCATACGGTCTATCTTTTCAGGCGTATATTTTCCCCTTACCCCGCTGTCATCCAGCAAATGAGTTACCGCATAGGGAAAATCCGCATTACATACCACGTAGGGTGTCTCAATTTTTTGCCCGTTTACCGTAATACCCTGTACTTTTTTTCCAGCGGTGATAATACCGTCTACCTGTGCATTATAATGAATCTTTCCGCCGAGTTCTTCAAACAGCCGTGCCATTTGCGAGGCCATTGTATGCATTCCGCCTTTCAGAAACCATACACCGTATAATAGTTCAATTAATGGAATAATGTTATACAACGAAGGACCTTTTTTGGGGGACACGCCGATGTAGAGGGTTTGAAAACTGAACATACTGTGCAAATCTTTATCCGGTATAAAAGAAGCCATCATTCGGTCAGCACTTTCAAAGGTTTTGAGTTTTAAAGCTTGTTTAATCATAAACGGATTATAGATGTCGCTCCATTTTCTAAACGGACGGGTGATAAAATGCTCTACCGCAATTTGATACCGCTTATACATTTCGGACAAATACGCCATCAGTCCGCGTGCATTTTCCGGCCCCTTTGATTCGGCAATGTTCATTAAATCGGTAAGATCGGAAGTAACCGTATAATGACGGTATTCCGCACCCTTGAAATACACCTCATACATCGGATCAAGCTGTGTCATCGGGATATAATCATCCGGATTTTTTCCGGCTAATTCAAATACTTCCCGGTAGATTGACGGCATCATGACCAGAGTGGGGCCGACATCAAAACTATGGCCTTCCGCCTCAATCCGGTGCATTTTTCCGCCCGGCATACTTCCTTGCTCAAAAATTTCAACTGAGTATCCCGCATGCTGCAATCTGACTGCTGCAGACAGTCCCCCTACCCCCGCTCCTATGACGGCAACTTTTGTATTCATGCTCCGGCTCCTTTTCTAGTCAATAACATCTATAAGACTAGTAAAAACGATTATATCACGTCTACCGTATCAATAACAGCAGCAGAATATTACAATCCCGATTTTTTGTATTTTTTCTCTTAAGACTTTTTTGCGGTGTCCGATATATTAAATAAGCACAACGGAGAATAGTTTTTGGCTATTTACCGTGCCTCGTCTTCTGTACCGGACAGCAGAAGATCTGGAAAATAATTATTGACATATCGGCAGGGATGCCGTGACGGACACCGTAAGGTAATAACTCGTCAAAAATCGCCGAAGGAGTAGCAATATGATCATTAATCACAACATGAGCGCTATGTTTGCACAGAGAACTGTTGGTCAAACCAACGTGTCCACTCAGAAAAACATAGAGAAACTTTCATCCGGTTTACGCATCAATCGTGCAGGAGATGACGCTTCCGGCTTAGCAGTTTCCGAAAAAATGCGCAGCCAAATCCGCGGTTTGAATCAAGCAAGTGCCAACGCTCAGAACGGCATTTCTTTCATTCAGGTCGCCGAAGCCTATCTGCAGGAAACAACCGATGTTATGCAGCGCATCCGCGAATTAAGCGTACAGTCTTCAAACGGTATCTACACTGCTGAAGACCGCTTGTACATTCAGGTTGAAGTATCTCAGCTTGTTGCTGAAATTGACCGGATTGCCAGCCACGCACAATTCAACGGTATGAATATGCTGACCGGACGTTTCGCTCAGGAAACCGGAGAGAACACTGTTACTGCTTCTATGTGGTTCCACATCGGTGCTAACATGGATCAGCGTGTACGTGCTTATGTCGGTACTATGACCGCTAAGGCACTTGGTGTTCGCGACGTCGGTGATGAATCGATTATCAAAATCGACACACCCGAAACAGCAAACCGTGCAATCGGTACCCTTGATGAAGCCATCAAGAAAGTCAACAAGCAGCGGGCTGATCTCGGTGCATACCAGAACAGACTTGAAATGAGCGTTGTCGGTATCAACATTGCAGCGGAAAATCTGCAGGCCTCAGAATCACGCATACGTGATGTCGACATGGCTAAAGAAATGGTAGAGTATACCAGAAATCAGATCCTGACACAGTCCGGTACTGCAATGCTTGCACAGGCTAACCAGCAGACACAGAGCGTAATGTCGCTCTTGCGCTAAGCGTTAAGGTGATGACGGGAAAGGTTGTTTCTGCTAACAGGCGGAAGCAACCTTTTTTTTATCTCCGTAATAGTGTACGATGTGACAGACCGTGAAACAGCTTAACGAACTCAGTATCTATATTTTAAAACAAGAATTTCCTCAGCTTAGTTTAACCGAAGACCCTGATATAGAACGGTATTTTGAATTCCGTACCTCCAATAGACAGACAGAGGCCTTACGCCTTTATAATACCACATTAAAACGTAAATATCCTGATGATACCGTCCGCGTGCTACTGATGACCTATTACCGGAAACGGGATTACCGCTTTCAACTTTTACTGACCGATTCGCTTGCACGGCTTGCCGAACAAACGATCGAGCACGTTAAAAAAACGATTGTATTTTTTGCGGAAACCATTGCGCCGCTCAAAAAAGCAAAGGTCTATACAGTCATACAGGTCTGTGAAAAGGTGATTACCGCAATTTCCCCCGACCGCTTTGCTGCAATCGGTTTTACCGAAAAATACGTGCGGTACGCCGTAAAATTACAATTCCGTGTAAAAAGTATGCAGGAAGCGGCGGATATTATCCGTATGTATATCACCGATACCATTTCCTCCGTACGGGAATTCCGCGAAGAACATGAGAGGAAGGCATCGGAAGCACAGAACCGCCGGTCCGCACCAACGGCTCCCTCAGTCGTTGATTTTTCAAAAATTACCTTTACCAAGGCTCAAATCGCAGCCATCACCATTCCTGCCGGAATAACCCGCACGGAAGACAAGGTGCTGGCGTACACGCTGAAATATTGGGACTGCTATACGGACAGCGCTTTTGAAAACACACTGCTGCTGTACAGTAGAAAATACGGAACACACCATTACAATGTCTTTCAGGCGGTAAAGATTGGACGCATCCGCTCGTGGAAGGACGAAGAAATTCTGCACGCGGTACTTGCGTATGTGGCACAGGGATATTATTACAGCATTACCGGAGACCTTTATTTACAGCGGACATGGAAGCTCATCAGGCTTAAAGCAGCACAGCAGCAACGGCTTCTGCCGCCGCCGCAGAAAAAAAATGAACAGAAAAAAGCTATCCGGCAGCCGAAAAAGAAACCGGAAGCCGCCCCCCGGAAGCCGGTTCCGGAACCGCAGTCCGGCAAGCAGGAAAGCAGTCCCCCCGTTGAAGACCGGCATAATGCAGCGGTGTCCGTACCGGCGGTGCCGGAAGCTGCCGTTCAGCCGGCAGCTGCGCCGCCGAAGGATAAGCGGCAAAAGCAGCCGGTATCCGCTCCTTTTCCGCCTGTGCAGCCGGTACCAGCAGCCGCAGAATCTATTGCAGATATGGTAAAAAAATCGACCGGGAAGACGTACGGTATCTACCGTGATCTGTTTTTTAAAGCAGTCCGCCCGTCTATCCGGGTTATTCTTCAGCATTCAGCCGTTCAAAAACGGCTGTTTTTCGGCACGGGACAGAATGCAGCCGAAAACATCATTTATGATTTTTTAGAAGACCATTACGATAACCCGTATCAACAATGGCAGGGCAGCGAAGAACAGGCGGCAGTCCTCAAACAAGGTTTCCGCGTTGAAAGCCTTGAACCGATCATCCGCCACTGGGCAGCGCATAATCTCTAGCCGCAGCAGCTATTCGGTAATATCTGCAAAAACCGCGGCGCAGATATGCTGCAAGTCGGTAGGAGCAAGACACAGCATACAGCCCCGCTCTCCCGCGCTGACATAGATATGGTCATACAGTTGTGCGGTTTCGTCAATAAAGGTGCGGAAATGCTTTTTCATGCCGATCGGGGAACAGCCTCCGCGGATATAACCGGTTGTTTTCTGTAAATCATCCATTTTGAGCGGACTGATTTTTTGACCGGTGATCTGTTTCACTTTTTTTACATTAACGGAGGCTGGAGCCGGCACACAACAGACAAACACTTCTTTAGATTCGCTTATCATCACAATTGTTTTAAACACGGATTCGGCGTCAATCCCCATCTTTCCGGCAGCAGAAACCGCATCCAAATGTTCTTCATCCCATTCATAGACGGCAGTATCATACGGAACACCTGCACTTTCTAAAATACGCATTGCGTTTGTTTTTTTCATAGCTATTCTCCTGAATCAACAACCCCGACGCAGAGCATTCGTCAAAACTATACATCCGTGGACATTTGCAATAGAAAATACAAGATTTAAAAAAGTACGAATAAAACAAGATTTATCCTACCTACGCTAAAAAATCACAAGAAACTGCATTAAAACTGTAGGTTTTTCTGTAGAAAAATCTACCACATCAGCACTGCCTTGTCTATCACATTGTTACGGCATGGATACGGCAAGAGTGTGCTTCCATTGTAAAAAAACGGACAATGACGTTATGACACGTTGCGTGATTGCCCGTTTAGGGAACTGTTACCCCGCATGACCTGCACGGTCGGGATAATGGGAGGAGCCGAAAGAGGATAACGTGTCAATCTTCTTTCGGCTTTTTTTTACCCTTTTTGATTTTGTGATGGAACTATTCTATCGCTGCCCTCTGTTCCGGTGAGACGGTGGTGTTTATAGGGAGCGGTTTCCGTACCGTACCGGCAATTATACAGATTGTCTTTAGTCTTTATTATTGCCTGTATGGGTGTGAATAAGAAAGCGATACTACGGGCTTTCCATACAGGGGCGTTTTCCCTTCCTTGTCCCTGTATGGATTTTCTTTGCCTTTTGTTTCGTCTGAAATACCTCACTTCAAATTTCAAATACATCTTAAATAAAAAACAGTGTTCAATAATTTTCGTTATAGAAAAGACTTATCATATTTTCTAAGGAGATACTGCTATGAGAGGCTACAAAGGCTTTGACCAAAATTTACAATGTCGGGGTTTTCAGTATGAAGTCGGCAAGACCTACAAAATGGACGAGCGTCCGAGTCTCTGTGAAAGAGGCTTTCATTTCTGCCAACGGCTCACTGATGTTCACTTATTCTATGATTTACAGAAAAGCCGTATTTGCGAAATTGAAGCGGACGGCTGCATCCTACATGACACTGATGGCAAAAAATCAGCTTGCAATGAAATTACCATCATAAGAGAGCTGACAAAAAAAGAAATTTTAAGACTGGGCAATATCGGCTTTAAAAATTCCGGATCACTGAACACAGGAGGCAGGAACTCCAGAGACTGGAATGCGGGTTATTTCTGTTCTTGCGATCATTCTTCCGGCCTATTCATGTCTAAAAGAATAAGCTATGAAGCATTTAATAAAAAACTTTCAGAGGCTGAATATAACCGGATTATTACCTCTCGCGGCTGGCGTATTTTACAGCGCTTTAAATTAGCGGATGCGATAGAGCGCGGATGCAAGGGCGGTAAAAAAGAGCGGGCGTATTTAAGCTACAAGGCTTCTTGGCGGATATTTTGGGATTCGCTTACGCCAAAAGAAAAGCTAGAAATTAAGCGTATGCCGCATTTTGATGCCGCAGTTTTTTATGAGATTACCGGCATTAAAATCTAGGGAGACAAACAAATGCTTTTCAAAGAATGGGAAAAAATCAGTATTGAAGATGAATACGGCATGATTGAAACCCGCCTTTCTAACGGCTGGACGGTTAAGCAGCGGTTTGACTGGTATGTCGATAGTGATGGTCTTCATGTCGTATATAGCGGCGATGAGATGGAAGTGATCGGCGCAGAAGGTATTGATGAATACAGCGATGAAGAATTAGCGGTATTGGCTGAGTGTGCATGGGATACATACGAAATAGAGAGGGAAATCGAAGGAACGGAGGCATACGAAGAAGCAGTCGAAAACTTCCGGGATAGTTTAGACCCTTACGCGTATCACGGGGTAAGTGAGAAAGATTTTTTCGGTTCAATGTGATGGTAGTGAATAGGAGGTGGGGATGATGAGTACACATCGCGCGGTATACCTGACACGGGGTAAGGCAGCAGCACTATACAGTGTGTTATCACAAATAATTCTTAACGACCAGCTCTTGATTGGAGAGCTGAACTGGGCACTGGAAAATAGCCGATGGTTTTCCGTGCTCTGCTGTAAGACATTCGCTGATTTTGTAGCGGTTAATAATATCCAGATAGTTGATGAGTATCTGGTTAATTGGGATCGGCTCCGGTGGAGCGAGTAAAGAGGGGTAAAAAAATGAAACTTTATTTAACGGGAGCAATAAGCAATAACCCTGCTTACAAACAAGACTTTGAAAGGGCATGGAAGCGGCTCAATGATGCCGGTTATGCAGTGGTAAGCCCTGTTATTTTCTGTAATGAAAAAATGAACTGGGATCAGCGGTTAAGGCGGCGCATACAAGTGCTTTCAACGTGCCGGAACATTGCAGTGATAGCAACGGAGTATCAATCTCCGAGTACGTGCTTGGAATTAGATATAGCAAGCGTGCTTTCCATGCAGGTTAAAACCGTTGATGAATGGGTCGAGACGGCTCAGGCGTGAAAATCAGCGGTATCAAAATAAACAATTAAATATGAGGAGGAGATAATGATTATCAACGCAGTAAAGACAACAGGCAATGAAATTGCATTGCAGGATGAAAAGGCAATTTTATATCACCTGATGGGAATGCTCAAAAATGAAATCAGTGCAGCAGAAAGAAGGCTGAAAACAGAGGAATCAGGAAATAAAATCGCATACCTACAGGGGAAATGTGCCGGTTATATGCGCCTATCGATGATTATGAATGAGTGCTGCGGTATCAGCTCTGAAGACATCAAAGAATATCCGGCATTTATTCAGCTTAAAGAGATTGAAAAAGAAGATATGTGGGATATGCAAACGATTGAGTATAAAGACCTTGAACACTGGTACGGAAAGTTGAGAGCTTTGCAGCATACCGCTGCATGGACTGCTATTAATACTGCTATCGATGCAAAAATCACACAGAAGAAAAATTATCTGTATTTCAGTGCCGACAAAAGCCGTGATTTATATTTTGCGCGCGGGTGGCATATCATCATTACGGCATTTTCTGAATGGATTGAGGAAATAGAGCAAAGGTATACCGTTGAAACGGAGAAACGGGAAAAAGAACGAAAGGAGTGCTTACCGTTTGATGAATTTGAAACAGCCTAATAGCTTTTTTACACACCTTTAAACCTAAGGCAGCTGACAGGCAGCGGATGCGGGTTCAACTCCCGCACCTTGGTATACACCTTTACTACACGCGGCCGCTTGTCAAAGAAGGTAAAAACACAATCAACAACACAAGGAGTAGAAAAATGGAAGCATTGTATAAACAATTGTATAAACAACTGCTTACAACGTGCAAAACGCATGTGTCAACCGTAGGGATGAGCCGCGATGAATGGCTTACCGCTCGGCAAGGCAGTATCGGCGGCTCTGATGCAGGGGCTGTCATGGGCTTAAACAAGTGGGCAAGTGCGCTCACCGTTTATCTTGATAAAAAAGGGCTACGCTCTTTTGAGGGGAATACTGCAACGGAGCGAGGCAGTTGGCTTGAAGAGCCGATCCGTCAAAAGAGCCGTGAGATGCTTAAATGCCCGATAGAAGCAGTGCCGTTTATGTTCACATCAGAGGAACATCCCTTTATGAGCGCAAACATAGACGGCGTTATTTACATTCAAGAAGAAAAAGAAATCAATGGGATTATGCTTTCCGGTCTTGGCGGACATGAAATTAAGACCACGCAACGCGGAGACGGTTTTAGCGAAAACGAAATACCTGACACGTACTTTGCTCAAACGCAGCACTATATGGCGGTGCTTGGCTTACCGTGGTTTATCGTGTCGGCGTACTTCATTGAAAAAAACGAGTTCCGCCACTATGTCGTACAGCGCGATGATGCCTTTATTGCCCGCCTTATCGAGGCGGAAAAGGACTTCTGGGAAAACTTTGTTGAAAAAGACATCATGCCTGCTCCCTGCGGTATAGAAGCGGAAAGCGATGCTATCAACGTTCTTTTTACCGGCTCTGCAACGACGCTGATTTTGGACAGCGAAGCAGAAAGCATGAGTGCAGAATATCTTTTAATCAATAACAAACTGAAAGAGCTTGAAAAACGAAAGGCGCAGCTTTCCGACAGTCTTAAACTGAAAATCATTGCACAGCAGACAGACGAACAGCTGGGGGCAAAAGCGGTTGCCGGAAACTACAAGATCAGTTTTTCAAAGACGGTGAGAAAATCGGTTGATACCGACCGCTTAAAAAAAGACGGGCTGTATAAACAGTATTGTAAAGAGTCGGAAAGCAGTTCATTCCGTGTTACCGAAGCAAAACCGGCATAAGGAGGAGCATAAGAAATGTTACTGAAAAAAATAGAACTGTATAACATGCGGAAAATCAAGCAGGCGGATATTGAGTTTCACGGAGCGGGGGTGCAGGTTATTCAAGGCATGAATAAGTCGGGGAAAACCACGATTGCACAATCTATTGCCCTGACGCTTGGCGGTGCAAAGTCTTTCGTCCCCGGCATGATAACAAGCGGTGCGGAGCAGGCAGAAGTGATTGCATACACTGATGACGGGCTTAAAATCCGCACGGTGGTAACAGATACGGTGAAGCAGGAAGTTTCACAGCTTGGCACAACCGGACGGTATGCAAAAGTAACAGGGGGCACAAGAACCTTTCTTGAATCGCTATGCAGCGGACTTGAAATGCCGTTTGCTATCAAAGACTGGACGGATGAGGCAATTATTGACCTTTTAAAGGATCGAGTCGGTATTACTGAAAAGATAGCAGCCATTGATACCGCCACTAAAGCTCTTGAAGAAGAGCGCACACAGGTAGGGCGTGAAGCAAAGAAGCTCGGCACGCCTACCGCAGTAGAAAAACGCGAACACGGAAAACCGATTGATGAGCTGCAAGCGGAAAAACACAAAGCACTCACGTTTTTAAGTGCGGTAAAAACTGCCTTTGAAAAAACAGAAAAAGAAATTCATGCAATGCCCTTTAAGACGGAAGCGGATATTGATGCAATGATTGCTCGCCTTACGGAAGCAAAAGAAAACCTGCATACATGGCTGAGCAATCAACCGGTAAACTATAGCGATGCTGACATTGCCGCCCTCGATGCTGCCATTATCGAATGGAATAAAAACGAGGGAAAAGCGAATGCTTACGATGCGTATCTTGCGCAGGTACAGCACATAGAAAAGCTCGAAGCAGAATACCAAAGCCTTACCGAAAGAATAGAAGCAAAACGCCAAGAGCGGAAAGCCGTCTTATCCGCAATGGATTTAGGCATTGATGGGCTAGAGATAAATGAAGCCAATCAGCTCGTACATAATGGAGCAATTCGCGGTATTACGAAAAGCAATCTTGCCGGTAACTGGTCGAATGCCGAAACGCTTGAAATCTTTTTACAACTTGGTGCGCGGTTTGCAGGCGCAATCAAAACACTTGTCATTGATAATGCAGAAAGTCTTGATGCTGAAAGTATCGCCGTCATTTCTAAATGGGCGGCACAGTCTGATTTTTTAGTCATTCTTTTGAAAGTCGGTGAAGTACCGGAAGAAAAAGAAGCAGGCATTATCTACCTTAAAAACGGCGAGGTCGTAGCGTAAATGACAACAATCTGGTGCGACACGGAAACAACAGGATTAAAACCGGAAACTGGCGGAGCGTTTGAAATTGCGGTATTGGTTGCGGTAGACGGGCGGATAATTTCAAGCCAAGTGTTTCACTTAAACCCCTTGAGCGAAACGATAGTATACGATAGCGAAGCGGCAAAAGTCCACGGTGTAAGCGAAGAAACCATTAGAGCGTATCCGCCGTGTGAAATGGTTATCACACAGCTTGAAAGTCTTTTTTGCGAGGTAATGGAACAGTATAACGGTGGGCAAAAAATGATCTTTGCGGGCTATAAGTGCGGATTTGACTATGATCATCTTGCGGCCCTTTTTACTCGATGCGGTTTTAAGCTTTCCGATTATTTTTGCAAACAGTTTGACGTGATGCAGATGGTAAAAAGAGCCGTTGCGCAAAAAGTAATTCCGCGTATGGAGAACCTCCGCCTGACAACGGTCTGTAAAGGTGTCGGTGTTGCACTGGAAAACGCCCATACTGCCTTAGCGGATGTAGAAGCGGCGCGCAATGTCTGTATTGCCCTTTTCAAAAAAGGCGTAAAAACATAACAGCGATAAGACAATATTAAATAGGAGATGTGAATTATGGTAGAAAAACTATGGGGCTTAGATACTTGGGACTTAGAGGATAACGCAAACATTGGTTTGCATTGTAACATTAATGATGCGGTACAGGAGGCTTTACTATTCGAGTTTAAAGCACGTGGAAAAGACCTACCGGAAACTTTACGAATGTTAGAGTATGAGTTAATGAAGGTCGATGTAGAAAACGAAGCGGATATTTCTTTAAAAGAAGCATTGTGTAACTTAGATTACGTGTACCATGACCTTGAAGCAAGTGGTTTTACACAACCTACAGAAAGAATGAAAAAGGCTGCGGTGCGTTTCATAAAAGAAATCTTGAAAGACTATGAGGTTACCGAGTATGAGAATACGTGTGTCAAAGAAATAAATGTAAAGAACTGGATTAAAAGACATCCTGATTGGGATAAATACGAGGAGTAGAAATATGGAATTTGACAAGACAAGAGTGTACACGGCGGTTAATGCCGATGAATTGAAAGTTGGAAGCAAGTGTTATTTTGCTGATCGAATTTCTTTCCTGAAAGAGTGTTTAGAACACAATGCACCTTCTGAAACGCTGGTGAAAATTCACGATGAGAGCTTTATTGGACGCTTTGACAGCAACACTACAGAAAACTGTATTTTAGTCTATCTTATCGAGCCTCCAAAAGAACCGGAATACAAGCCGTTTTCAAGCGTTGAAAAAGCAAAAGAAGCGATTGATAAACACGGCGGCTGGGTGAAATCAAAGAACGGAGATGTGCATCTCATTATATGCTATTCGTTTGACAATGTTTTAGTGGCAGGTAAACACATTGTGTTTTATGACGAGTTGCTACAATATTTTGTCTTTGCCGATGACGGCAGTCCATGCGGCGAATTAGTGGAGGAATAACAGATGCAGGTAAATACAAAACAGCAGCAAAATCAAGAACAGCCGAAGCAAACAGCACAAGGCAGCTTGCGTGAAATGATTTTGAAAAGTGTTGATATGTTTAAAATGGCACTGCCGAAACATATTACCCCTGATCGTATGGTGCGGATTGCTATGACAGCGGTAACAAAAAATCCGCTGTTAGCAAAATGCACGCTCGAATCGTTTTTCGGTTCATTATTAACCGCAGCTCAATTAGGGCTTGAAGTAAACACCCCGCTGGGTGAAGCATATCTTATTCCCTATTACAACACCAAAAAACAAGTCTATGAATGTCAATTTCAGTTAGGTTATCAAGGAGCGTTAAGCCTTGCGTACCGATCCGGTCAGTTTCGCCGGATTAAAGCGGTTGTTGTACATGAGGGAGATGATTTTGCGTATTGCTATGGGATTAATCCTGAACTCAAGCATATTCAAAATGGAGATGAGGAGAAAACCCCAACCCATGTCTATGCCCTCTATGAATTAAAAAACGGCGGCTATGATTTTGAGGTGTGGGATTGGAAGCGGGTAGAAGCCCATGCAAAAAAGTATTCTAAATCATATAATGATTCACGGTCTTCATGGCAAACAGCACCGGAAGAAATGGCAAAAAAGACGGTACTGACAAAACTATTAAAATATGCTCCGCGCTCTATTGAGCTTTTCGGTGCAATACAAAAAGACGGCGGCATTATTCAAAATGAGATACTGCAAGACGGGACGGCTTTTGAACTGATAGAAAACATCCGTTTTAATGATGATTTTCTTACCAGCAATGAAGCTGCCGCAGCTCTTCCTGAACCGCACACACCGCAAGCAGCTGAACTGCAAAATACTCCGCACGCTCAACCGGAAAGCGAGTCTGTTGAAAATACAAGCAAAAAACCGGCTTCCCCGCCGCCTAAGCCGAAACAGCAACAAACAGAACCGCAGCTTAATATAACGGCGGAAGATGAGGCGGCCCTTGATGCCCTGTTTGAAAACCAGCAAGACGCCGGTATGCTCGGCTTTAGTATGTAGTCCTTGGTAACACCTGCCGTGTGTCCGTGCCGCACGGTACGTGTATTCTCCCTTTTTTCTTATCGCAACATGAGGAGCGGTAGTCATGTATACAGCGCGCACGGTTGCGCACAACACACACACCAGTCAAGCAGCGGTTCGGTACTTTGCGCGGAAGTTCCATCTTGCAAAAATAACCATTGCAGGAAAATCAGTATATGTATTCACTGAAAAAGAATACCGCTTATTCCGCCGGTACATAAAGGGCATAAACCGAAAAAAAGAAAAGAGTAAACAATTAACCTTTTCTTTTTTTGATGAGTGTACAGTACCGGTAAAAGAGCAACTACTTACGGCACAGCAAAAGAAAAAAGAAGCAGTACGGCTTGAAAAGCTCTGCGCACTGTTAAAAGCTGCAGGCTCTTCCGGCATGGATAAACATGCGATTCAAAAAGTATTAAAAATCGACAAACAAACTTTACAAACGCTTTTAAATAAAAACAGCAGTCTACCCATCGCAGAAGATGAAAGCGTTGATAACAATTTGTACTGGGTAGGCTTATAAAAACCTTTTTCATTTTTTTAAGGAAACACCATGAAAGTTACCGGCCATTACCGCGCACGGAAAATACACAGTAACAGCAAAAACTATGTCATCATTGAGATAGCCGAAGATGCTCAAAATATGCTGTTAGAAAAACTGTTTAAAGCGAAACTACAGCGGGAAGCCAGGCGCGGAAGTGAATCATATCTTCATATTACTTTTGATCTACCGTACCGTTCAAAATCGTATAAACAGCTGCGTACTATCTTTGCCCTCGTAACGGCTATCTTTGTTTCGATGGACGGAAGGCTTCCGACTGAAGAAGAAAAGTATGAGCTTTATTTAGACTTACTTGACGCTTACGGCATGAAAACGCCGAGTAAGATTAAAACGAATACGTTACGTGTTATTCACATGTCGGAAGCGAATACATTTGAAGCCGCCTATTTTATCAATGAATTGATGGTCCATCTCAGCAGTGAATGCGGCTTACCGCTTGATATACAAACTGATGTACAAAGTCTTTTATGGGAATGGACGATATGGCGCGGCGGTGAACAAAACGATCCGCTTGATTATTGGGATAGCGCCTGTACGCAGCCGATTGATGAAGCGGAATGGAGAAGGCGGCACGCATACAGTGAAGCAAGCGGTTTAAAAGGCCCTATTCATTTACACCATATAGCAACACGCGGCGCACATCCTGAGGCAAAGAATGCGGTATGGAACTGGTGTGCTTTAACACACGAAGAACATGAATCTTTACACCGCATAGGAGAAAAAGCCTTTTTACAGCGGTTTCCGCATTTAAGCGGAAAGTTCAAACGAGCACAGAGGAAGATACACAGCAATGCAGCTTTATACAATTATTTATCAGAAGTAAAGAGAGGATACTATGACCTATAATGAGTTTTTAAGAAGTAAAATTGCAATAGCTCAGGATAGCGGATTTAATGTTGAGTTATCCGAAATAAATGATATTCTAAAACCGCACCAAAAAGATGCGGTACGGTGGGCAATTCGCGGTGGCTGCCGGGCAATCTTTGCTAGTTTTGGACTAGGAAAAACAGTTATGCAGCTTGAAATCTTGCGGCTTATCTTACAAAAAGAAGGCGGCAAGACGTTAATTGTTACCCCTTTAAATATCGTAGATGAGTTTTTCAATGATGCAGAAAAACTCTTACATAACCTACCTATACAGTATGTTAAAAATCAAGAAGATATTGATAATTCCACAGCTTCTATTTTAATAACAAATTATGAAAGAGTAAGAGACGGAAACATTAACCTCAACACATTTACAGCTTGTAGTTTAGATGAGGCTTCGGTTTTGCGTTCTTACGGCTCTAAAACCTATCAAGAGTTTTTGCCTAAGTTTAGGAACGTAAAGTACAAATTTGTTGCAACGGCAACGCCCTCCCCTAACAAATACAAAGAACTTATTCACTATGCCGGTTTTTTAGGCGTAATGGATACGGGACAGGCTCTCACGAGATTTTTTAAAAGAGATAGCACAAAGGCAAATAAACTTACCATATATCCGCATAAAGAAAAAGAGTTTTGGGCGTGGGTGTCTAGTTGGGGCTTGTTTATTACGAAACCTTCAGATGTTAATGCTGCATATTCCGATGAAGGATATGACTTGCCGGATTTAAAAATCATCTATCATAAAGTAGAAGCAGATCATAGCAGTGCCGGAAGTGAAGATGACGGGCAAATGAAAATGTTTAGAGATGCTGCTTTTGGGTTAAAAGAAGCGGCAAAGGAAAAACACGACAGTATTCCGGTGCGAGTTACTAAAACACTTGAAATATTGAAAAGCAGCCCTGATGACCATTTTATTCTTTGGCATAATCTTGAAGCTGAACGGTATGCCTTGCAAAAAGCTGTACCTGATGCCGGTTTTGTCTTCGGTTCACAAGACATAGAAAAGAATGTTGCAATTACGCGGCAATTTAAAAATGGTACATTACAATATCTTGCAACAAAACCGGATATATCAGCTCAAGGCGGGAATATGCAATATCATTGTCATAAGTGCATATTCGTAGGTATTGATTATAAGTTCAATGATTTTATTCAAGCAGTCCACCGGATATACCGCTTCCAGCAGTCTTATCCTGTTGAAGTTCATATCATTTATACCGAAAGCGAGCAAGCAATATTAAAAGCGCTTGAAGAAAAATGGGAGCAGCATAGATACCTTGTCTTACAGATGACGGAGATTGTAAAAAAATACGGCCTATCATCTGTAAACATTACGGAAAAGTTAGCCCGCACCATCGGCGTTGAAAGAAAGGTTATAGAGGGGAAAAGTTTTAAAGCGGTGTTAAATGATAACTGTATCGAAATACCAACAGTTCAAGATAATTCTGTAGACCTGATAATGACTTCAATTCCTTTTAGTAATCATTATGAATACACCCCGACATATAACGACTTCGGGCATAATGAAGATAACGATAAGTTTTTTGAACAGATGGATTTTTTAACGCCGCATTTATTGCGAGTTTTAAAGCCCGGTAGAGTTGCCGCTATTCATGTCAAAGATAGGGTGTTGTTCGGTAATGCGACAGGATACGGGATGCCGACAATAGACCCGTTTAGCGACATGACTGTTTTCCATTTTATGAAACACGGCTTTAAGTATATGGGCCGTATAGTAATAACCACCGATGTAGTACGGGAAAATAATCAAACATACCGGCTTGGCTGGACGGAACAATGCAAGGACGGTTCAAAAATGGGAGTTGGATGTCCTGAATACATTTTGCTTTTTAGAAAACTTCCAACAGATACAACAAGAGCTTATGCCGATGTTCCGGTAAAAAAGACAAAAGAAGAATACGGCCGAGGACAATGGCAGATAGACGCTCACGCATACTGGAGGTCTAGCGGCAATAGACTGGTTACGCTTGAAGAATTAAAAGAATGCCCTGTGTCCGATATGCAAAAACGCTATTCCGTTTATTCAAAACAACATATCTATGACTACGATGAGCATATTAAACTGGCAGAAGAATTGGATAGAGAAAGAAAACTTCCTGCTTCTTTTTCGGTAATAAGCGTATCATCAAATAGCGAATATGTATGGGATGATATAAACCGAATGCACACATTAAATAGCGAGCAATCCAGAAAAGCATTAAATATGCACATATGTCCCCTACAGCTAGATACAGTCGAAAGGATTATTGAGCGGTACTCAAACAAGGGAGAAGTTGTGTACGATCCATTCGCCGGTCTTTTTACCGTACCGTATATCGCGGTTAAAAAAGGCAGATACGGAATTGGGCATGAGTTAAATGAAATATCTTTTAATGACGGCATACTCTATTTGAATGAAGCAGATATGCAAAAAAATGCGCCGACATTATTTGATTTAGATGATTTTGAGATTGTACAATAAAAGGATTGCTACTATGGCTGAAAGTTTTATATTTTATGAAACATTTGCAAAGCAGCTTGACTGCCTTAGTGATGAACTGCAACTAAAATTCTACAAGGCAATTACCCGTTACGGGTTGTATGGTGAAGAACCTCATTTTACCGGTCTTGAATTATCAGTATGGATACCGATTAAAACCGGCATTGATAATGCAAAGTCGCGCAGAGAAAAAACAACAACAGATGGTAAAAGAGGCGGACGGCCTGAAATTCCGCAAGAAGTGAAAGAGGCAATTTGTGAGGATTTAGAAGCCGGGATAACGCAAAAAGAAATTGCTGAAAAGTACGAGATAGCACAATCGACAATATCAAATATCAAAAAAGAGGTTTTTGATATTATCAGTATCAAATATCAAAAACCACCTACAAATATCGAAAACCTTAATGTAAATGTTAATGGTAATGTAGATGTAAATGTTAATGATAATGATATTCCGCCGGAGGTTTCCGGCGGGGACGATACCGCACCTTTTTCAAAACCTCAACCGGCACATAATCCTGAACCTGCTTCACTCCCTGAAAGACTGCAGTATACCGCCGATATGGTACCTGCTGCATCGACTGAAAGACCGCATGAGATACCTGACAGTACACCTTTCGTTCCTGCCAGATGTGCTGATAGTGCTGTTTCACCACCAAAACAAAAGCCGAAACCGAAAAAACCGCCCTTACGTGAGCGGGAACCCGTAAATGACTTTGAACTTGTCGAAAAAGCCTATCTTCACCACTGGGATACGCTGTATGAAGCAGGAATTGTTCACACTGCCGATCCGGTAATTAATTGGCAGCAGGTGAGGAAACTTTTACAAGGACACTTCAAAACCATACCGGCGGATGTTATTGCTCAAGCCCTTACGCAAGCGGCACAAGACAACTTTATTCTTGCAGGCGGCTATAGTCTTACGACAATCCTTTCTGCAAGCGTCTTAAACCGGCTTATTAATTCGCATTATAAGCCGCAAGAGGCACACACACCGCGATCTCCGCCGAAAAACAACCGGTATGATTTTAACCAAACCAGCAACAAGAAAGCACTGCCATTTTAACACCATAAGGGAGGAATACCTGCTATGAATACACCGGCAAACACCATAAAAACCATAAAAGAAATTCCGCTTTTTCAAGCACTGGATAAAAAAAATATTGAAACAGCGGCTATTCACTGTCAAAAGCACGGGACGCTTCATGTTGACTACTATAGCTTTTTGGGTAAACCGCTTACGTGTCCTTTGTGCAAAGAGGAAAAAGAAGCGGAAAAAAAAGCCGCAGAAGCTGAAAACAAACGCATTGAGCAGCTCAAGCAGTACGGTATACGGGACAGACACTTCAATGCTTCTTTTGAAAATTACAAGCCGCAAAATGAAAAAGCCCGCGAGATACTCGAAACGCTTCAAGCAATTGCCCGTCATCCTGAACAAAAACTTATTTTGCTCTATGGGAACAGCGGGACGGGAAAATCACATTTAGCAAGTGCAGCAGTCATACTGAATAAGGGTATCTATACCACGTATGAATGTATGAGCATGAAAATACGGGCAAGCTATGCCTACCGTGCAAAAAACACAGAAGATGAGCTTATGGAATATTACTTTACGCTGCCGTTTTTAGTCATTGATGAAATTGAAAAAGGCAAAAATGAAGATGCAAAAAAAACGCTCATTTCTCATATCTGCCGTGAACGGTATGAACGGAGCCGCCCCTTATGGCTCTGCGGGAATTGTAATTGTGAATGGATAGAACAAATGTTTGATAGTGCAGTCATAGACCGTATGCAGCATGAAGGTACATCGTTCTGTTTTGATTGGGAAAGCAACCGGCCAAAAATGCGGAGCGTATGAACTGTAAACTATTACCCTTGACGGTTCAAAAGCAGCAAAAAAATACCGGTTGTGAACGAGTAGTACACAACCACAAAAACAATACATAAGGAGAATTGAAAAAATGAACACAAAAAAATGTTTAATATTGGTAATAAAAAGTGCGAGAAAAATTGTCCTGTCCATAACTTTGTAACACATAACTCTTGTATATTTTGCGACGCATTGCGGGATAGTCCATATATTGAAGATTGTATGAAAACTATGACAGATGAACAAATAATTGCAATCCAAAAAGAACTAGATGAAGAATGGTGGTAGTAGATTATGGAATTTGACAAGACAAAAGTGTATACAGCAGTGAACGCTGATGCATTAAAAGCCGGAAGTTTAATTGTAGTAGGCTTAAACCTTAAAGAGTTAGAGCTAAAAGTAGAGAATGGCAGATATACACAAGCGCTTGTTGACGTTGCAGGTAAAGACTGTGCCGATAGGTTTGGAGTAGATGATTATGGTTGTTTAGATAGTTTAAGTTATTATCCATTAGCCTACCTTATCGAGCCTGCAAAAGAACCGAAATACAAGCCGTTTTCAAGCGTTGAAAAAGCAAAAGAAGCGATTGATAAACACGGCGGGTGGGTAGGTCATAAAACAGACAAATCCTGTTTCCTTATCACAGGATATATAGAAAGCGGCGAGTATGGCAAGCCGGTTGTTTTGGTAGGTGAATCTTGTAACTCATTCCAACAGTTATATGACTGCTTTGTTTTTCCCGATGACAGCACCCCGTGCGGTGAATTAGAGGAATATTAGAAATGTACTATTTATTCATAAGAAATAAAAACAAACTGGAAAAGTATAAGAAACAGTTAAACTGTGTTTGTGAAAATATCGAAAAAGGCAAAACACCGGTTTTTAATGAAATGCGTTCGGCAAAAACAGACCTTATTGAATGTATACCATTCAATTCCATAAATGCGCTGTTTTTAATATTGGCAACAGTGATATTTGATAAAATAGAAATAAATGAATTATTTAAAATAGCAATACTGTTAATCACCAATTCTGTTTCACGTTCGGTTGCCGTTTATGTATTTGTTGGATTAAAACATAGTCTAAGAATAAATCTTTGTAAACGTTTAGAAATTGAACCGACTGAGAAAACAATAGCAGCTATGGAAAGCATGGAATATCAAAGTGTGTAGAACGTGCAATAAAACAGCATGGAGATAATCCCAATGACCTACTTATCAATATGTTCCGGCATAGAAGCTGCAACCGTTGCATGGGAGCCGTTAGGATTTACGCCTATTGGTTTTGCGGAGATAGAGCCGTTCCCGTGCGAGTTATTACAGCAAAAATACCCAACCGTTAAAAATTATGGAGATATTACCGCGTATGAAGCATGGAGCGGAATTACAAAATTTGACATTCTGGCCGGAGGAACACCTTGTCAGTCTTTCAGCATCGCAGGAAAAAGAGGCGGAACCGGAGACATTCGGGGACAGCTCATGTACTCCTATCTGGACATTGTGGGAACATATAAACCGCAATGGATTATATGGGAGAACGTCCCCGGCGTACTATCCAGCGGTAAAGGACTTGATTTTGCAACATTCCTTGCTGGACTGGAAAAATGCGGGTATGGGTGGGCGTACCGGGTGCTTGACGCTCAATACTTCGGAGTACCCCAACGCCGCCGTAGAATCTTCGTTATCGGACATTCTGATAGCCGGACAGACCTTGCCGCAAAAGTATTATTTGAGTCGCAAGGCTTGTGCGGGAATACTCCGCAGGGCAGAAAGGCGGAATATTACACTGCCGGAAGAACTGAAAAAAGCACTGCAAGCACACTGTATTTAGCTCACCCGTCTGATAGCCGTTTTGAAAAAGCGGGAAACACCGCAGATACTGTTACCGCCCGTTACGGCACAGGCGGAGGCAATACCCCGCTTGTAAAGCAACGGATTATAAAACACTTCCGATATGCCTTGCAGGAAATACTATAAACCGCAATGTAAGAGGCGGTAATGGTACAGGGTTCAGTATATCAAAAACCTATACGGTAACCGCATCTGATATTCATGCAGTTGCGGTTAGTGATACTGTCCGGTATCTAACCCCGCTTGAATGCGAACGCTTACAAGGCTTCCCCGACAATTACACACAGATTGCATGGCGGGGTAAACCTAAAGACCAATGCCCTGACAGTCATCGGTATAAAGCAATCGGCAACAGTATGGCAGTCCCCGTTATGCGGTGGATTGGAGAAAGAATAAAAAAGATACAAGGAGATGTAAAATAATGAATAGTGATATATTTGAATCATTAGAATATAGAATTGAATCATTCTACGATAGAATGAATATGTTGGGAGTTGCAGTTGATGAAATAGAATATGATCTGTCGCTCATCGAATGTTTTGATGTCGAAATGCAACTGGAAGAATTAAAAAGTAAAATAAAAACTGTGAGATACCGGATCATTGATATATCTGATGAAATTACAATCTGTGAAGTATTTGAAAAAGATATAGAAGAAAACCTACAAGAAGCAATCGAAGTGATTGAAGAAGAAATCAAAGCGTTAGAAGATTATATTGAAGCTATTAAAAAACGCTATAGTTAGAGCTTGAAGACATAGAAACTGAGAAGGAGAATTAGATGAACAAAGATAAATCTATTGAGTGCTTTGATGAAGAAAATGATGACATATATTTCTGTACCCAGTGCGGCTGGCGTGGTAAATCAAGTGAATTATTTCTCGGAGATGGGGCATTTGAGGATTATGAGCCGTTTTTCTGTCCGAAATGTATGGCAGCTGAATACAGTTTAGCAGAGGATTTTACGCCTGATTTTTGGGATAAATTAAAATTCTTTTGCCGGAAAATATCTTTTTATGGATTTAGGAGTAAGTGGGGGTGCTCTCATCCGCCGCTTAAATATCAAATATATTGGTTTAAGTATGGCATCATAGGATATTTTAAAAGACTTATCAAAACGATAAGAGGAGGAATGAAATGAAAAAGCAACTTATTTTTACTATAGGCATATATGCTATCGTTGGTTTATTAGTTTTGAGCAATCTAAAAGACCAGCCGCCTTTAGTAGTCTTTTTTGGCTGTTTTCTTATTTGTCTGCTGATTGTTGATGTGAAATTAATAATCATAGATGAAAAGATTGCAGCTGTTGACCGGAAGCGGAAACAGCTCAAAGAGCGATTCCCCAAAATAGACATGAGCGAATTTACGGTAAGTCCTACAGGGCAGATATTAAGAAAAAAATCATCAGGCAAAGAAACCGGCAACACGCAGGAAATGTCAGATGATTTAAAACGAATAATAGCTTGTTACAATTATTTTGTAGGAATTGAAGATGTTGAAACGTGGATTAAAGAACACCCAAGAAAGATCAAGGAGAAAAATATGTACAAAGATAAAGACGGAATTGAACACAAAAAATATACAGACATTTGTTTTCAAGATGATGCGGTTATATGTCCATGTTGTGGATATACTAAAAATAAATATATCCTTAATGAAATTATTGAAATGTTTGGTCTTGATATTAAATGCTCAAAGTGCGGTTGTGTTTTTCTTGTTATGCCTAAAATAAAATTTGAAATAAGATGCCGGAATTACAGGACTGACGGGAAGGAGAAATAAAATGTTAATTTTTCCCATGAAAAAAGAATGGTATGAAAAAATAAAGAGCGGTGAAAAAACGATTGAGTATCGGGAAGTAAAACCGTATTGGACGAAACGGATTATAAACGATTTTAAAAGAGAGATTGCAAACAGTTACCCTAAATTGAAAGAACAGATAAAAAAACTTACTTGGAAAGATTTTTTAGAACTAGCTGAAATCGATCCGGTAGTATTTGAATCGGCTGATACAGTTACATTACAAGATTTATTTCTTAAATCGACTGATCCGTTCACTTTACAAGGTGTATTTCGTCTCGGATATGGGACAGAAAAATTATCGGCAACTATTACTAAAATTGAAATTGTAGACGGCAAAGATACGGATTTACATATAGAAAAACCGGTTTATGCTATCCATTTTTACTTACTGAATAATATACAGTTAGGAGGAAACTATGACAGAAAATAATACCACGCCTGCCACTGAAACCAAAGAAAAAATCATTGAGCTAACCGAAGCTATGCGGGATTTACTTTTGTATAAAAATAAAAAGTACGGAGATTCAGCTTTAAACCCGCAACATATTTTTTATAAAGGCGATGCAGTCAATTCCATTTTAATCCGACTTGATGACAAAATAGGGCGGATTATGGCGAATACTGATAGTACACCCCGCATCAATGATGTCGCTGATATTATCGGCTATTGTACGCTGCTGCTTGCTAGTATTGGAGCCGGTAAAAAAGATATTGAAAAACTCATGGATTAAAGAGGGAGGAACGATAAATGCCGTTAAATAAAAGCACCGGAAATATGTATGACTTTATCACGCATACATGGAACACCATAAAAAGCGAGTGTCCGCACGGCTGCTCATACTGCTATATGAAACGCTGGGGGAAACAGCCGTCCTTGCATTTTGACGAAAAAGAACTGAAAACCGATTTAGGGCAAGGAAACTTTATCTTTGTCGGTTCTTCCTGCGATATGTTTGCTGAGAGTGTTCCGTATGAATGGATTAAAAGAACACTTGATTATTGCAATGAGTATTCCGGTAATAATTATTTATTACAAACGAAAAATCCTGACAGATTTTCAAGTTTCTTTGATGAACTTAAATCTCATTTTTGTATTTGTACAACATTAGAAACAAATAGAGTTTATAAAGAAATAATAAAGAATTGTCCTTCTGCACAGGATAGAGCATTAACACTGTCTTGGATTAATGGGGTAAAAAAATACATTACCATTGAGCCTATTATAGATTCTGACTTACCGGAATTTATCGAGATGATAAAACATTGCAATCCGCGACAAGTCAACATCGGGGCTGATTCAAGCCCGAAGCGCAACAATTTACCCGAACCGCCGAAAGAAAAAATACTTGCACTTATAGCGGAACTGGAAACCTTTACAAAAGTAGTGAAGAAGAAAAATCTACAGAGGTTACTGAAATGATTGGCAACATCATACAAGCACCACAACAAAAACACTGTTGTATATGCGGCAAGCCGTTTCCTTTCGACACCAGTGTAGGCTGCGAATACATAAAAGACGGCTCTTGTATACCGCTGTACTTTTACAGTAATGAGTGTTTTTTTACATCACTATTCACACCCTCTCGTATTCATACCTCAACATAAAACATAACTGAATATAATAACAACGTTCCCCTTTACAAGCAACGTTTAGGCTTATTTGTGTAACGCATCGGCAATAACTATAGTATTGATTACTCCTTGTCCCCTGCTTGAAAAAGAGCTTTTATGCTCGGGCTTTTTCTCGAGCGGGGGTTTTATCAATACAATGGGAATGACTATACAAGCAAAGGCGGTACACATGAAAAAATCAAATGACGCACAAACAAGCACAACAGCAAAAGACACACAGGTACAAGCAGAGCCGCAGGCAAAAAAGACGGGGCTTGTCCGATCAGAACGTTTAGACAGGCCGCTTTTAAGAGGCCATGTAACACACTTAATAAATCACGGATAAAAGTTACATGACAATAACTGAATAGAGAGGTAGGCAAGGAATAGATGACAGTAGGACGCAAACAAGCTGAAAAGATGCAGCAAAAGATCAACGAATTGATACCGCTTTTACGTGCCTTTCCTGATGGTCTTACCCGCAGGCAAATCAGAAAGAAACTTGCGGTTTCAGATAGTATGTTTGATAAAATCTTGTATAACACGGCCGATTATCCGATCGGCTATGATAGCCGGCTTGATGATAATTATTACTGGGTTGGGTTATAACATGGCATATACCGTTTCTATGGCTACTACAAGAAAAAAGCATTGCGGAAACTGCGCATACTATATGACCGATGAAGATGAGCGCGGAAACGTTACGGATTTTCACCACGACAGAAACAACGATGAAGGTTTTTGCGTTATACGAGATTTATTTTACACGGTAAAACACGCTGAAAGAGCTTGCGGCGATTGGATGTATGACGATTTAACGCCGCAATAAAACGCAACAGGAGAATTAAAAATGAACTCTTGCAAACCGCATAAATACAAGGTAGCAAACAAAGAAAGACGGACAGCCGACGGCATCACCTTTGACAGCATGGCGGAAATGAATCGGTATTTGGAATTAAAAGCGTTAGAAAAAGCGGGCGCTATTACAAACCTTGAACTACAGCCGAAATTCTTACTAATCCCCAAAACCGAAAAAGGCGGGCGGGCGGTATACTACAAAGCCGACTTTAAATATCGCATGAACGGTAAAACAGTCTATGAAGATGTAAAAGGCGTACTAACGGAAGTATACAAGCTCAAAAAAAAGCTATTACTTTGGAAATATCCTGATATTTGGTTTATCGAGCATAAGGTGTAAAAAGATAAAAAACAGCTTGACAATACTAACCAAAAATGATAGTATATAATTATGATAGTTAGATGGCAAGATAAAGAAGCATTTAAAATATGGAATATGCAGCTATCAAAGCGTATTCCCGTAGAAATACAGCAAAGAGCAAGACAGAAATTAGTTATGATAGACGCTGCTATTTCATTAAATGATTTAAAATCTCCGCCGTCAAATAATTTAGAAGCATTAAAGCATGACAGAAAAGGTCAATACAGTATCAGAATAAATAATCAATGGCGTATCTGTTTTAAGTGGAATGCGGGAAAAGTTATTATCATTGATATTGTAGACTATCATTAGGAGGTTAAGCTATGGAAACAGTATTAAAGCCTGTACATGCAGGTGATATACTTTTTGAAGAATTTATGAAGCCATACAACATAACAGCATACAGGCTTTCACAAATTACCGGAATGTCGCAAACACAAATAGGGAGAATTATAAAAGGTAAAAGGTCGGTAACTGTAGATACTGCATTACGGCTTGCACAAGTTTTTAATACAAGCCCCGAATTTTGGCTTAATATTCAAAATCGGTATGACATAGACAGTATGAATGCAGAAACAAAAGAATGTATTAAACAAATACAGCCTATTAAAGACTGCGTATTTGCTTAATGATAATTAAAGGAGTTTTTTTTATGAGTGAACGTATTATACGATTTTCCAATTTTGCAACGGCAGGCAGAAATGAAATATACATATCCTGTTATTTTTGAAAATGATGATGGAAAAATAGGCGTAAGCGTTCCCGATATTTCCGGCTGTTTTACATTTGGGGAAACAATAACTGAAGCTATTGAAATGGCGGAAGATGCCATGTCGATGATGTTGGCTCATTATGAAGACAATAATCAGGAAATCCCTAAACCAAGTGATATATCAAAAATAAAAACAAGAAACGGTTTTGTAAATTATGTCATAGCCGACACCGATAAATGGCGCAGACAGTTTTCCGAAAAATCGGTAAAAAAAACAGTTACAATTCCTGCATGGTTAAACTACAAAGCGGAAAATGCCAATTTAAACTTTTCGCAAGAATTACAAAATGCCTTAAAAGCAAAACTGCAAATAGCATTATAACGTTCATACACCTACTATATCAATCTCTTTTATAAGTCCGGCTGCCCACTCTGCCGGATTTTTTATTTTCCTATCATCTCAATTTGTGTTACGCACCTGTAATCTTTTATAATTATGCAACAAAAATATCTTTTAAGGTGTAATTATGAAGATTGAAAACATTAACATCAATGACATAAAACCGTACAAAAACAATCCACGCAAGAATGATAAAGCTGCTGAAAAGGTAGCGGAAAGCATCCGGCTTTTCGGTTTTAAAAATCCGGTTATTTTGGATAAAAACAATGTCATTGTATGCGGACATACACGAGTAAAGGCAGCGGAAAAGCTCGGAATAAACACAATCCCCTGCATTTATGCGGACGATTTAACCGATGAGCAGATAAAAGCCTTCCGCCTTATTGACAATAAAACGGCAGAATATGCTCAATGGGATTTCAACGCCTTAGCTGTGGAAATTGAAGATATATCTAAAAATATTGATTTTGATTTATCAATATTTGATTTTGAAGAACCTGTTGTAGACATTGGAAATTTTGATACCGACTTTTCATTACCTGACGGTGAAAAAAATGAAATAGGACAAATGACTTTTGTTTTACATGAAAAACAAAAAGAGTTAATAAATTACGCTATCAGCATTATTAGAGAAAACACGCCCGAAACTTTCGGCAATACAAACAAAAGGGGTAATGCTTTATATGAGGTGGTAAGACAATGGGCAGAGCTAAAGAGATAGAATTAAAAGTTATCCCCTCCACAATTGCAAATCCTTTTATTAAAAAACACCATTATTCTGGAAAGGTTGTCAATAATTCAAAATTGCATTTCGGGGCTTTCTTAGATGGGAAATTACATGGCGTGTTGTCTTTCGGCTCATCTTTGGATAAGGCCAAAATAATAACATTGGTAAAAGGGACGGGATGGAATGAGTTTTTAGAATTGAATAGAATGGCTTTTGATGATTATCTTCCAAAATTTTCCGAAAGCCGCTGCATATCCCGATCAATAAAACTTATTAAAAAAAATGCACCTCAAATAAAGTGGATTATCAGTTTTGCAGATGGCTGCTCGTGCGGAGACGGTACAATTTATCGGGCTAGCAACTTTGTACTAACGGGCATTAAACCAAATAATAATTTAATCTTATTACCTAATGGCGAGAAAATACACAAAATGACGCTTGAAAGTAATCCAACGAAACCGCGCAAAGAATTGGGCGGGCTATCTTATTTTGATGTAACAGGCGGTAAATACAATTTGTCAAAATATGTAGAAGCTGCAAAAGGAGAAGTTTTAAAAGGGTTTCAATTACGCTATATCTATTTTATAGACAAAAAATATAAAGAGAATTTAACAGTGCCGATAATTCCTTTTTCAAAAATAAAGGAAGTTGGAGCAGGAATGTGTAGGGGTGAAAAACGGTAATGTCTGAAAAATGGGATAGGCAGGAGGGCGAAAGCGCAAAACAGTACGAATATTTTAAAACCTTTCTTGACTTGGGAGCCTTGCGGACAATACCGAAAGTACAAGAAAAGACTAACAAAAGCCTAACATATTTGAACACTTTATCTTCCCGTAATAACTGGCTTTCCCGCGCAGACGCTTACGAGCGTTACATTGACGAAATTACACGTAAAGAAAACATCGAGGCAATCAAGAAAGCCAACAAAGAAAACATACAGCTTGCGCAAGCGATAAAGTTTGTCGCGGGGAAAAAGGCTGAGTTGCTGATAGACAAAATAAAAGCCGCCGGAGATGATACTGAGAGTCTGAATGAAGTTATAAAAGAAATATCATGGAATGTATTACCCCAGCTTGCAAACATGGCGGTAGAAATAGAGCGTAAGGCATACGGCATGAACGATGAGATACTGAAAATATCACTTGGGGACAATGCGGGTAATGACATTGAGCTTTCTATTTCCTTAAAGAAAAAGGCAATCAGTGAAAAACTTTCCCCCATAAATAACCCGGAGGCTGAATAATGGAACCGGTAAAAACCGGCTGGGCGTGCCTTGATAACCGCAGCCTTACCGCTGAAACCTTGCGGAAAAATCAAACGGCAAAAGAGGCTTTTTTAAACTCGTTATCTCTTGCCGAGCTTGAAGCACTGGAGGCGGATTGGGGCTTTTGGGCGCGCGATGAGCAGTTACCCCCTTTAGATTGGGTGCTGGGCAAAAAATACATCTGGGTTTTGCGGTGCGGACGCGGCTGGGGCAAAACACGCACGGCGGGGGAAGCGGTTATCGAAGCGGTAAAAAGCGGCAAATACAAGCATATTTCTATTTGCGGGGCAACGGCACAAGAGGTGCGGGATATTATGATAAACGGAGAATCGGGGATTGCCCGCTACTGCCCGCCGTCGCTTGGTATGGTCTATAAACCGTCTGTAAAAAAAGTATTCTTTAACAATGGGGCGGTTATCAGCATTTTCTACGGCTCGGAGCCTGAAAAGTCGAGAGGTGCGCAATCGGATTTTCTTTGGTGCGATGAGATTTTCAAATGGCTTTACGTCAAAGAAACATTTGATAACCTGCTTTTGGGCTTACGCTTAGGCGGCAACCCTTTATGTATCGTAACCAGTACACCGAAACCGACCCCGTTTATAAAAGAGCTTGAAGCCCTAAAAGACGAAAAGGGCAATTCATGCGTACACATAACCGTCGGAGCAACATTCGACAATAAAGCTAATTTATCGCCTTCATTCATAAACACAATCACGGCTCAATACAAAGGAACACGCCTTGAACTTCAAGAATTGTATGCACAAATCCTAGACGATAATCCGAACGCCTTATTCAAAAAAGACTGGATTGAATACAACAGAGTAGACGAATTGCCGATACATGCCGACAGAAAGCGTCTTATTGTCTGTGTTGACCCTGCGGTAAGTCATCATCAAGAAACGTCAAACCATAACGGCATTATTGTTGTACTCGAAGCTGCCGCCCCTGAAAAGCTGATACTCGGCGGAGTGGTACAGTGCAAAAATGAAACGCACTATTACGTCTTGCGGGATAATTCGCTTATAGGCAGACCCAGCGAATGGGGAGCGATGGCGGTAATGACGGCGGAGCACTATCACGCTGATACTATCGTTATTGAGGATAATCAAGGCGGCGACATGGTAGAAAGTACGCTGATTAACTCACACTGCAAAGTTAAGATTGCACGGGTGCATTCGGTAAGAAGCAAACAGGCACGGGCGCTGAATGCCTCTCTTTTGTGCGAAAAGGGGCGCATTCACTTTTACCGCGATAAAAAAGAATATGAAGATTATGCGGAAAGTAGCAGCGGACACTATATAGACAATCTGCAAGTCTTAGAAGATGAGCTCTGCAACTGGCAGCCGGGAGACGATAGCCCTGACCGCATGGACGCATTTGTACACGGCATCAATTTTTTAAAACCCGATGCAACAAACACAGCACAAGAAAGTGCGCTGCGCTCGGCAGTTGCACAATCGTTAAACAGCTGGTAAAGCGTGCATAAAGGGAGAAAACCGATAAACCATGATAAACATAAGGGAGCTGAATACATGAGATTATTAGATTTTTTGAGAAAGCCGATATACGGCTTATTTGTAGAGCGGGAACCTGACGGGCGGGGTGCATTTGACACCGTAAAGGTTGATTATATTCTGTCCCGATCCCTGTATGCCTCTGCCCCTGCAGAATACGCAAGTTATGGGGGATTTTCAGACTACGGCAGCTACGCACTCGGTAACTACTGCACAAAGCCCTATATTGATATGTTCAGCTGGTTTATCGGCTTACCTGAAATCACGGCAGAAAGCGATACCTTTACCGCCGATATACAACGCTTTTTAAACCGCAATAAAAATAAGCTCCTTGCCATATACCGGCAAACCATGATTGACGGTAAGCACTTTGTCTGGGTACGCACTGAACGCGACTTAAAAGGACGCAGCACTATTCAAATGAAACAAATACCGCGTGAAAACGTCAAAGAAGCTGAATGTGCCAAGGACGTGTACGGTAACTATACCCGTTTTGTCATTGAAAGTACGGAGAAATGGAAAGAAGGTACAAGCGATAAAAAGGCGGTTATCCGCATCGAATTAACCGCCGGTAAAGAGCGTATAACGATAATCGGAGACTTGCCGCCTGAATACGGCAGCAAACAGCAAGAAATAAAAAACAGCCTCTCATTTGTACCGGTCTACTGCCTGTACAACAATAAACAACCATTTTTAACGGACGGCATTCCTGAAATTGCCCCCGCTGTCCCGTTTATCCGCCGCTACGATGCAACGGTGAGAAAGCTCGGAAAGCACATAGACGGGATTTTACAGCCGAAAATGCAAGCGAAGATACAGCATATTGATTCGTTTTTGCGCAACTCATTCGGTCTTTCTCCTGCTGAACTTGAAGACGTTGCAAACGGCAGACGGAAACTCGATATAACCAATCTTGAAGTTACAATGCTTGAGGGCGCGCAAGATGAGGTGAAATTTATCACGCAGCCGGATAATACGGTAAGTGCCTTGAGCCTTTTGAAGCTCTTACATTGGATTATTGTAGAGCTTACTATGCCTGAATATCTGTACGGTACGGCTATGAGTTCCACCAATGCCAGCGTCAAAGAGCAGTCGCCCGTATGGGCTAAAAAGGTTGAAGGGCGGCAGGGAGAATACAACGAGTTTTATACATGGCTTTCTGATGTGTTCTATCTCTGTCAAATCGCCATCAACGGACGGGACATATACGCCAAAGACGGCGGCGTTACTGATGTCTCTATCCGCTGGGCGGAACTGACGGCAAAAGATGACGTACAGGTAATGAATGCCCTTGCTGCCTTTATCGAGGCAATGGAAAAAGCGCAAGTTATGGGCATTGTCTCCCCGCAGTCGGCGTTCAATACGCTGAAAACCTTTATGGCAATTCCGAATGACTACGAAACAGAAAAGAACGCAGCGGCAAAGTGGATAAAACTCAAAATTAACCTTGAAGCCTTGCAAGATAGAATTAGAAGCGGAGATATTGACGCAGGAGACGCAATAGAAGCGCTATTCAATGAGGCTTCCTGATGACATTTGACCTATCCGGCCTCCCTGATGATGTGCAAGAACTGATCCGTGATGCGCTTGAAATGCGGCAGCACGCCTTACAAACGGCTGAAAAAGAGATACTGAATGCGGTACAAGAGAGTATCAATGCGATAAAAAAAGAAATCGGCACTCACGGCGTTTTTAGAGGCGTTGGCAAGAATCTCAATGCTGCCATTGAAGATGAGGCAGTCAATTTTGCTGCGGAGCTTGACCGCATTTTAGAAGCAGGACTCACCCGCGCTGCGTATGCAGGACTATCTATCGGGACTGGAATGCTCGCCGGTTATACCTTTTTGCACAAAAGAAAACCGGCAGCACGGCAGCCGGCCGGAAAATCCAACCAATTCCGCCTACTCAATCTTGCAGCCTTTGATAAGGATTTACAGCGGCAAGCGGCGGCTATTGCAGAAAGCACCATGCACAAAAAGCGCATCTACAACAAGCGGGAATTTATCCTGTCGGAGCGCATCTGGGATTTATCGGGTAATAACTACCAAAAGATAAAAGAGATTATCGCAAGCGGTATCAATACGGATTGTGTAAAGGTTGCAAAAGCATTACAGCAGTATGTCAAAGAGGGTGCTGCTACCTTTGCCAAAGACTATCCTGCAATGTATAAGCGCATGGGCGGGCGGGTTCCTAAGAACTTTAACTATGAAGCCTTACGCCTTGCCCGAAATGAACTGTCGGAAGTTTACTGGCAAGCAACAATAGACGGTTTTAAGGATAACCCCGCAGTAAAGGCGGTAAAGTGGCTGTTATCCAACAACCGCATACCGGGGTTTCACGATATTTGCGACGAATTAGCGTATGCCGATAACCACGGGCTTGGGTCGGGGATTTATCCGGTAGATGCAGCTCCTGCAAAGCCGCATATCTGCTGTTTGTGTTCGCTTGCCCCTATCATTGCATCTGATTTACGGAAAGAGGATGCTGCCAATATCCCGCCTGAGAACTGGAGCGAAATCCGAAGCCGGATAAAACAATCCGGTGCATTTATCAACACCGACGAATTAACCGGTGAAGAAAAAGCCGCCTACCACAAAAAACGGCAGGAAGCATATCAAAGACGGCGCGATGCACTGAAACTAAAATAGGAAGCGCTTGAACAAAAACTTGAAACACTGCATGATAATTCCACTGAATACGGTACGGTTTACCGTGAACGGTACGGGACAACCTTAAATAAGAACAAACAAAACCGGCACATCTACGGGCATAAAAGCCTACGGGAAAACGCAAGCTACTTTAAAAACGATATTGAAACCTTGCAACAGATTGTCAACGAGAAAGCTGGAACGGGTAAAAGCTACTTTGAACGCAACGAGCTGGTAGAAATAATCGAGGATAGCCGGTTAAACGGATTTAATAAAAATCTTAAAACAAAAGAACTAATCAAAACAATAAAAGGCAAAATACATTATAGTAAAAGAGGCTATCACATTGTGCCTTTTGTTAATAAGGAGTAGGAGTAAAAAAATGACAGAATTAGAATTATACGAAATTTACGAAAAAGCAAAAAAAGCACGCATTTATTTGACAAGCGGAGAAGCTGTAGAAGGCAAGGTATACGGTTTTACCCAAGCAATCGACAATGACCCTGAAATAGCCTCAATAGCTTTAGAGGACGAAAACGGGCAGTTGCATGGTTACTGTCAAGATGAAATAGACAGCATCGAAGTTATGGAGTAATACCCGCTATTCGCTATCTGCTACCCCCCTATGCCTCCTATTATGGGAGGCTGTTTGATTTTTCCCTCCTAAAAAACTTTTTCCACCCCTCAATTTGTGTTACGCATCTCGAATAGTGCATACTGCTTCTACCTTTTGTACTGTAGGAGCATGTCATTATGAACGATATACAAGCATTTACCAGTCCTTTATTCGGAGAAATTAGAACGTATACAGAAAACGGCTGTCCGTTTTTCTGTCTTGCAGACATTTGCAGAGTGTTAGGAATTAAAAATTCCAGCGATGCAAAAACACGGCTGAACCAAAAGGGGGTCGTTACTACCGATACCCTTACAAACGGCGGAATGCAGCATATTACCTTTATTGACGAAAGCAATTTATACAAGCTGATTTTCCAAAGCCGAAAAAGTGAAGCAGAACAGTTTACCGACTGGGTAACGGGTGAAGTCCTGCCTGCAATCCGTAAACATGGGCTGTATGCGGTTGATGACCTGCTTAATAATCCTGACCTTGCGATTAAAGCCTTTGAAGCATTAAAACAGGAGCGGAAAGCCCGCATAGACGCAGAGCGCAAAAATGCGCTTTTAATGCACGTAAGCAAAACCTACACCGCAACAGAGATAGCCAAAGAATTGGGATTTAGATCAGCAATAGAGTTGAATAATGAGCTTGAAAAGCGGGGTATTCAATACAAAGTAAATCACACATGGGTACCGAAAGCAGACTATGCCGACAAGGGCTATTTTATCATCAAACAAGAAGCGCTGGATAATGGGAAAGTTATCTACACCCGCCGTATCACACAAGAGGGGCGGACGTTTCTGCTCGATTTATTTAATTGCAATCCGGCTGCGTGAGCGATTTGTGTTACGCATTCAAAATACTTCATACTGCACAGCAATAAGGCGGAGAGGATATGGGAAAGAAACAAGACGGTAACAAGCAGTCGAACTACAAACAAATACCGTTAAACGGGATGGCTATTGCAGACTGCGTATGCAGCGGCGAAATGTTCATAGGTGATGAGGCAGCTGACCTTATTGCAAAAATACCGCTCAATCCGATGGCAACGCCTGAAATGATTAAGGAGCTCAAGCACGAAAAGGAGCCGCTTGATTGCGTCTTTATCGTTGACTACCGCAAAAGTAAAAGCGGCGTTGAGTATTTAGACAGTGCCTACGAAAGCATTGTAAATCAGATTTTAACCGCACCGAAAACCTTTGTGCCGTGCGGCTATGGGCATCAGTCGCAAGAAGCGGTGAAGTATGAGGGGCGTAAACTCTACGGCACGGTAATAGGAGCCTTAATCGATAAGGCAGCGGGGAAGGTCTATTACCGCATTATTCCCGACAAGGGTGATGATGCCAAAGACATCCGCCGCTGGCTTAAAAATAAGCAGATAGGAGCGGTGTCTATCTGGGGTTTTCCGACCTATACGGATAGCAGCCGTACTGTAGTAGCCGACTATATGCTTTTATCGGTTGACTTTGTCCCTCCTTTTACGGAGGGACAGCATAACAGCATGGTAGCAGGGCAGATGCACAGCATGGGGCACAATGAACTCAATGATAAGCTCTCCCATGCCTTACAAGAAAAATATCCTGACTATCTATATACCAATGATGTATTTGATGATTTTTTAATTACTGAATACAAAAGTGCGTATTACAAAATTCCGTACAGCATGGAAAACGATACGGTAATATTGGGTGCGGCGGAAAAGGTGAGCCGTACTGTCAAATATGAAAAACTGGAGGAAGCTATGGACTTAACCCAAGTAACGAATGATGAGCTGCTTACAGAAATGGGGCGGCGGACAAAAGGCGGGCTTTTGTCTTCAGAAAAGGCAGCGGGAGAAATGGGGCTGCATCTTGAAGATGCAGGGCGCATAAAGGAACTTGAAGCGGCAAAAAATGAGCTTGACAGCTTAAAACAAGCTGCCGGAGAAATGAGCTTATCTGATGCGGTCTCGATTGCTAAAAAGGCAAAAGAGGCAGAGTTGCGGGCAGCCGAAGAAAAAGCATTCGGTGAAATGGTTGATGCTGTAAAGGCTGAAAAAGGCTTACTGAAAGACGGCAAGCCCGCCGGTGAAATGGCAGTACTGGTTGATAAGTTTGCACATCTTGAAGTCGGTATGACACGGGAGCAGGTAGCGGGCGAAATGGCGCGGGTTATTGATGACCCTGATATTAACGCCATGATACAGGCAAAAACGGGGGCGGCTCCGGTAGGAGAAGTCGGACAGAAAACAGGCAGCAAAGAGCGCAAAGTGTATGAAATTTAAGGAGGTGAAGGCATGACCGGAGAATACAAATTACTATCAACAACAAAAACCATTGCTATTTCAGACATAACGGTTCCAGCCGGACAATCGCTCGATAAACACGGCATTGTCTTTGTCGGAGATCGCGTAGGTGTTGTTATGGAGAAAGTTGATGATGCTAACGCTACCGTCTGTTTTGACACACAGCGGGATTGGACGAGTGATACGTTCGATGAGGGAAATCTGCCGAAAATCGGCGAAAAGATTTACTTGCAAGCATCGGACGGAAAACTCACTAAAACCTCAAGCGGTAATAAGTTAGTCGGGTATTTTTGGAAAAGAATGGGAACTGTCGTCATCTTTTCCGTAGCATAGTTAGGAGGTGGATATGGATTTTATCACACGGGAAAGTGTCTTTGAACAAAATAAGAAAGACAAAAAACAAATCATAAAGCAGTATGCTGCCCCGCAGATTGCAGCGGGAGAAATGGCTGTAACCGTTACCGGTTCAGGGGAGCGCCCTGAAATCTTTACAAAAGATATGATTAGCCGTGCTGCCGAAGCACTCGCTACAGGCGAAATGATGAGTATCGATGATCTGCGGGCCTTTGCTGAGCAAGCGACTGTTGATGTTTCAATTGGTATGGCTGAAAACCCAACGGTTTTTCAGCACATTTACGAAGAAATCAAAAATGACCAATTTCCACGCGATGTAAGGGTGCGCGATATTATTGGACTGAGAGCAGCATTCGGTATTGTCAATGAGGGAGAAAGTGTGCCGATTGCAGATTTTAAATTCGGCAGTATTGAAACCGTAACGTTTAAAACATTTGCAGCAGGGTATTCTATTTCAAGAATGTGCGAAAAATTCAATGAGTTTTGGAAACTGCCGCAAGCGTCAAAAGCACTCGGTATGGCTCATAATGCAATCCTTGATCATTTACATCTTTCTCCGATTATTTCGCATTCATATACCGGTAAGGCAGTTACGAACAAAGCATCAGGGGGAAGCACCGACCTTGAAACGGTTTGGCTTACCTTACGTGCCGGCATAAAAGATGCCTTAAAACGCGTATCATCGCATGGCTATCGGTTGCGTCCGACGATTGCACTTTGTAACAGTGCAACTGCAATGGACGTAGAGGCAGCAGTTAAGGGGCTATTAGAAAAAGGAACCCAGCTCGGTAGTTTAGGGCAAATTAAAACAGTCCTTGCGTATGACGGCTGGGAGGGTGAAGTCGGCGGCATTAAATATGAGTTTGATGCTCCGAAAGACAATGAAGTCTATTTGATTGTCCCTAAAACCTCTTTTAAATCGCTGATAAAAGAAGAATTAACCCACCTTGAGCAGAAAGGAAATATTCTCACGCTTTCGGCTCTTGATGTCGTTGAAACCTTTACCCGCGTTCCTGTTGCAGGGGTTGCTGATGCGGTGCACAAGGTAAAACTTGCATAGGAAGTATAAAAAAAGGCAGTTGTCATCGGCTGCCTTTCTTTCCCTTTTTATCACAAGGAGGTTAGGGTTATGGGAAAAGTTATAACGCTCAAAATAATGCGGACAGCAAACGGCTACTATATAGAGCATGAAGCAGACAAGGTAATTAACTCATATGCTGTTACCTGTGAAGCGGATGAATGGAATGCACTCAATCCCGCACGTGCCAACAGTTTTGAAACGCTTTTCACCGCAAAGGTTGAAACGGAAGAAGCTGCGGGCGATGCAGCTAAAGCAAAGGCAAAAATAGCAGAGCTTGAAAAACAGCTTGAAGAATCGGAGAAAGCAAAACAGGAGCTTGAGGCAGTAAATACCGCGCTTGCCGAAAAAGAAGCAGCCCTTACCGCATTGCAGGAAGCAGCAGGGGAGCTTGACATTATGCGGTTGATTGAAAACGCAAAGGCAGCAGCCGCAGAAACAACTGCGCCGACACCGAACGCACGTAATCCTGAACTGCCGCTGACTGATGAGAAAGCAGCCGAACCCACCGCTGAAACAGTCGCCGCCGGAGAAATGAGCTTTACCGATACCGGCAAAAAAGAAACCGGTAGAGGCAGAAAAAACACGTAAATCCAACAGCAGACAGAAAAGGGGGCGTGCCATGATAATCACGGAAGAAGGTATCAAGCGGATACGGGAACTACTCAATGAAGAAATACCTGAAGGCGGAAGCGATGCTGACACCCTTTTTTCTGACCTCAGTCTTGGCATCACACTGCAAGGATCAGAAAGTGAAAACCATGCACTGTATCTTTTATGGACGCAAAAAGCGGGACGTATTCAAAAAACAGCCGGAGACATTAAAAGCATTCATGCAGGAGGAGAAAGCGTCGAACACTACACCGCTAGTGATTATGTCAATCTCTGTCTTAAAACCGCGGACGGCTACCGTAAGGCGTGGGAAGATGAGAAAAAAACGAAAGAATCAGCTTCATTCATGCTGTTACGGAAACCGGAAAAAGGGGGTGATTTATGGTAGACAGTATTGAAGCCTTACGGAAAGGCACAGAGGCTATCATTGCAGAAAACCCGATTGATATAGTCTTTACCTGTTTTGGAACAGTAGAAGACGAGCACGGCAATATCAAACGGATTACAAAAAAAACCGAAGTGCATCGGGTACGGATTGCAGAGCTTTCTCATAGCGAAACAGAAAAGCTCATACAGCAAGGCGCGGTGAATACCCATAGTGTCAACATAACCGCCCGCCATGATGCAGATATTCAAGCGGGGTATGTGTTTGACTTTTTAGGCAAACGCTTTCGCGTCGAGTTTATCCGTAAGATAACACACAAAGGTTATACGGCGGATCGGGTGTACAAGATGTCCGGCAGAGCATCGGAAACAAGCGAGGCGGTGCAATGACCGGTTTAGATGCTTTTTTTCAAAACCTTGATAAGGCACAAAAAGAAATATTAGAAGAATGCGAAATGGTCGCCCACGAAACCGCGGCACGTATGGAGCGCTACGCAAAAGAACACAAGAAATGGCAGCCGCGTACACACCATGCGGAAGAATGTTTACACGGGAAAGCACGGCGGACAAAGAAAGAAATATCGGCAGAAATATGGCAAGACCTCTACGGTATTCATGGTGATGAATACGGCTACTGGCTTGAAAATGCAGAGCGGTTTCACGGCAGATATGCCATTTTAAAGCCTACCCGCGACGCACACGCGGGAATGTTCTTTGACGGTATGGAAAAGGCGTGCGGTATGGTACTCCATTGACCTCCTTGTCAATGGAGTACCGCAAGTTTTGAGTCAAGCTCAAAACATCGCTTTTTGACTAGAACTGCTGCCCTCCGTGGCAGTAACACAATAGCAAGGAGAAAACGCTATGAGAAAAGCAGTCTATACCGCATTAAAAAGCCTGTACCCCGTATATCACGCGGTAAGCCCTACAAAAAAAGCCGCCCCGCCGTACTTACTTTTAACGTTCGGCAGCATGATAAAAAGCCGCGTATTCGGCACATGGCAAACCTTTACGGTAACCGCATTTGCACCGGCGGGGGATATGGAAACCCTTGATACCATGTGTGAAGCCGTTATTACTGCCCTTGATGATACGCATCTTGCACGGGTATCAGACAGCACCGACGGACAAGACGGCTCTGTATTTCTTGTTGAGTTTGACAATGTCGGTGAAGAACTGCCCGCCGATGCGTTTAATGCAGTAACCAAAGATATAGACTTTCGTATTCCCATCTTCGGGAACAGTTTTATGTAATGCACTATTTTTTTTAGGAGGTAGCATAATGAAAAAAAAGAAGCCGGAATATTTGTATTCGATCGCTCAAGGGGGGGTAGCCATTTTAAACGCTGACCAGAGTGTCCCCGCCCCCGATGACTGGGAAGATGAAAATCAGACAACCGGAGAAAAACGCAAACACAAGGGCGGACTTGTCGGAAAGCCGGGCCCGTTTAACCTTGATGGGTGGGTGGGCGATGACTTAAAGCTCGGCATCATCTACGGCAAGAAAACAGCAACGGTTAATGTTGTTTTAACCGCAGTAGACAAAAAGGCAGTAACCGCTACGGAGATTGTGAAAGATTTAAACACCGCTTTCGGCACGCTTACGGCAAGCGATATTAAGTTGAAAGCGATCAAAACAACCAAGGGTGCGGACTATGACGCGGAGTATATCAAAATTACCGATGCAGAAACCGTTAATCCCTTGCCCCATTTTGCACCGTTCGGTATCCGCGGAAAACTGGCTGACCTTATCGGTCTTATCGGCTGGGTTGAAACTGAAGAAATGAAAAGCGTTAAAGGCGACTTTGAAAAAGAGGCCGGAAAATCAGTCGATGCAACAAGCGGTTTAGGAATCCGCTGCTCCATTAAAGAGCCGGATACGATTAAGGGGGTAAACCTTACCCTTTCACTTGCTGCCATTGATGACAGCTTACTTGCTCTTATAACCGGCAGCACCTACAACGAAAAAACGGGGGAATTGTATTTTGACAAGACAGGAGACCCGCCGCTTGTAGCAGTACGCTACTTTGTACAGCAGTACGAAGGCGGCGGCAACGAGAAAGGAAACTTTGTCAAAATGAAAATGGTGCTGTATCCCTCATGCAGCTTTTCAGCCCCGAATGAAGAGGCAAAGGAAAGCGACATGAACACTGCCGAACTGCAAGGCTCCGGCAGCGAAAACAAGCGCAGCAATTTACCCATGAAATGCACCAAAACCATTTCACGGCATGAGTTCAGTCAATTTGTCGCATAACAGCCATAAACACCGCCTCCCGTTCTTGCGTTTAAGGCTCAGGCGGTGTTTTTTTCACCGTCAACACATCACATACCCACACGTCAAGGAGTACACGCCATGAACCAAACCGCTACCGCACAAAAGAAAACACCGCATCTAGTACGCATGTTTACCGCTCTTATTCACGCCATACAGCAGTTTTTTACCCGCTTTAAGCAAAAACGCATCGAGGCGGAGTATTACAAAAAAATGAAAAAAGCCCACGGTACACAAGTGGCGCGTCTTGCTCTTTCAAGCTGTTCATGGGTGTCCCTTTACTGGAACGGGGTAAAACGCCCCTTTTTAATCCATCAGCTCAATTTTCAAGAATTGCTCATGTGCGGCCGCTTTCCGAATGTCCTTTTTCAGTTCGTCAAAGGTCTTGCAGGCACATTCGATGCCGATGATGAGGGTTTGCCTCAAATTGATGCTCAAAAAATGCAGGAAGAGGAAGAAGAATTCCGCCATGAACTGGCAGAAAAAAGCATGATATATCCCCGCTACCGTGAATGCTATGAAGCAATTACCGCCATCTTGGGCAATCCGGAGGCAAAACGGGAAGATGTCATGCCGCGCGATTTTATCAATGACTTATTTTTATGGTACGTGCAAGGCTTACAAGCGGATATAAAAAAAAAGTCGGAACAGCTTGCTTTGAGCGCATCGGACGGGTTGCCAAATACTGGAAGCGTTCCCCAAGCAGCTACGTTTCAGGATTAACTGATGCAGAAGCCTTTATTTTTGATGAGGCGTGTTTAGTTGCTGTTGCTGCAAGCGAAAGGGAAGCAGAGCGGCAGCGGGAAGAAAGGCGCAAGCAAAAGGTAAAGGAAGCCGCATTTCAAAAAGAAATGGACGGTCTTTTTAGTGAAGATGATACCTAGAAAAAAGCAGCATTACACAGTGAAAGAGGGAATAAAACATGAGTAAGGCAGTCGGGGAATTATACGCAAAACTGGCATTAAAAACAGATGAGTTTGAAAAAAACGCCTATAAGTCAAAAGAAATAGCCGAAAAGCTCGGCCGCGACATAGACGGCATTGTCGATGAGATCAATGAAAAATTAACCAAAATCGGAACTGTTTTATCGGTCGGCGTAACCGCCCCCTTAACCATTTTTGCCAAACAGTCGCTTGAAACATTCAGTAGTTTTGAACAGTCCATGCAGAATACCTTTTCTGTTATGGGTGCTACAGAAAGCGAAATGGAAGCATTGAAGAAAAAGGCGGAAGAAATGGGCGCTTCTACCCGCTTTAGTGCAAGCCAAGCCGCTGATGCCCTGTATAACTTAGGTTCAGCGGGACAAAATGCGGGAGAGGCAATGAATAGCCTTGACGGGGTGTTACGCCTTGCAGGGGCAACAGGAAGCGATTTAGCCTTTACCTCCGGTACGATTGCTTCAACCCTTTCACAGTTCAATTTAACCGCAGATAAAGCCGCTCACATTGCAGACGTGTACGCAACGGCGATTAGTAAAAGCCAAGCGAATATGACAAAACTGTCCTATTCAATGAAGTATGTCGGCCCTGTAGCATCAGGGTTAAATGTAAGCCTTGAAACAGCAACTGCTGCCCTGATGCGTCTTTACAATACTGGTTTTGGCGGGGAGCAAGCCGGTACTATCCTGAGAAGCGGACTACAAAAGCTCGCAAGCGGGACGAATGAATTAAAAGGGAAGCTTGCCGCCCTCGGTCTTCAGTATGATGAGGTCAATCCAAAAACAAACAGCTTTGCCGATATTATCGATCGGCTGAAAGCGGCACAAGTGGGGGTAACAGAAGCTAATGACTTATTTGGAGAGGCAGCGGCAGCCGGTATGCAAAAGCTCATTGAAGGCGGAGGAGATGCAATCCGGACTATGGACGGGCTCTTGCAAGCATCGGACGGGGCAGCTGAAAAAATGCAGGAGATACAAAATGCCTCGTTCGCCAATACAAAAGCGGAACTGATGAGTGCATGGGAAGCAGTCCAAATAACCCTTACCTCAAACGTTATTCCGGCGGTAGACACATTTGCACAAGGGATAACAGGCGTGTTGAAAGTAGTCAATAATCTGCCCGTTGGAATCCAGACAACCGGAACCGCATTAGCAGGGATAGCCGCAAGTGCGGGACCTTTATTGTTGGTTGCAGTCGGTATAGCAAAAATAAAGCGCGAAATGGTACAGCTCAATGTTGCTCTTGCTGCTAATCCCATTGCCCTATGGGCAGCCGGTATCGCTGCTGCCGGTGCGGTTGCAATGGGGATTATTGCGCAGGTGAGAAAGGCGCAAGAGGATGCCTACAAGGCAGCCGGAAGACAGCTTGAAGAAGCACAAAAAACCGCAGAAGATGCCCGAAAAGACGGCGAGAAAGGGCGCAGTATTCAGTCTTTACT
Source organism: Treponema sp. (assembly GCA_038397965.1). Classification (GTDB taxonomy): domain Bacteria; phylum Spirochaetota; class Spirochaetia; order Treponematales; family Treponemataceae; genus Treponema. Next base: position 50,767 of record JARGFA010000004.1, read on the forward strand.
TGAAAAATACGACAGCCTCAAAGACAAAATAAAGGACAGCACGGAAGCAGAAAGCGAATTTAACCGCGTTATCGAACAGTTAAAACAAGCAATTCCCGGAGCAGGCGATGCTCTCAAGGAACACGGAGAGGGCTTAGAAGCCTTTGTTGAAAAGGCACGAAAAACCTCCCGTGAATTACTCGAAATGGAGAAGGTAAAAAATGAACGCGCATTATTACTTGGAAAATCGGCGGCCGATAAGGCGCAACACTATGTTGAGGAACATCAAGGCGGTATAGATCAGTGGTTTAAAGACTTGCAACAGACAACCGAAAGAACAGACCGATACAAAAACGTGCTTGAAAAAATGAAAACAGCCGCCTTGAGTGATGCAGCGGCAAAACAAGAGGCATTACAAGCTCTTGAAGCCATCCGAAACGACATACAAAAAGATGCGCTCGATGATTTTGCCTACGGCACCTTTGACGGTGCTTTTGAAACACTGCAAGTCTTAGTTCAACTGAATACCACCGCAATAGAACAAGAAAGTAAAAAGCTCTCCGAAGCCTCTGCATTGTTAGAAGAACAAAAAACGATTGTTGCAGAAGCGGAAACCTTAAAGCTGAAAATAGAAACAGGAGAAGCCGCTTTAGCTCAACTGGATAAACCGGAGGAAACGCAAACTAAGCAGCAAGCTATTGATGCCCTGATGAAAAAATGGGAGGAGTTTAAAACAACCGGCATAAAAGCCGTTGAAGAGCGCAAAAAGATAGAAGGTGAAGCATTTGACCGGAATAAAGAATATTATGAATTTTTAAAAGCCGAAATAAAGAAAACCGCAGAGCTGCAAAATATCGTTGACGAAAACGGTAAGCGAATACAGCTTACCTCAAAAGACCTTGCAAAACCAATCGGTTTACGGGACTGGTATGAAAGCCTTTCACAAAAAAAGACAGGCACTGCCAGCAGCGATGCAAAAAAGACCATGCAGGACGAACTGGAAACATTCGACAAAGCATGGCGGGAAAGAATAAGCAAAGCAAAGGAGTACGGCAAAGACAGCGTTGAACTTGAGAAAAAATACCTCGAAGAACGCAAGGCATTAATCGACAAGTTTGTAAACGATGTTAAGACTGCGGAAAAAAAGAAAAAAGAGAATGCGGGGCTGTCGGATGTACAGTTATTAGAAAAGGCAAAAAACACTGAAACTTCCAAAGATTCAGGGATTACGCTTGCAGACGAATACACCAAGACCGCACGGTTGGGGCTTGGTGCTTTTGCAAAATACAAGGAACAGCTTGAAGATACCCGCAGAGAGCTTACGCGGGTACAAGAAGAAATACAAGCTACGCAACGCATGATTGAAAGCGGACAGGATGCAAGCGGAACCGCATTAAGCGATACCGACAAGGCGGAAGCAGCGCAGTACCTCAAAGACATGCAGGATAAAGCCGCCGCCTTACGCCTTGAACTTGCCGGCTCCAAGGTAAGCCTATCAGAGATAGAAAACACTTTAAAAAGCACTGAACAGCTGGGAAAATCGGAGTTTCAATTAAAACTGATTAACATTGAAGCGGAGCGCAAACGCATCCATGAAGTAATTGATGCGGCGGTTACTGCCGGAAAAATAGCTGATGATGAGGCAAAAAAACGCAAAGATAAGGCAGATAAACAAGCCGAACAAGAAGTAAAGAAAGCGGCGGCAGAGAAAGCGAACCTTTATATACAAGGCGCTGCAAATATCGGACAAACCCTTGCCGGTGTTATTGCCGGAGCAATAGAACAGGGCGGGTTAGACGGAATAGCTGCACTACAGGCTGGCGGGCAGCTGCTTAATCAAATCGGCAACATGGTAGGCGACCCAATCGCAAAAGCAGTACTTGGCGGGATAAGTGCAGCGGTCGGCATTGTAAGTACTATTTTGGGAGCAGTTAAAAGAAGAAATGCAGAAATATCACGAAAAGCACGGGAAGAAGCTCGTCAGTTTAACGACGAAATCAAACGGCAGCAAGAGGAAAATATCAGCCATGCTATAACGCTTACCGGAGAAGTCATTAAAAATATCGCTAAGCTCACCGCAGGAAAAAAACTGAATGTAAATACTATTTTTGACAGTCAGGCTCTTGAAATTGAAAAAAAACTGGTTGATGAGGTTCTTGGTAAGATAAAAGATGCAAAAACCGAAGCAGAATACACCTATCAGCAAGCAAGAACACGAACAGTTAATAATGACCGGCTTGATCCGCTCGGATGGCTCAGTTATGACAATTACGAAGAAACCTACTATACAACTGAAAAAGCAAACTATACCGTAGCTCAGGTTATGGAAAAGTACAATGAAGCAATGCGTAATAAAGATTATGCTGCTGCAAAACAATGGAAAGACTTTGCTCAAAAAGCCATTGATAAAGGCTTACAGGATGCCGGTATCAATGCAGGTAATTCCGATCCGGTTTCCGCCTATATCGGCAATCTTGACGGGGCTTTAGGTGAATATGTCAAAACCCGCGACATGAAGCAGTTTAAACGGTCTTTGAAAGAGCAGCTGTATGAAGGGCTGGTAAATAAAGCGGTAACGAATGCGATTTCTGCCCGTATTGGTCAGGTTTTTGATAACGTAGAAAAAGGAAATATAACGTATGAAGAAGCATTGAGGGAAATAGAAAAAATCGGAAAAGAAACAAACGGTATTTTTGATGATATGAATAAAAAATTCGGTCTTTCTGCTGAAAAGGTACGGCGGGAATGGGAAAATATAGGTGAAGCTATCTCTGCATCGCTTTCTTCCGCGCTTGGAGATGCTGCCTATAATGCCGACTGGGGAGCATTTAAAAAGAGTTTTGCATCTGAAATGAAAAAGGCGATTATTCAGTCTGCCATGCAAAGTGCCGGTATTAAGGCAAAAGTAGACAGCCTTATTCAGGGGCTTATGGCAGACGGCAAAGTAACATCAGAAGAAGTAAACGGCACAATCAACGCATTAAAGCCCCTGTATGACCGCCTTGAGAAAATGATGGCGGAGGTTGCAGGAACGACAAAAGCCCTAGAAGGCGGCGTTGAAATTAAGGCAAAAGCTGCCGGAACTATTATTCAAGAGCTTTCAGGGGCAGACAGAGACGTCTTACTTGAAGCGATTAAAAACGGTTTTAAAACAATCAACCAGTCAATAGACTTAAAAGACGCAACTATTCAGCACTTAGCAGCAACGCAGATTATTATCAATGCCGTTACCTTTCATTCTCATAACAGCACCATCCACATACACGCAAATGAAACAACCGATTTAAAAGCGCTTATCAGTGAAATTGTCGAAAAATCATTAGCAGGTTAAAAAGAGGGACGCGGCATGAAAATCTATGCAGATAATGAATTATTAGCTATTCCGATATGGATAACCGCAAGTAGCTCAAGCTGTGCCATACAAGAGCAGGCCGTAGCGGTAAACGACCGGCACGGAAAGGTTTTCAGCGGAAGTGAACACTATAGCGTGCGCACCTTTCACTGTTCAGGCGTTATTCCGGCAGGCACACACGAGGCCGTAGAACAAGAGCGCAGCCGCATTACCGCCTTGCTTGCCGGTAAAGAGCTAACTGTGTTTAAAGCTGATTTAGATACCATCAGCTACCGCTGCCGCTTAACCGGGAATGTACAAACCGGCTACCATACCGGAAAGACAATCGGTACCGCCTTTACGATAAACTTTACCTTAACCGCGTATGATCCGTTCGGGTACGGTGAAAAAAAGACACATACCTTTCAAGGCGGTGAAAAAACGGTAACCGTTACCAGTGCCGGAAACCGGCCGGAGCTTCCCTCCGTTACCATACAGGGCGTTTCATTCGTTGAAGGGCTCATCCTTGAATGCGGCGGCTCCTACATGGAAGCGGCAAAACGTATCACGATACCGCACGGCAAGGCTTTACAATTCAAAGACGGCCGGCTATTCCTTGACGGCGCGGATATTTCAAAAGCCCTTTCAACACGGAGCCTTATTAAGCCGCTTATGCTGCACGCAGGAACGAACGCTGTCAAATTGTACACGCAAGGCGGCACAGTCGAGATAACCGTATGCGGCAGGTACGCTTAAAAAAAAGAACAGACTATTACAGCACACGAGGGAGATACAGAACAATGATACTTTTTTATGATAAAGACGGAAACAGACTTGAAAAAACGTATGAATGCGGCTGGAGCTTTTCGCAAAAGCGGAACAAAGAGGGTACCGGTAAGATCGAGCTTATCGACTACCCCGAAAATGCCGTTTATGCGGAATTGTACAAGGGTACGGAGAAAATGCAGACGGTGGTTATCACCGAACACAGCCGCAATGAAAAAAGAGTAAGTACCAGTGTGCGCACCTTAGAAAGTCTTTTTAAAAATTACCGTATCCCTGAACACTGGAAAGGCTGGGATAAAAAGCCGCTTTCCTTTGTCTTAGCAGATGCAATTTACGGGTTCGACTACATCAGGAAAACAACATTAGAAGATTTTGCCGGTTATCTTGAAAAACACCGAATCGCTTTAAGTAAAATTAAAGACGGGGACATTCACTTAGACTATCACGAAGTTGAAGACGGCATCCGCTACTATGAAAGCGGGTATATTACCTTTGCCTTTGACTTAGGCGATGCCGTAAGCGAGCGGTATGTACGCTGGGAAGAAACGGCCGGAGAAAAAGTCTATATCGGTATTCAGTCCGCTTCTTCCGACACGCCTATAACACATATTAGTCAAGTAGATTTTTCAGAAAGTCCCATTTTGACGATCAACCGCGCCGTAGAACATGATAGCGAGCTAACCGGTGTGCCGATTGCAAGTAATAAGCGTTATGTAGCCGTGCGTTTTATTCTTAAGTACATCAACCCCGATTGGGTTTCAGACTTTGCAACGCATAAGGTCTACAATGAACACAATGTACTGGTGGATAGAACCGTACGCGGTTTTACGCCGGTTTTGCGTGCCTTTGAAATCATCACGAGAAAGAAAACACCTTTTACACTCCGATCTAGCCCTCTCAATATGGGCGAACTCGTACAGGGTGTAGAGCTTTCAAATCTCACCGTCTGGCAGGCAATCCAAAAGATACGGGAAAAATACCCCTTTGACACCCGCTGCACCTTTGAAGACGGGCGGCTTTACTTTGAGTTTTCAAAGAGTTTTGTGCAAGACCGTAAGCGGCAGTATCCCTACCTTTTGCGCGCAGGGGACAAGGCAGCCGAACAGCTGAACAATACAAATATAAAAGAGCTTAAAACAAATACACAAAAGGTCAATGTGCTTCACTGTTACGGGGAAGGGGAAAAACTTAAAAAACTGTATGTACGTATTCCTGAAACAGGAACCTTCGATAGTCTTCCGGCTGTTGAAGAAGTTTTTACCGACAGTAAAATAAAAACGCTTAATGAGTTACAGGAAGCGGGATTAAAAAAGCTCAAAGAAAAACGCAAAGAGGATAACCCGATCTTTGAAGTAGAAACGCTCCAGCCGATACGCTTGCTTGATGAGGTTTCCCTTGTCCACCCCGAAACCAATCGGATATATGATGCAGTCGTTGAAGAAGAAAGCATCAGCTACAAAGAAAGTAAGCTCACGCAAAAGTTCGGTCTTGGCGGTTTTTTATTTAACCCTATCGATGCGCTCATTAAAAAAGAAGTGCAGGAAGACATCCGCGATTATGCCTTCCAGCCGTTCGGTCTTACCGCTTACGGCAGGCACAAGAGCATCCTTCTTATCTGGCAGGGAAAAGAAAAAGAGTATGTAATTAAGTGGAAAGAAAAGGGGGCAGCAGACTACAATTACCGCAAAGTAGCCGGCTTTGAAAGTGAATTTACCGCTTTGAAAGATGACAGCGTAGAGTATGTATTCAGTGTTGCAGGTGTCTTTATGGATGCCGTTTCAGCGTATACCGCTGAAATTACCGCCCATACGGTAACAATACGCGACGGCAAAGATGGCAAAGACGGGACAACAAAGTTTTTAGCCTCTCTGGAAACACCCGGCGACTATGAAAACCAGATAGGCACCTTTCAAGGCTTACTGTACCGCTGGAGTAATTCTAACTGGGAACTGCTGAACGCCGTTATGCCGGTCAATCCTATTTGTGCTTATGATTTTGCGGACGTGCAGTATAAGGATGTTACACAAACAAGATTAAGAGGGTTTTCGTACAAATTTTTAGCAGGAACCTCTTATTCCCAATACAGCAAACAGGCAACAGATGCATTACTAAACGGGAAAAGGTATAGAATTACCGCAGATTTTGAAGTGCTGCAAGGCGAAGCAAAATTTGCAACGATGTATTATTACGATTTTACAACCCCGCAGCCTTGGGGCACCGATTTATATCAAAGCCATACCCCTGTTGTTAACAGACGGTGTACCTGTGTTTTAGAATTTGTTTGTAAAAACACAGACCTCCAAGGACACGACTTACGTATTTTGTTTTACAACGGCAGAGAGGGTGCAATTCAGCCAAACGGAATAAGTAAGTGGTCTAACTTTAAAATTGAAACCATAGCAGATACACAAGCACTTGATTTATCCGGCAACGGCAATCATGCTAACATTGCCGGCAATGTTGAAAAGAGAAAAGATGATAAAATAGGAACTATCCTTAAATGTCATAACGGTTACTTAGCAAGACCGGCGCAAAACTATATTGGTGTCGGTAAAAAGTGGAGTCATTCTAGGTGGGTTAAGATAGACCCAAATAAACAGGATGTACAGAGTAATCCACGTATGTGGTTCTATGGTGGATATGATTATGCCTTTTTTGATATTAAGGCAAATAATGGCAATATATCATCTCCCGCTATTGCAACACATCGAGATTCAAATGCGTATATATGGTTTAATATTAGTAAAAGCAGTTTTTTAAACAACAAATGGCATCACTTGGTTGTGATGATTGATTTACAAGAATCGCATGTCAAAAAGATAATTTATTTAGACGGCGAAAAAATATTTGACCATGTTGTAAAAGCGGATTTCAAAGATTGGAAAGACACGGAAAAAACTTATGTTGATATGTCAGCAGGTGATGCCACCGTTGGCTCCCTTGCTCATTTAATGTTCTTTGACCGTATTTTAACCGAACAAGAGGTACTCTGGCTGTATCTTAATCCCCAATATCCCATCAAAAATTACTCGCTTGCGGATTGGAGCATTGACCCCGCTAATCCTAATAGTACCCTTGCTAATGCAACGCCGAAATACTTAGGCGTGGTGGAAACGGTGCCGGCAACCCGCACGGCAATCATTACTAAAGGGGAACGGTTAGGGGCGGTTGATGCCAATACCGGCGACTGGGTGCTGTCTGGTAAAACCATCGGCGGCTGGAAAGTCGGCGTATGCTACCGCTGGACGGGGGAAAAATGGGAGCAGACAGGCAGCCCGCAGTATTCTCAAGCCGCCTTAACTGATGCGCTGGAGTTATGCCGCACGATGGGGAAAAACGAAAATATTCCCGCTGTACAATTTGCGGAAAAGTTGGTAGCATTAGAAGCGTTCGTTGAAAGCCTATCAGCACAAGTGGTATACTTTCAAAAATCGGTTGCAAGTCTTGTAAGCAATAACCCAAAAATCGGCGACCAGATGATTTTTATGGGGCATAACTACCGCCAATATGACCCTAACGAACCGTTTAGCTTCGGTATTGACGAATTGGCTTATAAAGGCTCTCATAGCGGACAAAATATAGAAGTGTGGAGGGAACTCATGCGGACAAAACAGATTAGAAACATTGCAGGTGCAAGTATATTGAGTCTCTTTTTAACCGGCTGCATACAGGCAAGCGGCGGCTATGAAATGCCAATAGGAAGTGCTATTTCTGAAAATAAACTTAAAAACATTAAATGTTATAGCCGTAATATTCCAGCCATAACTGCTGACGGAGAAAAAGCAATTTCCGATGGAGTGGGTGATTTTGTTTATTCTGATGATGGATTAAAGACTTTTAAAAAAATTGAACCCAATATATCAATTCAAGGAGCTGTATCTGCCTACAAAGACAAATTCTATGCTGTAATGGCTAAAACCTCTGACTACTACAGTTCAACTGATGGCGTAAATTGGAAAAAGCAAGGTGAAATAAAACCGTATAAACCCGGCGATTTTTGGGAACCTCTTTTTGATAAAAGCGCGCAAACGCTCGGATTTGTGAATCATAAAACTGGAGAACGTATATATATTTATAACAAACCTCAAAACCCTGTATCTACTCCGCCCGACAAACCTCATAGGCTTTATGCCACAGGGAATAATAAAGTAATAGTTGCATACAGTGCAATGAATTATGAAGGACTATCTGTATCATACGATAAAGGTAATACATGGGAACATTACGACAATCTATTTCCTGAGTATTCATATAAAGCGGGATTTGTTATCATAAGATGTTATAATAATATTTTTTATCTTTTTTTTAAGCCGATTGATGGCCATTATGATGTAAGTAATGGATGTTTCATTTCAAAAAACGGAAAAGACTGGAGCCGGTTTAGACCTGAAATCAAAAATATGCGCAATATACTGTATGCAGATGGTGTTCTGCTTCTGATATATGCCGACGCTCAGGGGAAAAATACTTTTATTGAAAATCTTTATCAGAAAGAAATTACGCAAAAGATAGAAAATTTTTATCTGACCGATGCTGATTTTTATCCTCAATTGAATAGTGTAGTATTAACGGGAAAAAGTGATTATGCAGGCAATCAAGGGGCACTCTACGTAATTCCGACGAAGATTCTCACCGGCTCCGGCATAACGAACTTTGAAACTACCGATAATTACCTCGCAGCCCAATTCGGCAATGGGCTACAGCTGATAGCGTATTCAGGCGGCGACTGCCCGAAACCCTTTATCGGTAAGGCGTATACGTTTAACGGTATTGACAACGATAAAATGAAAATAGGCAGGTGGTTTTAGGGGGAAACAAGCACTATGCTAGCCATCGTTCCAAAATGTTGCTTTTTCCGTCTTGAGAAATTTGAATTTTTACATTTTTCCCGATCATGCTTTTTACTTTTTTTTCATTTTCCTCTGTAGCTTCGTAGCATATAGTTCTTCGCTTGCCGGTATCTGTTTTTATTTTGAATTTGGGTTCTGCTTTATTCCATACTTCAACGGCACCAAGGAGCCCTGATATTTCATTTTCAAATTCTTCTTTTGTCTGTTCTATTATTGTTCTTTTTACATTTCCAAATGACTGGATATTTTCTTTTGAGAAAGAAACACAGGTAGGTTCTTCAGATTGAACATACACATCAACATGTGGATATGTCGTTGTATTTTTGGGAAAAAGGTTTTCAAGTTTTTGTATTATTCCTGCCGCTTTCTCTGGTTCTAATTTTGTTTTCTCTAAAAACATATCAAGTTTTTCATCATCACTCGCAGGGCTTTTTTCAACAAGTACGAGACTTTCTTTTAAAATATTTTTGACGATAGCGCCAACTTCTTTTGTTTCCTGTTTTATATTTTCTTCTTGGTCTTTGTTTCTGTTTTTAGATGATGGGATTATATCAACAAATAAAGTAGTGCTGCCGTATCCGACCGCTGTTATCCCTAAATTATATTCATTTTTAAAGTGCGGAGTTATTTTTTCTATACAACCATCAATAAACACCTTTAAATTTGTAAAAAGATTACCATCAAATACTGTTTCTTTTGTTAAATTTTGTTCGGGAATACGAATAGCAAAGTCATGTGTTTCCAGTTGTAACTGCGTAAACCCCTCTTTGCTGTCCAACTCTTTTCTTACCTGTTCTATATCTTTTACAATTTCATATACAAACCGTTTATATTCCGGATGGGTTTGCGCAATATCACGATATATACGGAATTCTTTTTCTAATGAAGATAAAAGATCTCTTGAGATATATGAACTAGGATCTTCCAGATATGGATTTAAGTTTATTTTTTTTATAGGCATTGTATCATCTCCCATTCCAAATGCATATTCTTTAGTCCAATTACTTTCATATCTAAATATTTTATAAAGAAGATCATCAAACGCAAGTCTTCGTTTATTCAATAGCTTGCTAAGCTCATTACATGTATAAGGGCGCTGGCATATTACTTCTTTGATGTTTTTTACAGCTTCCAGTATTTTCAATATTTGGGCATCTTCACATATTGGTATAAAACTATCGCATTGATAATCATAATTTAAATGATTTAATAAAAACAAGACAGCATCACATCCAGCCCTAAAACATATATCAGCTATATTTATAATGACTTTTTTCAAATCGTCAGAAAAACTGCTCGCAGTTGCAAATTCATCAAATTCTGCTTTTTTTATTATTAAAAGGATACCTTTCTCTATCTTTGGGAGTATTTTGTTTTTTGCCATACAATGTACACATTCTCCTTTGTGTTCTTTTCTTACATTATCGGCTTACGCTAATAATATTTTACAAAGAGATACTATTGCTTTGCTTTACCGCTTTTTTATCCTGTGGGATTATGTTAAAACACATTATCATATTACTACCTCTTAGTACAAAAAAATAGCGTAAGTAGTATGCGTAACACAACTAAGGCGGGGAATAAAGAAATTTTTTTTGCCTTACGCATCTGCATTCTCTATAATCAGCTGCAAGAGGTATACCATGAAAAGAATTAGTATCATTGCAGTTGAAACCGGTAAGAAAAAGAAACAATCACTACGGCTCAAGCGCAAGATACGGAATAAGCAAAGAAAAACCAATGCTTACCGGCTGCAAAAGCAGCATGAGGCGATAAACATATTGTTACAATCGCTTAATAGAACGGGCAGCAGAAAAGAGCATGAACTAAGAAACATATATGTACAAGCGTTTAAAGAAACAGAAAGCAGAAAAGAGCCGGAGCCGCCTGTAAGCGTAAAAGAGGATAAAAGCCTTTTTAACCGGCTGCGGGCTGGTTGGCGTTGGCTGTTCGGCACTGTTTGACAACTCATAAGTATCTAGTTTATAATAGATTAACGTTTTATATGAGGTATCAACTACGGTTGATATTTCAAATAGTCAACTTATGCCAATTTGTTGCTATTTGAACCAATAAAGCCTGTTGTATATTGGTCGTATACAGCAGGCTTTTTTATTCCTCGTTCAGTATCGCTGCCCGTTTTTGCCGTGCTGTCTTTGCAAGCTGGGTAAAGTCTAAATTAACTGATTTCACTACCTCTATAGCTGTCTTTGCAAGCTCTCCCGATAGTCCGCTATCAGCCTCAATACTGATGATGCCAAGCCTATTAAGCTCTTTTTGCAGGTTTTCAATTTCCCTGTTCTTCATACCGCCTTGAGTATACCTGTTTACCCCTGTGCAGCACAACTTTCCCGCCTTTTTCTTTTCTTCATTTGCCTTACGCATCCGGTTTTATCTACAATGCAGCAGATAAACATACAACACAAAAGAGGAACACCATGAAAGACATATCTACAGTCGGCTGGCTTGTTATCGCCTTTATCGCTGTGCTGATTTTTGCCGTGATTATGATTCGCGGTATTAGTTTTGACTGGAACGGCAAAAAGGGCAGCATCGGCAAAATCAATAAAAGACTTGATGACAGCATCAAAGATGAGGAATTGCGTAAAACGCTTTTTAAAAAAAGCATCGCTATTGATGAACATCTGCATGCTGATTTGCGTAAAACCGTGCGCAGACTTGATAACAAGATACGCACAGCTCTTGAGCCGTTTTTTTCATCGTTTCTGCCGGTCTTAATTGTTGAAGGCATTATCAAAGACGAACTGAATGAACGGCTTGACTACAACAATATCCGTGAAAAGCTATCAAGCAGCGAGCGGGCGGATTATCTGTATGAAATCGTCAAAGACATAGGACACGCCTTTTCCGCATTTGTCTTACATCTTTTAAAGACACAGAAAGAAGAAAAACTGCCGGAGTGGGCCGATATGAAACCTGCTATCGAGCGGCTCATACGTGAGTGGGAGAAAGATGTAGCGGCACTGTTAATCAAACATATTGAAGAAAAAATAACGATGTATGAAACCGCTCGAGGGCAATTCAAAACCCAAGAGTACATTAAAACAAGTATTACCTATCCTATTGAGAAAAATAAACAATACCTACAGGAATTGAGGGGATAATCATTTTGCATAGCTGACTTATACAATCGGAGGTATATCATGGGAGTAATTAAAGATATTGACCGGCTTAATCCTGAACTGGCTAAACGGACGAGGCATTTTTTATCCGCGCTTAAACAGAAAAGGATTGAGGTTGTTGTAGTTGAAACGGAGCGGATGGTAGATACACAGCTGGCCTATTATGCGCAAGGAAGAAAGCCGCTTGAAACAGTGAATGCCTTGCGTAAAAAGGCGGGATTATACCTGCTTACCGAGGCTGAAAACCAGCGCATTGTTACGAAGACAACGAACTCCCGGCATTTCGGCGGTAATGCTGTTGATATTGCGCCGGTAAAGAATGGGCGCATCTGGTGGAATGCGCCTGAGCAGGTATGGAAAGAAATCGGCGCTATCGGTGAAGAATGCGGACTCGACTGGTGCGCAGGCGGTTACGGGCAAGTGTGGGGTAAGGGCTGGGATAGCCCGCACTTTGAATTGATGCAGTAAAAGAATGCGGTACATGAATGAAAAGACCTTTTGTATTTTTCTGTGTATCTGTCTATTGCTGTTTTCTTTTTCCGGCTGCTGCACAGGAAGCGGTATACACGGTAACGGAAACGGAGCTCACCGAGTTAGAGAGTATCTTGATGAGCTTTCAGAAAAACAGACAGACGCAGCAATCACAGGTACTGAGCTTGCAAGATCGATTGAAAACAGCGCACGAGAGAGCGCACAGCTTACGGATGACCTTGCAGAAAGCAGAGGCGCAAGCGAAAGACTTGAACAGTCAATTGCAGACGGAGCGGACAGCCTTAGCCGATTTGAAGAAATCCTACAACACATACGAAGCCGAAACAGCTGCGGCACTGGAAGCGAAGCAGACGGAAATTGAGGAATTAAAAGAAACGGTTTACCGGCGCACCATTGCGCTGGTGGTCTTGTCTGCACTGCTTACGGTAAGTGCACTGTTTACTGCTTTCAAATGGTACTTAAAGGGAAAATTACGCCTTTTTCCGCCGTAGCGCTTCACAGAACGCAAAAAAAACGCTCTTAGTGCAGCTGGTCTAACTGCTGCACTACCTCTAGTAACTGTTCTTTCACCGCTGCTATCTTTTCTGCATTCTCCGGCTCTTTACCGGTAACAAGATATTCTATTGAAACATTGAGAGCTTGCGCAATTTTATAAGTTTGTAAAGCATCAGGCAATCTATCTTTTTGTATCCATCTGCTAAAAGAATCGGCTCTTTCATTTATTTGAGCTGCAATTTTATCTTGAGTAATATTTTTAACTTTTAACAGCTCCTTTACTCGTACCCAAAAATCTAACATACACACCTCATATAGGCAATTATGCCTATAAAATATAGTAAAAAAGAAAAAAAATCAATAAAAAAAGACAAAAAAGCCTAAAAACGTATTGACAGCAAAGGCATAAATGCCTATAATATAATCAAGATTAAGGCAAAGAAGCCTTAATAAATTTTCTGACTACAAGGAGCAACAACCATGAAATATTTTACAAAAACCATGCAACAGACAAAAAAAATGACCTTTAAAGCCTCGACACTTAAAACACTTAGTCAAAATTCCGGCTTAGGTTGGATTGCTGATAAATTAAGTGATAAGGAATTATTGCGTGCGTATGCGTCAAATCTTTTGGCTAACTGGCATCTTCGCAATAGTCTTAGATCAGAATTGTATAATAAAACGCCGCATCGCCAAATGTATTTATGGGGTCAATCAGGCTCTAAAGACTTACTGCTCCATATTGAAAAAGAATTAGAAAAACGGCATATCCGGTTTGAATGTATATTTGTTGAAGCATTGCAAGGGCTCGTGGAGTTTGACCTTACAATGCATACGGTACAGAAAACAAAAACAACGGTAAAAACGGTAGAAGCTGCATCAAAACTTACCGCATAACAAGAGCATACACGTTACAAAACCGCCGGAACAATGACACTCCGGCGGTTTTTTTATGCCTAAGCACAAAACAGCCTCAGCGTTGTTGTATGCTCATTCTTTTTAAACGTATCAAAAGCAACTCAAGAATATCCGTATATCGCACCGATAGACCCTATATAGACACATTACCAACAGTATCAACAAAAAGAGAGGATTTCACTATGCGCACTCTTAAAAAATGGTTTACCTATTCACGTAACGGCATTATTTATGTTCAGTTCAAGGATAAAATCACCGGTAAAAAGATGACGGCAAAAAGCACCGGAACACGCGACCGGAAGGAAGCCGACGAGAGAATCAATAAATGGTATTATGATCCTGATAGTTTCTTCAACAGACGGCAAAAACAACAGGCACAGCATACACTCACCGATATTTTCTCACACACTATTTTCACGCAAGAAGATGTTATAACGCTTTTTCAATCCGTTTTTAGTAATCTTTTTATTGATGCCGCAAAAAAGAACGGTTCAGCAGCTATCAAATCTTCGCAGCCTACCTCCACTGTGATACTGCCCGCAGCAAAAGGTACAGCAATGTGGCAACGGTACACCAGTACCATACCTGCCATACAAGCGATTTACGACCGGCTTGAAACAATAACTTTTAAAGAATATTTACTCACCTATTTTGATTATGACAATAGTCCGCGTATTCAGTATTTACGAACAAACGGCAAAACTCCGCCTGAACCTGAGCGATACAAAGCATTGTCAAAGATATTTAACTATTATGATGAATGTTTCACCGATACCCGCTTACTTGATCTTACCGCTGAACATACTAATAAGATACTTGGAGCAATACGAAATAAAAACCATGTATCGGAAGCCTATATGAGTAATATCAGAAGGGCATTTGTAGAGACGTTACGGTTTGCCCGGGAACACCATATTATTACTGCTGATTTTACCGGCAAAATAACACGCTTTTCAAATGAAAACCAAATCAAGGCGATTTTTACTGAAAACGAATTACACCGCCTTTTTGATACGAGTAATGGAAATGTATTCGGAGATGACGCTTTTTTACTCGTTAATAAATTACTCTTAGCAACCGGCTGCCGCGTTGGTGAAATTCTTGCATTGCAGATTGATGATATTTGCCATACTTTTGACGGGTATAAGCTCTATATCGGCAAAAGCTATAATTTTCATAGTAATCGCTTAAAGAGTACAAAAACGAAGCGGGAAGATTATGTTCCTCTATCGGATGAGCTTGCTCAAGAACTGTTTAATTTTATTGAAACAAATCCTTTTAAGCACAATAAGAATGCTTTTATTTTTTATTCAGACAAAAAGGATATACCGCTTCATTACCGCTTGGTACGGAATAATTTTGAAGCTACAATGAAGCAAACAGGGATTAAGCGAAAAAATCTCACCTTGCACAGCTACCGGCACACCTTTGCAACCATTTTACAGGATGCGGGGTATTCAGATAGTGATATGCTGTACCTAACACGGCATAGCACAGTACAGGATACCCGTCGCTACAGCAGCCACATGACAATGGTGAAAGAAGCAAAACAGCGGCAAGCAGCTGAACTGATTGCACAGTTTATATAAGCAGTACATCAAGCATTTTTTGCTATCCTCTTCAAAAACGGACACCGTTATTTTAGTCCGATGGGGACGGTATATTCTCATCATCTCTTTTTTTTGCGGTTTTATCAACAAAAGATTAAAAAAACTCTTTATTTTGTAAAAACACCTATTTTTGACTTGACAAAAACTATTAATAAACATAGTATAAATCATACGGTTTTCTTGTAGTAAAACTGTAGGAAAAAATCTGTCTACAAGCCTATAAAAACGGCTTCTTTTCTTGCTTTTTTAATCACTTTTTATTGTAAATGTCCATCCGTGTA
>JARGFA010000005.1:0-174728 GCA_038397965.1 Treponema sp.
TAGAAATCAAGGCTCATTACAACCATAGAGCCATACCCATTTTTTGTAAGGAAAACAGGACTTCTGCTTGATGTAACTATATTTTCTATTTCTGAGAATTTATTACGTAAATCTGAAACTGGTCTAATGTGTAACATGATAATCTCCTATATCATAATAATATCACAATTTTATCATAAATTCTACTCTTTTTATAAAAAATATCCCAGTAGCAGATCGTTCTAACAATGAGTTAAACCGCAAACCGGCTTGACCGGTTTGCGGTTTTGAACTTCTTGTTATACGTTATTTCTTTCCTGGCAATAAAATAATCTATTTATTCCTTTCTTTCAATTTTTTTAGCCAATCGACAAATTCTTTCATGTCAGTTTCTATATTTTCAATTGAAAACTCTTGTAATGGTGTTTCATCAGGCTGTGGATGATCATAATATGAATATTTTGTCATCATCTTGTCTATGAAAGAACAATCTTCCTGTTCAATATTTGATAATTTTTCAATTTTATTTTTTGTTTGTATTTCTCTTCTAAAACGAGAAACAACACCATTTAATAAGCAATCTTCAACACTCTTTTCTACAAGTATTCGTATCTGCTGGCAGATATAATGTATCTTAACTTCATATTCAGGACTATTTATATCCATACTTTTTATTTCACGTATTTTTTCATTTAGTATTGAATTTGCTGATTTTAAAATATTACTCTGACTCATAGGAATGTCTACAGGAACACCTTTCTTTTTAGGGTCTCTGCCGGATATATAGATTGATTCTGATTCTAAATTATTTTTCTCAGCTTCGTTTTCCAAATCCTTTAATAAAGAAATTCTATGTGTAAATACTATAACTTGTCGATTTTTCGATAGTTCACAAAGATTTTTTACAACATAGGATTCGTAATCATCATCAAGTGAAGTAATAGGATCATCAAAAATAAAAGGACAATTTCCTTCATGACCAAGCACATCTGCAATAAAAGCTGCAAGAGAAATAATTCGATATTCTCCATCGCTAAGAATTAATTTAGGAGCCTCAGTAGAATCTGTCAGCACAATTTTATAGGTGATTTTTCCTTTTATAGCGGAATCCTTATGAAGTTTTACATCCACTCTTGAACCCAATTTTTTCAACTGAGTATTAAATCTTTCAACGAATTCTTTTGTAATAAGTTCTTCCGATAATTCACTTTTCTTTAGAGTTAAATCTCTTGTATTTGCTGTTTTTTTACATTTATCAAGAAATTCAAGATATTTTAATCTTGCTAATTCTGATTTAATTGACTCTTTATTTTGGTATAGCAACTTTTTAAGTTCAAGTTCGTTTATATTTTTCTGCAATTCTTCTTTATTTGTTTTTTTTGCATCTTCCTCAAAATTTTTTGCAGAGACATCAAGAGATTCTTTTAATGTCTTAATGTATTCAAAAATTTCAGAAGTATCTTCGTCTTCTGAAATAATATCATTATTGAGAAGTTTTTCTCTCTTTTGCGTATACCTGTTAAGCAGATCCAATAATTTTGCATATATAGCTTTGTCTTCAATTTTTGCAAGTTGGCACAAATTATTCCATTGCTCTTCTGTTTCAATAGTTGGAAGATTTTTCTTAAAAGAATTTAGAGAAACTTGTGCTTCTTGAAGATTCTTTTCTAGTTCTCCTTTTATGTATGCATCGAATGATTGAAATCTTTTAATAGCTTCTGGTGAAAGTTCTTGATGACAAAGCACACATCTAGAACCTTTTTCAAGGTAAGGAAACTTTTGAGTTTTATATGCAAATTGTTCAGAATATGTTTTAGCGGCATTCCATAAATCTTTCCAAGCTTTTTCACCAAGACCTTCTAATTTGCAATCATCTTTTAAGGAATCCGCAAATTTTTTTGATGCCTCTTCTTTTTCTATACATTCAGTCTTTAATGCCTGTAATTTAGAAGACATGTTTGTTGAAAAAGACTGTTTGAATGTTTCTATTTTTGATTTTAATTCATCCAGCTTTTGGATTGTCTTTCGTATTTCATAAGCTTTTTTCTCTGGAGATTCTTGAACTATACGCAATTTTAATTGTGATAGAGTATCTTCATCGGTTTTAGAAAAACTGATTTTTTCGTCAATTTCAGTTTCACTTGTCTTGCTTAAGTTCTTATACAATTCAAAAAGGTTTGTTGTCTGTAAGTTTTGGGGAATTTGAGGAAGTTTTGATACCAAATTGCCTTCTAATGAATTAATACGCTCAAAAACTTTATTAGATAGATTTATTAACCTAGAGAAAAAAGAGAGCAAAAACGGCTCGTATGTTATTTGGCTTGAATTTTGAAGGAATTCATTATTAAAATTTGAATCATAAATATCTACTAAGTGCAAATCTGAGTTGGTTTTCCCATTTTTCCAATTTTCTTCATTTGAAGCATCATTTACAGTGTATTTTACAACAGCAGAAGGTTCTATTTTTTCTTTGTTGTAGATATTGCCTAAAATAGGTGTCTTTAATCGTGAATTACATATATTTTTTAATAAGCGGACATAGCTAGATTTTCCAGAACCATTTGCCCCATATATTATGCAAAGATTTTTTTCACCAAAATTTAAAATGTTATCAAAAGATAATGCATTTACGCCATTAATTTTTTCTAGAGTAGATAAATGAATATTTAATGAATTTTGCTCATGGAGTAATTGAGAAATATCAAATTTAACATTATCAACCTTTTCGTTACCGATGCAAATTTTAACAACTTTATTTAATTCATCTTCATTAACATCTGCTTTCGCAATAAGTAGCTGAGCACCATATTTTAACCAGTTTTCTTGGCGGTCGAACCATTTTTGTAATTTATTAATATCCATTACTCCTCTCTAGTGTATTCAATTTAGTAATTATGCAGTGGTAATTTGCAGAAACATTATACCTTTCAATTATCGACAGAAGTTTCCTTAGTATAAGGATTGTTCTAGAATTTTTGAGTTTCCATTATCCTAAGGATTTTAAGTTTATTATGTGTTTCTGTATTTCTTCCTTTTACAAAAGTTTGGTTTTATTAAAAACAACACAATTTCTTATATTAAAGATGTACAATTTAAAAAAAAGACTTACTTGTTTTGAGAAGTTTTTTGCAAGTTGAAAGTATTATTTTAAATAACAATGAAGAATTTTTGAAATTTTCCGTTCTTTCAAAACTATTGACTTTTTACCCATTTTTTGCTATATTTTATCAAGGTTTATCAATGTTTATGAAGAATTTACAGAATCTTATGACAATAGCACAAGCCGCAGAATATATTGGTGTAACACCTCTTACCTTGCGAAACTGGGATAAGACAGGGAAACTTCAAGCCGTCCGAAATCCCCTAAATGGCTACAGAATGTACGATAAGGAAGAACTCGACAAGTTCCTTTCATTATTACAGAAAGAGGGCAAAAATGGCTGATGCCCTTGAACTTGAATTAGAAACTCCTCTTCCAATCAACACAATCATAAAGGGTGATTGCATTGAGGAAATGAAAAAACTCCCTTCAAACTCATTTGATGTCGCAATTATTGACCCGCCCTATAACCTCAGTTCTGGCGGAAACTGGTCTTGGGATAACTCAGAGAAACTCGCCGGCTTCGGTGGAAACTGGTCTAAGGTAATGGAAAATTGGGATAATATGCCGCTTATCGAATATTTCAACTTCTGTTCAGCTTGGATTAGTGAGGTTAAAAGGCTTGTGAAGCCGACTGGTTCTTTTTGGATTCATGGAACATATCACAACATAGGAATCATAAATTTTATTTTGCAGTTGCAGAATATTGAGATTATCAATGAGGTTGTTTGGTACAAGCGAAATAGTTTTCCAAATCTTTCTGGTCGCAGACTTACCGCAAGTCACGAAACAATTCTGTGGGGACATACAGGAACGGCGAAAAAGAGAGAATATTATTTTGATTATGAAAAATCAAAATCACTTTCTTTCACGGAAGACAATTTGAAGCAGGCAGGGAAACAAATGCGTACCGTGTGGGATGTACCTAACAATAAGTCAAAAGAGGAGCTTGCCTATGGAAAGCATCCGACTCAAAAACCTGTCCGATTGATTAAGCGTATGCTCGATATTTCTGCAAAAGAGGGCGATACGATTCTTGTTCCATTTGTCGGAAGCGGTACTGACTGCGTAGCCGCAAAAATGAACGCCTTGCATTATGTTGGCTTTGAACTTGAAGATGAATATATAAAAATAGCAAACGAAAGACTCAAGCATTGCAACGAAGATTTGTCGCTTTTTTCTGAAAGCGAGGGAGCGTAAAAATGTGTATACCTGCAAATGACAAGACGATTCCATCTCTTATAAAATGGACTGGAAGCAAGCGAAAGCAAGCCTCTCTTATTGCTCGTGAGGCAAAATCTTATAACCGCTATTTTGAGCCTTTTTTGGGTGGAGGAGCCTTGCTTTTCCTTTTTGCGCATGAAGGAGCAGTCGCTTCTGACATTTACGAGCCGTTAATAAATCTTTGGAAATTGATTCAATCAAAGCCCGAAGAAGTTATTTCAGACTACACAGAAAAATGGAATGCTTTAAATGTTGAGTACAAAGAATTGCAGTTGAATCATATAAAAAATGCTGATGGTTTACCGAAAGTGTTTTACGATTGCCGTTCTCGTTTCAATAAAACTCACAATCCTCTTGATTTAAATTTTATAATGCGAACTTGTGTAAATGGTATCGTACGTTTCAATGGTGAAGGAGAATTCAACAATTCTTTCCATCTTTCGAGGCAGGGGATGAAACCTGAAATGTTTGCAAAGAATGTGCGGATTTGGCACGAAAGAATCAAAGGTGTTGATTTTGAATGCCAAAGTTACGAGGAAACTTTGGCGCAGGCAAAAGAGGGGGATTTTGTATATTTTGACCCGCCTTATGCCGACAGTCACAATCGTTATATAAAAGATTTGGACTTGCAGAATTTCTTTACTGAACTCGACAAATTGAATTCAAAAAACATCTCTTGGGCTTTGTCTTTTGACGGCTCACGAGCTGGAACAAATTACTTTTCTGATATGCCGAAAGAACTTTACAAACGAAAACTTTCGCTCTCAAACGGAAACTCTGCCGTGAGCAAGATTTTGAACTCAAAACAAGAAGAAGTGACAGAATCTCTTTACTTAAACTACAACTAACGAAAGATTCTCAAGCGGACATTCTGCTTTGCAGATTGCATCCACAATTTTCTTTCCAAGCTCAGAATATGAAGAAATATTGATTCTACATTTTCCATTATCGTCAAAGTAGTATGAAAAAATGATGTCGCAACCAACTTTGTTTTCAACAAGTTCAAAATCTCCTTCTCTCATGCAGATATAGGCCACAGCAGAAGCGAAGAGAAAAATATCTTTAGAAAGTTTATGCTCTGAATATTTCCAATCATCTACATTCGTTTTCTTTTCTGCATTTACAGGAGTTTTTAACAAGTCGTAAAGATAACGATTTAGGCGTTCCCCGATTTCAGTTTCAAGTTCCCTTGCACCTTCTTTTGATTCAACAGAAAGTAAAATGGGTTTATCTGAGAGTCCAAAAATTTGAAAAACATGGTCTGGGCGTTTTGCTTCCGTTTGGCTAACACGAGGTAAAGACAACCATCTGTACTCCGTTTTGTTTTTCTTATCTAAAACAGAAATTCCGCTCCAATCTCCACCTGGCGGATTACACATACCTTCAAAAATATCAATACCTTTAATCTGTGTCAG
Source organism: Treponema sp. (assembly GCA_038397965.1). GTDB lineage: Bacteria > Spirochaetota > Spirochaetia > Treponematales > Treponemataceae > Treponema. Next base: position 5,719 of record JARGFA010000005.1, read on the forward strand.
CAAAGTGTGCAATATCGTATCTACATCATTTTCGCCAATCTTAATAGGAACTGTATTGACAGAGATGTTTTTGTCCACAGGCTTAAAATCTTTGTTTTGAAATTCGTTTTTTAGAATATTCAGTTTTTTCTTGCTTGTTGCAGAATCAATGAGAACTGCATCACTTGCGGAAAATATCGCTTCCCACAAGCCATTTGTAGAACCGAGTTTTACAGGATTTTCTTCAAAGAGTTTCCAAGTTGCTGTTGGTGCAGGACCATAAACAAAAGTGAGAATATCGGCATTTTTACCAGTTAGCATACGAACAAAAGGAACCAATCCTCTGTCTGGTCGTGCATCATCTCCGCGAGGTTTAAAACCCATAATCCAAGCAATTATGAGATTATCTTTCTTTGAAATCCATTTCTTGAAATTTTCGCTCAAATTCGGATAAAGAGTGATAACTTCTTTTACAAAGTCAACTTTGTTTGAATTTGGAATTATGCACATTGGGAGTTTTGATGATGTAATACCAATTGCATACTTGCTTGCTATATTCATAAACTTTTGAGCCGATTCTGTAAGACCGGCAATATATGCGGTCTTTTTCCAGTTTATGGGATTGTTTTTGCACAAAAATGCAATAAGCGATTCGTTATTACAGATTACATCATAAGCCTTTTTCCATTGTTCTTCTGAAAGTGTTACAGTTCCTTTTGAAGTTGCAGCTTTTATCTGAATGAAACTAATGATTTTATTTTCAAGCTCTTTTTCGGCTTCGGCGTATTCCTTACCAAGCAATATACATTCTACAATTTTAATAAGTTGTTTCTCAGAAAATACATTTTGATACAGTCTTTCTGATTCTTCATCACAGCCAGGACTTTTTTCATAAATTGGCAATACCATTGAATATTCTTTTGAATAAGTTATGTAACTGAATGGAATTGCAGGATTCGGTGTTCTTGCGGCTTTTCTGTTTCTATTTGAATCAAGCTCATAACCGCCAAGTTCAGCAATATACAAATATGGAACTTTTGATTTTCCTGTAGAATAACCTCGTCCACTTCGTTGCCATGCCTGATTACCTGCTGGCAATGCTCCGCAATATTCGATTGCTAATAATGGTTTTTCAATATCATTTATAATTTCTGTAATTACAACATCGGGAGCTTCACGCAAACTGTCTTTTTCTGTGTGCAAAAGACTTAAAATGTCTTTATTCCAGCGACCATAGCCTGGAAAGAAAGTAAAAATATACTCGTCTGTTTCACTTGAAGCATTATAGCAAGGACAGAATACAGTAGATTCTATTGCGATTGAAGAAGTTTCAATACTCAGGGCTTTTTTGCACAGTTTGAATGCTCGCTCACATTCTACAATATTGTCACCGTGAATATTTAAGTTTCTTATCATCTTTTTTACCTCGGTTTCTATCATCGGTAAGTTTTATACATTTCTAAACTACAAGCGCCCCAGTGCGGGCATCCGTCTAACATATTTTCGACCTTTCCTTATTATATCGCGAAAAAGAGCGGTTTGCAATCTAAACTTCTGAAAACCAACCCTCTAAATCTTTCTACCATAGTACCCCATCGGAGTGATAACCGGTCGGCAGATTAGACCTATCTTCACTATCATAGAATACACCTAAGAACAGGTCACCTTAAAAAGCGATTCTAAACTTGCCGGCCCGTTCGGCAATGAAGCTATCGCGCAGGTCAAATAAACACAAAATCACATCCTGTCTATGGGGCTTTGCACACCGAGACCGCCGCGATTAAGGACGTGCGTATACACCATAGTGGTTTTCACATCGCTGTGCCCGAGAAGTTCTTGGATAGTGCGGATATCATACCCTGATTCTAAAAGATGGGTTGCAAATGAGTGGCGGAACGTATGGCAGCCGATGGGCTTCGGAATACCTGATTTCAAAACAGCTTCATGCAGAGTACGCTGAATAACTGAAGGGTCAATATGATGCCGCCCCTGCTCTCCTGTTTCTTTGTTCCGCCAGCGCCGTGCTTGGGGAAACACCCACTGCCATGTCCACGTCTTACCGGCGTTAGGATATTTTTTAGCAAGAGCCGATGGAAGCGGTACAGAACCGAAGCCGTCCTTACAATCTGCCTCATGGATACGGCGGACTTGTTCCAAATGCTTTTGAAGCGGAAATTTTAAGGACACCGGCAGCATGGTTTTACGGTCTTTTGCTCCCTTGCCGCAGTGTATGGTGATTTCGTTTTTATCAAAGTCAATATCCTGCACGCGTAACCTCAGGGCTTCCATCAGCCTCATACCTGTCCCGTAGAGGAGGCGAATACAAAGACCATAATCGTTATCCGGTAAAAGGGAAAATATCTTTGCCGTTTCTTCTCGGCTTAGTACGGCAGGCAGCTTTTTAGGCTTTTTGGCACGGACGATATTTTCAGGACTTTTTATCTGCAAGCCTAAGATATTTTTATAGAGGAACAGCAGAGCTGAAAGAGCCTGATTTTGACTTGAAGCTGCTGCCTGTTCTTTTACCGCAAGACGGCTTATAAAAGAATTTATTTCCCTATCGGAAAATGCACTCAGATTTTTCTCTTTATGCTCATACATAAAGCGGCGTATCCAATAGCTATATGCCTCTCGTGTACGCCTACTATAGTGTTTAGCAGCAATAACTTCATCCAGCTTACTTAAAATATCGCGGAGCTGGAGAGAATCCGGCTCACTGCTTTCCCCAATACTTTCCGCATTCCCAAGTGCAAAATCACGTGAGACATGATTTTTGCAGCCCCCACGAGAATCTTCCCGGCAGATGCCGTTATCATACAGATTGGTTAATAAAATATCGCATGACTTACGGTCGGCGGGGATAGTCCAGAAAAGCCGCTCCGGTACCCAAACCCTGCCCGGGACTTTTTTAACCGCATGCAGCACCTTAGAAAAATACGCTCCCTCGGCTTTAAACTGTACCGATAAAACCCGATTGTTATATGGACGAATCTCAACGAACATACACTACTCCTATAAAGACCTTTGCAAGAGATTAAAAGTGATGTCAATTTCTTGACAATGACGTATGGAGAACTCGCCGGCAGCGTTTTTTATAATGCTCCGAGAAAACAGTTATGCATATCAGTAAGCCGCCGGTATATAGACGGCGGCATAATCAAGTACCGATGCAGCCCCGATGTCTTTTTAATACGCAGGATTATCCCATGTCCTGCCGCAAAATTTCGGCTTGCGCTTTTGTTCTTCCGTCATATCAAGACCGAGCGTCCCGCCCGGATTCATAATATTGTCGGGATCAAAATGCTTTTTTAAAGCACGGAAAATATTGAGGGTATCAGTGCCGACCGCTTGTTCAACCCAAGCGGCAGTCATCTTACCGACACCGTGATGGTGACTCATCGAAGCGCCTTGTTCCATGATATTATCAAAGATACCGAACTGATAGTCCAAATATTCTTCTTTATCGCGGAATTTACCGATAAAGATAAAATACAAGTTTGCCCCCTGCTCATACGCATGAGAAAGATGGGTCATGCACACGGTATTCGGACGGGATTTGGCAAAAAGCCGTACCTTTTCGTGTACCCGTCCCATCATATCCCATGTTACGGCACACTCCATAGTATCAATAATAATACCGTAGTCTTGCAAGGATTCCCGTAAATAAGGATCGGTAAACCGGCCTTCCTCCCACTTATGTGCAGGATAGCCGGTAAGATACAGCCCGCCGTGCGATCGGCTGATCTTTTTTACCGTACGGAACAAGTTTTTTGCAAACCCCCGCTCCCCTTCCGTCCAGCCTAAAAACATACAGCGGCTGTGCGGCTTATATCCGCGGAGGTTCATAAAGGTTTCAAGCGGGGTACCTTCAACCCCATAAAGCTTCATCATGACATCGGTTTCTTCCGGATCGGAAAGGCGGAAAACGGAAGGGTGCCCCGCTTCGGCCTGCATAATTTCGCGCGCAGCATCACGGGCTGACTGCCAGTCCTTAAAAATAAAGCTGAAGTACCGGCGGTTCTCTTTTGTCAGCCGGAAAACTTTTAAGGTTACATGAGTGAGAACCCCGAATGCTCCTTCCGCCCCCATCATCAATTCATCGATATCCGGCCCAACCGCGTGAGCAGGCAGCCCGTAGCTTTTAACAATACCGGTTGGAGTAACGTAGGTTTGCCCCATCACTAAATCGCGGATATTTCCGTAGTAGGTTGAATTTTGACCAGCACCGCGCGTTACCACCCAGCCCCCGACCGATGAATATTCAAACGATTGCGGAAAATGCCCGCAGGTATAGGCACGTTTTGCGCCGAACCGATCCTGAGCCTCATTTAATATTTTTTCGAGCGTAGGCCCGGACATTCCCGCCTCAACGGTAATGGTCTGATCCGTTTCGTTAAATCCGATTACCTTGTTGAAGTTTTTCCGCATATCCAAGCTGATTCCGCCCTTGTATGCTTCTACACCGCGGGTAACCGAGGAGCCGCCGCCGTAAACATAGACGGGAATGCGGTGTTCTTGGCAGTACGCAACGATTCTAACGATCTCGTCATGGCTTGCAGGATAGACAACTGCCTGCGGGGCATTTTCGGTTATATTTTCCCGCAGCCGGTATAAATCATACATGGTTTTTCCATAAGCAACCGACAGGCGGTCATATCCCTTCGTGCTGACATTGTCCGTTCCGCACACAGATTCAAAAAAAGCAAGATGTTCTGCAGAAAGTACGGGAGTTGCTAACTCATCCGGCACCGGCTCGGAGCCGGATGCCTTTTTCTCTCTAAAATCGTCGTTCGTTAAGCCGAGTTGCTGCTTCATTAATTTAAACAGCCGTTCATTCGGTTCCTTAAACTCGTTGGGATTCCCCCATTTCAAAATCGAACGGAATGTCCCCGCCGGCGGAGGCACCTGCTCCCACTCCGGTTTAAATTCCTTGTACATCTTGCGTTCTGCCATAGAAACCACCTCACCTTATCTTCACTTGTATCAAATATACTATCGGGTATCTTTTATCATTATTACGACGGATAGCCGGTAACTTCCCGGATTTTTTTGTACGCATTCTTTAGCGAAGGATATATCTGCGTATACACCTCATATAAGCCGTCGTATAACTCCCTATTCTTGGGATCCGGGGTAAAGGTATGCTGAATGCGGATCATATTTTTAACACTTTCCGAAATATTCGGATAAACACCGGTTCCGTACGCCGTTAAAACCGCAGCCCCAAGTGCAGACGTTTCAGGAGTAATACCCCGGACAAGCGACCGGTTTAAAATATCAGCCGTTATCTGGCATATACGATCACTTTGAGACGCCCCGCCTGAAACGGCCACCTGCTTTACACGGAATTTTCCCCGTTTTTCAAGCTCCTCCAGTCCCTCCCGCAGTGAATACGCCAAACCTTCGATAATTGCGCGGTATATGGCATGGCGGCCGTGTACATCCCCAAAACCGATGATAGACCCCTTTGCATAATCGTCTTTTAAACTTGCTCCCCAGTAGGGCTGCAGCATTAAGCCGTAACAGCCGGGCGGAGAAGAATCGAGCAGCTTGTCCATGATCTTTTCAGGAATGATGCCGGTGGCGGCAGCCTTAGCCCGTTCCTCGTAGCCGAGTTCATCCTTAAACCAGCTGATCATCCAATACCCGCGGAAAATTTCTATTTCCGGTACCCAGCAGCCCGGACAAGCGGCGCTATAGGCAGGCATAAACCGCACCGGCTCTACATAACGGTCGGTACAAACTTCAACGGTTGCCGTTGTGCCGAAACTCAGCGAAGCCTGTTCGGTATTAACACAGCCCATACCGAGTGTTTCACAGGCCTTATCGCTTCCGCACGCTACAACCGGTAAACCCGCAGGCAGCCCGGTCTTTGCCGCAGCAGTCATTGATACCCTACCGATCACAGAGCCGCTTTCCACAACATTGCATCGCTTTTCATCTTCGATAGGAAATATTTTTGCAGTAATATGGTTTTTTTCAGCCCATGTACGTTTCTTATGATTAAACGGAATATGTCCGACTAAAGAGGCCGGAGAATCGGCTGCCTCCCCCGTCAAACAATAGTTCAAGTAGCCGGACACCATCAAAACCTTCCATGTATGCCGCCAAATTTCAGGTTCATGCTCTTGAATCCAGTTACACTGCCCGCCGCTCTGCGCGTGTAAAAGCTTTTCATACATCCCTACCGATTGATACGCAAGTTTCATCAGCCCTTTCGGATGATACGGCCCCGCAGCCTGCCGTGTATCAAGCCAGGTAATTGCCGGGCGGAGCACCTTCCCTTCTTTTCCCAGTAAAATGACAGTATCGCGCTGTGCGGTAACGCCGATGCCTTTCGCAGCGGCAAAAAGCCGAGGGCTTGATTCTTTTAATGAAAAAATAGCGGTGCACAATGCATTCCACCATACTGCCGGTTTTTGCTCAGCCCATCCTGCTTTCAAACTAAAATACGGCTTATATACTACTTGCCGTTTAGCCAATAATGTTCCGTCCTGTGCAAACAAAATGGCACGTAAACTTTGCGTACCGCAATCAATCGCGATAAATGTATTTTGCGTTTCTTGCATACGTTATATCTCCGTACTTGCACAAGCAACGACCGGTATAACAGTTCCATGATCAGTATCAATACGGGCTATACAATCGCCGTGATGAATAGGGGCATCTGCAGTCAGAGTATGTATTTGACGGATTACCGTCATCATATCTTTCAGCGGTATTTCACAATCCGTCTTAACCGGCAGTCGTGTTATGCTGAAGGTATTCCGGCTGCATCCCGTAGACTGTACGGTGCGGCAGGCCACCGTCGTGGTCAGTGTCCGCATCGGGCACAACACTTCCTGTTCGGCGTACGCAACTCCCTTTGGACAATTATTCCCGCTGACTTCAAGCTCTGCCGATCCTTCACAGCTGATGACTGTCAGCCTGCACCCGCGCGGACAGGCGATACAAATCAAACTTTTTGTCATACCTTATTCCTCCAAGGCACAGAAAAGACAACAGGCATCGCTTGGAATTATCGAAGTATCTAATTCAATACGCTCCATTTCGGGCGGTTTTAAGAAGCGGAACTTTTTCTTAAAAATGACCCGGCTTTCCGCTGTATCACCGCCTGTTTTTCCGTCTCCTTGTGCTTTTATTATTAGTGTAGCACAGTCACGGGGTTTTGACGAGCGGAAATAAAAAACCGTCGGCCGGCCGTCGGACACAATACGGGCAGGCACATGATAGAGCAGACTTTTATCTGCGTGTATGGGAATTTCCGGCAATGTGGCCGCTTCCTGTACCGGCTGCTCAAGACAGCCGGCATACAGCACAGCCTGCCTGCCGGCAATGGCCCCGGATTCTGAAACATAATCTACCAAATCGTTGACATGAAGGGCATTTCCGCATGAAAACAGGCCCGGAATACTTGTTTCCATATACTGATTTACCTGCGGCCCCTTCGTTCTCGCATCCATTGCCGGCGCCAGACCGTCGAGAATATCGTTCTCAGGAATAAGTCCGACGCTTAAAATTAATGAATCGCAAGGAATATACCGCTCCGTACCGGCAATAGGACTGAGGTGCTCATCCACTTTTACCACTGTTACTCCCTCCAGCCGTTCATCACCATGCAGGCGGCTTACCGTTGTAGAAAGATGCAGCGGAATACCGTAGTCGTTAAGACACTGCACAATATTACGGGTGAGGCCGGAAGGTTCGCTTTTTACCTCGTATACTCCTTCAACACTGCCTCCGATACCCGCTGTTTCAAGGGTGAGCCGCCGCGCCATAATCAGCCCGATGTCGCCGCTGCCTAAAATAACAAACCGCTTTCCCGGAAGATAGCCTTTCAAATTGATAAAAGCCTGCGCCTGTCCCGCCGTAAAAACACCTGCCGGCCGGTCACCGTGAATAAAGACTTGCCGGCCGGTACGCTCCCTGCACCCTGTGGCGGAAATCAACGCGGCACAAAAAAGATGAAAGACACCTTCTTCCGGATTGGTGAAGGTCAGTTTAAACCGCGGGGAAACGGTTCCGCCCGGTTCTGCAGGCGGCTCAGAGCCGGTACACCTGAGTATTCGGGTTACAAACGTAGAAACAAATATCCGGATAGTGTTATGCGCCGCAAGCATATCGCGGTACCGCCACGCATATTCCGGGCCGGTCAGCCGTTCTTTAAAACGGACTAAGCCGAAACCGTCATGGATGCACTGTTTTAAAATACCGCCGATACGGTCTTCCCGTTCAATCAGTGCAATCCGTGCCTGCGGATTTTTTTCGGCGGCTGCCAATGCCGCTGCCATACCGGCCGGCCCCGCACCGATAACGATAAGGTCATAAAAATCATGTTTCATAAGACAGTATCCTTTTGCAGCCCGGCAATCGGTGACGTATCCATCATAGGATAAGCTGCTGCATTAATCACCGGTGCGGCAAGAATATACGATACCCCGCCTTTTTTGGTGATTTTTTCAAGCGGCATACCGGTTTCATTCCCGATAATTTCCATAACTCTCGGTGTGCAAAAACCTCCGTGACAGCGCCCCATTCCGGCACGGCAGCGGCGTTTTACCGCATCAACACTGATATGCTTCATCCCGATACGCATACAACTGCGCACGGCATCCCGTATTTCTCCCTCGGAAATCTGCTCACACCGGCAGACAATAGTACCGTAGCATGGATCACGCTCTATAAGTTTGTGCAGGTCGGCTTCTGCCATTGATGCGGTTTCCAAGGGTGCCGAACGGAAAGGTGAAAAGGCGGTATTTAGTCCCGGCACTGCACCGGTGAGCTCCTCCAGCCGTTTTAACGCGATTGCAGTAATATCTTCTGCAATCGCGGGCGCAGCAGCAAAACCGGGAGACTGTATTCCCGCTGCATGGATCAGATTCGGCACCTTTTGCGAACCTTCAACAATAAAATCTTCTTCCCATGTCGCTGCGCGGATGCCGCTGTAATAGGCAATAACATCATTGCGTGAAAACATCCGGTTCAACTTCATCTGATCAACCAGCATACGGTCATCTTCATTGTCGGTACTGTAATCCTCACGGTCATATACTTCCCGCGCAGTCGGCCCGATCAGTATATTTCCTTCTACACAGGGAACAAGCCCGCCGCCTTTTGAATGTTTTTTCGATGAAGCAAGCAGATTAGGAATACCGACAATCGTATTCTGAAACCGCTGCATTTTTTTATCCAAAATGATATCCATACCTTTGCGGGGATGGATTGAAAAAAAACGGTCATCCGCAAAACCGGCCACCTTGTCCGACCAGACTCCGGCAGCATTAATTACTAAACGGGCTTTTAAGGTTCCGCGGTTCGTATGCACTGTAGAAATCAAGGATCCGTTCTTTTCAAAGCCCGTGACCGCCGTTTCAAAGAAAAAAGACACGCCATTATGTGCCGCATTTTCCGCAAAAGCAATCGTTACTTTAAAGGGAGAGGCGATGCCGGAAAACGGCAGCCAAAAACCGCCGTAGTGCTTTGCAGCACAAAACGGCTCGATTTCTTGTACTGTTTTTTTACTCCGATAGCCGATAGTACCGTCAACACCGTTCTTTGCAGCACGGCGGTGCATTGCAGGCACCAGAAGCCGCAGCAACGGGGAGCGGAACAGCATAAAACTGCCCGGCCACTTCGTCTGAAATCCCAGCTCCTTATCCAGACGCCGGTATAACCGGTTGCCGCGGACATTCAGCTTCCCCTTTATTTTTTTAGGGCTATCGGCAAAGCCGGGATGAATCATGCCGTCATTACGGGAAGATGCCTGCATCGCACAGTCGCATTCTTTTTCGACGACGGTAATAGATAGTGCATAACGGGATAATTCCCGGGCTATAGCACAGCCGACCACTCCCGCACCGATAATCAGCACATCCGTTTCTTTGCCCTCAAGCGCACTGTCACGGACAGCCGGCAGCTTCATCGGCGGTTCATCTTTTCCGGCAACCGTTATATCATTTACCAAACCTTTATATCCGGATTGCTGCTTACACTGCCGTGCAAAAAAGGCACCTATCAGATACCGTTCTTCAATAGAAGATGCATCTCCGGTTAAGAACACCGAACGGCCGTCCCATGACGCATTGATAGATGCACGGGGATATCGCGCTCTGATTTTTTTTTCCAGTTTTTTAATATAGGCTTCCATACGAATACTCCTCATGTCATATACGCACTATATGAGGTCATACTTTCCAACAACTGTTCCGCCTCTGCCGCAGCATGACTGCGGACGGCAGCAATGAACTGATCTTTCAATTCGGCAGCCTTAGAAAGACTGTGAGGATGCCGGACAAAAAAACCGCCGATTTTTTCATAATATAAATCACGCGACGAATTGAACAGAAGGATGAAGACAATATTTCCGCCTGCTTCTATTATCCGCCGGTAAAACAGAAAATCGTATTCCGCAGCTTTTTGAATGTCCGCTGCGCTTCTTTGCTTTATGTTCACTATTTTTTTACTTTTGTCATTGAGATGAGTAAGCGCTTCGGGAAGTGCATCGCCTTCTGTATCTATTCCGCACGGTAGTGAAAAATAATGCTTTAACGATTCCGTCAAAATAATTCGCCGTAAATCTTCCAAACCTGCATCGATTTGCCCGGCCGTTTTGACGGATGAAAACCGGTACAAACTATTCAGGAGAGAAAGAGAGCCTTCTTTTGTAAAGTTATTAACAATCCAGCCGTGGCGGGGTCTGATAGTAATAAGCCCCCGTGCGCTCAGCTCCAATAAGCTGTCATGAATAACCGGACGGGACACTCCCATCCGGCTTGCCAGCTCGCGTTCGGAAGGCAGCCGTTCACCCGGAAGAAAAAAATGCATCAGCAGCAGCTGTTCCATATAATCTATGAAAACTTCCTTAGAAGTTTTACCCGGTGTACAGTTTTTTCCCATCGCTTCCTACCGCATCATTTCTGAATTTGTGGTAATACCACCATGATATTTTTTACAGTACCATGAAAATACAAATCTGTCAAATAATTTTTATAACTATTTAAACAACCGTCTGTTTAATGCGGTACGATAAAGCAAAATATATCGAATCTGCGCACATATCTACCGAATAATTCTGCCGTGTCAATACTATGGCCGGCTCACATTTTTTTCTTAGGAGAATGTATGGATATTAAATTACGCTATAAAAAGAATCAAAAGGCTGCAGATAAGGTTGCCGCTTTCCTGACCAATGCTTCGGATAAACTGCTTTTTCATATTCCCTTATATACATTGGGGCAAAAAATGGATATACGGCTGCAGGAAATCCTGAATATCTTTATCCAAGGCGTTTATGACGGCGTATTTATTATGGAGTGGATTTATCATTGTCCGGTTTGCGGCAGTGTTGCCCATGAAACCCTTTCTATTCATCAAGCTGCAACCGAAAACTTTTGTAAGGCTTGCAATAAGTTTTTTACTAACACATTGGATGACAATATCGAAGTATGTTTCTCAATTCATCCGAGCTTAAAAGTCCTGGATGCCGCATTCAAAGCGCAGTATCTCAAAGAAATTGAAGTAAATGTAAATCAAGGTAACTACCGCACATGGATACACCCCCATGTCGTCCGCGGTATTGATATTGTACAGAATAACTTATACCGCGACTTAATGAAGTCTGACACACTAATAGCGGGACAGTCTCTGCAAGTGATGAAAACCGCAGTCCTTTTTACCGATATTAAAGGTTCAACGCAGCTGTACACGGATCTCGGAGATGCAAAGGCATTTAGCTTAGTAAAAGATCACTTCACTATTCTTTTTGATGCAATCAAAAAATTTGACGGCGTACCGGTAAAAACAATCGGCGATGCAGTTATAGGTGTGTTTGCCGACCCCAAAAATGCCTTTGATGCGGCACTTGAAGCCCAGCAAAGACTTATCCGGCAATATCACGATAAGCCGGACAATGAAAAAATCGAAATAAAAATCGGGATGCATACCGGCCCCGCACTGGTTGTAACTTTGAATAACCGGCTTGACTACTTCGGTTCTACCGTCAATATAGCCTCGCGTATTCAAAATACAGCTCTGCCGAATGAAATCGTTATTTCAAAAGAGCTGTTTAAAGACCGTCATATCAAAAAATCAATTCTTACTGTAACCGACACCGTACAAAAACAAAACATTAAGTTTAAAGGAGTGGGGAGAAACTATACGGTCTATCATATAAGGATGCGGCACAAATAGCACTATATTCCTCAGGAAAAAAGACTGTCCGGCTGCAACAGTGCAGACGGATTCTTGAGACCAAGATGGGTATACGCTTTTTCGGTAACCATACGGCCGCGCGGTGTACGCTGTAACAGCCCTGCTTGAATAAGGTAGGGCTCATAGTAGTCTTCGAGGGTATCTTGCGATTCTCCGATTGAAATTGCAAGGGTTTCAGCTCCGACCGGTCCCCCGCCGTAGTTTTTAATAATCGACTCTAAAATTTGCCGGTCATAGTTTTCCAACCCCAGCTCATCAATATGCAGCCGTTCCAGACCGCATACTACCGTGTGCTCCACAATGCGGCTGCTGCCGGCAACATGAGCAAAATCGCGCATTCTGCGTAAAAGTCTGTTTGCCACGCGCGGAGTCCCACGGGAACAGCGTGCAAGCGCAAGGGCTGCCTGTTTTTCAATACCGATATTGAGTATATCAGCAGAACGGAGAATGATGGATGCAAGTTCTTCATCAGAATAAAATTCCAGCCGCTGTACAATCCCGAACCGGCTGATAAGCGGACTGGAAACCATTCCGGCACGGGTTGTGGCCCCGATCAAAGTGAAGGGGGGCAGCGGTATACGTACCGTCCGTGCGCCCGGCCCCTGCCCGATAATCCAGTCTAGTTCATAGTCTTCCATCGCAATATACAGCATTTCTTCGATAGCCGGTTTTAACCGGTGAATTTCGTCGATAAAAAAAACACTCCGTTCGGACAGCGTAGTTAAAATACCGGCCAAGTCTTTCGGTTTATCCAGGGCGGGCGCACCGGTTATCTTGCATTCGACGCCAAGTTCCTGTGCAGTAATTTGTGCTAAGGTGGTTTTCCCCAATCCGGGCGGCCCGATTAAGAACAGATGATCAAGACTTTCTCCGCGCTCCCGCGCTGCTTGAATAAAGACCGCCAAATTTTCTTTCAGTGCAGGCTGACCTTGAAAATCCTGCAAAAGCTGCGGGCGCAGCGCCCGGTCTTTTTCATCACCTGCCCGCTTTTCGCCACGGACAATACTAAACTCATCTATTTCGTGTTCTTCTTCATTAATAGCATTCACTGAATTTCATCTCCGCCTAGTTTTTTTATATGGAAAATATCCGCCTTAAGTATTCAAATGTTTCTTGTAAATCCGTACAGCGGAGCACTGCATAATCGTCAAAATAGGTGGGCTGGTCGTTCACAATCACCACCGAACCGCCGGCGTGTACCGTGATCTGCGGCAAGGCTGCGGCAGGATACACTGCCAGACTGGTACCGAGTACGAGTAGGAGATCAGCCGCTTCACACTCCTTTTGAGCTTCCTTCAGAGCCTCACGGGGTAGGGCTTCACCAAAAAAGGTTATTTCCGGCTTTAAAGGGCTGCCGCAGTCCGGGCACAGCGGTACCGATCCGGTACGGGCAAGGGGAACAACGGTTTCAAAATCCACACTACACGGACAGCGGATACAGCTATGGCGTGCGGGAGAGCCGTGCACTTCGATTACGTGCCGGCTGCCCGCTTTTTGGTGCAGTAAATCAATGTTTTGTGTAATGAGCGCCTGTAATTTGCCTTGTTTTTCCAAGCCTGCCAATACCTGATGTACGATTGACGGCTCCTTTTCATCCAAGCCGTAGATAAAGTCTTTTGCCAGCCGGTAGTACACTGAGGGTGTTTGCCGGAATACATCAATATCGAACATCTTATCGGTTTCCGGCAGGGTATAGAGCCCGTTTTTCCCCCGGAAATCCCGAATACCGGACAAGGTACTGACCCCTGCGCCGGTAAAGGCAACGCAGTGTTTTGCTGCTGCTATCAGAGCGGCTAAATGTGCGTATGCTTCTTCAGTGTTCTGCATAAGACCTCCCACAAAAAGTCAATCGGCATCTTACGGCAGCATATCAACAGCCGCAGCCGGTAATCGCCCAGTCTTTTATCGTCCGCTTTTTCTCATCAAAACTTGAGCCGATACAAATAACCTGTTTCCCGCTTCCAGCATATTTATCCGCATAGCCTTTCTCTTGTATCTGCTTCATTGCATCTTCCGCTGAACCGTTTGCAGTAAGTTTGAACTCGAACAAGTACACTTTATTTGCCATTTCTACAACACAATCGGCTCTACCAGTTGCACAGTGCACTTCCGTGTGCACAAACTGATTCATCAGCGCAAAGACCAGATACACCGCAGCTTGATAGTTTTGCTCACGTAAGCTCAAGTCCTTCTCTGTTACTGTATCATACGGAATGCCGCAGATAATCCCTTTCAGTTTTTCCATAAACCCGTCTACATCGCCTGTTTCTATCTGTTCATAAAACTCCCAGATAGAAAGCCCTGTTTTGTCCACCCGTATTCCGGTATAGGCAGGCAATAGATTATCCAAAAATCCATACCGCACCTCATCATTGGGAAAGCCGAGGCGATACAGCCGTGAAAATTTATGATAGCTTTTAATCGTCAGATACCCCGCCTGAAACAGTATCGGTAAGGGATTGATAGTTTCGGCGCGGTAGGTTTCAAGTCCCGCTTCGTTCAGCTGCACATTACCGTCTAGGTCGGGGATATGGTAGTAGGCTTTTTTAAGATAGTCTACCAGAAAGGCCGGAGTTCCGGTCGCAAACCAGTAACTGCCGAACTCCCGCTTTGCAAAGGCATTCAGCAGACTGAACGGATTGTACATCCCTTCTTTATCAGGATGAAAATGATACCCGTCATACCACTGATTTAATGCCGCAAGCGTTTCGTCATAGCTGAGCTCCTGCCGTTCGGCAAGACCCTGTATTTCAGGTTGGAAAACTTCTTTCAGTTCCGTTTCGGTAACGCCGCAGATGCCGGCATAGCCTTCTTCAAGGGAAATATCGCGGAGGTTATTAAGGTCGCTGAAAATGCTTACCTTGCTGAACTTGGTAACACCGGTAAGAAAAGCAAAGCGCAGGTATTGATCGCTTGATTTAATTACCCCGTAAAAGCCTTTGAGAATTTTTCGGTAAGTTTCGTTGAGTTCCGGGTTATCGGACATGGTTTCCAAAAGCGGCTTGTCGTATTCGTCTACCAGCACAACGGCCTGTTTACCGGTTCTTTCACGGGCACGGCGGATAAGCCCTGCAAAGCGGCGGCTGAAATCTTCTTCCGATGGTTCCGTACCGTACAACTTTTCCCACTGACAGAGATGATCGTTAATGATTATTTCCAGATCACGGACGCTCCGGTACTGAGCAGCATTAAAATCCAGATAGAACACCGGATATTCCTGCCAGATTTCACGCTTATCGGCTTGAGCTTCTTCCAGCTTTTCTATGGCAAGTCCTTTGAACAGTTCTTTTTGTGCCAGAAAATATGCTTCCAAGGTTGAAAGAAAGAGGCTTTTCCCGAACCGGCGGGGGCGGCTTAAAAAATACACACGGCTTGATTCGGCTAATTGGAACATATAGTCTGTCTTATCTACATAGATAAAATCTTCTTTCCGTAATACTTCAAAACTTTGTACGCCTATCGGTAATCTTCGTCTGGCATTCATACTTTAAGCATACCGCAAAACGCTGGAATTGGCAATTATGGGGATTGCCGTGCTTTCTATCGGCAGGAAAACACCCGTGTTCCTCCCAGGCAACCGTTGGTACGTATTTATTATTCAATATAATATCAAAAGGGTGGCCATTTATATGACTCGCATTCGGACAAAATAATGCAAGCCCAATTTTTTGATTATATCTTTTATATGAAGATGTTTTAGTAATGACTAAAGCAAACGGTAGATTAGCAAAGGTTGTCGATTTTTGTTGCGTAGTCTGGTTGTATCTGCTAATATAAATATATTATAATTTTTTCATACTTATTTAAATCATTGAATTTTATATCAATGATGAACGTATCAATGTGCAATGCTTTTATACGGGGACGGCTTCAAAGTATACCGTATTACAAAGCAGCATGACCCCGCTTGCAAGAAGGGGTAAAGGAGTATGCAATATGAGTGATAATCATGCAATGTGGCAGGATTTGGGCATGGATGTGAAAACACATGATCTTCTGTGTGAGGCGCTGCCTCAGGCATTCGGAGATGTGTATTTATCACAGAAGAACAGGCCGAAAGGAATGGACTACTTTAACATGGTAGTAGCCGACATCCACGGTATCAGACCGGCGGAATTGATTGCCTTTCAAAAAAACGGCGGCAAAGTAGTCGGCAGTTTTTGTATTCACGTTCCCGATGAGGTAGTAATTGCAGCCGGTGCAATCGCAACCGGTTTGTGCAGCGGCTCACAGTTCTGGGTGCCCGGCGGCGAAAAGGTATTACCCACCGCAACCTGTGCTCTTATCAAGGCCTCACTCGGAGCCCGCTTTGACCGTACCTGTCCTTTTTTCAGAATCTGTGATTTGTTTGTCGGCGAAACAACCTGCGACGGCAAGAAAAAAGCCTGGGAAATTTTGGCGGAAGATGCCCCGATGTACATCATGGACATCCCACAGTTAAAACGTCCTGCCGATTTCACTAAATGGGAAGCGGAGATTCACGGGTATATTAAAAAGATGGAAGAGCTGACCGGAAACACCATCACCGCTGAAAAGCTTCATGAAGCGATTGTTCTGGTAAACAATAAGCGCCGTGCCCTCCAGCGGCTGAACGCAGTGCGGAAAAGCGGAACCGTCCCGATCAGCGGCCGCGATGCACTGCTGATCCATCAAATCGCTTTCTATGATGATCCGGCTCGTTTTACCCAAATGGTGAACAAACTCTGTGATGAGCTTGAAGACCGCGTTAAAAACGGCGTTTCCGTGTACGATACCGGTACTAAGCGGATACTGTTGACCGGTACCCCCTTGTCCATCCCGAACTGGAAACTGCATCAGATTATCGAAACAAACGGCGGGGCAGTGGTCTGCGAAGAAATGTGTACCGGTATCCGCTATTGCGAAGCCCTCGTAAATGAAACGGGCACCACCATTGACGATATGGTAAAAGATTTGGCACAGCGGTATTTAGGTCATATCAACTGTGCTTGTTTTACCCCGAATACGGAAAGGGTACAGGATATAAAACGGCTTTCGGCAGCGTTTAAGGCCGATGGTGTCGTTGACGTTAATTTGAAATTCTGTAATCTATACGACACCGAAGGTTTTTTTGTAGAGCGGGCGATGAAAGAAGCCGGTATTCCCTGTCTCGGTATTGAAACGGATTATACCGATGAAGATGCCGAACAGCTTAAAACCCGGATAGGTGCCTTTATCGAAATGCTTAATTAATAGGGACGCTCTGCGGCGGCAGCTACCGCAATGGATAGAACGATGGATATAAAATACTATGTATTTTTGCCGAATTCGGCAGCAGCAATGCAGCTCTACACCTTATTGGGGGAAAAAGGAATTGACTGTACACCCGTACCTACTCCCCGTGCCGCGGATCATTGCTGCGGCATATCTATTTTATACGAAGATGCCGCCGCACAACCTCTTATCCGCCAAACCGCAGAGGAGGTCGGTATTCCGATTGATGCATTTTGGGAATGCCGGAATACCGATGATCCTCAGCGCATGAAGTTTTGCTGAAAGGCCTGTTTCTCCTCAGGCGTGAGATCGCGGAACTCGCCCGCTTTGAGCTGCCCCAAGGACAGATTCCCGATGCGCACCCGCACCAGCCGTTTAATTGTGCAATTAAAATGCTCCAGCACCCGGCGGATTTCGCGGTTTTTACCTTCCACCAGTACAATGCGCATCTTCCGGCGGTTGATGGGGGCAGCTTGACGGCATTTGTAAAAAATGCCGTCAACGCGGATACCGCGTTCAAAGCGGGCGAGCAGCTCCGGGTTAAAATCCTGCGATGTTTCGATGATATACTCTTTTTCGATCTGAGAAGACGGGTGTTCGATTTTTGCGGCAAAGTCTCCGTCGTTGGTAAACAGCAGGGCACCGCTTGAAAACATATCCAAGCGTCCGATATTGTAGAGCCGCTCAGGATAGGCCTCTTTTAAAAGACTGGCAGCAGTGGGGCGGCCTTTTTCATCGGCAAGGGTACACACAAACCCTGCCGGCTTATTCAATAGCACATAGCACTTCCGCGCCTCCGGAAAAACCGGCTGCCCGTCCAGCAGCACCGTATCGCCGTTACTGACCTTTGTACCCATACCGGTAACCTGCACACCGTTCACGGAAACCCGTCCTTCCGCAATAATCGTTTCACAAGCCCGCCTTGAGGCAACCCCCGCATGGGCAAGATACACCTGAAGCCGCATTTCTTTTTGTTCCGGCGGCTGTGCATTGTTTGATGGAACCTCCCCGGACGGCTGCCTCCGGTATTTCGCTACCGGCCTCTCTTCTTTACCGCGCAAGTTCAAACCGCTCCTGTTCCGTTTCGTCCATCTTGGGTAAGTCGGCAATACTGTTCAAGCCGAAGGCCTTGAGAAATTCTTTTGTCGTACCGAATTGTACGGGTTTTCCGGGTACGTCTTTTTTTCCGACTTCCTTAATCAAATTTTTTTCCGCTAAGAGTCTGATCATCGTATCGGCGGAAACCCCGCGGATTGCTTCAATTTCGGCACGGGTAACCGGCTGAGAGTAGGCTATAATAGAAAGCGTTTCCATTGCAGCACGTGAAAGCCGGTTATCGTTTTTTTTGCCGTACCGGTCTTTTAAAGCATCCCAGAACTCTTTTTTCGGGGTAATAACCCAGCCGCCCATCATCTGGCTCAGTTCAATACCGCTGGAAGCCTCCGAATACGAATCCTGCAAATTTTGAATACATTCTTTTACTACATCCGGCGATAGACCGGCAATTTTACTGATCGCAGCTTCGTCAAGCGGTTCTCCTTCCAAATAGAGAATTGCTTCAACAAGGGCTGTTTCTTTTTCCATTTTATACTCCATCACTTCGGCCGGCTTCCCATGGGCG
Organism: Treponema sp.; assembly: GCA_038397965.1. Taxonomy (GTDB): domain Bacteria; phylum Spirochaetota; class Spirochaetia; order Treponematales; family Treponemataceae; genus Treponema. Next base: position 24,761 of record JARGFA010000005.1, read on the forward strand.
GATTTTTATATCCCCGAACATACGGTTTTGCCAGATACTCGCCATCCTGAACTTGACCGCCTCAAGCAGCGCCATAAAAGCACAAACCACATCAAGCAAGTTCCCTTTCCGCACAATCAAATCGGTAAACAGGCATTCACCCTTTTCTTCCAACAGCTCATTCATCAAGGTGAGTTTTTCGTTGACGGATACTTCTTCGTATAAATCAAGAATTTGTTCCGAATTATAGTTTGACATGAGCTTTGAAAAGGTACGCAGCAGCTCCCAGGTATCCACCCGCTCCCACAGGTTTTCTTCGGTAAAGGGGAGCGCGTGCTGAATCTTTTTACGCTCAAAAAACCATTCGGCTTCGCTTTCTTTTTCTTCCATCAATACCGACAGTTTTTTAAATTTTTGATATTCGATGAGCTTGTTGACCAATTCAATACGCGGATCTTCAATATCCTCATCTTCCAAATCAACTTCAACGGGAAGCAGCATCTTACTTTTAATATAAATCAGATGGGCTGCAAGTTCATAAAACTCGGTTAAACTGTCTAAGTTGAGGCTGACTGCATAATCAAGATATTCAAGATACTGTTCGGTTATATCGCTGATGGGAATATCATAGATATTGACCTCATTTTTTTTTATCAAGAAAAGCAACAGATCAAGCGGCCCTTCAAAATCATTGACTTTAAACGCAGTAAGCACTTCATCTTGCGGCTCTTCAATTTCGGGATTCATAATCTACTCCATTACACAAGGGCTATCAGCTCTTGAAATCTTTTCTTCTATACCTTATTTTCGGCAGGAAGTCAGTACCGCTCAACCGGCCCTATTTTATGCACCCCTTGATCGGGAAGCGCTGCAAGAGCAGCCGCTAAGGGTTCTCCGGTACACGGATCGGCGTAATCGGGATACAGTTCAAGCAGCGGAATAAGCACAAAGGCACGCCTGCTTACCGCAGGATGCGGGATAGTAAGCGGGGGCTGCCGCATACTTACCTGACGGCTGCCGAAAAAAAGGATGTCTATATCGAGTAAGCGGGGGCCTTTCGGAATTTCGAGCACTCTGTTTCTGCCGTACTCCCGCTCAATGTCCTGTATCGCTGTTAGGAGCGAAACCGGTGTTCCGGCATAAGCACCCGAAACGACCATATTATGAAAATCATTTTGCGCAGTATATTCTTGCGGTGCGGTAATGTACACAGAAGAACAGCATAGACCGCTTAAAAGATGTTCCAGCCGTGCGAGAGCACCGGCAAAAATAGCTTTTGAATCTCCTTGGTTTGATCCAAGTCCGAGCAAAACCGTTTCCATCCGTATTCCAACATTACTATCGCCGGAACGGGTTAAAATAACTCGTCCCCGCCCTCAAAGTCGGCAATCGGCTTGGCTCTGCGGGGCGGCTCAGGTGCTTCCTGCTTTTCCTTTTCGGCAGCAAGTGTTGCTTTTTCCAGCATGGACTTTCTTTCTGTTGCCGGCTTTTCCGTTATTTTCTTTTCCGTACCGGCCGCTGAGCTTCCGGCAACAGGGGCAGCGCCGTCAACTGCCGTGAAGTTAGACACATATTTTTGGTTGGGGAACAGCTGCGCCCGCAGTGTTTTTTCAAGTTCGATAGCAACAGCGGGATTATCTTCTAAGAATTTAACCGCATTGTCGTGCCCCTGCCCGATTTTTTCGTCCTTGTAGGAATACCATGCGCCTTTTTTATCGATGAGTTCATACTTGACGGCGCAATCGAGTAAGCTGCCATGCGGCGAAATACCTTTTCCGAATAAAATTTCCAATTCAATTTTGCGGAAAGGCGGCGCAACTTTGTTTTTAACGACCTTAATCCGCACCTTATTGCCCCATGCCTCATCCTCACCCTTTCCGAGCACATCCCCTTTGCGCACTTCCACCCGGATAGAAGAATAAAATTTCAAGGCGTTGCCGCCGGTAGTGGTTTCGGGATTTCCGTAGGCAATGCCGATTTTCATGCGTATCTGGTTGATGAAGATAATCATACATTTAGAGCGTGAAATGATGGCGGTAAGTTTCCGCAGCGCCTGACTCATTAAGCGTGCCTGCAAACCCATGTGGGAATCTCCCATATCGCCGTCTATTTCCGCCTGAGGGGTAAGCGCAGCAACGGAGTCAACAACGATGATGTCTACCGCGCCGGAGCGGACAAGGTTTTCGGTAATTTCAAGTGCCTGTTCTCCGGCATCAGGCTGAGCAACCCATAACTCGTCAATATTGACACCGAGCTTTTGTGCATATTGAGGATCAAGGGCGTGTTCAGCATCCACAAAGGCGGCAATACCGCCTTGCTTTTGCGCTTCGGCGACAGCATGAAGGGCAAGAGTAGTTTTTCCCGAAGATTCGGGGCCGAATATTTCGATTATTCTGCCGCGCGGATAGCCGCCGATACCAAGCGCCTCATCCAAGAGGATGCTCCCTGACGGAATAACATCAATACCGCTCGCCGCCGCCTTCGCTCCGAGTTTCATTAAAGAGCCTTGCCCGAATTCTTTTTCTATTTGTAAACGTGCCGCTTCAAGTGCTTTCAGTTTTTCATCAGCGTCGGTGATATTGGTTACCTGATTCATTTCCGCTTTTGTTTTTGCCACTGCCGTCCTCCCAATCTGCAACTGCCGTACTCCGTTTACCGGGGCATCGGTTGCTGAAAACTTTAGTTTTTAGCACTTCCCTGCCGGATAAACCGGTATTTGTACTGGACATCTTCTAAAAGCTAACCGATTTTTTGCAGATGCCCTACTCTTTTATATGCCATGAAGGCATTTTCGGCTAAAATTACGAGGTCGTACTATAGCATAATGACCAAAAAAATCATAGTCCGTCATCAGATATAAAATAGACAAAACGGATTAAACACTTGCAAAGTGCAGTACTTTTCAGTATAATTCATAATCTTGCTTACAGTTGAAACGTAAAATCTATACAAATGAGGTAGAAGAATTATGAGTAGTGATATTTCAAAAATGAGAAATATCGGTATAAGTGCACACATTGATTCGGGGAAAACCACCCTTTCAGAGCGCATTTTGTTTTATTGCGACCGTATTCATACCATTCATGAAGTACGCGGGAAAGACGGCGTCGGTGCCGTTATGGATAATATGGAGTTGGAACGGGAGCGCGGTATTACCATTCAATCCGCATCAACACAGGTTAAGTGGAAAGATCACACCATAAATGTCATCGACACTCCCGGACACGTTGACTTTACCATAGAAGTTGAGCGTTCGCTTCGCGTGTTGGACGGAGCCATCTTAGTCCTCTGTTCTGTCGGCGGTGTTCAGTCGCAATCCATCACGGTTGACCGCCAGCTCAAGCGCTACCACGTCCCGCGTATCGCTTTTGTTAATAAGTGCGACAGAACCGGCGCAAACCCCCTGAAGGTGCGGATGCAGCTGCGTGAAAAGCTCGGATTAAATGCCTATATGATGCAAATTCCGATCGGACTGGAAGACAAGCTTGAAGGCGTTGTTGACCTTGTTACAATGAAAGCAATCTACTTTGAAGGCGACAGCGGCACTGAACTGCGGATTGCGGAAATCCCTGCTCACTTGGTGGAAGAAGCACAAAAATACCGTGACGAAATGCTTGATGCCGCTTCTATGTTTTCCGATGAACTGGCAGAAGCCTATTTGGAAGGAGCTGAAACGGAAGAAATGATCCGTGCAGCAGTACGGAAAGGAACACTTGCAGAGCAGTTTGTGCCGGTCTTCCTCGGTTCGGCTTATAAGAACAGAGGTATTCAGCCCCTGCTGGATGCCGTTACCTACTATCTTCCCAATCCGACAGAAATTACCAATAAGGCGCTTGATCTGGATAAAAATGAAGAGCCGGTTGTTCTCGGCACAGATCCCGACGCACCGGTTGTTTCACTCGGTTTCAAACTTGAAGACGGTAAGTACGGTCAGCTTACGTATGTGCGTATTTATCAGGGCACACTGAAAAAAGGCGGCGAACTATACAATACCCGGTCACGTAAGAAGTTTAAGGTCGGCCGGCTTGTGCGCATGAACTCCGCTGAAATGGAAGATATTTCCGAAGGAGGGCCGGGAGACATCGTAGCGCTTTTCGGTATTGATTGTGCCTCAGGCGATACCTTCTGCGGCGGTAACCTTAACTATGCAATGAGTTCCATGTATGTTCCCGATCCGGTTATTTCTCTGTCGGTTACACCCAAGGATAAAAAATCAGCTGATCAGATGGGCAAGGCGCTGAACCGCTTTACCAAAGAAGACCCCACTTTCCGCACGTACGTTGACCCCGAATCAAACGAAACGATTATTCAGGGTATGGGTGAGCTGCACTTGGAAGTTTATATCGAGCGTATGCGCCGTGAATACAAGTGTGAAGTCGAAACGGGTATGCCGCAGGTTGCCTACCGCGAAGCAATCAGTCAGCGCGCTGAGTTTAACTACACGCACAAAAAGCAGACGGGTGGCTCCGGTCAGTTCGGACGGGTTGCAGGTTTTATTGAACCTATTACCGAGCAGGATTACGAGTTTGTAGACCAGATTAAGGGCGGTACTATTCCCTCAGAATTTATTCCTTCCTGTGATAAAGGCTTTAAAGCAGCCGTTAAAAAGGGTACGCTCATCGGGTTCCCGATTGTGGGAGTCCGTATCACGATTAATGACGGACAAACTCACCCGGTTGACTCCTCCGATATGGCATTCCAAGCTGCTGCCATCGGTGCTTTCCGTGAAGCGTATAAAAAAGCTCATGCAACGGTTTTGGAGCCGATTATGAAAGTGTCCATTGAAGGCCCGCAGGAATTCCAAGGAAATATCTTTGGACTTATCAACCAGCGCCGTGGTATAATACTTTCGTCCACTGAAGATGATCAGTTTACCCGTGTAGACGCAGAGGTACCGTTAAGCGAAATGTTCGGCTTTTCTACTATTCTGCGATCTTCAACACAGGGTAAAGCAGAATACTCAATGGAATTTGCAAAGTACGGTAAGGCCCCCCAGAGTATCACTGAGGCTTTAATTAAAGAGTACGAAGAAAAACGCAAAGCCGAGCAAAAATAGGAGGCGGTTAATGGTTAAAGAGGATTTAATCGAACGCAGTGCCGTTCGGAATTTCGAGAAAGCACTTGACGGTGTATTACAGCCGGGAGAAGTCGGTATCGTTACGGCAAAAAAAGGAGTGGGTAAAACCTCCATGCTGGTGCAGCTCGGGTTGGATCAGCTGCTGCAAGGGAAGCCGATAGTGCATATCTCTTTCAGCCAGCATACCGATTATGCCATTACCTGGTATAATAATATGTTCGATGAAGTAGCCGAAAAAAAACATCTTGAAAAAGCAGCTGACCTGAAAGCCGATGTTATTGCGCGCCGAATCGTATTGAACTTTAATCAAGACGTTGTACGGACTGTTCAGATTATCAAAACCGTAAAAGCACTTTTTGAAGGCGGCTCAAAGCCGTCCGTTTTGATGATAGACGACTTTGATTTTTCCAAGGCCGTCCCCGAAGCCGTTCAACAGATGAAAGCATTTGCAAAAGAGATGGGGCTTTTCATTTGGTATACAGCAGCAGCGGATGTGCGGGAAAAAACAGTTCACCCTGATCTGAAACCCTATGAAAATGATCTGGATGTTATTCTGTATTTGGAGCCGGCAACCGATGCCATTAAAATACATGCACTGAAGGCCCGCGGTAAGTCAAATTTTGATACCGGCTGCAAACTTGACCCGAAAACAATGATGCTAGCGGAAAAATAAGCTTCTCGGAATTAAAAAGAGCCGTGCTATCGGTCAGCCGTAAAACACCGCTGACCGATAGCACGGTATACTACAGCAGAGAGGGGTGCCGCAGAAGCAGCCGGCTTTTGCGGCACCCTTTTTTTTCTACTACGGAGTGCGTACATCCTGCTGTTGACAGAGCCGGTATCGGCTGTCTTTCCGCAGTGGAACCCTCATATTCTTATTTGGAGTGGATTAACGGCACTTATTGACAAATCTGTAGAAAATTCGATATAATTTCGTTCTATAGGCAGCCTCTAAAAACTTCCGTTTTTAAAGGCTGCCTATAGCTTTATTTTATGTGCATAAAGAAAAATGTGCTGGAGGAGAATAGTTGGCGGAGAATAAAGGTTTGCGGATTAATGAACAAATCCGTGTTCGCGAGGTTCGGTTAATTGATGATGAAGGAGCTCAAAAGGGTATTGTTTCCACCCTTGAGGCTCTTAGGATGGCTCAAGACGTCAATCTTGACCTCGTAGAAGTTGCTCCGCAGGCGGATCCTCCCGTTTGCAAGATTCTAGATTATGGTAAATACCGTTTTGAATTGGAAAAAAAGCTCCGTGATTCCAAGAAAAAACAAAAGCTGCAAGTTTTAAAAGAAATACGGATGCAGCCGAAAATTAATGATCATGATCTTTCTTTCAAAGCACGGCATATACAAGAATTTCTTGATGACGGCGATAAAGTGAAGGTAACAATCCGCTTTCGGGGGCGGGAATTGGCTCATACCGAGCTGGGCCTTGATGTATTAAACAATGTGTTAGCAAAGCTCGGCGGAGATTTAACCGTTGAAAAAGCTCCGGCTATGGAAGGACGCACCATGTCGATGACATTAGCGCCCAAATCAAAAAAATAACTTACGAGGTGTACTATGCCTAAGATGAAGAGCAAAAGTGCTGCTGCAAAACGGTTTAAGCTGACCGGCAGCGGTAAGGTGAAGTATAAGCAAATGAACTTGCGTCATATTCTTACAAAAAAATCTCCCAAACGTAAGCGCGAATTGCGTAAGGCAGGAATTTTGTCCGAAGCTGACAGTAAGAAAATCAGAAAGCAGCTGTTGCCCTACGGAACTCATTAATTTTTTAGTTTTATCTTATTAGGAGAATACAATGCCGAGATCACTATCGTCAAATAACCGCATTCATAGACGCAAGAAAATTTTAAAACACGCTAAAGGCTTCCGCGGCCGTAGAGGTACAAACTATAAGGCAGCAAAAGACGCCGTTGTAAAAGCTCTTACACATAGCTTTGAGTCCCGCCGCGACCGCAAAGGCGATATGCGCCGTTTGTGGATCAGCAGAATAAATGCCGCAGTCCGTGCAGAAGGTATGAGCTATTCGCGCTTTATCGACGGTATTACCAAAGCCGGTATCGCATTAAACCGGAAAGCATTGTCGAATATGGCCATCGAAGATCCGGTCGCATTCAAAAGCGTTGTTGAACAGTCAAAGAAAGCCTTAGGAGTATAAACAATGTTAAACCTCGATCAAATTAAACAGCTTGAAACCAAAGTCGCAAAAGCAATTCAATTAATTCAATCTTTAAAAGAAGAAAATGATTCATTAAAGCTGGAGCTGAATACACGGCAGCAGCGGATTGATGAACTGGAAAATATTGTGCTTGTTTTTAAGAATGATCAGGCAAAGATCGAGGAAGGTATTATCAATGCGCTCAATCATTTGAGCGCATTTGAAGATACCGTATATCAAGCCGCAAGTACAGCAGCCGTAGTATCAGGGGAGCAACACCAGCCGGTACATACTCCTGATGAAACTGTTGAGGCACCTGAGTGCACTTGTGGCGCGCAAGATATCCGCGCAGAAGAGACTGGCGATGAGCAGGCAGCTGACACGCCGGCAGCAGCTTCTGAGACTGAACAAAACTCAGAGCAGATGGAAATATTTTAAGAATGGCTGAGCCGAAAGGACAGCTGCACATTGATCTGCTGGGTACCTCATTTACAATCGGTGCTGATCAGCCGACTGAATATTTGCAATCAATCTATAATCACTATAAAGAAGTCGTTGCAGAGGTGCGGCAAACATCTGGTGTTGCCGAACCTCTGAAAATAGCCGTCATTGCAGGCATATTGCTTTCGGATGAACTGAGTAAAGAGCGGCTTAATATGAACGGTTCGGTACCCGGTGCTCATGAAAGTCTTTTGATTGAACAATCTACCCGCAAAATGATTGAAGATATAGATTCAATTATTTATTCCCTTAGTCCGCCGGAATCCGGACAAACATGACGATTTTTGTTGATGCGGATTCTTGTCCGGTAAAGGTCCGTGAAATTATCTGCAAAACAGCAGGCCGCCTGCATATTCAGGCGGTTTTTGTTGCAAACCGCCCCATCCCGATTTTAAAAAATCAGTTCTGCCGCTCTATTATCACCGAAGCTGCCGATCAGGCTGCCGATGACTTTATTGCCGAATCCGCATCAGCGGGTGATCTGGTAATCACCCGGGATATTCCGCTGGCTGCCCGGCTAGTTGCTATCCGTATACGAGTCATCAATGACCGCGGTGCGGTATATACTGATGATAATATCCGTGAGCGTCTTTCAATTAGAAATTTTATGTATGAACTGCACGCAAACGGCCTGATGCCGGAACGCACCAAAAGTTTTGGAAAAAAAGAGGTGATGGAGTTTGCGCAGGCCTTAGACCGCGAAACTAGGATGCTTCTGAAAACCGGTCTCTAATCACTTCAATACGGGGCAGCACTTCAAAGAAGGCATCTACTACTTCGGGATCAAACTTACGGCCGCGTAATAGCTTAATTTCTTCCATAACTTTATCTTGAGTCCACTCGTCTTTATAGACCCGTTTACATGAAAGAGCATCATACACATCCGCTAAAGCCGTGATACGTGCTCCCAGAGGAATTTCCAGTCCTTTCAGTCCTTGGGCAGCCGTCCCGTCGGCATTGAGTTTGACAACTTCGCCCGTTTCGGGAGAAATATGCCCCGGATAGCCGCTGCCATCCCAATTTTCATGATGCCGTAATGCAATATCCCGCGACATAGCATCTACCGTCGAATTGCCCGATAAAAATAATTTTGATCCGAGCCATGTATGCGCCTGCATCACCTTATATTCGTCGGGAGTAAGCCGTCCCGGTTTTTTTAGCACCATATCTGAAATACCGATTTTTCCCACATCGTGCAGCATCGAAGCAATTTTTAATGCATCACGGAATTTTTCCCGCTCATGCCGGTGGATATTATGATTAAATGCCCATTTATCATAAATTTCCACTGAATAGTTTGCAACCCGGTGGACATGTAAGCCCGTTTCTTTCGGATCGTGAAGTTCAGCCATTTGCACCATCCGCAAAATCATTTCGCGGGTTAGAGAAGCGTGCATGAGTGTAGAGGCCGCATTCGCTGCAAAGTGAGACAAGAACATTTCATCATCAGTACTGAAAGGCTGCGGAATACCTTTTTCATCAAGGGCATTAATCATCTGTAAAATACCGAGCACTTCGCCTGAAACGGCAATCAGTGGCATAGTAAGGGTAGAAACGGTTCTATAACCGGTAGTGCAGTCACTGAGACTGCCGAATTTATACGGCTTATCGGCAGGAATGTTGTAGACATCGGGTTCATTGATCAACTGCTTATGACGCGCAGCAAAACCGGCAATGGTTGTTTCGTCAATCGCGAAAGAAAAGATTCCGAACGGCAATTTTTCACCGCGCCGCAGCCGCTTTTGGAGGGTTGCATTTTGTGCATAATGGATTGCTAGCCGGTCTCCTTGTACAAGATAAATAGATCCGGCATCAGCATTTAGTGCTTGACGTGCTTCGGTCAGTATTTGTTCCAGTAAAATATCTTTATCACGAATACTATAGAGGCGGGAAGTGGTTTGCATAATATCAAAAAGAATTTCTTCCCGCGTTTTTACTGCCGGTGCTTCAATCATATTCCATACCTTTCCGTTTATTACGTAGTCCGTTATATTATCATTAAAGAACGCCTGCTACAAGTCCTTGGTAAAAACTTATGCAGAAGGCTGCGGCGAACCGGCTTGACTGTTTTTGTTCTCCTCGGCTTGAAAATGCGCAAAAATATGCGACAGTTCAATAATAAACGATATGAGATCGTTAAATAAGAGAGTTGTTTCAGACGCTTTATCTGCAAATGCTAGGATATTATGTGCATTTTGTGCTTCGTTATCCTTAATTGCATCAACAGCGTTGTCAATATCGTGCACGTTTTCATTAAGAAGATCCAAAACATGCTGTGCTTCTTTAGCATTTTCTTCACCGCTTGTTTTCAAATCGACCAGATCATCTTTTGAATCATTTGTCATACCGATAAGACTCTTGAGCATTGCATTGTGCGTATTCTGCTCTTTTTCAAGTTCGTTAATTTTTGCGGTAAATACTCCGATGATATTTGCAATTTCAAGCGATGTGGAGCGGGTGTTCTCTGAAAGCTTTTTTACTTCGGTTGCAATAATATTAAATCCCTTCCCTGCATTTCCGGCACGGGCAGCCTCAATTGAAGCATTGATAGAAAGCAAATTCGTTTGTTTTGAAATTTCTTCGATAGTATGTGCATATTCAATAATAACCTGTGTTTGTTCGGAAAGCTGGTTTAATGTTTCCGTCGTTGTTTTGGTGGCATTTTCAATCTCTGCAACTTTCTGCGCTAGCTCAGAAAATGTTGTAGAGATTTTTTCTACCGAAGCTGCGTGGGCATTATACCCTTCAACAATGTTTGTTACATTTTTATCAAGACGCTTTCCTGTTTCGGAGATATTATCCAGTGCTTGTTTTTGTTTTTGAAATGTACCGGTACCGCTTGCAATTTGCTCACTGTACTCTTGGAGCATCTCACTTACTCCTGTGTATTTCGCACAGTAATTCATCATGATGGTAATAAGGTCGCTACCTGCTTGTAATATGGCTTTATTCATCTTACTCTCCGATTACGATACTAATAATAGTCTGGTTGACGTTCAGATTACCGATTTGCTCTCCATAGCTTGAAAAGCCGCAGAACACAGGAAATGCGGATTTGTATGTATCTGCCATTTGTCCGCATAAATTTAATTTTTCAAACGTTGTGGTACAGAGGGTACAATTAATAATAAACACACATCCCGGATTAGGTATTTTTTTCCGTACTTCAGCAAAACAATCTGCGGCAATTTTGGTGGTATTTCCCGGCTGAAGAATGTCGATAACAGTATTCGGCAAAACCCGTGTATATACATTGATTGCTCCGCTTGGCGTAAAACCGACAACAGAAGATCCGAATATTTTACCGCTGAATACCCGCCCGATGGGGTGAGCTCCCATGACCGATTCTGCACGGGATTCCGGAATTTCTAAGGCTTCACAATAGGCTCTTTTTGCATTTTTCCCGTCAATTTCATGAATAAGCCGGTTTGAGACATCTGCTTTTGTAATTGTCATTCGTTTTCCGGTTACCGTAAAGGGGCTTACCGTCCTTATATCAAATGGGCACGAAGTTTTGACAAATAAAATTACCGCCCCGTGAAAGGCTGTTACACCGTTATAGCTGACGTATGCCTGTTTGAATTGCCAGTCATCGGCAGCGGAACCGCCTGCAAGAATAAAGTCATCGTTTTTTATAATAGCATAAAACAATGAAAGAAAGGTTTCTTCTGCATAGCTTATGCCGTCTATAAAAGCTAAGGCAAAGGCATCTTTATGGGAGGTTTGAGAATTGATTACAATTCCGCATTTAGCCGCTGCAGCTTCGATTTTTGATTTATCAATAATGGGAAATTTATTTATATCTTCAATCAGCACACCCGAAAACCGGGTTTTCCGGCACGAAAGCGCCGTTACAAGAAGAGTACGTTTTGTAAACCCTTTAGGTGAAATTTCGCCGAATGTACTTGATCCTACCACTTCTGCATGGGTAAAGACATTTTTCATTTCTTTTGAAAGCTCAACAAAATCATAACTGGTAGATGCAAAAAAGACGACAGCATCATACTCAGACGGCTTCTTTGATAGCTTTGAAAGAATGTCTTCGACCGCGCGGTCAACAGCTAAAAAAGATGTCTGCACAACCTCTTGCTTCATATCTATCTCTCCACTAAATCATATATGATTCATATTTTATAAAAGTGTTATTCCAGTATAACTTGACTGCTGCACTTTTGCAAGGGTGGTTTTGTCCTAAAGGATGCAGGGTATATGTTCCCATATTAAATAAACAATATTCTCCTATAACCAGGCAGACGAACCGCCGGTATTTTAGTATACTGCCCGCTATGAATTTTCGTTATTCCGATTATGATGTGATTGTAGTCGGCGGAGGTCATGCAGGTATAGAAGCCGCTCTCGCTGCCGCACGGATGGGAGCACAGACGCTCCTTATTACTCAAACTATTGATACTATCGGTAGAATGTCGTGTAACCCGTCCATCGGCGGGGTTTCAAAGGGAAATATTGTCCGGGAAATAGATGCTCTCGGCGGTGAGATGGGAAAACTTGCCGATGCGTGTATGATTCAATACCGCTTACTCAATAAGAGCCGCGGCCCGGCGGTGCAGTCGCCCCGCATTCAAGCGGATAAGTTTTTATATGCGCAAACGGCGCAATACACCCTCGAGCAAGAAAAAAATTTGCATATATATCAAGATACGGTTGTAGATGTTCTTTCCTCGCATACGGCGGAAAGCGGATTGGTTGAAGGCGGTACGGTACAAGCGGTGATCACGGCACGGGGCAGGACGATTTCCGCCCGGGCAGTAGTGCTCACTACCGGTACATTCATGGAAGGGAAAATATACATCGGCGAGTTTGAAGCGGAAGAAGGCCGGCTTGGCGAAAAAGCGGCGCAGGGACTTGGGCCGGCACTTACCCGGAAGGGCTTTACAATGGCGCGGTTAAAAACCGGTACCCCCTGCCGGGTTTTGAGAAAGTCCGTTGATCTTTCCGTATTGGAAATGCAAGAGGCTGATGCCGTTATGCGTCCCTTTTCCTTTGATAATGCGGAAATTCACCGTCCTTCTGCCGTCTGCTATGTCAGCTATACCAACGAACACACACACGAAATTATTAGACAGAATTTTCACCGATCGCCGCTTTTTTCAGGGAAAATTCAGGCAATAGGAGCCCGCTACTGCCCTTCGATTGAAGACAAGGTACGGAAATTTCCCGAACGCACCCGGCATCAGCTCTATATTGAGCCGGAGGGATTGATGAGCGATGAGCTGTATATTAACGGGCTTTCTTCATCGCTTCCTGAGGATGTGCAGGATCAAATGCTCCGCACGGTACCCGGTTTTGCCGAAGCGGTTATCACCCGCCCGGCTTATGCCGTAGACTATGCGGTGGTTTCACCCCTCCAGCTGGGGCCGGACTTACAAACCCGCCGGATTGCAGGGCTTTTTACTGCGGGGCAGATTAACGGCACCTCCGGCTACGAAGAAGCAGGCGGACAGGGGCTGATAGCCGGTATCAACGCTGCCTTGTATGCCCGTGCAGCCGGTTCGGGACACAGCTGTCCGGCACCGTACGAACCGTTTACCCTCCGGCGTGATGAAGCCTATATCGGGGTTATGATCGATGATTTAATTACGCAAGGAGTGGACGAACCGTACCGGATGTTCACTGCCCGCGCCGAATACCGCCTCAAGCTCAGGCACGACACCGCCGATGAGCGGCTGACCGAACGGGCATATCAGATCGGCTTGCAAAAACCCGCCTCCGTAAACCGCTTACGGGAAAAGCTCACCCAGCGGACAGCGCTCATCCGGCATTGGCGGGAGCTGAAAATCACCGGCAGCATTGCCGAATCGGAGCCGTCCTTGCAGGCGCACACCGGGAAATCTTTTGCCGATGCCTTGCATGATCCGCTCATCCCGCTGGAGCTTATCTGCCGTCTGGATTCTGAAAGCGGGCAGTATTCGCAAGCAATCTGTCATGCGGCGGAGCTTGAAATCCGCTATGAGCATTATATTCTGGCACAGGATAAGCGGATTGATAAAATGAAGAAGATGGAAACAAGCCGCATACCGGCGAACTTTAATTACGATGCGGTTTCAGGCCTTTCGACTGAATCGCGGGCGCGGCTTAAAAACGTTATGCCTGCCACAATCGGGCAAGCAAGCAGAATTCCGGGCATACGCCCTTCGGATATTATGGTATTGATGGTGTCGATTAAGTGAGGAAAGCAGCCTTCAGAAACGATCGAGGCGGCTCACCCGCGCACAGCCATAAGCCGTTCCGCATCGGTATCGGTTATCAGGCCGATACTGAGCATATCATAGAGCTGTTCGCTATTTGTTTTACCGAAAAACAAAAGGTCATCGGTGCCGAGGCCGATAGGAACTCCTGCATTCATCATCTTTTTAATCGGATGTTCTTTCAAACTGGGCACGGCTGTCAGCATAACATTGCTCATCGGGCATACATTGCAGCGGACTTTCCGGTCGGCTAAGAACTGCAAAACCGAATCATCGGCTGCTGCACCGATACCGTGCTGTACCTCATGAAGATCAAAAATTTCGACAAAATGACGGACAGATTGCGCATCGGAAAATTCACCGACATGAGCCTTCTTTTTAAGGTTATACCGTTCAGCTAATTTGAATAAATATCTTAAATCTTCTATACCTTCGGAAACCTCAGGGCCATAAAGATCAATCGTGGTAAAAACCTTGCTTTCAAACATAGGATGTGCCCATTTTTTGATAAATTCACGGTCAAGTGTTTTTGAAATACCGATCTCGGGCCGTATTTCAATTTGTTTTTTATATTTTTGAACCAATTCGGTAATATCAGATAAAAAAAGGTCAAGATTATTATTGTAATGCTTAATAAAACCTATATCTATAGACGTTTCAAACCAAACAACATTATCGGCAACGGCATCTTGGATGGACATTTCAAAAAGGTCTTTTACATCGCGGGCAGTTTGACAGCGCGGACGGGTATAGGCACCGATCACTTCATGCATCTCATCCAACCCGCTCATTTTACGGGGAAAATTAGGAATAGTCATACCTGCCCAATGCTTATAACGCTCATATTTCATACTCAAGTTTAGATGACTATGTGTATCCGATTTTGGGTGAGATTTAAAATACTCAAGTTCTTTCATTCTAAAACCCTTTTTACGCCCTCTGCAAACTTCCTGCTCGTTTTTATCCGTTCCCGATAAACACTATAAGTATCGGCAGTCAGCAGGAATTCTTGATTCCCTTATGCGTAATCATACGTTTTCAGCCGCAAGAGTCTGTCCAAATCCGAAACGCCTTAGACAGACTGTATGTCAACGGTTTTTATCCGTTCACAATCTTAATCCCGCTGCTCGTGCCGATCCGGGAACATCCTGCTTCAATATATTTGACTGCATCTTCACGGCTGCGGATTCCTCCAGACGCCTTGATCTTTGTGTCTTTTTTCAAATATTTTTTGAACAGCTGAATATCTTCAAGCGAAGCGCCGCGTGAACCGTATCCGGTTGACGTTTTAATAAAATCGGCACCGGCTTTTTCTATGGCAGCGCACACGTTCGCAACATCTTTCTCGGTTAAGTAGCACGTTTCTACAATGACTTTCAGATGTGCATTATGCGTATGACAAACTGCGGTGATTGCCGAAATCTCTTTTTCGGTATATTCAACATTACCCTCCAATAATTTTCCGACATTGATTACCATGTCAATTTCCGCTGCACCGTCTTTTATAGCCTGCTCCGCTTCGGCACATTTGAGTGCCGTGGTTTGTGTTCCGAACGGAAAGCCGATAACACTGCACGTCATAACATCGGAACCGGCAAGTTCTTTTTTTACTAATGCCACATTGCAGGGATTCACACACACGGAAGCAAAATGATATTCTTTTGCTTCCGCACATACATTAACAATCTCCGATTCTACGGCATTCGGTTTCAATAAAGTATGATCAATATACTTATTTAATTCCATTTCTTTCTCCTCTGTTGCATTTCGAATATAGGGCATCATTGCCAACCGGTTATTATAAAACAAAATAACACTGCTTTACAAGCCGTCCGCAGTATCCGGCACAACCGATGACAAATCGGCAATGAGGCGGCTGAGTTCCTTTCTGCATCTTTCAGAAAGTTCTTGATCCGGTAACGAAGCGGTTAAACCCCGTAAATACTCAAGCAGTTCTATCAGTGATTTTTCGTGTTCCAATGCCTGTCCGCTCATACCATTAGCTGCTGCACTAAATAGTCCCGCACGCTCTTTTAAGCCTATATCTCCCGACAAACGGGAAATAATATAGTAGGTAAGCATTCTTTCACCGCTGTGTAAAAAATCTTCACGTTTGCCGTGAGGTAGAAAGGCCAATAAATCACGAAGATATAAAAACAAGCCGGCCAGTTTCTCCGCATCGGCGGATTGCAGATATTCTTCAAGTACCGGCATATCTTTGAGCTTACGTTTTGCATGACACCATAGCAGATTCTGTTCATCTTCATCCGGCATAAAGAGTTCCGCCGGCTGTGCGGATACCGCTTGAGCATCTACTGCATCTTGAACTTCAGGTATATCATCCGTTTGCTCCAAAAACTGCTTAGGCACTTCATCATACGCCACATACTCACCGTCTTCTACAAAATCATCTTCTTCGTATACTTCAACAGAAACCTCGGCCTCAGTATCTTGTGAGCCAGGTGCTTGGAGGACGGAAGGTTCTGCCGGCGGCTCGGCAGAAAGTTCCTCTATAGTTTCTGCAGCTGTCTCCTCAGCAATGACAGGCGCGGTATCATCGGTAAGAACAGGAGCAGCATTTTCTTCCAAATCCTCTAAAGCCGCATCTTCCGGCAGGGCAGCATCAGGAACGCTGCCGGAATCGGTTTTTACGGGGATATAGCCTTTGTCCGCAAGGTTGTCGGCAATTTTTTCTGCAAGTGTTTCTATTACTTGGTCATACCGTTTGTCATCAAGCTTCTGCACTAAAGAGGATTCGACATCCTGTAAAAAATCAACCGCAGTATCATGGGTATGTAAATAGTCCAATCTATGCTGAACTGCTTTTGTTCTTACTCGGTTACCGGAAGGCTTGGGCGTTTTTGCTAAAATCTTCGATAATTCCGCCGGATCAAATGCCGGTTCTATCTCTTCATAGTTCGGCTGGAGATGTAATTCTTCTACTTGTGATGATATAAACGGCGTACTGCCTTGTGCCGTACCGCTATCTGTCTGCCCAGGTACGGAAACAGACTGTGTTTCAAAAGCCGGCGGCACAAGATTGAGAGATTGAAACGAAGGAACAGCATACTGCTCCGGTGCGGCTGCACTGATATTCGGCGGCGGTACCGGTACATTCCCCTCCCCTAACCGTAATTGTATATTCTCAAATACACCGCTTTCTTCATCATCGGCTCTGTCTTCTTCCGCACCTTCTGCCAACAGATCGAACGGAGTATCCGAAGCATCTTCGGCTGTTTCTTCAAAAAGCGGAAAAATACTGTACTGCGCGGTATTCATCTCCAACTCAGTCTGAGGAATATATAAGTCGGAATCCTCGCTTTTTAAGGTTTCCAAATTTTTTTTCAACAAGGGATCGGTCATGTAGCTTTCTGCCGCCCGCTCATACAGATCAAGGGTTTCGGCCAAGCCGTCCAGCATATCCTGGTTTGAACTGGTACTTTGCAAATTGAGCATTTCGTCCGCAGCCTTTAAAGCTTCTATGGTATTACCGTATTTTTGGAAGAGATGCGATAAGGCAGCACGTGCATGGATATTTTCCGGCTCCTGCTCCAGAATTTTTTGATACGCCGCATATGCTGCCTTAGGATTATTCAGCGCCTCGTAGGTTTGCCCGAGCGTCATGAGCGCTTCGATATCAAGCGGTCTTTGCTTTAAGAAAAGTTCCAATTCTTTTTTGGCATCTTCATACCGGTGTGCAAGCAAATACTGTGCAGCCAGTTCACGGCGGAACTCAATGGCTGAAGGAGCAGTGTTCAAAATTTTCTCAAATATACGCTCCGCTTCTTCGGTTTCGCCCATAAGCGCAGACAACTGACCTTGTAATTTCAAAAGATTAATGTCATCCGCATCCTGTTTGCTTTGCTTCTGAATCAGTTCATGGGCCTTTGCATAGTCTTTAGTGTATATAGCCAGCTGAATGGCTTTTAAACGCAATGCAGCATTTTGGGCATTTGCCGGATCGGCTTCGGCAGTCAGCACAACCGGCAAACTTTCTTTATAAGCCTTCCGTTTGCCGAGTAATCCCGCTAATGCAAGGGCAGCGGGTGCGTACCCGCTATCAAGAGTGAGAGCATCATAATAGTACTGCTCTGCTTCGGCATCCAGCCGTTTTTTTTCAAACAACTGACCGAGTTCAGTATAGATAGGAGCACTTTCGCCGGCTACGCGCAGCAAAGACCGGTATGTGTGCAGTGCATCATCTAATTTGTCGATTTGCAGATAGGTATTTGCAATATCATATAAAGCTTCGCTCCAAGAAGGATTGGAACGGAGAGCGCTATTATAATAGACTATCGCTTCTTCAAATCTTTTTTCTTTGCGCAGCACGCCGGCAAGATGAAAGTTAAGGTAGGGATGATTTGCATCAACACGTAACCCGTCTTTATAGACCTCAATCGCCTTATCCGTTTCACCGGTTAAAACATAGAGATTTCCCAGCCGGTCGTACGCATGAGCATGGTCGGGTTTAAGCTCAATCGCAAGAGAAAAATACTCGGCAGCTTTTTCATAATTATGCAGCCGCTTATGGGTTTTTGCTAAGTTATACAGCACCTCGTCAGTGGGGCCGCCGATGTCTTTTGCTTTTTCCAATATAGCTAATGCATCATCGAAGCGTTCGAGATGCCGGTAAATCCTGCCGAGATTATTCATTATCTCGGTATCTGCCGGTTTCTGTGCGTATAAACGGAGATATGCCTCCAAAGCACGCGGCAAATCTCCCGCATCAACATAAATACGGGCCAATAGATCTTCTATTTTTTGCCTATAAGGATCGGTTACATTCGGATTTCGTTTGAGAGCATTAATCAGCAGCTGCTCGGCATATTTAAAATCCCGTGTGATGAGTGCAGAATTTGCACGTTGAAATATAAACTCAAGTGAATCCGGCATAGTTCCTCTCAAAATCAGTGATTTTTTGCATTACTCTTTTCGCGGACGCGCCCAAACTTCATGAGAAAATGAGCCTGCTCTTAAAGCCGCTTCATCATCATAAGCAGCAACGGTAAAAAAGTATATTTTTCCGTTTGCCAAGTTTGGAACACGGTAAGACAGCACATTTCCTACATTAATAGGAGAACCGCTTGAAAAATACTCGCCTTTGCGCTCACCGTAATAGATCATATAGCCTTTTACATCAAAATCTATTGACGGGGTCCAAGATAATTCAATACTGCCGTCTTTAGGAGCGGCAAATACCCGTGCAGGAGGTAATGGTTCGCTGTCTTTTTCGTACTCAAGTTTTATTGAGTGTACAACCGGTGTTTTTTGTCCTTCCGCATCAGGGTATAAGTTACCCGCAATTTGAAAAAAGCGCCCCTGCATCCCGGTTATCGGCTGGCCGCTCTGCACAGGCCGCCACGGAGGATAGGAATCTGTCCATGTATAGCGGTTCTCTCCTGCACGTATAAAGAAAACCGCTTCAGTTTGTGCGGGTGTATCCGCCGAAATATATACTTTTTGAGCCGCAGAAATCGGACCGCCGGAATCAAGAATCAGAGATTCAAAACGGCCGCCGTTTAGGTGATAGCGGTCAAACAGCGCTGCACGTTCGGAAAAGGACGGCGGTTCGGTAAACTGTTTGGTAACTTTCAGTTCATCGATCATCCCTGCATAATGAACACCGATAGATACATCCGACCCCTGCCCAAGCCGGGAAAGCAGTACGGCATTACTTTCGCGGCCGTTTTCGGTAATGTAGACAATGTTTTCGGTACGCCCATTCATCCGGTACTCTAAAAGACCGATTTCTTCGTTATATGCAATCAGATGGTGAGACCATTGCGATGGAATTAAGTTGGTACGGCCTTTCAACCGGATTGAAATACCGTTATTATATTTATCCTGCCAAATATTGAAAAAATCCCATTGCAGTTTATTTTGAATAATTTGTGTAATGATATGCTGATCGGTCAGCCGTTCTTGTTCAAAATAAGAGGAGTACCATTGTAAAATGACACTGCCGCTTTCTGCAACGGAAGGAGCCAGCCAGAATTCAATCGTAAACGAACCCGCCGAACCTTCTCCGGAAAAAAAAGAACCCGGCTGAGGTTTCAGCACCAGTCCTGCACCGGAGCTGTGCGGACTGCACACACCTGCTCCGGTTCCGAACTTTGCCTGATCAGCACCGATAAAGCGCATATTGGATGCAGCAACGGAATAAGCCCCCGCTTCATCAATGATAGAAGGCTGATCGAAACTGATATACAAATCGGTCGTTTGAGTGATCTTGGGGATACTGCTGCGCAATGATATACCGGGATTTCCGTATTTTCCCGGACACATTTGAATATTTTCCGTATAATGCAGCATCCCCCAGCCGCTTTTCCCGCCGAGTTCAAATGAAGCGGAATCCGCATACAAGGAAAGAAGAAGCCCAGAGAAACCAATCAATAGTACAAGCGTTTTTTTGATATACATCATCATTATCCATTATCGGCATTGAGTATACATCATTTAATCAAGTTTTAATAGGCTGTTGTATCCCGGCATAAAAAATAATGAATAAAATGTACAAAGTCTGCAAAAAGGAGTATAGTAATATTTTATAAGGAGCTTACAATGAAAAAATACTATACGTTATTGCTACTCTGCTGTTTATTGCCCGCGGTGCTTTTTGCCGGCGGGAAAAAGGACACGGGCACCGTTCATTCTACCGACACGGAAAGCCATGCTACACCGGCCGCTCCGGTACGGCAGACTGAGTATACCGTTAAGGCGGTTATACCGAATGGAGCGCCTGCCGTATGTGCTGCAAAAATGTTAACCGACCGCCCCGCCGTTACACAGAATTCGCAAACCTTGTACGAAGTATTACAGGCCCCGGAAGCTTTACAAGCACGGCTTATTTCCGGAGAGGCTGATGTTGCAATTGTCCCCGCCAATCTTGCTGCCGTTTTGTATGCAAAAAGTGTGCCTATCCGTTTTGCAGGAGCAGTTGTGTGGGGAATCCTGTATGGTTTAACCAGTGAACCCATCAACTCACTGGAAGACTTAAAGGGAAAAGATATCTTAACCTTCGGCAGAGGACTTACGCCCGATATAACAATCAGGGAAATTCTAGAATCCTACCGCCTTACCCCCGATAAAGACGTTACCTTTACTTATGTGCAGTCCGCCTCCGAAGCCGCTTCCGCCTTTATCAGCGGAAAAGCTTCTATTGCTATTATTCCCGAGCCGATGGTCAGCATTGTATTAAGTAAAAAACCGGAAACACAGGTATTCTTGGATGTCCAAAAAGCATGGAAAGAGAAACTAGGCGGTGAAAGCTCTTACCCTCAAGCGGTTGTCGTCATGACGAAAAAACTGATCGAAGAACACCCCGACTATGCAGCCCGGTTTTTACGGGAGCTTGAACAGTCCACGGCATGGGCAAAGGAAAATCCCGCACAGGCAGGCGAATATACGGCACGTGTTCATCAGGGAATACCGGCGCAGATTATTGCAAAGGGGGTTTCACGTATGAATATCGGCTTTGTTCCCGCAGATAGCGCACGCCCTGCCCTAGAAAAATACTTTTCAATTCTAAAAAAAGCGAATCCTAAATTTATCGGCGGCGCCTTGCCTCAGGATGATTTCTACTATACTCCGGAAAAATAGCACTGTATCCGTGAGAGCGTACAGGGCACGGTACCGTTTTTACGGTCTTGCAGCAGGTCTTGCCCTCTGGCAGCTGCTGGCCGTGCGTATTGCGCATCCGCTGATTATCCCGCGGCTGGAAGATGTCGCGGTAAGCACTTTTTTTATTCTGACCGGTGCGGATTTTGCCGTTACGGTAACAGCAACCCTTCTCCGCATTGCAGCGACAATCGTTATCGACACTGCAGCCGCTTTTATACTCGGATTTGCCGCCGGATTATCCGAACGGGTTGAGGCTGCATTTACTCCCTTTGAAACAGGGATGCGTGCAATGCCGACGATGGGGCTGCTGCTGCTGTCCCTTATCTGGTTCAACTCCGAAATCACCCCCGTTTTTGTTGCCAGCCTGATTGCCTTTCCGCTCCTCTACCGCGGTGTTGTAAACGGAGTAAAAAATATTGACACCCGTCTTATCCAAATGTCTGCCGGCTTCCGTGTTCCCCTAGCGCGGAAAATCATAAAACTCTATATTCCTTCAATACAGCCCTTTACGCTCACGGCATATTCCACTGCACTGGGGCTGCTGGTTAAGGTGATGGTAACGGCAGAAGTACTTAGTCAACCGCAAAAAGGAATAGGTACGGCTTTTCAGATTGCCCGCGCACAGTTGGATACGGCAGCGATTTTCGGCTGGTCGATTATCGTCATTGCCATTGCAGCCGCGGCAGAACAGGCGGCAAAAAAGCTTTTAACCTTCAGCAAACCGCGTTCTGCCTCGAAACAGACTGCCGGAACTGCATCTCCCGCGGCAGTTCCTGGGAAACAAACAGCATACCCCGCAGATACTCCTATTCCGGAGCCGGAAACGGGTACCTGCCGGCTGCCTAGCGGCGGGCAAATACAGGGGTTTGCGGCCGGTAGTTCATGTAACGCGGCCGGCAATGCCGCAGCTGCTGTCCGCATTGAAGATATTTCCTTCAGATTTGATGGAGTGTCTGTATTTGAATCATATTCCCTACGGATTGAGCCGGCGCGGATAAACTGTCTGTTTGGAAAATCGGGCAGAGGAAAAACGACCCTGCTGTTCTTGATTGCAGGTTTTTTACATCCACAAAAAGGGCGGATCCGTATATCACCGCCTGATGCACGGATAGGTTTTGCATATCAAGATATCCGGCTCATACCGCATCTGACCGCGGCAGAAAATATTGCATATATTCTGCCGCCCGAATATACAAAAAAGGAAGCGGAGTACATTGCAGCGCATTACCTCCGGCTATTCGGCCTTTCAGGATTTGAACATTTTTTTCCGCATGAGCTTTCGGGGGGAATGCAGCGGCGGGTAAGCTTAGTGCGTGCACTTGCATACCCGTGCACGCTTTTGCTGCTGGATGAGGCCTTTGATTCGCTGGACGGCGAAACAAAAAAAGCTGCCGCCGCAGTTTTTTCCTGCCTTGCCGCGCAACAAAAACAAACGGTACTCTGTGTAACCCATGATCCTGTTTTGGCCGGTTTACTGAATGCCGCCGGTGGTATTACGCTCCCGGCATAGCGATCTCTTTTGTTTCGCACTGAAGACAGAGAAGATATCTTTGTACTCTCTATAGCTTTTTACTCCGGTGCCGATATTGAGAGTGCTATGATTCTCTCTTTGCCAAAAAAGCTCGCGCTGCTTATGTGCGCTTCCCTTTTTTCTTCGGTAGGTATGTCTGCCTACGATGCGGCTCACCCTAAAAACCTTGCCGGAGGCTCTGCAAGTCCGGCAGAGTGGAAGCCGGTATTTCCTCAAGCACTGTTCCGTACCGATACGGACAGCCTCCGCATCAATGCACAAGGTCTTGCCGGTCCCATAGAATACAAAGATATTCTAAAAAATAAAGAACAAGCGCTCAACGGTATGCAGTCGGTACTGTTAAATAGCGATGTATTCGCTTTATATGGAAAACCAAATGCCTATACGATGGGAATCCTCGGTCAGTATTCCCTGGAAGCAATCGAACCGATTATGAATGAGTTTGTTAAACTCTACGATAAGGCAAACGGACAGCGGAACATTATTCCGGCTTTCTATATTATTTACGGAACCTGCTGGCCGGAAGGAGAAATCGGCATACTATCTTCGGCTGTTGCCGAGCAATATATTTCATTCGCCGCAGCGCGGGGGTGGTATGTTTTTCTGGATCATCAAATCGGAAAATATACGGTTACCCAAGCGATGGAAAAACTCCTGCCTTTTTTAAAATACCCTAATGTACATCTTGCACTTGATCCTGAATGGCGTACCGAAAAGCCCATGAAAGAAATCGGATATGTAACGGCGGAAGAAGTTAATCAAGCGCAACAGCTTATGCAGGATTATATGATTCAGCACGGAATAGGCGGTAGACGGATGCTGGTCATTCACCAGTTTAATGCCAAGATGATTAAACGGCGGCATTTAGTCAAAAGTAACTACGAACGGGTGCAGCTTATCCACTGCTCAGACGGATTCGGGCCGCCGCAGCTTAAAAAAGATACCTATGCATATAATGCCGCAGCTAAAAATATTCCGTTAAAATCATTTAAGCTTTTTTTAAAACCGACTGTTGCCGGTGCCGGTTATGATATTCCTATTATGAAACCGGAGGAGGTTTTTTCACTTAACCCCCGCCCTTATTTAATTATGTACCAGTAAAAGGAGCACTGTATGAAACTATTAATTATTTCCGATGGACATGGTGCCGTTGAAAAACTTCATGCACTAACATCCGTTGCACAGTCTGTTGATATGGTGTTATTTGGAGGCGATTTTGCGGAATTCAATCGGCTTGAAACCGGCCGCCCGTTTTTACAAGAATTGCTGAAATTACATGACACGGTTTTTGCGGTTATCGGCAACTGTGATCCGCCGGATTTTCGCACTGAAATTGAAGAAAGCGGTATTTCCATCGAAAGCTCTTTATCGCATTTTGACGGCTTTCTGCTTGCCGGTTCGGGCGGCGGCAGTAAATTTACCGGTGCAACGCCGAATGAGCGGAGTGATGAAGACCTCGTTTCTGACTTACATGCAGCAGAAGCGCTGTCCGAAAAAGCCGACATAATCAATAATCTTATTATTGTGACTCATAATCCTCCGCATAAAACCGCGCTTGATAAGGTTGCCCCGCTTGTACACGTCGGTTCGCCCCTTATCCGTGCTTTTATCGAACGGTACCAGCCCCTGCTTGCGGTATCAGGACATATCCATGAATCTTTTGCTATCGATACAATAGGAAAAACTCTCCTTGTCAATCCCGGCTCTCTTGCAGAAGGGCGGTATGCCCTCGCAGAAATTACCGGAACAGCGGCGGAAGGGTTTTCAGTGTCGGCAGAATTAAAGCAGCTTTAAACGATGGAGATGGGGGGAATTGAACCCCCGTCCTAAAAAGAGAAACAGGAGCCTCTACAGGTTTATCGGTGCGAGGTGGTTGTCGGGATCCGGTGTCAGCACCGAAAGCGTCGAATCCGTATTGCGGGAAAAGTCCCTTCTACCGTCCGCACACGGTAAAAAGCAAGCTCCGAATGGCGTCGGAACACATACCCCGCTCGGAAGCAACACTGGGTAGGTTCCGCGATTATGCAGCTAATGCGTAATCGGAACTGTCATTGTTGGCAGTTATAAGGTTTGCCGCTTTTTAGGAGCACGGCTCTCCACCTGCAGCTCAAGCTTCCAGCTTCCTAGTCGAAACCGGAACATCCCCAAGCAGTATCCGTACGAATATACGTCTTTTCCTGTGATAGGTCAAGCACTTTGTAAAAATGCAACAAAACCTGTGTCAAATCCTGTACAATGTAATGCCGGATACCTGCTGTCCGTTTGCATTTACCTTGACTTTCGCCGGGCTGGGGTATACTATAAGAAGCCTGTGAAAAATCTTATAGTATATCCGAACAAGCAGGAGAGTATGAATCTAAAAACCGTATTATGCCGCCGCCTCTATAAACACCCGCGGATGGTACTGTCCGTTATTCTCGGTATTACGTTTTTCTTTGCTCTGCAGCTGCCCCGCAGCCGTTTTGACAATAACAACTTCCGGTTTGTACCGGAAACCGATGCAGCCCGTATTGCCGATGCCGAAATTGCACAGATTTTCGGCGACGAAGTCCCCTTATTAATCGGTATTAAACGCAGCTACGCAACAGTTGCCGATCATCAATTCTTACTGCATATGCAAAAATTAGATAAGCAGCTGCTTGACCTGTCGCTCGTCAAAAATGTCGTTTCACTAACAACAACCAAGCATATCGATTCCAAAGAAGATTCTATCGTTAGCGAAAAACTGGTACCTGAACACCTCACCGGTTCACCGGAAGAATTGGACGCAATAACCGCTAAACTCCGTTCATGGGATTTATACAACCGCAGCCTTATTTCCGATGACCTGAAAGCAACACAAATACTTGTCTTTTTGAATATCAAGCAGGAAGAAAGCGGAATGCCGGAAACAGTCGCAGTCTGCCGTGAAGTGATGAGGATTGCCGCCGAATGGAATTGCCCCGATGCGGTTACTTATGTAACGGGTGTGCCGGTTTTTAGCGAGATTGTCAATGAGGCGACCGGTCACGATTTGCTCTTTTTGATACCGATTGTCATTGCCGTTGTAGTAGGAGTCCTCTTTTTTTCTTTTAGACGGTTTTCAGGGGTTTTTCTTCCCCTCCTTACGGTCATTATTTCATGTATCTGGGCACTTGGGGCAATGGCACTCTTTCACATTCCCCTTTCCATTCTTTCTACCGTACTGCCGGTTATTTTGATTGCTGTCGGCAGTGCCTACGGTATCCACGTTATTAACCACTATTTTGACGAGGTAACCCAGAATACCAGTATTTCAAAAGAAGAACATACCGCACAAATTATTGCGGCAATGTCGCGGGTCTTACCGCCGGTTTTTCTTGCAGCGCTGACAACCTTTGCCGGCTTTGTTTCGTTTTGCTTTACCAGTGTTGTCCCTATCTTTGAGTTCGGTGTGTTTTCGAGCTTCGGGGTGCTAGCAGCCTTCATCGTTTCGGTAACGCTGATTCCTTCCATTTTGATTATCCGCGGGCCGAAGCACCCGGTCATACGCGGACGGTTCGGTTCGCAGCCTCATCATATTGATGCCGTCGACAGAATAGTTGCAGATACCCTGATGATTATTAATGCACACCCGCGCAGTGTACTGTTGTTTGCGATCGGGTGTATTATCTTTGCAGGTCTAGGAATACCGAAGGTGGTTATTGATAATGTGCTGATGGAATACTTTGAACCGGAGGTACACATTGTACAGGCGGATACCTTTATTCAAAAAGAATTCGGCGGCTCTAAGCTTCTGAATCTCCATATTACAACCGAACAGCCTCATGATATTATCCGTCCCGATGTCCTTACCGCTATAGATTCTCTTTCCGCCTATGCCGCCGAAAACATTCCTGAGGTCGGAAAAATCACCTCGATTGCGGATTTAATCAAAAGGCTCAATCAAGTCTATAACGCGGATTCTCCACCGGAAGGGCTTACCGGCAGAACTGCTGCGGTACGCAGTGCCGCGGCCGGCATAGAAAGCAGTACCGGAATAGATGACTTAGATACATTCGGCTTCTTCGGCGATGAAGACACCTCGGACAGTTTTGCCTTTGAAGCGGAGGCGGAGCCGCCGTCCGTACGGAAAGACAAAACATACACCCTTGCGGGCATTATCACAACCTTAGATGCAGTGCAGATACACCGCGGCACAAAAGACCTCACGGCAGGGGCGGTTATTGATGCATTAAAAAAAGAAATAAACTATCACGGTGCGGCCTATTACGAAATACCTGCTGATCCTGCAAAATACGGAAAGACTTCCCCGGAAGAATTAACGGGACTTATTCAAAACTATCTGCTTCTACTGGCAGGCAATACACAGGGCTTTATTGACGATGTCTATGCTCCGCGGGCATTGAAGGTTAATATTCAGCTGCGTACGGTCGGACAACAGGATAGCGAAAAAGCGCTTGCGGAAATTATGGAGTATATCGGGAGGAATTTTCCGCCGGATGTCCGGGTAAAACCGAGCGGTACTGTGCTGATTGAACAATCGTTAAACACATTAGTTGTACAATCTCAGCTTATTTCCCTTGCGGTTTCGCTGGGTATCGTATTTATCATCCTCACCTGTTACTACCGGTCTGTTGCCGCCGGTATTATCGGAATTATCCCCTTGCTCATATCAATCGCGCTGAATTTCGGCTTTATGGGCGTTGCAGGAATAAAATTAAATATCGGAACGGCGATGGTAGCCAGTTTTGCAATCGGAATAGGTATCGACTATACCATCCATTATCTTGCAGCCTATCACAGTGAGTACCTAAAACACGGGAATAGTCAAGACTTCTTAATTCACACGTTTTACGGTTCGGGAAAAGCCATTCTATTTAATGCCGTTTCGGTCGGAGCCGGTTTTGCCGTTTTGATATTGTCAAAATTTAATATGCTGTCCGACCTCGGCTTGCTGATTGCATTGGTGATGGGTACCAGCTCTTTTGCAAGCTTAACGGTTTTACCTACACTATTATCCATCATAAAGCCGCGGTTTATTACGGCGAACCGCTAAAAATAAATCCATTCTTTATTAAGGAGTGCCATTATGAAAAAAATAGTATTTTTTGCTGCCCTGATCATATACAGTGCCGCCGGTCTTGCTGCCGAAGATTCGCCGGAAACGATTGTAAAGGCTGCACGGACACAAGCGGCAATTACGTCGATAGGAACACGGGCAAAGATGGAAATTCAAAAAGGCGGCACTACGCTCAATGAGCTGGTAGTGGATCAATATTCATTGCGGGAATCTAACGGCAACCAGCGGAGCTTTTTGGAAATTAAGGCGCCGGCAAATGTAAAAGGAACACGGTTTTTGATGATTGCAAAAAACGGGTCGGTTGATCAGCGTATTTATCTGCCTTCACTCGGCAAGATACGCCGAATCACCGGCACAACGGAAGGAACCGAAAGTTTTCTCGGTACTGATTTTTCGTATAATGACCTTGCCTACATGGAACGGGACAGCAGCTTAGACACCTACCGGATGCTCACGGAAGATTCGCATAACGGCGCCCTCTGTTATGTCATCGAAGCAAAGCCAAAGGATACAAAATCGGAATATGCAAAGACCCATGTATGGATTGAAAAAGATACTAACCGTTTTGTCAAAACCGAGTTTTTCGATGCAAAAGAAACACGGGTAAAAATAATTGAAATCAGCGACTACCGGATAATTCAGGGAATAAGCACACCGATGGTAACAAAAATGACCACGCTGGCTGCCGATACCTCGACCGTCATCCGTATATTGAAAATGCAATACAATATGCAAATACCGGACAAGGTATTTACTCCCCGCTATTTGGAACAGGGGCGGTAGCCGCGGCGGAACCTCCGGAAGGTGTATCGAAGAGTTTAGTCCTTCTGCTTTAAAATACCTTTCCGGTAGGCGCTTATCAGCATTTCCAAGCTGACTATTTTCTCTTTCAGTTCTGCCCCGGTGTCAGTATCGGCAACGAGTTTACGCTCCGTCAATGTTTCTATCGCCTGTTTGGTCGACTCTATATCAAAACCTTCGCGCAGCACTTTTTCGACGGATTCAAAGGGTTTATGACTAATCAGGGTAAGTCCGTATGAATTATACGTCAGCGTATATCCTGCTATACCGGTGGTCTTTTGGTAGGCTTTTGAAAATCCGCCGTCTATCACCAATACCTTGCCGCCTCCTTTTATCGGACTTTCTCCCTTGTTTACCTTAACCGGTGTATGGCCGTTAATGATATGCGCATTGCCGGTTAAACCGAATTCTTCCAAAATGCGGGCGGCAAGTGTACCGTCATCCTGCTCGATGAGTTTGTAATACGGCGAAGACGGCTCTTTATGCGTTGCCTTATCATCAATAAAATAACGTTCAAAAGTTGTCATCTTATTTTTACCGAACAAGGTTGAATCTTGGTTGCACCACAGGAACCACAGGAAATCGGCATTTTGTTTTGAAAAATACGCCTCCCGTGCAAGCTGATCATACTTGTCCATGAGGCTTTTACCGTAATAGACGGTACCGTCTATTTCTTTTTGCCGAAAACTGCCGTCCTCATTCAGCAAAATACAGGCATGAAAGAGCAAGTTATTGTTATATCTGCAATACATACTGCCCTTTGCGTACAGAAATCTGATATGCTGCCGTAGTTTTTCACTTTTAACAAAGCTCATTGTGAGCGTGTCGATAATGTGCTGCTCATCTTCCGTCAGCTTGCACGGATCGGCAGGGTCAATCGTCGGAAACAGCCTATCGTTCAGTTCATATTTTTTTCCTTCAATTTCAACGGTACCCTCAGTAATATTGAGCGTTTTTAATAATGTACGGTGCTCCATATTATACGAAGGATTTTGATTGATAATCTGTTCTTCCAGTTTAAATTGAATGATACTGACTGCTTTGTGCATCTTGGCCAATAGGTCAATATCAATGTCAAAGGATTTTTTACTGCCGCTTTTCGGCATAAAGCGCCGGCACGGGTCATCTTTATATACGTGCTGGGCAAAACTTGCCAGCGGTAAGAGATTAATACCGTAACCATCTTCTATTGCGTCGATGTTAGAGTACCGCAGGGCAATTCTTACCGCTGTTGCAACGCAGGCGCGGCTTCCGGCAGCAGCCCCCATCCATAAAATGTCATGATTGCCCCATTGTATATCAAGACTATTTTGTGCCATCAGTGTATCCATAACTTTATGGGGAGAGGGGCCTCTATCATAAATATCGCCGATGATATGCAAATGATCTATTGTACATTTTTTAATAACCTCGGCAATTTCGATAATAAATAAATCTGCACGGCCGTAATCAACCAAACTTTTCATAATCTGATTATAATAATCTTTTTTATTTATCCGGTGCTCATCTTCCTGCAAGAGTTCTTCCATAATGTAGGAAAAATTCTTCGGTAATAGCTTCCGCACTTTCGACCGCGTATATTTTGACGCCGTTGCACGGGCAATGCGTACCAGCCGGTAAATAGTCAGTTCATACCAATTTGCAAGATTGGGTTTATTCTCTGCTTTTATAAGTTCTAGTTTTTCCTTAGGATAGTAGATCAGTGCGGTTAGCTCGTCCAAATCCTCAATGCTAACGGTCTTGGAGAGTTCTTCATTGATTTTCAGCCTTACAGCACCGGAGGCATTCTGCATCACATGATTAAATGCCTCCGCCTCGCCGTGTATATCGGTGAGAAAGTGCTCCGTTCCCTTAGGCAGATTCAAAATAGCTTTTAAATTAACCACTTCCTCAACTGCTGCCGTTATGGTAGGAAAGGAATGAGAGAGCAGTTCCAAGTATTTTCCGTTTTCCTGCAACACCTCTGCGGGAATAGCCGTCATAGTATTCTCCTTTTATTTTGATACGGATATTTCCGTATACATATTCTATTATGGTAAGCTGTGCAGCGGCTTTATGCAAGAGAAAAATGTATCGGCATAAACAGCAGAAGATACTACTTTACCGCATACCGGAATTGTACATAAAATTTTTCCCTGCCCGGACCATAAAAACTACCCGGCCGGAATTTCGCATATTTTTTTACACCCTCAGCAGTTTCCCATTTGAACACATAGGTGTTACGGTTCAGGTAATAGGTAGGCGGCATATTGAGACCGTAGTACCACGCCTTCCGGCGTTTTTCGGGATCATCGTTAAGAAGATTGGCAAAGCCTTTGCCGACACCGTCGATAATACGCTTAAAATGCTTATCAGCCGGTACATTAGTTACTTCGGGGAAGTCCCAGCCGTACAAAGCTGCCGTTTGAACACCGCCAGGTGAATTGGTTAATATAGAAGAAGACCCGATAATACCGTCATTTCCGAATACTTCGCCCATTTCTTTTGAATAGATATGAGTGCGTATAAATAGTAACTGCCATTCATTCTTTTTGGGAATGCCGTCATCAGTGTTCAGTACCCGTGCCGATGTTTTTAAGAGTTTGATGTAGTTAAAACTATAATCATTATCAATCCGTTTTGTAAGCGTATATTCCGTGCCGAAACCGGTTATGTTTTTACTGCCGTTGATTTCGGTAAGGGTAACCGGTTTTACGTGCAGGGTATAGGTTTGCCCTGCTGCAACGGAAGACATTACATCGAACCAGATAACGAAGAGTTCTGCATCATCAAAATTTTTTCCTACACGCAAAAAGTATTTTTTTCCGTTTTTCAGCGCCTCATAAAAAGGATTGGCAACCGGCGTACTACCGCTATCAGGATCGTTTTGATACGGCGATAAATCCGTTTCTCCTTTTTTAAAGCATACCTGCCTCACTATACTTATATTACTCCCTCTGTAACTTTCCATCGTGCGCCCATCTGCAAAGGGCAGTATAAAGGTGTTCTCTCCGTAATCGCCGGAATTTGTTACCATGTAAATAGAACCATTGCCGTCGGAATCCGGTTCATCCCCCGCAACAATCGCAATATCCCATACCGTATTACTGATTTCTTTTATAGCGAGCTTGCCTTTACTGTCAGAAAAATTCACAAACACCATTTGATTTTTATGTTCATAATCCACATTGGCAACCGGAAACGGTTCTACATGCATCTCCGGTAGTGATTCATTAGGTAAAAAATCATACCTATCTTTGATATAATTCTTGTCCGTTTTTACAATAATCGGACTGCATGCGGTCAATATCAGCAATCCAAAGAATAATACTGCCGGAACACATAGGGGGGTATAGCGTTTCATCATTGTGACTCCTCTTTCTTTGTATGGTTAGCGTATATTTGAAGTTTCGGGCATATCCATACCGGAACGTTCCTGTTCACCGGTCTCCGGCGCAGGCGCGGTACCCTTCTTAGCCGGAACTGCATCGTATTTTATCCCAACGCCGAAATATGCAACAATGCCTTCTCTTAAACCGTAATAGTCTTTCATAGTACGCCCATCGCTGCCTTTAATAAAATTGCGGTTATTAAGCATATTCTTTACGCCCGCATACAGCTCAATACGTTCCTGCCAGAACTTTTGGCTGATATGCATATTAACCAACAGTTTATCGGGACTTTTAATATAATTATTTCCGGTAACCCGTATCATATCTCCTGCACGGACATCGACCCCAGCACGGATATTCTGAGGCGCATCCCAGTTCAGTCCTAAAGTTATCCGGGTAAATGACACCGGAATAATACCGGTAATATTCAATTTAATTTGATGCGGAACAAAATAAGCCCCTGTATAATACCGCTTAGTGCCGGGATCGTAGTTATACATACCGGCAATGGTATAGGTCAAACCGGTCTCCAGCCATTTCCAGCTATAGTGAACCGAAAAATCTCCGCCGGCTGTCAGTACACGGTCGATATTTTTATATTCGCGTAAGCCGGTAACACTCTGGTAATTCCCATTTGCATCAAGGAAAGAACCCGGACGGTTATCGGTTTCTACTGCAAAAATCAAATTATTAACATAGTTAAAGTAACCGCTTACTCCAAACGTCAGACCTTTCACCGGCTTATATTCAAATGATGCATTCACACCCTGCGAATACTCCGGTTTGAGGCGTGGATTTCCCAGCAGCACAAAATTTGCCGGTGCCGGATGAAAAAACAGCCAGTATTTTTGTTTAAGGGTCGGTACTTTGAACCCCATCCCGTAAGAAAACCTCATGGTAAGCGAATCGACCGGATCATACCGAATACTGAATTTAGGTGTAAGCTGCCAGAGGGTACGATCTCCCTTTGACAGAGGAGGTGCTAAATCAAAGCGCAGCCCGGGTACAATACGGAGCACATCCTCTCCTTGCATATTCCACACATACTGCGTAAACAAGCCGAAAAGCATCGAATGTTTCGCCCTCGGAAAATCCAGTCCCTGCATCATCGCCCACTTTATATTCATACCGGCAAGCAGCGAATGCGCAATGGAAAAATCATAAGCGGTATTTATTTCGGTTTCCAGTTCGTGGAAAACAGAATCCCTGCGTTGTCCGGTATCAGACTTATATGCGGTGTAAATTTCATCAAATAAGTGGTTAAAATATTTATAACTTGAAAATATATTCATTTGAGCGGATTCGCCGAAGTTAAAAGCGCCTTTAAAGCCGGTTTCTCCCTTTTTGCTTGCAAAACGGTTTGCAATATCTTCAGATTGATTCATATACCGGTCATGGTTAGTGTATGTACCGTAGAACTGTATCGTTCCCGCCGGCATATAAAAATCCGTAGAGATTCTGCCGAATCCCATACGGGTTTTGGGAAAGATGAACGTGTCTATTTTCCGTCCAAGCGGATCAAAATCCCGGGTAATCATACCCGGCATATTGTCAAACGATCCGGTACCGCGTATACCGAACCGTTTGTTTTTATACGAAAAACCGGCCATACCGAAATAATGCTTGTGAATATCTATTTCCTGTTTTGTACTGATTGACCAATTTGTCCGGTTCTTTTTTGTAATAATATTGATAACACCGCCCATTGCATCGGATCCGTACAATGCAGAGGAGGCGCCTTTGACAATTTCAATATGCTCAATATCGGAAGACGGAATGAGTGCAATAGGAGAGGCACCGCCGACATCGCCGCCCACTGCAACGCCGTCAATCAGCACCTTCACATACGCACCGCTGAATCCCTGCATCGAAACTCCTTCCATCGGATGATCCGTTACCGTAATACCGGGCAAATTCTGCAAAACCTCTGCAACATTCTTAGCCCCCATTTCGGCTATTTTTTCTTCTGAAACAACCGTTACCTTATCAACCGATTCTTCAGCGGCCTGCTCTACCTTATTGCCGGTTACAACAATCACCGCAGCATCTTTTTCTTGTCCATGCAAAAATACCCCGCAGCATAAAGCCGCTGCTATCCATTTTTGATACTTTTTCATACTTTTTCTTCCTTAAAAATAAAAAACCGATAAGAATACAATTATATATAAACAAAATAAATAAATCAAGGTTTACATTTTAGCAGCGGGTATCCGTACTGTAAGAGCAAATTGTAAGCTTTCAGCCCACGGGTTTACAGCATCGCAAAAATGTGTAATAGTTAGAGCTACGAGGAGTAACTATGCAGAATTTCGTTTCGTGGGATCCGAGCTATGATGTCGGTGTCGACAGCGTTGATAGACAGCACCGCCATTTAGTCAGTTTAATTAATAATTTATACAATGCCTGCCTTGGAGAAAAGGCTGAGTTAGAAGAAACATTCCGCGAAGTAATGAAGGAATTAGTCGAATATGTTATGATCCATTTTAAAGATGAAGAAACTATAATGGAAAGCATCTCATATCCGACACTAAAAGAACACAAGCAAAAACACGAACTATTCGTCAAAGAAATATTACATTCAGTAAATGCTTATAAAAATGGGAAGCAATTTGTCCCGAACTCTTTTGTCCGGTTTTTACGCGATTGGCTGTTTAACCATATTCTCATCGATGACAAAGAATGGGCAAAATATTATTTTTCGGTTATGAAAAACTAAACCCGGCACGGAAGACGGGTGTACCGTCTTCCTGCATTCCGCCTATGCCGTAACAATTCGGCTGAACCGCTTTTTCCCTGCCCGCAGAATAAGTTCCCCCGCCTCATCAAGCACGGCAGCAGTTACGGTTGCTTTTATATCGGTAACGGCTTGTCCTGCAACAAGAGCACCGCCCTGTTCAATAAGCCGGCGTGCATCGCTTTTAGTAGCACAAAGACCGCTGAGCGTAAATAAGTCAATAACGGAAATACCCTGCTTAAAAACAGCGGCGTCAAGCTGTACGGTCGGCATTGCGTTTTTATCGCCGCCGCCTCCGAAGGCGGCTTTCGCTCCTGCCAGTGCAGTATCGGCTTCTTCTTTTCCGTGAATTTCTTTGGTAACCTCCCATGCAAGCCGCTCTTTTGCCTGATTGATATTGCCGGCACAAATACGGTCTATTTCTTCTATCGGCAGGAAGGTGAATAACAGCATAAACTTACGGACATCAGCATCATCAACATTCCGCCAGTACTGGAAAAAATCAAAAACGGAGGTCAGTGTTTTATCCAAAAACAATGCACCTTTTTCCGTTTTTCCCATCTTCTTTCCATCACTCCGCGTAATAAGCGGAAACGTAAGGCCGAATACCTCATCGCCTGTTTTACGCCGTATTAAATCTACACCCGCAACAATATTGCCCCATTGATCATCTCCGCCGATTTGCAAACGGCATCCATAGCGTTCATGCAGCACTAAAAAATCATAGCTTTGCAGCAGCTGATAATTGAACTCAATGAATGATAAGCCCGTTTCCATACGTTTTTTGTATGCTTCATAGGTCAGCATTTTGTTTACGGAAAAACACGAACCTATATCACGCAAAAAGTCGATGTAGTTCAAATTGACCAGCCAGTCCTTATTATTGACCGAAAATGCTGTTTTTCCGTCAAATTCCACAAAACGGTCAAGCTGTGCCCGTATCTTCTCAACGTTTTCATCCAGCTGACTATATTCAAGCATTTTCCGCATTTCAATTTTACCCGACGGGTCTCCAATTCTCCCCGTCCCGCCGCCGAGCAGGGCAATACCGATATTCCCCGCATTCCGCAAATGGCGGAGCGCAAACTGAGGTACTAAATGGCCGATATGCAGACTGCCGCCGGTTGGATCGGTTCCCACATAGAAGGCAACCGGTTCCTTATCCATCAATGCCGATAAGGCGTCTATATCCGTACATTGCTGAAAAAAACCGCGGTCTATTAACGTTTGTAATCCTTTGTTCATAATAGAGGTATAGTAGCCTTTTTCCGCAATAAATGCAACTTTTGAAAAATATGCATAGAAGAACGTGCCGGAGGCGGTTTCAATGTACGGCAGAAGACACCGCTATACTGCTGCGGGGTATCCAGCCTGCAATACCGTCCACCGTCTTTATGTAATACCAGTACGCCGTTTTGCGGAGAATACGCACACTTTCTCCCGGTACAAGGCGGTGTACGGCACTGCCGGCCGTTTCCGGAATGCGCCGTACTGCTGCGGCTTCCTCCGCAGCAATGCATACCCCTTGCATCCTTCCCGCTTGCGCAAAGAACACCCCTGCCCCGCCGGCACACAGTACCGCTGCTGCAGCGCAGGCGGTTACCGCCCGTCTATTTTTTTTAAGCAAAAAGATACCGGCCCCAGCACTGCACAGAACAGTGAATCCCGCTGCGGTAAACCGGAATATCCGGGGGTAGACCGGCAGGGTACGGGTAATATGCAAGGCAGCTTCCAATTTTTTGCGTTCCTTTCTGATTATATAGGGAAAAAAAGCTGCCGCCTCCTCTCGGCGGCATTCGGCAATTTTTTGCGCAACAGCTCTTTCTTCACGTAAATACGCCGCACCGCTGCCCTCTTCGGCTGCTTGAACCGGTGCTTGCGCAAAAGCTGCATGGCGGTAGCCGGTCATACGGGTACCGTCCGTCCCGCCGGCCGCCGCAGTACCCTGCTGCGGGATAACAGAATAGACTGCCGGTATGCTCACGATTTTAGTCCCGGAGGTCAGCAGCAGTTCCGCCTCAGGCAAGGGTTGTGCTCCGGTTTTGAGAGGTGTCCAGATAAATGCGGCAAGGACCTGTTCTTCCAAAGCGGAATCCGCAGTAAGTGCCGGCGGAATCGGGCTTTCAGGAAGCATTTTTTCGAGTACGGCATTTTCAGGAGCAGCACATTCGATATGAGCCAGTTCCGGCGGAATCACCATCTTGTTGACCGTTCGCACTGCCCCGGATAAAGAGGCGGAACCGGGAACATAACATACCGCCGTTAAAAAAATATGATACGCTTTCCCCTGCTCCAGCCCAGAACCCGGCGGCAGCGACTGCCCGTCCCGGCTGTACAGCTTCCAAACCACCGGTGTATGCGCGGAAAGAGGCGGTTCATGTACGGTAATAGTCAGCGGCGCAAGTTCAAGATGCTGCCGTTTCCATTGCAGTCTAACCGGCAGGGTAAAAAAACCGGTTTCGGTAAAATGATAGACAGAGCGTAAATGCAGTCCGCTGCTTTCAGGCACCGCTGCACTTTGAAGCAGCAGCGGATTACCGGAACTTCCACCGAGCACAAGACGGGGTACACCCTTATTCCGTATAAGATACGGGGAATCCCGCGGGATCAATACCTCCACTTCAAATTCCCTGCCGATAAAAACATCATGCTGTCCTGCCCGTACTTCGATGGAAGAATCGGCGGCATACCCATGCAGCAGCAGAGCCAACACACAGGAAAAGATGATTAGTAATCGTTTATTGCCGGTTCCGCTTCGTATTGCATTTTTTTCCATTCAGCTTGCTCTCTTTTTCTGATAATGTCTAAAATAATCGAATCCTCTCCGCCATCAGACTGCGGATATTCGGCTGCTGCTTGCGGCGCTCCCTGCCGGGCTTCGGCCTCGCGGGCGTAGAACTGTTTACTTAATTCATAGTTGATCTTTGCATCGATATCCGTACTGCACAATTCCAATGACTTTTTAAACAAGGCTGCGGCTCCGCTGTAATCTTTTACCCGGAAGGCAATCACCCCCTGCTGATAAAAGCGCTGCGAACGGAGACGTTCCGCAGCTGTTTCAGGAATAGTATCCAGTTTTTCCTGTGCCGCCTTGTGTTCTCCTTGCATAAGATATGCAGAGGCTAAGGCAAAATCGGCGTACTGTTTAATCTCCGGCTGAGGCATTTCGGCAGCACACTCACCGGCTTCAAAAAAATACAGAACAGCTTCATTCCAATCCTGCTGTTTCCATGCAAGCACACCCCGTAAATGCGTAAGCTGAACTGTCCGTTCCGCACTGCACGCAGCGAGACAGGGCAGCACCGGCATCACAAAAAATAGAAGCTGCACACAACGGCGGCCGAAACTAGCCTTCTTTTTTTGCATGAAAACCTCCCGCACAAAAACCGGCACAGAAAAACAGCACGGCAGCTGCGGTGCATTCAAAGGTTCTCCTGACCGGCTTTTCTATTGAAATGATTTTTTCTTTTCCGCCGCCTCCGTTTTCCAAGGCTTGCAGTACCTTCCACACCGAACCCGGTTCCGCAGCAGCAAGGTACAAGCTGCCGTTCAAGGATTCTGCAGCATAGCGGGCAAGCCTGGCTTCGGGTAGACTGCTGCGGCGGAGTACCGATTCCTGCCGTTCATTCAGAACGGAAACGGCACCGCCTTCCTGAGTTCCAAAGCCGACAATAATAAGCTGGATATTTTCATGGCGGAGACGCGGCAGAATGCGGGTAACGGAACCGGCCGTTTCATCTCCGTCAGTACAGAGTATGACGGTTTTTCCGGTTAGACGGTTTACCGGAAAGGCATTCAATGCAGTACGGAGACCGTGCTCCAAATTACTGCCGGCAGAGGTTGCACTGAACGGGGATAAGGTTTGTAAAGCAGTCCGTATGCTTTGATGATTAAAGCTTAATGGAACAGTCAATACCCCTTGTCCCTTGACGGTAACCAAACCGCAGGCCGCTTCAGGCAGCCGGTCAAGCAAAAAGGTCATATACTCTTTTGCAAACTCAAGACGGCTGGGAAGTATATCCGTTATAGTCATACTGCGCGAAATATCCGCAGCAAAAATAACGGAAGAGCCGTGTTTTACTGCCGTAGTCCGCTTTGTCCCCCAGAGCGGAATTGCTGCGGCACAGCATAGACACACCCAGCCGGCTGTCCATGCAGCCGTACGTAAACGCAGTACCCGTACAATCCGGGCGGTTCCCTCTGCAGTACGGTACCCTTCATGTATTTTTTTTATGCGGTACAGGGTTAGCACACAGGC
Source organism: Treponema sp. (assembly GCA_038397965.1). GTDB lineage: Bacteria > Spirochaetota > Spirochaetia > Treponematales > Treponemataceae > Treponema. The sequence continues at coordinate 64,043 of JARGFA010000005.1, forward strand.
CGGCAGAGCGCAGCATATCATCATTAAAAGCCATGGTTTTTCAAATTCAATCACTATTATACCGCCTGCATCACTATTCTGCGGATAGCCCATGCTGCCGCCCCGAAGCCGAGCGCGAGCAGCAAAAATACTCCGTCAAGGTGGTGTATTTTTTTTAATGTAGCTGCCGGAGGTGTTGCCGGCAGTTTTTCCGTAAGCAGATTAAAAATATCCGTGAGCATATCCGGAGATTTTGCGGAAAAATAACGGCCGTTTCCGTACCGTGCAAGTTTTTGCATCTCCGTTTCGTTAAAAACGGTATTCAGGGTTCCTGAAATTTCTTTTTTTTGAATAGGATCAAAGTATTTTACCGGCGCATATCCCGACTTTCCGATCCCGATAACATAAAATCCGATGTTTTTATGTCTGATAATATCGGCCGCTGCACGCGGATGCACCTCACCGGTATTATTATCCCCATCGGTAAAGAGAATAATATGCGAAGGAATGGAGGCATATTGGGTAAGGTGCAGCACTGCTGAGGCAAGCCCCATCCCGATCGCGGTACCGTCACCGAGCTCTCCGGCCTGAAGCCGGTCAAGCCGGTTTAAAAAGGTCTGCCGGTCAATAGTCGGCGGAATAAGTACGGCAGCGGAACTTCCTAATGCAGTCAGTCCGAAAGAATCACCGCTGTATTTTTCGGTAAATGACCGGATAATGCTCTTTGCTGCCTCCAGCCGGGTCTGCATTCCCATATCTTGGGCAGCCATCGAGGGACTGCTGTCAATGACAAACATGAGCGCCTGCCCCGCCCCTTCATATACGGGCACGGAAGCATTCCGTACCGGTTCGGCGAGCGCAGCGGCGGTAAAAATAAACCCTATGAGCAGCAAACCTTGAGAAAGCCGGTGTAAAAAATACACCGGCAGTTTCTTTTCAGGAATAAAACCGTTCCAATTCCCGAGCGGCAGCGAAAGCGCCGCAGTGCGCACAACACCTGTCCGCCGGAGAATGAGAAAGAGCAGAGGAAGCAGCAGCAATAACAGATAAAGAGGTTTTTGAAACTGAAACACACAAGTACCCGCTTATAATTCTACGGGTCTACAGATACTTATGCAAGAGCGTAAAAACCGGCTTAAAAAATACACACGACTAAAATGTGTCATTTTGAAGCGGTATACACCATACAGCTCTATGCAACCCCATACTCTTTTCTATTTTGCAGCGAGTTTTTCGTACAGGCTGTCCAAGTCTTCCCGTGAGAAATATGAAATGTGAATAACTCCTTTCTCTAGGTTTCCTTTAACCTCCACCTTTGTTCCGAGGGCGTCAATGAATTGCTGCTCAATATCTTTAACGGCATATTCTCTGTCCTCTAGGGTATTTTTTTTATGTATCGATACTGGTGAAGTTTTTCCTGTACGGTTTCCCTTTTTAAACTGAGCTGCCATCATTTCAGCTTCCCGGACGGATAAGCCTTGTTCTGTAATACGGATGAATAAGAGCTGCTGCTCGGCGGGATTGATCAGCGAAAGCACGGCACGTGCGTGTCCTGCACTCAGCGAACCGTTTTCAAGAGCTGTCTGCATATACTCAGGCAGCTGCAGAAGCCGTAATGCATTGGCAACAGCAGACCTGCTTTTTCCAACCCGCCGCGCCGTTTCATCTTGATTAAGATTGGAGAGCTGCATGATTTCTTGATACGCCTTCGCTTCTTCAATAGGATTCAAATTTTCCCGCTGAATATTTTCGATAAGAGCAACTTCTAATTTTCTACTGTTTTCAAATTCTCTAAATACAACGGGAACACGTGTCAGGCCTGCAAGTATGGCTGCCCGTGTTCTGCGCTCTCCTGCAATAATGAAAATATCATCACCGTTTTTTTCCACTACAATGGGCTGTATAATTCCGTGTTCTTTAATTGAATCGGCAAGTTCCTGCAAGGCGTCTTCATTAAAAGTACGGCGCGGCTGAAAGGGGTTGGGCTTTAAGACTGCCGGATCAATTTCCGTAACTGCCGGTTCAGCAGGAGTTTGTTCATCAGCTTGATGGGGAAAAAACATCTCCGTCTCGGCGATAAGCGAATCAATGCCTTTGCCGAGTTTTTGCTTAGCCACGTTCCAACACCTCCTGCGCAAGATTTCTATAACTGCGGGCGCCTACACAAGATGCATCATACTTGCAGATCGGCTGTCCGTGGGAGGGGGCTTCAGATAGACGGACATTACGGGGAATAATGGTGGCACAGACTCTATCCTTAAAATAGGCAGTAACCTGCTGTACAACTTCCTGTGCGAGCTTCGTCCGTGAATCATACATAGTGAAAAAGATACCGCCGATTTTAAGCCGGGGATTTATTTTTTCCTGTACCTTTTTAACGGTTTGCAGCAAAAGCGTTAAACCTTCGAGAGCAAAATATTCGCATTGCAGCGGAATAAAAACTTCATCCGCTGCGGCAAGTCCATTTAAGGTTAAAATACCCAAGGACGGCGGGCAATCGACCAGTATGTAATCATAGATGTCTTTGATGGGAGCGAGGTTATCGCGAAGGAAAAATTCACGGCTTTGCTGATCAACCAATTCGATGGTTGCACCGGATAAATTAATATCGGCAGGGATTGCGTATAAATTTTTGACAACTGTTTGCCGTACGGCTTTTTGGATAGGCGTTTTTCCAGCAAGTACATCATAAATACTCGGCTGTTTTTTTGCGATACCGACGCCTGACGACATATTTCCTTGCGGATCAAAATCAACTAACAGCGTTTTTTTTCCGGCTTCCGCAAAATATGCACCGATATTCACTACTGAGGTGGTTTTGCCCACCCCTCCTTTTTGATTAACAAAAACGATACATTTCCCCATGACTGCAAGTATACCGCATTTTCAAAAGAGATAAAAGAGCCAATTTACTGAACAACCGCATCACTAAAGATTCCAAGCAGTCAGTTTCATTCTGTATAAAATTTACTTTAGCCGGTCTCCCTTGCGGTGTTTTTTGTTATCTGGTACAATCAATATATCAGTATATTTTCACATTTATTTAAACTATTACATTGCTGAAAATACAAGGAATTGCTATGAATTATGTCGGTATTGATATCGGTTCGACTGCAAGCAAGGCGGTTATATTTGATGAATACAAGCACGGTATTCTCCATAAAAAAGTAATCCCGAGTGGCTGGAACAGCAAAGAAACAAGCGAAGTGCTGCGTCAGTGGATTGAATCGCTCGGCTTTATCCGCGAACAGCTTAAAATTGTCGCTACAGGCTACGGACGGGTTAGTGTTCCGTATGCAGACACCGCCGTAACCGAAATAACCTGCCATGGGCGCGGTGCCGCTTTTCTCGCAAGCGGAACTACTACGGTTATCGATATCGGCGGTCAAGATATCAAAGTTATCGTTTTACAAAACGGAAAAGTCCTTGACTTTATTATGAACGATAAATGTTCTGCAGGAACGGGGAAGTTTTTAGAGGTTATGGCCAATCGGCTCGGTCTTTCATTGGAAGAAATGTTTGACTATGCCGCACGGGGAAAGCGGGTGCAGATTTCTTCCATGTGTACGGTTTTTGCCGAAAGCGAAGTTATATCCTTAATGGGAAAAGGTACGGCACGGGAAGACATTGCGGCCGGTGTTATTTATTCCATTTGTTCAAAGGTGAGCCTGCTTGCGAACCGGAAACCGAAAGCTGATGCATATTTTTTAACGGGCGGATTTTGCAGCAGTCCCTATATCATTACGGTACTGAGCGGACTATTGGGAGCAGAGATCAAAACACACGAAGATGCCCGCTTTGCCGGTGCCATCGGTGCGGCTCTTTCAGCCTAACTATCGGGAAAACGCTTGTATGCAATTTGATTTCCGCAATGCATCGCTGAAAGAAATCCTTGACTACACACCCGATCTCCGCCGGGATGCCTACGTCGATGCAGCCCTAAAAATGCAAGCGGACGATAACATCGCCGGTATTTTCGGATCGGCGTATTCCGCTGCACAGTCGCCGGTTATTGACGAGGCGCTGATATACGGTTTCGGTCTTGTACCGGTGCCGGTGGTCGGTGTCGATGCTTTTATTTTCCGGTATGGCGACTATCCTGCCTGCGATGCCCTTAAAAGCACCATGGTCTATTTAACCACACAGAAGTGTCCGCTTTTATATTCTTCAAAAATGTATGTATTGGACGGCCTGTGTCCCATAGCGGAGCAGGCATTCCGCAGCTGTACGCAAAAACCGGTGTATGTCTGCGGCAGTGCGGAAGCAGAAGATTTGAAAACCGTGCTTGCAGATGTCTACGGGCGGGATTTTTCTCCTGAGCGGTATCAAACGGCGCAAGCAGCCTACGTACAGCTTGAAGAACTGCTGAACTGCTTGGAACGCAGCGCTCTTTCCGGTAATGACTTTGGAATGCTCGCCTTTTATTCACACTTTATTTTTGATTTGGACGAACGGATTGCTTTTTTAACACGGGTATGCCGGCTGCTGACCGATCACGGTGAATGCGCCGCCGTTCAGGGTACGGCAGTGCAGATGCCTACCCGTGTACCGGTTTCCGTGCATTGTCCCGACGGCATCATACAAAAAATGCTGCCGGAGGCGGGAACTTATTTTAAACCGGTACCGCCTCACGGACGGGCGGACATAGCCTGTGCAGGTTGTGTGCACCCGGCTGACCGGTATGTGCCGTATTAACCTGAGGTTTTTTTACTATATCTTGACGAGAGGCAAAAATTCGCATAAGCTAAAAGAACGGAGGTTTGTCTGTGTCGAAACTAAAGGCTCCTTTAGTTGCTGCCGGTGCCGGCTGTATACTGTCCATGCTTATTGGTCTGATAAGCGGCGTACGGTTTTTGAATATACTTATGAGAGGCATTATTGCCGGTTTGGGAGTCGGCGGTTTTGTATTCTGCGCACGGCTTACTCTTCAAAAATTTATTCCTGATCTTTTTGTACGGCAATCCGTATCCGGTTCTTCAGATAGTTCGGATTCTGCATCAGGCACAAATGTAAATATCACCCTTGATGACGGAAACGATTCCTTTTCTGCTGATGACGGAGCCGCGGCCGGAAGTCATAGTACAATGTCTGCCGCGGAAGCAGGTTTTGCGGGAGCAAAACAGGAAGCCGCCCCTACTGATTTGTCCTCAAATGATGCCGGTACCCAATCTTTCTCAGATTCTCCGGTTTTATCATTTACAGAAAATTCAGGGAGCGGAACTGCGATTTCAGATTTCCCTGATATGACAGATTTTATGGAATCGGAAGCGGTTTCAGACACTCAGCCGGACAGCGTTATTTCATCTGACGGCAGCGGCTTTTCAATAAGCGGCATTCAGCCTGCCGATACCGATAGTAAGGTGATGGCTCAGGCAATTAGGACAATTTTAGCAACAGAGGATTAAGAGGATAGGTGCTGACATAATTATGGAAAATATCGGTTTTGATGAAAGATCTGAGGATGAACTGTGGCTTGAGTACAAATATACTCAGGATCCGCGGGTTCGTGAATTTTTTATTATAAAATATGCGCCTCTTGTTAAATATGTCGCCGGTAAGGTTGCCGTTGGTATGCCGAGCAATGTTGAGTTTGATGATTTGGTCGGCTACGGTGTGTTCGGACTTTTGGATGCCATTGATAAATATGACCCCGAGAAAAATGTAAAATTTAATACTTATGCAGTTACCCGCATCCGCGGTGCAATTTTTGATGAGCTGCGTTCGATAGATTGGGTTCCCCGTTCGGTACGTCAGCAGTCCCGCGAAATTGAAGAGGTGATTGCCGATTTGGAAGCCCGCTTAGGTCATTCCGCTACCGATGTTGAAATTGCAGCTGCACTGGGCATCAGTGTCGAAGAATTTCACCAAATGCTGTTACGGATTTCGGGAACAAGCGTCATTTCACTCACCGATCTCCGGTTCGGTTCGGATGATTCCGACCAAATGCCGGTTGCCGACAGTATTGAAGCGCCTGCTTCGCTTAACCCCGATGTTATTGTTGAACGCGAAGAAATGAAGCGTATCATCGTTGATGCAATTAATGAGCTGCCTGATAGAGAAAAAAAGGTGCTGATTATGTATTACTATGAGGACATGACCCTGCGGGAAATTGGGAAGGTCTTGGAGGTAACGGAATCACGGGTGTCTCAAATTCATACAAGTGCTAATCTTAAGTTGAAAGCAAAATTGACCAATATCCGGAAAGGAATCCGTTAGGAGTACTGCTATGATACATTTTGAACAAATTCGGGCACAGATGAAAGAGCAATATGAAAGAGATTCCTCCCGTTTTTTTGTTGAAGTTACCGGTGCTACTCTTGACGAAGCGATTAGCAATGCGGCGGTTGAACTGGGACTACGGCCTGCAATGATTGATTATGAGATACTGCAGCGGGGCGCTTCAGGTTTTTTTGTCCTCAACCCGCGTGATTGGAAAATACGCGCTTATGAGATCCGGCATACCAAGAAGGCTGATACGGCCGAGGAAGCTGAGGGAGAAACAAGCGGCGGCGAAACAAAAGCCGAAGTTGTCAATAAGGATGGTATGGCGTACGTGTTCTGTGCGCCTGACGGAGTATTCTTAAAAGTTACGGCGCCTATCGGAACGGGAAGAAGAATAGCCCTTGCAGATGTCGTGGAGAAAATACGGGATAGAAATCTGCCCGTACCGACTGATGATGTATTACGGCCAATTGTAAAGCAATGTTCCGAAGAATATGTCAGAATCGGGCCCTATGATTACTTACCCGGTAATGATGCCTTGATGTCGGTTGAAATCAGCGATGATGAAATGAAGGCATACCTCTTTGTATCGCCGCCCATGCCCGGCGGAGCCGATGTCTCGGTTGATATGATTATTACTTTCTTATCAAACAACCGCGTTATTTCCGGTATTAATGAAAAACGGGTAAAACAATTTCAAGATTCCCCGGTTTATAAAGAAAACTATTTGATAGCGGAAGGTTCACCGCCGCAAAAAGGCGAAGATGCCAAAATACTCTATAACTTTGAAACCGATAACACACAGGTACGGTTAAAAGAAACAAAGACCGGGCAAATCAATTTCAAAGAGCTTAATCTTATTCAAAACGTAGTAGAAGGCCAACCGCTTGCGCAAAAAATTCCGGCTCAGGAAGGAAAAAGCGGAAGAACCGTTACCGGTAAGTATTTACCGGCAGTACAAGGTAAGGACATTTCTCTCCCCCTCGGGAAAAATACCCGGCTTGCCGAAGATAATTTGACGGTGGTTGCAGAAACCAACGGACAGGTTCTGCTGGTAAAAAATAAAATCAATGTAGAGCCGATTATGACCATCGAAGGCAATGTTTCCGTCAAAACCGGAAATATCATGTTCCTCGGCACGGTCTTTGTCAAAGGCAGTGTTGATGACGGTTTCTCTATCAAAGCCTCCGGTAATATCGAGGTAAAGGGCGCGGTCGGTAAGGCCTCTCTGGATGCAGAGGGGGATATTGTCGTCAGCCAAGGGATTATCGGTAAGGAAGGCGGCTATGTCCGCGCCGGTAAATCGATCTGGTCAAAATTTATTCAGAATATCGAATTGGTAGAGGCAGGCGATATGATTATCGTGTCGGACGGTATTTTGAACTCAAAGGTTATCGCCAATCATAAAGTTATTTGCCGCGGAAAGAGGGCTGATATTATCGGCAGTCAGGTTACGGCCTCGGAAGGGGTGTATGCCCGTAATCTTGGAAGTCCCGCAGCAGGATCGGATACGGTGGTCAGTGTCGGGTTTGATCCGCGCAGCAAAGAGCGGCTTGTAGTGCTCGAGAAGAAACTCATTGCCGCAGAAAAATCACTGATGACATTAAAGCTTGATTTACAATCCCTTGAAAATCAGAAAAAGATATTAAAAGAACTTCCTGAAGAAAAAGAAGCACTGCTCAAGAAAAAAACAGAGCAGCAGTATATTGATGAAACGGAAATTAAAGAAGTCCGGCATGAAATTGAGCAGATACGGAAATATCTTGCGACGCTGAAAACGGATGGGCGTGTTTCAATTTCAGGAAATATCTATACCGGCGTAAGAATTGTCATTAAAGATATTATTGAAGATGTGCGTGTCGATTGTAAGGCGACAACGTTCTTTCTGCAAAACGGATTGGTCAGGTACGGTCCCTATGTTGACTATACCAATGACGATGATGTAAAGAGGACGCCTAGTGGGTATTCAGCCGATTGATTTGCAGACTCTGTATACTCAACTTGATAAGGTCGGTAAATTACAAGGCGATGTCCGGCAGACCTTTGCAGCTGAATTTGAAAAAAGTCAGCAGGCAAATAAAGAAGATGCCGCCCGCCGTCAGCAGACAGTTCAAAAGACCGAGTCTGCCGGCGCAGAAAAAACAGCAGTTAATAAAGACGGAGGCGGGGGGGCATTTGGATCATTTAATAACAGCCCTCACCAGCATAAAGAAGATACGGTTTTTGATGAAAAAAAATCATATTATATTCAAGACCCCTCTCTCGGAAAAAAAATAGATATTTCAGGATGATGCACCATGCTTATTGTTTCTCTTATCGTGTTATGTGTAAACATACTTATGATGATTGTGCTGTACCGTAAGATATTGCACAATTTTTCACAAAATGCCTACCGCGACCGGATCCGCGAAGAAGTTAACCGGCTTATACTCGATATCGAGCATGAATCAGACCATGCCGTTACCGTGCTGGAAGCAAAAATACGGCAGGTTGAAAAACTGCTTGCCGACACAGATCGGCATCTTGCACTTGTTGAACAAGAACATGAAAAGTGGGCATATCAAAAACAGTTTATAGACGAATACCGCGCTGCAAAGACGGACGCAGGTGCGGTACCGGAAAATTCCGCGAAAGATACTATTAGGATTTATACAAAAAATATCGGAACTGCTCAGCCGGCAGCGGTATCGGCATTGAATCCGCGGGAACAGGTGATTGAGCTTGCGCGTCAGGGCTTTTCAATTGATTTTATTGCGGAAAAAGTTGATCTGCCGCTTGGCGAAATTGCCCTCATTCTTTCGATAGACGGATAAACGGCGGTTAGACCGGCAAAATGTATGTTACTGTAGAAAAATTGGTATTTGGAGGTAAGGCGCTTGCCCGCGCCGGCGGAAAAGCCGTCTTTATCCCCTTTGCCCTTCCGGATGAAGAACTTGACATTGCGCTCACTGCTGACCGCCGTGATTACAGCGAGGCAGTTATCAAAAAGATACTGAATCCTTCGCCGCATCGAGTTACCCCGCGCTGTCCTTTTTTCGGTATCTGCGGCGGATGCAATTTACAGATTGCGGAAGATACCTATCAGCACACGCTCCGCACACTAATGGTAGAAGAGTTGCTCTGCCGTGCACGGCTTGTGCCGGAAAAACCGCTCATCTTTACGGCAGGTCCCGAATGGGAATACCGTAACCGGTTCCAATTCCATGCAGGCAAGAGCGGAACACTCGGACTGCACGGCTTTGCAAGCACTACGGTTGTACCGGTGCAGGACTGTCCCATTGCAGTACCGGCTCTGCGCACGCTCATACGGCAGGGAAAACTCGCGGAGCTTTTTCCGCACGGAAAAATAGGCGGCAAAGACCGCGGCCATGTTTTTGCTCAAGAAACCGTGTACAGCCCGGTCAATCCTGACGTATCAGTACGGGTACGGGACAAAGTACTTGATTTCAGTGTGTTCGGCTTTTTTCAATCTAATCTTACCATGCTGGAAAAACTCCTTGAGCCGGTATGCGCCTTTCCTCCCTGTACCCGTGTCCTTGACTTTTATGCCGGTGTCGGTACCTTTTCCGCTTTTTTAATAGAAACCGCAGAGGAAATTCACCTTGTTGAACATAATAGACCTGCCCTTGATACTGCCCGGTCTAACCTTAACCGGATTATTTCTGAAACGGGCGCTTCCTGCCGCTGCTTTTTCCACGCGGTTTCCGATGCCGAATGGCCGGGACTGCAAGCGGCACAGCTTTCCTTCGATGCCGCAATTATCGACCCTCCGCGGCAGGGAATGCACGAAGGGCTGTTCGGCTATTTACACAGTGCAGCCATTCCCCGCCTCCATTATGTTTCGTGTAATCCTTCAACCTTTGTCCGGGATGCACAAAAGCTGACCGCATTGGGCTACCGATTTGCAGAATGCCGGTTATTTGACTTTTACCCTCAAACCCATCACTGTGAACTCTTGGGAGTTTTTATACGATGAAGCGGTTTCCCTTGCTCTTACACATCATACTGCTGCTCAGTCTGTTGCCGGCTCAGGCTGCACAAACCGTACAACCGGAACAAAGTCAGTGGTCGGCAGTTATGGCCGGTGAAACGCTCTGCGACCCCGTGCTGCACGGAGCGTATTTGTATACGCTCAGCTCCGATCATGCCCTCAACTGTATTGATTATACAGGGTCTTTTGTATGGCGGCGGACGATTACACGGACGGTCAAGCCTTTTTTGTCGGTATCGGAGTCAGGCATTTTATTGACGGCAGATTCTTCGGGTTTATTACAAGCGGTATCGAGCCAAGGTATTTACCTGTGGTCAATATGGCTGCCTGAACCGGTTGTCTATGCACCGTACAGTACAAAGGACGGCAGAATATGCGTATTAACCCAGTCCCGCCTCTACTGCCTTTCCGTGCGCGGAACCATAAAGTGGCAGCTCAGGCTGGAGGCTCCTCCTGTGCGTCAGATCAGCGAAACGGGTACCGCTTCGCTGATTGTGATTTTGGCGAATAAGGATTTTTTGACGGTATCGCTTACCGGTCAAGTGCTGGCCCGCCACGCAGTAAAAAAAGATATTGCAGCGATAGCTGCTGCGCCCGAAGGGTATCTTATCAGCACTGCCGACGGGGTGCTGACCTATCACCGCAGCAGCGTCAATCCTTCAGATGCCGCGAAACCGGAAGGCGCTGCCGTGTGGCAGGTGCGGGAACCGCCGCCGCTTTTTATGCAGGAGCTGGCCGGAAAGCTCCTGTGCGTATATGCCGACGGTACCGTTTCTTTACGGAAAACCCGGGATAATACCCCGTTATGGAAGGTAAAACTCGGCAGCAGATTGACTGCTCCCCTACACTGCACCAATGCGGACGGCGATTATTATCTTTCATGCCACGGTTTTGCGGCGGCAGTCAGCGCCGCAGGAAGCGTAAAGCGTGAAAAGCAGATTCCTCCTACGCCCTTTCTTCCGCTGGTTACCTCAAGCGGCATACTCATCGCTATGGAAGACTGGGTAGTCAACAGCTGGCAGCTTGATACAAAAATTATGACCGAAAATCCGCTTCCTGCTGCCGCACCGGTACAGTATCATATTCTTAAAACGGAACGCCAATCGCGCGCAGTCCCTTTTTTTATTCCCTACAATGACACCGCCTCCTTACTCTCCGGAATAGAAAAGGATATTACCGGCGGACAGGCAGGGGGAAGAGAGGCTGAGTATGCGGCGGTACTACACACTATTTTAGCCGATACCGAAAAAGCGGCATATTTTCCCTATACTTTTTCGGTACATGAGCGGGCTTTGGCTGCTGAACTACTCGGGCGCTTGGAATCGCTGGAATACCGCGCACTGCTGCTCGATCAGGCCGGCAAGACCGCCGATCCGGTGCTTGCCTCTGCACTCATACGAGGCCTCGGGTTTATTGCAGCGGATCCGGACGGTAAATCGGTGGACGCCGTTGAGCTTCTGCTGAGGCGGTGCGGAGTACGCGAAACGAAACCCGCTTATACCGCCTGCGATACCTTGGCGGAAATCGCAAAATACGGGGATTCACAGATTGCGCAAAAAGCCGTTAAAGCCTTATTTACGATAGCGGCAAGCGCATTTCCGGAAAATATTAAGCTCTATGCAAGACAAAAAATCAAAACTATTGTAGAATAACAAGAGCTGTCGAGCACGAAGTTTTCGGACAGCCTCAAGTACGCTGCCGGCATGGAGATGTCCCGAAGGGGTATCCCCGTCAACGAAGCGGTTCTTGACTATTTTCTTTACAAATCGAGGTCGCCTACTATGAAAAGAATGCTTTTCTTGTTCCTGTGCGGTTTTTTTATTGGAACCGCGGCTTTTACGATAGAAGTTGATCAAAATGAGCTTAAACAGGCTGAAAATACCCCTATCGAATTTATCAACTATACGGGGCCGCATACGGAAATTGATTCGCTGCAATCAATCGGTGCTATCGGACAAGGCCTGTCCGGTGCCGTAAAACGGGGACGGGCGGGAGATATGAACCGCTATGCCGTTATCCATGCGGTAGACCCTGCCGTACCGGACGGACTTGATGCGGATATTTTAATCCTCGGCGCGGCTGCTCAGGTGGATCACATCAACAATCTGCGGGTTATTATCGCCTCGTATTTACGGGGTGCTTACGGATATTCGGAAAAAGACGCAAAGACAATCGCACACTTTGTTACGATTTATAATGCGGTATACCGGGGCGACTTAAACTCGTTCAAAGCAAAGTATAAAGCAGCAGTTATGCGGTATTTAACCGCTGATAAGGCCGGTCTTGCACTGCGGTATGATGAGTGGGCCGGTAAAACCCAGATCGTCATTCCGTTGTCTGATGTTAAATACAGCGGTACATTAAGTGCAATCGATACAAGTTCCATTTCCGATAAAAAAGTGGTAGAAAAAATGCGGGAGCAGGATGACCGGGATATTGCAAGCCGGAAGGATATGATCGATTTAAAAGAGCGTGAAAGCGGTGAAGCGCGGAAGCGGGCTGATGCTGCACAGAAGGATGCTCAGGCCGCTCAGAAAGATGCCGAAGCAAAACGGAAAGAAGCGGAGGCTGCGCAGCAAGCCGCTGATAAGTCAAAGACAGAATCTGAAAAATCCAAGCAGGAAGCTGAAAAAGCGCGTTTAGAAGCTGAAGCGGCACAAAAACGGGCAGAGCAAAGCCGGAAAGAAGCTGCCGATGCAAAAAAACAGGCTGCAAAGGATCCGAAAGACAGTAAGGCCGCTGCCGACGCGGAGAAAAAACGGCAGGAAGCTGAAAAAGATAAACAAGATGCGGCAGATAAGCGGAAGGCTGCCGCCGAAAAGGCCGGGGAGTCGAAGCAGGACGGTCAAGCTGCTGCTGCTAAACAAAAAGAGGCTGATGTCAAGCGGCAGCAGGCCGAAGAAGCCGAAAAAAAAGCCCGGGATAAAGCAAAAGAAGCGGCTGCCGAAAAGCAGTTTGCCGATTCAAAGGAAGCCGAAGCCCAAAGCGATAGAAAAGATGTTGCTGCGGATACCCGGAAAATTCTTGAAGATAAGAAAGCCGAACGTAAAGCACAGGATGAAGCAGCTTTCGCGTCCGCTTTGCCGGGAGCAGTGCTCAAGGTAGTGGATTCGGGTGCCATGCTTTCCGAAATTGTACTCCTAGACCTTAAAACGGAAAAACCGCTAAAAACCTCATCATTGAATACGGTGCGCGGACGCTTTTTAATTGAAGGAACCGAATCGTTGATTGCTATTGCCGGTTCAAAGGGCGGAAACCAGATGATTACACTGGTAGCCGTTAATCCTCGTACGCTTGAAATCACTAAACAAGCGTCAGTACCGGTAGCCGAGCAGAGTGTGCTGGTTCACTCTGATGAAGGCTATTACGCGGTTATTGAGCAGGGCGGAAAATTCTATGTTGCACGGTTCAATGAAAACCTTGAGCTGCAAGCGAAATCTGCACTGGCTGTTATCCCTTATACGGCAATCAGTATTACAGACAAGGGTATTTTGGTGCAGGACACCGGAAACAGCATCCGGCTTTTAAAAGCCGACACCCTCGCTGAAGCCCTGAAATAAGGCAGCCGTATTTCATGTTTTTTTTGACCTCCAAAATATCCCGCGGGGGAAATTTCCCTTGCGGGATTTTTCTGCTCGCGGGATTTGCGGGGACATCGTTCAGTGCAGGAACGGTTTAGCGTGTGTTCATATAATCTAATACCTGACTGTTTAAAGTATTTCTTGTTTCTCTCCACATCGGCATATACTTATCCATTAGGCTTATAAATCTGTCATTGTGATTTTTTTCTGCAAGATGGATAAGTTCATGCAATATGACATATTCCAAGCATTCCGGTGTTTTTTTTGCAAGTTGAACATTGAGCCATATTTTTTTTGTTGCCGTATTGCAGGAACCCCAGCGGGTTGTCATATATTTTGTTTGCCAGCCTGAGGGTATCAGTCTTGTGATTTTTTCCCATTTCGGCAAAATTCTCTCTATTTCCGTTTTTAATAAACTGCGGTACCATTCCCTTACGAACCGTTCGCGGGATTCTATAGTCCTATTCTTATTAACGGTAAAAAGAGCTTTATTTCCCAACAGTGTAATGAAAGTTTTATTTCCGTACTCCAGTTGCAAATAATACTTTTTCCCCCATACATAGAATGTCTCACCGGATATATATTCCCGTTTAGTTTGACGTTCTTGATTTTCAAACTTTTCAATTTGTCTTTTTATCCAAGAAATTCTTGTTCGGATAAACATTTCTATTGTCTGATTTTTAACAGAATGCGGAGCCGAAACACTTACTTTCCCATAAGGAGGTTTAACATACAGATGCATATTCTTTATATCTTTTTTGCAAACCTCAACAGAGATACCGGAAACCGTCATAATCATTTAATACTCCGGCTGCTCTACAGCAAGATTATAAATTGCTTCAATCTTTTCTTTATCATTAACCACCGCATATAAAGCTTTTTTTATTTTACGTTCCTTTTGCTTATTATATCTAAAATCCGCTTCTTTGCTTTGTCTAATTATCTTATCAATGGTAATTGCGAATTCTTCATTACTTCCGAAGTTATCATAAAATGCACGGAGCGCTCCGCTTTTTCTAATACTTTCAGGATACTCCGGATTATTTTCAGGCTGCTCCGATTGCTTTACCAATTCAATATATTTATTTAAGAGTTCCTCATAACTTTGAACCCCTTTACGTCTTTCTTCTATGAGCTGCAAAAGAATCGCCGAAAGTTTTTCATAATATTTAGGATTGATAAGCTGTTTTTCCACTATTTTCTTCCGAATATTATTTTCTATTGCTTCGGCGGCTGCCTCTTTATTTTCGCCTTTCAGTTTTTCACTCTGAATTAAAATGAAATCAAGTAAGGTAAAATTATCAAATGCCCCCAGTTTACGGCTGTCGTCAGCTTTTATATATGTGTCTATGAGATAACGCATATCTTTTTCATACGATTTAAGGTCGATAAAGTCCCCGCTTGCATTACCTATTTCCATTTTAAGCGATGTATAAAACCGTACTTTATTGTCAATTTCTATACGCTCTTCCAATGTATAACCGGCAGCTTCCATATCGCCTTTTATTTCCGAATATGCACGGATAAGACGATTTACGAGCGTGTATAATTTTTCCCGGCTCCGTGAGCATACCTCATCATCAATTCCGGATACTCCATCTTCACCGCAAAAATAATGAATGTAATCTATTATTTGAGGATGAGGTGCTTTAATTCCATCGCATAAATCATTCAACTCTTCAAGAGTTGTTTCTAAATATTTTTTTGCTTCGGTAAGACGATCCTTTAAAAAGTCTTTTATATCATCTTCATCAAAACCTTCAAATGCTCCTGAAGTATATTTGTGTATTGCATCAGCTAAGCTGCCGAATAATTGCTTATAGTCAACAATATATCCGAAGTCTTTTTCTTCACCGTCAAGACGGTTGACTCTACAGATTGCTTGAAACAAACCATGATCCTGCATCGATTTATCAATATAAAGATAGGTGCAGGACGGAGCATCAAACCCCGTTAAGAGTTTATCAACAACAATGAGAAGCTGCATAGAAGCCGGTTCTTCAACAAATTTACGTTTAGCTTCTGCTTCAAAACTTTCAATACTTTGACCTCCCAACATTTCTTTATACACCGTGAATTTTTTAAATTCTTCAGAATCCTCACTTTCTGTACCGAGCTTTTTTTCTTCCGGAATAAAAGAAGTTATGATTGAACAAGAGGTAAACCCTTTTGATTTTAAGATTTCATAATACTTACAGGCATCGTAAATACTGTTTGCGGCAAGCATTGCATTACCGTTTCCATTTACCAGTCTGCTTTTTATTGCAAAATCGGAGATTATATCTTCTGCAATAACTTCCAGCCGCTTACGGGAACTGTATACATTTTGCATATTACTCCATAAGGCTTTCAGTTTTGCCTTTGCAGCATCATTTAAACCTCGTGTTTTGGCTTCAAAATACTCATCTATTTTTTCTTGTGATGTAATGGTTTGATCAATATCTCTGGCTTCATACCGCAGATCAAGAACAGCGTTATCAGCTACAGCTTCGTCGTATTTATATGTATGAATATACCCGGGTGCAAAAACTTCAAGGCTTGTTTTTTTATCTTTCACTAATAGAGGTGTTCCGGTGAATCCGATAAAGACGGCATCCGGCAGAATTTCCTTCATGCCGATATGTAAAAGTCCGCTTTGAGTTCTATGGCACTCATCAACAAAGACAACAAAATCCCCTTGTGCCTTAAAATTTTTAGGAAGAGATTCCCGCAGCTCTTTAAGAAATTGTTCAACGGATTTTTTTCTTGCCTTATCATCCTGTTCTTCTGAACCGGAATATCCGTGCACACCGAATTTATGAATAAGAGAACACATAAGTTTATCGGTACTTCCTTGCAAACGCTCTATTAAATCGGAACATGATGTTATTCGTTTTATTTTTTCGTTGACACCCTTATACTTTTTTTCGATTTGATCGTCCAGTTCTTCTCTGTCGGTTATAATCAGCACACGGGCATTGTCATTTTGCGATAGTATCCATTTTGAAAGCCAGACCATGGTAAGGGTTTTACCGCTTCCCTGTGTGTGCCAAATAATTCCGCCCTGTTTTTTTAATATTTTTATTTGAGCCTTCTTTATGCCGAAAAACTGATTATGTCTGCATACTTTTTTTAAGCCATTGTCAAAAATAATAAAATTATGAATGAGGTCAAGAAATCTTGGTTTATAAAACATGCTGAATAGAGCGTTATCAAGTTTGTCGGGAAGAACTTTACATTTTTCGAGTATATCAAGAGAAACTTGATCAAGCGGCTGTGCATTTGTGTGAATTGTATCGTTTTTCCATTCAAGATAATACGCTTCTTTTGTTTTGATAGTACCGTAACGCAAGCCTTCAGTATAATTTCCTGCCATACAAAATTGAATAGTAGAAAAAAAGGCTTTATTAAATCGTTCATCTTGATTGGAAATATTTTGCCGTATACCGTTAGCCGCGGAAATGCCTGCTTTTTTTAGTTCGATAACGGCAAGGGCAATTCCATTGACATAAATGACAAGATCAGGGCGGCGTTCGGAGCCTAATTTTATTGTTACCTCTTCCGCAATTGTAAAATTATTGTTGTAAGGATTTTCCCAATCTATCACATGAACAGTTCGTGCCGGACTTCCTGGTTGTTCAATAATATTTATTCCGAATTTTAAAAGAGAGTAAACATTTTGGTTTGCCTTATATAAATCGTGTTCTAAATTATTTGCAGTCTTTTGTAATTCAGTAATGGCTTTTTTTGCAGCGGCTTCATTCCAACCTCCTCCTTTCGGAGAAGTCAGCCAAGCGAACAAGTCTTCCTCTATAATATTTTGATTTATTTGATGATGTAAATTTCCTGCATATTTATAATCTAATTTTTCTGTATCACGGAAAAGCTTAAGGATTCTGTCTTGTGTTTCGCGTTCCGTTTCATTGACCTTAGGCATTGGGACTCTCCTTTTTCGGCTTAGAAGCTTTTTTCGCTTTTTTTTCTATCTTCTTTAAACTGTCTAAATAAGCTTTTTCAACGGAGGTAAGGGTTGCCGCTTGGTATTTGCGGTATTCTTTTTCAGCCTTTTTTATAGCCTGTTCATGACTTACTTTTCCGGATCCTTCGAGCAGTTTCCGTTTGCCGGAAGTCAATACCGCATCAAGCTGTTCAATATAATCCTGCATATACATGGGGCGGTGTTCAATGGCATTGATTTCCGCAATATCAAAATAACCTGATACAAGATTATTAAGTATTTTCAATTCTTCTTCATTCAAATAATTTTTTGCAATGCCGATATCTTTACGAACAGGAAGTTCTCCCGAAAATGTTTTTAACCCCATAAACGGCTTTTCGGCATCGGCTCTGTCATAAATAACTTCCGCCGCAGTATGTCCGTGAGCTGCATAATGCAGCTTATTTTGCACAATCTTAAAAAATACGATAGACTCCTCACTTGAAGGATTATAATCGACGCTTGTCGCATAGAGATCAAGCACTTGGCGGTAAAGCATTTTTTCTGAAGAACGAATATCCCTAATGCGGTCAAGCAGTTCCTTCCAATAATTTCCACCTCCGCTGCCTTTTAAGCGTTCGTCATCTATAGCAAAACCTTTTTTTATATATTCTTTCAATATGGAGTTTGCCCAAATACGAAAGCGTGTTCCAGCTAAGGATTTCACGCGGTAACCTACCGAAATAATAACATCAAGATTGTAGTAGTCTACCTGATACATTTTACCGTCAGAGGCAGTTGTTGCAAAATTTGCAACAACTGAATTTGCCTGTAATTCGCCTTCGGTAAAAATATTTTTAATATGCCTCGAGATAGTAGATTTATCTCTTTGGAAAAGCTCCGCCATTTGATCGAGAGAGAGCCATACCGTTTCATCATGCAAGTTTACATTTATCCTGGTAACTCCGTCATCGCTTGTATAAATGATTACTTCACCGTGTTTTTCTTCCATCGTTTACCTCTTTATAAATAAGGTTTGAAGTATAGTGATAGTCTCTGCAATGTTTTTATCGGAAAATATAGGTTTTTCCAATTTTTTGCTCCATTCTTTATTTGTTGCTATTAAATTCTTTATTGAAGCGACTGAAATCGGTGTTTTGGAAGATTTTAAATCACAGATAGCCATATCAACCGTTGCCCATAATTCCAGCTTATCAACCTTTTCAAATTTAAGTGTTTTCTTTACCCATTCTATATCTGCTTTCATACTCCAACAATCAATATATTCCAGAGCTTGATTTATATTATTTCCGATACTAAATATTGTTCCTTTTGTACCTTTGTGTGAAATAATATATTTTAACTTTATTGCTAGAGGTTCCCCACCTTTATATCTAATTTCATCTGCATAAGGACCGGCTGCTTTTTTCTTAAATTCTTCCGTACTTTGTTCTTGGTAACGGCGTAAAAGGTATAAACACTTTTGTAATTTTTTTCTTCCCAGAGGATACTGAGGCGAATAAAGAGCATTTACAATACCGGCAATCACAACTGCATCATCAATTTCTTTACTGTGCTTTCGGGTTGTTTTATACCTGCCAACTTTTTCTGCTGCGTATAGATTTTCATCCTGATTTTTTAGTTTGTAATGCCGGTCTTCTTGAGAGCCTTCCGTTTCTTCTAAAAGCCGAATCTCACCTGTAAGAAGTTTTTGCATCATCCCTTGTTTTATGGATTCTATTTTTTTTAATTTCTTTTTTAAAACTTCGATTTCTTTATCCATATCGGAAAGAATATTTGCTATGGCTGTTTGTTCGGCAAGAGTTGGAGGCATTCTGATAAATATATTGTAAATATCTTGACCTGTTACAGAATCAAATGTCGAACCCTTTGATAATTTTGTCCAGCTAGGCTCAATAAAAATAAGAGTATGATACAAAAAATCATTACCTTTTAGGGCACAAACTCCTCGCCCCATACAGCAGTTGAATGTAGCCCTTCCAACGACACCAACAGGAGCTCTAACAGTTAATATTATATCCCCGGTGCGTGCTATTTTTGTTATGTGTGATGTATAAATTTCTGCCACTGTTTTTCTGTTTTTAATATTCGTATTACCTTGTATTAGGGGTAAACCATTTATATTATAACTATAAGAATGTGATTGAGGTGATTGCCCCATCACAATTTCAGAAACTTCCCCTAATCTCTTTTCTACCCATTCACCGCTGAAACCAGGCAAACGCTTTTTACCGGTAAGTAATTCCTGCATTACCCCTTGTTTTACCGCTTCTTTTTTTGCAATGAGCTTTTTTAAAGAATGTATATAAGCATCTGTATCGGATAAAACTTCTGCAATACGGCGTTGTTCAGAAAGAGGGGGGAGAAGAATATTAATATTTTCTACTTTTTCCTTGCTAAGATTTTTTACACTACTTCCGGCAGCAGCATTTATATACTGTAGTAATGTACTTTGTGAATGCAATGTATAATATAAGAAATCAGTATCAAAAAATGCATTATATTTTTGTATTGTCAACCAACCATCGTGTATACAGCCATCGATTTTTAATATGTATGCTCTACCGAAGCTCATTGAGTTTGATAAAATAAAGTCTCCCTTATAAACAAACCGAGAGTATAAAGAACCTTCTGGAATTATACGCTCTTTTGTTGAAGTTATAAATTTTGATTTAGGTGATACATCTCCTATTTTTATCCAATTAATTCCATCAGATTTAGTTGTTAAAAATAAATTGATTGGACGTGGAGACCCTCCTCGATATATTTCTGCCTTATCTCCAAGTCGTACAACTTCCCAGCCTTCAGGTACTACCATATAAACCCCATCTTTTGTAAATGTGATTTTACCTTGTTTTCAAGCAAGGCTGTTTCTTTTTCAAGTTCGGGAAGCGTTTGATCGTAGCGTTCGGCAAGATCGCCAATCCGTTCGGATAGATGATGATTTACCGCTTCATACAATTCGTAGATGCCGTTTGAAATGGAGCGGAACCATTTAAGATCAAGCAATAGTTTAAGACATTCTTCATCAGATAGAGCGGCATAATGCTTACGCACCTTTTCATCTAAGGCTTCACGAAGGTCTTCTAGCAGTTTTGTATTTTCTTCTATCAATTCATTCTTGTTTTGCACGCTTAACAATACAGCATAGTCTTCAGCATATTCTTCCGGAACCGATAAAGCATCCCTGATTTCTTCAATACGGTTATTGATACTTGAAGCCGTAATAGTTCCTTTATCGGTTACAGCATTTTTACATAAAGGATTTTTAGTGATATATGCAATTACTTCCTTCTTTTTAGGTTTTTCCGAATTTTGAAGTTCAACTAAAGCTTTTATTTCATCATTAATGATAAAAGATCGTATTTCAGATATCTTTAAATTTAAAAGCCTTTTTGATAAGTCTTTTTTGTCGGTCAAACATTCATTGATAACCGAATTTTCTTCCGCATTTTCAAGTATTTCATTTAACTCATCCTGAGAAGTATTAATAATTTTTTCTATCTTATCTATTTCCGTTTTTTCTTTAAGAAAAAACAGCTCTATTACAAGTTCTTTAGGAATGACTTTACCGTCCCAACCGGTTTCAATTGTTTTTTCTTTTCCGTTTTTCTTGTT
Organism: Treponema sp.; assembly: GCA_038397965.1. GTDB lineage: Bacteria > Spirochaetota > Spirochaetia > Treponematales > Treponemataceae > Treponema. The sequence goes on from JARGFA010000005.1 coordinate 85,371, forward strand.
TGTGCTTATTTTTGTAAAAATATCTATTTCCCTTATTACGGAATAACCTTCTTGCATAATGAGATAAACATCATCGCTCATTGTGTTATTCCAATATGAAAGCAGCACTTCGTAGACATCATATTTATCAATGAGATAAACGGATTCGTATTCTTTAATAAGATTTTCTGCAAGCCGAATGATAAGCTCTTTAGGTTTTGTATCATTAGTTATACAAGTCAAATATTTTTTTGCCTTCCGTTTCCATTTTTCAAATGCAGTTTCAATAATATCTGCATATTTTGAAAAGTCTTTATCATCTTCAATTATTCCGTAAAGGTATTCTTTTTCGGCGGCAAGTGAGCAAAAGTCATCTCGAAGCGGTTTAAAAAGAGAGTTTTTTAATTGAGGAAAGGCTTCCCAATATGCAGATAAATTTTCAATATCTTCGGAAGGAATTCCGCCTTTTAGATGAGCTTCAATGTTTTGTACTTCTTCGGATGTTCCGCTTTGAATGTATCTCGGTATATTAAGATTATAATCGTTTTGTTCAATTTCATCGGTAGAAATAAGACGCGAATAATAAGGTAACTCTTTTTTATCGTTAAATACTGTAGTAATTTTATATATATCCCGCTCTCTTAAACGGTTTTTATCGTTGTCTTTTACAAAGTCTTTGCTTGCATCTATGATAAAAATTCCCTTCCGCTTTTCGGCATTTTCTTTATCAATAACAATTATGCAAGCCGGTATTCCGGTGCCGTAAAAGAGGTTTGGAGGAAGCCCTATAATTCCTTTTATAAAACCTTTTTTTATAAGAGCCTTTCGTATTGAGGCTTCGGCATTTCCTCTAAATAATACTCCATGAGGAAGTATAACGGCAGCCTTTCCGTTTCTTTTAAGTGATTTTATAACATGAAGAAGCCATGCAAAGTCCCCGTTTTTTTCAGGCGGTCTTTCTTCATACCCGTCAAATCTTCCGAAATCCTTTAAACCGTGAGTCCAGTTTTTATCGGAAAAAGGAGGATTAACTACGGCAAAATCAAACTGACGCAGGGCTGTTTCATCATCGTGTTTTGTATATTTAGGTTCTGAAAATGTATTACCGCTTTTTATCTCTGCCGTTGCCTTGTTGTGCAGCACAAGATTCATCTTGGCAAGACCTGCCGTTGTAATATCTTTTTCTTGTCCAAAGACTGCTACATTGGGCGGTGCTGCTTCGGCTGCTCGAATAAGGAGGGAACCCGACCCGCAGGCCGGATCGTATAATGTACTTTCTCCCGATTTTGCTTTTTCGATACCGATAACGTGAGCAAGAATACGGGAAACTTCGGCAGGTGTATAAAACTGCCCCTTACTTTTCCCGCTTTCCGTTGCAAAATTTTTCATCAGATATTCATAGGCATCCCCAATTATATCATCTCCATCGGCTCTGTTTTTACCGAAGTCCGGCATTTTATCGCGAAATATTCCAAGCAATTCGGTTAGCTTATCGACCATTTCTTGTCCGGATCCGAATTTCGCCTGATCGTTAAAATGTGCATTATCTATTGTTCCGCGAAGATCGTTTGCTTCGGCAAGTTTTGCTATAACCTTATCTATGCCCTCTCCTATTCCTTTTTTGCCTCTTAGAGCAAGCATATCATCAAAGCTGCCGCCTTCGGGAATTTCAATTTCACCGTATGGCTCACCTTTGTATTTGTCGGATACATATTTTACAAATAAAAGTGTTAAAATATAATCTTTGTACTGAGAGCTGTCCATACCGCCTCTCAGACTGTCGCAGCTTGCCCACAAACTACCGTATAATTCGCTTTTTCTAACCGCCATAAGAAAAACCTCTGAATGTATTTTTGATTAGACTCTCCGTTAATTTTCAGTAAATCGGCTATTATTTATGTTATCATTATAATTTCTTTTACGATAGTCAAAGTATCCTGTAGAAAACACAACACGCCAAGAAACTTATTCAACTTCTTGGCGTGTGCAGTTTTTAATGATACGTCAGCAGTATTTTTTCAGCCTGCACTCTCGCCGGAATGCAGTGCTCATACCGCTGCAAAGACTGCTATGTCCGTATCTTGGTAAAATCCTCGCCGGTTTCGGGAAATACCATATAGTCTTCGATCATCATGGAAATAGCGTCGCCGACATGCAGATTTTGATAGCTCGATGCCCGTGCGGTAATCCGCATAGCATGGCTTCCGACTGAAACGCGGACATCATTGATGTCTCCCAGATAAAATTGAGCATTCACCGTTCCTTTCAGTACGGGCATATCCGCATTCGCCGCTTCATTGATTAATATCCGCTCCGGACGGACTGCAACGACCGCTTTTCCGCTCTCGTTATTTTTGGCAGGCAGGTGCTGATCCGTGCCTTCAATCGTGATGATACCGTTTTGCGCCGTCGCCGGTAAAAAGTTTACCCGGCCGATAAAATTCGCCACAAATTGATTGGCCGGATTATTGTATAATTCCGTAGGGGCTCCTATTTGCTGCACCTGTCCCTGATTCATCAACACAATCCGGTCGCTCATTGTCATCGCTTCAATTTGATCATGGGTAACATACACAACGGTAATCCCGAGTTTTTGGGTAATCTCTTTAATTTCATACCGCATTTCTTCCCGCAGTTTCGCATCAAGATTAGACAGCGGTTCATCAAGCAGTAAAATTTCAGGTTCCGCAACTAAGGCACGACCGAGAGCTACCCGCTGCTGCTGACCGCCTGAAAGCTGGGAAGGAAGTCTATCCGCATATTGACTTAAATGCACTGTTTTAAGGATGGTTTCTCCTTTATTGCGAATTTCTTCTTTCGATAGTTTCATGAGTTTAAGCGGATAGACAATATTTTCGAAAACTGTCATGTGCGGCCAAACGGCATAAGACTGAAACACCATCCCGATTTTCCGTTTCTCCGGGGGAATAAAGGATCCCTCTCCCGAAACGAGCATATCGCCGATGGAAATACTGCCGGTAGTAGGCTTTTCAAAACCGGCGATCAGACGGAGCATGGTGGTTTTTCCGCAGCCGGAGGGACCGAGCAAGGTGATAAATTCCCCGTCGGCAAATGTTTCACTCATGCTGTGCAGCACTTCTATATCATCAAAAGATTTGGTTACATTCCTAATAGTTACCGATGCCATATTTTTCTCCTGTTTAGATTGAAATTTTACCTTTTGTCAGCTTATTCAAAATAATATTTAAGATGATGACAAAAAATAAAATTGCCGTTGCCAATGCACTGGCAACCTGCAAACTGTCCGTTGTCTGATAATAGTACAGATCGTAACCGATGGTTTTTGTTTTTGCGGAATACAATAAATTCGACATAGTAAGTTCATAAAAACTCGGCATAAAGATCAGGAAGAACCCGGCGACAACACTCGCACCGATAAGCGGAATACTAATATCCTTTAACATTCTCAGCCAGCCTGCTCCTGAAATTTGCGCCGCTTCTTCCAAGGAATTATGCACTTGTCCCATTGCAGAAACTACCGGCCGCATCCCCATCAGCATATATTTGATCATATAAGCGATAATCATAATGGAAAGGGTATTGTACAAATTGATCCCGAATTTACCGCTCATGGTAATAATAAGCGCTAGCGCAATAACTACGCTTGGAGTGCCTGAACCGACCGTAATCAAAAAGTCTGGAATACGCCGTCCCTTAACGCGGGTGCGTTCAAGTAAGTATGCCATCGTACAAGAGATAATCATACCGAACGAAGCGGCTGCAAAGGCGGAAATCATACTGTTTTTCATGGACTGCAAAATTGAAGCCCGATGAAACACCTTACTCCACGCTTTTAGCGACATATTTGCAAAGGAAAGCGGTTTTCCCATATTAACCGTTACGGAGGTTGCCATAACCGATGCAAAGGGTATGATAATGACAATAACGGCAAACAGCACTGCAAAGCAGGTAAGCGGTATGCGCCATTTACCCAAATCGACAATAGTGGGCCGTGTGGATTTTCCGCTCATGGTAACATACTGCTTTCCTTTCAATAGGAAAGTAGAGCAATATAATACGATATTTGCAATCACCATGAGAAATACCGCAAGAGTCGTTGCATCTGTGAGTCCTTGTTCCGTACCGAGGTGTACAAAGTCGATGATGCGCGTGGTTGCCGTGTATACATAACCGGGAGCGCCGATAATGGCCGGAATACCGAAAGCCGAAGCCGCCGCAATAAATACGAGCAGCGCCGCTGCAATGATACTGGGAAGCATCATCGGAATGGTAATAGTGCGTAAAATATGCAATGGCCCGGCACCTGAAATACGGGCAGCTTCCTCCAGCGACGGATCCATTTTTTCCATTGCCCGTGAGATGGTGATAAACGCATAGGGGTAATAAAAACAGGTCAATACCCAAATAACGCCGCCCATGGAATAAATGTTAAAAGGAGATTCGGATAAGTGAAAGACCGTTTGCAGCAGTTTATTTATAACTCCCGCATTGGGATTTAACAGCCGCGCCCATGCCATTGCCCCGACGTAAGGCGGCACCATATAGCTGATTACAAACAGCGTTCTAAAAAAACGCTTCCCGTACATATTTGTTCTGCCGACCAAGAAGGCTAACGGAAAGGCGATCAGCACACCGAACACAGTTGTCCAGCCTGCGGTAATCAGTGTGTTGAACACAGCGGTTCTATTCATGTCATATCCGTATACCCGCTGAAATGCGGATAACGAAAACGAACCTTCCGGGAAAAAAGCTTTGATGACCAAATAGAACAGCGGCAATACTTCAAAGATAATCAGAAAAAGAACAATGGTAAGAATACACACCCATTTTACATCAAAAGATAGTTTACGCATGAATGCCTCGAATAATTTTGAAAAGTCAGAGCAGAACTGCCCTAAGACCGGTTGCTTTCGGAACGGTTCCGCTCTTTTCAAGCGAAGAAAATAAGGCATCTCTAAAAACGGAAATTTTTTAGAGATGCCGAATCAACAACCCCGACGCAGAGCATCGGGGTTGTTGATCTCATAAGGTGGTTGCAGTCGGGTTTAATACCCTTTGTTACGACGCAGAGCGTCGGGGTATCAAACCCTCCGCACGAATAAAAAGAGCCGGACTAACGGGCGCTGATCACCAAATTTTCAAACATTTTCCGTAAATTGTCGCGTTCTTTATAGCTGCGTACCCAATCGACTGAAAGCGTATTTTCCAAAATTTCATTAGAAGCACGGGCATCAAAGGGATACCGTTCGGGATTTTTCAATACCGAATGCATCCAGCCGTCAATAATGGCTTTTTGACCGGCAGGCGATAAGAACCAATCGGTTATTACCTCACAGGCTTTTACGTTGTTATGTGCGGATTTATCGGCAGCGATGGTCATAATGGTACTGGGAACGGCAATAGTACCGTCACTCGGATAGATAACCTCCAATGAAGATTGCTCTTCCTGCCGTTTTTTCAAGATAGATTCTTCGAGAATCATAATCTGATCGTACTCGCCGGTTTCCAATTTGCTGACGGCAGCAGAACCCGATTCAACGGCAACCCGCTGATTATGCAATCCTTTAAAAAATTCGTCACCGTAAGCGTCGCTTAATGCGGAAACGGCTGCGAGTGCAGTACCGGATTTAAGCGGATCGGGCATTGAAATACGTCCTTTTAGCGATGCCATTTCGGAAAACTCTTTGAAACTTGCAGCGACTTCGGTTTTAGCCTTTTTTTCGGGGTTGTATGCCAAAATCATATTGAGCATCCGGACGGGATACCAATAGCCTTCCTGATCATAGGGCAAGGCAATATTTTGTGCATTCGGTGAAAGATACTGATGTAAAAGCCCAAGCTCTTTTAATTCAAGTGAATAGGAAGGCTCCGCAACCATCAGCATATCGCAACCGAGTTTTCCGGCCGCCCGTTCTGCAGCAATTTTCGATTGCAGCGTTCCCGTGCCTCCTTGAAAAAATTCGATGCCGATTTCAGGAAAGGTAACGCTCAATTCTTTTTTGATATTATCAATAATATCTTCATACATTGAAGTATAGATGAGAACGGTTCCGCTGACCTTGGGTTCATCCCCGGCAGCGGTTTCCGTCTTTTTTGTGCAACCGGCGGCACACAGTAATACCGCAGCACAAAGGCACGGCACTAAGGCTTTTTTATTCATAAATCCCCCATAAAAATTTTGATTGTAAAATATGATAGTTAAAACAAAATCGCCTGTCAAGAAATTTATCGTTCGGGAACAGTTGTTGGGCAAATAAAAAATATTCTAATTATGCAAAAACAGCGGTTCCAGTTCAGCAAATGCGGCCAGCACTGTACCGCGGTAAACGGTACAAGTGCAACAAAATAGTTTGTCATATTCGTCTACGGCATAACAATCCAATCGGTAGTGTTTGATTATGTGATTTAAACCGCTCACCTTACGTCAGCTGCCCTAACTTTTCGCTGATAAATTCACTCTTTTCTTTTAGACCGATCTTGCCTGTTTCCAGTAGAATAACATTCGGCTGTTTTGCATCAAGACGCACCCGCCCTGCCGACTCCTTAATCATGCGGAGGAGCTTATCAATCGAAATTTTCGAAACCTTTGCAAAGGTAATACGCACCGATCCGTTCCGCTCCTTTAAACTCGCAATCGACAGCTTTGCACAGGTTATTTTGATTTCGGCAAGCGCAAGCAGGCTTTCTGCCTCCTCCGGCACGGGGCCGAAACGGTCAGACAGCTCCGCATACAGGTGATCCAGTTCATCGGCGGTGCGGACTGCGGCAATCTTTTTGTACACCTCCATCTTGGTTTCAGGCACGCGGATGTAGCTATCGGGGATAAAGCCTGTGTATTCAAGCTCAATGACCGGATCGCTTTCAGGCTCATAACCGGCATTTTGCAGCCGCTCAACCGCCTCCTCCAAAAGCCGGAGGTATAGATCAAAGCCGACGGAATAAATATCGCCGGATTGCTCCTTGCCTAAAAGATTCCCCGCACCGCGGATTTCCATATCCTTCATCGCAATCTTAAAACCGGAACCGAGTTCGGTAAAATCAGAGATAACTTGCAGCCGCTTCATCGCAATTTCGGAAAGTGCCCGGTCTTCGGGGTACAGGAGGTAGGCATAAGCCTTTTTATCGGAGCGGCCGACGCGCCCGCGCAGCTGGTACAGCTGGGAAACCCCGTACATATCCGCCCTATCTATGATGATGGTATTGGCGTTGGGAATGTCGATACCGTTTTCGATAATCGTCGTGGCAATCAGGACGTGGAAGCCGCCCATATTAAAGCGGCGGAAAATATCTTCCAATTCTGCCGAGCTCATCTGCCCGTGAGCAATGTCGATCAGCACCTCCGGGATGAGCCGCTGAATTTTATACCTCGTTTCTTCAAGGCTTTCTACCCGGTTATGCAGATAGAACACCTGCCCGCCGCGGTCAACCTCAAAACGGATTGCCTGCGCGACTTTTTCGGGGTCAAAGGCAGAAATTACCGTTTCTACCGGACGGCGGTTTTGCGGCGGAGTGGTTAAAAGGCTCATATCGCGGATTTTCAACAGGCTGATATGCAAGGTACGCGGGATAGGCGTGGCACTGAGCGAAAGACAGTCGATATTAGTCTTCATCTGCTTGAGCCGTTCCTTGTCTTTAACCCCGAACCGCTGTTCCTCGTCAATCATCATCAGGCCTAAGTCTTTGAATACTACATCTTTTTGAATAACACGGTGGGTGCCGATAACAATGTCCAGTTCGCCGTTTTTAAGCTGGGTTAACACCTTTTTTTGCTCTGCTTTCGGTACAAAACGGGAGAGGCGGGCAATCTTAACCGGAAATTTTTGAAAACGTTCATGGAAGGTTTCAAAATGTTGTTCGGCAAGAATTGTCGTCGGGGCTAAAAAGGCGGCCTGCTTGCCGCTCATCACTGCCTTAAATGCCGCCCGCATTGCAATTTCCGTTTTTCCATAGCCGACATCTCCGCAGATGAGTCTATCCATCGGCACGGGTTTTTCCATATCCGCCTTTACATCGCTGATGCAGGTCAGCTGATCTTCCGTTTCCTCATAGGGAAAGGCGGCTTCAAAAGCGGTCTGCCATTCGTTATCTTTTGAAAAGGCAAAACCGGCGGCAGCCTTCCGCCGTGAATATAAGTCGATGAGCTTATCGGCAATGTCTTCTACCGATTTTTTTACTTTATTTTTCCGGTTCTCCCATGCTTTGGAGCCGAGAATGTCCAAGCGGGGATTTTCGCCTTCATTTCCGATATACCGCTGTACGAGGTTTGCCTGCTCAATCGGGATAAAGACGGTTTCATCCTGTGCATACAAGAGGTTGATGTAATCGCGTTCATGTCCGAGGGTTTTTACCCGCTCAATCCCTTTAAACTGCCCGATGCCGTAGTTCACGTGCACCACAAAGTCTCCGGGGTTCAGTTCAACAAAGGTGTCAATAACCGAGCTTTTCACCTGTTTGACGGACTTAGGAATGCGCCGCCGCCTGCCGAAAATTTCATTTTCCTGAATAACGAGGATTTTTTGTTCGTGAATACTGAAACCGGATGAGAGTGTGAGCGGCAAAATCGTTGCTTTAATGTCCTTGAGCAATTCGCCGATGCGGAGCGCCTGTGCATCGCTTTCTGCAAACACATAGATACGCCAGCCGTCGGCTTGTAAGTGCGTCAGTTCTTCCTTTAAATAGACGATATTTCCGAAAAAGCTGCGCGGCGGGTCGCAATTAAAGCTAATCGCTTCGGTGCCGGTGCTGTCTTCTTTTAAGGTTCTAAAGAAGATACTCTGCCGATGCGACTCGGTCAGTTCACTAAAGGGGAGTAAGAGCCGCTGCGGCATGGGATATTCAGTAATTAAAAGAGTATGTTTGATGTCATCATCGACAGCACGGGTGATTTTATTGTATAAGCCGTGATATTCGCGCTCCAAAGTTTCAACGGCATTTTTCTGCCGGTCGTAGTCTAAATAGAATATCACCGCCGGTTCGTTTTGCCCGTGCAGATAGTCCGCAACACTCGAAGGCCGGTCAAAGCAGAGCGGATAAAACAATTCTTCCCCGTCAAAAGCGCGGTATTCCCGCAGGTGATCGGTGAGTTTTTTTGTGCCTTCTTCCGAAAATTCAGGGAGGTTTTTCAAATTTTTTTCAAGTGCGGTAATGCGTTCTTCATCCCAGATGACTTCTTTCATAGGATAGAGTGTTACCGCATTAAATTCTTCTACGGAAGCCTGCGAGTGCATATCGAAGGATTTGATTTTTTCAATAGTAGTAAAATCAAACTGAATACGGTAGGCGGTGTGTTGAGAGCCTTCATTTGCCGCAGCACAGACATCCAGCACCTCACCGCGCAGGGCAAATTCTCCCCGTACACTCACTCGCGGTACACGGGTATAGCCCCATTGTACCAGCAGTTCCGCTATCTTTTCGGTGTCTATTTCTTTTCCTTTTTGTAAGGTACACGTGAGGGTTTTAAGGTATTCAGGCGGCGGTACGGGGGTTAAAAATGCCCGCTGGGTCATCACTGTGAGCGTTTTGTCATCGGTACTAAAACAAAGCTCTCCAAGCACCTGAGAACGTTCGGCAAAAACCGGTGCGGAATTGGGTACCGGCCGGTAGGCGATGTTGCCCCACCACGGCAGTACCCGTGCCTGTAAACCGGCAATATCAAGGTCGGCACGGAGTTCTTCTATTTCTTTTTCCGTCGGGACTACAATGCAAAGATTCGTATTAAAGTGCTGCACATATTCGGCTAAAAAGAACGCAAAAATACCGCCTGAAAGCCCGTGCACGGTATAGGGAAACCGCTTTTTCTGCAAATAAGAAAAAGCCTCCTGCATAGTCTTCCATGAGTGAATAGTATGTTGTAATGAAAGCATAGCAGTTAAACCGTGCTGTTATCCAAGGAACGAGTTGTTTTCTTTTGACCGGCGGGTCGTTACAAAACGGGCAAGGTCAACAATATTTTTTACAATAATACGGTCGCTGTATACCTCAAGCCGTCCCTGATCGGCAAATTTCCGTAAGGCATCGCCCGTAGCTTCTGCAGAAAGTCCTGCCCAGCGGGCAACTTCTTCCGGTGTGATAATAAATGTACGCATTTGAGTAGAGCGGTCAATATCCTGCTGGGTTTCATCCAGCATTAAAAACACATCTCCGATACGCGCGATGGGGTCTTGGATGGTTAAAATCATAAATCGCCGTTTTTGTGCATAAATGCGCCGGACAAAGGTCTTTAAAAGGCGCATCGCGATAACGGGATTCCCAGTCAGCAAAATTTCAAAGTTTTCTTTATTAAATTCAAGGGCAACTACATCGTCATAAGCAATAGCCGAAGCGGAACGGGGAGAATTATCCAAAACGGCCATTTCTCCGAAAATCTCGCCTTGCTGTAAAATATCAATATTTTTTTCCGCACCGTTGATAATTTTAATCAGCTGAACCCGTCCGGATTGAATTAAATAGAACGAAGCACCAGGTTCAAACTCTGAAAAAATAACGGAACCTTTGGGGAATTTTTTTGCAAAGCGGGCAAAAGACGCAAATAAATCAGCCATGAATAGCTCCTTCACATGCAGCTTGCAGCTCCTTAATCTTAGGCACCAGCAGCGGCCCGGCCATGGTAACGGCCTTATCATAAAACGGCAGTGCCTTATCAGGACGCTCCATTCCTTGATAGCACAAGCCGAGATACATTAACACCTCCGCCAATTTCAACGACTTAGGGAACTGGGTAACAAAACCCGTACCGAGCTGAATACAGCGTACATACTCAGCCTGTTTATATAAGCAGATTACTGCACCGATATAGGCAGCCTCAACATTCGGCCCCTGTTTTATTTCAATAACTGCATGATACTGCTTATAGGCTTCCGCCCATTTTTCCTGCTTGGCTAAGTCCTCAGCTAATTGAAAACTCAGCTCTATCGACGCATCAGGCAGCGGCTCAGGCTGGGCAACTCGGCCTTCATGCCCGCCGGATGCGGATAGCCGGGCTTCTCCGAAAGATCTGCCTGACATTTGTGCAGAATTAGCTATGATGGGCGCAATAGCAGCCGTGTGTTTTCCGTTAGGATACAGCGACCGGTACCGCTCGGCTACCTGTGCAGCAGCGCGGTAATGCTGTGACTTATAAAAAGCGGTTGCAACAGTAAATAATCCGTCTTCATTATTGGTTTCTTGTTTACTGTCCATCAGAGATTCAAGCTGGCGGTGAACATTCCGTAACTGGCGTGAAAAAACTTTTAACATTTGAATAATGATACGTGCATTATTTTGAGCAAAACTCTCAAATTCCGCAACCGAAAAGGTATACACAAGCGAATCAGTCAATACCATAGCACTTTCTTCACGGGGATAATTACCGAGGGCGGATTTTACTCCGAAAAACTCGCCTGTCTTAATATATTCCGTTACCTGCGCTCCGGTTTCAATATCCACCGAATTCAGCGCTATATGTCCGCTATGTAATAAGAAAACACGGGCATCAAAATCGCCTGAAAAATAAATGACTGAATTTGCGCTGTATTGAACAGCCTTTGGCATTTTATCCTCCGTACCGCAGCAGTCAGCTACACACTCTGATTTTACAAAGCCGATAGGAAAGACCGCTTAGTTTGATTATAACATATCCTTTAGAAAAAACCTAGTGCTTATATGTTTTTTACGGTATTATATCCTCTATGATAGATTTACACACGCACTCCACTGCATCGGACGGAACGTATACCCCTACAGAGCTCATAATCGAAGCGAAAAATTCAGGCCTCTCGGTTATGGCACTTACCGACCATGATACGGTTGCCGGCGTTGCGGAAGCCCAGAACGCAGGAAAAATACACGGTGTTCACGTGATTCCCGGCATCGAAATCAGTGTCGAATGGCAGCCGGGAGAACTACATCTGCTTGGATTAGGCATAAACCCTGAAAGTCCGGCATTAATCGAACTTATGCAGTACGCTCAACAAAAACGGCAAGAACGCAATATTAAAATAATTGAAAAATTTAAAAGTGAGGGAATCGCAATCAATACCGAAAAACTCTCCGAACTTGTAGGAAATTCCGTTATCGGGCGTCCTCACTTTGCGCGGTACTTGGTATTAGAAAAAAAAGTTAAAACCATTCAGGAGGCTTTTCAAAAATATCTTGCAAAGGGGCGGCCCTTTTATATCGAAAAGGAGTGTATTCCATTGCAAGATGCGATCAGGATTGTAAAAGAATCTTGCGGTGTTCCCGTCCTTGCACATCCCATGTCACTCTATCTTTCGTGGTCAAAATTACCCGACGCAATCGCCCAATTCAAAGAAGAAGGCTTAATAGGGCTTGAAGCATGGCACCCTACTGCACGGTATGCAGAATGCGTCCGGCTAGAGGAGTTGGCCGAACAGCTTGGGCTGATCGTTACCGCAGGCAGTGATTTTCACGGAGCAAACCGGAAAGATGTTTATTTAGGGAAAACAGTCAATAACATTCCGATTGACGACCGCTTTTACACGGAAAACCTATTGCCGGCACTCACACAGGCCGGATCAGCCCCGGCAATAGGCAGATAGACTGTGCACCGCTATCTTTCCTGCATCAACGGATCCAAGGCGCGTTGCAAAATACTGTGCATTTGTGCAGTAGCAATACCATAATTGACAATCGGTACTCCTGCACTCAGTACCTGTCCGATACGGATCTTCATTTCCGTTTCATTCAGCATACAGCCTCCGCAGTGGACAACTATCTTATACGGAGAGAGGTCTTAGGGAAATCGCCGCCGGAGGTAAAAGTGTATGCAGGTGCTGCCCCCTCCGTTAAGATACTGAGTATTCATTATATACCGTGCTATTAAAATGAAGTGAGCGGAATGTCATCCGGAATCTCACATACGGCTTTTTAAGATGAAAATACAATCTTAAGAATAGGATTGCGGAAATTCTAAATTTCTCATATACTGTAAAATATGAATGCTCATGCCGATATACCCGTTGATAAAGAAAAAATACAGCAAGCGGTACAGATGAATATCCCTATATCCATCAATACCTACACACTCCCGAAAGAAACGGAAAACTATATTGTTGATGTTGCAAAAGCTTTTTTGGCAGCAGTCCAACAGGAAGCAATCCAGGACTATGTCATATATTGCTTGAACGAACTGACGACAAATGCCAAAAAAGCAAATACAAAACGGGTTTATTTTAAGGAAAAAGGCTTCGATATTCACAACCAGGCAGCTTATGACGAAGGTATCAAAAACTTCAAGCAGGAAAGTTTGGGCAATATCGATTATTATCTCCAACAACAAAAAAAAGAAGGCCTTTATATCAAGGTCATTATGCAAGCAAAAAAGAACGGTATTGTCTTTGAAGTGCGTAATAACGTCCAGATGGTTGCAACGGAGTTTAAACGTATTTTTGACCGTATGGTTGTAGCCCGTGAATATGAAAATGTCGATCAAGCCTTTATGCAGGCTATAGATGATACCGAAGGAGCAGGCCTCGGTTTGATTATCATGCTGCTGATGCTCAAAAAAATTGGTCTTGAAGAAGATGCGTTCGAGTTGATCGCCGAAAAAGATATGACTATTAACCGGATAACCATTCCGTTCGGATTTGAGGCCAATAAACATCTGGTCGAGCTGACAAAAACAATTGTGAGTTACATTGATGAAATTCCTCAGTTCCCCGAAAAGATTATGCAGATTCAAAGACTGATTAATGACCCGAATGCAAAAATGTCTACTATAGCCTCTCTTATCAGTGATGACATTGCATTAACCACTGATCTATTAAAGCTGGTAAACTCAGTTGCTTTCGGGTTATCAAAGTCATGTATGAGTATCGGAGAGGCCGTTAAACTGGCGGGGCTGCGGGGAATACAGCATCTCCTCTATTCGGTGGGTACGCTTCAGGTTTTACAAGTAACGGGGGATGAACAAAAACGTATCTGGGATCATGCCCACAAATGTGCATTTTTTGCTCAAACCATTGCTAAACAAAGCGGGAAAAATCAGATTCTCGAAGAAATCTATGTATGCGCCCTGCTGCATGACTTAGGAAAAATTGTATTCAGTGCAATTTATCCTGAGGTACTGGAAAAAATTCATGCCTTGCAGGCGCAAAAAAATATTCCGCCGCAGGTGTTCAAAAGTGTCATGTCCGGAATGGAACATCAAACGATCGGTGTTGCAGTTGCAGAAAAATGGAATTTACCTGCTGCGATTATCAATACCATCAAGTATCAATATGAGCCCGACAATGCGCCGGAAGAATACTATAACCTAATTTCTACCGTCAGTTTCGCAGAATTTATACTCCAGTTTTATGAAGGGAATATCAGTTACTATCAAATTCCTCCCTTCTTGCTGGAACAGCATAAAATTGAAAACGAGGAGCAGCTGCACATTCTCTGCGAAAAAATTGATGCGAAATTTCACGAACCGCAATAGTGCATTACGCAGTATGAAAAAATCCTCTCTTTTATATCAGCCCTTGTACCGGCCCGGCAAAACCGTTGATATATGCAGTACTGTCTGTATTGAACATCTATCTTTTAAGTACGGCAGCAGCGGAAAGCCCGTATTTACCGATCTGTGCCTGACTATCAAAAAAGGAGCATATATTTCAGTCGTCGGTGAAAACGGCTGCGGAAAAAGTACATTAATCAAATTAATACTCGGACTGCTGAAACCGGATAGCGGTTCAATCCGCTGTACTCCTGCAACAATCGGATATGTACCGCAAAAAAAAACGGCAGCGGCAGGGTTTCCAATTACCGTTTACGAGGCACTTAATTCATACCGTATTTTACGGAAATACCGCAGCAAGGACATAATCGACCGCTGCCTTTCCGATGTCCGCCTGCTAGAACATAAAAACGCCTTAACAAGTACCCTTTCCGGCGGCCAACTCCAGAAAATGTACATTGCCCGCGCCCTCATCGGCAATCCTGAACTGCTGATTTTAGATGAACCGTCCACCGGCATTGATATACAAAGCCAACAGGAAATTTATGCGTTCATAAAAAGGCTCAACACCGAAAAGCGGCTCACCGTCATTTCCGTAGAGCATAACTTAGACGCGGCGGTACTTAATTCCTCTGATATTTTTCATCTGGCAAACGGCTGCGGACACTTATGCAATCCGCAAAAGTACGCAGCAGAGTTTCTTAAACTAAAAACGGCGCATGAAGCCATGTCAACTCATGTTTATTAGCGGTAAGATGAACAATTTTTGAGTGGGGAATCCGTGAAAAACGGCGGATGGTTTCAAAGTCGGGATTGCCCTGCATCTTTATCGTACAGATAAATTTACTACACAAACCGCTTTCAAGCCACCGTTCTATCCACGTAAGCAGGCGCGGCGGGTAGCAGATAACATCCGAACATACCCAGTCCTGCCTACCGAGGCTTTCAGGACTTAGTGTAAAGGCATCATGCTTCATGAAGGTAATATGTGGATCGCTCATTAACGAATCAGCCAGAGGACTGCGGTCAATAGCAATGATTTCCGCCCCCAAGCCGCTCAGCACCCAAGTCCAGCCGCCCGGACAGGCTCCTGCATCGATACAGCAGGAACCGGGTTGAGGCAGGCTCCATTCAGCCGGAGAAAATCCGGCGGTCTCCGCAGCGCTCCGGCGGTAAAAGTCCAGCAAAGACAGCGCTTCCCACAGTTTTAAATACGCACGGCTCGGCGGATTTTCATGGTCTTCTGCAAAGCGGATACGGCCGAGCGGAAAGGGTGAAGATGTTTTTGCAGAGCCGAGCAAGGTATGTTCATCAAGCAGCGACCACACCCCCATATCGGCAAGGGGCACCGTATACGGGAAAGCCTTTTCTTTTTTACTGATATACGGCAATTTCGCCGTAATCAGCTCCGCCCGCCGGAAACAGGAAAGCGGATAATGCGCCCAGTTCCGCTGTATGCCCCGCAAAAGAGCGGAGGCCTCAGTAATACTGCCGAAGCGTACCAGAAACGGTCCTTCCAAGCAAAGCTGCGTCCAAAACACCTCATGAGTAATATCTTCACGGTAAAGAAGCGGGGCATAAGGCGTATCTGCGCTGTGCTCTGCACCAAGTTCTTGGTAGAGATGACTTTCAAAATCCTTTACCGGTATCCACACCTTTCCCTTCAGGCGGTGAACGGAACCGGCGTTTATGTGTGCTGCAAGGTTATAGAGTTTTGTCATTCGTCGTTCGCAGTTATGCCTACAAACCCCTGAGGTTCTGCAGGCATAAAAAAACGCTCGTCAAAGCGAGCGTTTCCCGTTAAGCCTTCTGCCTAGGCAGATGCCTCTGCAGATTTCTTGTTTTTCAAGGTTGCACGGCCGATTTTAGAAATATTGACTTTTTTACCGTCAATTTCCTGCTCGTAGAGCAGCTTAACGCCGGTTTGACCGGTTACCGGACAGGTACCCCGTCCGTGATTAGGCACCGTTCCGATACCTTTTCCGCGATGTGCTTTTGACATAGTTTAGCCCTCCGCTGCCTTTGACTTTGCAGCACCTTTTTCGGCACCGTCTGTTTTTGCATCAGCTGACTTCTTCAAGCTCTTATCAAGCGTGTAGTCAACGAGCTCTAAAATTGCTACCTGAGCGGCATCACCCTCGCGCAAACCTAATTTGAGTACACGGGTATATCCGCCGTTCCGCTCTTTCATGCGCGGCCCGATGTCAGTAAACAACTTATCCAGAATCGCTTTATCCCAAATATAGGTCGCAGCCTGCCGGCGATTATGTACTGAATCAACCTTCGCGCGGGTAATAAGTTTTTCCGCAGTGCGCCGAATTTCCATTGCTTTTTGCTTCGTGGTGGTAATCCGCTCGTACTTAAACAAAGATGTAACCATGTTGCGGTGCAATGCGCGGCGATGTGCACTGGTACGTGAAAGCGGATTAAAGCCGTTTTTATGCTTCATCTGTTTCTTCCTTCTGTCTCGATAACTTAATCGAATTTTTTAGATGACTGTAATCAGTCATACCCAAACGCAAATTACGTTCCAGTAATTTCTCTTGTATTTCCTGCAAACTCTTTTTTCCGACATTCCGAGTTTTTGAAATCTCATCTTCGGTCATCATGGTCAATTCACCAATCGTTGAAACGTTTGCATTCTTTAAACAATTCGAAGCCCGTACTGAAAGTTCAAGTTCACTGATGGGGGTTGCAAGCAATTGTTTAATCATCTCATCGCTTTCATCCAATTCATCATCATTGAGCAACTCATTTTCATTGAAGTTGACAAAAACAGTAAAATGTTCTTTTGCTATTTTTGCAGCTTCCGCTAAGGCATCCTCAGGACGAATTGTTCCGTCCGTCCATATTTCCAGTACCAGCTTATCGTAATCATTCCGCTGCCCTACCCTGCACGGCTGAATCTCATAACTGACCTTCAATACCGGACTAAAGATAGCATCAAGCGAAATAGTGCCGACAATTTCAACATATTTTTCGTTTGTTTCTGCCGGTACATACCCGCGTCCGAAATCAACTTGAATCTCAAGTTCCACATGAGCATTCTCCATAAGCTCCATGATATGAAGCGATTCGGAGAGAATATCAAGCTGCCCCATTTTTGCAAAGTCTGCCGCATTCACCGAACGGGGGCCTTTAAATTCAAATAAAAAGGTATCCTGCTCGATTTCATTCGGAAGCCGTAACCGCATTTTTTTGAGGTTATTCAGCACTTCCATTGTGTCTTCAGATACGTTGGGTATTGCTTCAAATTCACTTGAAATACCGTGCGGAACACCGTCTGCATCGTAAGAGGTAATCTTCACAGCTGAAACGGCATATCCCTGTATTGAAGACAATAAGACGCGCCGCAAACAATTACCAATCGTTGTGCCGAATCCTGTTTCAAAAGGCGATGCCGTAAATTTCCCATAGCTGTCATTTGACACATCAGCTGCAAACTCCAGACCTTTTGGTTTTTTGAATCCTTTCAAAAGATTTTTACGAGCCATTCAAACTCCTTTTTATTAGATGCGGCGGGTCTTGGGAGGACGGCAGCCGTTATGCGGTATAGGGGTTACATCATTGATGGAGCGGACTTTCAAGCCCATAACGCCGAGCGTTCTGATTGCGGATTCACGGCCCACACCGGGACCCTTTACAAACACGTGAACTTCCCGCAAGCCGTACTGCTGGGCACGCTGCACAGCAGTTTCAGCAACGGTCTGCGCAGCAAAGGGGGTTGATTTTTTTGCCCCATTGAATCCCAACCCGCCGGAGGATGCCCATGAAAGAGCATTTCCTTTCAAATCCGTTATAGTAATAATGGTATTGTTAAAGGTTGCCTGAATATAGACATTTCCTTCATATACGCTTTTCTTTTCTTTCCGTTTTTTTACGGTAGTAGCCACAGTCGTTTACCCTCCATCCTACTTCTTCTTGCCGGCAACGGTCTTCTTCTTACCCTTGCGTGTGCGAGAATTGGTTCTTGTGCGCTGTCCGCGGACAGGCAAGCCTTTTCTATGCCGCAGTCCCCGATAGCATCCGATATCCATTAAACGCTTGATGTTTAATGCAACTTCAGTGCGGAGCCGGCCTTCAACCTTATAATCCCGATCGATAATTGCACGGATAGCGGCAAGCTCATCTTGATTCAAATCATTGATCATCCGCATCGGATCAATTTTTGCTTTTTCACAAATAACCTTTGCAGACGAATGAGATATACCATAGATATACGTCAACGCGATATTCACATGTTTGTTAGGGAGGTCGACTCCCGAAATACGAGCCATCTTTCAGTTTCCTCCATTAGCCTTGGCGCTGTTTGTGTTTGGGATTGGTACAGATGATCCGTACAATTCCGTTACGTTTAATAACCTTACATTTATCACAAATAGGCTTTACACTGGTTCTTACTTTCATATTGCTTTCTCCTTACAAAAGAATAACCTTTTGTCCGAAAATACTACAGATTGCGTGATCTGAGCTTTCCTCGTTTTACTAAACCTTCATGGTGATGCATTTTAAGCTGCGCTTCAATCTGGCTCATGGTATCAAGGTCGACACCAACCAAAATTAAAAGCGAAGTACCGCCCATCAGCATCGAAATGGATTGCGGGAACCCAAAAATGGTTTGAATCACTGTGGGCAAAACCGCAATGAGAGCCAAATACAAAGAACCCGGTAACACCAAGCGGTTTAAAATTCTTTGCAGATATTCCTCGGTTTTATCAGTGCGTATTCCGGGAATAGAGCCGCCGTTCTCCCTTATTTGTTTTGCAATTTCAGTAGGATTTAAGGAAATCTGGGTATAAAAATATGCAAAAAACACAATAAGGAT
This sequence comes from Treponema sp., assembly GCA_038397965.1. Taxonomy (GTDB): domain Bacteria; phylum Spirochaetota; class Spirochaetia; order Treponematales; family Treponemataceae; genus Treponema. The sequence goes on from JARGFA010000005.1 coordinate 104,594, forward strand.
TAGGTAGAAAATATTGTACCACCATCCGTTCGGGCGCAAGAAATGAGCCAGGCTATTGAGCCAACGGACATTCGGACCTATGGTCGTTGCGATCGAAATCGGAAAGGTTAAAAACGACGAAGCGAAAATAATCGGAATAACACCGGACGGGTTAATCTTAAACGGAATATAGGTATTTTGACCGCCATACATTTTCCGGCCTACAACCCGTTTTGCATAGTGAACGGGTATTTTCCGCTGTCCCTGCTGTTCATAGACAACCAGCACAATAATCCCGACAAACATGATTAAAGCGATAACGACAAAAACCAGGTTTAATTCGCCGAGACGCACTAATCGGATCATCTGAGAAATGGCATGAGGAAGCCGGACGATAATACCTGCGAAGATAATCATAGAAATTCCGTTTCCTATACCGCGGGCAGTAATTTGTTCGCCGAGCCATACGGTTATCATTGTTCCCGTCGTTACCGTGAGCATGGTAACAAAAACGTACATATACGAACTTTGGAACACAATCGCACCGGGAATAGACCGTGCATAAAACGTTACGGCGTATGACTGAATAAGAGCAACAAACACCGTCAGAATACGGGTCCACACCTGTATCTTTTTCCGTCCGCCGTCATCTTCAGCGATCTTCTTTAAGCTGGGAAACACAAAAAGTGCAAGCTGCATCAAAATCTGTGTAGAAATATAGGGCATAACACCGAGCATAAACACAGAAAAGGTGGAGAACGCACCGCCGACAAAAAAATCCATATAATCGACAAATGCATTCCCGCGTACTTGCGACTTAAAATATGCCGATAAGGCATGAGGATCAATACCGGGGATGGTGAGCACTGATCCGAGCCGGAAAACTACCAAAATTCCGATCGTAAAAAGAATACGGGCACGTAACTCTTTTATCCGAAACACATTTACAAACGCATTGTTAGCCATGTATGAAGCCCGCCTATTTAGCCGTTGGTTTTAGCGACTGTTCCACCGGCTTTTTCAATCTTTGCTTGTGCCTGTGCAGAAACCTTATCGACATCAACCGTCAGCTTTTTTGTCAAATCGCCGGAAGCAAGCACTTTCACTAAGACATCCTGCTTCTTCACCAGTCCCTTCGCCTTCAGTGTTTCCTTATTCACAGTTTCCCCGTCGGAATATTTGGCATCAAGCATAAAAAGATTAATGACCAGATACTCTTTCTTAAAGGGATAATTGGAAAAGCCTTTTTTTGCGACACGGCGGTACAGCGGCATTTGACCGCCTTCAAATCCGATATAGGTTTTACCGCCGGAACGGGCATTCTGTCCCTTATTTCCTTTACCGGCGGTCGTGCCTCTTCCTGAGGAAGAACCGCGGCCGACGATACGCTTCTTTTTATTTGCACCCTTGGGGGCATTCAATATAAAATCAGACATTAATCAAGCTCCTCTGTTTCAACTAAGTGAGAAACCGCTCTTACCATACCTAAAATTGCAGGAGAAGCAGTATGCTCAACCACGGAATGCAGCTTGCCCAATCCGAGAGAACGGACTGTTGCACAAACCGGTTTTTTCTGTCCGATGGTACTTTTTACCAATGTTATCTTAATTTTCTTTGCCATAACCTACCCCCAGACATCCGCAATAGACTTACCGCGGTTCTTAGCAATGGTTTTTGCATCCATCAATTCTGCAGCAGCCTCAAAGGTAGCCCGTACGACATTGATTGCGGAGTTTGAACCGAGGGACTTTGAAAGTACGTTCGTTGCACCGGCTGCTTCCATAATTGCACGGATGGTGCCGCCTGCAATAATTCCCGTACCGGACCGGGCAGGACGGAGCAGTACCGATGATCCCTTGAACTTCGCCTGAACTTCATGCGGAATCGTACCGTTTTTCAACGGAATACGAATCATATTAGCCTTTGCTTTTTCGATGCTTTTTTTAATAGCCTGACTCACATCATTCGCTTTGCCGAATCCGTACCCAACCCGGCCGTTCTGATCTCCGACAACCGTTAAAGCAGAAAAAGAGAAACGGCGTCCGCCTTTGACTACTTTTGCAGTCCGGTTGAGTTTAACCAGTTTTTCTACCAGTTCTTTTTCGCGATGTGAACTGTCTCTGTTAAAATCTTTCTGACGATCCATATCCGCTCCTAGAAATTTATTCCCGCTTTACGGGCACCGTCTGCAACCGCCTGTACCACACCGTGATACAAGTAACCATTCCGATCAAAAACGACAGCGGTGATATTCTTTTCCTTGAGGCGCCGTCCAAGTTCTTCCCCGAGTTTAGCCCCAGATACAATATTCGCCTTCAGCTCCTGAAAATCTTTTTCAAGCGTTGAAACGGAAACAATGGTATTACGTGCATCATCATCAATAACCTGCACGGAAATGTTTTTATTGCTGCGGAACACGGTCATACGAGGGCGCTCTGCCGTTCCATAAATCCGCTTACGGATATGAACCTTACGCTTAAATCTTTTTCTGTCTTTTTCATTTCGCTTTTTAAACATAGCACCTATCCTTATTTAACACCGGTCTTACCGACTTTCCGCTTAATAACTTCGTTATCATAGCGGATACCCTTTCCCTTATAAGGTTCGGGAAGCCGTAATTTCCGAATCTGCGCAGCAAATTCTCCGACTTGCTCTTTATCAATACCGGAGATAATAACCTTGTTCCCCTGCGGTTCAACCTTTACCTCAATTCCTTCCGGAATGAGCGCAATGAAATCGTTAGAATACCCCAATGCCATTACAAGCATTTTGCCCTGAACTTCAGCACGGTAACCGACGCCGTTGATAATCAGTGTTTTTGAAAAACCTTGACTTACACCTACTACCATATTGTGAATAAGGTTCCGGTATAAACCGTGGAACGAACGTGCTTCTTTCGTTTCATTAACACGGGTCACCGATACGGTAGAATCCTCAAGTTTTACTTCAACCAGCGGATTGTAGGAACGTGAAAGCTTTCCTTTCGGTCCCTCAACTGTCAGCATACTATCCGCAATGGTAACTTTCACTCCGGCAGGAATTACTACCGGCAATTTTCCAATTCTTGACACAGTTTCCTCCTACCACACTTTGCAGATGAGTTCGCCGCCGACTTGTTTTTCACTTGCGTGCTTGCCGGTTATAACACCCACAGATGTTGAAAGAATAAGCGTGCCGTAACCGTTATATACACGGGGCAGCGTCTTATATCCTGAATAAACCCGGCGTCCGGGGGTTGATACCTTCTCAATACCATGGATAACAGGAACTTCATTATCATCGTACTTTAAAAACATACGGATGGTATTTTCACCGGATTCATTAATTCTTTTAAAATTCTTAATGAAACCTTCGGTTTTTAAAATCTTCACAATTTCAAGTTTTAACTTTGAAGAAGGCACATCTACTTTCTCATGACCGGCTGCAGCTGCATTCCGAATCTTTGTAAGCATATCTGCGACGGGATCTGAAACGCTCATTTTTTACCTCCTACCAACTCGATTTTGTAACGCCAGGAATCTGGCCTTCGCTTGCTAATTTTCTAAAACAGATACGGCACATTTGGAACTTCCTCATATACCCGCGCGGGCGACCGCATACTCTACAACGGTTATACTGGCGCGTAGAATATTTGGGCGTACTGTTCGCCTTATTTATCATTGCTGTTGTTGCCATGAAAACCTCTCTTACTTTCTAAAGGGCATACCGAACTTTGAAAGAAGCGCATGAGCTTCTTTGTCGGTTTTTGCTGTAGTTACAACGTTGATATTTAACCCGGCAATCTTTTCGATTTTATCAAAGTCGATTTCGGGGAAAATGATCTGCTCTGTAATACCTAAGGAATAATTTCCTCTGCCGTCAAATCCGTTGGGATTGACACCGCGGAAATCTTTAACACGAGGCAAAGCCACATTGATAAAGCGGTCTAAAAATTCATACATTTTCGCACCGCGCAATGTCACCATCGCTCCGATCTCATGGCCTTCACGAAGTTTAAAGTTAGCAATACTCTTCTTTGCCTTTGTTTTTACTGCCTTTTGCCCAGTAATAGTACCAAGATCAGTTACAGCAGCATCAAGAAGTTTCTTATTTGTAAGCGCTTCGCCGACACCCATGCTGAGCACAATTTTTACCAGCTTCGGTACCTGCATAACAGTAGTATATCCGAATTCCTTGGTCAGTTCAGCAGTGATTGTTTCTTTATAGACTTTCTTAAGCCGTGGCACATAATTACTCATTATAATACTTCTCCACCTTTACGGCAAATTCGTACTTTCTTATCGCCGTCCATTTTATATCCGATGCGTGTTGCTCCGCTTTTTTTACCGACAGCCATCACATTCGAAATATGAATCGGCATTTCAATTTCAGCAATTCCGCCCTGATCCTGCTGCGAGCGTTTACGCAAAGCCTTCTTGCCCATATTCACACCCTGGACAATCACACGGTTCTTTTCGCGCAACACACGCACTACCGTTCCGCGCTTTCCCTTATCGCTTCCTGCAATAACTTCCACCGTATCGTTCTTACGGATCTTGATCTTTCCTTCCATAACTATTCAATCTCCTTATAGAACTTCCGGAGCAAGCGACACGATTTTCATAAAATCCATGTCACGCAACTCACGTGCGACCGGTCCGAAAACACGCTTGCCCTTGGGGTTCTTATTCGCATCGACAAGCACACAAGCATTGTCATCAAAGCGGATATATGTCCCGTCAGGACGGCGATATTCTTTAGATACACGTACAATGACGGCTTTCTCTACAGAACCTTTTTTGATTGTCGATGTCGGCAAAGCATCCTTCACCGCAACAACAATAATATCACCGATACCGGCATACCGGCGGTGAGTACCGCCGATAACCTTAATACACTCAACGATCTTTGCACCCGAGTTATCGGCAACGTTTAATCTTGTTTCTACTTGAACCATAATAGACGCTCCTTACTCGTTATTTTGCACGTTCAACAATTTCCGCCAACCGCCAGCATTTTTCTTTACTGATCGGACGGTTTTCAACAATGCGCACCGTATCCCCAATGCGGGCCGTATTTTGCTCGTCATGTGCCTTATACTTTTTACTACTCAACACATACTTCTTATACAGCCGATGAAGTTTCTTGGTAGCAACTTGAACGGTAATGGTCTTATCCATTTTATCGCTCGTTACTAAACCAACAAACTCGCGGTTCCCGGATTTCTTTTTTGCCGTTGTTTCTTCCACGGGCCTGCTCCTACTCTGCACTTACTCCGGCCAGTTCTTTCTGCCGGATAAATGTGTTCAACGCCGCAATCTCACGGCGCATAGACCGTTTCAGCATAGGGTTTTCAACGTGTCCCACTACGAACTGAAACCTCAAATCCATATACTTCTGTTTAAGCTCATTCCGCTTTGCAATCAGCTCAGCAAGAGATGAATCTTTATAATTCGGTTTTTTCATTCAGCACTCTCCACATTAATTCTCGCGCGGCTGTTCGGCAAAGCGCGTTTTAAACGGAAGCTTGCTGCCTGCCAACAGCATTGCAGCTTCGGCAAGCGTGCGTTCAACACCGGCCAGTTCAAAGAGAACCGTACCGGGCTTAACGACTGCGACCCAGTATTCGGGAGCCCCCTTACCCTTACCCATACGGGTTTCCGCCGGTTTCTTTGTATACGGCTTATCGGGGAACACCCGTATCCATAACTTACCGCCGCGCTTTACTTTTCTGTTTAAAGCAACACGGGCGGCTTCCAACTGGCGGTTTGTGAGCCAAAAGGGTTCAAGCGCTACCAGTGCAAACTCACCGAAATCGATATGATTACACCGCGTTGCATTGCCTTTCACCCGGCCGCGCTGAATCTTGCGGTGCTTTACTCTTTTAGGACTTAAAGCCATTGCTTAATCCCTCCCTGCTTCTGCACGTTCACCGCGTCCTCTTTCGGAGCGGGCGGAACGTTCCTTACGCTGTTTTTTCAGCAATAAACCGGCATCATCTTTTTGATCGTTACCGTACATCATTCCGCTATAGAGCCAAACTTTTACGCCGATTTTCCCATATGTTGTATGTGCTTCCGCAAAACCGTAATCAATATCCGCACGAAGTGTATGAAGCGGCGTACGGCCTTCTTTCATTTCTTCGGTGCGGGACATTTCAGCACCGCCGAGGCGTCCGGAAACACGAACCTTGATACCTTGTGCACCAGCTTTCATCGTTGAAAAACAAGCCTGTTTCAACGCTTTTCTGAAAGAAGTACGGCCCATCAACTGGCGGGCTACATTCTGTGCAACAAGTGAAGCATTCAGTTCAGCACGTTTGATTTCTTTAATCTTAATCTGAACCTTTTTGTTCAGCTCTTTCTGAATAGCCACACCGATTTTTTCGATATTAGCGCCCTTAGTGCCGATAATAACGCCGGGGCGCGCGGTGTGAATAACGATTGTAACACGCTGCGGATGCCGGATTATTTCAATATCGGCGATATCCGCATTTTTGCACTCTGGCAGTGTCTGAATCATTGCCCGGATTTTCAAATCTTCATGCAGCAAATCGGCATATTCTCTTGGGCCTGCATACCAGCGAGAAGACCATGTTTTGTTTATTCCGAGTCTTAAACCGATAGGGTTTACTTTCTGTCCCATACTACGCTCCCGCCTTTTCGTCAACTATTACCGTGATGTGACACATCCGCTTTAATTGAACATCCGCACGCCCGCGGCCGCGGCACCATAAACGCTTGAGTCTCGGACCTTCATCAATACGGATTTCCTTGATATACAGCATATCTTCGTCAAGTTTTTTATTGCTATTCAGCGCATTTGATGCAGCAGACTTCACTGTTTGCGAGAGCAAAGCTGCACCCTTTTGAGGCATATGCTCCAAAATTGCCATTGCATCGGTATACGATTTCCGCTTAATAACATTTGCAACCGGCCGCACCTTTGTCGGAGAAGCAATAAGGTATTTTGTTGTAGCCCGGTAACCGCTCTTTTCAGTCATCATGCTCACCTACTTCTTTCCTACTTTCTTGTCCGAGCCGCCGTGCCCGCGGAAAATACGGGTGGGAGCAAACTCACCAAGCTTGTGTCCAACAAACTCCTCCGTGATATACACAGGGATCCATGATTTACCGTTATACACCGAAATGGTAAAACCTACCATTTCAGGTATAATTGTTGAGCAGCGGGAATAAGATTTAACCATCTTTTTTGACTTCTGGTCGCCCGTCTTACTCATCTCAACAACTTTCTTATAGAGGCTTTTTTCTACAAAAGGCCCTTTTTTAACAGATCTTGACATTTCCTACTCCCTACTTCCGTCGTGAAACAATAAACCGGTCAGAAGTATTGCGCTTCTTACGGGTCTTATATCCCTTACACGGCTGTCCCCACGGAGTAACAGGATTGCGTCCCTTTCCGCGTCCTTCACCGCCTCCTAAGGGGTGATCGACCGGGTTCATGGCCATACCGCGTACTGCAGGACGGACGCCGCGCCAGCGGGCACGTCCGGCCTTGCCTAAGTTTATGTTCATGTGATCGGCATTTCCGACTTCACCGATCGTTGCATAACATTTTTTATGCACCAAGCGCGTTTCGCCCGAAGGAAGCCTGAGCGTTACATAGTTTCCCTCTTTTGCAGCAATAAGAGCAGCTGCACCGGCAGAACGAGCCATTTGACCGCCCTTCCCCAGTGTAAGTTCAACATTGTGCACGGTAAAACCGACCGGAATAGATTCAAGCGGTAAAGCATTGGCAGTTTCGAGCGCAGCCATCGTACCGCTCATAATTTTTTGACCGACTTTCAAGCCTTTAGGAGCAAGAATATAGCGTTTTTCACCATCAGCGTAAAAGATAAGTGCTATATTTGCACTGCGGTTCGGATCATACTCAATGGTACGGACAGTTCCGGGAATGCCGTACTTATTCCGCTTAAAGTCAATTTCACGGTATTTCCGCTTATGCCCGCCGCCTTGATGCCGAACAGAAATGCGTCCGTTACTGTCACGTCCCGCATTTGCTTTCTTCCCTGTTGTAAGGCTTTTTTCAGGCTTTTGAGCCGTAATCTCATCCCGTTTTAAGTCGATCCGGCCGCGCATACCTGGTGTTATAGGCTTATATAATTTAAGAGCCATTTGTTATCCCCTTCAAAACAGCGTTAGTGCTTATGCACCTTCAAAAACTTTAATCGATTCACCATCAGCCAGCGTAACAATAGCTTTTTTCCAGCTCGCAGTTTTTCCTGCGCGATAGCGAACACGACGCTTTTTTCCATCAACATTGACAACAGCACAATTTTCAACTTTCACATTGAAAAGCTTCCGCACTGCTTCCTTAATCTGTATTTTTGTAGAACGCGGATCCACCTTAAAAACATACTTCCGCCGCTCACGCATCTCGTTAGACTTTTCCGTGAGCACAGGTGCGATAATAACATCAGTATAATGCATTATTCAGCCTCCTCAACCGCATAAAAGCTTGAAAGATTTTTTGCAGCAGATTCGAGCATCAGCACCTTCCGCCCATAAAACAGGTCATGAGCACGAAGCCGGTTATATGTCAAGAATGAAAGCGTCGGAATATTCCGTCCGGCACGCTTCAGCATTGCATCATCATCCTTCAAAACAAGAACAGTCCGCTCATTTTGAACAAATGATTGCAAAATCTTTGCAAGTTCTTTTGTTTTTCCGGTTTCAACCGTAAAATCTTCTATAATCACAAGGCGGTCGTCTTGAGCCTTTAAACTCAAAATCGACTTCATTGCTAACCGCTTTGCTTTTTTCGGTATTGCGTAATGGTAATCACGGGGCTTCGGCCCGAAAATAGTACCGCCGCCGACAAGAAGCGGAGATTTTTTATCACCGCGGCGGGCGCGTCCCGTACCCTTCTGCTTATACGGCTTTGCATTGGAACCGTTTACTTCAGCACGCCCCTTTGTACACGCCGTACCGATACGCATATTTGCTAATTCATTGGTGACGGCATAGTAAATAACGTCTTCATTAACCGGAAGACCGAACACCGCATCATCAAGCTCGATTGTCCGTAATTCCTTACCATCAACTGAATAGACTTTCTTTTCCATTCTCTTCTCCTGCCGTTATTTTTCCCGTTTCACAGCGGATTTAAGGAATACAACCGCATCCTTCTTACCGGGAACGGAGCCACGCACCATAACGACACCCAATTCAGGATCTATTTTTTCAATCCGTAAATTCTGCACAGTTACTCGTTCGGCACCCATGTGACCGGGCATCTTCACATTTTTAAACGAACGCCCCGGACTTGTACACTGTCCCGTTGAACCGGGTTCACGATGAAACTTTGAACCATGCGAAGCACGTCCGCCGCCGAACCCCCAGCGCTTCACGACACCTTGAAAACCCTTCCCCTTAGAAACCGCAGTAACATCAAGGTAACGGATCGATTCAAGCATCTCAACCCCAATCTTTGATCCAACAGAAACCTCTTTATCAAAGCCTCTGAACTCTTTTAACAGACGCACAGGCGCAACACCTTCTGCAAACTGATTTGCATACACTTTTGACACACGTCCTTCTTTCAACTCGCCTGTACCTAAAACAACCGCCGAGTAACCGAAGCGTTCCGCATCTTTCACTGCAACGACGGTATTCGGCTCAACCTGTAAAACAGTAACAGGAGTAAGCTTCCCCTCACTGTCAAACAACTGTGTCATGCCGATTTTTTTACCAATCAGACCAACCATAACTTACAACTCCTTGAGAAACCCATCGTTTCTCCGGTACGCACATCCTGATTAAATGCCGTCTACCGTTCTTTTATTGTTTAATCTCTACATCAACACCGGCGGAAAGCTCAAGCGCCATCAACGCATTCATTACTTCCGTCGTAGGCTCGATAATATCAATCAAGCGTTTATGCGTTCTCATTTCAAACTGTTCACGAGATTTCTTATTTACGTGCGGAGAACGGAGCACGGTAAATTTGTTAATACGTGTGGGAAGCGGAATCGGCCCCGAAACTTTTGCCCCAACCTTCTGAACAGCCTGTACAATTGCTTTAGAGCTTTGATCAACCAGCTCTACATCAAATCCGCGAAGCTTTACGCGAATCTTTTCCTTAACCATATCTCCTCCGTAAAACAAGCGATCGAATACAGAGATTCGACCGCATTGTTTCTTATTAGGCTAAAATCTCCGTAACCTGTCCGGAAGCAATCGTACGACCACCCTCACGGATAGCAAGTTTAAGACCCTTATCCATAGCGATGGGGTGAATCAACTCACCGATAATCTTGGTGTTATCACCCGGCTTAACCATATCGACACCCTCCGGCAGCGTAATGGTTCCGGTAATATCAGTAGTTCTGAAGTAGAACTGCGGGCGGTAACCGGTAAAGAAGGGGCTGTGACGTCCGCCTTCATCCTTGGAAAGAACATAAATCTGAGCTTCAAACTTGGTGTGCGGTTGGATTGAACCCGGCTTAGCCAATACCTGACCGCGTTCGACCTCCTTCTTGTCTACACCGCGGAGCAGAAGACCGACGTTATCACCGGCGATACCCTGATCGAGCAGCTTATTGAACATTTCAATCCCGGTAACAACAGTCTTTTTCGTGGGCTTAATACCGACAATTTCAACTTCTTCGTTCAGGTTAATAATACCGCGTTCAATACGTCCGGTAACAACAGTACCACGTCCGGAAATTGTAAAGATATCTTCAATCGGCATCAAGAAAGGCTTAGCATCATCACGGACAGGATCCTCAAAATAGCTATCCATTACACCAAGCAACTCTTCAATACAAGCAGTATCTTCAACTGAAGCACCATCCTGAAGTGCTTTGAAGGCCGAACCGCGTACAATCGGAGTTTCACGGGGGAAGCCATACGCTTCAAGTGTTTCGCGAACCTCTTCTTCTACCAATTCAATCAATTCAGGATCATCAACAAGGTCAACCTTGTTCAAGAAAACGATAATCGACGGAACACCAACCTGACGGGCGAGCAGAATATGCTCTTTTGTCTGAGGCATAACAGAATCCGGAGCAGAAACAACAAGCACTGCACCATCCATCTGAGCAGCACCGGTGATCATGTTCTTAACATAGTCAGCGTGTCCGGGACAGTCGATGTGCGCATAGTGACGCTTTTCGGAGCGATACTCCAAGTGACGGGTATTGATGGTAATACCGCGTTCTTTTTCTTCCGGTGCATTATCAATCTCATCATATTTTAGAAGCTTATCACCATACTTCTTTGCACAATATGTCGTGATCGCTGCCGAAAGAGTTGTCTTACCATGGTCAACGTGACCGATGGTACCAACATTCATGTGAACTTTTGTTCTTTCGAACTTTTCCTTTGCCATGTAAATCCTCCTAACAGACAATAGGCAACTAACAAACCCCCGCCCATCAAACAGCGAGACCATTTCTATGCCGAAATGTAAAATTGATGTACACGATACTAAAACAGAAAAAGAATAGAGCGACAGATAATCAGATAGGACAAGCAGTTATAAAAAGACTTGTTTAATTAGCCTGCCATAGTTTTGTTTCGGCAAGCATATTTCGGATCCACCTGATCATCATCAGAAGCCTATTCTGATGACTGGTTTAGCATCCTGCTGAGTAATAGGGACACCCCCTTAGCGTCAAAAACGCTAACACGGAAACCTGCCTTGTACGGCTTTACGGCACCGGAAAACTCATAAAGAATACCGGATAAAGAGCATACACCCTTTTATCCAATTGAACAGAATGCTTATACCATTAAGCATAAAAAATGTCAAGCAAACAAAAAGATTTGTATCGTCAACCTACGATTAGCAACGCCCCTTGTTTCTAAAAAAATCAACGGTAATCAGAAAAAAAGCAACGCCCTGCACGACTGCGGATAGATCAAAGCTGACTGAGCTGTGTATTAGTGCAGCCTTGCCGCCGGCTTCTATCCAGGCAAAAAACAAGGCACCGAAAACAGCCCCGATCGGATGGGTGCGTCCGATTAATGCCGCCGATATACCGCTCCAGCCAAGTCCGCCGGTTATCCCCGAATATACATAATGGCGCGAGCCGTATACGCTGAAAGCACCGGCAAGCCCGTGGCAGGCCGCACCGAGTGTCAATGCCATAATTGAAACAGCAGCACTGTTAATGCCCTGGGATTGTGCAAAAGAGGGATTATCCCCTGTTAGACGGAGTTCATAGCCGTAACGGGTACGTTTGAGCATCCAAAACACCGCAAGAGCGGCGGCGGCGGCGGCAAAAATACTGCCGTTCAGCGTAGAAGGTACCCAAAACTGCGGCAGATACCAGCTTTCCGCAGTATAAGGGGTTGCCATGAGATTACCGGCCGCATCACGGAAGACTTCATTTATTCCGTAGTCGATGAGCGGCAGCAGTGCGCATGACATGAGATAGGTGCTGATTAATTCGGTGATCCCGAGAAACTGCTTGAGGAGGGCAGAAGCACAGCCGAGCACTCCGGCACAGAGCACGGCGATGAGGCAGCCGGTAACAAGACCGGCAGGCTGCGGCAGCTGCGGAAAGAATAGCGCAAATTCCACAGCAATAAGTGCCGCAAGATAGGCCTGCCCTTCCCCTCCTAAGTTAAAAAAGCCTGCTTTGGAGGGGATAATAAACCCCAGCGCACACAGAAGGATCAGCCCAGCACGGTCAAGCATATTGCCGAAATAAAAAAAGTCTGTGAATGGAGAAGCAAAAAAAGCCGTCAGACTTTCGAGCGGTTCTTCACTTTGCAGCACCAGACAGACTGCCGCAGCCCCTGCACTGGCAATAACGGAAATGATACTATTCAATAAGGAAGCTGTTTTTTCTTTCATATTACTATTATTATGCCGCTTACAGGGCCTGCATCATAGCTGCAAGTAATGCAGACCGGTTATATGCCGGCGCTTCCATAAAGCCGGTAAGAGCGCCGCGGTATACTATATGAATGCAGTCGCAGGTTTCCAAAGCCGCATCCGCATCCGAGGTCAATACTAGGACGGCAGCTCCTGCGGCGGCAAGCCTGCGCAGTTTTTGCAGAAGAACAAGCTGCACCTTCCGGTCAAGCCCCCAGTACGGTTCTGCACAGATAACCAGCTGCGGTACAGGATTATCGAGTTCCCGGCTAAAAATAAGTTTTTGCATCATACCGCCCGATAAACTGATAACCGGCTCTCCCCATGAGCGGGGAATATCAAACAAAGACCCCCGCTTCCATGCGGCCGCTGCCCGTGCTGAAAACACGCCGCAGGTATACAAGCTGCTCCGCGCCCGCACGTAGAGATTTTCCGCAATGCTGTGCCGGTGTGCAATACCGCGCCGCATCCGCTTACTGGGAATATAAGCGGACATCTCCCGTGTTAACCGGCAAAGCGGCTGCCCCTTAAACCGGATGGTTCCCTGAGCAGGCAGCACCGCTCTGATAAGCAGATCTTCCAGAAGCTCAAGCCCTTGCTTTTTTATCCCGACTACGCCGGTAATTCTCCCGCAGGGGGCTTGGAGCGAAAAATCGGAAAACCGGATGTCCTTCCCGTCGCACGCATAGATGCGGGAAAGAGTCAGTCCCTCCTCATTTTTGCCCGGTGTCTTCTGCTGCACCTCCCGTGCCGGCTGAGTAACAGCAGTGTATGTCGGGCCGAATATATCTTGCAGCAGTTCCGCAGCGGAGATTTGCGGCGTAATGCGGCTGCTCCGCACGGTTTGCCCGCTGCGTAAAATATGCACAAAATCCATACGCATCATCACTTCCTGAATGCGGTGCGTCACCACTATCACACACATACCGGTGTCGGCACACTTACGGAGGAGCGTATACAGCTGCTCCGTTTCTTGCGGACTGAAAGAAGCCGACGGTTCATCCAAAAAGAGCACGGAGGGATTGTTGAGCAGCGCTCCGCCGATTACTGTCCAATGCAGCTGCGAGCTGTCAAGTGTCCCGGCTTTTTGCAGGAGCGGCAGCCGGATCCCGTATACTTTAAGAGCTGCCAACAGGTCAGCAGGGGTCTTGCGGGGGTACAGCCAAGCATTCCTTCGTACAGTATGCAGTCCGATAGCGATATTTTCCCAAACGGTCAATTCGGGGGACAGCTGGGGATGCTGCGGCACCAAGACAAGACCTTCATCAATACCGGCACGGATAGAGCGGAGATTTAGCACTTTATCATTATGGATGATTTTTCCCTTGCCGGTGTGTAAATGGCCGGTACAAAGACGGGCAAAGGTAGATTTTCCTGCTCCGTTTTCTCCCACTAGTGCATGAATAGCGCCGGCCTCAAAATTGAGGCTGACGTTATCCACGGCAGTTATTCCATTTGCCGGAAAAGTAAAGCTTAGCTTTTCAGTTGAAAACACGGAAGGGCCTAATTGCCGGACAAGACCAACTCATTTTTTTTGATTTTTTCCAACAATTCTTTTTCTTTTTGGAGAATTTCAGCGGGAACCGAGGCAGGCACCCCTTTAAACGCAAAAGTGACGGCATGGTCTTTTATACCGAGTTCTACGGGCTTACCGAATTCCAGCCGTCCCTCTACGGCACTGACAACCGCATCACGGCAAGCTGTTTTTTGACTGATTTCCGTTGCACCGACAACAATCCCTTCTCCGTAAGCATATCCGGGACGGTCAAACCACATCACATAGGCACCGTGTTCACGGGCAGCAGCCACAACACCGGCATTACCGCCGCCGCAAATGGTTAAAATCACATCCACACCATTTTTAATCATGGATGCAGCAAGCTCCGCAGCCTTAGCGGCATCGTACCAGTTTCCCAGTACCCGAAAATCAAGTTCAAAATCCGTATAAACCGCCTTGGCGCCATCTAAAAATCCTTTCCGGATTTTATTATTCATCACCGGAAACTCCTGACCGGCAAGCAAGCCTACTTTACGGGCTGGATTTGCATTTTTCATAGCCGACACACTCACGAGAGCCGCATAGTAACCGTTAATAAACCCTTGTTCATATTGATTAAAACCGACTGTTTTTATCTGTGCATTACCGGCCAGCGATCCGTCCAACAATAAAAATTTTTGCTTAGGCGCTGCTTGGAGCACTTTTTCTGCAAGAGCAGGCAAAGAGGGATTGGAACTGACAATTAAATCATATTTTTTACTGAGCGCAAGGGCCGTTAATCCGTTTTGCCATTCACCCTGATTAACCCCTCCTTCCACTACTTTCACCGAAACCTTTTTACCGTTTTTTTCCAGATGGGCTTTTGCTTCCTGCACCCCTTCTACCAGTAACTCGTAGGTCGGATTTCCTTTTACTACCCCGGGTACAAAGACTGCAAGATTAAATCCTTTCTGCTTGGCGCATAAGGGCATACCCGCGAGGGCAAGAACACAACACAATAATACGACTTTTTGCTTAAACATGAACTATAACTCCGTTTCTCATAAATGTTAGCCTGAATATATGATATTTCAGTGCTTTTGTCTATGTACTTTCGGCAAGTTTTCCGAACAATTCGTACCCCACCAGATACATTCGGGGAATATGAAACGGGCCTTTATACATATTTCCTTTCAAGGGTGTCGAAAGCCGCCCGTCCCGGTGGATATACCCGTACCATTCCCCGTACTCATTGTCCGGAAACAGCCGGTGTGCATACTCATGTGCCGCTTTGAATTGTTCCGCATACTGTGCCGCTCCGGTTAGGGTGAATGCCATGAGGTTTGCGATAACCGCTTCCGTCTGCGGCCACCAGAATTTCATATCATGCCAATACTCGGTTGCACTTTTGCCGAGTGCATCGCGGAAGTAAATAATACCGCCGTATTCGCTATCCCAGCCGCGTTTCCACATCCAATCCAGCATCTGCGTTCCCAGCTTGAGCAACTGAGGATCATTATTGCGGTACCGAGCCTCGTTCATCACAAACCATGCGCCTTCAATCGCATGGCCGGGATTGAGCAATCTGCCTTCAAAATGTTCTTCTTGAAAACGTCCGTCCGGTGCACATTGCTCCAACACTGCCTCAAGATCGGGACGGATAAAATAGGTTTGAATTTCAGTTAAAAGCCCGCTGATAAAACCGGTCAGCTCAGCCTCTTTTTCGGGAAAAACCTTCCGCAGCTCCTGAGCGGTATTCAGTAAAATCATCGGAACACCGAAACCGCGTGACGGGGCGTTTTCAGGATTAAACTTAGGTATCAAAATACCGGGGGTATCCCGTATCCGTATAATTTCCTGAAAGATTTCGTATGCACGCACCCGCCATTTCTCAGCTGCTGCCTTGTTTCCTGCTTTCTGTAACGCACGGCTGTATGCTGCCATTCCCAGTACGGCAAAGGTTTCGCTAAAAAAATACCGCAGCCGCTTAATTACCGGCAGCCCTGTTTTTGTTACACGGAAAAACATCCTGCCGTCAGCATCAAAGCAGTGGGTTTCGATAAAATTCACCAGCGATTCGCAGGCTGTTAAATACGCTTCATTTTGTTCGACATCGGCATAGGCAGAGGCAAATGACCAAAGCGCACGCCCCTGAAACCAAACCGACTTATCGCTATCGAGCAGGCTGCCGTCGCGGTCAAGGGCGGTGTAGATACCGCCGTTTTCCGTATCCATACCATGCTGCAGCCAGAAATTAAGAATACTATCTGTCAGCCGTGTTTTATATTCCGCTTGCAGTTGTACATAGTTCATATCCAATACTCCTAACCCTTTACTGCTCCCATCGTAATCCCTTGTGTAAAGGATTTTTGGAAGATCAAGAAAATAGCAATCATCGGGATTGAGGCTAAAAGCGCCCCTGCCATTAAGACACCGTAGTTGGCGCCGAATTCTTGGGCAAGGGTTGCCAACCCAAGCGGCAGCGTCAGCTTAATGCGGCTATTCAAAAAGACCAACTGAGAAAAATAATCATTCCAAGCAGCAATAAAGGTGAAAATTGCAAGAGCCGCAATACCGGGTTTTACAAGTGGAACAACAATGGTAGTAAAGGTTTGAAACTCCCCGTATCCGTCAATTTTTGCTGCTTCGATCAGCTCTGACGGCATGGTTTGCGTAAACTGCTTCATCAAAAAGATACCGAACGGCCAGCCGGCGGCAGGAAGAATACAGGCAGCGAGGGTGTCATGGAACCCCCATGAAGAAATCTGCTGTACCAGCGGAATGAGAACAACCTGCTTCGGCAAGGACATTGCCGCAATAAAAATCCAGAAAATGGTTTTTACGCCGATAAACTGTTTCTTTGCCAAAACATATCCTGCAAGTGTTGCGGTAGTGCATACAAGCAGCATAGTCGCAATCGAAATAGTAAAGGAGTTGATAATCCAGCGGACAGTCGGCTGCTTAAAAAGATCGATAAAGTTGATCATAGTGGGATTTTTCGGGAACCACTCAGGCGGAAAAGCAACCGCAACAAGCTGATGCTTAAAAGCGCCGGTTATAATCCAATAAAAGGGAAAAATAAAAAAGATTGTCAGCGCCGTAAGAAAAGTATAAATAATAATATTGCCTAATAAAGATTCTTTATTTCTTTGTAGCCGTGTAGCCATTGTTTACCTCCGTTTAATAGTCAACTTCTTGACCGAATAATCTGTACTGCACGGTAGAAATAAGTACAATACACAGACCCAGCACCATTGCCATTGCAGAAGAGTAGCCGAATTGATACAGAGTAAACGAGCGTTCATACACCAGATACATAATAGTAGAAGTTGCAAAATTCGGGCCGCCGGCCGTTAAAAGCTGAATAAGCGAAAAACATTGGAATGAGTTAATCGTCGAAATAATTAATATATACAGGGTTGTCGGCAGCAGAGCCGGCCATTTGATATATTTGAAAACCTGCCAGCCGGTTGCACCGTCGATTTCTGCGGCCTCTATCATGCTGGTAGGAATATTTCCGAGAGACGCTGTGTATAATACAATGGGCTGCCCGACCGAAGTTGTCAGCAGTACGGCAGTTACCGAACCCAGTGCGTATGCCGGATCACCGAGCCAAGCGATCGGTTCATGAATAACACCCAAAAAGGTCAGTACATAGTTCAGAATACCGTACAGCGGATGATAAATCCACCCCCATACAACAGTAATACTAACAATCGAAGATACTGCAGGAAGATAGAACACGCCCCGGAAAAAGGAGCGCACTGCCGGCGATTTTGTATAAATATTAGCCGCAACAAAAATAGAAAAAATCAAAATAAGCGGAACGGTCCCAACTACTAATATAAAGGTATTGACAAGGGATTTTAAAAATACCGGATCTTGAAAAAGACGGATATAATTACCGAAACCGATAAAGTTAAATTTCCGTAACCCGTAGTCAAAAAAGCTGACATATATTCCCCGGAAAATCGGCAATAAGACAAAAATGATAAAAAATGCAAAGGCCGGCAATAAAAAAAGATACGCCGTAATTGTCTCTTTTTTTAACTGGGGACTGATTTTTCTCATCTGCGGTATATTCATGAGCATGATCTCCAATTTAAAATTAGTAGGGCATCGGAAAATATTTCAAAAGCTTTCTAGTTTTGAACTGCGTCAGATACCCATTTGATAAAGCCATAGGACACCGCTAACAACTCCGTTAGATTTTTAGAGATGCCCTATAAAAAATAAGGGGAGGAATCCTGGAGGAAACCTGCCCCTTGGACAATCAATTATCTGATTGAATTAGATTGCTTAACAAAGGTATCGAGCGTTTTTTGGGCGTCTTGACCGTTCAAAGCTGCCTGCATAGCAGGGAACCAATAGGTTCTCATCTCAGTGAAGCTCGGAATAGTATTATAATACGCACCGAAGAACTTAACGGCATTGGCATTCCATTTTTGCTCATCGGTTTTCATTTCAACCTTAATCTTGCTGCTGACGGGGAATAAACCGGTTGCTGCAATAACCTTGGGCGCCCACTCGGGGTCTGTTGCAATAAAGGCTGCCAGTTTCTTTGCCGCAACGATTTTTGCTTTGTCCCCATTGTTGAAGACACAAGAACCGCCGACGATAAACTCAAGCACCGGTTTTCCGGTGTTATTGGGGAAAGGCATAAAAATGGTAGTGAACTTCTTGCCGTTGTAATTGATCTTTGCCTCATTGATTTTTTCAAGCTGTAAAGAAAACAAGATGGTGCTTGCAGCATTTGAAGAACAGTACATATCGATGGCATCGCCTGCCTGTAATGCAGAACCGTTCATCATCCATCCTTCTTTCACCGCTTTTTGCAGCCACTGCACATTTTTAACGGCATTCCCATTGTTAAACGTATATTTGGAAAGGTCATTGTTCATCAGCGGAGCATTTCCGTGGAGGTTCACCATAAAGGCACGGGTACCTTGATCTCCGCCCTGTGATTTGGCATAAAATACTGCCGGCACCTTACCTGAGGGCAGTTTTTCTTTTAGAGCTTTCAGTAAGTCTTCATACTGCTGTAATGTCCACGTGCGGTCAGCAGTTTTGTAAGGGAGCATATCAAGCAAGCCTAAATCTTCCAGCATTTCTTTGTTAAAGGCCATCATAAAACCGCCTGAGTGTACGGGATACATATACAGTTTACCGTCAGCACCCTTTGACGCTGCAACAGGACCTGCTGCCAAACTTGCTTTTTCCGGCGCAATAACGTCATCGAGCGGAGCAAGAATGCCGTCATTTCCCCACGCGATAATGCGGCCGGGTGCATCATACGTAAAGTCAGGCGCAGTGTTTGAAGCGATTGCCGTGGTAAATTTTGCCGGACCGTCTTGGAAAGAAACCATCTCGAATTTGACTTTGATACCGGGATTCTTGGCCTCAAAGGCAGCAATGAGATCTTTTTCAAACTCACCTTCACCGCCGAAGTTGGGGAATGCCCACCACGTAATGGTTACGTCTTTTCCTGCCGCAGATGAATCAGCAGCCTCTCCGCCGCCCATTGCAAACCCAGCGGATGCCAATAACGCACATCCAAGAATACATGAAAGGAATTTTTTCATTTATATCCTCCTAAAGATAAACAGGCCGGTAGGGTTTACGCCTGCAAACCTTTTACCGGACAATATATTTGACCTATTCGGAACCTTCCGTTTCCGAACAGGTTTATTGCACAGTATAAGAATATACATAATTTTGTCAAAGTGTTTTATCATTTTATGTACGGACAGTATCGTCAATCAACATACCCCGACGCAAGATCGCTGCCGAGGAACGGCAAGTATTAAACCCTCCGCACGAATAAAAAACACCGCAACGCATCTCTACCGGTAAAGCAGATAGTGTTTGCGCAAAGATTTAAATGCACGGACATCATTATTCATCCGCCTAAAATAGTTTTCCTCTGAGAGAGCGCTGTCGGTCAACTGCGAGCAGCCGGTTAATAGGTTCAGCCCGCAGTATTTTTTTCCGGCATCCTTTATTTTAAATTCATACGGATATAATCGGCGCAATTCATAAAACATTCTGACGGCAGTATGAACCGGGGAAAAACTCCGGCGGTCGGTAACGGCAATGTACACACCGCCGCACAGTTCACCGGTGTAAACGGAAAGAGAAGGAGTAAAGGAGGCAGGTAAAAAGCGGACGCCTGTCAGTTCCAGCCGGTTAAGCGCCGCTGCCAATGTATGTCCGTCAATAAAGGGGGCGCCTATATACTGAAACGGCATGGTTGTTCCTCTACCGACCGAAAGATTTGTTCCTTCAAATATGCACATTCCTGCATAAACAAGCGCTGTTTGAACAGAGGGTATATTCGGAGAAGGAGGTACCCATATTAACGGAAGCCCGTCAAAATAATCCGCCCGCCGCCATCCTTTCATCGGAATAACCGTTAAATCACAGTTAATCCCATACTCGGTATTGAACAGTAGGGCAAGCTCTCCAACCGTCATACCGTGCCGCTGGACAATAGGAAAATAGCCGGTAAAAGAACGGTATTCCAGCTCCAGCATATTTCCTTCAACTGCCGTACCGCCGATCGGGTTGGGACGGTCAAATACAACAAATTGTTTATTGTACCGGGCACACTCCTCCATTGCATACGCCATTGTTGAAATATAAGTATAGAAACGGGCGCCTACATCCTGAATATCGAAACAAAGAATATCTATATCTTTGAGCATCTCTGCCGTAGGGCGCTTGGTCTTTCCGTATAAACTGTACACCGGCAAATCCGTTTGTACATCGGTACTATGGCCGATAGCGGCACCTTCCCGCTCATGCCCTTGTAAACCGTGTTCCGGTGAAAAAAGAGCCGTAACAAAAGCAGCTTTCTGCAGCAGCACCGCCGAGGGAGTTCCGCCGGCATTAATACCGGTTTGATTGGTAATTAAGCCGGCACGCTTGCCGGCAAACATACTGCGGTACTCAGGCAAACGTTCAATACCGAGTTCCAGCTGCTGTGCCGCGGCATAAGCACTATGGGATAGTACCGCTATAACGATAGCTGCTTTCGTAACACACCGCAGATAGAATAGTCTGTGCATTTCCGCTATATGCTCCTTTCCGTACCGTATCATACTGAGAATAGTCCATGAATACTAGGCAGCTTGATATGGGCAACAGATACAGGCCTCCCGTGCCGATGCCCTGGTGTCTTTTGAAAAAACGCCGGCTATATGGTATAGTAGACCTGTTCGATAACGCCGTTGTCGAACGGGTCTGCATCACATTTCAAAGCAACCTGTGCAAAAACGGAAGTTTCAGAATAGGTTTAGTGTAAAGTGAAAAAAGGTAATGCATAGCGGAGGTATGGTATGGAAAGAACACGGAAAATCCCGATTGGGGTACAGAGTTTTGAAGTATTAAGAAAAGAAGATTTTATCTATGTTGATAAAACCGAATTTATCTGGAAGTTAGCCACTGAAAGCCGTGTGCATTTTTTAAGCCGCCCCCGCCGCTTCGGAAAGAGCTTGTTTCTTTCTACCCTAAAAGCATACTTTCTGGGGCAAAAAGAACTGTTTAAGGGGCTTGCCATAGAAAAACTGGAAGAAGCACAAGCCGGTACACGGGAGATATGGCAGGAGTATCCGGTGCTGTATCTAGACTTTAATGCGAAAAACTATGTTAACACACAAAGCTTACACGACCTTTTGGATACTCATTTACGGAAGTGGGAAGAACAGTTTGTAGTAGAAAAACAAGAAGAATCGCCTGAAGGCCGTTTTAAAGAAATCATTGAGTGCATATACAAAAAAACCGGCAAACAGGTTGTTATACTGGTAGACGAATACGACAAACCCTTACTTGAAACCATGCATGACGATCCTGCACTCAATGAAACCTACCGCAAGATACTGAAAGGCTTTTACGGGGTGATTAAGTCGAGCGACCAGTACCTCCGCTTTGCCTTTCTGACCGGTGTAACGAAGTTCAGCAAGGTGAGTATTTTCAGTGATTTAAATAACCTAAAAGACATCAGTATACGCGAAACATACGCCGCAATGTGCGGAATAAGTGAAACGGAATTAAAGCATGATTTTCAACCCGAAATACAGGCCATAGGTGAACGGCAAAAGCTCAGTTATGAAGAAACGCTTGCAGAGTTAAAGCAGTGGTATGACGGCTATCATTTTCATCCTGCCGGTGCAGGTATGTACAACCCCTTTAGTCTACTCAATGCTTTCGACGCAAAAGAATTCGGCAGCTACTGGTTTGCAACCGGAACGCCGACATTTCTGGTAAAGAGCTTACTCAAGCAAGGCGGGGATGTGCGGGAGCTGCTTGAAGAAGCGGAGATGAGTGAAAGTGCCTTACAGGACTACCGTCCCGATATGCAGAACCCCGTACCGATACTGTTTCAATCCGGCTATTTAACCATTAAATCCTTTGATGAGCGGTTTAGACTGTACAAACTGGGCTTTCCAAATGATGAAGTAAAATACGGCTTTTTAGATAACTTAGTGCCTGCGTACACGGCAATTCAGAAAGACCAAAGCGGTTTGTTTATCGGGAACTTTATACGGGATATTGAAACGGGAAATGTAGCGGGGTTTATGGAGCGGCTGTATACATCCTGTGCGGGTTTACCGTATAGCTTTGCTGCAAAGGACAACGTGAAGCTGCGGGAGCGGGATTATCAGATAGCGTTTTATGTGCTGTTTACGCTGATGGGACAGTTTACCCAGACGGAGGTTGTCAGCTCCCGCGGACGGGCTGATTGCGTTGTTCATACACCTAACACTATCTACGTGTTTGAGTTTAAGCTGATGGGAAGCGGTACAGCACAGGACGCTATCAACCAGATAAGAGAGAAAGGTTATGCCGAACCGTACCGCATGAGCGGAAAGAAAATAGTGCTCATCGGGGCGGTATTTGGGGACGGAATAGACGAGGATACTCCCGATACCTGGCTTACAGAAGAACTGTAAAATAAACGCCCCGATGATCCGCCGCGGATGGCGGTGGTTTTAAGCAAGAAGCGATGTTTTTTGCGGATGCAAGACGCTTCTGTTATGGTCTATTAAGAGTAATCTTTTTAGCATCAGGCGGTATAAAAAAATGCTTTTTCAAGTGATTTTGAAAGTGATACATCAGCTGCTCTTTACGGAAGCGGTATGTCTTATAATGCGCCATAATACCGAGATAGGAATTAATACGAGCACGGCACTGTGTTTTTTCTTCATACGTGAGAAGACGATCGTCGGCTAAATATGCGTATTTTTTAAGATTGGTTACAAAGTTATTTTTTACCCGTTTGCTTGAAACCGTATACAAAGGTTTTATAAAGGTTCCCAAAAAAGGCACCCCATACCGTGCACTTTGAAGGTATATTTTTTTCGGATGCAGTTTTAGGTATAACTCCGCAAAGATTATTTCCCGGCAACAGGTTTTAATCAACCGATTCCGCACCTAAAAGGTTGCTTTTTGATGCCGGAGATTCTGCCGCTTTTACACAAAGGCTTTGCCCGCTCCGCAGCACCGTAGCATTGCGTATAACGGCAAGCGGCATACTGCCGTTTTACTACCCAACTTCCGGTTCTACTGCACACCGCTACAGATTTTCGATTTCCTCACTACTTAAACCGGTAGCTTTTGAAATATTTTCAACTGATAATCCTATATCAAGCAAGTTCTTTGCTGTTTGCCGTACTCCATCAGAAAAACCACGTTCAATACCTTCCGCAAAGGCTATTTCCCGCTCTTCTGCTCTTTGTACAGCTATATCAGTTTCGTAATCATATTCGGCTAATAACATATTGATAACCTCCTTCGTCTTACGTTCAAGATACTCACGTAAAATATTATTTTTAATACACTCCTCAACTGCTTTTTGAAACCCTTGTACCGGATCCTTCTGCTGCCATTTCCTTACTGTCTGTACAAAAATGCTATACTCTCTCATCGGTTGACACACTGCAAGCAAATGGTGGTCAATATCTTGATTGATATTTACCACGTGTACTATCAGTTCTAAATTCGGCTGTTCTGTAGCTTCAACAAAGGCATCTGAAAGTTTCAATATTTGCTTACACGGAAAAGATTGTATTCCATTATAAAAGACATAGAACTCCGGCGTAGGAATGTTCAAAAGTTTACGTGAATATTTTTCTTTTGATTCAAAGAGCTTTTCGTACAGACGGCTAACATACTCAAGACAGCGTAAAGACATATTTGGGTTTATGGTAGACTGATGTTCAACAAGGACGATGATTTTATTTTCCACAAGATATGATACATCATTGGCAAAGCTCATATACATGACCTGTTCAAGTTTGATATTTTCGAGAAGCGAAATATCATACAGCTCAGTTCCATGCAAGGCGTTATACAGTGACAAAAAGCGCTCTTTTGCCTTTTCATCGGTACTGAATAGATCGACGAATACGGAGTCTTTGTAGGTGCGGTTGTGTAGTGCTGCTTCACTCATACTAAAAGTATACCACACCATACCGCCGGCTGTCAGCCGGTGTGCCTTTCCTGCGCAGACTGCTGCGGAAAATCTATCAACCGGTAATGACAAGTACGGCTGTCCGCAGGTCATGGGACTAGGGGATGTCTGAAAAAACGCAGCCGGCTTTTCCTGACACGGGCAGCATCCCCATGACCGCTTATTGTACGGGCAAACAGCCGGCTTGAAGCAGCGGGGCTTATGCGGTATAGGTTTTTAACAGCTGCTGTGCTTTTTGAATAAGAGCCGGATCAATCTTAGTTGCGTGTGCAATTATTGAAAGTGCCTGTTTTGTAAACCCGCGGTTCCCGATTGTTTTGCCGGTTGAAAGCCTTTGAGTTACAGCTGTTCAGTGCATACTTTCCCGATTGCAGCAGCAGTTCCCGTATATTGCTTGTAGTACACTGCGGATTGACATACTTATCAAAATATTCAATAAAGGTTGCATAGCCGATGCTTTGTAAGGCTCCCAGCAAAGCATATCAATCGGTATCATCTGCATCGGAAGCAGCCGCTTGTACTATTCTAAGCCATTTTTATGGAAGGCAGCTTCTGCCGCGTACACCGCATCATCAACCGTTTTTGGATGATAAACGGGCGGCTACTCATTTTCCAGATAAGAGGAACCCAGTTTTTTCTTTAAGTGACCCAAAAATACAAAAAAACAGAGGGCAGCAGCAGGGAGGATGAGGAACATCAGGGGATGCCAAGCGGCGGAAAAAATAATCGTGCAAAACCGGTAAAGATGAAAGAAAAAAGCAAGAATAAAAAACTGTAAGCTGATTATGCCGATCATAATGTTGATTTTAGAAACGAAAAAAGGGCCGGCAACAGGAGAAAGCAAACGGGTGTTCATCGGATCGCCATGGCAGTTATGCAGATTCCCAAATAGGTATTCCGTATACCGTCCGGTTTTTTTATTGCAAAATATTTTATTGATATCAGATTCTTCTGTGCCGTTACGGCCTTCCCAAAATGTGCGGTTATTGCTCATCCGTGCAATGTTGCTTTCGTATAGTTCGTACCATGCCTTTGAACCCTTGCCCATCAGAATCCACAAAACCGAAAAAAGAGCTCCTAAAAAGCAGATAACAAGGGGAACGATACCCATCGTAAAAAACTGTGCAAATGACTTTTCGGTGTCCGGTGTTTTACTTTTTTCGGTAATAATTACCGTAAACGCTTTACAACCTGCCGTATCATCTTTTACAGGTGTAACTGATGCAGTAAGGTGATTACCGCCTAATTGCGGAATAAATACGTCTTTGATGTAAACGGCATAGGCACCTGCAACGGCGATTAAAAAAGCGGCAAGAAAAACAGAACGCTCCCAAAGACGGGCAAGTTCAAAATCCCTTCCGCGCCACAGGTATTCGTAAATGTCCTTTGCGGTAGGGTGATTATTGTTAGTAGTACTGTTACTATCTGGACTATCCATGAATGTACCTCTTTATTTATTTTGCGGTAATCTTTTGACAATAGGTTTCAAAAATTTTGGTGATTGTCCGAATCCCGTATTCTATTTCTGTTTTTTCTGTTTCAGTTGGAGTTTTACCGGTTGATGTAGTTGTTTTTTTGTCGCAGCGATTTTCTAATTCCGCTATAGCCTTATCATAAGCGTAGGTTAAAAGGGCATATTTACGGCTTGCTTCTGAGAAGACAAGATTCACAATAGAAAAAGTAACAATAACGACCGTCATAATACCTACAAAAATTGAGGTTATGACAAATATATCTTGATTACTGCATTTATATACACATATCCATAAAATAATTAATAATGCAATTGTAAACACGCTGGACACTATAAAGAGTATGTAAGAGCAGAGCGGCATTTGTATTTTTTCTATGTAAGTATCAAATATCAGACAATCATTCATTTTTGAGGCTTCTCTTTTATTTATTAATTTATTTGCAGCCGTACTTTCATTAATCTTACCGTCTGCTAATGTATTGTTGTATATATATGTAGTATTACCCACTTCAAAAATCTCCTTTTCCGTCGTTTTAGCGGAACCTAAAAATAATTTTGTTACACGCGGTATCGGTTATGCTGATGAGGCATATCCAAACCGCTCTTTTGAACCTTTGATCAGCCCCATACCTCACATTTTAAAATTTTTTTCCAATTTTCTAAAAGATTGGGCTGCTGTGTAGAACCGCCGCATATGTTTAAAAGATTATCGGTTGTGTATATGAGAGAGGGGGGGGGTAATTCGTTGTTGTATAAAGACTTACACGATATTAAAACCGGTTCCGGCGGGGTGCCGAAAGCGGGGAGGAAGGCTGTTTTGCGGTGTGTAGTCTTTATCAACATAGTAAGTACTATGGTATAATAGTTTTACAGTGCAGTCAAGGGAGAAACGCGGGCAGGTATCCAGCCGCCCTGCGCTACCCTTGAAATGTTTTTTCAAACCCAACGGAGGTTCTTGACCCGTGTCCGGGGTATACGCTTGTTTCTGCCGGTAATACAGTAAAAAGCCGCTGTAATGAACGCCGTATCTGCGTTTCGTCGCCGCCGGGAAGGTCTGTTCTTCCGCGTGAACCGTAAAAAAGCGTATCGCCGCTGAAAACAACACCCGCTGCCTTGTGCCATAAACACACCGAGCCCTTGGTATGTCCCGGTGTATGCAGCACGGTAAACCCGTTGACTTCAGAACCGTCAGCAAAAAAATCCGTTGCATCCGGCAGAGCCGGCGGAAATGAGTCCAGCAAGCGCTGGGCACGGAGCGGAGTAAGCGTTTTCAAATGAACTTCTTTCGCACAGGCACCTAAATAACCGGCATCGGCTTCGTGTATCCAAAGACGGCTGCCCGGATAGCTCCGCATTAACGCGGGTATTCCGCCGACATGGTCAAAGTGTCCGTGTGTCAGCATAATTTCAAGGCGGCTGATACCGAGTTCTGCCAAATAATCAATCAGTGCGGCTTCCGCTCCGCCGGGATCAATGACCACGGCTGATTTGCTATTCAATGGCATCACCCATGTATTCACTAAAAAAGGCCCTGTTTCAAATTGTTTTATATCATAGTTCATCTATTTTTTTCCCTTTACCCCTGTCCGCCGCCTGCATTCAACGGCGGCGTATCGAAGACCCGGTGCCGGTTTTTACTACCTCAATTTTTTGCGGAATGCGGCTTTGCAATTCACCGACATGGGAGATAATCCCGACCATACGGTCTCCGCGTATTTCATCCAAAATACCGATTGCATTTTCAAGCGCTTTTTCATCAAGACTGCCGAATCCTTCATCAATAAACATTGAATCGATCCTAATGCCTCCTGCCCGTGCCTGAATGGAATCGGCCAGCCCCAAGGCAAGACTGATGGAGGCCATAAACGTTTCTCCGCCCGAAAGCGTGGCGGAAGGCCGGCATTTTCCCGTATATGCGTCTGCAATCTCCAAATCAAGCCCTTTGTAATTATTACCGCTTCCCTGTTCCTCACTGACGGACAGCCGGTAGCGCCCCTCACTCATCCGCTCCAAGCGTTTGTTTGCAAAAACCGTAACCTCATGCAAAAATGCCGAAAGTATCCACGTGTCAAATTGCAATTTCCGCGGATTACTGCCGGAGAGGTCTTTTGAAAGACTGATCCAGTCCTTTGCTTCGGCAGTTTTGGCGGTCAATTCTTCGGTCAACGCGGTATGTTGTGCGTGAAGTTCTTCCAGCTTTGCCTTATCCGCATTGAGCACCTCAAGCCGCGACTGTATTTCGTCATACCGCTTGCTGAGATGGCCGGCGGCAGCTTCCAGTGCTTCAATATCTTGCGGCACGGTATGGGCAAGTTCCTTTTCTAAACCGGCTGCCGTTTGTTTATAGGCGGTGTACTGCTCATAAAAGAAGCCGATTTCTGTCTGCCACTGAGCAATCTCCCATTCATCACAGAGTGCCTGCTGTAAATCTTCAACATCGGTAAACCCTTCTTTCTTACAGGCGGCTTCGACAAAGACGGCTTTTTCGCGGCACTGCTGCTGCTGCTCTTTAGTATGCTGTTCCGCAACCGCAAGTTCTCCCCTCATCCGTTCCAGATTTTGCGCCGTTTCGGCACTATTTGTATGATACGCATTGATAGTCAGCTTCAGTTCCTGCAAGAGCGCCGTACACTGTTCCAGCGCACTTTCCGCATCCCCGCTGCGCTGCGGTTCGGGAATGAGCGAAAAAGCCCGGTCAAGCTGGCGCTGCTTTTCTTGCACGGCAGACGAAAGGGCACTCAGTTCCGTTTCGGCACGGCGGAATACCTGCACGGCCTCTTGCTCCTGCGGACGCAGGCGGCGGAGTTTTTCTTCAAGGATTTTATGTTCATTAAATGCCTTGCGGGAAGTGTTGCAGACCTGAGCAGCTTGTTCAATCCGCCGCGCCGTTTCCGCAAGCCGGAGTTCTGCCGTTTTTTTGTCCCCCGGGAGGGGTTCATCAGC
This sequence comes from Treponema sp., assembly GCA_038397965.1. GTDB lineage: Bacteria > Spirochaetota > Spirochaetia > Treponematales > Treponemataceae > Treponema. Next base: position 133,763 of record JARGFA010000005.1, read on the forward strand.
CTGTTTTTCGGTGCATGAAGCATACCGCTGCCGTAAATCTTCCGCGGCGGCGGCGCATTCGTCAAGCTGTGCTTGGTAGTTTCCCTGTGCGGTTTCCGCAGCTGCCCGGGAGCTGTGTATCCGCTCCTTTTCTTTTTGCAGCTGCTGAATTGCCCGCTTTGCAGCGGCAATCCGCTCATCAAACCCGAACGCACTTTCTGTTTCCCGATGCGCGGGGTTTGGATGATGCAGGGAACCGCACACGGGGCAAGGTGAACCTTCGTGCAGTAACACCGCCAGCGCCGCCGCCGTCCGCTGCCGTGCCGCCGCGTCTTTTTCTTCTTCGATGCGGGCAAGCTGCTCGGTTTGTATCTCAAGATCACGGGTGATTTCCGTCAGTTTTGCACCGGCGTTTTGCGCGGCCTGTGTATGACTGCGTAAAAAGACGTTCAGCTGTTCTTGCTTGCGAAGCAGTTCAACCAACTGTTTTTCAATATCCAGCCGGATTTGCAGGCCGCGGTACTGCTGTTCCCGCTCCTCTAAGGCATTGATTTCCGGCAGTAAGGCAGCGGTCTTTGCCGAGAGGCTTTCAATGTCGGTTTGCAGCCGGTGTAGATATTCTTCCGCAGCAGCGGCGGTTTCTTTCAGGGCGGCTTCCTCTGCTTGATCTTCCCGGATTTCCTGCTCCAGCACCGCCGCTTTCCGTAATGAATCGAGGACGGAGTACAAACTGTCCCGCTGCTGCTCTTTTGCTTCTATATCGTTTCTTTTATTCAATAAGCCGCTGTAGTGTTCCGATAGTTCCGCTATCCGCTGCCGTTTTTCCATTCCTGTTTGCAGTCCCGCATCACAGGCAGCTTCCAACTCCCGGAGCTGACCGGCATGTACGGCAAGCGGCAGTGCACGCTGTGCCCGTTCAATCTTAGTTTTCAGTTCAAAAATAGTCCCTTCACGGATGCGGTAGGCTTCGATTTCTTCCTGCACCTGTGCTAATTCCTGCCGTTTTTTCCAGAGGATTTTTTCCTGTTCCAATTGGGTATTTTTGGTTTTTAAATCTTCCAACACGGTCCCGTGTTCGGTACGGATACGGTTTATTTGCTCAAGCAGTTCCGCCCGGTCGCTTTCGTAGCGGTGATAAACAAACTGGGTGTGCAGATTTTTCAGTGCAGCTTCAAGCCCTGCAACTTCTTGCTGTAGAGCATCGGATCGCGCCTTTGCCGCCTGCATCAGTCCCGTATACCGGCTGACCGGAAACAGGTGCATCAGCGTTTCTTTTTTTTCGCTTGACTGTGCGCGCAAAAATTGGGCAAATTCTCCTTGCGGTAAAAGAACGATACGGCCGAATTCTTTATCCGAAAGTTTGATAAGCCGCTGGACTGCCGCATCGGTTTCACGTTTGTTAGTCGAAGATCGGTTTTCCCATGTTCCGTCTTTATACTGCTCAAATAGGACTTCTTCGGGACTTTCGGTTTTTCTTCCTTCTTTTGTATACGGAAGCTGCCGTTTAATCCGGTATAAATCGGAGCCGATATAAAACGTCAGCGTAACATCCGCTACGGCATACTCATCGGCAAAGTGGCTGCGGAGATTCCGGGGGATGCCTGCTCTGCCGCCAAGCGGTTTTCCGTAAAACGTATAGGAAAGGGCATCAAAGATCGTCGTCTTTCCCGCGCCGGTTTGTCCGTAGATTAAGAAGAGAGAACCCAGTTCATCAAAATGTATGCAATGCTCGCCGGTAAAGGGGCCGATATTACGCAATCTCAGTTCTTTAGGTCTCATAAGCGGTTTCTCTACAAAGAAGTTGAAACAGTTCCTGTTTTACCGGACTGCTTTCGCCGTTGATAATGGTTTCAAACCGATTGAAATTTTCCGTGAGGGTTTGAGTATCCTCCGCAGTATATTCCTGTACATTGAGCCGCTCGTCCTCACCGGTACTGTGCCGTTCCATAAAACTTTTTTGACGGATGCTGAGCACATAGGGAAATTTTTGCCGTAACAACTGCATTGGGTTGGAAATGACTTCAGCATCCGTCAGTGTAATTTCGAGGAAGCAGCTGCTCCACTCATCGAAGGTGCTGCCGCTAAAGAACGCTTCAAAAGCTCCTTCCAAGCGTTTAAGCGGACGCGCTGAAACAATAGGGATCCGTTCCACCTGTACCGGAAAACCGGCGGCAGTGCAGTCAATATCCACAGAAAGCACACATTTTGAATCGTCTGCTTCATCAAAGGCATAGGCAAGCGGCGATCCTGAATAGTACATTCGATCGGTTACACGTTGACAGCGGTGCAGATGACCGAGTGCTGTATAGTCAAAAAACGAAAAGAGAGCGGGATTAATGTATTCGGCGGTACCGATAAACGTACGTTCGCTTGCAGAGCTTTGTCCGCCGACGGTAAACAGGTGTGCAAGCAGTACCGAAGGAATATCGGGATTAACGGCTTTTTTCAGGAGCTCAGCGGCTGTAGCAGCCATTGCCGCTTGAGAATCCCCGCCCTGCTGCTCGCGTCGCAGTTCTTCGGTAAAAGAGCCGAAGCTTAAAAAGGGGAGTAAGAAAACTTCGATTTTTTCGGTACCCTGTGTTATAATAAAAGGAGCGGTAAGCTCTGCCGTATTCTGTGCAATATAAATATGTTGATTTTGTAAAATTTCGTGTGCAAAGGCAAGCCGCTGTGCCGAATCATGATTGCCCGGAATAATAAAGACAGCTGTTTCGGGACAACCGCTGCGCACTTTTGCCAAAAATCGGCTAAACAGAGAAACGGCTTCTGCAGCAGGAACGGCACGGTCATAAATGTCGCCTGCGATAAATAAGGCAGCATAGTCTGTACTGCAAAGGATACGGTACATATCGTCCAACATTTTTTCTTGTATTTCAAGCAACGGCATTTCATGGAGGGTTTTTCCCAAATGCAAGTCGGCGGTATGAAGCACTTTCATCGCTGCCACTCTATGCTTAATAGACGCTTATGTAAAGAGGTCGAGTATCTCTACCGAAACTAAATGAGAGGAAGTTGACGGCTTTTACCGCCTTTGTGCCGTGCAGTCAGCCGCTTCCTCTGGAAATAGGAACTGCAATGAATACAAAACTTAAAATCGGTATACTAGCGGGAACGCTTATTGTGTTAGGACTGATTACCGCCGGAACATTTATACGGATTGCAAAACCGGCAGATATACTGGAACAGCAAGCGGCGGCACTGGAAGGAAGTGAACGGAATCTTTTGTTCATGCGCGGATCGCTTTACCGGTACGCACTAGTGCAGCGGCATATTCCGGATTCTTTACTCAAGATATTACACGCGAATGAACAACTGCTGCAAAGTGCCGAACAGCGTTTACAAAAAGAAAAAGCTGCGGAGCTCCGCACCGCCTTGTCTGCATATATGGATGCTGCACGTACTGCTGCGGCTTCCTATATCAGCCTGATAAACGAGTATAATCAGCTCGGCGGGGCGGAAGTACGGCCGCTGACCGCTACACAAACGGAAACTATAGAAAAACAAACGGATGCGCATAGCCGGAGTTTTGAACGGTTTTATTCGGTATGTATGGCTGCGGCCGAAAAACACCGGAAGCGGGCTGCTATTATTTCAGGCTTGCTGATAACGGTAACATGGTTTTTCGGTTTGTGTATTACATGGCTGCTTGCACAGGCGATTTATACATTTCTGCTTGCACGGCGAGGAAAACAGCGGGTGGTCCTGCAAGCAGGGCCGCGGCAAGAAGGCAGCCGCCAAGGCGGAAACCGGCAACAAGGTAGTTGGTACGGCGGCAAAGAAAGCACCGGCGCAGGGGGGATGTCCTCAATACAGGGGTGCTCCGGCTCTACCGGCTTAAAGGGCTCCCCTTCAGTTTCAGCAGAGACAGATCGGCTGCGCGTACAGCAGGGAGGTTCCGGTGTCTACCGCAATGCCGCAGATTACCAAGGCGCTGCTGCCTACGCTGCCGATAGAGAAAATACGCTTATCCGGCAGAATACGGAACTTGAAGCAAATCTTGCCGAGGTGCGTAAAAGTTATGCTGTGCTGGAACAAAACTACAGCAGCTTGCAGGCCGCATACACCGAAATACAAGAGGTACAAGCAAACAACTCAGTACGGTACCGGGAATCTGCCGACACGTTTAAGGCAGTGCTGGCTGAAATACAAGAAACGGCGGAACGGCACCGCAATGATTCTGAAACGGCCAAAAAACTGGTTGAAACGTTTAAATCAGGTCATCAGCTGTTTCAAACCACACATGAACATACCCGGTTCATTATCAGTAATGTTTCAAAGATACGGGAAATGTCCGAAATTATCGAAACCATTGCCGAACAGACGAAAATGCTCAGCATGAATGCGGCCATTGAAGCAGCTCATGCAGGGGAAGCAGGGAAGGGTTTTGCAGTTGTCGCCGAAGAACTGGGACGGCTGGCTGCTGCGGCAGTTGAAGGTTCCCGCGACATCGGCGGCACCATTAAAGAGATGGTAACGGTTATCACCCGGATAGGAGCCGCTGGGGATGAACTGGATACGGCCTTTGAAAAAATTCACCGTCAAACGGATGATATTTACCGATCACTGACCGATTTTTCAGCTAAAATGGAAAAAACCGGCCGGGATGCAAAGTCCGTGCTCACTTCTCAGGCTGTCAATTAGCTGCTGGTGAAATAGTTAGGTTTTTTAGCCACCGTTCTTTTTTCAGCTGCCGGCCGGCAATCACCAGTTTTAAAAAATCGGTCAGCTTTACAATGCCGAACATTGCAACCGGAGAAAGCGCCGTGTAGTACGTAAGAATAAACATTCCGGGAAGAAATGCGAGCAAATTTACACTGATATCAACCCATGCCCCCAGTAAGGCATCACCTCCGGCACGGGACACCGCAAACTGTGTATTCAAATATGACCAGAGGGGCATATACAATGCAATCACCCACACAAGATTTCTTGTAATCAGATGAGAGGCCGGTGAAAGCTGTATAAACACAACCGGAATGATCAAAACCGAAAAAGCTTCGCATATGCCAATAACTATTCCGAAGATAAAAAATCCTGACAAGAACCACTGAGCCTGTTTGCGCGCTTCTTGCAGCTTGTTTTGACCGAGGGAACTTCCGACAATTATTCTTACACAGGTGAAGATAACGGGAAAAATTAAAAAAAAGATATTTGCTATCGTCCACCCTGCTGCCATACCGGCTACAACCTCAGCACCTCCGCGGCTGTTATAGAGTGCTGCAACAACCGTTTCGGTGCAAACCCATGACATATCGGAAGCAAAGATGAGGCCGAGCTTTTTCAGCATTTGCGTGAATAATGTTAATTTTATTTTCCATAATGAAATAAACCGGACATAAAAAGACGGCCGCGTGACATACACATACACGAGTAAAATGCAGAGTTCTGCAATACGGGCGCCTACCGTTGCATAAGCAGCACCCCGTACCTCAAGCCGGGGCGCGCCCAACCGGCCGTAGATAAGTATGTAGTTTCCTACGGTATTTACGAGCGTAGAAATTAGGGAAACATACATATTGATTTTTACTTTCCCCGTATCACGCAGTGAGGACGTAAGGCCGGTAGAAAATGCAATCGGAATAAAAGTAAAGAGAATAATGGAAAGATAGCTTTTACCCTCCCGGACAATGTCGTGCTGCTGTGTATTTCCTCTTACTAAGAAGCCTAATATATGTTCCGCATAATAAAGCGATAAAAAAGCAAACAGACCGCCGCAGGACAGCATCATAATCTGTTTAAACCGGTAGGAATCCTGCATTCCGCGGCTGTCTTTTGCACCGTTAAACTGTGCCATAAACATACCGCCGGTCTCTGCAAAGGTACCGATAGTTACTAAAAACAGGAACACAAATTGATTGGAAATATTCACCGCGCTCATTTTTATATCGCCTAATCCGCCTACCATAAAATTGTCTATGAGCGAAATGAGGCTTTGCACAAAAGTTTGAATCATCACCGGTACGGCGAACTTGAGCGCATTTTTATAAAAATATGCAGGGCCGATCGAAAACGCCTTCAGCTGCATATAAACTCCTATAAATTCCAGTATTTTGATATAGAGGAATGATGAGTGTACGGGGTGCCCTATAATATAACAGAGCTCGCGAACCGTCAATGATCTTATACCGTCTTGTTTAAACCGTATAAAAAACCTTATTTAACAATCATTTACGGCCGCTTTTGTAATACAACATATGTATTTCCATTGACAAGGGAATAATTAATGAGGCTTACAGCATCAAACAGAGTCTGTCAAAAAAGTGATCAACGTTTTGGACAGACCAACGGTGACATCATCATCGCAAGATACAACCGCGCGGCGCTGTACAGCTGCGAAAGTTCAAGGCATTCATTTTCCCGGTGTACTACGGAAAGATCACCGGGACCGATTATCACGGGGGTAAGCCCCCGCCGCACCAATACGCTGGCATCGGTAGATCCGGCAAACATATCCGGAATATAGGCAAGGCCGGCTTGTGCAAGTGCATTCTTACAGAGGCGTACCAGCGGACTATCCTCTGCGGTAACCCATGAAGGACGTTCGTCAATCACCGTATAGGAAACACGGGTATCCGGTGCTTCGGTCTGTAATTCGGAAATGAGGCCGTCAAGCTGTTCCCAAACAGCCCCTACCGGATGCCCGACCGCCAGCCGGGCATCAACCGTAAACCGGCACGTGTCGGGGACTACCTGCGGTTCAACACCGGCCTGTATTGCCAAGGTACGCCAAAACGATTCGCCGTTTTGAGGGGAAGAATAGCCGGACAATTCCGTATGCCGTATCTTTTGTATTAAATCGACGGCAGTGTAAAGTGCGTTATCTCCGGCACCGGCCTGTGAGCCGTGAGCTGTTTTTCCTTGTACACAGACTTCTGCCCATGTTCTGCCCTTTCCTTTTATGCATAGATGTAAATTAGTCGGTTCGCAGACTACTAAATACCGCGCTCCGTCAAGAAGGGGCGAATCAAGCAGCTTTTTTGAACCTTTCATATAATTTTCTTCGTCAACGGTTGCTGCAAAGATGATGTCGGTTTCCGGTTCAATGCCGTTCTGCCGCAGCACTGCCATTGCATAAAGCGCAGCAGTTAAACCGCCTTTCATATCGCTGCTGCCCCGTCCGTACAAAAAGCCGTCCCGTATTTCCGCAGCAAAAGGCTCACAGTTCCAGCGACGGAGTTCTTCATCGGAAACGGGTACCACATCCTGATGTCCCGTAAAGATAATGCTATCCGTACTGCGTTTGCCGCGGAGTTTTACAATAAGATTAAAACGACCGTCTTCTGCGGATACACGCTCCCATTCAAGCCGGTTTTCCCGTAAAAAGGTTTCCAGATATTCCGTCATCGGTTCTTCCCGCCCGGGAGGATTTACGCTGGGGATTTTTACCGCGCCGGAAAAAAAGCGGAGAAGTTCTTCATTATCAAGATAGTCAAAATATGTTTCTTTATTCATGTTGTTTCACCAAACGGGCGGCTTCAGCTTTTGCCTGCCGGAACCGCTCCCAATCGGGATGGTGCAGGATATAAGCACCTGCCGCATCTATAATACCTGCCCGTACCTTTGCCTTCAGTACCTGTAAGACCGCTTCATCAAGCCGTTTTGCAAAAGCCGAATCCGCTGCGGCTTTTTCGGCTATTGCAGCGATAAGCGGATATATTTGCTGCACGGAGCACATAACCATATCGCAACCGGCAGCGATCGCCCGCACCGCGTTTTCGGCAGCGGTGCCGCTTTCCTGCAAGGCCTTCATCGCAATATCATCGGTAATTACCAAGCCCGAAAAACCTACATCCTTCCGTAAAAGCTCAATTCCTTGAGCGGAAAAACAAAAAGGCACCGCTTCAAGGGCGGGAACCGTAATATGCGAAACCAGCACCGCCGCCGCTCCCGTTTCAAAGGCCGGACGGAAAGGGGCACCATAGCGGCGGAGCAGCGTTTCGCGGTCTACCGTCAATTCTGCGCGCTTCTCATGCAAGTCTGCCGATCCGTTTCCGGGGAAATGTTTTACGGCTGCCGATACCCCGCCCTCTTGCATACCCTGCACAGCTGCCGCCGCATACGCCGCCGCCCGTCCGGGGTCTGCACTGTAGTTCCGTGTACTCAGCACCGCGGCGTTTTCCGCGGTTTGAGGTTCCGCAACGGGAGCAAGGTTTAGGTGCAGCCCCAGCTCTTTCATTTGCTGCCCAAGGAGCAGAGAAAGCCTGCGTGTTTGGTCAACGGAAAAACGCGTGCCGATTTCTTCGGCGGCAGGAAGCGGGGCTGTAATGCGGCGGGTGCGGTATACCAGCCCGCCCTCATTATCAAGCGCATAGAGCGGAGGGATGAAAAGGTGTCCTGTTTTTTCCGCCGCTTCTTGAAACGCTGTATACCCTGAATCTAAAAAGGAGCGCACCGCCTCCGGTGTATCGGCCATATTGTAACCGAAAAGTAAAACCGCTCCCGGCACGCACCCCTTAAAGGCTTCGGCTATTCTTGTGCTGACTGTTTTACTTCCGGGAATATTGACCATCAGCACTTGTGCGGCCTTTTCATGCAGATTCAGCTGTCCGGTTAATTTTTGAAGCGGTGCTGCGGCGGCGGCCGGCACCGCCGGAACTTGTGCAGCTAAAAACGGTACTGTACAGAAAAAAACGGCAGCCGTGATGAGGCGGCTGCCGGATATGTTTTTAAACACGGGAGGTTTTAACCTGCATAAGCGGAAATAAAGACACCGGCAGCTATCGCAGTACCGATAACACCGGCGACATTCGGCCCCATCGCGTGCATCAACAAGAAGTTGGACGGATCGTATTCCAGACCGACCTTGTTGGACACACGGGCAGCCATCGGCACAGCTGAAACACCGGCAGACCCGATGAGCGGGTTAATCTTTTCTTTTAAGAAAAGATTCATACACTTAGCCATGATGATACCGCCTGCTGTGGCGATACAGAAAGCAAGTAAGCCGAGAATGATAATGCCGATCGCGTTCGCATTCATAATCTTTTCAGGGGTCATTTGAGAGCCGACTCCGAGGGAAAGCAGAATGGAAACGATGTTGAGCAATTCGTTTTCCATCGTTTTAGCAAGCCGGTCAACCACACCGCACTGTTTGACAAAATTTCCGAAAGCAATCATCCCGATAAGCGGTGCGGCAGGAGGAATAAGCAGCACTGCCAGCATCAAAATGATAATTGGGAAGATGATTTTTTCAGCCTTTGAAACATTCCGCAACTGCTTCATTTTGATCTTACGTTCAGCGTCGCTTGTTAAGAACTTCATAATCGGCGGCTGAATGATGGGCACCAGCGCCATATACGAATAGGCCGCAACGGCAATGACTGCCATCATTTCAGGGGCAAGTTTACCGGATACATAGATGGAAGTCGGGCCGTCTGCCCCGCCGATAATAGCGATGGCGGAGGCTTGCAGCATGGTATAGTCAATGCCCGGAATATAGTTCATCAGCGAAACGCCGAAGAGGGTTATAAAGACTCCTAACTGGGCAGCTCCTCCGAGCAGGGCTGTTTTCGGGTTTGCAATGAGCGGGCCGAAGTCCGTCATCGCGCCGATACCCATAAAAATCAGCATCGGGAAAAACTCGTTACCGACACCGGCGTTATAAATCAGCCTGAGCATTCCATGTTCGCCGTACATACCGGCTCCCGGAATATTGACAAACACCGTACCGAACCCGATGGGAATCAATAAGAGCGGTTCAAAATTTTTTGCGGCACCGAGGTAGATAATCAAAAAGCCGACCAACAGCATGATCAATTTTTGATACCCGAATACGGTTGCACTTTCACCGCTTTTTAGACCGGCCGTTTCTTCCTGTCCGAAAATGAATGAATAAATACCAGTGTTAGCCCAGGTATTTTGTAAAAATTTTCCGACGGAAATGTGCGGTACGTTTTCCGATCCTTTGATAATCTGCTCCGACCGGCTTTTCGGGGCTTCGCTCTGTCCGCCGTCGGCAAAAACCGTACCGGCAAACGAGGCAAATACCGAAAGGCAGACTAAAAATACCGTGATGTTTAAAACAGTTTTTGTCTGTTTTTTACGGACTTCTTTTTCTATCATATTCACCGTCCCGTTCTAGCGGATTTCCGCAAGCGGCTGGCCTGCGGTAATTTGAGTACCTGCAGCCGCTAAAAAGTGAATGGAACCGGCGGCGGTTGCTTTGATTTCAAGCTCCATCTTCATCGATTCAACCATGATAACGGTTTGGCCTTCTGCAACCTGTGCACCTTCTGCAACGGTATACTTTAACAGGGTACCTGCAACGGGGGCGGGCAGCTGAGTACCGCCGCCTGCTTGAGCCGGAGCGCCGGCAGCAGGTGCATCAGCTCCTTCTTTTACATTGACCGAATACGGGGTACCGTTTACCGTCAAAGTTCCATTTGCAGAAGTAACGGTATAATTTGTTCCGTTGACCGTTACCGTGTATGAACCGCCCGTCTTTCCGGTGCCTGCTTTCTTTTCAGCAGGTGCTTCAAAGGTAACCGGGCCTTTGGCACGTTCTTTAAAGAACTTAGGCGCAACTTTAGGGAACATCGCATAGGTTAATACGTCTTCAATGGAATCCCCTGCACCGTGCTCTTTCGCCTCAGCTTTCATCTTATCCAGTTCAAGCGGGATGAGATCGGCAGGGCGCTGGGTAACGGCAGCTTCCATTTTTTCTTCCGCCAAGGCGCGTTTTACCAACTCTTCATTACAGGCTGCCGGTGTTTTTCCGTATTTACCGGTTAAAAGGCCGCGCGTTTCCGCAGTTAATTTATTGTATCTGCCGAACAATACGTTAAATACCGACTGGGTACCGACAATCTGACTGGTCGGGGTTACTAGCGGGATGTACCCGCAATCTTTTTGTACGATCGGAATCTCTTTTAAGACCGCATCCATTTTATCGGAAGCGCCTTGCTCGCGCAGCTGGCTTTCGAGGTTGGAAAGCATACCGCCCGGCACCTGCGACACCAAAATACGGGTGTCGGCCCCTAAGAAGCTCGATTCAAACTGAGCATAGTGTTTGCGTACATCACGGAAATAGGCAGCAATTTCTAAAAGTAATTTAATATCCAAACCGGTATCAAATTCAGTGCCGCGGAAAATTTCTACCAGTGTTTCAGTCGGACTGTGTGAAGTACCCATCGACATGGAAGATATAACGGTATCCAAAATATCGGCACCCGCCTCTGCTGCTTTCAAGAGGGTTGCAACCGAAAGACCGGTGGTTGCATGAGTATGAATATTAACCGGAATGTCGGTTTTTTGCTTAATGGCCTTCACCAGCTCGTAGGCCTCAAACGGCTTCAATAAACCAGACATATCTTTAATACAGATAGAATCTGCGCCGAATTCCGTATAGGCTTTCGCGAGTTCCGCATATTTTTCTATTGTGTGGTAGGGTGTTGTCGCATACGAAATAGCCATCTGCACGTGTTTGCCGGTTTTTTTCGCCGCATCGGCAGCACGTTTTAAGTTGCGCGGGTCGTTGAGTGCATCAAAGATACGAAACACCCCGATACCGTTCTCCGCTGCTGTTTGCACGAACGCATCGACAACATCGTCTGCATAGTGGCGGTACCCCAGCAGGTTTTGACCGCGCAGCAGCATCATAATCGGCGTATTCGGTAAGGCCTTGTGCAGCGACCGCAGCCGCTCCCACGGGTCTTCATTCAAAAACCGTATACAGGAGTCAAAGGTTGCCCCGCCCCAAGCCTCCAAACTCCAATATCCAACACTGTCGAGTTTGCTGCATATCGGCAGCATATCGGCAGTTGTCATACGCGTTGCATGTAAAGACTGATGAGCATCTCTCAGCACTAAATCAGAAATCCGAACTTTCTTTGCCATACCTTACTCCTATTCCCGTTCATGCAGGGCAGCAGCAATCGCAGCTACCGCCGCATACTGTGCCGTGTTTGTTTGTGCTGCAGCAGCTTGCGGCTGCACTTCTTGTTTATCAAGTCCCAGTGCGCGTACACCGACTTCAACAGCTTTGAGTGCAATTATCTGAATGATAATGAACACGAATACAATACCGATTCCCAAGAGCGTTAAGATACCGCTTTGCGTCAGCATTTCACCTATTGTCATAGCATCCCCTCATGATGATTTAAATAGATAATAATATCGATTATGCATAGTTTATGCAAGAGAGCCGTTATCAGTGTGCAAAAGCTTATCAGCAGTCCTGCCGTCAAGCATTTGACTCACAGCACTGTCTTGCGTAAACTAAATACTTTATGGCAAATATCCTAAAACCGCTTATTATTCAAGGCGACCGTTCAATATTACTTGATGTACACACACCGGAAGCATCCGAAGCGAGGTTTGCGCTTATTCCTTTTGCAGAGCTGGAAAAATCTCCCGAACACCTGCACACCTACCGGCTAACCGGTCTTTCTTTATGGAATGCGGCCAGTGCCGGTTTTACAGCAGAAAAAATTATTGCTACTCTTAAATACTTTTCACGCTTTGATATTCCTCCCGCCGTGATTGGCTGGATAGAAGAAACATTTACCCGTTACGGTAAAATTACACTACTGCCGTTTGAAGATTCCAACTTTTTATGTCTGCATACGGAAGACGACCGGATTTATCAAGAATTGAAAAGTTCCGCTAAACTGACTAAATATCTCCTTACATCGGAGCTGCCGCGTACCTTTTTAATTGCACTGCTCAACCGCGGAACCGTAAAACAAGTTCTGCTAAAAATGGGCTGGCCGGTACGCGACATGGTTCCCCTTAAAGACGGGGCTCCGCTTGACATTCAGCTGCGGACAATGACAAAAAAAGAAAAAGATTTTATCATCCGCGACTACCAGCGGGAAGCCGCGGCAGCCTTTACCGGCAACCGGGGCCCCGGTACCGGCTTCGGTACGATTGTACTGCCCTGCGGTGCAGGCAAAACAATCGTCGGAATGTTGGTGATGTCTCTTTTGAATACCGACACGCTGATACTGACGACAAACACAGCTGCTGTCCATCAATGGAAGCGGGAATTACTTGATAAAACGGAACTTGAGCCTGATACCATCGGAATATATTCAGGAGAAACAAAAGAAATAAAACCTGTTACCGTAGCAACTTATCAGATTTTAACGTGGCGGCCGGACACTGAATCGGAATTTCCGCATTTTCAGATATTCCGGGAACGGAATTGGGGACTCATCATCTATGACGAGGTGCATCTGCTGCCGGCACCGGTATTCCGGATAACCGCAGAACTGCAAGTAGTACGGCGGCTGGGGTTAACCGCTACCCTTGTCCGCGAAGACGGGTGCGAAGGAGATGTATTCAGTCTGGTCGGGCCTAAGCGGTATGACGTGCCCTGGAAAGAGATGGAGGAAAAAGGGTGGATTGCCCGTGCGTATTGCACGGAAATACGGATTCCGCTGCCGGTCTCCAAAGAAATTGAATATGCAGCCGCACCCTTACGTGAAAAGCACCGGATCGCCAGCGAAAATGAGGCAAAGAATGAAACGGTTAAACGCCTGCTGGTAAAACACGCCGATGATCAGGTACTTATCATCGGACAATATATTGCCCAGCTGAAAAAGATTGCCGAAGCAGTAAACGCCCCGCTCATTACGGGAAAAACTTCAAACGCCGAACGGGAAATCCTTTATGAATCCTTCCGTACCGGCAAAATTTCAGTATTAGTTGTTTCAAAGGTCGCTAATTTTGCGATCGATCTACCGGATGCTTCGGTAGCCATTCAGATTTCGGGCACCTTCGGCAGCAGACAGGAAGAAGCGCAGCGGCTCGGCCGTATTTTACGGCCAAAAGAACGGAACTCTTTTTTTTACACCTTGGTTACACGCCACTCGGTTGAAGAAGAATGCGCCGATCACCGGCAAAAATTTCTTGCCGAACAAGGCTATGCCTACTCGCTGATAACCGGCGCCGATATAGATTCTGTACCGCTTTTGCCGGAACCGTAAGAACGGGTATAGCCCGGCAAAAGCCGCTACTGATAAGAGAAATCGCTGTCGCCGATAAATTCCCTTAGAATAGACTGTCCGGGAACAAAGGCAGGAGACACCGATAAAAAGTTATTAAGAAATATCAAGAGCCGCGATGCTTCGCTATAAGCCGGGTCAATGGGCTTAACTGCACGGAGCAGCGGTTCGGCATAAATTTTTAACACCGACAGTTCATAGTCAAGCGCAGTGTTAAATATAGCATCGGCAGTATTTTGAAAAGGAAAGATATGCTTTGCTTCTCCTGCCCGTACATCCGACCACATACCGATGGTTACCGAAGCGGAGCTGCCTCTAAATTGCGCATCGCGTACAATCCTACGCAGAAGGCGGTTGTCTGATGTCGGAATGCGGTTGTGATCATCCAAATTCAACTGGGTTAAGGCAGAAAGATACAGTTTAAATTTTAATGAAGGATCAATTTGCGCAGTCAGCTTATCATTTAACCCGTGTATACCTTCCAAGATTAAAATAGAGCGGTCTGATAGCTGGAGCGTTTTTCCGTTATAAAAACGTTCACCGGTTTTGAAGTCATAGGACGGCAGCTCAACCGTTTCACCGGCAAAGAGTTTCAGCAGCACTTCATTGAGCAGCGGGATATCCAGCGCTTCTAAGCATTCAAAATCATACTTCCCGTTTTTATCGCGCGGTGTTTTTGATCTTCCCAGATAGTAGTCGTCAAGGCTGATAACGTGCGGGTCATACCCCTGCACGCGCAGCTGCATGGACAGTTTTTTTGCCGTTGTCGTTTTACCGGAACTGGACGGCCCTGCAATTAAAACAACTTTTACCGTTTCTTTGCTTTTAATCTGTTCTGCGATGCAGGCAAGTTTATTATTCTGCATTGTTTCGGTAATTTCTACATAGTCCTTGGTTTTTCTGTTCTCGATTAATTCGTTTAATTGCCCGACGGAAGAAACGCCGATGGTCTTGCCCCACATTTTGGATTCTTTATAGACGGTAAAAAGCTGGGGGATATCTTTAAAGTCGGGCAGATGTTCGGTGTCGGCAGTCGCCGGAAACCGCAGCAAAAAACCGTTTTCATACTCCATCAAACCGAAAACGGTTAAGTACCCCACACGATCCATCAGGGGCTGAAAATATAAATCGCAATAATCACCAAGTCTATTAATTAAAATTTTTGGTTTGCTGTTATAGGAAAGCAGGCGGTAGGTGTCGGGTTGATTGGAATCTGCAAATAACTCCAGAGCTTGTGCATACGAAACCCACTGCGTTTGTACGGGTAAATCTTCTTCAACCATTTGACGCATCGTTTTTTCGATTGCCTGTATATCAATACCGGAAGCACTTGCTCCTTCCAGGGTATAGTAATAAGAATATCCTAAGCTATGTCCGACCAATAAGCGGAGATCAGGGTATAGTTTTTTTGCAGCAGCTGCCAGCAGTAAGCATAAAGTCCGGCGGTAGATATTGGAACCTTCATACGTGCCTTTGAATACCGGTTCAATGAAAGAACGGACATCTATCGTTTTGCTGAGTGAAACGAGTTCGTTATTTACCTTCATACCGAATGCAGTATTTGGAAGCTGAGGACAATAGGCGAGAGCAGCCCGTGCCGAAATAGGTTCAACAAACTTTTTTTTTGAACCGTCAGGGAAAGTGATATCAAAATCTTGCATAAGAAACCCTCCGCTTGACAGGATACTTTATTTTAAATAGAATAGCAACCGTCATTTAGACGGGATGTAGCCTAGTGGCTATGGCGTCTGGTTTGGGACCAGAAGATCGGGGGTTCGAATCCCCCCATCCCGATTTTACTCATTCATTATCTGATCGCATCGATTACTTATCACGGTTGGCACTCAGTCCTAAAGGTAATTTCTTCTTCTAAACATCGAAGCTCTGTATTTTACGTTCCGCATAAGGCCAGAAAAAATGAGCCAGCACTGCACTGAATAGGAGCGGTACACCGGAGAATAGCAGCGTGTAAAGCGGTTTCGGCATACCGGTAAGGATTGCCGTAACCGCTGCAGCAATCAGCAGCACGGCATTGGAGAACATGACAACAATCGTATTCAGATTTTGTTTGACCGCAGCAGCGGGTGTATCCCATCCAAGTTTTGGATGGGCCGTATCCAAAAGCAATGCAAGCAGATTAGAACAGAGTGCTGCTGACAGCGAAATCAGCAGACCCGGCAGTAAATCGGCAAAAGAAAGCGAAAACAGCAGCACGGTTCCGCCGCTTCCCGCTGCCGAAGCGATAAATGCAAAAAGCATTGCATGAACAAGTTTTGCCTGCATATACGGCTTAACCGGCAGCGGGAGGCTTTTTATAAGCCTCAGATTATGCGCATCGCGGGAAACGGCCGTTGCTGCAATGGAACTTGACGAAGCTAACAACGCACCGCAGACACCGGCAAGCAGTGCGCCGAACCCGTCTTGTATAAGCCCTGCCGCCTCAGGCGGAAACCGGAGCGAACCGGTCAGGTACATAATGCCGAATATCGCAGGAAAAAAAATAATCATAACCGGACCGTTTAAAAGATAGGCCGGTTCGCGGTTTACGGCATGAATTTCGCGCAAAACCAAGGCGGTAAAAACCGGCCGGCGGACATATGCGCTGCCGGTAAAACGGCGCCGGTCTGCTCTGCTGAGTTTTTTCAACGTTTGTTCACCAAATCCGGCAAGACTTTTCTCATACATTCCCGAAAATGCTGCAATCAGCAGGGCAGGGGCGGCAAGACAGATCAGTACAAACGGGATAAAGGCGGCGGCTGTTTCGCGTACGGTACCGGCGGTAAGCGCCGCGGCAAGGAGCCGGCTCGGCAGTGCTATATGTGCCGCCCTTGTCAGGGTTTTTCCGTTTGCGATAAATGCCGCTGCGGTTGCACTGTTCTGCCGTAATCCGCTGGCTGCCTGTGCAGCCGCATTGACAGCAGCAGCTAGAAACAAGCCCAATACGGCGGTGAGAATCATCACACAATAAGTATTTTTAAAAATTCCCGTAAAGCGCATAATAATGATGTGAATGAGGTAGCACAGACTGATAACCGGCAGCGGAAACAAGATCGCTCCGGTAAACAGCAGGGCATAAAACTGAAGGGACGGATATCCGCGGCTTCCGTACACTTCTGCCGCAACCGCCGAAAAAAACAGAGAGAATACAATCGGCGGCAGACAGTGAGCGCAAAACTTTGAACCGAATACGATATGGGGAGGAATAGGCATGGCCCGCAGATTCTGCTCAAACCGGCCGGCCGAATAGGTGGAAAGGGTCAGCAGAAAATTGGGGATAAACAGAAGAAAAAACAGACTCATCATCAGCAGCTCAAACATCAGCCGCTGCATTCCAAGCGGCTTCAGTGCGTCATACACGTTCACCATCATCACTGCAAAAACCAAAGCAAAGCATCCGCCGATATACACCGCTGCAAGAATAGCAAGCAGTAGTTTCAGTACGGATTTCTTACCGCCGGCTCCCTTTCCATTGCGTATAAATGCAGCGGATATGTGTATGCCCGGGACTACCGCCGTATACATCAGGAACAGCCGGAAAAATACCGCGCCGTACCGCTGTTGTGTACAATTATGCGTGTTTTTCATACATCATCTCCGAATCCGGTTATTTGGTGTAATAGTAGACTAAAAGTTGCGTACGGTCGCGGAGCTTCAGCTTGTCCAGTATTGAAGAAATATAATTACGGACAGTTCCTTCACTGAGCGACAGACGTTCCGCTATTTCCTTATTATTAAAGCCTTCTGCAAGAAAATCCAAAACTTCGGTTTCCCGTTCATTTAACTCCGGAAAACTTTTACTGCCCGGTTGTGTCTGCGGCAGCTTTGCCAGTATTTCCGAATCAAAGACGATGCTTCCTGCCATAACTGCATTTAATGCAGGAATAAGCGCTTGGATATTTTGTTTTAATAGATAGCCTTTGCAGCCGAAGTGCAGAGCGCGTGTTATATATTCTTCATCATCAAACGTCGTTAAAAGTAATATCCGTGCCGTCTTATCCGTCTGTAAAACTGCTTCGGCCGCTTCTATTCCGCTTACACGGCGCATCCGTATATCCATCAAAAGGATATCGGGGGTATAACGTTGAAACAGAGCGGCGGCTTCATCCCCGTCCGATCCTGATGCCGGAACGGTAATCCCCTGTGCTGTTAAAATCGTTGTCAATGAAGAAACCACCAACGGATCATCATCAATAATAATGACATTCATTTCTCCGGCATCTCCTTGGGAAATATGATGTATATCTTAAATCCTTTCTCGGAATAAAAATTTACGGTGCCCTTATTTTTTTCCGCTATTTCACGTAATATGGTCAGCCCAATACCTTCGGCCGGTGCCGCCGATGCCGGTACTCCGCATCCGTTATCCCATACCGACAGCGAATAAAAAGCCGGCTGCTCCAGGACAGTAATAGTCATTTCAGAAGCTCCGCTATGCTTTATGGTATTTGAAATACACTCTTTTACGATTGATATAATATCATGTTTCAGCATATACGGTATGTTTCCGGTTTTGCAGGTCAGCCGGATCTTTAAGCGTGCGGTTTCGGTAATCACTGTTTCCAATGCGGTTTGCAAGTCAAATGAATCGTTATGAAGATTGTGCAGGCATTCGCGTATTTCTGTCATACCTTTTTCCAATGAGCCTTGCAGAATGTCAAGCAATTTTCTTACATCGCTTTGTGTTGAAAGATATTTTAAGGCATTAACCTGAAGAATGGCAGAACTTAATGTATGCCCGATGGAATTATGTAAACTGCGCGAAATACGGTTCCGTTCCGTTAATACTGCTGCCTCGGCATTTTTTAAAGAATCCGAACAAAGCAGACGGTTTTGCCGCTCGCTTTCAATGCGGGTTTCGGTCAGCGTATCTTTCATAGTCAGCACGGTTTCTTGTATGTCATACGAAAAAGTTTTTACGGCAGAGTAAAAAAATATTAGCAGAGTAAATACACAAAATACGGGCTGAAACCGCAGACACACCAGCGTACTCAATAAAAGCTTTGCTCCTATGCACCTGATACCGCCGGTCTTTTCCCGCAGCTGCGGACCGTCAGAGGTATACTGCCGTTTTTCAGATTGAGAGTACACAGCAGCGGAAGGAAAGCCGGCCGTAATTAACACGGGGATAAAGAAGACGATATTCGGATCAGCCAGCACACTCCATAACACAAAGGCTGTGCACACAATCCGGGAAAAAAGACCTGCATAGGTTCCTGAAATTTTCAGCCATACCGCAGCGGAAAAACACAAAACTGCATAGTTAAGAGCAGGTACACCGGCAGACACGGAGACTAAAAACAGAGCACAAAAAAGAGTAACTAAAAAACATTCTGCTATAAAGAACATAGCGCAGATTTCCTTTCGAAGACTACCATATACGCTAAAAAAAATCCACGCTTGCTGCAGTGCTGTGTCAGATGGAAATTTTGGTATGTTTCTTTCTGCGTGCCGTAACCGTTTGCCTGACAAGCCGTGTAATTGAGGTCGCTAAAATAATGCCGACTGCTATTGCAACAGCAATAAAACAAGCATGAATACCTTCAGCAATACCGCCGTCAATTTGTCCGCGTACAAAGAGCAACATGGATTTATATACTCGGAATCCGGGAACTAGAGGAATAACTCCAATTACAATAAACCCGGTTGCAGGGGTTTTTTTTATGATCGCAAAGATTTCAGCCAAAATACCTACTACAAGGGCTGAAAGAAGATTGGCAAGGATATAGCTGACCTGCGGCACATCCAAACTTAAAACGAGGGTCCAGCTGATTGCACCGTTTACAGCCGCAAGCAGGAGATTTCTTTTTTGTACGTTAAACAGAATGCCGAATCCGATACAACTGATAAATGAAAGGACGGTGTGAAAATACAGCGGCATTACAGTCCTCCCAGAATTGAATACACCATTAAAATACTGCCTACTCCGAATGCGATGGCAATAGCAACCAGTACCGATTCTCCTATACGGGCAATACCAGAAATAAGATCACCTGAAATAAAGTCGCGGATACCTGCGGTAAACGCAACACCGGGAACCAAAGCCAGTGCCGCACCGACAATAATACTATCCAGATTGTCAACCAACTGTATTTGAAACGATACAATCGAAATAACCCCGACAAACATACTGGCAATAAAATTGCCCGTAAAGACAGTGCGGGAATGTGCAAAAATTTTATCATTTATCCATACGGCAATATAGGAAGCGACAAATGCGGCAATAAAATCACCGAACTTTCCTCCTACCAAAACGGCAAAAATACCGCAGGCAATACCGGTTGCAAAAAGCACCAATCGGTACGGATATCCTTTATACGCTTCAATTTCACGGAGATGAGCCATCGCATCGGCTAAAGCTATTTTTCCCGCTACGAATTGACGGGAAAAATCGTTCACCAGTGCAATTTTACTGATGTTATTACTGCGTTTTTTGATATTTTTTGTATAGATAAAACTTTTTCCGCCGCCGTCGGCAATAAAAATCAAGGTAGGAGTAACAAAGGGAGTAATGTCCTCCGCTCCTCCTGAGGTACATATTTTTAACAGCGTTTCTTCAACGCGGTACATTTCCGCTCCGTTGCGGACAAGCAGCTCTCCTGCATAAAGAGCTGTTTGCAATAAAAGGGCGCGTTCATCGGAGTCCGCGCCGTTTGTGTGTGATACCGGAATGAACTGATTTTTCATATATATCGGGATATTGTATTTCTTTTTGCCCACTATGGCAACATCTTATTTTAAAATTACCCAGGTAGAACCCGTTCCCCCTTCCCTGCCTTTAGGGTGTCCTGTTTCTCCGGCATTCGGATGATCTTCTAAAAATTTTTGCACAAACCGTGCAAGCACCGGATCTCCGTGAGAGTGATTACCTTTACCGTGAATAATCAACACTTTCCGATACTGCCGGACAAGCGAATCTTTAAAAAAATGTACGAGGGATTCATACGCTTCTTCAAGGGTCATACCGTGCAAATCAATTTCAGCTTGCGGTCTTAGTGCCCTAAGCCGCCGTTTTTCGGCAATTTTATCAACAAAAGGCATTTCATCAGTGTTTTCGGCATCCTTGTCATACACCCCATACCGTCTTAACCAATATTCCATGGGGTTCAATGTTTTCGTGTTTTCTTTTGTATAGTGCGCAGTTTTCTGTGTTTTTGCATCTTCCCGCATTCTCTTTTTCCCGTACGGTTTCTGTGTTTGAGCTTCCCATTGATTCAGTATATCTTCGAAATTCATAATACTCCATAAAAATCTGTAATCTCTCACCGATAGCCGTCGAGGGCAGGATACCGCGGCAGCAAATACATATCTTCTAAACAATACACTTGTGAAAATGTTTCGGAGTTTACTTGCTATTTTTATCTATTGCAACTAAGTCAGCTAAATGAATTCTTCCTCCGCGCAGTCCCCATTGAGCATACAAAAAAGCTTCCATCTTTTCTGCGGCATCCTTAAAAGGAACCGCATTGATGCTGCGGATATATGCACATAATTCAGGCTCTGCATCGCTTATTGCACGTTGGCGTGAAAGCCGGTTGACTGCATACCATTGAACATGACTGCTGCTTTGCTGCAGAATATAAGCCATAAACTCGTTTTTCAATAAATAAGGATCATCGGTATTGTAATTTAGCGTGGCATTTACTTCAAAGTAGCGGCGTAAAAACAGCACCGAACGGGAATCGGTTTCGCTGAAGACTTCATCGACAAGCCGGCGGAACTTTTCTTCGGTAAAATAAATACCGTGCAATCCTTCGTGAGTAATAAACAGCTTACGGAGCGCCGGCGAAGACTGTCGGCTCAAAGATACAACAGCCCCGCTGCCCGGTTCCAAACCTGTTTCCGTTCTAATAACAATGCCGCTGCGGAGCAAAATGCTGAGCAGTTCCCGTTCGGAATCGTTAAGCGCAAAAGCTTCATCTTCGGCTTGCTTGAAAAATGCCGCTAATGTTTCGGCGCGGTAATCATGCGCATTAAAAGCGTGCAAGTGCCGTAGTGCATTATGCGGGAGCAGCTTGCCAGTAAATCCTTTTTTTTCCGCATAAAATGCCAGCCGCTTAAATAAACGGTCCTGCACAGCATAGTCGGCACAATCAAAGATCAGTACAGCCGGAAACTGTTCCCAGGAAAAAAACTCATAGGCAGGCTGCCGCCATTGTGCTTGAGGCCACTCCAGTATCAGCCCCGGATCGGCAGTAATAGGATTCAGCGGATCATATTCGCCGTAATCCATTGTGATGCCGCTCAGATCGTGCGTATCGCCGGTAATACTGACAGGGACAGGATGCCCGTTCAGCAGAGCTCCGTCAATAGTAAAGCCGTACACTCCGGGAACACGGCGCAAAGATATATGCTGTTCACCGCAGATAAAAGAGAGGCGCTGCTCTGCGGACGGCGGCGTATTCTGTGTGCGGTTAAAATGTAACCGGAGGGTATCCCTGCCCCCAGGTGCGGGAGATATAATTGAAGAAAGACGCGGCAAGTCTGCCGTCCGCAGAAGAACTTTCGGCTGAAAAAGCTCATCGGGAATCCGGCCGCCGTCTGCGGTACAGCCGTACCACTGCACAGCATCTTTTCTTATCCAGCCGTAGCGGGCCGTTCCGATAGCAGCGGCTTTCAATTTAACCGGGGTTTTAGCATGAAGCATAAATCCGCAGATTTTTGATGCCGGCGCCCTGCTCCCTGCAAATCCTATAGACAGTTCCAGAACCATTTTTTGCGGAATCCGTGCCGTAACGGGGTGCCGAGGAACATAATTTTTTTTGATGCTGCCCGATTCGGTAAGATCATCTTGATACACAAATGCTGCGGTAAAATCAGTACCGGTGTGGCTCCCCGTGTCGGGCAATTCGACGGTTTCAAGCGACAACTCAAGTGCGCAGCGGCCGGATTCTATCAGCACAGCCAATTCCTCATCTTCCGAAAATAGAAAATACATATCCGCTGCTTTCTGCGGCTGTATAATTTCTCCCAGATGAGCATTTTTATTTAATGCCTGCAACGGAAGGGAACGGGACGGAGTACCGGGATCAGATGCAGGAAGGGTAAGAGAAATAAGAGCGTTTTGTTCATTGCATCCGGTACATAAAATGATAGAAAGATTAATGGCAACAAGATATAGGATGTTTCCGAAAGACATTTTTATGTTTTTATGCATACTTTCCTTAAATGAAAGAACATCGGCACGCTAAATAAAGAATATTAGGGAGTGGAGAATAGGGGATTCGAACCCCTGACCTATTGATTGCGAACCAATCGCTCTACCAACTGAGCTAATTCCCCGGAAAACACGAGCATAATACCGTTTTTATTGATCTTCGGCAAGTGTCTTTTGCTATTTCAATATAAATTATGGGACGGAAACCGGGGCAGCATCAACATTTTTGCTGAGCCGCCCTCTGCGTTTTTATTCTTCCGAGTGTTTATTTTTCATCAATGCGGGCTGGCCGGTAGCATCAAGCGCGTCACGCCAAAGTGAACCGTCAGGTTCCACGTGGTTGCGCGCACTGACAACTACACCGATCGGCAGATGCACGAATTTGTTGTACATGAGGCCGACAATCAGTTTTGTTTTTCCTGCCATTGCTGCATGGACGGCATTGTTACCCAAACGCTCACAGTAGATAGAGTCTACCGGTGCTGCCGGAGCCGAACGGATTTGATAGCTCGGATCAATGTATTTAAGATTAATATGCATATTAATCGATTTAAAATGTTCTTCTATCTTATCTTTTAAGAATAATCCGATGTCGGAGAGGCGCTTATTGCCCGAATCATCCGTTTCGTTTTTGCTTTGCATCAGATCCTGTCCTGCGCCTTCGGCAACAACAATTACAATGTAATGACTTTGAGACAGCCGATTTTTCAAATGCTTTAAAAAACCGTTTTCCCCTTCCATATCAAAAGGAACTTCCGGAATAAGGACAAAATCTACTTCATGGCTTGCGATGGCCGTATGTGTTGCAATAAATCCTGATTCGCGCCCCATTAGTTTCACCAAACCGATCCCGTTAATTTGGGATTGAGCTTCCATCCGTGCCGCGGCGACTGCTTCCGCTGCCTTTACAACGGCAGTATCAAAACCGAATGATTTTTGGATAAAGGAAAGGTCATTATCAACGGTTTTCGGAATACCGATAACTGCAATACACAGTTTGCGTCTTTCAATTTCTTTTGCAATTTCCAAAGCCCCTTTCTGTGTGCCGTCACCCCCGATAACAAAGAGCATATTTAAATTCAGCCGTTCAATCCCGTCAACGATTTCAACCACACGGGTGCCCCCGCCGCGGGAGGTGCCGAGAATGGTACCCCCTGTTTTATGACACGCATCGACAACAGCCGGCGTAAGAGGCATCACATCAAAATTAAATTCAGGGAGTAAGCCTTTAAATCCGAAGCGGATACCGCTGATCCGTTTTACTCCGTACCGTCCCCATAAGCAGCGTACGACAGCGCGGATAACATCGTTTAGCCCCGGACACAGTCCGCCGCACGTAATAATTCCTGCATGGACATGGCTTGGATTGAAGAATATCTTTTCACGCGGCCCGGCCTTTTCTATCAGCTGCTCCCGTTTAAAAGGCCCATACTGCGCACCCACCTTCGATTCAAGTCTGAAGCGGATAAAGTCTTCATTGGTAACGTAGTTGGCTATCCGATCGCCTGCAACGTTTGAAAGATGAATAGGTGACGGTATTTTGCAGGTACCCAGCGTTTCAATAGTGAAGTCAAATTCTTCATTATACTTCATAATAGACCTCCATTTTTATAACGGCACAAAGTATTTGAATGAGCATATCATAAAAGGGGTATGCAGAAAAGACCGCCTCCTTTGTTTCCGGCAGACGGCAGTTTCGCGGTACATCAAAACGCTATGAGGGAATAATATGCAGCACGGTGCTTCCGCACGGCTCAAGACAGATACTGAGGTTTGAGGCTTGCACATACCATTCTCTGACCGAACCGATGAGGAGCTGTACCGCGGCGGAGGGCAGCCCGAATTCGGCACCGCCGAGGACAATATATTCGGGTTGCGGGCTGACCGACCACACAAAGATGAGTGCTTCATCTTCGGTAAAGCGGCTGAACGCAAAGACCGTACCCTGTGCAAACACGGCTTTAAACCCGCCGTACTGCAAAGCGGCGGATTCTTTTTTGAGGCTGTTCAATGCGCGGTACAGGTTAAAGATTTCCGCTTTTTCTCCCCGCAAGGGACTGTCCCAGTCCATCGGAAAGCGGCAGCCTTCAAAAATATCGGCAATTCTTCCGGGAAGCATGATTTCATCACCGTAGTATATGTTTACCATTCCGGGTAAACCGTATAAGGCGGTAACGGCGCCTTTATAATGGGCAAGATTGATTGCGGGATTATTGTACAGACGGGCAACATCATGACTGCCGAGCAGATTGAACATTTGATGGGCTGCTGCCGTCGGCATTGCCGCATAAAATTGCAGAATACGCTCCTTCAGTTGTTCCGCGGTGAGCACTGTATCAATCGTATTCAAAACGGCATTACGGGAGGTTAGCAAGTCTTTTTCGCCGGCAAACTCCCGTAAGGGGCGGGCAGAACCGAAGTAGTTCATTGTAGAATCCCATTCGTCCCCGTTAAACATTCCGGAACAATCACTCCAATCCTCTGCGAGAATCAGCAGCTCCGGATTGAGTCTTTTTAATTCTTGATTGATTTCCTTCCATACCTCGTGATAACAGTCGGCCTGCACACTTCGCGCCATACAGTCGGCAACATCAAAGCGCCAACCGTCAATAGAATACGGCGGCTGAATCCATTTTTTTAAAACGGAATCCGGTTTACGGTAGATTATATCCCGTAAGCGGCTGCCGATATAATTGAGCTTAGGCATTGTTTCAACTCCTGCCCATGTTTCATAGCCGCCGTTTTCGTCAATAAAATAATAATCCCGTTCGGCACAATCCTTATTTTGATAAGCGCCTATTTCAGACGGATAAAATTCATT
This sequence comes from Treponema sp., assembly GCA_038397965.1. Lineage (GTDB taxonomy): Bacteria > Spirochaetota > Spirochaetia > Treponematales > Treponemataceae > Treponema. The sequence goes on from JARGFA010000005.1 coordinate 159,663, forward strand.
TGATTTATTAAACCATTTTGCCGCCGAGCTGGTATGATTGATTGAAATATCAAGGATGATTTTCATACCGCGTCTATGTATTTCTTGGCAGAGGGCTGCAAAGGCTTCATTTCCGCCGAAATGCGGGTCTACTTCAAAATAATCCAGACAGTCGTATTTATGTATAGTCGGTGCGGTAAATATCGGATTAAGATAGAGAACGCTGATACCTAAATCCTGTAAGTAGTCCAGTTTTTCAATAATACCGTATAAGTCGCCCCCGTAAAAATCCATACAATGCGCTTTACTGTACGGAAGCGGTTCGCTGTTCCAGTTTTTTATCTGCATAGGCTGATGCCCCTGATAGGTATATGCACCGGTTTGAACGGTCAGTTCCGGCCGGCCGTTACGGAACCGGTCGGTCATAATTTGGTAACACACGCTTTTTCCAACCCATGCAGGCTGTTTATATTCGGTTAGAATAACGAAATCCCGGCTCTCATCCGGCATATAATCGGTAATGCGGTGCTGTGTGTAGTAATATATTTTGGTAGAGGTTGCCAAGTAAAACTGATACTGCATCCGCCTTTCGTTGCAGACAATATCAGTCTTATAGTAGATCAGATTGTTTTTTTCTTTTTCTTTTTGCATGGGAAGCAGCTGTTCAACGCCGAAGACTTTCAACCGCAGATAAACGTGTTTGATTTCATTATTATTGAGAAGCCGCAGCCGGACGGTAACCGTTTCTCCGTGCCGGGGAGCAGGGTTGCTGACAAAGACCGCTCCCGAATCCGAATAGACCGTATCAAGCCAATGAAGCATCTTCTTACCTCCTGTACCGTGTGCAGGAGTATAGCGTATTTTTTAGGCAGTGTCAGCGTTCGGGCGAAGGGTATCGGGCAGGATGGGTGAAGAGGTCGCAGCTGCACTACCCTTTCGGCTACTGCAGCTGCGAAAAAGAAGGTATAACTTCGGCACCTAATAAGGTTGCCTCGTTAACCGTCAAGTTCCTGAAAGAAACTTATTTTGTCATGTATTTCAGCAGGTCGATAACACGGTTGGAATAGCCCCATTCGTTATCATACCAAGAAACTACCTTAAAGAAGCGTTTTTCGCCCGGCAGGTTATTCTGCAAGGTGGCTTTACTGTCGTAAATTGAAGAGCGCTTGTCGTGAATAATATCGGTTGAAACGATTTCTTCGTCGCAATAGCCTAAGATATCCTTTAAGTAGGTTTCGGAAGCTTTCTTAAATGCTGCATCCAATTCTTCGATTGAGGTATCTTTTTCGGTGCGGAAGGTCAGGTCAACAACAGAGCCGGTAGGTGTAGGAACACGGAATGACATACCGGTCAGTTTTCCTTTGGTTGAAGGAAGCACTTCGCCGACTGCTTTTGCAGCACCAGTGGTTGACGGAATGGTGTTGATAGCGGCTGCCCGTCCGCCGCGCCAGTCTTTTAAGGAAACGCCGTCAACGGTTTTCTGGGTAGCCGTATATGCGTGAATTGTTGTCATAAGACCGGTTTCGATACCGAAACCTTCTTTTAAGATGACATGAACAAGCGGCGCCAAACAGTTCGTGGTGCAGCTTGCATTGGAAACAACCTGATGTTTTGCAGCATCGTATTCATTTTCGTTGACACCCATAACGACGGTTTTGATGGGCTTTGCAGGATCGGCACTTTTTCCGGGTGCGGAAATAATAACCTTCTTAGCACCTGCTTCAATGTGGCCGTAGGCTTTCTCGTTTGTATACAAACCGGTGCTTTCGATTACAATGTCAATTCCGAGGTCTTTCCACGGCAGCTGAGCCGGAGTTAAGCCCTTACCGGAAATACATTTAATTTCATGTCCGTTAATAACCAGTACATCGTCGCCCTTTGTTTCGATTTTTGCATTCATCTTGCCCTGTACCGAATCATACTTGAGCTGATAGGCAAAATATTTTGCATCGGTTGAAAGGTCTACCACAGCCACTACATCAAACTTATCCTTTCCAAGCAAGTTCTGCTCAACCAATGCCTGAAATACGAGCCGGCCGATTCTGCCGAAACCGTTAATTGCTACTTTCATTTTGTTCTCCTTAAAAAAAGTTCTGCAAGGATACCCCTTATAGTAAAATCTGCGTACCTTCACAGCCGCACCCTTACTATTGATAGATAATAAAGGGTAAATAAAAATAGCACGGTTGTCAATGCCCGGATAATTTTCTGCAAATCACTAGGGCGCCTCTTACAGCAGTCAGGAGAATTTTAAATAAATTTTTCTTTTATTTTTCGGCAAACCATGGTATACTAAACCTTCACGCTTTTAGAAACGAGGTAGTATGCATGGAAAAACGGAAAAAAAGGCAAGGAGTCAGTGCTGTTGACTTTTTTTGTATCGGTTTCGGAGCGATTGTCGGAGTCGGCTGGGCTGTTTCAATCAACAGCTGGATGAGCAGCTGCGGCGGTCCCATCCCTGCCGGCCTAGGTTATTTTTTAGTGCTGATTATGATGATTCCCATCGCCCTCTGCTATTGCGAGCTTATCCCCATGCTTCCGGTAGCCGGCGGGAGTATGGCATTTGCTTATAAGGCGTTTAATGATAAGGTGTCCATTATTTCCGGCTGGGCAGCTTTTGGAGCATTTGTCGCAATTATCCCTTGGGAAGCCATTCAAATTACTGATGTGCTGGGGTATCTCATTCCTCACCTCAAAACGGTAGGCCCCCTGTACAGTATTATGGGATCGGAGATTTATTTGGAAACCATCATTATCGGTGTTATTTGTTCGCTGCTGATATTCGCTTTGAATATGCGCGGGCTTGCCGCCGCCGCCTTTGTACAAAAAATACTGTGTTTTCTGCTGATCGGGATAGCCTTAACCGGTTCTGCAGCGGCACTGATAGGCGGCAATACCGGCAACTGGTATCCCCTCTACAGTTCCTCGGATACCAATATATACGCTTCGGGGTTACAGGCTGCTTCTCACAATTCTTTCTTCGGCGGAATGTTCGCTATCGTTGCATCTGCCGCCTTTTTTCTTGCAGGCTTTGAAACCATTCCGCAGGGGGTAGAAGATGCAGGCGGCGATGTAAAGCATGTCGGTGTAACCGTTGTTTTGTCGGTTATTTTAGCTTGTGTTTTCTATGCCATCCTGCTTTTCTGTTTCGGCTACGGCTGGAATTGGCAAGAATTTACCCAAATGCCCCGTCCTGCAGCAGCTTCCATGTTTCTCCGCTTATTTCCGGGAACTGCGGGCATAGTACTGTACTGGCTTGTGGTTATCGGGGCTATTGCAGGTTTATTTACCACCTGGAACGGTTTTTTTACCGCTTCTGCAAACTTGCTGATGGGTATGGCCCGCGGACGGCTGATTTCACCGGTGTTTGCCCGGCAAAACAAAAAGGGGATTGCCGTTAACGGACAAATTGCGTGTTTGCTGCTGTCCTGTCTCGGCCCCTTTCTCGGCCCGAACTTAATTGATGCAATTACCAGTTTTTCTGCAACAGCCTTTGTATTATCATGGACGATTACGGCATGGTCACTGGTTCGGCTCCGCCGGAAATATCCTGACATGAGGCGTCCTTATAAAATACCGGGAGGAATCGGCACGGGGATATTTGCCGGTGCGGTTTCATCACTGGTGTTTATCTTCATGTTTGTTAAAAGCAGTCCGTTTTATATCGGCAGCCTATCGGTTAAGATGTTCATAGTATGGATGGCTATCGGTGTTGTGCTATACCTTTTTGCGGGCAAACAGCGTAAGGGGTTGTCTATGTATGAATTGGAACAAGGAGTATTCGGCTGCAGCATCAGGTAATGCACGGGACACGGCACAATTGCTGAAAATTGACATTTTCAGCAATTCATTTTAAGATACATTAGTTATACTATGGAAACAAGTGAACCTCCGCAAACCCTGTTACTGCTCATAAGTTTATGTGTGCTTTTTTTGCTTTCGATGTTTTTTTCATCGGCAGAAACGGCTTTTTTATCGTTAAATAAGTTAAAACTGCGTTTCTTACGCGCACAGAATAACACGGCAGCAGCCCGTGCCGATAAGATACTGCAAAACAAACAAAAGTTTCTCTCTACCATTTTGATCGGAAACAGCATTGTCAATATTGCCATTTCGGTTGTACTGACTGCCGCTGCCCTGCGGGTCTTCGGCGATTCCGGTCTCGGTATTGCCGTAACAGCCGGCACCGTTCTGGTGTTGATTTTTGGGGAAATAATACCTAAGTCTCTTGCCTTGGTATATGCCGACACACTGAGCCTTGCCTTTGCCCGCCTTATTCTGCTTTTTATGGCAATTCTAGCCCCGGCCGTTTGGCTTTTTTCATCAGTTACCGGACTACTGCTGCGCTGCTGCGGAGTACGCGAAAAGAGAAACACCGCAGCAGTAACCGAAGCAGATCTGCGGGATTTTTTTGAAAACCGTGAAGAGAAAGGTTTTATCGGCAGTGATGAACGTATTTTATTAACTAAAATCCTCCGGTATGGAGATGCCTCGGCACGGACTATTATGACTCCCCGCCGCGATATTGTTGCCGTATCAATCAACGCTACAGCAGAAGACATTATCGCACTATCCAAAGAATCCCGATTTTCGCGGTTTCCGGTTTACAGCACCGATATTGATACAATAACCGGCTTTTTTTATATCAAAGACTTTTTATTCTCACCGGACTATCTGAACGGCTCCGGAGCTTTTGAGATCGAAAAATATCTCCGCCAGCCGCTGTTTGTCTTTGAAAGCACAAAGCTTACACAGCTCGAAAAAAAATTCCATGATGAAAAACAAAATATGGCAATCGTACTGGACGAGTATGGGGGGACAGCCGGTCTTGTTACTGCCGAAAATCTAACGGAAGAAGTGTTCGGCAGTATCAGCGATGAATATGACGAACAAGAAACCGCAGCAGCAGACGGGTACTCTACAGCGGATACCGGCTGCCGGTCATCGGATGCTCCTTTTATTATTCCGGCCTCCATGCGCTTGAGCGAATTGAATGAACAATTAGGTACCGACATCGAATCGGATTACCATGAAACCGTCGGCGGATATATTATGGAAAAAGCAGGTGAAATACCAATCTGCGGCTACACCCTTTCAACCGGTACCTATCTTCTCACTGTCGCAGATATCCAAGGAAACCGGATTACATCCGTTGAAGTACGGAAAACCGGAAGCGTTCTATGAGTGCGGTTATTCTATGCGTTGAAATTATCTGCCTGCTTTGCTGCGCTGCCTTTTTTTCAGGTGCAGAGACCGCAGTTACCGCACTGAGCAGAGCAGAATACCGGAGCTTAAAGCAAAAACCGTATAAAAATGCACAGCGCTTAGCCTCGCTGGTGGAAATAAAGGATAAAATTGTAACAACGGCACTCATCGGTACTAATTTTGTTAATACCTTAAATTCAAGCCTGATAACGGCCTTTACCCTAAGCGCCTTTGGTCCGCAGGGAGTTCCCGCTGCAACCGCGCTGATTACCGTACTTATTATTATCGTTGCAGAAATATTTCCGAAAGCCTTAGCAACGGAACGCCCGGCTGCTTTCGGTAAGACAGCCTCCCTCCCCCTGTATCTATGTTATCTTTTGCTGCGCCCGGCGGCGGCCTTTTTTTCCCTGCTTTCGAAAGCGGTCTTAAACATCCTCTCTTCATCATCACACGATGCGCCTGCACTATTGCAGAAAAAAGACTTACAGCTGCTTATTCATATCGGACAGGAAGACGGCGCCCTCGCTGCCGGCGAAGAAGCACTGCTGAGAAAGGCAGTGCTATTGCAAAGTGTCAAGCTGCGCAATATTATGACTCCCCGCACAGGCATCGTATACATCGAAGAAGCCGATACCTTTGATGCGATCATTGCAAAATTCCGCAGCAGCCGGTTTTCCCGTCTTCCCGTTTACAACGCGGAGAAACAAGAAGTTACCGGTATTCTTCATTACAAAGATATTTTATTCACCGTGAGAGAGCGCACGGGAATTCCGCTGAAAACCTTGCTCAGGCCTGCACTTTTTATCCCTGAAAGCAGCAGTGTCTTTTCCGTTATTAAAACGATGAAAACGAAGGGACAAAATATGGTTATTCTTATTGATGAACACGGAGGAATTGCCGGTCTCATCACTATGGATGATATTATCGCAGCAGTCTTCAGTTATGTGCAGGACGAGTACAGTAGTGAAAAAATACATCCCATCAGTGCAGTTCGTTTAATCAATACCACACAGCTTGTAATGCCCGGGAATCTCCGTATTGAAGATTGTAATGAATTACTGCATACTAATTTGTATTCCGATTATTATGATACGATCGGCGGGTTTTTACTTGAGCAGCTCGGCTACCTGCCTCAAATAGATCAAACCGTTGAATACAAGCATATCATATTTATTATAAAAAAAATTACTCACCGGAAAATAATCGAAGTAATTGCCGATATATCAAAAATCATGTAAGTATGCATCCCGCATAAAGGAGGAGGATATGGGACAGCAGGAATTTATACAATTTTTAACCGATTTGCCGGAAGATAAGATGAAAGCCGAATTACTGAATGCTTTTACTGTCCGCTACGGGGCGAATGATGAAGAAATTATCATGACGGCTTCACCCGCGCGGATTAATGTGATAGGCGAACATATCGACTATAACGGGGGAAGGGTCTTTCCTGCCGCTATCGATCGGTACCTCTATGTGCTGATCCGGAAGCGAGCCGATTCAACGATCATCTATGACGATATCCGGTTTCCGGGTGCACGCGAGTTTACCGTTGAAGAAGTGTTCACATATAAAAAAGAAAACCAATATGCAAACTATTTAAACGGAATGCTGACTATTTTTGCACGAAACGGTTACACCATTCCATGCGGTTTTGAAGTGCTTTTTTTCAGTAAACTCCCGGCAGGCGGTGGAATTTCTTCATCAGCAGCACTGGAAATAGGCTTCGGCCATGCGGTTGCACAGCTATTCGGCTTTAAACTTGATCCTATTACGCTTGCAAAAATTGGACAGCAATCGGAACATGAATTTATGAACGTCAAGTGCGGCATTATGGATCAGTTCAGTATTGCAATGGGAAGGAAAGACTGCGCCCTATTACTTGATACCGCAGCTCTTGACTATGAATATGTACCGCTCGTGCTGGGAGATCACCGGATTGTGGTTATGAACTCCAATAAACAGAGGACTCTTGCCGATTCAAAGTACAATGAACGCCGCAGTGAATGTATGGAGGCGCTGGCACTGTTACAGCAGCTGAAGCCCATCAAGAATCTGTGCGAATTGACATCTGCCGATCTTGAAGCGGCCGCAAAGATTATTCAGGAGCCGCATATCTTTAGACGGGTGCGCCACTGCATCACCGAAAACGAACGGGTCTCCGCCGCTGTTGCAGCGTTAAAGGAAGGAAATTTACCGCGGCTGGGTGAACTGCTCAAAGCCTCTCATGCCTCGCTCCGAGATGACTATGAAGTTACCGGCCTTGAACTCGACACCCTTGCGGATGCAGCCGCCGCTCATGCCGGCTGCTTGGGGGCGCGTATGACCGGAGCCGGATTCGGCGGCTGTGCAATCGCATTAGTTCACAAATCCGCTGTTACAGACTTTATTACTCAGGTTGCCGCAGTCTATACCGGAGCAACCGGTTTAACTCCTTCTTTTTTTGTCTGTACAGCGGGGGACGGTGCCCGGCGTATTTAAATCTGAGGGAGGCATCTCTCAAAAGCCTACCGGAGTTTTGGGTACCCGTTAATAAAATTGCTGCTGCGGCGTAGTAAAATAGTTTTTTAGAGCTTGGGGGAGGTATACTCCCTTATCCGTTACAACACCGGTAATCAATTCCGGCGGGGTTATATCGAAGGAGGGATAGAGTCCCTTAACCGCAGGATGGGTATGGCGCACTCCTCTAAAAGAAAGCACCTCATCGGGGTTGCGCTGTTCAATGCATATATCGCCGGCTGTTTTTTTGTCGGCATCGGGTATTCCGGTTACATAATACGGAACACCGAAATGGGCAGCAAGCAGCGCTATCTGAAAGGTGCCGATTTTATTTGCAATATGTCCGTCCTGTGTAATACTGTCCGCCGCTGAAGTAAACAGGCCGATATTTTGATGCTGCATCGTATATGCTACCATATTATCGGTAATCACGGTAACTTCAAACCCCATATCAGCGGCACAGCTCGCCGTCAGCCGCGCCCCTTGTAAAAAGGGACGGGTTTCCGCACAGATAAGCCGCACGGGGTTGCCCCGGCTACGGGCTGCTTTCAGCATCATACCGACGATTGTTTCTCCAAAACACTGTGTGAGTATGGCTCCTGCATGAGGAAACAGGGAGGCAAGATATTCGCCGACCTTTTCCATAATGCCGTACCGCCTATTAAGCGATTCAAGAGCGGCGGTAAAAATTGCTTGAGCGGCATCTTCGCCGGCATCAAGCGCACAAACGGCTTGTGCAAGACAGTTAGCTGTTATCAGTCCCATCCTGTTTGCCGTGGTAGGACGGGCATGAGCAATACCGCCGGCCGCTTCTTCCAAAAAAGCTTTTTGTATTTCTACCGGTTTGCTGCGTACTTGATATGCGGCAAGAGCCATCCCCATCGCAGCCGCAGTATACGGCCCGGCACTCTGAGTTACCATATCTGTAATGGCCTGCCGCACCTCCTGCCAGCACCGGCATTCCACATATTCTATTTTTTCAGGATAACTGCGGCGGTCGAGAATCCGTACGCAGCCTTTTTCAAACCATGCAACATTTTCATAGTGCAGCAAAAATGCCAGACCGCTGTCCTTCCGTTCCATTTATCTGCTCCTTAAGCTCAATACGGCTGATCTGTCCGATAACTGTGTGTTCGAACAGGTTTTGTTATCATCTGCCGGAAGTTCTCAGCCGCAATCACGCCGATACCGTTTGTCCGCCGCCGTTTGATTAACAGGCGGGCGGTTTTTATTAAGGCCCGTTCGGCAGCGATTCGGCGCGGGGCGGTTCCCATTGCATCAAACTCAGGAGTTTTTGTGTCGCCCACAGTCCGGCGGATCATTTCGGTACCGGCAAAACCGAAGCCGTCTGCAAGAATATCCGCCGCCTGCCGCTGCAAAAAGCCTTCGTTATATACAGGGTCGCTGAGCTGACTGCTGCGGCATTTTTGCAGCATCTTTTCTTTAAAAAGCAGCGGCAAGTGTTCTATAGCAGCGGCAATTTCGGTACAAAAGGATGCTGTCTTATCATCCCCGGTCTGTATTGCGGCAGCTCCGTTTTCTATAGAATCCTGTACGATGCCCTTGTCTGCCGATGCCGCTGAGCCGGTAAAGACAGCGTGCATCCATGCAAAATAGAGGTTTGCAATGAGATTGCCGAGGTCATAGCCGATGGGACCGTAAAACGCAAATTCAGGATCGATGATTTTAAGGATCGGCGTACCGGAGGCATCTTGACTGCCGGTAAAAACCGAACCGGTGTGCAAATCACCGTGAATGAGCGCCTCCGCCTTATTCATAAAGGTTTCCCGCAATGCCCCGATTTCCGTTTTTAACACTTCGTCATCATACAGTTTTTTTTGTACGAAGGCTTCATTACCGGCGGTAATGCGGTTCCGGTTTTTCCCGTTACAGTACGGTTCGGAAAAGACCAGCGTTTCGGTAATGGCGCAGAGTTCGGGATTGATAAAGGCTTTTACCCGCTCTTTTTTTTCTTCGGGGGAAAGGATTAAGCCGCTTGTCGGAAACACTGCCTCCGCTAGAAAGGAGGCGGCGTATTCGGCAAGCCCAGCCGGTATCCTGCCGGCCATTAATTCCTTCCGCAGATTCCGGCAGTACGAAATATCTTCCATGCAGATGGTACTCATGACCGCGTCGTACCGGTATATCTGCGGAATAAATTGCGGTGTTAATGCAGCATATATCTGAAGCGCTTCCGCCTCACGCTTACTGCGGCTGATATCCAGCGGACGCCCCGATGACCGAAGCAGTGTATCCGCCTGCTTTACAATGAGGCTCCTACCGCTTGCAACAGAGCGTACACGGAATACATAATTGATGTTACCGTCTCCTATTTCTTCTGCAGTAAGCGGTTCGCCGGGAGAAAAAAGCCGGAGCCCTTCGGTGAGATAGGTTTTTACCGTTTCGGTAGTCAGTAAAAAATGTCCGCCGGTACTCATTGCCGCTTTTGTGCCGCAGCCCGTCCCGAGGCGATGACCAAATTACCGAGCCATTCAGCGCATTCCTGAGTAAATAAGCCTTTTGCCATTCTCCATGTCCAGTTCTTGCCCAGGGTAGACGGCTCATTTATCCGTGCTTCCTCACCGAGGGCGTATAAGTCTTGGAAAGGAATAACGGCAAAGACTGAAACGGAAAAGAACGCCGCTTTTATCAGCTCCCCGCATAATTCATCTTTTATGTTATCTGCCTCTTCCCGGTCGTCTGAGGAAAAAAGCTCCTCCAACAATTCCTGTTCCGGTTTCTCACCGTAAATATAGAACAGCAGGACTTCAAAATCTTCCCGCGTCAGGGTGTCAAACCACGCGCGGAGGGTTGTGTTATCATGTGTCCCGGTGTACACCACCGAACTTTGGCTATAGGTGTGCGGCAAAAAGGCATTGGTAAAGCCGTTTTCCCGCACATCCGCAGCACTGAAAGCAAACTGTAAAATTTTCATGCCGGGGAGATGGAAGTCATCGCGGAGCCGTTCTACGGGCGGGGTGATGATTCCAAGGTCTTCCGCGATAATCGGCAGCCCTTTGGCATATTCGGTATCCTTTTTTAGCAATGCCCGTTGAACCGCTTCAAAAAAGTGATGATCGGGGCCGGGCAGCCATTCTCCCTTTTCTGCGGTTTTTGCGCCGAACGGCACCGCCCAGTAAGACTCAAAACCGCGGAAGTGGTCGATACGGATATAATCAACCAATTCAAGGCAGGCACCAATGCGGTCAATCCACCAGCTATAGCCATCGGCCTTCATTTTATCCCAGTTATACAAGGGATTTCCCCAGAGCTGACCGGTTGCACTGAAATAATCGGGCGGAACACCGGCAACCACCAAGGGCACACCGTCTTCATTCAGTTGGAATAAGGATTGGTTTGCCCACACATCTGAAGAATCCGGGGCAACAAAAATAGGAATATCACCGATAATCGAAATACCTTTTCCGTTTGCATAAGCTTTTAAGGTCTTCCACTGCTCAAAGAAGAAAAATTGAATAACCTTGTGCAGTTCTATTTCGTGTTCATGCTCTTTTGTCCACGCTGCAACTGCGGCAGGTTCACAGCGGGCAAGGTCTTTCGGCCAATAATTGTTCCACAGCTTCCCCGAAAGCCCTTCTTCCATGGCTTTTACATCGTAAACTTCTTTAATCGACATAAAGAGGGCGTATTCATCCAGATGTTTATTATGTGCGGTAAACAGGCGGTAGGCGGCCGCACGGTCTTCAAGTGTTTTTTCCGCCGGTTTTTCGATAGCTTGTAAAAAATGAGCCGCCGCTTTTTTTAAAACGGGCAGTTTCCAGTACACTACGGAACCGAAATCGACATTCCCTTCGGTAGAAAGATAGTCGGGGAGGGCTATATCGGCAGCAGTGAGCAGCTGGCGGTCAACAAGCGTTTCTAAGTCGATGAGCAGGGGATTGCCTGCAAAGCTCGAAAAAGCGGCATAGGGAGAATCCCCATAACCGGTCGGCCCGAGCGGCAGCACCTGCCAAAGCCGAATATGTGCGGTATGAAGCCAATCAATAAATTGATATGCGGTTTTTCCCAGTGTTCCGATACCTTCATTACTTGGAAGAGAAGACGGGTGCAAGAGTATTCCTGCAGAGCGGTTTAAAAGCATACTATTCTCCTGATTTATAACATACATCGAAAACGTCTAAAACTGAAACTTTTGGACATTTCCGGTGCTCTCGGCACCTCGTGATGTACAGGCTGCATTATACCGTGTAAAAGGCTGCCGTTCAATGATACGGGCAGATATACCAATGTTATTTATTCTATAGTCCCTATATAAAAATCTTCTTTCACCAAGATGAAAAGATGTAAGGCTAAAACCACTCACCAAAAGCACAAATTTGTATAATTACTATATGCAAGAGACAAGAGGCGTTTTCAAGTGATGACTGTCTCTGCCGCTCCCGCACTGCGCTTTCCAAAGCCGCTTGTAGTAAGCTCCGTTTTTTAAAAGCTCATCGTGCTTCCCTTTTTCGATAAGGCTTCCCTTTCGGAATACAAGGATTTGATCCGCTTTTTGGATAGTCTTTAAATGATGAGCGATGACCAGTACCGTTCTGTTTTTTGAAAGCTCCGTAATTGCTTCTTGAATAAGGGATTCGTTTACGGGGTCGACATTGCTTGTCATCTCATCGAGAATTAAAATCGGAGCGTCTTTTAAAAAGGCTCGTGCAATCGAAAGCCTCTGCCTTTGTCCGCCCGACAAAAGAGCACCGTTTTCGCCTATATCGGTTGCGTAATTATCGGGAAGACTCATAATAAAATCGTGTATCCTCGCTTTTTTGCAGGCTTCAATAATTTCTTTTTTGGAAGCACCTTTTTTCCCCACGCGGATATTTTCTTCGATAGTGTTATCAAAAAGCTGTACGTTTTGCATAACAATGCCGATTCTGTCCAAAAGCTCGTCATAGGGAATATCGCGGATATCGGCACCGCCGAGTTTAATGCTTCCCGCTTGCACATCGTAAAACCGCAAAAGCAAATTCGTTATTGTCGTCTTACCGCTTCCCGATTCTCCTGCGAGAGCCGTCATTGTTTTCTCCGGAACGGTAAAACTTACCTTTTCCATTTTAAACTCATCTTCTTCATAAGAAAATTCCACATCTTCAAAAACAATATCGTTTTGTAAAGGAATGATGCCGTCCGTTTTATCGGCTATTACCTCGGCATGAAGAATTTTACCTAAGCGGTGATAGCTATCTACCGCCGACACATAATACATGTAGTGAGTTTCCATAGCCGCAAAGGGTTTATAAAATTCTTTTGAAACTACAGCGATAATCATAAAGTCAAGTACATTAATACTCCCTTTAAGTGCGGCAAGAGCTGAATAAACCAAAAGAATAAAATATCCGGCATCTATTAAAAATGAAAAAACCGAAAGCTGTCTTGCCTTAAAACGCGAAGAAGCCTTGCTTGTTTCGCCGAATATTTTTGTCTTTTCAAAAAGTTCATTGTCAAGGCTCTTATTATGCGAAAAACTTTTTAACACAGGAATACCGCGCACATACTCGACAAATAAACTTACCATATCGGCGAGAGCCGAGTTGTTTCGGCTTTCAATTTTTTGCGCCTTTTTAATTGTGTAAAAAAGATAGAAAAGTGCAACCGGAAGCGAGGCGGCCATAATAAGGGCGAACTTCAGATTGATGAGGGCAAGACCGGTAAAAACCGCAAGGGCAATAAGAAAATCACCGAACATCCTGGGCCACATGTGCCCTACCACCATCGACATATTGTCCACATCCTTATGAAGAATCGTGTTTAATTCTCCTAACCGCTCATTCGTATAAAAGCCCAAACTAAAGAGTTTTAATTTTACAATCATCCGTTCCCGTATTTGCTGCACCACATCAAAGCCCGCCCCGTGTTTTTTTAAGTCTGCAATCATATTGCAAAGTCCTTTAAAAATGACCAAGCCTATCAAAACCGCAAAATCAACATAGAGCCCCTCAACGTGAGTTCCGGCAGCAATCTTAAACAAAATCGAAAACACCGTAAGAAGCATTCCCACCGAGCTTAATCCGTACAATGTAAAAAACAATGACGAAATACATACATCGATTTTTCCCTTCTTACTCAAAAATGCACATAATTCTTTATACATAGATACTCCTTAATTCGGCAGTGAGTACATTATCAAATGTAGGAACTGCCGAACGGCTCCTCATTACGAACTTAAATAACGAATATATATTCAATATTTATAGTATAGCTGTAATGCGGATTTTGTGCAATCGGGCAAGGCAGTTTGTTCAAAAATGTATTCGTGCGGAGGGTTTAATACCCCGACGCTTCTTGAGTCGTAACAAAGGGTATTAAAGCCGACTGCAACCACCTTATGAGAACAACATATCCCGATGCTTTGCGTCGGGGTTGTTGATTATGTGTATTTTGGTGCGGTATTTGTAGATTCAATCATTTTATGATATACTAAACATGAAGGGAGAGGCGGAAAATGTCTAAATACAAACGCAGCTATAAAGATTCAGTCTTTGTCGATTTGTTCGCAGAAGATGAAAAAGCAAAAGAAAACTTTTTATCGCTCTATAACGCCTTGCACGGTACGAACCTGCAAATGTCCTGTCCTGTAGAAAACATAAGGCTTGATAACGTAATGTATATGAACATTATAAACGATGTTTCCTGCCTTGTGGACGGTAAAATCATCGTATTGGCTGAGCACCAATCCACCATAAACGAAAATATGCCTTTACGCTTTTTGCAGTATATTGCTCGGCTTTACGAAAAACTGCAAGCACCGACAGACAGGTATCTGCGAAAACTGTCAAAAATCCCTACGCCGGAATTTTATGTTTTCTACAACGGCACAGGTGACTATCCTGAAACTACAATGCTAAAACTCTCGGATGCCTTTATTACAAAGCCTGAACAGATACCGCTGGAACTTGAAGTAAAGGTATTTAACATAAACAAAAGTAAGGGAGCGGAAGTATTAAGCCGCTGTAAACCGCTTGAAGAATACAGCCTTTTTGTAGAAGAAGTACGAAAGCAAATGCAGCTTGACAGCGAAAACGGCTTTACCAATGCGGTAAAGATATGTATAGATAAGGAAATTTTAAAAGACTATTTAATGAGAAAATCACGGGAGGTAATAAACATGTTAATAGCGGAATACGACTATGATACCGACATAGCGGTACAACGGCAAGAAAGTCTAATGATTGGCAGACAAGAAGGTATACAAGTTGGCAGACAAGAAGGTTTTGCGGACGGCTTGTATCAAAGTAAACTCGAAACAGCAAAGAATTTGCTTGCTATGAACTTTCCTATTGAGAATATTGTAAAAGCGACAGGTTTAAGTATGCAAGAAATTGAGGCTTTATAAGGTCAATATGTTAATAGCGGAATACGACTACGATACCG
>JARGFA010000006.1:0-41340 GCA_038397965.1 Treponema sp.
TTTGCGGGTTACAGTTCCGCTGGGGGAAATGACTGCTTCGTTATTGGAAGCCCATGTAACGGTTACACCGTCAAAACCGGTAACCGCAGTAGGCAGCATCAGGTTTTTGGTTACGGCACTTGCGTTATCTCCTGTTTGATAAACGATTTCCAGTTTTGCAGCAGCTTTTGCTACAAAACCCTGTTCGCTTTGCAGCACAGTAAGGGTGAACTGTTTGGTTGTCTTTCCGCTACCTTTTTCCAGTGTTGCAGTAAGCGTTACTGTTTCATTCTGGGCAAGACGGGTTACGCTGCCGTTCAAACCGATTACTGACTTCTTGCTTGACTGCCACGCAACTTCAACACCTGTAAAGCCTTCTATCATTGTAGGCAGTGTAACATCCTGTGTTACTGCATCTTCTTTATCGCCGGCTTTATAACCGATTTCCAGTTTTGCAGCAGCTTTTTCTACTGCGGTTTGATCACTTTGCAGCACTGTAACGATAAACTCCTTGGTGTCCGTTGTACTGCCTTTTTTCAGTGTTGCGGTCAGCGTTACTCTTTTATCCTCTGCTTGGCGGGTTACGGTTCCGTTAGCAGCAATAACAGCCGGTTCACTGGAAGCCCATGTAATGCCTACTCCGTCATAGTCTTGGGATGCTGCCGGCAGTGTTACGTTGTTTGTAACATGATGAGCACTATCATTTTCGGCAAAAACGATTTCCAAAGCAGCTTTTGCCCCTGCAACAGCATCGGTATCATTGGCAGCAGTTTCCAGCTTTGCTACAATAACAGTAAACTGTTTGGTGTCTGTTGCGCTGCTTTTTTTCAGGGTTGCAGTCAGCGTTACCTGTGTATCTTTATCTTGAGGACGGGTTACGGTACCATCATCGGAAATAACGGCTGTATCACCGGAATGCCATGTAACTGTTACGCCTTTAAAACTTTCTATTGTTTTAGGCAGTGTCAGTTTTTTTGTTACCCTGTTTTCACTGTTGCCTGATATATAGCCGATTTTCAGACTTTCCTTTGCTGATTCCAAAATCCCTTTATCACTCTGCTGGACAATAACCGTGAAAGACACGGTTTGTGTTTCAGCGCCTTTTGAGAGCGTTGCGGTCAGTGTTACCGCGGTGTTTTTGTCATCGGGACGGGTTACGATACCTTGATCAGTGATAAGACTGCCCATGCTTGTCCATCTGATGGTTACTGCAGGATAATACTTTGACACGGTAGGCAGCATCAAACGCTTTGTTACACTGTCTTTTGTATCGCCTTGTTCAAAGGTGATTTCAAGCGTTTTAGCCGCGTTTTCGACTATATCACGGTCAGTTACGGCAGGCGGGAGTTTAATAACCGTAACGGTAAAGATTTTTTCATCTGCTGCACTGCCTTTTGTGAGCCTTGCAGTGAGTTTTACCGGCGTATCTTTATCTTGAGGACGGGTTACGGTACCGTCAGCGGCAATAATGCCCGGGAGACTGGAAGTCCATGCAATGGTTACTCCGTCATAGCTTGGGGATACGGTATGCAGCGTTAATTTTTTTGTAACATGATCGGTTCTGTCATCTCCGGTAAATCCGATTTGTAATGCCTCTGTTGCAAGCTGAACAGCTTTGCTGTCAGTTGCCGCAGCTTCCCGTTTTACTACCCTAAGCTGAAAGGTTTTTGTTACCGGTTTGATGCCCTGTTTTTCCAGTGTTGCAGTCAGTATTACTGTTTCATCTTGAGGCAGACGGGTTACAACACCGCTGTGAGAGATAACCGATTCGTTATTTGAAGTCCACGTAATTTTTACATCTATAAAACCTTCTACCGTTTTAGGCAGTGTAAGGTTTTGCCTTACCTTATCTTTGCTATCGCCCGTTTGATAGCCGATTTTCAGTTTTTCGGCAGCCAACTGTACAGCATTTTTTGTGTTTTGCGGGGAAGGATTCTCTGACGCAGTCTTGTTTGCTTGCGGGCAACTGCTGAACAGTAACGCACTCAGCAGTATACTAACGTATACCCCCCCCCCGATGCTTTTTTATCGATATAAAGCTATTCATAATAAACCTTTTAAAGCGATGATTCATAAGAACTCCTTTTGTGCCGGTGCAGTTGTCAAAAAAGACTATCCGCCGCAGCATAAATATCAGAAATAGTATACTCTGCCTGAGATGAAAACGCAATTCGGAATTTGCAAATCAGCCGGTTCTATTTTTAGAAGATGCCTATACTTTCTTTACAATAAGGGTAACCCCTTCGATTTTTTCAACGGTGCATTCGCTCCCGGCGGGAATATCTCCCTGATCCGCTGCTGCCGCAGTCCACACTGCCCCGTTCACCTTTGCCTGTCCCTTTTCAAATTCGGTTATCGGTTTTATAATCTGAACCTTCTTACCGATAAGACTGTCTGCATTGGTTGTTTCTTTTTTAATATGCAAACGCTTGACGGCAAAGGGACGGGTAAAAAATATGAGGAGGAGCGAAAGAAGGGCAAACACTACAAACTGCCATTTCAGCGGCAGCGGCGTTAATGAAACAAAAATCATGACAACAGCACTGACGGCGCACCAGATAGTCGTCAAGCCCAAGGTGGCCGCTTCGATAACGGCAAACAGTACCGCCGCCGCAAGCCAGAACCACGGCATATATGACAGGAAAAAAGATACAATCATATTCATAAGATCAGTATACCAAACTTATCGTCAAATCAACAAGCCCGCAAAGATATTCCGCAGTAAAAAATGGTGTGGTAGGCTCATGTACTCTGGCTTACGGGAGAGTGTTTTATACTTGTTTGTCGGCTTTGAAAACAGTGTTATGTGATTTTTACGCAAACAACAGATTTTGTACTACAGGAACAAATAACCTATAATACAATCTATCTTTGTTTTCTATTCGTGCAAGTTTTTCAAAGTCAATGGAATTTAAGACTTCTGTTTTTATAGGGCGTTTTGCTTCCCAAGAAATTCTCGCATTTAAATACTGAAGTGCACTTTCACTTTGCAAAAGAGTTAAAACAAATTCAGCTTTTTCTTTTGAATCAAAAGAAATGAAATTACAAGTGTCATCGAGTAACACTGGTTTTTCCCCATAAGGTGATATGAGCTTAAAATATAAAGATTTATAAAGACCTGAAATCGCTATTTTATAAGGCTTAAAAGTATAATCTCCGACTGAAAAAATAGAATATCTGCACTTGTTCCTGTAAATAATGCTTTTTCGGTTTTCAAAATCCTCTCTATGCTCTGTCAAATATGCCCATGTTTTCGGATATTTTATCTGTATATAATCTGTCGGTTCATTTATAAACTTTTGAGTTACTAAAATTCTTTTTTTGACAACGAAAGAATTTTTTACCAAATCAGAACTTTTTAGATATGGAAATACCAAATCCGATTCAATGTCGACCGTTTCATTATACCCATTTTGTAGACAATTATTTTTAACAGTAAATTCCATTACTTTTGAACAATCGTGTTTTACTCCATTCCGCCAGATGAACTGACTTTTTCCGTAAATATCAAGCAACGATTTTTTGGACAAATCTTCAAAATACACATTTTTATAAAAACCGCTCGTATATTTTTTCACAGGATTTTCTATTGAAACAAAAATTGACAATTCCGAATTTTCTTTTTTCGCTGAACAATCCAAATAAAACAGGCAGGCATCGACTGCAGCTGAAAAATACTTTTTTGAATCAATTGGATATATTTCAGCAGATTTATATTGAAAAGTGTTTTTCCATAATCTATTCATGATTTTTTTTGCGACACTTATTTTACACAAAAAAGCAAAAACTGATTTCTTATAAGCGAAATTATCAATTAAAAATTTTATAATGTATTCCGAAATATCAAAATTACTTTTTCCTGTTATTGCCTCGATACCACGGATATTATCAAAATTAGCTTTATTTGGAAGATTGCAGCTTCCAAGTGCAGAAAGTTCGGAATTTGTAACCCACGGCGGATTTCCAATAAAAAGAATGTTATCATTTACAGAAATAAAATCTGTAATATCTGGTAAGGAAATGAAAAAATCTTTGTTCAAAATAGAAATATTTTTTTCAGGATTTTGATTCAATGAATCAGTATATGCTTTTTGAATTTCAATACCAAGGGATTTTTGAGGATTAAAGGCTTTATGAGCCGCAATAAGTATAGAACCTTCGCCGCAAGTCGGCTCTACGATAATCTCAGGAGAAATATCTTTTGTTTTTAATATATTTACCAGTAAATTCGCTAAAATAGCCGGTGTCTGAAAATCCCCAAATTCTCTTTTTTTCATTATACCAACCTTACAATACCATTTACAGTGCCTGCCTCTTCTATGATTCTTGAATACTGCAATCTCCATTGAAGAGCATTTGAAATAGTGAGATAACCAATTTCCGGTTTATGTGATAAAATTTCATCAGCGAGTGAATCTGCCAAAATATCATCTACAGGAAGATTTTTATCATGGAGCAAGGCAATGATGTCATCTTTATTTGCATTATTTTCCAAAATATTGTTTAGGCTTGTTGTAAGTTGATAATCTGCTGTTCTATTTTTAGAAACAAAAATTGTATGAAGAATATAAAGACGACTCGTTTTTGTCTGTTGGTTATCTTGCTTTTTATAAACGAAAACAAGCAGATTGTAGCCAAGTCCAAATATTTTTTGCCTTGCCGATTTAAATGGGCAAGAAGACTGCGGTTGAATTATACTTGTTGTTTTTATATCTACTTCAAGTTCCGGTAAATCTATACCGCGTGCAGCGTTTCCGCTATCAAAAGCATATTTCTGACTTAAAAAGTTCTTAAATTTATGTTCTAGATATGTACCGACGGCCTTTCCATCGGTCGAACCATAAATTGAGGGTTCATCATACGCTGATTCCAATTCGGAAAATATTTTTGCTTCTTCTTGAAGCTTTTCAAGCGTTAATTTGATTTTCATATAGTAAATATAGCATATTTCTAAAGAAATTATAGCTGTTGCCCGTTATTTTTATACCTAACTAGACGAGATGACCTCGTGTCGTGCTACAATAATTGTCGGGTAAGGGGCGGGGTTTAAAAACACCGGACTTTAAAACAATCCCCAACCCGATTACTTGAGAAGGGAGGCTGTTATGGCACACGGAGATATGCACGAAGGTGTACACGGTTATTCTGAGGGGCAGCACTATGTTGCACCCGAATCGGCGGCAGTCAGGGAGCATCTTGCATGGTTTACCGGTTTGAAATTCGGTTTGATGATGCACTGGGCGCCCGGTTGTCAAATGGCAACCTATGAATCGTGGCCGCTGTGCGATGATGCAGAGGATTGGTCGCGTAAGGATGTAAACTGGACGGATGATATGGAAGAGTTTAAACGCCAGTATTGGAATGCCAACACGACTTTTAATCCGGTAAAATTCCGTCCCGATCATTGGGCTGATTTTGCGCATGAAAGCGGGTTTAAATATGTACTGTTTACCACAAAACACCATGACGGGTTTTGTATGTTCGATACCGAAACTACCGATTACAAAATTACTGCCCCCGATTGTCCGTTTCATACCAATCCGAGAGCAAATATTGTAAAAGAAGTGTTTCAAGCCTTCCGTGAACGGGGGCTGGCAATTTCAGCCTATTTTTCAAAACCGGATTGGCATTGTCCCTACTATTGGGCACCCGAAATGGGGCCGGCAAAAACCCGGAACACAAATTACAGTATCCTTGAACATCCTGCATTGTGGGAACGGTTTACGGCATTCACCCACCGGCAAATTGAAGAAATCTGCACACAGTACGGCACAATAGATGTGCTGTGGCTTGACGGAGGGCAAGTTTCGCCCCATAACCGGCATCAGGATATACGTCTCGGCGAGATTGTTGAAAAAATCCGAAAAACCGCACAGCCCCATCTCATCGTCTGCGACCGCACGGTTGGAGGCAGATACGAAAATATCATTACCCCCGAACAGACCATACCGCCGTCTTTTATCCCCTGTCCGTGGGAAAGCTGCATCACTGCCGGAGACTACTTTTCCTTCCATTATGAAGATAATTTTAAGTCAGCCCACAAGATCATCGGTATGCTGATAGAGATTGTGTCTAAGGGCGGTAATCTTGCCCTGAATATTCCTCCTCAGCCCGACGGCTGTCTGCCTGCAAAAGCCGTACGGGAGCTGTTAAAAGCCGGTAAGTGGCTGCGCGTCCACGGTGAAGGCATTTACAATACCGGAGGATACCCCATCCGGCAAAACGAAAACGTGTATTTAACCAAAACCAAAGCGGCAGTCTATGCTTTTTACCGCTATGACGAAAACACCCCGTCCCTTCCGCGCAGCATCACGCTGAACGTGGAACCCGGGCAGCGGGTTTGTTCAGCCGTCTGTTTACGGACGGGGCAGTCTATTCCTTTTGAACAGAATGACCGGACTGTCTGTCTTTCGGTACACGGTGTGCCGGCAATAAGCGCAGAATATGCGGAATGCTTTAAGCTGAACCTGTGCTGATCCCCTGTTGCCGGTTTTTGAAAGAATTCTGCACCGTGCGGTTTTCGCTGTGTTGTACCGGCAGTATATTAGGGTCTATGGGACAGACGGGACACAATGCCGAGATAGAAAACCGGCTGCATATCTTGATTGACTCCTGCCTGAAAGGTAAAGGGCACACTGTCAAAGAGGGTATAGCCGATTCCGCCGCCGAACTCCGCAATAAGCGCGCGTTTCCGGCGGGCGGTAATCCCTATCCCTGCATCGGCAAAGAGCGAAAGGAAAAAGCCGTTTGCCTCGGCGGTGAATCGTGCAGGATACCAGCGGAATTCAGAACCAAAAATGTGCATATCAGTGTATGCTGCAGCAGGTTTAAAGGTATTCCGGCCGGTAAGACTGCTTTGCGGTTTTGCGGTTTCGTAGCGGCGGCGGGCAGCAACAGTACCGTATTGCACGGTGCCGGTATGAAAGCATGAGTACATAAAAGCGAGGTCTGCATAGTAGAAATGAAAAGAGGCCGGAATTTCCGCATGAACCGTATAATAATGAAACCGGTCATCCGGTATGAGACCATACCGGAAGGCTGCCGCGCCGGTGCTCTTAAAAAAACCGAAATCGGCAAGCAAAAATTCCAGCCGTATTCCCGCAGATACCTCGGTAACCGCTCTTTTTTCCGAAGCGCCGCCGGTACCGGTAATTTCGGTGCGCCGCTGCCGTCCTGCCCGCAGGGGTAGGATAATTTTTACACGCTTGAGCGCTGCCGTCACTGAGGTACTTCCATATACTATCTGATCCTTAGGTTTCTTATGCATTGTAAAGGGAACAATGTCATAGACGGCAGCAGCATTCCACGCAACAGAACCTTTCCGCAGCGTAAACCCCGCAAAGCTGTTCAGTACCGGTTCATCCTCAACTAAAAATGAGGTTCCGAAATGAGGGAACATACTCACATCCTCTTTCCGGTAAAACCAGCCGAATTGTACTGAAACCGGTAGGCCGTAATACTGCGGTACTATTTTAAATGCGGAAATACGCACGGGAATGGCAGGGGCGGCCGGGCTGGTTTCATGAGCGGCGCTTTCTTGCCCGTACATCACCGCTGCGGCAGACAGCATACAACAGACAGCAAGGCACCGCAGCAGCGGGACCTGCGGTCTATTCTGTTTATCTTCCAAACCGTATTTGCTCCGTATTCCTCTCATAAGCCACCTCCAAGACGTACTGCAATAGAAAAAATGCCGATATACCGTTTATCCGCATCCGTTTTTTTTTCAAGCAGATTTTTTGTAATATACGAAAGTTTTAATGTAAAATCGGAAATAAAAAATTCGGACTGGACAATACCGATGAGGTTTTTTCCTTCCAATCCTTGTATACCGGCAGAAAGCTGAACATAATCGGCGGCTCCCATACTCTGGAACAAGGCGTACTCAAGTCCCTTCCGGGAATAGGCAGCTTCTGCTATGGAACTCAAGATAATACGGGGAAAAACAATATTTTTTGAAATGCCGGTAAGAACTCCCCAATCGCTGATGTTCCGCCTCAACAGGTCAACGGGCAGCTGCGCATTTGTATAGAGCTTAATATGATGGGGTAAGACCGCAGCAATTTCGGCGGCTGCTTTAAAGGTATATGCTTTTTTTTGCCGCACTGCCGGAAGTTCAGGCTGAAATAACACATCGGATTCGAACCCGACGGAAACGAAAGGGTGAGAGTATACGGCTTTGACCCACAGACTATACCACTGAGGTACAGTCCACATATCCGGTGAATCGGCATCGAAAAAAAAGCCCCCTGTAAATAAAAACTGTTGTACCGGTATCTCACAGATCGTATGCCAAACTGCCGGTTCCGCGGTTTTTTCACGACCAGTTCGGGCAGGAAGAGAGACAAAGAACCAGTTTTTTATAATTCCTTCACCAAAATAGTACGAATCTTTTCCGGCTGAAACAAATACGGTTTCCGTAAACACCGAATAACGGAACTTTCTAAAAAAAGGCCGTATCTTTTTATCGCGTATCACAACACCGGGCTGTATAAGAAAGCTGTGATTGCCGAGTAAAAAATCAAAACTGCAAAAAACAGCAGCATCGGTCTGTGCAAACACATCAGGGACAACGGGGTGTTTGTGTTTTTCTAAAAAAACCGCAGTGCTGTTCAGCTCAAACCCTGCCTCTGCCGCAGCAAGCGGCATGGTACAGATAAAAAGTATGAGCGGTAAGTACCGTTGTATCATAGCTACTCAATAAGCGTGTCAATTTTTTGGCCGAGTGCCTTCATCTGCGAATAGCTGAATAGCGAAGCAGGCACATCCACCGGCTTGATCCACTCCGTACTCCATGAACTGAACCCGCCTTTATCAAACAGCAGATTATAAACATCGATTTGCCGGAAACAGTCATAGCCGCCAACCGTGCCGCGGTGATAGACTAATGTGCGTAAGGGGGTTTTGCGTGCATCGGTGAAGGTGAGTTCAAAAATATCCGGGGCTGTTTTGGTAAATAAAATAAACCGGTAGGCAGGCCCTTCCGTTTTCCGCTCAAGTGTTAGGATACCCTTATCCTCCGAAATGATTTGATAGCTATTTTCAAAATCGGTTTTCAGAATGTCCTGAACTTCAAATTCTTCTATCTTGTACGCGCCGGAGACTTTTAACGGTGTCCGTAATTTTTTTGTTAAAAGCCAATACCCTTGATCGGAGCTGAAAAAATACTGTGCACCGGTTTTAGCCGGTATTTTTACACACTGCCCCTTTCGGTGAAATAAACAATAAACAGTGTCCGCAGTGTTTGCATTCCGGCTCCGTTTTATGATAACCTGCTTGACCAAGACCGTGCTATCCGTTGTATATGATCTATTTACACTTAAAAAGGTATGATAGTCTGCATTCACCTGATCGGATTCGGAAAAA
Organism: Treponema sp.; assembly: GCA_038397965.1. Classification (GTDB taxonomy): domain Bacteria; phylum Spirochaetota; class Spirochaetia; order Treponematales; family Treponemataceae; genus Treponema. The sequence goes on from JARGFA010000006.1 coordinate 9,346, forward strand.
AGGAACGCTGAACTCACCGCTCCGTAAAGACAGACCGCCAAGATAAAAAAAATATCCCGCCGTATCATACGATCCTCCTTAGTTATACCGTATAAGCTGCACCGTGCTATATGTGTGTATCGTATAGATAGGATAGCAAACCGATGCAATACCGGTTAAAAAAATGAAAAACTGTGTGTACACAATCGACTGCCACGTAATATAAAAATTCAGCCGGTATCCGCTGCTGCGACCGGGCGGAATCATCATAATGTCAAAGGTTTCCGTGATAATATTGCCCGATTGTGCAAAGATAATACCGCCGATAATACCCGCAATACTGAGCATACAAATTTCAAGCAGCAGCATTTTTATGATTGCCGATTTTTTTAACCCGATTGCTTCCATCGTACCGAACTCGCCTATCCGTTCCATAAAACTTGCGGAGAGGCTTTGCGTTAATGCGACAAAAATCAATATACACAAAATAGCACTGATAACCGAAAATTGCGCATTAAATAATCCGCTGATTTGCTCCCATGAAGGATTCAATTCTTTCCAATTCCGTGTTTCAAAGGGGAGATTACGGTCGGTAAAATAGTTGTCAAGTGCAGCCTGCACCTTGGGCACATCGGAATCTTTATGCAAAAACACACGGGTGTAGGATGCAGAATCTTCCAATTCAAAAAATTTAATCATCGCATTACGCGAAGCGATCACTAAACCGGCATCATTTTGGGGTACACGGGTGTCAAGATAGCCGGTTACATCAAGAGAACCGGTTAAAATACCGCTTTGTCCTATTGATGACATAATATTTACAATGGGACTGTCTTCTATACTTAAATGCAGCGAGTTAAATAATCCCTTGCCCAGTACGATTCCGTATTCACCGGCAAACACCGGTATCCCTTCGGTTGCACCGAATGACTCAGGCGTATCATAGCCGGAACCCCAAAACAGAGCAGAGCGATCTTCGGTGCCGATGATCCCTTGAAAATTCAATACCGAATCATACGATTTAATTTCCGGTATCGCGGCATATATCCCCTTTAGACGGGCTAAGGCGTCCGCATCCAACAAGTGCTGTTCGGTATTTTCAGTTCCATCCGTTTTCTGAGGACTTACTTGAATATGTCCGGCATCTGCAATAAATCCCAGTGCCAAACCCTGCTCAGAATATTCAACAAAGCCGCGGTATAATAAAATTGCGCCGGACGCAATAGCAATGAGCAGTATTGAGAGAATACTACGCTTGATATGAAATTGAATATTATCCCATGCACTTTTTATTAAAAACATACATTACCTCCGCAAGACATTTCCGTTAAGAATCCTGCCTGCATTTTATATGTCCTATCGGCATACTGATTAATGATTGGATCATGGGAGACAAAAATTCCGATACCGTTACGGGTTTTTATGTAGGTACGCAGGTATTCATACACCTGATGGGCACATTTAGTATCAAGCGAAGAGGTAATTTCATCGGCAATTAAATACTTAGGATTGGTCGAAAGGGCACGGATAATAGAAACCCGCTGTTTTTCTCCGCCTGAAAGCTGATCCGGTTTTTTATGGATAAGTTCCCGCACATCAAAATAATCAAATAAAGGAAACAATACGGCATCTATTTCTCTTTTTGATTTTCTGCACATCTTCAGCGGCAAAGCGGCGTTTTCATAAATAGTCTGTGCCTTGATTAATTCAAAGAACTGAAAGATCAAACCGAAGTGTTCCAATCTGAATTGTGCACGGGTATTGACATCCATCGTATGCAATGCGGTGCCGTTCCAGCTTACCGTCCACGAATCGGGGATGTCAATACCTGTAATGACATTCAAAAAGGTAGATTTACCGGCCCCGGAGTTACCGTAAATCCAAATCATCGAAGACGGTTCCGCAGAAAAACAAATATTCTTATTAACCTCAATTTTCTTTTCTTTAAGATAATAACTTTTATGTACGTTCTGAACGTTTAATTCTTTCATTTTACTCTCCGTTTATAGGGCAAACATACCTTTTGCATAGTTCTCATAGAGATGGGAAAGCAGAACATGACCGGGAAAAAGCCCCGCCGCTTTTTGTAAATAAGCACGGCCTTTTTGACTGTTGTATTTTTTCATGTAATAAATAGAATATAAAAGATATGCCGTAAATTGATCGGTTGGAGACAACACATCAAGCGCTGTTTCCTGTAATTCGATAAAGCTATTGTACAATGCCGTGGTTTCATTTGCCGGAAAGATATGCCAGCACGCCAGTTTAACCGCCGCCTCCGTATTGCCGGGATCATACAGCAGGGCTTTCCGGTAAAGTACCGGCAGAGCAGCGGCAATGGTAAAGACATTTTCCGGTAAAACGAGTTTTGTATACAGATAATCTGCATACCGCAGATAGAGGGCGGACAGCTCTGCTCGGCTTATGTGCCCTGCCGCACCAGTACTCCCGTGTTGCGGCCTGTGTATACCGCGAGGTGCCGGTTTGCGGCGGGCTGCCGTTTTTTTTAAGAATTCGGCAGCTTCTTCATCAATTATTTTTACATATTTTTTACACTGCCGGTCTCCGCCGTAGTTGTATACGGTTGAAATCAGCTTTGCATATTCTAAATAGTGCGCCAGCAGTATCGTTTCGCGCTCTTTATTCTGTTCCTGTGCATTGAATGCAGTATATAGTTCAGTTCTTACCGAATCGAAAGCGGCAAAAAGATTGCGAAAGCCGTATTCACCCGTTTTGTAATACTGTTCCAACTGTATTTCACAATCCTCAATACTGACAAGCCCCTGCAGTACCTCTGTACCGGATTCCGCAATAAGGGAGCCGTAAATCATTGCCCATAGGCAGAAAGATAATGCAACGCGCAATACGGTTGTTTTATTCAAAAAATATCTTACCATGTTTATTATATTCCATTATTATTTGAGTAAAGCGTTCATTGGGAATGAGCGCCGCGGCGGTGTGCAAGTCTGCCGCAGCTTTTTTTTCATCTTCCAGTGCAACATATATTTGCGAACGGTATATCAGTGCAAGGTATTTTTCTTCCGGTGTATTTGCGTAGGATACCGCTTTTGAAAATTCTTTTAATGCGGCTTCCGCACCGCCTCCTGCAATAGGAGGCGCAAAAAACAGCCAAAGACCGTAAGAAACATAGCCTTGAGAAAATTTTTTATCCTTTTTTAAGGCTTCAAGGTAGAGTTTGCGGGCGGCGTTTGCTTCGGTATACATATCTTGTCCGGATAGGAATGCGGTCAGCCGTGATTTAATATCTGCCCAGCCTGAAAGCAAAAAGGGAGAAACTGAGGCTTTTCCATTTTTTTCCATGAATGCTGTACATTGTTCATTCTGCCTGGTATAGCGTAAATAGAGTTCTTTTTTATTTTGTATACCCGAAGCATCTTTTTCAAAGACTGCCTGTTCAAGGACAAACAGCGTATTGAGGGCAAGCGCATCTTGTTCGCTTAAAGCGGAGTTGTCAAGTCTGTCCTTATATTCCGCAAGCAGTGTCTGCCGTTCCTGATCCGTGCCGGCATTATACAGACCGCACTTAAACCGTAAGAAATCAGTATAAATGTCTTCAGAAAAAAGCGGCAGTACACACAATAACAACAGTAAGCCTACAGAAAACACTTTCCGTATCATAGAAGCCTCCTTATTAATACAAAATAACTGTTTATGTTCAGTATAGAAGGCCGGACATAAAAGGAAAGTGCAGAATATCATTACAAACTATGACATTTGTCATTGTACGGTCTTTTTCTTTATTGAAACCTGATCGATGCGCTGCCCGGTCATGCCTATTACAGTGCAAAGGTAGGTTCCCGTATCTATCACATCGCCCTGTTGAGGAATGGCATCGGTCAAGGTCAGCAAATACCCTGCAAGTGTGTAGTATTCTTCGTTAGGAGTACGTTCAATATCTTCTAAAAGATGTAAGGACTGCACTTCGTCAAGGCTGATCTGTCCGCTGACGATTACCGCACCGTCTGCCTGTTTCAACAATGTCTGCCCGCCTCCGCTGAACGCATTGACACTTTCTTCCAGTAAAAGGGTAAGGAGACCGTTTTTTGTAATAAAGCCTTCAATCCCGCCGTATTCATCTATGATACAGGCACTATTGCTCTTATGCTGCTTCACGATACCGAGGGCGCGCAGCACCGTCAATGTCTCCGGAATAAAGACCGGTTTTTTCAATAATTTTTGCACATTGGGAACCGGTGTTTCCAAACAGGCTTGCAGATAGTCCTTTGCCGCCAAAATGCCGATAAGGGTATCTATTTTACCGGCACATACCGGAAAATAATGCAGCCCCGAGTGCTCTTTTATCAATGTAAGAATATCTTGCGGGGTGTCGGTAATATCTATCCAGACAATATCGGATCGGTGGGTCATACAGGTACCGATTCTTTTTTTAAACGGAAAGGTGTTTTCTTTCGGTTGAGTCTGCGGTGTTAGGGTAAACTTCATACTCTCAGTCTAACACAGAAAAACACAATGGGGAATGTCCGCAGAGACAGACCGTCTGCTTCATAATCATAATATTGAGTAGAATAATAATTCGCGCTATAGTACGGTATGCGTTCTGCACGGATGATATTAGTGTGTACAGTCCTTTTTCTCTTGAGCAGCCTCTGTTACGGTCAATCCGGTAGTATAAAAAGCTCTCCTGCCGGAATAAAAAAAACCTTTCCGGTCAGCGCTTTCGCAGCCTTTACGGTTAATACGATGCTTGCACAAGCACACGAATATGTATTGACAAAAGGACATATTTTAAGCGATCTGATATGGCCGCTGACCCCATCGGTTTCGTACACGCTGCACGGCGGTTTGTATTTGCCGAAAGGTATTCATATCGAAGGAAATGTCAGTTTTATGCAGCCGATGCAAACCGGTACTATGATCGACACAGATTTTTTCAACATAGAATTGTCGCCGCCCCGTTTCGGTATGACGCACTTTTCAGAACACAACTGTAAAATCCTTGAAGGAATCCGCAGTACTGTAAAACTTGGCTTACAGCTGCCGATGTCGCAAAGTGCTGCAATGCAAAAAAACGGTATCACCCTCATGACTGAGCCGATGATCAGTCTGCACTACTCAAAAATCAGCTGGTATGCTTACGACGGGTATTTGCAATACGGAAAGCAGCTATCCCGCAATCCAGATGTGTATGAAGAATGGACTCCGTATATCCCTAAAACGCAGTCTACCGGGCCGGCAATCGCCTACCAGCAACAACTCATCATACCGGCTGTCGGAATTGGATTTGAGGCGGATATTCCGCATAAATTGCGTATATTTACGGACTTTCATATTACCGCAGAGGTGCTGGCAGACGGTGAAGATATACACTATGCTAAAAACAAACGGTTCATTGATATAATGGACGGAGGATGGGCACTACACGGAGGCGTGCGTTTAACCTGGGAGTTTCTTCCCTATTGCGGGTTGTTTGTTCACTTTTTGTATGAACACAGTATTACACAGGAAGGATACACCCTTATCTACAGTCTCCCTTCAAACATACTGACTGACTACAGTCTGCGGGGAACATCCGGTACCTCGCTCAGCGGCGGCACGTTTTCAGCGGGCATTGCCTTTCTGTTAGGGAGGTAATGTGCAGCTCAGTCAAACCTTAGGGCAGCGGCTCGAACAGCGGATGAGCCAAAGTCAAATTCAATCACTGGATTTGCTGGCCATGCCGGCCGCCGAACTGCGGGAAAGGATTGCTGCAGAGCTGACGGAAAACCCGGCATTGGAACGGGCGGCCGATATACGCACAGAGTCCCTTGATTCGTCCCGTAGAAAAACCGCTTTGGAGCGCCGGTACGGCAGTATGCCGGATATTTACCGCCGGCAGCCGGTCAGGTACCGCCGGCAAGAAAATACGGGCGGAAACTCCGAAGCCAGCGATGCGTTTCAGGCATTTTTGGAAAATATTCCGGCAGAACAGCATGAAACCCTGCAAGACCGCCTGTTAGAGCAGCTCTATTTTTGCAAGCTTGACTCCAAAACCGCAGCGTATGCGGAGCAGATCATCAACAATCTTACCTCTGACGGTTTTCATTCCCTGCCCCTTGCATCGCTCTTTAAACAAGAACTATCATCCGGCACCCCGGAAGAACACAAAAAAATACGCCGGGCTCTTTCACTGATCCGGCAATTCGATCCTATCGGCTGCGGAGTACGCGATTTTAAACAATCCCTTGTGATTCAAGCAAAGCTGCTTTTTACGGGAAAAACGGCAGCAGATCCGGTATATGGGTATACCATTGATATTTTGGAACATCATTTTTCATATTTGGAAAAGGCGCGCCCTTACTCTCTTGTGCAGGCGGTAAACAGCGACCCTTCAATTCCCTATAAACTGACACAGGAAACTGCGGAAGACATCCTTTCGCTTATCGCTTCGCTCAATCCTTTTCCGGGCAGAACGGCGGGAGAGGACAGGACACCGGACAATTACATTATCCCGACTGCATTTATCGAACAGATAGGAGATGAATTTACCGTCAGCATCAATAATTTTGAACTGCCGCTGCTCACGGTATCTCCTGAATTCCGGCATTTAGCTAGGAACTCCGGCGATAAAGCCGCTCAAACCTACATTAAAGAGCACATACAGCGGGCAAAAGTATTCATCGGCAGCCTCAACCAGCGGGAAAAAACAATTGTATCGGTGCTGCGCTGTATCGTAACCGCACAGGAGGCTTTCTTTTTAAGCGGCGACAAACGCCGCCTAGTACCTCTGACACAGCAATATGTTGCAGAAAAACTGGGTATTCATGAATCTACCGTTTCACGCACGGTATCCGGTAAGTATCTGCAATGCCGCTGGGGTATCTTTGAAATGAAATACTTTTTTACCAATGCGCTTCCTGCACAGTCTCCATCCGCTGCTGCTCAGGAAGGAGCCGGTACAAAAGAAGGCGTGAAGGCGTGCATACAAGAATTACTCGGCACACAGACGGGAAAATTGTCTGATCAAAAAATTTCCGATATGTTGGCACAGCGGTACGGCATTTCCATAGCACGCCGGACGGTTGCAAAATACCGCAAAGAACTTGCCATCGCTTCTTCTTATGACAGATAGGCACAGCCGGTATTAAAAAATAGCCGAAATACCTTCCACGGTATATATAAGCTCTGGAGGTACCGGTTATGAAACATTATTTTTTTGTGTTTGTATCCTTAATTTCCGTACTGCTTGCCGCCGGCTGTGCAGGCTTTTCACAGCAGCCTGTGTTTACGGACATCAGCGGAAACGATGTACACCCTGTTAAACTGGTAAAAACGGAACGGACGGAGCATAATACCGTGCATTTATATTTTGCGGGCAGTACAACCGTGCTGACTGCCGGCGTGTTCATGCCTGAAACGGGAACAACAGGAACGTGTACTGTTGAAGCACTGAATCTTACTGACGATGTACGGATTGCAGGTATTCAGCCGGAACAAGCCGCTGTTCTGACGGGGTTTGCGGTTAGGCCGGCAGAACCCGTCGGCATCGGAGAACCCTTTGTACTGCACGGCTCCGTGTCTGACGGTGCACATAGCGTACTTGATTTTGCCCTGCCCTTTGAAGGCGCCAATACCCGCCCTGCCCGGCTCCGCATGACGGAGATACGCCCCTTGTACAGCAGCAAACCCAAAAGCGAATTTATTGAATTTACGGTTATGCAAGCAGGCAATTTAGCCGGTATTACCGTTACTAATGTGGGAGATAAAAAAAATCCGCACTATACTTTTCCTGCAGCTGAGGTTTCAAAGGGTGAGGTCATTGTATACCATTGGCGGTCAGTTGAAGAGGGCATCTGCGATGAGGTATCCCTTAAAACCGTTTCAGGGGGCACCCAAGCCTGTACCCATGCCCGGGATTTTTGGGGGCCATACAGCAGTATTCCAAAAAGAAATGCCAATGTCATCCTCATTCAAACCCGTGCCGGCGGAGAAATTCAAGACGCAATTCTTTACTGTACCGAAAAAGAATTTCAAAAACAGGCATCTCCTGCCTGGTCCGATGAACAGCTGCGTGAAGCAGCACACGCAGCTGCGGCAGCAGGAGTATGGCAGGGTCAGCCGGATATGGCAGGAGCAAGCATTACCGCATTAACCGCTTCAAAATCTCTATCCCGCAGCATACAGACTGCGCCAAACAATGCAAATGCGTGGATGCTGCGCGACTCTAAATCCGTAACGATGGGAAAACTGGACTAACACTCATGCTGCCGAATGAGCGGCTGGAATGAGCCGCTCATTTTAGACCGTCATATCAAAACAAAAACCTTGACTTTTCCCACAAAGTCCCGTACACTAAATATATGAACTTGAAAACTGTTTTGACACCTGAAACTGTCAACCTTCATTTAAAGGGAACCTCAAAAGAGGAAATTATCGATGAATTACTTGAAATGCTTGTTCAGGCAGGAAAGGTAAAAGATAAGGCTGTTGCCCGTGCCTGTGTTTTAGACCGTGAGCGCAAGATGTCTACCGGTATGAAGCATGGTATTGCCATACCCCACGGGAAAACCGATTCTGTTAATGACCTGGTTGCCTGTATCGGTATTTCGGATAATCCGATTGATTTTGATTCACTTGACCAAGAACCCTGCCGGATTTTTATCATGACTCTTTCTCCGGTCGATAAAACCGGACCGCATTTGCAATTCTTGGCAGAGGTCAGCCTGCTGTTTAAGAGTGCCGAAAAACGGCAAGAAATTCTGAATACAACTGATAAATCCGACATTATTCGTATTTTAACCGAGTAATGCGGAACAGCCGGTAAATACACGGCTTGAGGAGGTTTTATGCTTGTAAATGTATTAACGGCAGGAGACGATGTAAGCGAAAAACTAAAGACGTATTGCAGCGGACTTCCTGATGTCGATAAAAAAATTTTAGATGCCTCATCTGATGAAGGCAAGAGCTTTATGGCTGCACATGGAGTTTCAGCAGCTCCGATGGTTGTCGTGCTTGACGAAGACGGAAAAGAGCTGTTAAAAAGTATCGATATGCCGGAGCTTGTAAAGTTCTTTGCCTAGCTCTCCTTGTTTCACAAAAAACCTCTAAGACCCTTCGGACTTAGAGGTTTTTTTATTGGTACGAACAGTCCAACGTTTTAAGCGCCCGCTCAAGAGCCGGAAACTGCTGGTGTTTCTATGCCTACAAAGATCACATCCGCATTAAAGATTTTTATACATATTCCATGTTGATTCAATTAAGGTTTGTACATCCGAATATTTTGGATTCCAGCCGATGGTTTCCCTAGCATGCTGTGCCGTTGCATAGAGTTCGGCAGGATCACCGGGACGTCTTTCGACATACCGCGCCGGAATTTCTTTTCCTGTAATGGAGCGTGCTGCCGTCAGCATTTCGGTTACGGTTATGCCTGTTTCGCTGCCGAGGTTGACGGTTAAGCTCGTGTTGTTTTGATCAATATAGCGGAGAGCATCGCTATGCGCCTTTGCCAGATCGCTTACGTGAACATAATCGCGGATACAAGTGCCGTCCCGCGTCGGATAATCGTTGCCGAAAATTTCCAATTCTTTCCGCATACCGGCAGCAACTTCCATGATAATAGGCAGCAGATTCTGCGGTTTGCTTTCCAGGCCGGGAACCGCCCCGGACGGATCATACCCGGCAGCATTAAAATAGCGGAGGGAAGCAAATTTCAAACCTTTTAAGCGGTCATACCACTCTAAAAACTCCTCGGTTTTCAGCTTGGTAAACCCGTAGTAGCTTTCAGGATTCTTAGGATGCTTTTCGTCGATAGGCAGGTATGCCGGCGAACCGTATACGGCTGCAGAGGACGAAAACACAAAACGCAGGCAGCCGTGTTTGACTGCGGCATTTAAGATGTTCATCGTCGCGGAAATATTATTAATGGAATATTTTTCCGGATTCAGCATGGATTCGCCGACTGCTTTAAATGCCGCTAAATAAACCGCTCCGTCAAACCCGCGGGAAAATGCCGCTTCAATATCATCGCTGTGGCGGGTATCGCCTGCGATAAACTCCGTATCCTGAAAAATATTGCAGAGCTTTCCGGTCGATAAATTGTCAAATACCGTAACGGCATGACCGGCCTCCAGCATAGCTTTAACAACATGGCTGCCGATATAGCCGGCTCCGCCGATAATCAATACACGCATAACATCCTCTTTATGTTAGATATAGTCTGCAATGAAATACCTTCTAAACATCAAAGCGAGTTTTTTTCAGGTACTCATTTTTCCCGCACCGCGGTTACTTCCCGCAGGCGTTTTATTAATGTTTTATGTTTATTCATTTTTTCTACCGGTAAGGGCAGACGGTATGTCCAGTTTGCACTGCTCACCGTACCGGGAACATTAATCCGCTCATCCCGGGCGGTTACACCGTCCAGTTCATCAAGGATTAAGGCAAGCCAATCCTGCACCGGAAACACTGCTAAGCGGGCAGGCACTTTTACCAACGCCTTCAGTAATACGGCTGCGGCGGCAGCGGTATAGGGCGGTTTTTCTCCGGGTACGGGGCAGAGCCGCTTACGTACTGAGTCATCAAGTTCAAGCGCATCAAAAAACGAAAGCATATCAGAGTAAGAAAGTTCTTCATCCCACCACTGGCGCATGGTTGAGGAATCATGTACGGAGGTTACCGCCACCGCCGCCTCCGGGTATGCAGACAGCGGAATAAAAGGACTTCCGGATTTCTTCCAGTACCGCTCCCACCGGAACACCCGCAGGCTCAATATGTTCAGCGTTTGCAGAACTTCCGGCAGTACCGGCGGAATAGCGCCCAAATCTTCTGCACAGGGCTGCATATCCGCCGATGCACAGAGCGCCGACAATATGTCAAGTGCTTGCTTCTTCCATAGTTCATGCTGCTGTAGTTCTTTTTCGGCAATCAAAGCCGTTACCTGATTTTTTTCATGGTCTGATAGGGACAGCCATGCGGAACTGCCGTTGTACCGGGCTGCTGCCGTATACACCGGCTCTCCGTTTAAATTCTTACCGGCCTTTATCAGCATTCTATCCGTCCACTTCTGCCGTAATACCGCTTCAGTCTGGGCAGGCAGCCCGTACCGGGCAATATCCGCCTCACATTTGATTTCGCTTTTAAACAGCCACAGTTCCTCAGCCCCTATCCTATCCGTCAATTTATGCAGGAGGCCGTGCGCATATAAATAATCTCCGTTTACCGTCTGCTGAATGCTTGCAGTATCTATATGCGGCTCAGCCATCCACCGGATGCGTTCTTGCGAAAAACCCGCTGCAATTAAATCCGCTGCGGTTATTTCTGCATACGGGAGGGTTTTCCCTAAAAGACCGGTTGTTTCTCCTTCGGCAATGGCCCAAATTCTAAAAAATCCGAGGATATGATCCAGCCGGTAGGCATGATAATACTGCGCAGCATGGCGGAGTCGGTCTTTCCACCAGCAGTAGCCGCTTTCTTTTAAATTTGTCCAGTTGTAAATGGGAAAACCCCAGTTTTGTCCGGTAGGATTATCACCGTCAGGAGGACTTCCGGCGCGCAGATCATTCCGGAAATATTCAGGATGCGCCCATACTTCAACTGAATCTTCATTCATCAAGATTGGAATATCGCCTTTTAATGCAATCCCTTGACTGCTGCAATACTCAGCAGCGGCACGCAGCTGTTTATGCAAGTGCATCTGTACCCAGGCATAAAAGATATGCTCCCGCCGGAGCTTGGAATCATTCCAAGCTCCCGTAATTTGCGCAGCGGATGGAAAGCGCATTGATGCACACTCCTTCCACTCTTTCCACGAGGCATAGAAATTTTGCCGCTTAATATTTTTAAATACGGCATACTCAATAACCCAGGGATTGTCTTTTATCCAGGCAGCCAGTTCACCGCTTTCCGCATCCCCAATGATCACCTGTTCCGATTTGTTAAAAATTGCATGAAGTAAAACATTTTTTTCATGGAGCACATGCCGGTAATCAAACCGGTCAGCAGGAGATAGAGGTATACACGCTTCGCGGAATTGCTTAATTTTCGTTTTAAAGGATTTAGCTTCGGGTATATCGTCTAACCGGATGTAAAGCGGATGCAGTGCAAAAGCCGACAGCGCATTATAGGGTGAGCTGTCGGTACCGGTGTCGTTGACGGGTAACAGCTGTATGAGCTTGAGGTCTGTTTTTTTACAAAAATCAGCAAAGAGGATTAAGTCGGAAAACTCACCGACCCCGCAGCTTTTTTGGGTGTAAAGAGCGGAAACCGGCACGGCAGCTCCGCAAACAGCATGGTTAAACGGTAAAAATTTCATCCGAATTCCTCCTTTTTAGCTTTCAATTCAACACTGCTTAGTATAAAGCAAAACCTGAAAGATAAAAAGGGGCTGAATCTGAATTACGATGTTTGAGAAGATTACCGGAATACGGAGAAAAAATAGCCGTTTTGCCCGCTGTGCTTTATAGAAAGAGCAGTTTCAACCCCAAGGAGGTTAGTATGCAAAAACGCACACGGAAAGCGCTTAAAAAACTCGTAGTATGCACTGCGGTATTATTCGTACATGCAGCCGTACTCGGTATCAGCGGATGTCAGCAGCCGGTCAAACAAGCACCTAAAACGATTAAACAGCCGTCTCAAAAACCGGGTTCGTCTAAGCCGGTCAATACCGGCACTCAGAAGCCGCAAACAAATCAGAATACCCAGCCCGGCAGCGGACAAACCGGCGGCGGCCAGAATAGTCAAGACGGCAGCAACGGTAATGGACAAACCGGCGGCGGTCAAAATCATCAGCACGGTAACGGAGGAGGAACTGCTCATCCGGGCGGAGTGATAACATATCAAGGGCTGCCGATACCGAATACCCTTTCGAGGACACCTGAAGAACTGCACGAACGGATTATTTTAGAAACCGAAACAGGTACCGGCCATCCGGTATTAAACAGTCAGGGCATTCCGGTAAAGTATATCGAAAAGGAAATTCGTTATGATCTTTCGGCAGCCTTCGGCGACAATATTCTCCTTGATCCGGCGAATCACTCAATCTATCCCGGTGCAGTACTGGCCGGTGATAGTATTGACGACGGCAGCTATCGGGAAATTACCGGAGGAAACAAGCGGAAAACAAAACTTTCGTTCAGCCTTCAGGGTGTGAAGGACAAGAACGGCAAGCCGGGAATAACCTCAGGGGAGATAGTTCCTGATTTAGCGGCATACCGGGAGCTGCACAACCAAATTCTCAGCCAAAAAATCACCTACACGGCCTCCGCACATTCAAGTTACGAAGAAAAAGCGGTAAAAACCGAAGAAAGTTTTGACATCAACTTTAAAGTAGGGGTAGGATTCTCAGCTGCCGGCATCAAGACAAAAATTGCCTCAGGTTTTAAATTTAAGTCCGGGGAGCATAAGCACCGGCATTTAATCAAATTTACCGAAACCTTTTATACGGTTGATGTCAACCAGGAAAATACGCCGCTTATGACGGATATCCCCCGTGAAATGCTCGGACAGCGGATGCCTGTCTATGTAGCATCGGTGTCTTACGGCCGTATTGCCTATCTGACCATTGAATCGGATAAAGATTGGGATGAACTGAAACCGCATTTTGAAACGGTGCTTAAAGCAAAGCCGGCCACTGCCGAATTTGAAGTCAGCAATGCAATAAAAAAATTGAATGAGCACACGTCTACCGCAATTACTATTATCGGCGGCGGTGATGAAGCGGTTACCACACTTGCGCAATTCCGTAAATATGTTGTCAAAGACGGATTTTCTTCGGGTAACCCCGGCCAGATTATCAAATATAAGCTCCGGTTTTTAGACGATAATGCAACAGCACATATAAAATACGGCGGTCAGTATACCACTGTAGAGCGGACACAGGTTACCGGAACCGGTATAAAAATTACCGGAGCGGTTAAAAAAATCAGCTGCAATATTACCGATCACGGTACAGCCGATGCGGAAATTTTCGGTACAATCGGTCTGCGTCCGCGGCATAAGCTGGACCAGGAACAAAAGATCTTTAAGTATGACCGTACTACCAATTGTTTGACCGTTCCCTGTAAAAGTTCGCTTGATATTGAACCTCAGGCTAAGAGCATTATCATCCCGGACAGCTCGGTAGCGGTACAGTTAGCCTTCGATATACGGGAGCGGAATTATGCCGTAGCAGGAGGAGACCGTTTCTTCGGCACCGATCAGGCAGGAGTTGATAATGCACCGATAGCCCGGCGCGTAGAAGATATTGCCAAACGGAAAACCCATCTATTTACCGTATATGAAAACGGAAAACCGCACGAGAGAATAGAATTTACGGTTGATTTTACCGTGGAATATCTATTCTAAAAGCGCCAGAAACTTGACATATCCGGTATCTGTGCTATCATTAGCGGTGAAATTTTTTTGTGGAGGAAAATATATCTTATGGAAAAAATTCTTTGGTCGGAAAATCATCTTCCGAAAACAGACAACAAGCAGTTGGAAGTTATGGGCATCGCTGAAATCAAAAAAGCGTATGAATTTCACAAAAGTTTCCCGCAGTATGCACAGACCCCCCTCGTACCCCTAAAAAATATGGCGGAATTACTCGGTGTACAATCGGTGTTTATCAAAGACGAATCATGGCGCTTCGGGTTAAATGCCTTTAAGGTTCTCGGCGGTTCATTTGCAATGGCAAAATACATTGCACAGCAGTTGGGAAAGGATGTTTCGGAACTGCCTTATGATGTTCTAACCAGCGAAAAACTGCGCAAGGAGTTCGGACAGGCTACTTTTTTTACCGCAACGGACGGTAATCATGGGCGCGGTGTTGCCTGGGCAGCAAACAAGCTCGGTCAGAAATCAGTGGTCTTAATGCCTAAGGGTTCGACAAAGAGCCGTTTTGATAATATCGCAAAAGAAGGTGCTAAAGTTACCATTGAAGAAGTAAACTATGACGAATGCGTGCGTATGGCAGCAGCTCTAGCGGAAAAAACCGAGCACGGCGTTATGGTTCAGGATACCGCATGGGACGGATATGAAGAAATACCCGCCTGGATTATGCAAGGCTACGGTACAATGGCATTTGAAGCAGCTGAGCAGCTGAAGGCAGCAGGGATTGACCGTCCGACTCATATCTTTGTGCAGGCCGGTGTAGGATCGCTTGCCGGTGCGGTACAAGGCTATTTTAAAAATCTTTTTCCTGACAACTGCCCCATCACAACAGTTGTAGAAGCACGGGCAGCAGATTGTTTATACCGTTCGGCAGCAGCCGCTGACGGTAAGCCCCGTTTTGTAACGGGAGATTTGCAGACCATCATGGCCGGCCTTGCCTGCGGTGAGCCGAATACGATTTCATGGGATATTCTTAAAAACAATACTCATTGTTTTGTATCGGCTCCCGACTGGGTGTCCGCACGCGGTATGCGTATGCTGGCAGCTCCGATGAAAGGCGATGCACCGATCACATCAGGCGAATCCGGCTCCGTTCCCTTCGGATTACTCGCAGCAATTATGCAGTATGACGAGTTAAGCGACCTGCGTGCGGCGCTGAAACTGGATAAAAACTCGAAGGTGCTCTGTTTCTCTACTGAAGGAGATACCGATCCCGATATGTACAAAAAAATCGTGTGGGAAGGTTTTTATTCTTCTCTATAAGTATGCAGGTATAGCGAAACTAAAACAGGGAAAACACTCTCTTGCAGCACGGCCTTTACTCAGCAGTAACAAGCTGTCGGGAGGGGCTGTGCTGTAAGAATATTCCGCAATGTGTGTGTTATCTGTTAAACGATACCGCTGCCTTAATACAGAATGAGGCAAAAGGATACGGTAATGAAACGGTTCTCTTACCCGTCTTTCATCTTGCTTGAATGTGCAGCGGTTTTTATTTTTTTTCTGCTCCCTCCCCTTTTTGCTGACCGGCCGTTTGTATTACCTCCTGCACCGAAAGGTTTGTATAATCAAACAGTCTTTTTCTTAACGGTTATCGGTGCTGCCGCCTACGAAGAACTCTTATACCGTTTCTATACTCCGCATCGTCTGCATACGATATGTCATCTTTACTTCCCGGCTATAACCGGCGGTACTGCCGCCTGTTTTTTGCTGACGGAATTTCCGGCCTTACTGCTCTTTGCAGCGGCACACCGTTATCTCGGAATTGGCTCGGTTGTGTTTGCAGCGGCGGCAGGAGCGGTTTTCCGTGCTGCATATATCGGTTTCCAGCGCATATTCCATCCGGCCATCAGCCTCAGCCTACTGGTTCTTGTGCACAGTTTATGGAATATGGGCGTCTACTGTTACCTTTGGATGCAGGCAGGATAAGATTGCTAATAGATAAATTCTTGTTAAACCGGAACTTCTATGATACGATAATAAGTATGTAACTAAAGGAGAATATCAATACTCATGAACGCACATTTTAAAAGACTGTTCCTGTGTTTTTCAATTCCAATATGTATGCTGCCGCTCTTTTCTCAGACAATACGGGGCGGCGTACTTGACCTCCGTCAAACGGATATGGGCAGTACTATTCTAACACTCAGCGGACAACTGGGGTTTTACAATGGGCACTATGTATCTGCCGTCGAAGATGTCCGTAATGCTTCTGTATTCATCGAATGTCCGAAGGAGTGGAGCAAATGCGTTTTATCCGACGGGACAAAAATGACAGCTTTCGGTTATGGAACTTATACACTTCATATCGTACTTCCCGAACGGCATCCAGCATTGGCAATCCAATTTGCCACTCCCGTTTCTTCTTGGACTCTTTATGCCGACGGTGAATATCAATCAAGTTCCGGTAAAACGGGAACATCAAAAGACACATCAATCCGGGGAGGAGGCAGTATCCTCTACTATATACCCGAAAATGTACCTGAAGTGCACTTAGCTATTCAAGTTTCAAACTTTTTTCACTCCCGGGGCGGGATGTATCATGCACTCACCCTTGGAGAAAAAACAAAAATCGACAACACGAATTTTTCAACATTATTTGTAGAAATTTTTGTGTTCGGCTTCGGGATCGCAATTATCCTCTACCATCTTGCTCTATTTATCTTTCAGCCTCACAATAAAAGCCTCATTTATTTTGTGTTTTTCAGTATTCTCGTTGTTTTGCGGAGTGCTGCAATGGGTTCAGTATTAAGAATATTATTCCCGTCTGCACCATGGGTACTAAACTCAAAACTTGATTATTTAACCTTTGCCCTACTAGGCTTTGCCATCGTTTCATATTTTGCCTCATTGTATAAACAAGATGTTAATAAAATAGTCCACCGGATTATTGCTGCAGAAGCATTCATATATGCTGCCCTTATTACCGTAACCCCATCCTATATCTACGGAAAGTTTATCGGCATTCAACAAATCATTACCGTAGCTATTATGGCTTATGTCATATACCTCATCATCATTTTCTTAATCCGTAAACGGAACGGAGCATTGTATATTTTTGCCGGCGTTGTGGTCCTTACCGTCTTTGCCATCAATGACTTACTATACAGTATGCTGATTGTCCGTACCGGCAATCTACTGCCTTTCGGATTCTCTGCATTTTTGCTCGCCCAGGCCTTCGGATTCGCGTGGAAAACACATCTTGATAACAAGCAGCGGGAGGAAATAAAACTCCAGCTGTCTTATGCAGATGAACAAAAAAATCTGTTATTTACCGAAATAAAAAAGACCAGTGACGAACTGAAAAAACATGAACAGATTCTGGCTCAGAATATGGACAAAGCTGAATATGCAATGCAAACACTATCCTCGCAGGCTGCAGCGCTGAAATCGGAAATGTCCGTACAGGGAGTACAGCTGGAAGGCACGCAAAGTGCTGCTGACCGCATTACTATTTTCTTAGATACACTGACCGGAGAAATTGAAAAACAATCCGGTGCAGCTGAAAATACGGTTGTCCAAATAAAACAGCTTAGTGCCGCTACCCATGAGCTTTCGGAAAAGTTTAATCAGATTAATCAAAACTTCTCGTATATTCATGAAGCCAGTCAAGCCGGTAAAAATAATTTGACAACGGTTACCGATATTATCAATAGTATTTATGAAAACTCAGAAAGTCTTTTGGAAACGAATGAAATTATTACCGCGATTGCCGAACAGACTAACTTACTCGCAATGAATGCAGCCATAGAATCCGCTCACGCCGGGGAAGCCGGTAAGGGTTTTGCGGTTGTTGCCGATGAAATACGAAAGCTGGCGGAAAACTCAGCGTACGAGGCGGACAATACCGGTAAAATTTTAAAGCAGATTAACAAAAGTATCAAAGATTCTGCACAAGCTTCTGATGTACTGCGTAAGAGTTTTGATAATATTAACATTCAAGTCAATAACTTTCAAACAATCTTAGCGGATATTTCTTTTTTCTTAAAAGATGTTAATATGCAGACGAAAAGAATGAATACGGTTATGCAGTCTTTAGTAGAACAATCGGTTGATGTACAAACCGAACAAAATAATACAGAACAAATGAGGCACCAGATTTCCGGCAGTTTTACCAGCCTCCTGCAAGCAACGGAAAAAGTAAATGCCGAAATTGCCGTTATGTTCACCAGCATTAACAGCCTGTATGATGTGATCGAAACGACCCGGGGAATAGAAACCGATACAAGCGAATCAATTAAAACATTAAATGCTCTAATCACGCACACCAACCATTTGCAGAGCACGCAAACATATCCCGGTCATGAGGGATAGCATAAATTTGTCAGGTTGCATCGGATATGACGTCTTCTGCATTCAAACTAGGAGCATCAATCATTGGAGAAAAAAAATATAAGGCAACAGGAAATGTGGAAAATAAAGCACACCGGCCGGTCAATAAAAAAATCATACCGGAAAAACGCATCGAATACGTTAAAGCACCTCCTGATACCTATCTTAAAGAAATTGCAGAACTCTTCGGCTGTCGTCCTGCTGCCGTTTTGATACCGACGAATCTCAAGAAACATACACTACTCCTATAAATTTTTTTTCAAGCGGTTGGTGTAAAAAACGGATACAATAACCTGACATTTGCCTTTAGACAAAAACTGATTTCCGCCCGATACCGGTTATCTTATTGAAAAACATCTAAATATATTATATATTCTTTATATCTGACTGACATAATCAGACAGAGCCGTGCATATTGTTATATCCGCGGTATTTCTATTCAAATGAGGATTATAATGAAAAAGCTCTTTCTTCTGTGTTGTTTTTGTGCTGCACTTGCAGGCGTGGGTGCAGAGGATTTTCAGCCGGTTATCACATTCAACGGGTCTTCCACACTGGCACCGGTCATTGCCTCCGTTTCTACGGATTTTATCGAACACTACGGTACATGGAATAAGGTAGACCCTTCATTTCCCGAAAAAAATATTATTATTTTTGTATCGAGCGGCGGCTCCGGCGCAGGTGTAAAATCAGTGCTGGACGGTACAAGTAATTACGGAATGCTTGCCCGGGATGTAAAAGACGGAGAAAAAACCAAGATTAAAGATATGAAAGAATACAAGCTCGGTATTGATGCCTTAACAGTTTCCGTCAATCCGCAAAATCCCATCTTGAAAATAAAAGATGCTCTTTCTACCGAAGAACTGCAAAAGATTTTTTCCGGTACGGTTAAAACATGGAAAGAACTGGATTCACGGCTGCCGAATAAAGAAATTGTAGTCGTTACCCGCGATCTCGGGGGCGGTGCACACGAAGTTTTTCAAAAAAAGATCATGGGTTCTCTTTCAGTCAAAAAAGATGCCATTCAAGCCCCATCAATGGGAGCACTGGTGCAAAAGATTATTTCAAATAAAAATGCCATCGGATATGCTTCTTTCGGTATCGTCAATCAAAATACCGGTAAATTAATTCCGCTTAAAGTTGACGGGGTTGCCGCAACAAAAGAAAATATCGCAAGCGGCGCATATAAAATTTCCCGCCCCCTCATCGTTGTACAGTCAGGAAAACCCACTCCTGCACAGCAAAAATTTCTGAATGTGCTGATGGGAGCCGAAGGTGCTGCAAAAATTGAAAAGATGGGATTTGTGCCCGCAAAATAAAGCTCCTCGCTGCATACATGATGCTGAAAGATTTTGTATTTAAAACAAGCATTTTCGTATTAAGCGGTATTGCCGTCAGTCTTGTGCTGCTGATTACCGGATATGTATTTTGGGAATCGGCGGCATTTTTTTGGAATACTTCGATATTTCAATTTATTTTGGGAGAGGAATGGGATCCTGTAGGCGGTACTGTTTTTCAAATTCTCCCTGCGGTACTCGGTACGGCCGCCGTATCGGCACTTGCTGTGTTGATTTCGATGCCCCTTGCCGTCGGCACAAGTCTTTGCCTCTGTCAGTATCTGCACGGTACCCAAAAATATGCCGCCGCCGCCTGTATTGATATGCTGGCAGGTATTCCTTCGGTAGTAGCCGGTTTTGCAGGAATGCTTACCCTTGTACGATTTCTTGAAGACCGGGGAGGAATGGCGGCAGGCGAGTCGGTACTTGCGGCGGGAATTGTACTTGCCTTTATGATGCTCCCGTTTGAAATATCGTTTTTAACCGAAACGTTTGACCGGCTTAAACTCAGGTACGGAAACGCAGCGCTTGCTCTCGGTTTTGACGGTCTTTCTGCTCTGACACACGTTATACTGCCCTGCTCAAAAGGTGCGCTTTTTTCTGCGGCAATGCTCGCCTTGGCGCGCGGTATGGGAGAAACGATGGCTGTGATGATGGTTATCGGCAACGCAAACCTCCTACCGCGTCTGCTCGGTAAAAGCGTTACCATACCGGCGCGGATTGCTTTGGAAATGGGTATGGCTGAAGTCGGAAGCACACACTATAAAGCCCTCTTTGCCTCGGCCTTTGTGCTTATAGTGATTGTGTTTATCCTCAATAGTATTGCGCGCGCGGTATACCTTAGGACGGCGGAGGCAACAGAAAACCGGACTAAAAAGAGGGGCGTATGAAAACCGGCTACGGTATGAAAATCTATGTCATCGGCAGCGCTGCAGCGGTTGTTTTTTCCGCATGTTTTCTCATGGTATTTATCGCCGTCAACGGTGTAGAAAAAATCAGCATGGAATTTTTATTCACTGCTCCTAAGGGCTTCGGCATAAACGAAGGCGGTATCTTTCCGGCAATTATTTCAAGCCTCTATTTAGGCGGTATTGCAGGAATAACCGGGCTGGTATGCGCCCTACCGGTCAGTCTTTCCATGCATTTTTTCATACGCAGCCGCGGCATGAGGCAGCTCATCCGCATCCTTATTCATGCGCTAGCCGCCGTTCCGTCAATAATACTGGGACTCTTCGGTTATGCAGTATTTGTCAAATATATGCACCTTGGAAAAAGTCTGATTGCAGGAGGACTTACCCTCGGTATGATGATTTTTCCCTTTCTTGAACAGCGCATTGAAAAAGTACTGAACGAAATTGATGAATCTCTGATCTTCGCCGCTTATAGCGCAGGATTATCAAAACGGTATACCATTCTCCATATCGTACTGCCGCTTATCCGTAATGACATTATCCGTTCTACCGCCTTATATATAAGTTTTGCCATGGGAGCCGCTGCGCCGATTATTCTGACAGCTGCCGTATTGATTGCACCGGTACCGAAGCATCTAACGGATCCGGTGATGGCGCTTCCCAATCATCTATACATCTTGGTAAGCGAAGGCATTGATATACAAGCGGCTTATGCGTCGGCATCGGTACTGCTGCTTCTGGTACTCGGCGTAAATGCGGCAGCACTTCTTTTAAGCAGGAGTAGAAAAATATGATACAGCTGAGCGGACTTGATGTTTTTTACGGCACGGAGCAGGTACTTAAAAACATCAATTTAAGCATCAAAAAACATGAAATACTGGCCTTGATCGGTCCCTCAGGCTGCGGTAAATCAACTTTACTGTATGCTATTAACCGGCTGCTTGAAGAACGGGGAGGACGGGCTCTCGGCAGCATTATGCTTGATAATACGGATATTCTTTCTGCCGATCCGCAAGAAGTGCGGCAGCGGATAGGAATGGTTTTTCAGAGCCCCTGCCCTTTCCCGTTTTCTGTCTATAAAAATCTCAGCCTCCCCCTCCTCTACCATAATAAGCAGCAGGGCAGCAGAAAAACCGCACACAGCTCAAACGGGAAGCCCCCAAAAGCCGCAGTAGATGTGCGGATCCGGGAATTACTGGCGCAAGTCGGTCTTCTCAATGAAGTTGATATACATAAAAATGCACTGCTACTCTCCGGCGGGCAACAGCAGCGGTTGTGCATTGCCCGCAGTTTAAGTGCCGGTACGGAATTCCTACTCTTAGATGAACCGTGTTCCCAGCTTGATGTCAAAAATACACAAAAAATAGAAGAACTGCTGTTGCAGTTAAAGCAAGACATCGGAATAGCCATTGTAACCCATAATCTTGCACAGGCAAAACGGATTGCCGATACCGCAGCCTTCATATTTGAAGGCGAGGTGCTGGAATACGCGCCCGCTGCGAAGTTGTTCGGTAATCCGCAACATGCAATCTGTCGCGATTATATCAGCGGGCGTGTAGGATAAGGTACAGGCAGCAGCTTCACACCGGAACCGCGGCAGCGGCCGCTGCTGCCCTGTTTCCAGAATAGCTATGCTACACCGCCGTAATTTCAAACAGCACGGAGGAAAAATCGCCGCCTTCGGCAAGAAGCGTTTCCCGTGCAATTAAAAGACCGGCATACATGAGTTCATCGCCGAAGTGTTCCCGGTCATACTGTTCCGCCCGTACCCGGTAGCGGACGGCAGGATCGAGCCCTGCAAGTTTAAAGCGGATTCCCGGGTAATTAGTGCGGTGAAGCCGCTGGTAGTAGGCGGCGTAGGCGGTTTTTTTATCGGCAGCAACACTTATCCATCCGGTATTGCCTGTATCAAAGGGGGAAACAAGCCGGTAGAAGGTACCAAACTGAAATACATCCCGTGTCTTCTTGTAAAAGACAATCTGCTGCTTTACTTCTTCAAATTCTTTTTCGCTGATGCGGTTTAGATCAAGCTCATAGCCGAAGGCTCCGTAAAAGGCAACATGAGAGCGGAAGCTCATTGAGCAGCTTCTTCCTGTTTGCTGATTCGGGACTGCCGAAACATGCGCACCCATGCTGCTGATAGGGTAAAAATAACTCGTACCGTACTGAATCATACAGCGCTCTCCTGCATCGGTATTATCGCTGCACCAGGCTTGCGGAGCAAAGGCTAACAAAGCAGGATCAAACCGCCCGCCGCCGCTCGCACACGATTCAAAAAGAATATGCGGGAAGTTTTTAGTCAGCTGTGTATAGAGCGCGTATACTCCCAATATGTACCGGTGCATGACTTTTCCCTGATCTGCTGCGCCCGCCGTCTGCGAAAAGCATTCGGTAATATTCCGGTTCATATCCCATTTGATATAGGAAACGCCGGTTTCTTTGATAAGCGCGGAGAGCCGGTCATACAGATAGGCTACAACTTCGGGACGGGAAAAATCAAGCACATACTGGTTGCGTGAAGGGCTTGCCCGCCGTTCCGGATCGGTTAAAAGCCAGTCAGGATGCTGATTATACAGTTCACTCTGCATATTGATCATCTCAGGTTCAATCCAGAATCCGAACCGCATACCCATAGCTGTAATTTTTTTCGATAGGCCGGAAAGTCCGTCCGGCAGCTTCGCCTTATTCGGGTACCAGTCGCCTAAACCTTGCGTATCATCATCACGGGTGCCGAACCAGCCGTCATCAAGCACGAATAATTCAACCCCTGCTTCCTGTGCTTTGCGGGCAATGCTGAGAATAGACTCTTCGGTAAAGTCCATGTAGGTGGCTTCCCAGTTATTCAGCAAAATAGGCCGGACACTGTTCCGGTGAGGGTTGGTACCAAGATGCTGCAAAAACAGGGTATGGAAGGTTTGGCTTAATGCATTCAGTCCCGAATCGGAATAGACCATAATTGCTTCGGGAGTGGTGAATTGTTCACCTTGTGCTAATGTCCAGTTGAAGTTTTCAGGATGGATACCCAAAAGGATACGGGTTTCTTCATGACTTGACACCTCTACCTGAGCTAAAAATGAGCCGCTGTACATAAAGCTAAAGCCGACTGCCTCTCCCTGCATTTCATCGGTATGCGGCCGCTTGAGTAAAAAGGACGGATTGTGTTCGGCGCTGCTGGAACCGCGCATACTGGAAATGCTTTGAATACCTACTTCCAATTTGCGTATCTTCTGCTGCCGTTCCCTGCCCCATGCACCGGAAAAATGCAGCATATCATAGTGCATATCGGGTAAGTCTAGGCAGGTACTCATCGCATTCAGCAGCGTAACCGGCTGTGCGCCCTCCTGCGTGAAAACGGCATGGCGGGTAATGACCGGCAGCTGTGTAAAAAGGGTATAGCACAGCGTAAGGCGGGTCTGTGTTACCGAATCGAAAAAACAAACCTCAAGCGTTTCCGCTTCATCCTCGTTATTAAGAGTCAAAGAAGGCAGCGGCTCAAGAGATGGTTTCCCTTTGAGTATCCGGTGGCTTTCATAGCGGAAGCCGGAAATCATACTGCCCTTTTCCTGCAAGATACGGTATGCGGGAAAGCGGAAATCCCCGGTGCCGTATCCGGGATATTCCTGCCGTACATACTGGAGCGGTAAGATAGACCCATCATCGCCACTATGTACTGCAAAGGGACGGTTGATCAATTCCTGCAAGTATGAAAAAGATTCGCGGTCGCGTATCTTTTTGCCGTAATATAATTGCCCAAGCTGACCGTTTTCCATCAGCTGCATCACATAACTGATATGCTCATTACTCAAATGAAATTGCTTACTTGCTGCGCAATACTTAATCATAGCCTTGAATTTTGGTGCTGCTGCACTGCCTCCGGTGTTATTTTTAGTAAGTTTTCATTATGACTATTTGACTAAAATATACAAGCAGCCGATATGCTTTCTCACAGCTGCAGCAGAGAAAGCCGGATATGGACAGACTTGTATTTTTCCGTTATGCTCAAATCCGTTTTATGGATTATGTTGAAAGTTTATTTAATACCAACTTTTTAGAGTATGCAAGTTACGTGATCCGCGACCGTGCAATTCCCGATGCGGAAGACGGCTTAAAACCGGTTCAGCGGCGTATCTTACATTCTCTTTTTGAAATGGACGACGGAAAATTTCATAAAGTAGCAAACGTTGTCGGGTACTGCA
Organism: Treponema sp.; assembly: GCA_038397965.1. GTDB lineage: Bacteria > Spirochaetota > Spirochaetia > Treponematales > Treponemataceae > Treponema. The sequence continues at coordinate 34,423 of JARGFA010000006.1, forward strand.
TGAAGTACCATCCCCACGGTGATGCCTCAATCGGTAATGCCCTTACCATGCTCGCCAACAAAAGCCTTTTTATAGATAAGCAAGGAAATTTCGGGAACCTTTTTACCGGAGACGAGGCATCAGCTCCCCGTTATATCGAATGCCGCATTACGGCTTTTGCAAAAGATATTCTATTTAACCCGCATATTACCCGGTATGTACCGTCTTATGACGGCAGAAATAAGGAACCGGTTGTATTCCGGGCAAAACTGCCCGTTGTATTGCTTATCGGTGCGGAAGGCATAGCCGTCGGTATGTCAACAAAAATTCTGCCGCACAATATCCGTGAAATTATCGAAGCGGAAAAAGCTTGTTTATCCGGCAAACCCTTTGAACTGTTTCCCGACTTTCCTACCGGCGGTCTGATTGATGTATCCGACTATCAGGACGGACGGGGTAAGGTTCTCGTACGTGCAAAACTGGATACTTCCGATGAAAAACGGATTATTATCCGTGAACTGCCCTTCGGCAGCACAACCGAAAGTTTAATTGCTTCCATTGAATCGGCTTCAAAGTCGGGAAAGGTAAAAATTTCCGAAATTAACGACTACACCGCCGAACAGGTGGAAATAGAGCTCAAACTTCCGCGCGGTGTATATGCGGCTGATGTCATTGATGCGCTGTATGCATTTACCGATTGCGAACAATCTCTTTCCTGCAACCTGCTGGTTATTCAAAACAATCTGCCGGTGCAAACCAGCGTTACGGAACTGATTAAAACACATACCCAGCAGCTGACCGCCTTGCTGAAAGACGAACTGCTGTATGAACAAGAAATGCTGACGGACAAACTTCATCTGCGCACCCTCGAACGCATCTTTATCGAAGAGCGGATTTATAAAAAGATAGAAACCATGAAAACCGCCGAAACGGTTATCAAAGCCGTTATAAAAGGTTTTACTCCCTTTCAGGCAGAACTGATACGCGAAGTAACCGAAGATGATGTAGACCGCCTACTGAAAATCCCCATCAGACGCATTTCATTGTACGATATTCAGAAAAACCGTGCCGAAGTACAGGAAATTTCAGCACGGCTTAAAGAAATTGCCAAACTTCTGAAAAACTTAAAAAAATATGCGCTTTCCGTACTCGACGGTATTTTAACAAAACTTGATTCTCAGCTTACCGTGCGGAAAACCGAAATAACCGGCTTTACAAAAGTAGACGTAAAAGAGGCCGTCAGCCGTGACATCCCGTTACGGTATGATGAAACAGGCGGCTACCTCGGTACCTCGGTAACGGCAGGGAAAGAAATCATGAAAGTTACCCCATACGACCGTATTTTTATTCTGCGTAAAAGCGGGGTATATACTGTTATGGATGTCCCCGACCGGCTCTTTGTGGACAGCGGTATGTGGTACTGCGGTTTTGCCGAAAAAGAGACGCTATCTAAAATGCTCTTTACGGTTATTTACAAAGATGAAAAAACACAGTATCCCTATATCAAACGGGTACGCATAGAATCGTATATTTTAAATAGAGATTATCTGCTCGTACCCGATGCCGCATCTGTTTTGTATATCAGCACGGAAGAACAATTCGCATTTACTATTCACTATATTCCAAAACCGCGGATAAAAAAACATGAAGAACACTTTAAAGCGGAAGATTTTCCCGAAAAAGGGCTAAAAACACTTGGAATCCGGTTAGCAGCGCGCGAGGCGGAATCAGTATCTTTAGCGGAAAAAAAACGGGGGACAAAGAAAAAATCACCTGAATAAGCGGACCTGAGGAGGTATCGTATGCAAACAATAAAAGAACTGGGATCTTATACATTCCAGGCAGTTCTTGAAAACAGTATTAAACAATTCGGCGACCGCCCGGCCCTTTCATACGTTTCGGCAGAGCCGATACGGTATACGGAAGTCGCCGAAAAAATCACAGAATTACAAGACATACTCTACCGGATTGGAGTCAATCCGGGCGACAAGGTTGCATTATATAGTCATAGCACCCCGCATTGGGGAATAGCGTATTTTGCCATTGTAACTATGGGAGCAATCGCAGTACCGCTCCTGCCGGACTTTAGCAATAAAGAAGTAGAAACCTGCCTGGCACACGCGGAAGCACCGGTCATCATTACCTCAGAAAAACTTGAACCGCGGGTACCTGCAAGTATTCCCGTCCTTATCGACATCAAAGATTTCAGTATAAAACGGTGCGGAGAAACCAGAGAGGGGACAGCTCCCCCTTATACCTGCCGTGAAGAAGACACGGCTTCTATTATTTATACTTCGGGTACAACCGGCAGATCAAAAGGGGTTGAACTTACCCACAAGAATCTTGTCTTTACGGCTATTGCCGGTCAGCACTGCCAGCGGATCAATACATACGATTGTGCCCTTTCCATCCTGCCCCTTTCTCACGTGTATGAATTTACCGTCGGCTTTTTAATGTTCTTTTTAAACGGTGCTTGTGTGTATTATCTTGAAGGAATGCCGACCCCGCGGGTCTTAATCCCCGCCTTGCAGAAGGTCAGACCGACTATGATGCTGAGCGTTCCCATTGTTATCGAAAAAATATACCGGAATAAGATATTGCCTGCATTTACAGAAAGTCCTTTGCGGGCAAAGATATACCGTACCAAATGGGGTAAAAAAATCCTCTCCCGCCTCGCCGGAAAAAAACTGAAAAAGACATTCGGCGGCAGACTGAAGTTTTTCGGGCTGGGCGGTTCAAAAACGGATGCTACAGTCGAGCAGTTTATGAAAGCTGCAAAATTTCCCTATTCAATCGGCTACGGCCTTACGGAAACCGCTCCCCTCGTTGCCGGTTCTGCGGTACATCAAACCCTGCCTAACTGGATCGGCTATGCATTCCCCGGTGTTGAAATACGGATAGACAATCCCGATCCGTCAACCGGTGTCGGAGAGCTTTTAGTAAAGGGACCGAATGTGATGAAAGGATACTACCGTGACCCGGAGCTGACCAAAGCGGCATTTACCCAAGACGGCTGGTTTAAAACCGGAGACCTTTTTATCATGGATAAGGATGGCAGGCTTGCGATAAAGGGACGATCTAAAAATCTGATTTTAGGAGCAAGCGGAGAAAACATTTATCCCGAAGATATTGAATTTGTACTGAACCAGCATCCCCTTGTTACCGAATCTTTGGTTGTCGAAGGAGAAAAATCGTCTTTAGTAGCCTATGTGCAGCTTGATGAAGAAAAAATTACAGCGGAACTGAAAAAGGCACAGAGCGGAACCGCCGCCGAACCGGAGGGGTCTGCTATGCAAAATATTCAAACTGCGGTAGCCGGCGCCGTTTCGGGCTTTACGGATGCCCTTGCATATAAACGGGCTGAACTCTTGAATGAAATTAAATTTTTCGTTAATGCAAACGTCAATAAAATTTCGCGGATTGATAGAATAGAACAGGTAGAAGCCTTTGAAAAAACGGCAAGCCAGAAAATCAAACGTTATTTGTATAATATTGCAAACCGCGGAAAAAAAGACACCGAGGATTCTGCGGCCGAATAGTCATATATTATCATTTTCAGTTATTTATTCTCAAAAACGGAGTTTTTTATGAAACATTTTACCGGAAAAACCATGCTGATTACCGGCGGAGCGAGCGGAATCGGCAGATCTGTAGCCGAACACTTTGCCCGTATGGGCTGTACCGTCATCGTATGGGATGTCAATCAACGCAATTTACAGCTGCTGCAAGAAGATGCGGAACAAGCCCATCTCCCGGTAATAGGAATGTACTGCGATATTACCGATCGGAACCAAGTCTATACACGTGCAAAAGAAGTAGAAGAAACCTTCGGGACGCTTGATATTTTAATGAACAATGCAGGGGTTGTTACCGGAAAATCCCTGCTTGAAGCAAGCGATGACGACATTCTTTTAACCATGAATGTCAATACCATGGCATTATTCTGGACAGTACGGGCATTTCTTCCGGCAATGATGAAAAAAGGCAGGGGACATCTGGTAACCCTTGCAAGTGCAGCGGGACTTATCGGTGTAAAAGGTCTGGTCGACTACTCAGCCAGCAAGTTTGCTGCGGTCGGTTTTAATGAATCGGTGAGGATGGAGTTAGCAGATACCTGTCCGGGGATCAAGACAACCGTTATCTGTCCCTATTTTATCGACACCGGTATGTTCGCAGGAGTGCAAACCCGTTTTCCGCTGCTGCTGCCCATATTACGGCAAGAGTATGCGGTTAAACGGATTGTTAAGGCTATTATCACGGAAAAGCCGCTGCTTGTTATGCCGCCCTTTGCAAAGACCCTGTTTCTTATCCGGCTGTTTCCCGTCCGGCTCTTTGATGCAATAGCCGGTTTTTTCGGTATTAATCATTCGATGGATCATTTTACGGGACGGGCTAAGAACAAACCCTAACACGGCTGGGCAGCAGCGGCTTTCTACATCCTCTGCTGCCGTACAGCTGTTTATCTTTTTGAATTGTCTTGCGCCAGCGCAGCGCCGATAAAATCGCGGAACAGCGGATGCGGCTTATTCGGGCGGGATACAAATTCAGGATGAAACTGTACCGCTACAAACCACGGATGCTTTTTCAATTCAACAATTTCAACTAAATTACGCTCCGGATTAATACCGGATAACCGCATATCCGAGTTTTCAAACTGACTGCGGTAAATATTGTTAAATTCATAACGGTGCCGGTGCCGCTCGTGTATCTCGTGCATCTTATATGCCTGTTCGGCACGGGAACCTTCAGCAACCATACACCGGAATAACCCGAGCCTGAGCGTACCGCCGAGCTGTGCATCTTTTTGATCGGGCATTAAGTCAATTACCGGATGTTCGCATCCTCGCATAAACTCGGTTGAATGCGCACCGGAAAGCCCCAGTACATTGCGGGCAAACTCAATCACGGCAATCTGCATTCCAAGGCAGATACCGAAATACGGTATGTTATGTTTACGGGCATACGCGGCAGTCAGCACCATACCCTCAATACCCCGCTCCCCGAAGCCGCCGGGAACAATCACCGCCTGTACTCCCTTTAACAGCTCCGCTGCCTGAGCCTCATCCCGTATTTTTGCCGCATCAATCCAAACCTGCGTTACCTTTGTCTTATGATAAATACCGGCTGCCGTAAGCGCCTCGCTCACACTGAGATAGGCATCAGGCAGTTCGGTATACTTTCCCACCAATGCAACCGTTATTGCTTTTTCGGGGTGATAGTAGGTTTCTACCATTGCCTTCCACGACCGTAAATCGGGGGCAGGATCGGGAATGTTGAATAATTGACAAATCTTCCGCCCGAGATTCCCTTCCTCAAGCATGAGCGGCACCTCATAAATGGACTTCGCGGTTAGATTTTCGATAATGGCATCCTGTTCTACATTGCAAAAAAGGCTGAGCTTTTCACGGATGGATTTACTGAGTTTTTTTTCACTGCGGCACATAATAATATCGGGCTGGATGCCGAAACCGAGTAATTCTTTTACACTGTGCTGCATCGGTTTGGTTTTTACCTCCCCGCATTCCTTTAAATACGGCAGCAAGCCGAGGTGAATAAACAAACAGTGATCTTTGCCGACCGTATTCCGTATTTGCCGGATAGCTTCGATAAACGGTAAGGATTCGATGTCGCCGACCGTACCGCCTATTTCAGTAATGACTACCTCGCTGCCGGTATGCTCTGCCGTCTTCATAATGCGGTTTTTGATCTCATCGGTAACGTGCGGAATAACCTGCACGGTTTCTCCGTTATAATCTCCCGCCCGCTCATGGTCTAAAATAGAAAGATACACCTTTCCTGCCGTATGGCTATTGAATTTATGCAGCGCAACATCCGTAAAACGTTCATAATGACCAAGATCAAGATCGGTTTCTCCCCCGTCCTCGGTAACAAAAACCTCTCCATGCTGATAGGGATTCATCGTCCCCGGATCGATATTCAAATACGGGTCAAATTTTTGATTGATAACCGATAGGCCCCTGCTTTTCAGCAACAGCCCGATAGAAGCAGCGGTGATACCCTTTCCGAGAGAAGAAACAACCCCGCCGGTAATAAAAATAAAACGCGTTTTCATTATAACTCCACAAAGCCATATTATACCACATTACCGGATATTCGGCAATGAACAGGCTTGTCCTGTCCCGCAAAGAGCATCCTGAACCTCCCGCTTATAAAAATACGAAAAATGTACTATACTGTCGACAGTTGGATACAAGGAGGTACGGTATGGAGCGGATACGGAAACTCCCAATTGGTGTACAAAGTTTTGAAAAATTAAGAGAAGAAGAATACATATATGTTGATAAAACGCATTATATTTGGGAACTGACACAAAATGTCAATCCTTATTTTTTAAGCCGGCCGCGGAGGTTCGGGAAGAGTTTGTTTCTTTCTACATTAAAAGCCTACTTCCTGGGACAAAAAGAACTGTTTAAAGGACTTTCCATAGAAAAGCTAGAAGAAGCGCAGGCCGGTATGCGGGATATTTGGCAAGAGTATCCGGTTCTCTATCTGGATTTTAACGGTGCAAAGTATGAAACGCGGGAAGACTTAGAAGGACTTTTACATACTCATCTGTGCAGATGGGAGGATACCTATGGGCGAAATGAGGCGGAAAATGCCCCATCAGAACGTTTTGCAGGGCTTATCCGCCGAGCATACGAAAAGACCGGCAAACAGGCAGTAGTGCTGGTAGACGAATACGACAAACCCTTGCTTGAAACGATGTCTGATAACCCTGAATTGAACGAAACCTACCGCAAGATACTGAAAGGCTTTTACGGGGTGATTAAGTCGAGCGATGAGTACCTGCGCTTTGCCTTTCTGACCGGTGTAACGAAGTTCAGCAAGGTGAGTATTTTCAGTGATTTAAATAACTTGCGCGATATTTCCCTTGAAGAAGAGTATGCCGGTATCTGCGGCATTACCGAAACGGAACTA
>JARGFA010000007.1:0-68930 GCA_038397965.1 Treponema sp.
TTCATGGCATCAATCCTTGAATCCGCACTCCAAAACGAAGTTATCGAACAGGTTTATTATACATAGCCTCATAAATTTTCAGGGCTGTGTGTTACGCTCTTATTATAATCGATACCTTGAATTTTGCAAGTTTTTATCTGTACAAGAACCATTCCGAATTATGTATTTTATTCTGGAAAAAAATACCAAACTCGTTTATACTCTGATATATGGGAATCTCTAAACCCGTCGGACATCTCTAAAAATCTAACCGACTTTTTTGCAGATGCCCGTATATCATCCGTGCCGTATCCTACCGAAACGGAAGATGACTGTGCACTATATGAGGAGGAAAATATGTCAAAAGTATTATCGATTATTTTAGGAGGCGGAAAGGGAACTCGCTTATACCCGCTGACGCAATCACGGTCAAAACCGGCTGTTCCATTCGGCGGTAAGCACCGTATTGTAGATATACCGATTTCAAATTGTATTAACTCAGGATTAAGACAGATTTATGTCCTTACACAGTTCAATTCTGCATCGCTGCACCTTCATATTGCCCGTGCATACCGGTTTGATAGTTTTTCAAACGGTTTTGTTGAGATTTTGGCTGCTGAACAAACCTTTGAACATTCTGGTTGGTATGAAGGAACTGCCGATGCGGTAAGAAAAAATTTTGCTCATTTTAAAACCCAGAGTCCTACACACTATATTATCCTGTCGGGTGATCAGCTCTACCGTATGAACCTGCGGGATTTTTTGGAACGCCATAAAGAATCCGGGGCAGATATTACTATTGCGTGTACACCGGTAAACCGCCGTGATGCATCAGGCTTTGGAATTATGAAAATTAATGAAGAATCCGCTATTACCGCATTTATGGAAAAACCGGGTCCTGATAAGAATATAGATGAATGGAAAATTCCCCCGGAATCCGGTATTCCCGTTGCCGATCCCAGTAAAGAATACTTAGCTTCAATGGGTATCTACATCTTTAATGCACAGGCGATGGAAGAATGTTTAAATAACACGATGGCTGATTTCGGCAAAGAAATTATTCCGGAAGCCATTACAAAATATAAGGTAGCCGCATTTGTGCATAACGGATATTGGGAAGACATCGGAACCATACGCAGCTTTTACGAAGCAACACTTGATCTTACCGAGATTACACCGCAATTTAATTTTTACGATGCGGAAATGCCGATTTATACCCACTACCGGAATCTTCCTGCATCAAAGATTAACGGTGCGCATCTTGATAGGGTTACCTGCAGTGAAGGCTGTGTTATCACATATGCAACCATTACCCGTTCGGTTATCGGTATTAGAACAATTATAGAAGCCGGCAGTTTTCTTGAAGGTGTTATCTGTATGGGTGCGGACTATTACGAATCCGACAGTAACAAAAAGGCCGACGAGCAGGCGGATATTCCGCGCATCGGAATCGGTAAAAACTGCCGCATTAGAAAGGCGATTATTGATAAAAATGCGCGTATCGGACACAACGTTTCAATCGGTATGGGGGAAACCCCGCCTGACGGCGATTACGGCTTCTATCATATCGTAGACGGTGTGTATATTATTACTAAAAATGCCGTGATTCCCGATAATACCGTTATCTAATCAAACTTACTTCCGGCAGCAGGGGCACCGAAGCAGCCGGAAGCGCTGTTCCGCCCTGAATGATGATGTTCAGGGCATCATGTTCAACCCCAACAACCGCTGTATCGCCGGCAGCAAAATCGCCGCTGATAATTTTTACTGCAATGACATCTTCTATTCCTGATTGCAGCAGGCGGCGCATCGGCCGCGCCCCGAACAAGGGATCGTATCCATGTTCAATACAATAGTGCCGTGCTTCATCACTGATAGTAATATGCAGATTCTGCTTTTTAAGACGGGCGGTTAATTTTGACAGTTCCAGTTCAAAAATAGCTTCAATTTCTTTTTCAGACAACGGGGCAAAGATAATGGTGGAATCCAGCCGGTTTAAAAATTCGGGGCTGAACACTTTTTTAACCTCAAGTTCCGCGGATTTTTTCATGCTGTGATAATCTATCGAACGGTTTTGATGCGGCATAAATCCGAGCGGCTCATTCATAATATTCTTTGTCCCGACATTTCCGGTAAGGATAATCACGGTATTTCTAAAATTGACCGTATGCCCTAAACTGTCTTTCAGCTCGCCCTCTTCCAGAACTTGGAGCAGCAGGTTAAAGATGTCGGGATGTGCTTTTTCTATTTCATCAAAGAGGATGACCGAATACGGATTACGGCGGATTTTTTCGGTCAGCATTCCGCCGTTTTCAAACCCGACATATCCGGGCGGTGCGCCGACAAGACGCGCCGCTGCATGTTTTTCCATGTAGTCGCTCATGTCGATACGGATAAGGGCTTCCTGAGACCCGAAAAGAAATTCCGCAAGCGCCTTTGCCAGTAAGGTTTTACCGACGCCGGTCGGTCCGAGGAACAAGAATGATCCGATAGGCCGTTCGGAAGCCGAAATACCTGCACGGGAGCGGCGCACCGCATTCGCAATGGTGCTGATTGCTTCATCCTGCCCGATAATGGTTTTATGCAGTTCCTGTTCAATAACGGCAAGCCGCTTTGCTTCATCAAACCCGATACTCTTAACCGGAATATCCGTCATTAAAGAAATTGTTTCTGCAATATCGCTGCCGTCAATGCCCAGAACTGCTTCATCGTCATTCAGCCAATGAATTTTAATTTTTTCCAATTTATTTTTGAGTGTCCGCACCTCATTTCTCAGCACAATAGCCCGTTCAAAGTCTTGTGCTGCAACCGCTTCATTTTTTTCGGCTGCAAGGACGGTAATTTGCTGTTCAATATGTGCAATACTGTGCGGCAGCTCGGTGTTGTCCATCTTTTTTAATGCGCCCGCTTCATCCATTACATCAATGGCCTTGTCCGGAAAAAAGCGGTCGGGAATATAGCGCGAAGACAGCTCGACGATTTTTTGAATAGTTTCATCAGAGTAGCGGACATGATGGTGCTGTTCGTATTTTATTTTTAACCCGCCTAAAATTGCGCAGGTTTCTTCTTTTGTCGGTTCTTTGATGATGACGGATTGAAAACGGCGTTCAAGCGCTGAATCTTTTTCAAAATATTTCCGGTATTCGTCAAAGGTTGTTGCGCCGATACATTGCAGTTCGCCGCGGGCAAGGGCAGGTTTCAGCAAATTAGCGGCATCAAGGGCGCCTTGGGAACCGCCGGTGCCGATCAGCGTATGGAGTTCGTCAATAAACAGAATGATGTTTTTTGCCTCACTGACTTCTTTAATGATCCGTTTTATCCGTTCTTCAAACTGTCCGCGGTATTTTGTACCGGCAATAACGGCAGCAAGATCCAAGGCGATAATCCGTTTGCCGAAAAGAGCCGGCGGCACCTGTTCTTTTACAATTGCATCGGCAAGCCCTTCAACAATCGAGGTTTTTCCAACACCCGGTTCGCCGATCAGCACCGGATTGTTCTTGGTACGCCGGCATAGAATCTGCATCACCCTCTTCATCTCCCGCGCCCGCCCGATAACCGGATCAAGAAGGCCTTCACGTGTGATTTGGGTGAGGTCGCGGCTGAACTCCGCTAAAAGGCTCTGCTGTTTTTTTTCGTGGCGCGGCGGGTGTGTGGGTGTTTCCTGCCCGTGCAGTTCCTCGAGTTTCCGCCGTATGTCGTCAAAGAAAATACCTTGCTGCAAAAAAAAGCCCGCAAGAAGACTGTCGTGCAGCTGTGCAAAGGCAAGAATCAGGTGTTCTGTTCCGGTTTCTTTATGCCTCATCATGCGCGATTCTCCGTCCGCAATATCAAGCAGTACGGTAACCTCCGATGACTGAGGAAGATCGCCGACGGGGTTTCCTTCACGCACCGGAGTGCTCTGTTCCAGGCGGAGCTGCAGGGTTAAAAAATTAATATGCAGCTGTTCCAGCAGCTGATAGCCCCTTCCGATTTTTTCCTTTACTAAAGCAAGTAAGATGTGCTCCGGCTCAACCGTTTCGGCATTAACACGCTGTGCCTCCCGCCGGCCGAGGACGGTTAGTAAAAAATTAAGATTTTGAGAACGACTGTGAAACATCTTCACCTCCCTGTATGCAGCTGTTGCCTTTACTCGGTTTTTAGTGCGGTTTTTATCCGCAGTTCCGCCGGCTTTAATATTTCTTGTACTAATAATGCACGGATACGTTCGATATGAAGTTCATCCAGTGGCGGCATTTCTTTTAACTGCAATGTACCGTTTAATATCAAAAAAGCAATATGTGCTGTCTGTATCTGGTATAAGAGCGATAGGCACGCTTCATGGCCGATGCCTTCAATAAATCCGAGATTAATTCCCAGCTTAATTTTAAAAAGCAGATCGATGGTTTCTTTGACATCAAGTAAGTAGGCGTTTTTTGCAAGACTGAACGCTTTAATAATGAGGTCTTGCGTCTGCCATAACTGCTTTTTAAAAAGAGATTCACGCAATTCCCGCTCCTCATCGACCAGTTTTCTTATTATCGTATTCAGTGCAGTAACCTGTACCTCATCGGTATATCCCGCTGCGCTTTTAGTTGAAATAAGATATAAGTACCCCAGCAGCTGCTTGGTATTTTGCGCATAATAGGCATGAACTTCAAAATTTTGTTTCAGTAATGAATCTATTTTTTCCTGTGTGCGTTCGGTAAGTACATGACCGGGTAAGGAACAGAGTACGGAACTTTTTACTCCGCTGCCGATATTCATAATGTCTGAAGATAGATACCCGAAATCCTGCACGGCACAAAAATCCAGCATTTCCCCTAATGTATCAATGGTATTTTTACCTAAACGGAAACATTTTTCCAATTCAAAACCCGCATAAAATACGGAAAGCCTGAGATGGTCTTTGATATTTACCGTAGCCGATACAATACCGTCATCCCGAATAATAACACCCGAAGCAGGGTTTCTTCCCGCATCGGACGGCAGAATATTCCGTTCTTCAAAAATCTTTTTTGCTATTGCATCCACTGTTTCCAGCTTCATCGAATGAAAGCTTTCCCCTAAGGGCAGTGCATGAAAGGCAGCTGCAATCTTGTCATACACACGGAGGGCGGCTTCTTTTTCGAGTACCGGGGGGAATTTATACGAGCGCAGATTCCGCACAATACGTATTCTGGAAGAAATCACCGTATCATTGTCTTTGCCGCTATAGGTATACCATGCGTTTGAATCATGAAACATAATTATAAATAGGACTCCGCTTCTTTTATTCTATCGCGGAAATACGCTGCCAGCTCATAGTTTTCGCTTTCTACCGCTTTTTCCAGTTCTTTTTGAAGGTGCTGTACCGGTACGCGGACATCCGAAAAGGTTTCAAGCTGTTCCGGCAGGTTTCCTAAATAAAAAAGCTCGCTGTTCACCGCCCCTATTTTTTTGAGTACCGTGTCCCGGAAATAAAAAAAACACATCGGACAGCCGATCCGGCCTTCTTTTTGAACCTGCTCCAAAGAGGTACCGCAAGCGGGGCAGACAGTCCGGCGTTTCCCTTTACGGACTGCTTCGCGGTTGTGTGCATGGGATAGTATATTTTCGAAGACGGTATTTAATGAGCTGTTGAGTTCCTGATCATTTCCGTACAGATGATGTTCTTGTGCACAGCTGACGCAAACAGACAGTTCTTTGATATTTTTATCCATAATCCGCCGGATAAAGACTGAGGCCTCATGTTTTCCGCAAATATCGCATATCATTACAATTTCCTCATACTTTCCAAGGGTTTTTCTTTTCCTGCATACACAGCCGGAAGCATACAGACAATTATTGATAAAATCAAGGTTCCGGCGGCAATTACATACAACTCTCCCCCATTCAGCGCAATGGGAATGTATTCCAAGTAGTATTCCGGTGCCAGTAAATGAATGTGATGCGGCGTTCCGGTTTGACCGGCGGCGTAGTATACCAACGACCGCAGTGTATTAATGCCGTGTTCAAAAAAAACAAACAGCTCATTAATATGCAGGGCTGCAAGAATGCCCGCCGTTAAACCGATGCATAAGCCGGCCGTTCCCGTCAAAAGGCCTGCAATTAAAAAAGAGAGCGTGATAAAAAACGGATGAGCGCCGCCGGCTTTTAAGATGGCAATTTCTTTCCGGCGTTCCATAATCAGCATAACCATGGCCGAAGACACATTGACCGAAGCGGCCAGCAAGATTAAAAACATGATGAACAATAACATATTCTTTGAGGTTTGGAAGGAATAAAACTGTGCACGGTTGAGATCCTGCCACGTATAGAGCGAAAAACCAGCCGGAAGCAGGCGGGAAACCGCTGTCTTCGTTTTTAGCAGGGCCGCTTCGTCAAAAGGATCATCTATGCTGATTACCAGAGCGTTCAGCGATGATTGCGGCGGCAGTATCTTCCGCCCCGTATCAAGCGGAATAAATATCCACAGTGCGTCCAACTCCTGATAGCCTGAGGAAAGAATACCGGCAACCTTAAACCGGGTAATGCGCGGAACCGTCCGCTGCGATGAATAGCCCGGCAGTAAGGTGAGGAGGGAACAGCTGTCGCCGACGGACAGCCCCGTTTCTTCGGCAATTTTTTTACCGAGCAAGATTGCCTGAGAATCATCAAGGCTTATGGAGCCGTCTTGGACGGTTAAGAGCGCTGCTGCCGGAGGGTTGCCGGTAAAATAGCCGGGCTCCACTGCCCGTACCGTTCCGCCGCTCCGCCCCTTTTTTCCGATGAGTAGCCCCGTGCCTTCAATATGTACCCGTGTACCGGAAGTCAGCGTCTGTGTCCGGGTACGGATGTTTTCAAATGCGGCAGCGGCGCTCTCCCGGCGTTCTTGGGCGCTTGCCTGAGTGGTAGGTACCGGCCGTAAATCCAATACCTGTATATGCCCGCTTCCGAGTTCAATCATACGTGAAGAAATACCTTTAATCATCCCGTCGGCAACAACCAATACAATAACCAGCGGTATGATACTAATACCGATCCCCCATATCGCCCCGATAAGACTTTTACGCGCATTTGAAACGGATTTTCCCGCATTCAGTCCTAAGTAGCGCAAGGCGAGTTTCCATGCAAGCAAAAAATTCATACGCGGTTCAAACGTCCTTTTTCCAGCCGGTAGCACAGATCGGTATTGGCCGCAATGCCTTGATCATGTGTTACAATGATTAAGGTTTTCCGGTGTTTATCCGCAATCGAGAACAGCAGCTCCTGCACCCCGTGAGCATTTGCCGGATCAAGATTACCGGTGGGTTCATCCGCAAGAATAAGCGAGGGATCATTTATCAGTGCCCGTGCAACCGCCGCCCGCTGCCGCTCACCGCCTGAAAGCTGAGAAGGAAAGTGCCCTTGCCGATTTTCCAATTTAACATCCCGTAAAAGGGAGCGTGCTTTTTCTTTCACGGCTTTTTTCGGCATTCCCGCAATAAGGCCCGGCAGCATGACGTTTTCAAGTGCAGTAAAGTCTTTTAATAAGTAATGAAACTGAAAGATAAATCCTAAATAAAAGCGGCGGTACTCCGTTAAAGCGCTCTCGTTTAGACGGTGCAGCTCATATCCGCCTGCAATAATGCTGCCTGAATCGGCATTTTCCAAACCGCCGACAATATTCAAAAAGGTGCTTTTTCCGCAGCCGGATTCTCCTATGACGGCAATTTTTGCAGGTTGTTCGATTGTAAGATTTAAGTCATTGAGGATGCGGATTGAATCTGCCTCGGACTGAAAGGTCTTATATACATGAGTAAGCGCTAAAATCGGTTCATTCATACCGCAATACCTCCGCCGGCCTGAGTGTTAAAATTTTCCGTGCAGCAGCCGATGCAGCAAAACTTGCGGAAAAGACCCCAAATAAAAATACCATAAACACTTCCCCAAAAAATATACGGACGGGAACCGTATCAATATAAAAATATTGCGGGCTAAAAATACTAAATCCGGTGAAAAAGGTCTGTTCTAAGAGCACATTGAGCGTTTCGATAAGCGTGTTAACAAGGTATTCAGCCAGTAAAAACACCCGGTTAATATCGGCAGACAGCAGCAGCCCTAAAACCAATCCGATGGAAGCCCCAAGTACGCCGATGGTGAACCCGTTTGCAATAAAAAGCGCTTGAATATGTTCCTTATGTGCTCCGAGGGAAACCAGTACCGAAATTTCTTCCCGCCGCTCGTACATGGAACGGCGCATTCCGTTATAAATGTTGACGGTAACTACCACAAAAATCAAAAAAACGAGCATCAGCATCGTGTTTTTTTCTATTCTTAGGGCGCCGAAGAAGGCATGGTTATATGTTCTCCACGATTCGGCCTGTAAGCCGGAAACCGCCGATGAAAGCCGGGTCATATATATGCTGTCGGAATCGGGATTATCCAGTTTTACCGCTGCGGACAAAAGATCTTTTGTGCCGTATAGGGCGGTACCCGTTTCCGTAGAAATAAAGGCAAAGCCTGCATCAATCGCATAGTATCCCGTTTTTACCAGAGCAGTTACCCGGCATTCGGCATTTTCCGGAAAAATATCGGTTTCTGCGGTACCGGACAAGGCAAGCAGGGAAATAGTGTCTCCCGTGCCAACGGACAGCATCCGGGCAAGTTCATAACCCAACACCGCCGAATAGGGGCTGCTGAGGTCGAAACTGCCGGCTACAACCGTTACGGCGCCGGCAAAACCGCTGTCATCGGTTAAAATAGTCGGCGGTACCGCGCGCAGCAAAGCAGGCTGTTGTTTTCCGTACGCACCTTGTATAATGGTTTGTGCTTCAGAAAACGTATAAAAGGCCCGGTAGCCCCCGTGCCGTTTGGCCGCTTCAAGTGCCGCCTCCGTACCGCGGAGCTGTACATGGGATGAACTGACCTGTAAAATAGTGTCGATAAAGCTGCGCTGAAAGCCGTTCATTACCGATAAAATCACAATAAGCACGGTGACTCCAAAGGCGATACCCAGAACGGAAAGAATGCCGGTAACAGCCGACCTGCCCTTTGTATCTGCGGCATTAAAGCGGCGTAATATGAACAAAATCCAAAAAAGATCGGTGTACTTCACTGTTCCTCCATCACCAATACTTCTTTATCATCGGCATAGAGGTGAACAATGCGGGGGGTACTGTGTAATTCGATAAAAGCGGTCTTTTTTCCATTCCGGTACTTGGTTTGAGAAACAGCCTTCCCGCCTGCAAAGTCCCAGACAAACCGGTCGGTGTTTTTGCCGGCCGTAACCTGCTGCTCTATGAGATTTCCGGCATCCGTATAGGTATTTTCCGTTTTAGACACCAAGGTCTTTTTTTCGTCATAGACTTCCATCACCAGCACCCGGCCGGCATCATCATAGCGGATGATTTCCTCCGTACCGTTCAGGAAGGTTCTTTTTTCACGGGGATGATGCGCCGCCTCCGTATATGCCCACAGGGTTCTTTTTATTTCTTTTCCGTCCTCGTATTCTACTGCAAACGCGGAGCGGCCGTACCGGTCAAAGTGTTCATAGTACCACTTGTTATCTTCTGCAACCGTCATACCGTTGTTTTGAATAGATGCAAAGGATGTATCGGCGGCTTTTCCGGTTTCGGCAGGGCTGTCTTCCTGTTTATCTGCCGTTTCGGCAGCAGGTGTGACTATTCCGCCGGCATCGGCTGTGTCTTTTTGTTCTGTGGCGCCGGCATCCGGTTCGGCCGCAGGCGCCGGTTCGGTTGCCGGCTCCGGTTTCTTGCGCGCGGTTTCAGCAGCCGGTTTAGGTTCGGCCTTTCCGGCAGAAAACAGCGGCAGACATCCGATACCGCAGGCTATGAACAGTATGCAGCACAGAGAGCAACGTTTCATACCGGTATGCCGATAAATTCCCGCAAATAGGTATCCGCATTAAACACGGCAAGGTCGCCGTATTTTTCACCGGTACCGGTAAAGAGCACCGGCAATTTCAGCTGCTTTCCTACACTGAGCGCCGTACCGCCCTTTGCAGTTGAATCGTATTTTGTAAGAATAACGGCATCCAGTCCCACCGCTTCGTGAAATACCTCCGCCTGCCGGAAACCGCTTTGGCCGGCGGTGGAATCAATGACAAGGATTTTTTTATAGCAGCCCGGATCGGTTTTGGATTCGGCAATGCGGTTAATCTTTTGCAGTTCGCGTACCAGATTTTCTTTATTGTGGAGCCGGCCGGCAGTGTCGGCAATCACCAGTCCTCCGCCTTGTGCGCGTACCGCCTGTGCTGCGTCAAAAACGACTGCTCCCGGGTCTCCGCCGTACTGGTGCGCCACAACCCGTAAACCGAGCTGCTTCCCGTGAAATTCCAGCTGTTCTATGGCGGCGGCACGGAAGGTATCGGCCGCGGCGAGCACGATAGGGGCGGTAAACCGTGCTTTAAAATAGTGTGCAAGCTTTGCGGCCGTTGTCGTCTTCCCCACCCCGTTTACCCCAAGCAGAAGATACACGGAGGTCTTCCCCTCCTCCGGCATGAGGGAAGCGGCCGGTAAAAACGGCAGGAGTATATCATACAGCACCTGCATCACCGCATCATTTTGTTCGATCTTCCGTTTTTTACATTCGGAACGGAGAATATCTTCAATTTCAAATGCACATTGAGCGCCTATATCTCCTTCTACCAGTGTATCCGTTAAGCTTTCAAAAAAAGAATCGTCAAGCCGGTTATGGATACCGAAGAGTTTTTTTAAACTTTCTGAAAAACTTCGTTTCATCATAACATCATCCCTTATAACATTTGTTGCTTGTATCTTCCGTTAGCGCGGCGCCGCTTCTTTAGGAATACTTTGTCCCGCTGCATACAGATATAAGCCGAGCTGTACGGCGTAGTTAATACCGAGGCTGATAGTAATACCTTGCATCACGGCTGTGCTGATAAAAAGCGCGCGGTATTTTTGTTGTAATTCGGGCGTCGGCCGCAGTTTTCTATTAAGTGCAGCAGATGCCATATCAGCGGTTATTCCCTGCAAAATCATAAAAATCGGCAGTGAAACGTAAAAAGCACCGAGTGACCAATATAAGATATTACGCTGCCGCTCTATCTTCCGCTTAGTCTGCGTTTTATTTAAACGGGTTTTCATTTCGTACACCGTTTGCCCCTGCCGCATGAATTTTTCGGGGCGGATAACCGTGTAGGTCTTTACATCGCCGTACGCAAAGGTAACGATAGTATTTTTTCCCGCTGAAATATCGGTTTGAAACGGTGTTCCGGCAAAATATTGGGTATGTAAAAACACATCGGCGGCAGGTTCGGTAAACCGGAACCCGACGGATAGTGTCTTTTCTTTTTTTAATTTGATTTTTAATGTATAGTTTGTGCCGGCCTTTGCTTCCAGCATTTTACTTGCCGTTTCATAGCCTGGTGCAAGAACCTCAAGCTGATGGCTGCCTTCGTATAAATACATGATTTTTTTGTCCGGAGAAAACCGCTCATTGTTGAGATATATTTCTGCATCTGCCGGTTCGGCACTAAGCAATACTTTAGCAGTTTTTGTATTTTTTATTGCAGCCATAATTTGTACCGCTAATGAGCGCGTAACCGATTCTACAGCCTGATAGGTTCCCGCTTCGCTGAACCGGTATTCCGGCATACCGGCTAAGCCGGTGGTCAGCACGGCGGATACATACATATATCCGGCAAGGTCTTGTATTGAGCCGTTTATAACGGCAGAAATTTTTTCCGGCTTCAGTGCTTCGGCAGTGTTGGTATGTTCAGGCTGCTCAAAGATTTTTTTTCCCTCCTGCCACAGCTGCACCGGTACCGTTTCGGCTGTGAATGAGGTATCTGCAAGCAGCGTATCTATTTTTTTCCCGGCTTTTTCAATCTCTTTTTCTTTTGCAGCAATTTTTTTATTTACGGTTGCGGTTTTTTTCTGCTTTTCTGATTCCTGCATAACCGCTAAATACAAGCCGTCCCGCTCGGCAATTAAGGCAGTCCGTTCTTTAATCAGCGCGAGTTTTTTTGCACCAAGCTCCATGAGTTTCCGTGCTTTTTTTTCTTCAGGTGCTACCAGTCTGCGTG
Source organism: Treponema sp. (assembly GCA_038397965.1). GTDB lineage: Bacteria > Spirochaetota > Spirochaetia > Treponematales > Treponemataceae > Treponema. The sequence continues at coordinate 11,966 of JARGFA010000007.1, forward strand.
CCTGTTCCGTACAAAAGAGATTGAGCATTCCGGGAACGGCCTCAGCATACGAAGCGTATAAGTCCGGTACATCAGTAAGTGTAAATTTTGCTGCAGTAATTGTCCACACCGGCTCCTCTTTTGCTTCTGCCGCATATACAAACGCAGCAGAAGCAAAAAGCGCGGCAGCAAGCAGCTTCTTTACGTTCATACCGGCATATCCTCATCATCAAAGGGCTGATCTGCCCAGTGCTTTTTTAAAAAATCTTCGATAAAGCCGTCTATATCTCCGTCCATCACTGCTTGAATATTACCGGTTTCATGTTTTGTCCGGTGGTCTTTCACCATAGTATAGGGTTGAAATACATAGGAACGGATTTGGTTTCCCCACGAAATGCCTTTTTTTTCCGCAGCAAATTTTGAATTTTCCTTTTCTTTTTCGTTCCGGTAATATTCATATAAACGGGCTTGAAGCATCCGCATTGCAGTGGCGCGGTTACTCATCTGGCTGCGTTCGCTCTGACAGGCAACCACAATACCGGTCGGCAGGTGCGTCAGCCGTACTGCGGAATCGGTTTTGTTGACGTGCTGTCCGCCGGCGCCTCCGGCACGGTAGGTGTCAACCCGCAAGTCTTCCGGTCTGATAGTAACTTCAATGGTGTCATCAAGTACGGGAAAGACATAAATTGAAGTAAACGAGGTGTGCCTGCGTGAGTTTGAATCGAAGGGGCTGATTCTAATAAGCCGGTGTACCCCTGTTTCCGCCTTTAAAAGGCCGTAGGCATAGTCTCCGCTTATCTGCAAGGTTATCGACTTTAAGCCCTCATCCGCTTCCAATACATCCAGTGTTTCTATTTTAAAATCATGCCGTTCCGCCCAGCGTATATACATACGGGTCAGCATCTGCGCCCAGTCGCAGGCCTCCGTTCCCCCTGCACCCGCATGAACGGTTAAAAAGGCATCGTTACCGTCAACCTCGTCGGAAAGAAGCTGCAAGGTACTAAGCTGTTCAAAACGTTCATGCAGGCTTTCGAGCGATGTGCCGATTTCACCGGTATATTCATCTCCCTCCCCGCTTCCGGCTTCTTCCGCCAACTCGTAAAGAGCCTCAATATCTTCGATTTCTTTTAAAAGGGATTCCCAGGGTTCAATTTTGTTTTTTAACTTTTTAATTTCTCCCATGACTTTTTCGGCTTGTTTCGGGTCATCCCAAAATCCGGCTGCACCCGTCAAAAGCTCTTTTTCAGCAATTTTTTTTCTTACTGCCGCAGAGTCAAAGACGCCTCCAAATTTCATCAACAGATTCTTTGAGCGCACTGATCTGCGGCTTATATTCTTCTAATAGCATACAAACTCCTATAAAATAGTGTAAGGTGTAAATGTCCGTGGAATAGACCCAGGCAGCAACGGAAGTTTCGGAACAGTTTTACTATTCTCTATGCCGGAGGGTGGATCAGCAGTTTCCGCCATTTCTTTTTTGACAAGGTGGTAACCGCAAGCACACCGTCAACGGGATATTGATATATCCGCACAACATCGTAATAATCGGTAACCTTATCAATATCCCGTTTTAAAGAGGCTAATTCTTTTTCACTGACGGTAAGGGATTCCCAGCAGGCCCGCTGCACGCGCTCAAACCCAAAGAAGGCTAGAACCTCAGCCAGCTGAGCCGCGGATTCTTTTCCGCCGGGGTCCATCATTACAGATACAAACATATTGCCCTATAGAATAAACCATGTGTCCGGAATTGTCAAAGGGCTTGCTCTGTGCAGGTCTTGAAAGCAGAAACCGTAACAATTCCCGGCGCACGGTTAAAAACAGTCTTCGATACGCTTAATATCTTTCGGCATACGCCGGAACTCTGTAAGGCATTCACAGCCTCTAAAACAGCCGATGATATACGTAATACCGCCGGGAGTAGCAGCAATCAAAACGAGGCAGGTACAGTCTGAAAAACAACTCGTCATCACCTGTAGATGTTTAATATTGAAAGAAAATTCGTGAAAAAGATTTTTTACAACGCTTTACGGTACGTTATAAGCGGCACTGCGGATTCAGACAAGCCCCCCTCCTTGGCGGAATTGATACAAACTCGCAGTCAAGGAATTGACACGGATGTTCATTCTTAATGCGGCGACCGCTTCCAGCAACTTTCGTGACAAAACAAATGTCAGGTTGAAGGTGAGTGCTCGGTTTTTAATCCACTAACATATTTTTTATTACATTTTTTACTTCATGTATCTCTTTTTGTTTTATTCTTCCCAAACATTTCACAAGCCGAATGGCATCAACGGTTCTTATTTGATCTAGAACTATCCAGACTGTCTTATTATCAAATTTTAGAGGGACTCGTGTCGGGTATGAATGAGATTTGGTTGTCATTGGAGCGATTATCACAGTACTGATAGCATGATTCATCTCATCAGGAGAAATTACCAAACACGGGCGAATTTTTTTGATTTCGTGTCCGACAGTGGGATCAAGATTTACAAGATAAATCTCATATTGATTTATTACCATTCCCATTCAAGCTCTCTTGAGTCGGGAATAGATTCCAATATATCATCATTGTTTTTATGCATGGCACAAAATGCTTCCGCCCATCCTTTTCTCGGAACATCTTTTATTGGTGTAAGAATAATTTCATTATCCGTTACTTCCATATTTATTTTATCTTTTACAGAAAACTTATCTAAAATTATTTTAGGAAATCTTATTCCGCGGGAATTTCCTATCGGAATAACAGATAGCAACATATTTTCCCTCCATTCAGTATGTTATTACATTGTAATTATATGGCAAAAGCAAAAAAATAGCAACATAACTATGTAGAAACTATGAACGTATTTGCTAACAAATTGGAAAATATCAAATTTGTTTTTACCCTGCCGTTTTGTCCGCTTGCATTCTAAATGCGGACAAAACATCGTTTCTGCTTGATACAACTGACATCCATGTCAGGATCGTCCGAAACTCATCGTCCAGCACGCCCAAGGATGGGCGTGGAACTAATCAACGTCGAGTTTTTCGCTTCGAAAAATTCGACGCTCACTACGGTACATGGACGTACCGTAGTGAACAGGACAAGGATGTCAATTCAGCAGCTGACAGGACGTCGGCTGGTTCCCAACAGCAGCGAATTTGCTGAAAGCAAACTCGCCATCAGCACCGCCATGGATGGCGGTGATTCCCAGCAGAAGCAAGTTTTGCTATGCAAAACTTGTCCTCTACCGATGTACATGGACGTACATCGGTAGAGAGGTACACGGACGTATTTTATTGGACAGAACTTTTAGTTTTTCTTCCACCATTTATTGGCATAACCGCCCTTGTTAGTATCTTTGCATAAATACTCAGCAGCCGTTTCAGCATCAGCAACACTTATATCCCTGCTTTTTTTAGTGTATTCACTATCATCGTAAACTGCCCACTCGGTAGGGGCTGTAAAAACCGCTTTTGTTAAGCTAGTGCAGCCGTAAAAAGCATAGCTGCTGATGGTCTGTACACTGTTAGGTATAGTAAGCGTACCGGTAAGCCCTCCGGCACCACAGACAAGAGTTTGCTTGTCTGTGGTGTAGATAACATTATTTTCACTGCAATATGTACTGTTGCCGTCAGCAACAGTCATACCGGTAAGTTTGGTGCACCCGGCAAAAACCCCTTCCCCGATCGTCTGTACACTATCCGGTATGGTAAGCACACCGGTAAGACCAGTGCAGTCGAAAAAAGCATAGCTGACAATTGTTTGTACGCCGGCCGGTATGGCGAGCGTACCGGTAAGACCTCCGGCACCACAGACAAGAGTTTTCTTGTCCGTGGTGTAGATAACATTATTTTCACTGCAATATGTACTGTTGCCGTCAGCAACAGCCAGACCGGTAAGTTTGGTGCACCCGGCAAAAACCCCTTCACTGATTGTCTCAACACCTACCCCAAGGTGAACACCGGTAAGCTCCGCACAACCGGTAAAAGCAAGACGACCGATGCTCCGTACACTGTCCGGTATGGTAAGGACGCCGCTAAACCTCACACAGCCAGCAAAGGCACCTATTCCAATTGTCTGTACGCCTGAACCGATGGTAAGGCCGGTAAGCTTCGTGCAGCCGTAAAAAGCCCCGTCGCCGATGCTTGTTACGCTATCGGGTATGGCCAGTGTACCGGTAAGCCCTGAGCACCCGGCAAAAGCCCCGCTGCGGATTATCTGTACCCCTGAACCGATGGTAAGGCCGGTAAGCCCTGAGCACCCGGCAAAAGCCGATTCTTCAATTGTCTGTACACTGTCCGGTATGATAAGTGTACCGGTAAGCGGAAAACACCGATAAAAAGCATAACTGCCGATTGTCTGTACGCCTGACTCAAGATAAACACGTTTAAGTTCGAAGCACTTGGCAAAAGCATTACTGCCGATTGTTTTTACATCGGCCGGTATGGTAATGCGCCCGCGGGGCTTTTCGCCCGTATAGCCTGTAAGCTGCGTATCTTCAATCTTAAACTTTATATAGTTAGTACGGACATAAATCTTTTCGTTCTCTTTCAGTTTATAGTCATCCGCAAGCACTGTCCCTGATTCATTAGTATGGTGCCAGCGGTATGCGCCGTAATCGCCCCCCTGCCATTCCGCCTTCAGTGTGAATGCAGCTTCCGCCCGTCCCCGCGCTTCCTTCCATGCGGTTCCTTTCGGGATAGTAAAAGATGAAGCTCGTACCCGCTCATCTCCTGTTAGGGTAATGGTTATTTCGTCGGCCGCAGGTATACCTTTTTTCTTTGACACGGCAAACACGATACTGTCGCTCTTAAAGGCTTGTTTATCGCTTATAGCAGTTCCGCCTGCACCGCCGAACTTCCAGCCGGTTAATTCATAATCTTCTTTCACGATTACGGCACCGTTCACACCAGACTTTATGTCCTTCCAGACAGCACCGATATCTGCTGTAAGAGTCTCGTTTTTCACCGTGATACCGGCATCTCCTTTGATAGTAAGACTTATTTTTTTAGCTGGAAGCGTGCCTTTTTTCTTTGACACGGCAAACACGATACTGCCACTCGTAAAGGCAGTGTTATCGCTTATATCAGTCCCGCCTGCACCGCCGAACTTCCAGCCGGTTAATTCATAATCTTCTTTCACGATTACAGCAGCCTTTGCTCCGGCCTTTATGTTTTTCCATGAAGAGCCTTTGTCTACCGTAAGGGTAGCGGTTTTAACCGTGATACCGTTGTCGCCTTCGATGGTAAGGCTTATGGTTTCCGCAGGTGCTATTGTGTTCTTTTTCTCCGAAGCTGTTACAGCCTGTTTACAGCTGCTTGTCATAATCAACGCAGCCAGTACTGTAAGCACTGCTGCACCTTTCAATAATCTTTTCATCATATTTTCTCCTTTTGTTTCCGTTACGAGACAGAAACGAGCGCTGTCTGTGCGGAAGCGGCAAAAAAATAGCGTCCCCATACGGGAGTGCTTTTACGGTAACCGCCTCAGGGCGGAAAAACCTGCGGTGAGTAAAAATAGCTTTTAGAAAGAGAAGAAGACAAATGAAATAAACTCAGCACTTTTGAAAATAGACAGTGTAGATACCTCATCAACAGCTGCACATCCGTGCACATTTGTTGATGCCGAGTTTTTGCTACGAAAACTCGTTGTTGTTTATACCACGGACATCGGTGTCCGTTTTCATGCAACTTTCGCGCCAACTTTGCTGATGCTTACGCGTCGGCAAAGGCACAAATGCAAGTTAAGCGAGAAATTGAACGGCAGCTATGCGTCCGTTCAACGGGGCGACGGAACATCCGCCTGTCGTCCGGCGCACAGCGCCGTCCAACACGCGAATTAAGCTGACGGTGAAGCTCAAAAACCTTCGGCTTTCTCGCTTCTTGCAGTTTATCGGCCGCCCCGTTAGATTGACCTGCTGTCGCATACAAAATAAAACAATATGAGAGTATAAAACTATCATGGAAAACAATTCTGAAATTCTGTATAAAAATTCAGAAAAAATTCATACAACTGAAATGGGTATTGAGCGAATAAAACGTAATCTTGATTTAAATACCCAAGATGTTGTTGAATGGTGTAAAAATAAAATTCTTGATAAGAGAAGTTCAACAATCAGAAAAGAAAAAAATTGGTATATAAGTATTGATGACATTGTGATAACCGTTAATGCATACAGTTATACAATAATCACAGCTCATAAGAAAAAAGCTATATGACAGTAAAAGAATTCGAGAATAAATATTGGTACATGCGTGAACTCAAGGCATTAGCAAAATCGCTTGAAATTCCTTTTGATACAAAAATACGAAAAGATCAGCTTGAAGAGGTGATCATTCAATTTTTAGAAACCGGAACGGTAAATAAAAAGAATAGTTATTGGAGTAAAAGCCGGAATAAGGACATATTGAATAATCATAGTTATGTTGAAAATTTTAGCAACAAAAAAGAAACATGGGAATTCATAAATAGTGAAATGGATAGACGAGTTCGGGGATTAAAGCCGAAATCAGGGGCGAAATATTGGCTTAATCGCTGGATTGAAAATAAACTTTCTAATGGCGCAAAAATAACGTATAATGATGTTATTTATGAATATATTCGTTTAAATAAAACTGAAGGAAAACTTCCGCAAATTCCATCCTGTAAATTTAATAACTTTATAAGTGATTATTTAGCAAATGAAAAAAATGCAACACGAGAAGATGCTTTGCAAGCATGGAATAGGCTAAAAGATATGAAGGCAAAAAAAGATTATATAACATGGAAAAAGAATAAAAATACATAGAAAATTTCATCTAACACTCACCTTCAACCTGACATTAGGGTAGACTGCTTTCGCAGTCCATATCACGAAAGTTGCAGGGGATGGACGCCTCACTAAAAAAGTATCATCCCTGTACATTCTTCGACTACAAGTTTGCGTACCTCAAACATCGCTTTTGTATGGAACAGCCGAACCTAACCTTGAATTAACCGTTAAAGTAATAAACATCAACCAACAAAACCGTCATCCTTTATTCGTGCGGAGGGTTTAATACCCCGACGCTCTGCGTCGTAACAAAGGGTATTAAAGCCGACTGCAACCACCTTATGAGAACAACAATCCCGATGCTTTGCGTCGGGGTTGTTGATTGGAAAACTGCCAAACAATGTATGAATACACTGTATTTGTAGAAACAGTTAGAAGATGGAAAAAAGAAGATGCTCAAAACGGTTTTCAAAAAGCGATTGAAGAGTGTATAGCAAATAATATTTTGCGTGATTATCTAAAACGCAAGACGAAGGAGGTATTGAATATGTTACTGGCTGAATATGACTATGAAACAGATATAGCCGTACAGCGTGCAGAAGAAAGAGAAATAGCCTTTGCTCAAGGTATATCTCAAGGCTCTTATCAAAAAGCTCTTGAAACGGCAAAATTGCTAAAACAGCTCGGAGATTCCATTCAGAAAATTACACAAGTTACTGGGCTTTCAAAAAAAGAAATCGAACACCTGTAGAAATGTGCGATAATCAATATGTTACTGGCTGAATATGATTACGAAACAGATATAACCGTACAACGGGCAGAAGAACAGGAAATAGCCTTTGCTGAGGGTATTGAAAGAGGTATAGAACAAGGCATACAGTAGGGCTTCGCTGACGGAGCTTAGCAAACCAAACGTGAAACGGCTGCCGCATTTAAAAACTTGGGATTGATATTGTCAAAATAGCCGAAAGAACAGGCTTAATTCTTGAAGAAATTGATAGTTTATAAAAATGAGATAGAGATACAAAGACTTCCTCAACATTCTTTGTAGCCTTTATAATCTCAGAGGTTAAGTACCCCGAAAATCTAACCGCAACGGGCGCAAATCGCTCAAACTGCCGCTTGAGGTTCGCAAAGGTTAACTAATAAAAAATCCCTCGCCGCCTAAAACCGGACGGAGGTGGTTCCACACAGCAACAAGTTTACGAAGATGATATGTTATTTTTTCCAAAAGATATAATCCATGTTGTAGATTTTTTTTATCAAATCAATCTTTAATTATTGAATAGCTTTTTGAATCCAATATGTTTGATTTTCAAAAGTTATAAAGCCTGCCAAAACACTCTATTTTACATTTGGTTCTGAAGCTACGCCTGAATCATCAGCGTATAATAAAATACATGAAAATCTTCCAGACAAAAAAAAGAGCCAAGCGAGAACACTCGACGCACCGCTTAAAGGCAACACTCTTGACCCTACTTCAACATATACATACATTTCATACTGAAGTCAATATTTCTTTTCCTCGTTTTAATTTTCCGTCTTGCAGCAATTCCATCCAACACTTTATACAAAGCTCCTTACCAAACATACTGCCCTTTCCGCAGTTTTAGTTTTCTTCTATCGCATAAAAAAAAAGCCTCCTTAATTCACTACTCTGAATTAAGGAGGCTGCATTCTTAATTACGAATTTTTCCCCAGCCCCCGCCGGATAAACCGATGGGGGGATTTTTTATTAGCGACACGGATGGCAGTCATGTCATCCGTGGCCTGTTCATTACGGTACACTGACGTACCATAGTGAACGCCCAGTTTTTTGCTCAAGCAAAAAGCATCGCTTCTGCTGACAGGATATCAGTGGTTCCAAACAGCAACGAGTTTACGAAGTAAACTCGCGTCCAAAAATTGACTCAGGATGTCAATTCTTAGACAACACTGCCATCTCATAGTTTTTATTGGTAAAGTAGGCAGCAATTACTTTATTTGCATAGGTACCCGTCATAGGAACACCGTTGCAGATAGTATACTGCTGAATACCGCTGGAAGCAGGAACCGTCATAACAGTCCACTCTCCTGTAAACTTACCCTCATTAACACCGGTTTTAACGCTGCCATCAGAAGCAACTCCTTCTTTTAGCCAAGCCATGCGGGCAGCATTTGCAGAACCGTAAAATCCGTTATGATAATAGGTTATGTAAGGAACCTGCTTTTGTTCAGTACCGACCGTTTCTTTACGTGCCCCAATTTTAAGATAAGTACCGGGATTCATAAACGTATCAACAACAGCAAGTTTAAAATCTGCTGTAGTAGGTTTGGAACCTCCCGTTACTTTATCTTTAGAAAGATAGGCATATTTTACACCGCCTAAGCTGCTGGAATAATAGCCTATATGTAAGTTTTCTTCATCATCAAGAGCAATATCAACATAGAGCGGTGCACCGCCGTCAATTTCAACCGCATTAGCTTGCCACTCGGCAGTTTTGCGCTCTCCACCAGAAGCAGGGGCAGTATAACTGTTCCCCAAATCACGGAAACTGTACATCAGCTTTGAGTTTTCCGCATCATACCAAACAACAATCGCCCTATTGCTTGCAGTTAACGCAACACCCGCATATTGTCCTGCCTTAAAACTGGAAGAAGAATTTGCTACAATTTCATAGCCTACTGCGGAACCTGACGAAGGTCCGCTCGGATCACTTCCTCCACCGTTTGAGTCAACATTAACAGCAATACCGCCGGTTACAGCTATCCGCGGGTTTGGCACTGTTCCAGTCCAAGATTCAGTACCTGTTACCGTTCCATACCGGAACTTCAAAGGAGCGTCATCCTTAACATTCTTATCAAAATAAACCAAAGCAATTTTAGCAGGATCTGCAGGCGTACCGCCGCCTTTAACAGCCATTTTAGGAATTTGGGCACGGTTTACATCATAGACATTTGTTTGCTGATTATCACAATTCTCAAGCCGTGTCTTATTCTTTCCAACATCATAATTTGAATTTCCCGACGGTGCTTGAAAACAGAAAGTAAAACTGGTGCTGTTACTTGCTCTATCGGTATTTGTCGAAGCCAAATACGGTTTTCCGTTTGTATCATACGCTATTACCGTGTTATGGAATTTACTATAAGATTTTTCCCAATCATCTTTACTGTCAGTGTTAATTTTTGTAGAAAGCCTCATCGCGCCACTACCGCTGCCAAAACTCTTCAAATTGCCAAAAACTAAATAGTAGTTACTTTTGCTGTCCATCACAAATTGCGGACTATCCATTGCACTATTATTGATAATGGGTTCCATCTTCCATACAAAGAGCTTACGCTTGGCATTGAGGATATCGTTATTAATTCCGTTACCCTCAAGGTTGTACGGCTTTGCAATATCTACCTTATTGTTTATGGAGTCTACTGTACCTACAGTTACTTTCAGCTCTCCGCTTGTATGAGAATCGCTTATAGAAACGTTATGAAGCGTTGTACCTAAGTTGCCGGTTCCAAGATGTACGGTACCGCCTGCAAGATTAAAGCCCTTAACCTTTATGCTTTCCCCTGCACGTACCGGATATTCTCCCGTAGAAGCACGGGAGAAGGCTCCTTTAACACTGCCGTCCGCACCTTTAAGAGCTGTTTCTATTTCCGTAATATACGGTACGACATTTACACTCATCGCCGGCACATTCGTTGTATGCTTATACAATGTAGCAATTACAAAACCGGTGTCTACCGCATTCATAAGCTCAATCTTATTGCCGGTAACCGATTTGACACGGGTTAAGTGCTGTGCTTCGCCCTTGGTAAAGAGAATAAACTGTCCGGGCTTTGCACCGGCAAAATCACTATGCTCCGCCGTATCATAAGTGCGGCTTATTCCCGTAGTTTCGCTAGACGCGGAGTCTGCTGAGTCTAGTGAATTGTTTGTTCCGTCATTTGCAATAACCTTGATGTCTTTTGCGGTGCCGACAGCTGCCTTTTCCGTATCCCATTCCAGCTTCCATTTTACATAGTAGCCCAAATAATCGTATTTAGTCTCTTCTATAAGCAACTCGGCTCCGTGATCTGCCATGTTTTTATCCGAAGTCCAATTTGTTGAATTGGCGGTTCTGGTTGCCGTTACCGCCAAAGGCGTAGTATTAGGCAGAGTTACCGTAAGCGTATTGAGCTGAATATTGTCATAAGCAAACCCTCGTACGGTTATCTTACCCGAAACGGAAGAACCGGCAGACAGTCCTGCTACATCGCCTATTTCCACGTGCCCGTTTGCTCTGCTGTTCTGATACAGTGAGTTATCCGCTTCGCTGTTCCAGTGGAAGGGCAAAATAACTACAACGGGCTTTTCCGAATCAAGCGCGTCAAAAAGAGTTTTTATCTTAATTGTTGCAGAAGCTGAATTTGTTCCCGGCGTAAATCCGAGTGCGGAATCCCACAGTTCCAAAACTATTTCAGTCGCGGTTCCGTCCGAATTGCCTATTTTATCGGAACCTGTTCCGATATAGTCTTTAAGGTCTATTTCCGCTTCGTTTGAGCTGTCTTTTGTAATGTCTTTTAAACCGGTTCCCGTCAAAACAGCAGTACCTTTTTTCAGCCTGTATTTTATCTGACCTTGCCCGCCGGTAAACTTTATCTTTATTTTTGAGTTGTCTTTATTTTTAAAGGCAAAGTTCGTGCTTTCAAAGTCGGCTGTTAAATTGAGGCTTGCATCAGTCTTCACGTTTTTAAGAGCTTTGTTTTGCTCTGTGTTTTCAAACTCAACACCTGAGCCGCCGATGTCCGTTTTAAGCGTTATGGTTTCTACCGCAAAGGGCTTGTTTTTTACCGTTACTTCTATTGCACCGGTACCGCCGTAAGCCGATCCCACATTGTAGGTATTGCCGCCCTTGTCGATAATTTGATAGTGCAGTTCTCCTTTTCCGTCGGATAAGGTGCTTAAATCTATCTTTCCTTCCCAAGTAGCCTGCCCGCCGAGCTGTTTGGTTATTTTATTGGTGGGGTCTGCTTCAGTCATTTTTACTTCCGGCGAGAAAGTACCGTTTACTTTTACTTTCGCTTTTACTTCTTTTATGCCCGAGCCGTCATCGTTTGCAACACCTCTTATAATCCAATGTCCGCTTACGTTATAGATGAGCTTGTTCTTTTTGTACAAAATATAATTATAGCTGCCGGGAGACGTAAGATCGGGAGTAAAGTTTACGGTATTACCGCTTACTCCGCTTATTTTTACGCGGCTGCTTCCTATCAAAAGCTCCAAATCTCCATAAGATGCCCCTCCGCTTACATGTGTATTTACTGCATTGGCAAGCAGGGTGTCGTTTACAGAGTTGATTGTAAAGGTTCCGTTATCCATATGCAAAGGCTCTCCGAAGTCTCCCGCAGGGTCTATGGTATCAAAACGGAAATAATAAGGCTGTTGAGAGCTAAGCGGGTTGTTTTCTTTATTTTCGGTAATAGAGACGGTTATGCTGAACTCTCCCGCATTTTTTGCTGCAGGACTGAGTGCGTCCAAGTCAAGCGGAATTTTAAGTTCATAGTTTCCGCCGGCAGCGGCTTCAATCCAGCCTGCCGACTGAGCTTGACTAAGGTTATAGTTTACGCGGCCTGCCAAACCCTCCGAGCTTATGGTAACGGCTTTTATACCTACTTCGTCATGCAAAGAGCCTATTAATTTTTTGCCCCGCCCTATCCACATGTTGGGTGTATAATCGCGTGCGGCGGAGCTGCCTTCCGGTTGCGTGCTTGCAAGGTCGTCAACTTTGACCGCATTGGGGCTTCCGATTGTAGGAGCAGACTTATCTACTATTATCTTGATAGGAGTAGTCCACTCTCCCATTCTGGTGTAGATTTTATTTTCTGCACGGAGTCTGAAATAAACCTCTTGAGTTTCCTCTGCCGGATGGTTAAAAGATTTATCGCCGTTTATACTTACTCTCCATTCCGCACCGCTGTGCTGTCCTAAGGCATTGGCTTCGGTTATAACCTGCCCATTACCGCCGTTATACCAGTCTTTTGTACCGAAGGTACCATCAGCACTTCCTGAAAAGTTTCCGCTTTTTGAAAATTGTGCATATACTTTGCCTACGGCAGCAGGCCCGCCTTTAGCAGCACTTGCAGTACCGAATATCTGGATAATGCCGCCCAAAGTAACGCCTGCCTGCGGCGAAAGAACTTTTACAACAGGCTTTGTTCCGTCAGGATTAAAAAGAATTTCTTTTTCCCGTACAGTTTTATTGCCTATTTCATCTTCTACAAGAAGATATAAGCGTATTTTTTTATACGGACTGCTTGGTATATCTTCGCGCTCTGAAGGAGGTACACTGTCCAAATTATATGTAATACTCCAAGAGCCTTTGTTGGAAGAAGTCATATCCTGCCAGCCGGCAGAGTCCGTTTCCGGTTTGGGCGTTTTTTTCCCTATAATATATTTCGTAGAAGAAGCCTTTACTCCGGCTCTTTCGTCCGTAATGCTTCCGGAAATGGTTATTTCTCCCGCCTGCGGGTCAGCAGCATTGGGATAGTTAAGCTGTACTTCAGGCGGCGTTTTATCTACTTCAAATTTAGTATTATCCGTATCCTTTTGTCCGCCGGAACCGTTCTTGGCTAAAAGGTAAATAGTGTGTTCACCGTCAGAAAGATGACTTATATCTATTTCTTTTTTATAGCGCAAATTCTCAGGCTGGCTAGGATATTCCTTGTCAAGTTTCTGATTAATATAGTTCGGATCGGTTTCCGAAACAGCCGAATCTATGTTGTAGTATACTCCGCCGCCTGCATCAAGGTTCCCGACATCGGCTTCTATCGTAATTTTTTCGTTATAAAAACCGTGAGGACGGATAAGCCGTATTCTCGGACCGTTTCCGGTAGAAACAAAATTGATGAGGTTGAACCCATCAGTAACCGTATTTGAATCGTCATAGGCAGCAAAGGTATTGCTTTCAAGGTTTGAGGTATCCGTACCCGTAACTTTCAGCAAATACCGGCCGGCTTCAAAGTCTGCAGGCAGAATACACTTTACACGTAAATTACCGTCTGCAACGGTAATAAGTTTATCATTCTCCAGCATCTGCTGGGTAATATCGGCAAACTTTAAAATAGTTTTTTCGGAAAGCCCGGTTCCTTTTTTAAAAGCCTCCGCTTCCTCAGATAAAGAAAGCGAGCCGGTAGGTTTAAGCAGTACAATTTTTATACTGCTGTTACGGTACGCATCAAGTGTGTAGCCGGCTACAAGCGGTGTTTTATCTTTATTAGGTACAAGCTCGACGATAAAAGAAGTTTCTATACCCGACCTAAACATGATAGAGGAAGCTTGATCCGGATTTAAACCGGTTTTAGGAAGGTTTCTCACACCGACAACCTTAAATCCCGGCGATTTACTCGGATCCAGCTTAAAGGTACTGCGCTTGTCTTGCATCTTAACCATTCTATCGTTAAGCGCTTTTAATGCCTCAGCATCTCCCCTCAGCTCGCGGATCTTTTTATTATGATCGTCAGTGCCTACCCCTTTCTTACCTGCAAAATAGTCGCTGATAACTTCCGCCGTATATCCTTTCTGCAATACTGCCGTAAAAATACTGTCACGTAAATAATAGACTTCTGCCTTGTTCCCCTCCGCCGCAGAAGCTGTGCCGTTAAACTGACGGGCATTATCATACAAAAACATTTGAGATTTTAATGCCTGCGATAAATTTTGTGCCTGTAGTTTATAAAGCGGATTGTCTTCACTGTAAACGGCAACCTGAGCATTGATGTTTTTACCGACAAACATATTGGTCATCTCAATCGGAGAACCGGAGCCGTCTACGTGCACGCTCAGTTTTTCAACCGTATGCCGCTCTCCGACCTGACCGACAACCGTAAAAATGGCTCCGTATCCGTCACTAACAGTAGGCGTTTCATCCTTACCGGTAATAGTGGACGGCCGCGACACGATAAACACCGGCGGTGTGTTGTCTATCTTATACGTTTGATTTAAAACCGTTTTTTTACCGTTTTTATCGGTCAAGGTTACCAGCGCTTCATATTCGCCGTCCGGGATGGGATACACCTTTACAAGAGGATGACCTTCTTCAATCCCGTTAGATTCATTATCAATCTTAATAGTCCATGCAATGTCCCCGGCTGTATTCGTAAAAGGTTCGGCAGGAAAAACCTTTGTTTTTTCTCCGGATTCCTTATTCTTAAAAACAGCTGAAATAGAACTTATCCCTTCATCATCTCTGGCGGTTCCTTTAATCACAAAACTGCCGCGTATGGGGGTTTCCCCCGCATCGGGATCGGTAATCGCTCCCCGCGGATGTTCAATATCAACACTCCCGCCGAGACCGATGTTATTTTTACAGGTTGAAAATGAGATGATTACCGAAAAAATAAAGAAGGTAATCCATACAAATGATACGTTCCGCGTTGTATTCATAAAAACGCTCCTTTCGTCTAAAAATATTTTTAACTATTTTACCTCTTTGTGCAGTCCCAAAAGCAATCCCTTCCGTACCGGCACAAAATTAAAGAATAAGCCGTTTTATATATCGGCATTTAGAAATGAAAACTTTATTATTACATTGCAATTCTGCGCAGATAGTACCGTAATTTTAGTTTTTGTCAAGCCTAACGGCACGATTTTTTATGCTCTTACGATACAGCGTTTCGCATCCGATTGACAGATATTCCGGACTGGATTATAATAACGTGTTATTTGCTCAAAATTTAATCCGTAGTGCTGGCGGAGATAGTAAGGAGTTAAGGCAGATGCCTACAATTAATCAATTAATTAAGCAGGGCCGTAAGGCGGTAGTCTCGCGCACCAAGAGTCCTGCATTGCAGTCATGCCCGCAAAAGCGCGGTGTATGTACCCGTGTTATGACGGTTACCCCAAAAAAACCGAACTCAGCTTTACGGAAGGTTGCCCGTGTGCGTTTAAGCAACGGTATTGAAGTAACCGCTTATATTCCCGGTATCGGACATAACTTACAGGAACACTCAGTCGTACTTATCCGCGGCGGACGTGTTAAGGATTTACCGGGTGTACGCTATCACATCATCCGCGGAACGAAGGATACGCTCGGCGTTGCCGACCGCAAACGCAGCCGCTCTAAATACGGCGCTAAAAAGCCCAAGGCATAGGGGAGGTTTATTATGGGACGGAAAAAGAAGACTATCAATAGACCGATTGCTCCCGATGCACGGTATAACAGTGTAATGCTTTCAAAATTTATTGCCCGTATGATGCTGGACGGTAAAAAATCCATTACAACGGCAATTTTATATGATTGCTTTGATGTTATCAAAACAAAAACCGGAGAAGAACCCTTAGCGGTCTTTACCAAAGCGCTTGAAAACGTCAAGCCGCTTGTAGAAGTAAAATCACGCCGTGTCGGCGGTGCAACCTATCAGGTTCCGATTGAAATCCGCGAATCACGCCGTGAAGCGCTCGGAATGCGCTGGATCATCGGTGCAGCACGCAAGCGCAACGGTCATGCCATGTCAGACCGCCTCGCTGCCGAAGTTATTGATGCATACAATAACACCGGTACCGCTTTCAAAAAGAAAGAAGATACCCACCGTATGGCAGAAGCAAACAAGGCGTTTGCACATTACCGCTGGTAGTTTTATCTATAATGGAACAGGCTGTCTAAAAAGCAACCGCTTTTAAGACAGCCTTTTTTTATGTCTGGTGCCCCAGCGGTGTGCACAATCACCGTACCGGATACCCGGGAAGGAGTACATGAAACAAAAAAAATATACGGAAAAAGTATTGGGGGTGTTGGGCGGAATGGGGCCGGCGGCATCAGCTGAATTTTTACGGCTGCTTGCAATCAACGCCGGAGCCGAATGTGATCAAGAACACCCGCGTGTTATTATGATCTCCGACCCCCATATTCCTGACCGCAGTACAGCGATTGTAGGACGGGGTGCCGATCCTTCCGGGATGATTAAAAACGATTTATACCGTCTGGCGGAATTAGGCGCCGATGTACTTGCCGTTCCCTGCAATACTGCGCATTATTTTATCGACTCTTTCAGACAAGCGCTGCCCATACCGCTCATCCATATTGTTGAAGCAACAGTCAACTATGGCGAACGGCAGTATCCTGAAGGTTCGTGGGTGTTATCAACAGCCGGGACACGGCAGAGTATGCTGTACCAGCGCTATGCGGCGCAAAAAGGCTACCGGCTTGCGTATCCGGCGCCGGAATTACAAGAAGAAACGGATAAAACTTTACGGCTGATTAAAGCCGGAAACTTTGGACAGGCCGGACAAACGATGCGCACAATAGTAGAATCGCTTCGGCAGATAGAAGACCTCGCCATTATGACGGCGTGCACCGAACTGCCGATTGCCTACCGGTTTTCCGGACTGCCCGCAGAGCAGGAGGTCTCAAGCCTGCAAGCGCTCAGTCTTGCTTGTCTTGAAGTGCTCTATGCGTAAATACCGGCTACAGATATTCTGCTGAAATTAAAATACGTTTTGCCTGTTCCGCATCCTCCGCTGCAAGCAGGATCACCGGGCCGGTACAGCCCATACCTGCCTCCGCATAGATTCCGGCCTTCCACAGTTCTTTGCAGGCGCTTTCAATACCGATAACATCAATACCGTGTATTTCTTCGGTAACGGCTTTTTTCGGCGGAACCGGTGTTGGAACCGCCGCCGCTCCGCTCGCCTCTTTCGGGGCATCAAAGGAGGCAAGCACTTCCCGCAGCCCCGCTTGTTCTGCGGCACGCAATTCGCTGCGGTACCGCTCCGGCAGCCTTCCCTGTGCGCTGCGGGCGGCAAAGCTCAAGGCGGCGGCAATAACGGGGGCGCCGGAGGCACGGGAGACAATCGCAATCACTTCCTCTGCGGCAGTTCCTGCGCAAGGGCCGTAACCGGAACCGGCAGCTTCGTAGCTGCCTCCCGTTAAAAACGAACTGAACAGCTTCATTAACACATTACCGGTAAGGGAGTCGCATACGATAACATCTGCCGATCCTTGCAGAAGATCATTTCCGCGCATCCGCACGCCTCCATCCGCACGGGCGGATTGGGCAAAGGCAAAGGCATAGCCTGCTTTTTGCAGCTTGAGGAGGGCTTTTTCTACCGCCGGGGCACCGTCGATATTTAAAATACCCACAGACGGGTTTTCGATACCGTTTGCCTTTGCCGCTGCAATGCCGGCTATCGTATTTAAAAGCATTGCTTTATAGCGGCCGGTATCGGAGGCGCCGGTAGTTGATGCAATAAAAAGCTCTTTCCCGCACGCCGGTGTTACTGCTTTCCCGACCGTTGTAACACCGATCGGGAAGGTGTAGTGCATGGTTACGGCAGCCCGTATTTCTTTGGCTTTAAGCAGCGCCTCCATCTGCCGGTGTGCCGCTTCTAAGCCGGCAGCGTCATAGTGCCGGAACCTTGCCGTTTCCGCAGTCTTTTTGCCGCCTATCAATACAATCTCCAAGGCAGGGTTTGTACGGGCTGCAAGCTGCGCGGCGCGGATCAGCTCTTGTTCACCGTGTTCACTGCCCGGGACGGTTAATCCCACGGGGAACCGTTCGGCAATACCGTGTTCCAAGCCGTCGGCCATCAGAGTAAAGGCAGCGGCCAGTTCTGTTCTGGTAGTGCTCATTCCGTCCCGCCTTCCGCCAAGATACGGGCGGCAACCTCCCGCATTGCATCGGCGACAATCTTTTTAATTTCAGCCCCGCCGGCCTTTACCTCAGCAAGGTCTCCGGAGCTGCCGGTTCCCTTATTTGCTTCAAGTAAAAAGCTTAAACCGTCGAAGAGGTTTGTCAGACGGCCGAGGAATAAACTTCCCTTCCCGATAATCATTGCGCGGCGCAGCGTTCCCTCAAGCATATCACGGCGGGCATGACCGATAAAAGGCACACCCGAAGGAATATGTCCCTGCGTCGGCGCAAAGCCTTCAACCCCATACCGCTTGACAAAATCAGGCAGCTGACTGCGCTCAAGCTGCCCCTTCATGACGGCAAGCGCACCAATCATCTTCGTATTCGATTCAGGTACATTGCCGGCACCGGCAGGGGCGGTAATTTCATGATTTTGCAGTTCTGCAGAGTATTTTTCAACCTCGGTAATCTTCATACCGGCGCGCTGTAAGGGATCATAAATCAATGCCGTCATAACGGCCTGCGGTGAAGACCCGGAGGAAATTGCGTGTTTTCCGATAACTTCGGTGTTTATCACAGGATTCACCCCGTCATCCTCGCCGATCACAAGGGCAAAACCGGCAATCATATCCTCCAACAGCGGCATATCTTTTTTAACGTGATCCTTTCCGTTCATACCGAGTTTTGGAACCGACCCGCCTGCAACCACCAGTACCTGCTTAAAAATACCCGCGCGCACCAAAGCGGCGGCATTTACCGCTGCATGAACCGGAGCAGCACAAAATCCGCGTATATCACAGCCGGAGGCATTAGGACAACCCGCTTTTTCGCCAAGCGCCTTTGCAATGTTTCCGCCGCCGCGCTGATTCACATCGCCTGCCGCTTCTTCCGAACATTCGATAATATAATCAATTCCCTCGGCATATATTCCTTCACAAGCAGTAACATACCATGCGGAAAGAATGCCGCTTGCCTTTACCGCAAGGTTTTCCAGCATAATATGAGCGTTCAAGTTTGGATCGGTTTCATGTGCCTGTTTTACGCAGCCGAGCAGCACATCGTTATCATAAAGCCCTTCTGCAGCACCGCTTGCAATAAGCGCTTCGATTTCTTGCTGACTGCGCCCTTCTCCAAGAGAGGGCACCTTATCTTTCATAACCGGATGGGCTTTGATGAGCGCTGCCGCTTCTTCCGTAAATACTTCGGTAAGATAGACCAGATCAAAGGAATCTGCATACTTCATAAGAATATAAAACTCTTTTTGAGTCATAATTTCACCGAAGGGGCCGAACCGGCAGGCGTTCTCAGTTCCTTCGAACCACGGTTCCGGTATTCCGGATAATTCTTCCGGTTTCTTGTTACCGATATAAACCTGATTGGGAGGATAGCTGACCGCCTGTTCAAAACTCCGCAGATGTGCGGAAACCGCGGCGAGATACGGATCGGTAGGGTCTTTTAGACGGGCTGCAGATTGGGTTGAACCGCAGCGTTTTAAGAGATCGGGACTGTGTGCAAGAATATAGCTTGCTCCCTTAATAACTGCATTTTTCATAGTGTGCCTCAATGCAAGTAGTGATAGAGCATATTTGACCTGTTCCGAAACGGAAGTTTCCGAACAGGTTTAATGGGCATCTCTAAAAACCTCAGTTTTTAGAGATGCCCATTAAACGGATAACAAAAATAAGGCTGTCCCGGCAACCGCGTAGGTTCGGGACAGCCTGAACACAGTTTTTAAATGGAAGGCAGGAAAATGCCGTTTAGCAGTTAATCAAACCGAAAACCATAACAAACAAAGCTACGGTTTCGCAAAGACCGACAACGGTGATGTACTGTCCAAAACCTTTTCCCGTTTCAGCCAAGGCATCCGAACCTGAGGCTGCTGCCTTTCCCTGTGCAATCGCGGAAGCTGCAATACCCAGACCGCAGGCAATACCGACACCCAATAAGAACCACGGATCCGCCTGTGAGGTAAGCATTTTATTCATCAGCAAGAAGCCGTAAATAGTCTGCGTAAGGGGTGCGCCGGCAAAGGCTAAAAGGATGAAGGGGGCGGGCTTGTTGTTTAAATAGCACCGCTTCCATGCTCCGATTGTTCCCTGTCCTGCAATAGCAAGTCCTAACGCCGATCCGAATGCCGAAACTCCGAGTGCAGCTGCTGCACCAAACATACCAAAACTCATTGAAATCCTCCAAGTTGTATAATCTACATATAGTAAGAATGCACTAAAGCTTTTTTAGACATTCCCGTCAATCAAGGAATATACCTTAAAGGTTATTCCTTGAACTACCCTATTCACTAAAAGGTTCATATTTGAACCCTGCCCACGTTAAACCGACATGGTTTGAAAACTCCAAGGTATTTAACCGTACACCGTGTACGATAACCGAAAGGACATTCATAATGTAGTTTAATCCGTGACCGAAGAATAAGAGCAGCACTCCTAAAAAGATTAGGAAACTGCCGAGCGCAGGCCCTGCCATTTGGTTGACTGTCGCACTGATTGCGGAACCCGCAAGTCCGACCGCCCAGAGCCGGATATAGCTCATGATATCCGCAAAGACGTTTACTACTCCTAAAAACATGGTGATGATGTTTTTAAGACTTTCTACAATACTCTGCCCGATACCGGTCTGATAATTGGAAAAAATGAAATTTAATGCAAAGCCGCCGCCGACGGCAATCAGCACCGTTTGGTTAATCTGAT
This sequence comes from Treponema sp., assembly GCA_038397965.1. Taxonomy (GTDB): domain Bacteria; phylum Spirochaetota; class Spirochaetia; order Treponematales; family Treponemataceae; genus Treponema. The sequence goes on from JARGFA010000007.1 coordinate 32,970, forward strand.
ACCGCTCGCTGCTGACTACAAGGCTTAATACAACCACATACATCCCGCAAAGCATTGCGATGGAACCGACGTGGCCTAAAAGCTGCGGAGAGCGGATATTGCGGATAATCGAAATAATATGTCCGATTGAAAGCTGCAATAACCCGAGCGTAAAACAGAACTGCATTAAATTTGCATTTCTAATGCTTTCTTCGGTAATGTTCGAAATGGCGGGAATGGATAGCCCTTTCAGCCATTCGGGAACATACTCAACCGGCATCCCGAACCAGTTACAGACCATCGTACCCCACACGACGGTAAGCACACCGAGGTACAAGAACATCTGCATCGCAAGCGGTGCCGGTTTGCCCTGCGAACGGGCCTTTCCAATGCCGAAGATCGAGAGAATAACCAGAATGGCACCGTAACCCGCATCACCGAAGATCATTGCAAAGAAGATACCGAAGAACAGCAGGAACCAGAGCGAAATATCCGGTTCGCGGTAGCCCGGCACCGTGCCGAGGAAGTCCGTTAAGGGGGTCAGCAGCTGCACAAAGCGGTTATGCCGCAGTGCGGTCGGCACGAGATCTTCTTCGGAAGGATCGTCGGAAATAAATGCCCAGCCGTTTGCCTTTGCAAGTCCGGCAAAATCGGCGTGTTTTTCCGCAAGTACATAGCCTGAAAGACGGGCAAGTTTTATCTCTTTTTCAGCCCCGCTATCGGAAAGCGGAATGTTCAGCATTCCGGCATGGACGGTTTCAAATTCGATCTCTTTTGCGAGTTTTGCTATTTCCGTTTTTAACGCCGGAAGATACTCCGCCTGTGCACCGATTTTTTGCCGGTACGAGGGTAACAGGGTTTGCAGCCGCTTCAGCTCCTCCCCCATTACGGAAACCGAGCATTCCGGTAAAGTCAAGGCGCGGAAATCGGGCGGAAGGTCTTGCGGCAACCCTTCACTGTCCGCCCAGATTGCAAAGCGGACGGTTTTCTTACCGCCTGCAAGCCGGACGGTTTTTACCGTTTCCGGCAGAGCTGCGTAAGATTTTTCCGAAAGTTCACCTGCCGTTAGATAGATTCCTTTTTCCGCAAGAGCGCGGATTGCGGCAGGGTCAAAGTTTCCCCATGAGGTGTATGTTTCGATGTCGCCGGTCAGCTTTGTAATGGCTGCAAGCGTATCCGCCTGTCCGGTTTTAAGCTCTAAAACCTCATCTACCACGGTATACAGCTGTTCACGGCTGCATTCAGCTGCCGCGCTGCCCTTCTTTGCTTTTTTGGGCTGTGCTTCCGCTATAAGCGATTCGGCTTGCAGCAGCTTTGCATGAATCCCCTGCAATTCGCTCAGCGTTTCACTTGAAGCGGCTTCTTTTTCGATATGCACCGCACCGAAGTTCCGCAGGGTTTTAAGCGCCGCTTTTTTTTCGGAATCCAAAACAAGGAGTGTCAATTTTTTCATCGGTAAAATCATCCTGATACCTCCTCATCCTCAACCGGAGCGGATTTTTCCAAATTCTTCTTTGAAATTTTTCCGCGTACTACCGCCGCTACCTGCTGATCACCTAAATACACGGTGATTTTTTTAATATTCCGTTTGGTTTCCGGTATTTTTACCTTTTCAAACAGGTTGACGCGCTGAGTTGTCGTGCGCAATTCAGTATTGAGCCGCATCACCTGTTCGTCAAGGACGCGGGCTTCCAAGTCAAGGGACAAAACCCGCTCCATCCGGTCGCAGGCAGTGTCCAGCCAAAGCGGCGCAGTGTATAAATCATAGCGGCTGCGTTCAAAATCGGCACCGGAAAAAACCGGTATGGAAACACCGGCTATATTTCCCGTTGAAGTGCGGACATCTTTTACCTTTAGGATTTCGGGCGTAAAGACCTCCGTTTCTCCGAAAACTGCAATCCACTGCTCAAATTCCTTATGAAGCGCATCACGGCTGAGGCGTACCTCTTTGGCACGCGCTTCAATAGTGCGGATTTCAGTTTGCAGCTGCTGTTTTTTAAGCTGTAAAGTCGGCAAGTAACGCTGGAACATTTTCAGCGATTCTTTTTGATTTTTCAGCTCATTTTTTGTCAGTTTAATCGCCATTGCCAATCCTTATTTTGCAGGCCAGAAGGCTTTAATCAGATCAGACTTAATGCCGGTTTCTTCCGGTGTAAAACAGGAAGAAAGAATTTTCCACCCGTTGTCGAGCGCTTCTTCAAGCGGAATATTTACCGACAAATCCATCATGCGGGCTTCAAAGAGTTCACCGTATTTGAGCAGCTTGCCGTCCCATTCACTCATCATAAAGCCCATTGATTTTTTCTCTAATGTGTCCTTATAAGCGGCATAAAGCTTGATCATGTTGTCCATCAGCGCACGGTGATCGTCGCGGGTTTTGCCGTTGACGTTTTGCTTGAGACGGGAAAGGCTTCCGAAGGGTTCAATACGGCCGTGCTTGAGGTAGAACTGACCTTCGGTGATATATCCGGTGTTGTCCGGTACGGGGTGTGTTACGTCGTCGCCCGGCATAGTGGTAACGGCAAGGACGGTTACGGAACCTGCATCGTCAAAGTCTACGGCTTTTTCGTAGCGCGCGGCAAGCTGGCTATATAAGTCGCCCGGATAACCGCGGTTTGACGGAACCTGCTCCTGCGTAATGGCAATTTCTTTCATTGCGTCGGCAAAGTTGGTCATATCGGTTAAAAGAACCAACACGTCCTTGCCCTTAATGGCGAACTGTTCGCCAACTGCCAAACACATATCGGGGATCATCAAGCATTCTACCGTCGGGTCGGCGGCGGTATGAACGAACATAACCGTGCGGCTCAAGGCGCCCGCTTCTTCGAGGGTATCTTTAAAATAGAGGTAGTCGTCGTATTTTAACCCCATGCCGCCGAGGACAATAACATCAACTTCCGCCTGCATTGCAATACGGGCGAGCAGTTCGTTGTAGGGTTCACCGGAGCTTGAGAAAATCGGCAGTTTCTGCGAAACCACGAGGGTGTTGAATACGTCGATCATCGGAATACCGGTTCTGATCATCCGGCGTGCCATAATACGCTTTGCCGGATTAACGGAGGGGCCGCCGATCTGCACCATATTGTCCTTTAATGCAGGGCCTTGGTCGCGCGGGTCGCCTGAACCGTTAAAGATGCGGCCGAGTAAGTCATCGGAAAAGTTGACCTGCATTTCCCGTCCGAGGAATCGTACTTCATCACCGGTAGAAACACCGCGGCCGCCTGCAAAAACTTGCAGCGAAACGATGTCGCCGTCCAGCTTGTTGACTTCGGCCAAGGAGGTGCCGAAACTTGTCTGTACCTGCGCAAGTTCTCCATAGCACACATCTTGAGCTTTGACGGTTATAACCGAACCGTTAATAGATTCAATTTTACTGTACACTTTCTTCATGGAGTGCCTCCGCTTCTTTTATGAGTTTTGCCGCTTTTTCATCAAGACCGCTCGATTTTTCCGAAAGAGCGCCGGTAATAGCCGCCTCGTGCTGTTTAAATTCGGGAGATTCCCAAACAGAGTAGTTATAGTCAATAAATGAAAGGCGCAGTTTATTAAAGTACGCACGGGCTTCATCCTTTGTGTTAAAGGAGAATTGTGCCCCCAATATGCGCAGAATAAGGGCATAAATGTGGCGCTGCCGCTCTACGGAAACCGCATTGTCTACGGAATCGAATGAGTTTTGCTGGAGGTAAACCGCATCCAAGAAGTCGCCTTTGAGGTAGACGATAAAGTCTTCCATACTGGTACCTTCTTCGCCGACAACCTTCATCATCTGTTCCACTTCGGTGCCGCGGCGGAGCATTTTCCGTCCGTAGTCAACCTGTGCAGGGGTTAATACGCTCGGATATTTTGACCATGAATCGAGCGGGTGAATTGCCGGATACTTACGGGCATCGGAACGTTCGCGGGAAAGACCGTGGAAGGCACCGACAACCTTTAAGGTAGCCTGTGTTACCGGCTCTTCAAAGTTACCGCCTGCCGGAGAAACCGTACCGCCGATGGTTACCGAACCCTTGCTGCCGTCCTTTAAGCGGACGATACCGGCGCGTTCATAGAATGCCGCAATGTAGGATTCCAAATAGGCGGGGAAGGCTTCTTCACCGGGAATTTCTTCCAAGCGGCCGGACATTTCGCGCAGGGCCTGTGCCCAGCGGCTGGTGGAGTCCGCTAAGAGGAGAACGTCCAGCCCCATCTGGCGGTAATATTCCGCAAGCGTAACGCCGGTATATACGGAGGCTTCGCGCGCCGCAACCGGCATGGATGAGGTATTACAAATAATAACCGTCCGTTCCATCAGAGAGCGTCCCGTGCGGGGGTCGGTTAATTCGGGGAATTCTTTTAATGTTTCAACAACTTCACCGGCGCGCTCACCGCAGGCAGCAATAATAACAATATCAACCTCGGCGTTACGGCTGGTTGAATGCTGTAAAACGGTTTTTCCGGCACCGAATGGCCCCGGAATACAGTAGGTTCCGCCCTTAGCAACCGGGAAAAAGGTGTCCATAGTACGCATCTTGGTTACTAAGGTTTCGGAGGGCTTGAGCCGTTCGGCATAGCAGTCGATGGGGCGTTTAACCGGCCAGCGGAAGCTCATTGTCAGCGGATGAGTATTTCCGCGCTCATCGGTAACTTCTGCAATGGTTTCGCGTACCGTGTACTGTCCTGCCGGTTTAATGGAAGAAAGCGTATAGGTGCCGTACATCCCGAAGGGGAGCATAATGCGGTGAGTAAAGTTTCCTTCCGGTACGGTACCGAGTACATCGCCGCGTACCAGTTTGTCGCCTACCTGAGCCACCGGTGTAAAATCCCACTGGGTTTCGGTTGAAAGCGCATCCAGATAGATACCGCGCTCCAAAAAGTAACCGGCCTTTTCCGCAAGGTCGGGAAGCGGGTTTTGCAAACCGTCGTACACCATTCCAAGCAGTCCCGGCCCAAGCTCTACCGATAAAAGGTCTCCGGTAAATTCAACCGTATCTCCTACACGGATGCCCTTGGTTATTTCAAAAACCTGCATTTGCGCGACGGAACCGCGTATACGGATGATTTCGCTTTTTAATTTTTGTTCGCCGACACGGACGTAGCCAACCTCGTTTAACGTAACAAGCCCGTCAAACTCAACGCTGACCATATTCCCGTTAATACCGACTACTTTTCCTTTCGTTCCTATCATATCTTTTCTCCGAGAATTTGTGTGTAAATTGAGTGATATTCTGTGCGGCCGGTTTCCATCTTGAATTTTGAAGCCCGTTCGCTCAATAGTAATACAATTCCATAGCCGAAAACCGCTTCGCTGTCAAAATAATGCAGCTTCCGCAGCTGTTCTGCCGCCGTCAAACGTGCATTCAATAAATACCGTTCCGCTGCAAGCGGGTCGTCAATATTTGAAACCGCACGTACAATAGCACCGATGTCAAAAGCGGAAGCCGGCGCATCGGAAAGAGGCGGCTGAACTTCACGCTTCAATTTTGCAGCACGCATCTGTTCGAGTGCGCTACGCAGCTCCCGTTCAAAGGCACACCACTCATTTACCAGTACGGAAGAAGTACGGACAGCGGTGCGGGGAGGCGCAAGCGTGATCTGTTCCAGCACTGCGGCATCTTTCGCCGTTAAAAAGCGAAGGGCAATCTCCTTAAACCGGGCATACTCAAGCGGCGGATCGGTGTTCGGCATAATTGAAGGCAGCTGTGCCATCAAATAATAGTATGAAGCCACTCCCTATAACTCCTTTACCGCATCCTTTAACAAACAGCCTGCCCGTGAACTGATATACGCCGAAAATAAGTCGGCAACCGCTTCCGCAGAAAAGTCATAATACGCAGAGCCGTCTTTTATTCCGATTCTAAATCCGCCTGCAAGCTGCGCGTCGGATTTTACCTCGATTCCTTTTTCTACTTCGTTCTTAAATGCTGCCAGCAGCGAATCTTCCAGTTTTTTTGCATCGGCAGGAGAAAGTATGACGGATACATCAGCTTCGTGTGCCTTCATCCAGCCCTTCACCGCTTCGGGGATAAGGGTCTTTAATACATCACTGTTATATGCGGAACCGGTTTCCGTTTTAATAAGCGCATCAAGAGCATTGGTTACCCCTTCTCTAAAAGCGATGAGCGCATTGCGGCAGGCCTGTTTAACAGCAGCCTCCGAAGCATGGGTAAAGCGTTCAGCTTCGGTTTCGGCTTTTTTCAGTACTGTTTCAGCTTCCTTTTCCGCACCTTCAATGATGGTTTTTGCCCGTTTTTCCGCTTCGGCAATAATCCCCGCAGCTTGCTGTTCAGCAGAAGCAATACCATCCTGCTTGATTTTTTCAACAAGATCCTGTAATTGAACTTCCATAATCATCTCACCTCTCTCGTAAAGTTATTCAGGACAGCTTAGCACAAGATTTATTAAGCCGCCTTCATTAATAGAACACCTCCAAAAACCGTTGTATTTTAACAAAGGCGCTCTTGACTGTTATCCTTCAATAATAATGTACTGCTTTGCCGGCAGAAAGCACTTCTCATTAAAATTTAAACCGCCACCGTGTTTCATGCCGGTACGGTGTACCGGGGCTAATCCATACCGGCGGGAATTCGGGGCGGTTGGGTGAATCCGGTATATGCTGCGTTTCAAAGCAGACTCCCGAATACTTATTATATATGTCTCCGTTCTTCCCCCGCTCCCCGTTTAAAAAATTGCCGGTGTACATGGTAAGCGCCGGCTGAGTAGAATAAATATGCAGCTCCCGTCCGGTTTGCGGCTCTTTGACAACTGCCGCTAAAGACGGAAGCTTCCCGCTTTCTTTTTTAAGGAGCCATGTTCCGTCATAGCCGTTTTCCAAAGCATCAAAATCTTGCTTTAAGGTTTTTAAACGGCGAAAATCAAAGGGGGTTCCTTCTACCGGCATATAAGTACCGGTCGGCAGCATTTCCGCATCCGTTTCAACATAAGAGTCGGAATATATCTGCACCTGATGATTGAGAACCGCAACATAACTGCCGTCATCCTGCATTCCGGCAGGATTTAAATTAAAGTAGCTGTGATTGGTAAGATTAATGGGAGTTGTTTTGGTAGTTTCCGCTTCGTAGCGGAGAATGATTTCATTATCACTGTTAAGGCTGTAAGAAACAGTCAGCCGCACCTCACCGGGAAACCCCTGTTCCCCGTCAGGGCTTATCTTAAAAAAGCGCACTCCTGCTTCTTCCGCGCCGGAAAAACTTTCCGCACTCCAGAGCTGTTTATCATAAAACGGATAACCGCCGTGCAAACAATGTCTGCCGTGAGAATTACGGGTTAATGCATAGGCTGTGCCGTCCAATGAGAACTTTGCATATCCGATACGTCCGGCGCACCGTCCGATAAGCGAACCGAAATGCGGAACATTGCGGATATATCCTTCAAGCGTTGAATACCCTAGCACTACGTCATCGTATCCGCCTCTCGCAGTAGGAAGCAGAATACCGGTAATACAGCAGCCGTAATCAATAGCTGAAAATGAAACGGTTCCATTTGAAACCGTAAAAATCGACACTGCATCACCTGAAGCAAGTATGCCGAATTGCTCTTTCTTTACTTTCATACACAACGCCAAGCCTTATTTTTTATCTTCAACTTTTCCGATATACGATAATTAAAAAACGATTACCGGGCATTGAAGATAAATCCTTAAAATATTGTACAATCCTTTTTATAAATTTACAAGGGAAAATATCTTTTTTCCCAAAGCAAGACATACCAAACCGCTTCAACATTTGCTGCTTCGGCTAGTCCGGAGCATAGTGAAAAATTCTTGACAAAGGAGGTAATATTTTTTAATATAACACTGTTATGTTAGTTTTAGGCAACTAAATACTATCTATATGCACGGATTTATACCATCAGTTGAAACGTTAAGAACATGAAGGAGATGTTTAAATGAACAACAAGTTGGCTTTAAAGGATCTGATAAATATCGGTATTTTTTCCGTTATTTATTTTGTCGGGCTTTTTGTAATTGGAACCCCATTCGGGTTTTTAGTAGTGACCTATTTGGCATTCCCCTTTGCGGTAAGCGTCATTTTGGGACTTGCGGCGATGTTTTTACTTGCAAAGGTACAAAAACCGTTCGGACTGTTTATCTTTGCCGCATTCCCCGGCTGTCTTATGACGCTTATGGGACACACGCCGGTTGTTGCAATCCACTCTCTTCTTGTTGCCGCCGTTGCAGAACTCGTCCGCAAAATCTTAGGCTATAACACAGCAAAGGGCAGCATCGCAGGCTACTCGATTATGTCGCTGTGGCTCTGCGGTGCGTTTTGGCAAATCTTTATCTTAAAAGATCAGTATTTCGCACTTACCGAAAAGATGATGGGCACCGAGTATGCAACGGAGCTGACCGGTCTGCCTATTTGGATTATGCCGATGCTCTACGTTACCGCACTTTTAGGCGGATTACTCGGCGGACTGTTAGGTAAAAAGGTTTTAAGAAAACACTTTGAGAAAGCAGGCCTTCTGTAAAAGAATTGACATTCATGTCAATTCTTTTACGACGAGTTTTGCATTCTGCAAAACTCGTTACTGCTTAAACCACCGCCATCCATGGCGGAATCTAATTACGCATTCACAATTAAGAATTAACCTAGGGAAAACTTTGATGAAAAAAGACGTACTCGTGGTGCTTGATCCGCGGACAAAAATATTTTTAGTTTTGGCAATGGGGGTGTCGATTACTATCCTCGTGCCGATTTATATAGAAATTTTGAGTGCGGCTTTGTTGGCGTTCTTATTTGCGGCGAACGGGCAAATCAAGTCGGCGGTGAAGTTAATGACGGTCTTTTTATTTTTGGCAGCTCTTACCTATTTGCCGAAAGATTTACCGGGGGTTTCAACTATTGTGCTGCCGGTCGGTTTTATGATACGCCGTTTTATGATGCCGATTGTGGCGGGTAATTATCTTATCGCCTCAACCCCTGTCGGACTTTTGATGAATGCCCTTGAAAAGTTAAAATTGCCGTACTCGCTTGTCATCACCGTTGCGGTTATGTTCCGCTTTTTCCCGACGCTGAAAGAAGAAGCCGCTCATATTAAAAACGCCATGAAAATGCGGGGTATCGGACTTAACGCGGTAAATGTTATCTGTAAACCTCTTTTGACGCTCGAATATGTGATGGTGCCGCTGCTTTCATCGGCTTCAAGGATTGGAGACGAACTTGCCGCCGCAGGACATACCAAAGGGGTAGATGCTCCGTCAAAAAAGATTCGCTATAAAACCTCCCGCTTTACAGCGGCGGACTGTATTATCTTTCTCTATATTATTGCGGTATTTATCGCAGCAGTATTAACGAGGACATATGCATAATGATACATACACTCGGAAATAAGGATAAAATAATTTTACTCCTGCACCCCATGCTTTTGGACGGGTGTACGATGTTAAAACACTTTGAGCCGCTAAGCGATAAATACCGCCTTATTGCTCCGGATTTATCTGCACACGGCGAATCCCGGAATGAAGAATTCATCTCCGCAGAACAAGAAGCCTTACGTATTGCCTCTTATTTAAAACAAAAGGGAGCTGCAAACTGCACTGCGGTAATCGGTTTATCGCTCGGCGGACGCATTGCGCTTGAGCTTTTAAAAGATACCGCCCTGAATTTCAGCTGTGCCATTTTGGACGGTGCCCCCGTGTATAAAAATGCCCGTTTGCAGCGTTTTTTGTATACAACCGTATTTTTACATCGCCGGAAACAGGTGCAAAAAAATCCTGAACCGGCAAAACAAAAACTTTCACAATTATTCGGCACAGAGGCGGGAATTGTTATGACGGAGAATTTTCAAAAAATGACAAAACGCAGTATTAAAAACATAATGGACACATGCTCCCGCTTTGATTTTTACCCGTACACTCAAAATGTTCAGCAGCGCATATATTTTGAGTTCGGCGCCGAAGAAGCGGATGCGGCACAGTCAAAAATCATTTTACAAAAATACCCGTATGTCCATCTTACAAAACGGGAAAATTACGGACACTGTCAATATCTTAACAGAGATAAAGACAGCTATCTTGCTATGGTCAGACAGTGCATATCAGGACAAAATACATAATTAAGGATAAAACATAATGGAAACGGCAGTCAATCTTAATCACATAACCTTTCAGTATAAGGGGGCGGAAAATCAAGCTCCTCTGCCGGAGAAGGAGTATGAAAATGCCGCCGCACTGAACGATGTTTCCCTTTCGGTACGGAAAGGCGAATGCCTCCTTTTGACCGGTATATCCGGCTGCGGAAAAACCAGCATTTTGCGGACAATAAACGGGTTAATTCCGAATTACCATGAAGGCGCTCTTACCGGATCTGTGGAGATTTCGGGAGAGGCGGCGGCGGGGAAACCCATTTACGATATTTCAAAAAAAGTTTCGACGGTGTTTCAAAACCCAAAATCGCAATTTTTTAACCTCGACACAACATCGGAGATTTTGTTTTTTCTTGAAAACATGGGAACTCCGTTTGAAAAAATGCGCGAACGGCTGGAATTTGTGTCATCATTTTTGCATATTGAATATCTTCTTGACCGCAATATCTTTAACCTTTCAGGCGGCGAAAAGCAAATGATTGCCATTGCCTCCGCCCTCGCTTCCGACACCGATATTATCATATTCGATGAGCCGACTTCCAACCTCGACATCTGCTGTATCGAAAAAATTACCGAAGCCCTGCGTCTTTTAAAGGAATCGGGAAAAACGCTCATTATCAGCGAACACCGCCTGCACTTTTTGCGGGATCTTATCGACCGCGTTCTTTTGATAAAGGACGGAAAAATCGAGCGGGAGTTCAGTCAAAAAGAATTTGCCGGACTTTCCGACCAAAACAGAAAAGACCTTTTGCTTCGCCCTATAACGATGGATGCACGCGTTTTTGACCGGACTGACGCTTCCGGCTTTGCATCGATACACGATACCGGCTTTGAGCGGAACTGCGAGCCTGAAAAAACAACCGGCAGCGGTACGGACTTTACCCCTAAAACATCCTCGGACACACAACCTGCGCAGCTGAAAATAGAACAGCTGGCATACCGCTTCCCGAAAGAACACACCGACTTTCTCACCGTGCAAAACGTAACGATGGACTTCGGAAAAATAATTGCCCTTACCGGAAAAAACGGGCAAGGAAAAAGCACCTTTGCGCAGTGTCTTTCCGGTTTATTGAAAACAAAAAAAGATTCGGTTTTTTTGAACGGCAAAAAACTGAATGCAAAAAAACGGCTTGAACTTTCATACATGGTATTACAGGATGTCGGCTACCAGCTTTTTACCGAAAGCGTCGAAGATGAAATCGCTCTCGGAAAAAATAAAAAAACAACCGCCGCACAAAACCCTCAGCAGGCCGGCACGGATGGCGGCACTCCCGGCACCGAAGCGGTTTTAGAGGCAATGCATTTGACGGCATTTAAAGATAAACATCCGCTCAGCTTATCCGGCGGACAAAAACAGCGGGTTTCAATCGGAGCTGCCGTCAGTTCAGGCGCCCGTATCATCATTATGGACGAGCCTACGTCCGGCATGGACTATTTCCACATGAAAGAAACGGCAAAGCTCATTAACGCAATACGCTCTCCTGAAACGCTTATACTGATTATCAGCCACGACTTTGAATTTTTAAGCCTTGCTGCCGATGAAATAATCTTAATGGAAAAAGGAGCGGTCATTTCTCATTCGACATTTACAAAAGAAAAAGCAGAAGATGTGTTTAATTACTTAAAGAAAGAGAACGGCAGATGTCCAAAACATTCGTAATACAGCTGTCCTGCATTCCCACTAGACAGATAGAGAAAATATATAGTAGATTATTTCATAACTATAAACTCACAGGAGTTCCAACGATGAAAAAGACGCTATCATTATTATCGGCAGTGTTTGTTTGCGCGGGCTTGCTTGTTTCATGTGCGAAACAACAAGCGGAAGATGATGTTCTAACGATTGCGGCAACACCCGAGCCTCATAAAACAATTTTAGAGCTTGTAGTGCCCGATCTTGCAAAAGAAGGTATTACTCTTAAAATAACCGAGTTTACCGATTATGTAACTCCCAATGAAGCGGTTGAAACGGGAGAGCAGTTTGCAAATTTCTTCCAGCACATTCCTTATATGGACAGTTTCAATAAAGAACACGGTTATCATCTTGTCAGTGCCGGTACCGTTCATGTTGAACCGCTCGCCTTGTATTCACAGAAATACGCACACATCTCGGAACTGAAAAACGGAGATTCAATCGCAATTCCTAATGATCCGACAAATGAGGCACGCGCATTGCTTCTGCTGGCCTCGGAAAAACTTATCTCATTACGTGAAGGTGCCGGCCTTGCCGCCACCCCGCTTGACATCACTGAAAATCCGTTAAATCTGAAATTCGTCGAAATAGAAGCAGCCTCACTTCCGCGGGTGCTGGTTGATGTCGAAGGAGCTGTTATTAATGGTAATTATGCCATTCCGGCCGGTCTTTCGGCTGCAAAAGACGGTCTTTTGGTAGAAGGCAAGGATTCTCCCTATGCCAATATTATTGCGATAAAACAGGGGAACGAGAATGACCGCCGTATTAGAGTGCTGCTGAATGCCCTGCAAAGCGAAAAAGTACGCCGTTTTATTCTTGAAAAATACCCCAACGGCGAGGTTGTACCGGCGTTCTAACCTGCTATTTCAACAAAGAACAAATTTATATACAATAATACAGAGAGCCTCTAAAAACCCCAGTTTTTAGAGGCTCCGTCATAAAAGAGGTGTAGATGGAAATGAGGAAAAAGACACATCCTCTCATGCGCAGTGTAATATTCGCCGGGCTCTTTCTCTTTGTATCGGCTGTTAGCTATTCTGAAAATAAAGCCGATGCATTGAAGCTTTACCGGACAGGACGCAGTTTAGACAGTGCCGGAAGATCGGAAGAAGCAAGAGCATTTTATACCGATGCAATCACTATTTGCCGTAATGAACTTCAGCAAAATCCCCGTAATATGGATTCCTATACAGTCTATACCTGGTCATTATTCCGGCTGCACCGCTACCGCGAAACCATTACGGTGTGCAATGAGGCTTTAAAAATAAATGCCGACGTACGCATTATTGAAACCTTAGGGGAAGCCTATTTTTATGTTAATGATTATAAAGAATCATTGCGCCAAATGGAACGGTACATTGACATGGCTCCGACGGGTGAGCGGATCAGTGTCGCTTATTTTTATGCAGGGGATATTTACCGGCTTACAAAGCGGTATCAGAAAGCTGATATTGCCTATTCAGCCGCCGTGCACTTAGAGCCTTCAAATGCACTGTGGTGGTACCGGCTCGGGCTTGCACGCGAGCAGGCGGGACAAAAACAAACTGCCAAGCTTGCTTTTGAGCGGGCATTGCGTATACGCAAAGACTATAAAGAAGCTGCAGATGGGCTGTCGCGTTTACAACTGTGATGTTTTACTAATGAGCCGGCAGGGAAGACTTCCCCTGCCGCACCTTACCTCATTTCGGGGTGTTTAACAATATAGGGGATGCTCAAAAGCAGTTCATCAAGCCCGGTTATGAGCCGTTTGAGAGTTATGCGATGCTGAAATTCAGCTAGTTGCTTAAATATATACAGTGATTCTTCCAAAACGGTTCCGAAAGGACCGGGAATATGAATATGCGCTGTAATCATCCAGCGTGAAATATGAATCATTGCTTGCAGCACTGCGGCTTTTTCAAGTCCGGTTAGGAGTGCGCCGCTTGTAATCGGAAAACCTAAAACCGAAACAAGTTCCTTCCCCATTGGGATAAGACCGTGACAGAGAATAATTCCAAAAGATGAAACAAGAAGCGGTACCCAGTGTATTTTTTTCTTTTCACCCGCACAGAGCAGCAAAGATGCTGCAAAAATGACGAGCTTTGCTGTTATGCCCTGCATAAAAAGAAGCAGCAGCATGAGTATACAGCCTACTCCTAATCGCAATCCGCTGTATTTTGAAGCTCCGGTATTCAGCGGCAGATCAAGAGAAAAAAACGATTCCTCTCGGTTCACTTCCGCATACCATTCGGATTCCGATTTAAACTGTTCACAAAATATGCCGAGCAGCAGGGAAGTAACGGCGCCGATGCACAGAAACGGCGGCATGATATACCAAATACCTTCTCCGAAAATAAAAAAACGTCCGATAATCAGCTGAAGTGTATTCGATACGCAGGCGCCGGCAACACTAATACCCGCCAAAGAGAGAAGTTTTTTGGGTATACCGCGCAGTAAATACATCGTAAAAGCCGCGCCAAGGGTACCTGCCGCCGAAAAAAGAAGCAGATACGAAAAAAGTGTTCCGCTGATAATCGCCTGTCCCAGAATTTTTATTAAAGCAAGCAATAAAAAGGCCGGAAATGACACAATATCCAATGCAAGCATCAGCGGAACATTTGCAAGACCAATGCGCAAAAAAGGCAGCGGTTTAGGTATAATAAACTCAACCGCTGAAAGGAAAAAACACAAGGCGCCGAATACCGGCACCAGTGCATCCTGTTTTTTGTTCATAAATTAATGACAGCCCGAGCATCCGCAGCAGGAATCGCCTTCGTGTCCGTGCTCATGTCCGCACCCGCACCCGCTGACCGGCTCAAGTGCTTCCGCAATTTCGTCTTCGGTTGCCGCCCGCACACCGGTGATTTTTACATCAAAGTACAGAGTTTTCCCTGCAAGCGGATGATTCGCATCCATTGTAATAACATCGCCGTTAATTTCTTTAATAACAACCGGGTGATTATTTGCATCAAATTCCATTCCCACTTCCAATTCAACATCATCAGGAAACTGAGAGCGGTTTGCTTCAAAAATAGCCTCTTCACTGATTTCGCCGTACGCATCTTTTGCAGGAACGGTCAGCGAAAAGCTTTCGCCTTCTTCACGCCCTTCTAAATCCCGTTCCAGCCCCGGAATGAGAAAGTTATAACCGTGAATGTAATCCAGCGGCCCCATTTGCTCTGATGAATCAAGAATATTGTGCGATTCATCTTTCAAGGTATACTCAAGGGTAACCATACAATCTTTAGAAATTTTCATAAGCCTATACTACCAATTTTTCCGGTTTCGGACAAGGCTGAGGACGGCACCTTCCGCGGATTTTGTCTGATTAGGAGCCGCCGCTTCCGGCATATCGGGAAAAAATGTTTGACAAGCTATTTTGATTAGAGTATACTACAGCAAGTTATTTGAGGAGGCGCATATATGCGGAAACTAGGTTTAAAAACAGTTATAGCATCGGCTGTGCTGGTATTAAGTGCCTTTTTTATCTGTTCTTGCAGTGAGGGCGGAAAAAAAACGGCAGCAATGAAAGTCGGTATGGTAACCGATGCAGGTACGATTGATGATAAGTCGTTCAATCAAGGTACATGGGAGGGAATTGTCCGCGCACAAAAAGAATTGGGTGTTGAAATTAAGTATCTGAAACCCGTAGGAACAACCGAAGCCGACTATGTAAAAGAAATATCCAATTTGTATGATTCAGGATATAAGTTTATTATCTGCCCCGGATTTAAATTTGAAACCGCAGTATTTAAGAGTCAAACAAAATATCCCGACGCAAAATTTGTTATCATCGACGGTAATGCACACCCCGCCGATTCATGGGATCCCCAAAACGGGCCTAATACAATCGGTATCAGCTTTGCAGAACATGAAGCGGGATTTGTCGCCGGCGCTGCAGCAGCCTTACAGCTGAAAGAAGGACGTTTCGGTTTTATCGGCGGCATGGAAATTCCGGCCGTTCAAAAATTCAACTGGGGCTGGCAGCAGGGTATACTCTATGCCAACGAAAACCTGGGTACAAATATTGAAATTCATCCCGAAGATTTTGTATATCAGGGAACCTTCAGTGATATTCCAGCGGGACAGCAGATTGCAGCTTCAATGTTCGACCGCGGCATTACCTGTATCAATGCAGCAGCCGGCGGTGTCGGAGTAGGCGTAATTAATGAAACAAAAGCACGCTGTCAAGTTGGGAAAAATGTATGGGTAGTCGGCGTCGATGTTAATCAGTATAATGAAGGACTGCTGCCCGATGGAAAGTCAGTTGTTCTTACTTCTGCAATGAAGTACTTGAATGAAGCAGCGTTTGATATGATAAAAGCTAATTTGGAAGGTACGTTTGAAGGTGGCCGTTCGCTAATGCTTACTGCAAAAGATAATGCTGTCGGTATTCCCGCTGAAAATCCCAACCTGGATCCTGAAGTACAAAAGAAGGTTGATGAAATCTATCAGAGCATCAAAGCAGGTACGATTGTTGTATCCGACAGTCAAGGAAACTTGTTCCGTTAATCCCCTGCTCAGGTGATTGTTGTGAATCCGAGGTCGTAACTGTTTACACCTCGGATTTTATTTATTAGGGCGCCTCGGTAACAGACCTGTCTGCGGTTTGTTACCGGTTTGTCTTGTTTTATAATCAAAAAAAGGAAGGTTTGGTCTGTCTGAACACTATGCTATAGAGATGCGCCATATCCGCAAAGAATTTCCCGGTATTATCGCGAACGATGATATTACATTACAAGTGCGGAAGGGGGAAATTCATGCAATTCTCGGTGAAAACGGCGCAGGAAAATCCACCCTCATGAGTATCCTTTTCGGCCTGCACCGTCCCGATGCGGGAGAAATTCTCGTAAACGGAAAACAGGTTTCTATTAATAATCCTAACGATGCGAATGAACTGGGAATCGGTATGGTTCATCAGCATTTTCAGTTGGTACATAACTTTACCGTTACGGAAAATATCATCCTCGGCCGTGAAGACGGATTCTTTTTAGATATCCGGAAAGCCGAAAAAAAGATTAAAGATTTAAGTACCCGCTACGGATTGCAGATTGATCCTAATGCGCGGATCATGGATATTACGGTTGGAATGCAGCAGCGGGTTGAAATTCTCAAAATGTTATACCGCGATGCGGAAATTCTTATTTTTGATGAGCCGACTGCCGTATTAACTCCGCAGGAAATTGAAGAACTGATCCAAATTATGAAAAATTTGGTAAACGAAGGTAAATCAATTATCCTTATTACCCACAAATTACAGGAAATAAAAGATGTGGCTGACCGCTGTACGATCATCCGCCGCGGTAAATTTATTGATGTCATTGATGTTGCTTCAACTTCAAAAAATGAAATGGCCGCGAAAATGGTCGGCCGCCCGGTTGAATTTAAAGTACAAAAAGCCCCGTCAAATCCGGGAGAAACGGTACTTGATATACAGCACTTAAAAGTTATGGGTGCAAAAAAAGTGCCTGCTGTGAATGATTTTTCCTTGCAAGTGCGCAAAGGAGAAATTGTCGGTATTGCGGGGGTTGACGGAAACGGGCAAAGCGAGCTGGTTCATGCCCTCTCCGGTTTACTACCTATTCTTGAAGGCTCCATTATCCTATGCGGTAAGGATATTACTAAAACTTCCATCCGGGAGCGCAGTGAATCGGGAATGGGACTGGTGCCCGAAGACCGGCAAAAGCACGGGCTTGTGCTGCAATATACTATTGCAGAAAACATGATTATAAAATCGTACTATAAAAATGTTTTCCAAAAACACGGGTTTTTGCACAAAAATAAGATGTTTGCTTTTGCCGGTGATATTACTAAGCAGTTCGATGTACGTTCAGGAGAAGGCGTCTACTCTGCTGCACGGAATTTAAGCGGCGGAAATCAGCAAAAAGCGATTTTAGGACGAGAAATAGCCTTAGATCCCGAATTGCTGATCGCGGTGCAGCCCACCCGTGGCTTGGATGTCGGTGCAATAGAATCCATTCATAAAGAGCTTGTAAAGCACCGTGACCGGGGCCGTGCCGTATTACTCATATCTTTTGAACTGGATGAAATTTTTAATTTATCTGACCGTATTGCCGTTATGCACCGCGGTGCTTTAACCGGTATTGTCCGCCCTGAAGAAACAAGCGTTGAAGAAGTAGGACTGATGATGGCCGGTGTTGAACAGAAACAAGGAGGCCGCCCGTGATGACAAAAAGACGTACAGCGCTTTCGGAAAACACGCTCATTATCAGCCTTTCTGCGGTACTGCTCGGCTTAATTGCGGGAGCAGTTTTGATTGTCTTTGTAGGTGAAAATCCGTTTACCGCCTTTGCCTATCTTTTCCGCGGCGGATTGATGAATATTGAGCGTATCGGGAATACCCTTGCTACTGCCACTACGCTGCTGTTAGTGGGGCTTTCCGTTTCCTTTGCCTTTAAAACCGGTCTCTTCAATATCGGCGGTGCCGGGCAAATGCTGATCGGAGGCTTATTCGGCAGTATGTTTGCACTCAGTGCAACCTCAATGCCGCGCCCGCTCTTTTTTATCCTGCTGATCCTCATCGGTATTGCAGGAGGCGCTTTGTGGGGGCTGGTACCGGGCTTATTAAAAGCCTTGTTCAATGTGCATGAGGTTGTTTCAACCATTATGATGAACTGGATTGCCTATTGGCTGGTGTTTTACATTATTCCGGGATACTGGAAGGCGGAATATCTGGAAACGGAAAGCCGTTCCATTGCCATAGACCGCTCCCTTCGTACTCCGTGGCTAACCGAACTGTTCAGCAGTGAATATGTCAACTACGGTATTTTTCTCGGGATTTTGGCAATGATCTTTTTAAAGATTGTATTGGATAAAACAACACTCGGTTTTGAATTGAAAGCTGTCGGCTACAACCGGAATTGCGCCGAATATGCCGGCATCAAGGTTAATAGAAATATCGTCATCTCTATGATGATTGCAGGCGGCTTATCCGGCTTGGCAGGATTGACATACTATACCGGCTATTCACTCAATATGCAGATCGGTATTATGCCGGCACAAGGATTTGACGGTATCGCAGTTTCGCTGCTCGGCGCAGGAACCCCGGTAGGCGTTGCACTTAGTTCGGTCTTTTTCGGTGTACTGCACGTCGGTAAAGGGTTTATGAGCGCTAACACCCATGTTCCTCCTGAGATAGCCGATACGATTATTGCCGTTATTATCTATTTTACTGCAACAAGTCTGCTTTTTAAGCGGTTTTGGAATATGATTTCTAAAACAATCCGTACAAAACAGTCTGTTACAAATATAGTGGAGGAAGCGTAGCGTATGTGGTATATTTTAACTCTTATTTTCCCCTATGTCATAGCATACACTATTCCGCTGCTTGTAACCGCTCTCGGAGGGCTGTACAGTGAGCGGAGCGGTGTTACCAATCTCGGTCTTGAAGGGCTGATGCTCATCGGCAGTTTTTCTGCTGCCGTTGTCATCAATATGATTCAAAACACCTTGCCGGCTGCCATGGTAATCCCGATCGGGTTCTTGGTTGCCGTTATTGCGGGTATCTTATTTTCATTGCTCCATGCCTTTGCATCAATTACGCTCAAAGCGGATCAGGTTATCAGCGGTACTGCCATTAATATGCTTGCCGCTGCATTAACCATTTATATTGCCCGTACCGTTACCGGATCGGGGAATGTCCGGGTTGCCAGCATTGTCCGGCAGGATATTCCGGTGCTTTCAAAAATTCCGGTACTCGGCCCCTTATTTTTCTCGCAGGTGTACTGGAGTACCTGGCTTGTTTTGGCAATTCTCATTCTGTCATGGATACTGCTGTACAAAACATCCTTCGGGTTGCGCCTGAGAGCCTGCGGTGAACACCCGTCCGCCGTTGCAAGTGCCGGTATTAATGTACACCGGATGCGCTACTTTGCCGTCTGTGCAAGCGGCGCTCTCGCTGCTTTGGGAGGCGCTGTAATTCTGGTAACCTATTCGGGAGAATTTAACGGCAGTGTAGACGGACTCGGCTTTTTGGCTATTGCAGCACTGATTTTTGGTCAGTGGAAACCCTTCGGTATTCTCGGTGCAACCTTCTTTTTCGGTTTTGCCCGCACGGTTGCAAACGTTTCTCAGGTTATTCCGGCATTAAGCGGTATACCGCCTGTGTGGCTGAAGATATTCCCCTACCTTATTACGCTAATTGCGTTGGTATTGTTCAGTAAAAACTCTGCAGCACCTAAGGCCAACGGCGAACCGTATTAATTATTAGTTAAGATAAAAAGAAAAACCGGGATACTTAGAAAGGGGGCTGCTCCAAAAGCTAGTTGCTTACGGAGCAGCCCCTTTTTCATTCCTAGATTATCCTACAATACAAAGATCCTTTGTACACTTATTCAGATTTTCGCAGCCTGTTTCAGTAACGACTACTAAATCTTCAATGCGTACTCCAACTTCTCCGGGAATATAAATACCGGGTTCAATAGAAAATATCATACCGGGTTTTAATACCGCATTATTCACTGCGGAAACATCGCCGTACTCGTGACATTCTATCCCGATATTATGCCCTGTCCGGTGGGTAAAGTATTGGCCATAGCCTTTTTCGGTAATATAATCACGGCAGGCATTATCAACATCGGCAAAGGTAGCCCCCGGTTTAACTGCGGCTATTCCGCGCAGCTGTGCTTCCAGAACAATGCTATATACTTCACGTGCTTTTTCCGAAGGTTCGCCGTAAAAAACGGTACGAGTCATGTCGGAACAATAGCCGTCTTTAACACAACCGATATCCAAAATAACGCTATCTCCCTTCTTAGGCTTATCATCGCCATTCATGTGATGAGGATCTGCTGCATTTTTACCGTAACCGATAATAGGGTCAAATGAGAAACCTTCCGTTGTGCCTAATTTTTTATAAATTTCGCCCAGTTTTGCCCCCATTTCCTTCTCAGAATATTCGTGGGATACAAGACGCGCAAGTTTTCGCATGGCTGCATCATTCAGTACCGAAGCGGCACGCATTTTTTCAATTTCTTCAGCATCCTTTATCTGCCGGATAAGATCGACATGAGGAGAACCATTGATAAAATGCACACCTGAACGGAGTTCCATTAGGCGGATTAAGAACCGGCTCGGCCAGTTTTTATCGACACCGACAGTCCCGCTCTCGCTAATGTGGGAAGACATAATCTGAACTCCATCTTGGGTATCTTTCAGAATAATTTTTTCAACCCCCAAATCTTCTTCAATCGGAAAAAGTTCGTTGATAAAGAGCTTATGCCGTCCGTCAGGATTGAGGAGCAGCACCAGCATCCGCTCACCGGGTAATATCCACCGCCCTGTCAAATAAAAAATACTGGCAGGATCGGAGATAATCAACTGTGATACCTCTTGACTCTTCATAGAATCAAGAATCTTTTGAACACGATTTTCTTTCATACTGTTCCTTCTCCTTTTATATGCGTGGTGGGATGTCCGAAAAGTCGGTTTTAGACACCCCTCTCTTTATTTTTGGGTTTTTTCATACCGTTTCCATAGTAATAAACCTGCATAGATGACCAGCACAGCACCGCCGATCATTTCAATTTCATAAATGATGTTTTCTTTTAATGTCGGCATAACAGGAGCGGCGGACATGACAATACCGAAAACCGTAACGGCAAGCACAAGATAGGCAACGGCAATAGCCGTACCGTTATTCTTGGCCATCTGATAGGGACGGTTTTCATTCGGACGGGTTTTCCGCAGTTTTATATAGGCACCGAAAAGCAAAATGTAGGGAAACAGGGAGGTAAGCGCCGTCATGGTAACCAGCACATTGTAAATAACGTCAACAGAAGGCATAACTGAGGTAGCAACCATTAAAACCGTTACCAAAGCCGCCTGAAACAGTACCGCATTTTGAGGAATGTTATGAGCGTTTACTTCGGTAATTTTTTGCGGGAATACTCCGGCTTCTACACTGCCGAACAACATCTTAATAGGAGATGCAATATACAAAATGATCGCTCCGAGGATGGAAACGGTAACGCCGAGAGCCAGCAGCTGCGTAAGCCAGGTACCGATACCGAGGGAAAGGCCGGCTGCATTCAGGGCATCAAGAACGCCTTTTGACGCGGTGATTTTATCGGTAGGAAGAATTGACGTAATGGCAATAGAACCTAAGACATAAAGCAGACCGACGATTGCAGCGGCGGTGATGATGGCGCGCGGGAAGTTTTTGTGCGGCTCGTCAATTTCGCTGATAAAATTCGCCGTTGTTTCGGCCCCCGCCATTCCAAACATAATAGCTGAAATTGCCACCATTGAATCGGTATTGAGTTTAGGAATCATATTTGTAACGGAATAAACGGAAGCGGCCGGCTGTCTTTTAAGTACCACAACGGTTACAAAGGCCATAACAATCAAAATAATCGTCGGTATGGTAGATCCTAATGCGCCGGTATTGGTAAATATTTTACCGAAAATCATACCCTTGCAGCTTAAAAAGGAAAGTATCCAAAATACAACAATAGAGGTGGTCATAACCAGCACCTTGTTATCTGCAAGTGCGGGTTTTCCGATTGCATAGGTAACATTGACCATCATAAAGGTCAAAAACGAAGAGTACCAGAAAATTTTTGCTGACCAGTTCAGCCACGAAACCATAAACCCGGTCTTTTTGCCGTACGCTTCTTTTACCCATTCATACAGTCCGCCGTCCTTAGGGTATGTTGCCGCCAATTCTGCACAAATAAGCGCGGAAGGGACAAAGAAAATAAACGAAAAGATAACCCACATCGGAATGGCGCCAAGGCCGAGACCGAAGTTCGCTGCGGTTGACTTTGCAATCCAGCGGATACCGTAAAGGGCTGATACGTTCATAAAAACGAGCGCCCAAAAGCCGATTTTTTTTGTCTGCATTTTTTTTCCTCGTACTGCAATAGTATTAAAAGATGCAACACATTAGCTCAGCGGAAGTTAGGTAATCCCGTAAGAGTTAAAGAGTTCTAACATCCGATACAGTATAGTTCAATACAATTATGAAGTCAAGAAAAGTGCTTTGGTTTGCACGTTTGCAATATTGAAAAACCGCCGCCATGCTGCGCAATGTTCCGCATAAAAAAAATTTAGTTTTTCCAAATTATTTTTAGTTTTTTTTCTTGTGTTTTTTACTATTATATGTGATACTTATGAAAGATGCCGGCGAGTTGCAAACCGCCGGGACTGTTTTAATCAAAGTATAAGTCATTTTGTCCGCAGGTACGGAGAGCGTACCCGATCATTACTCCCTAGCTGCGTGCATTACGTCAACCGGAGGTTCAGCCTATGTTATTAATCGGAAACGGTATGCTTATCACCCGCGATCCTGCTTCGCCTTTTATCGAAAACGGCTGTGTTTGCATTGAAGGCAGCCGCATTAAAGAGATAGGAACCGATGCAGCGCTCAGAGCAAAATACCCTGCTGCCGAATACATCGATGCTAAAAAACGCTGTATTATGCCTGCATTTATTAACGCACACCATCATATTTACAGCGCCTTTGCCCGCGGTATTGCACTGAAAAACTACAATCCGCAGAATTTTTTGGATATTTTAAAAGGTTTGTGGTGGCATCTTGACAATCATCTTTTAATGGAAGATACCAAATACAGCGCCTATACCACCCTGATCGACTGTATAAAAAACGGTGTAACGACGGTTTTTGACCATCACGCAAGCTATGGACAGACGGAAGGAAGCCTGTTTGCCATTGCCGGTGTTGCGCAAGAACTTGGGCTGCGGGTCAACCTCTGCTACGAGGTATCCGATAGAAACGGTGAAGCAGCCATGAAACAGGCGGTTGCCGAAAATGCAGACTTTATCCGTGCCTGCAAAAAGAATAACAACCCGATGCAGGCAGCGATGATGGGGCTTCATGCCGCCTTTACCCTGTCCGATAAGACCCTCGAATACTGTGCCTCTCAGCTGCCTGAGGATACCGGCTATCACATTCACGTAGCGGAAGGTCTTTCCGATGTCTTCGATTCGGTACAAAAACACGGTAAACGTGTGGTACACCGCCTCTACGACTTCGGCATACTGGGAAACAAGACCTTCACCGTACACTGTATTCATATTAATCCCCAAGAAATGGAACTGTTAAAAGAAACCGGTACGATGGTGGTACACAATCCCGAATCGAATATGGGAAATGCAGTCGGCTGCCCGCCCGTTTTGGAAATCTTCAAGCGCGGCATCCTGATCGGACTCGGCACGGACGGCTATACAAGCGACATGATAGAATCGTACAAGGTTGCCAACATCCTGCATAAGCACAATACCTGCGATGCCACCGCCGCATGGACGGAAATTCCTGAAATGCTCTTTACGAACAATGCAAAAATCGCTGCCCGTTATTTTGAACCGGAACTCGGCGTATTAAAAGCCGGGGCAAGTGCCGACGTAATTGTTACCGATTATAATCCGCTTACTCCCTTACACGGAGGAAATGCAAACGGCCACATCCTGTTCGGTATGAACGGACGCAGTGTTGTAACCACAGTGGCCGCAGGCAAGGTACTGATGAAAGACCGGGTTATTACGGTTGCCGATGAAGAAGCGGTCTTTGCCAAGGCACGGGAAGTCAGCGCCGATCTGTGGAAGCGGCTGTAAGAGGCTGTCCGGCACGGAAACCTTAACCGGCAGAGTATGCAAACCGCCGGTACCTTAACTAGCTTAAAACCGTATAGGAGAAATAGAGTATGAGCGATAGAATGAACCCCATCCCCTTTAAAAATTTAATGGAATGGATAAAAAACGAATATCAGGCCGAAGGCAGTATTTTCGGGGTAAAAAAGATATACCGTGCCGATCCTGCGCAGTATTTGGAACTGTTCGGACAGCGTTTTGAAAACCCCTTAGGGCCGGCTGCCGGGCCGCATACCCAGCTGGCGCAGAACATTGTCGCCGCCTATGCAGCAGGCTGCCGTTTTTTTGAACTGAAAACCGTACAAAAAATAGACGGCGAAGACTTGCCGGTTGCAAAACCATGTATCAATGCAGCGGACGAATGCTACAATGTGGAATGGTCAACCGAATTGCGGGTACCGGAGGCCTTTGACGAGTATGTTAAGGCGTGGTTTGCCCTAAAAGTGATTTCACAAGAGTACGGACTCGGCAGCCCCGACGGCTTTATCTTTAACATGAGCGTCGGCTATGATCTTGAAGGCATCAAAACACCGAAAGTCGATTCTTTTATCGAAGGGATGAAGAACGCCTCCGCTACACCGGTGTGGAAGGAATGTACCGAATACCTGCGCAGCCATAAAGACCGCTTTCCCTCAGTTTCGGACAGCTTCTTGGAAAGCCTGCCGGTGCAAGTGTGTACCTCCATCACCCTTTCGACCTTACACGGCTGTCCTCCGGCGGAAATTGAACGCATTGCAATGTACCTCATCACGGAAAAAAATCTGCACACGTATATTAAATGCAACCCGACCCTGCTGGGGTATGAATTTGCCCGCAAGCGCATGAATGAGATGGGCTATGAATATATTCAGTTTGACGACCATCACTTTAAAAGCGACTTACAGTTCAGCGATGCTGTTCCCATGCTCCGCCGCTTGCAGGAAGAATCCGATAAGCGCGGCCTGATGTTCGGGGTCAAGATTACCAATACCTTCCCCGTAGATATTGCCCGCGGCGAGCTGCCCGGACAGGAAATGTATATGTCGGGACGCTCTCTTTTTCCGCTGTCGATTGCGGTTGCGCTCAAACTGTCGGAAGCCTTTAACGGAAAGCTCCGTATTTCCTATTCCGGCGGCGCGGATTATTTTAACATTGCCGATATTTTTGAAACGGGTATTTGTCCCATCACCATTGCAACAACCATTTTAAAACCGGGCGGATATGCGCGCTGCGGGCAGCTTGCCGATCTTTTAACCGCAAAACCCTTTACCGGCGACTTTTCGATTAACCTTGAAAAACTGCGCTGCCTTTCGGATAACGTCGTACGCAATCCGCGGCATTGTAAATCGGTAAAACCGGAAGCATTCCGTAAGATTCCCGCACCGGTGCCGCTCGTAGACTGTTTTGAAGCTCCGTGTATTTCAGGTTGTCCCATCCATCAGGACATTCCCGCCTATATCAGGCTAACCGGAGAAAAAAAATACGATGAAGCCCTCCGTGTCATCACCGATAAAAACCCGCTGCCCTTTATCACCGGCACCATCTGTAACCACCGCTGTATGAGCGGCTGTACCCGCAGTTTTTATGAGGATCATGTCCATATCCGTGCCGTAAAGCTTGAGGCGGCGGAACACGCCATTGACGGGGTTACGACCGCTTTAAAGGCGCGGAAACCGGTGCCTAAAAACGGGGTAAAGGCAGCCGTGATCGGAGCCGGGCCGGCAGGACTTGCCGCCGCCTACTTCCTGACCCGGGACGGGGCTGAGGTAACAGTCTTTGAAAAGAAGGCACAGGCAGGCGGTATTGTGCAGTATGTAATCCCTGAATTTAGAATTTCACACGGTGCAATTCAGCACGACATTGATCTTGCTGCCTCTTTCGGTGCCTCTTTTGTGTATAACAGCGAACAAACCTCCGTTGAAGAGCTGAAAAAACAGGGATTTACCCATGTTATTTTTGCAATCGGCGCATGGAAGCAAAGTGCTCTCCGGCTGGAAAAAGGCGAGGCTGCCAATGTTATTGAATTTCTTGAAAAAGCAAAACAGGCACCTGATTCGCTCAAGCTCGGGAAGAATGTGATTATCCTCGGGGCGGGAAACACCGCGATGGATGCTGCCCGTGTTGCAAAGCGTACGAAGGGCGTGGAACATTCGTATATCGTGTACCGCAGAACCAAGCAGTTTATGCCTGCCGATGCGGAAGAACTTGAACTTGCGCTGGAAGACGGCGTTGAATTTCTGGAGCTGCTCGCACCGGTTTCGTATGAAAACGGTATTCTCCGCTGTGAAAAAATGAGGCTCGGTGAAAGAGGCGCGGACGGCAGACAAAAACCCGAACCCTCCGGCGAGTTCATAGATCTTGCCGCCGACACTGTCATTGCCTCTATCGGTGAAAAAATAGACACCGGTCTTTTTGAAGCAAACGGAATTGAGCTTGACGGCAAGGGACGTGCCCGCTACAACCCCGCAAGCTTTGAAACGAATGTCAAAGGAGTCTATGTTATCGGCGACTGTGCAGCCGGGCCTGCCACCGTTGTAGAAGCGATTGCGGATGCCTCAAAAGCCGCCCGTGCAATTACCGAATCGGTACAGGCGCAGGCATCGGCACCGCAGTTTAAAGCGCTTAACTATAACCCCGACACGGCAAAGCCTTATTCAAAGCGGGCAATACTTATGCCCTTAAACCTTGCAGCGGGCGGCGTTGCCAAGGAAAGCGTCCGCTGTTTGGAATGCTCAACCGTCTGTGAATCCTGCGCCGATGTGTGTCCTAACCGTGCAAACCTCGCAATTACCGTACCCGGAATGCGTATGAAGCAGATTATCCATGTTGACGGTATGTGCAACGAGTGCGGAAACTGTGCAACCTTCTGTCCCTACGAAAGCGCACCCTATAAGGATAAGTTTACGATCTTCCATTCTGAAACAGATTTCCTCGACAGCGAAAATCAAGGGTTCTTCTTTCTGGATGCGGAGCGGACACAGTGCCGTGTACGGCTTTGCGGAGGCACACACGATGTCAGCCTTGCCGCCGGCGGCTCCATACCCAAGGAATTGCTGCAAGTCATTCAAGCGGTAAAAACACACTACGGTTATTTACTGTAAAACTACGGATGAACACAGCATATCCGCAGGGACGCTGTAAACTGAACTATTCTTATGCAGGAGCGGTTTTTCTGCTCCTGCTTTTTTTATCGTATTTTTCCGGCTGTGCGGCTATTTCGCCGGCACCGCTGTCAGAACCCTTCCGGCCCCAGCTTGCCGGAATACAATGGCGGCAGCTTGCTTCGGGAGTAGAAACCGCTGATATATACGATAAAAGCTTTCCGCTTATTGCTCACGCCGTCAAGGTTGATCTTTCCCATCCGGCAGTTTCTATTGTTACCTCGGAAGCGGCTTTATTCAAAAATACCGATGGGCGTATTATCGGCGAAACGCCTCAGACCTTTGCGCTCAGGCATAATACGGTTGCAGCCTTTAATGCAGCGGCATTTAAAACCCGTTCGGTGCTATTCAGCCTATACCGCACGATTGTGGGGATTCATATTACCGATTTCCGGCGGATGAGTCCGCCCAATGCCCGGTACGGAGCATTGCTTTTTTATGCCCGCGGAACCGCCTGCATCATTGATTCACAGAAAGAAGATTTTTTCACGGCCGATGTCCGCCATGCAGTCAGCGGTTTTTGGGTGATACTGAGAAACGGCAAAATCGTACCGCAAAAAGTGCAGATACGGGATTCGCGAACTGCGGTGGGGCTTACCGATAATGGGAAAACGCTTTTCATCCTTGCAGTTGAAGGGGAAAACAAGCGGAAAAGTCAGGGGCTTTCTTATGAAGAAACCGCCCTATTGATGCGGGAACTCGGAGCTTCCGACGCAATGCAGCTTGACGGCGGCAGTTCCAGTACCCTTGTGATACGGGAAAACGGTGAACAGCGGATGGTTGCGCCGAGTATCGGTTTACAGCCTACTCTCCGCACGGCAAGCAACGCCGGTATTGTAGTTAAGGAATAGCAACTGCTGCGGCAGACAAACGGCTTGCTTTCAACTTTCCGGCAGATGCCCTTAGCCTTTTCTGCACCGTTTACATCCCAGTATCCGTACATGTTTACCCATTTGCCCGCGGTCAAACAACCGGGCAACAAGATACCCGTCGGTTTCGACAGCAGTCCGGCATACCGGACATTGCCGGCTGATCCCGCTTTCCGGCACAGGATAACAATGCGGACAGCCGTAGATAGAGCAGAGGCGGTCGCTGTCGCTGGAGGGATAGACCTT
Source organism: Treponema sp. (assembly GCA_038397965.1). GTDB lineage: Bacteria > Spirochaetota > Spirochaetia > Treponematales > Treponemataceae > Treponema. Next base: position 61,589 of record JARGFA010000007.1, read on the forward strand.
CGTTTTAAGCTGCTCATCTTTTTGTAAAACCGTGCAGCAAACAGGGCAGACACCGGGAGCGCCGGGCTTTCCTTTCGGCAGCTCCGAGGATATATCAATTTTTCTTCTGCCCATAGTGAAAAGAAAATATGCAAGCAAAATAAGACCTATTCCGACACAAACCAGTATAAACCAGGAAAAAGGTGAAAACATATTGAACATATCAATACCATACACGATTTAGCTGCTTGCTGCAACAGATAAAACAGGCTATACTTATGCAGTGGCATCGTTATATGTAGTAGGAACGCCTATCGGTAATTTAGGTGATATTACCTTCCGTGCACTGGAAACTTTCAAAGCAGCGGATTATATTGCCTGTGAAGATACGCGGCATACCCTGAAATTGTTGAATCATTTTGAAATCCGCAAACCCCTCATTTCCTGCCGCGCACAAAATGAGGCGGATGCAGCACAAAAAATTATTGCATTACTTGCAGAAGGACATAACATTGCCTATGCAAGCGACGCAGGTACGCCCGGTTTAAGCGACCCGGGAGCGGTTCTTGTGCGGCTGGTACGCATCGCCGGTTATCCGGTTGTTCCTATACCCGGTGCCTCTGCTTTTGCAGCTATGGTCAGTATTGCAGGAACAGGCGATTCTTCGGTAGTATTTGAAGGCTTTTTATCCCCCAAGCAGGGCAGAAGAAAACGCCGCTTGCAGGAGCTTTTTCAGTTTGAAACGGGCTTTGTGCTGTACGAATCTCCGTTTAGAATTGTTAAACTCTTGCAGGATATTGCCGACATTGATAAAGACCGGCATATTATTGTCGGGCGGGAGCTGACAAAGCTGCACGAGGAAATACTGTCCGGTACGGTATCGGATATTTTGGAAACCATACAAGCACGGCAATCAATAAAAGGAGAGTTTTCGGTTTTTGTGTCCGGAAGAGCTTAATTTTTTTGAGATATATGCCGATATAGAATAGAAAGGCGGATATAGCATGACGATTGATAGATTGAATGGAATTGATCCTGTAAAACCTGTACAGCCTGTTCGGAAAACACATAAAGTTGAAGCATTTGATAAAGCTGATGCAGTGAGTGTTTCAAAAGAGGCCCGTGTATTATCGGATGCGAATATTGCTCTTGAAGCAGTACGGAATGCGCCCGATATCCGTGAAGATAAGGTTGCCGAAGTAGCAAAAAAACTTGCAGATCCTTCATACATTAATAATGCGCTCTTAGAACTCGTTGCCGATAAAATATTGGACGATTACGGTTTTTAAGGGACAGCACGGTACTGAATACACGGTACCGGGTGCAGCGGTTTTAACTGTTACACATCGTAAAGTTATACTTTTACTCTCAATAACAGCCCCGGCTGAGGCAAGATGAAGGAATATCCATATGGCTAATTTTACATTCAAACTTACATCAAACATTATCCTTGGAAATTATTCTATCGCAAAGATAGGGGCAGAGGCCGTTCAATTCGGAAAGAAATTTCTCTTCGTTGTTGACCCCTTGCTGCACGAATCCGGTATTTCTAAAAAAATTATCAATGCCTTAGAAGAACGGGGAATCTCCGTTTTGGTGTTTGACAGTGTAAGCCGATCTGCCGATTCCGATGTTATTGAAAACGCACTTGGACTTGCGCGCGGCGTGTTTGTAGATGCTGTTATCGCATCAGGCGGTATGGGGCCGGTTGCCGTCGGCCGTGCGGTTGCATCGCTGTATAATGAAAGCGGTTCTATTTATGATTTTATTGAAGGACAACCCTGCACTGCACCGGCGCTCCCCTTTATCGAAGTTCCGTCTACCTGCCGTGAACCTTTTACCTTTGCAGCCACGAGTCCGATTATCGATTCCCGTTCGCGTAAAATTCACCTCCTGAAAATTCATAAAGACTTATGCAAACTTTCGGTATTTGATCCTACCTGTTATTCGAATCTCGCACCCAATGCAACAACTGCAACCATCTTACAGGGTCTCGGTATTGCTTTTGAAGGTTATATTTCCACAAAAACAAACTTTCTTTCCGAAGCCATTTTAGGGAAAGCCATTGACCGCTTTTTAATGTCGCTCGATTCTCAGCAAGGCAAGATGGTCGGTACTTCACGGGAAATGCTCATTGCGGAGGCTGCTTGTTTAACCTCTATCGGTATCGCCTTTTCAAGCCCGGGATTGGGTAGTGCCATTGCTCTTGCCTGTGCCGGCCGGTATAATATTTCCAGCTCGGTTGTCGGGACCATCTTATTACCGCATATTTTAGAAAATGCCCAAACCTCAAATTTGGATAAAATTTTTAAGATAGGCAGGATGTTGAATTTTGATACGCGCGGTATGGATTCCATTACGATTGCTCACACTACAATAGATGAAATCCGCCGCCGTTTAAATCAAGCCAATTTACCGACCCGTTTAAAAGACATCAGTTTAACGATTGAACAGCTTGTAGCGGTTGCAGAAGATGCCGTTTCGTTAAGTTTTATGAATTATATTCCCAAACCTATGCGGAGCGATGATGTGTTTGAACTGCTCAAACAGGCTTACTAGACTGCATGATTGAGCTTTTTAAACTGCTGCGTCTTCCTCATACCCAAAAAATACGCAAAATTATTAAAATTTTAGAGGTATTGGAAACCGAAGCCGCTCACGGTACACGGCTTTCCTGTGACTCTTTTTATCTTACCGGACTGTGTACCCACCTATCGGAAATCTACCCGGATGATCCGGCGTTTTCAGTACGCGGCGGCCGGTATAATGCTCTCCTGCATAGTGAAGCGGCAAAACCCGCAGATATCCGCAATGCACTTAATACACTCCGTCATGCCCTCTACCGGCAAAGCGGCGTACAGCCCTCAGAATGGGACTTGATTGCACCGGGCCTGCATTACGGCACTGTACCTGCAATGCCCGGAGAAACCTCGGGTATTCGGCGCCCCTTTTATGAGGGGCTCTATGTATATGCTGAAGATATCCGGGCTCCTTTCAATCTCGGTTCAATATTCCGTACGGCAGAAGCCTTCGGCGCAGAGCAGCTTTTCCTATCCGAAGGCTGTGTTTCACCCGAACAGCCGCGCGCCCGGCGGTCGGCGATGGGGTGTACGGGCTTTTTACCCTGGGAATACCGGGCACTTGATTCCCTGCCCGCCGGCCTTCCCGTATTTGCCTTGGAAACGGGCGGGACATCGATCAGCTCATTTCAATTTCCGCCGCAGGGGATTGTCTTAATCGGATCGGAAGAACTGGGACTGAGTACCGAAGCCTTAAAAAAAGCTGCGGACGGCATCGTCAGTATTCCAATGAAGGGAATTAAGGCTTCACTTAATGTGGCGGTTGCCTTTGGTATTCTTATGCAATGCTGGACAGCTGCCCTATCCATGAGGGCAGAGGGCTGAACCTTCCCGGATAACAAATTTCGGCATAGCCGAGACATCGCTGCAGACAGGACTGGAGCCGCCATTTAAATAGCGGCACCGGCCGTGTATGCTATTTTTTCCGGCTGTAGGGGGTCTGTTCAAGCGGGAGTTTTGTACGGAAGATACCGTCCCGGAGATAATAGGCAAGGGCAACCGCAGGAGCGGTCGGAATGCTGGCAATTTCTCCTACCCCCTTTGCACCGCAGGCTAATTCATTGCAGTTGTTTTCGATAATATCCACCTTTATTTGCGGTACCTGCGGTGCCTTGAATAAGCCGAGCGTACCGTATTTTGCGGTGGGGACGGCCTTTTGCAGCGGATAGTCTTCCGTAAGCGCGTAGCCGAGGCTCATAACTACTCCGCCTTCAATCTGTCCCTCCAGCGCGGTGGGGTTGATGGCGCGTCCTACATCATGGGCGGCTTCTACAAAGGCAAGCCGCCCTTCTTCGTCCAAATCAATGAGGTGCGTTGCATACCCATAGGCAACATGACTGACGGGATGCGGCTTATCCGAACCGATTTTATCGGTAACGCTGCCGTACTCCGCAAAAAATTCGCGCCCCTCAAGGGCGGCTAACAGCTCCGGTAAGCGGCTTAAGTGTTCTGCCGGATTGCCTGAAAGCCCCAGCTTGTGCAGTTCCGCTTCAAGGGCGGCCCTTACATCACAGGCAGCACGGCGGGCGCTTTCGCCGGTAAAGACGGTTTGGCGCGATGCAGTGGTGTTTCCTGCATCGGGTGCATATTTTGTGTCGGGAGTTTCGTAGTGCAGGAAGCTGCGCGGAATACCGAGCACCTCTCCGGTAATTTGCAGCAATACCGTTCCAATACCTTGCCCAATACAGGCCGCACTTGAATAGATGTGAATGCCGCCCGCCTGCACCCGCAGGGTGGTACGTCCGAAGTCAGGTATGCCGACTCCTAATCCCGCATTTTTAATTGCACAGGCAATGCCCGCCTTGGGATGTGCGTCATAATAGGGTTTTACCGCTTCAAGGGTTTGCACCAGAGCAGTCGAATCGTCGGCAATCTGCCCGTTCGGCAATACCTGACCCGGACGGATTGCATTCCGGTAGCGGATTTCCCACGGAGAAATACCGACTTTTTCAGCCAATAAGTTAAGGTTTGATTCAACGGCAAAACAGCTTTGCGTTACCCCGAAACCCCGGAATGCACCGGCGGGCGGGTTGTTGGTATACCACGCACAGCCGAGGATATCAATGTCCTGATAGTTATAAGGTCCTGCCGCATGGGTACAGGCGCGCTGAAGCACCGGCCCCCCAAGGGAGGCATAAGCTCCGGTATCCGAATGAATAACGGCTTTTAATGCCGTCAGATACCCGTTTTCATCGCAGCCGACCGTAAAATCCATCTCCATAGCGTGCCGTTTAGGATGAATGATGATGCTTTCTTTGCGGCTTAAACTGACCTTAACCGGCTTACCGGTTATAAGGGCGAGGATGGCCGCATGATGCTGAACGCTCATGTCCTCCTTTCCGCCGAAACCGCCGCCGACCATCTTGGCCACAACCCGCACCTTTTCAAGCGGTAAACCCGACGCTTCAGCGCATTCGCGCTTGGTTTGGTACACTCCTTGATCGCCCGAATAGATAATCAGGCCGCCTTCTCCGTCGGGTTCGGCAACGGCGGTCTCCGGTTCCAAAAAAGCGTGTTCCGTCGGCGGCACGGAATAGTGCATCGTAACTACGTGTTTTGAATTTTTGAGTTTTTCATCGGCATTTCCGCGTACAAGGTGTTCTTTTGAAAGAAGATTGCCTGTTTCATGTATGAGCGGTGCATTCTCCGCCATCGCTTCTGCGATCGAACACACCGGCGGCAGTTCTTCGTATTCAATTACCACCGCCTTTTTGGCTTCTTCCAAAATACTGCGGGTTTCGGCAGCAATAAGCACCAGTGCATCACCAAGGTAGTGCGTTTCCTTTCCTTCAGGAATTAACACATCCCAATCTTTTTTTAAGTGTCCTATCTTTTGCAAGCCCGGTAAATCTTTTGCGGTCAGCACTGTGTGCACACCGGGAAGTTTTTTCGCAGTCGCCGTGTTAATTGAAAGAATTTTTGCCCGCGGATAGGCAGTACGCACTGCACCTCCATAGAGCATTCCGTCAAGGTAAAGGTCATCTGCATATTCGGCAGTTCCGTCGGCCTTGGCTTCGGCATCAACCCGCAAGGTACGGCTGCCGACAACCGGTTCCTCCGCATCGGCTGGAACCGGTATACCCTCGCGCAGCATCTTTGCGGCAAAAAGAATTGCTTTTTCGATTTTAACATAGCCGGTACAGCGGCAGATATTGTTGCGTATAGCTTGTTTGACATCCGCAGGAGAAGGATCGGGATTGGTATCAATAAGCGCCTTGGCACAGATGATCATACCGGGAATACAAAAGCCGCACTGTACCGCTCCGCAGTGTGCAAAAGCATACCGGTACACGGCCTGTTCATGCTCCGGAAAACCTTCCAGCGTAAGTATCTTTTTCTCTGCCAATTTTGAAGTAATTTGTACACAGGCCTTTACCGGTTTGCCGTCAATCAAGACCGTACAAGTACCGCAGGCTCCTTCCATACAGCCGTTTTTCACTGAGGTAAGGCGCAGCGAATCGCGCAAAAAGTGGATCAATTTTTGATTTTCTTCGGCTTCTACAATCCGGTTATTAACATTTAATGATACCATAGCATACTCCCGCACAGATGATAAAGCACCCTGAATCAGCGCCTTATCGAAATGAATGGGGAATGCCTCAAAAGCGGTTTGTTTTAAGACACTCCCAACTCTTTTAAGTATACGGGAAAAAAACGCAAAAATCAATCAATAGCTGAGGAAGGAACAGACTGCACGTTCGCAATCTATGAATATTTTAAGCAAACAAAAGCAAACTCACCGCCATTACCGCCATACCGGCAATGAGGCCGCCGATGGCAATGTGATGTTCTCCGTATTCTTCAGCAGTGGGAAGCAGTTCGTCAATTGAAATATAAACCATAATGCCGGCAACCGCAGCAAACACAAGACCGAAGGTTAAGTCATTAAAAAACGGGCGCAAAATAAAAAAGCCGAGCAAAGCGCCCACCGGTTCGGAAAGCCCCGATGCGAATGAGAACCAAAAGGCTTTTGTACGGCTTTTTGTGGCATAATAGATCGGAGCGGATACTGCTAAGCCTTCCGGTATATTATGGATTGCGATTGCAGCTGCAATGCTTATCCCCAGTGCGGGATCGGTTAAACCGCTCATAAAGGTTGCCAAGCCTTCCGGAAAGTTGTGAATAGCAATCGCTAAGGCTGAAAAAATCCCCATACGCATAAGTCGTTTGGATTCTTCCGTCTGACGATCGGATATTTTGCAATGTGCACCCTCGCTGTATGTTTTGGCTATTTTCATTTCGTGCGGGTTTTCGGCATCGGGAATCGCTTTATCTATCAAAGCAATAACCGCAACACCTGCAAAAAAGGCAATAACCGTACCGACATAGCCGGCCTTTTCTCCGAGCACCCCTTCTAAAGCAACGCGAGCTTTTACGAATATTTCAATAAAAGAAACATAAATCATTACCCCCGCAGAAAAACCGAGAGCACCCGCTAAAAATTTCGGATTGAACTTTTTAGACATAAAGCCTAATAGACTTCCGATACCTGTCGAAAGACCGGCAAAGAGGGTCAAACCAAAGGCGAATAATACACTGTTGAATGAAATATTCATAAGTTCAGTATAATCTTTCTTTTATCATTATACTAGCGGCCATATTTTGATTCGTTTACCCCGGCTTACCCTACAGTTGACCTTGACAAAAAACGTCCCTCATGGTAGCCTTTTTTCTGTATCATAAGGAAGTAAACCATGATTAGTACATATTTTATAGAGTTGGGGGGGGGGGGGGGGGGGGGGGGGGGGGGGGGGGGGGGGGGGGGGGGGGGGGGGGGGGGGGGG
>JARGFA010000008.1:0-27667 GCA_038397965.1 Treponema sp.
ATTTTTCACGGCAAAATACCGCAAACACTCTGCATAAGCAATGCAGAAAGGAGTTACTTTATGAAGAAATATGCATTTTTTGCAGTAGCTGCTGCAGCACTTTTCTTGACAGCCTGCCCTAACCTTCTTTCAAACAAAGAAAAAGACAAGGGGCAAGCATCGAATACACCGGCCGCCCCTAGCGGCGGTGTATCCTTTGATAATTTTACCACCCGGTCGGTATCGGTAAAAAACAACACCGGCGAGCGGCTTGTGGCTTTTAAAGGAGAAATCTCACCTTCCAGCCTAATTAGCGGCGTACCTGCCCATGCGAGTAACCACGGCTTACGGATGGATGAAAGTTTATTCAGCGCAACCGGCGATTTTGCCCTGTTATTCTTAACTGAAAAGACATATAACGAACACAAAGATAACTTAGCCGCGGTGCGGAACAGTCCATTTACAAGTATTTATGCCTTCTACAACAAAAGCGGCTCTAATGATCTGGTCTACACTATCAGCAGTAAATCAGGCGGGAATGCAAAACTTACATTGCAAAATAATTCCGCCTTTAATGTTGAAATTAGAGTAAACTCCCCAGAAGGTGAGGTGTTAGGCTATGTCGGCGCCTATACGGCAAATACTGTCTTAAATGTGAATCCGGGCGACTATACCCTCTACCCGGTGTTTAAAAAATATATAGCACGGGATAATGAAATATACAGTGTGGTACCTAAATTTAAAAAATCAAAAAAACCCTACGCACAAGACTTTGCAATTACGGATGCCGATTCATGGAATGTAGGCAGTTTATGGGATGCTACCGCCTTACAGCTGTCATCCGGCGGTTTTTACCTTACCATTAATAACCAGTCCAAAACCGCTGTCCGTTTCAAGAAAGGTACTGAAGAATTTGAAACCTCGCTGGGAATAAAAGGTATTAAAAGCGGCGCCCAAGCAACCTTCTTTATTCCCTTCAATAAAGAAGCCGACGGTTCATATCCTGACAGTTTTAAAATGAGTACCTTAACGATCGGTTCCGCTTTATACCCCAACGACCTCCCTGAACATACCTACAAACTCGATACAAAGTATACCATTACTGTTACCGGCAATGAACAGGATGACCTACAATTCAGCGCTCTTGAAGACAAGGGAACTGTAGATATTAATAAGCTGTTCGGGCTATAAACCGCACCATCAAGGAGCTTCTATGAAAAAGATACTATCGGCATTAGTACTGTTTGGGTTTTTACTTACCGGATGCCCCGGGCCGAATACAACACCTCAAGCCGAAAAAGAGATTGAGCAGGATCCGGCTGTATACGCGGGCTCTTACGAAGGAATATTTGACGGTTCTTTTAACGGAGAATGGGGTGCTACTGTAGATGAAACCGGGCTTTTTACCGGCCAATTCAAAGATACAACCACTCATGAACTGCTGTCTGCAAAAGGCACTGTAGACGGTTTCGGCAGGTTATCAGGGGTAATGACTAATGGCTCATATAAAGTAGATTTTTCCGGAACAATCAAGAACAAAAAGGTTTCAGGAGCATGGAAAAGTTCCTTCGGTGAGGGCGCTTTGACCGGAATAAAAGTAAGCGGCGCTTCATTAACTATCAATAATCAATCCGGCGCGGTATTTGAACAAATTACCTATGGAGGAAAGGTATATGCAAAACTGACGCCCGGCTACTCTTGTAAGATAGAGTTTAAGGGAGAAACCCAAAGCTATATATTCTGCAAAAAAAACGGTGAATGGGTTAGAACAAAAGAGCTTATTATCCTAAAAAAAGGAGAGGATAAAATCTTTACCTTTACCGATCACACGCTGTTTGAGCCGACCAGCCCGCTGCCTGAGCAGCCGGAGCAACCAAGCGAACCGGAACAGCCTTCACCGGAAAACGATACTTCGCTGACTATTATAAATATGACCTCCGACACTCTGGTGAATATATCATATAATTACGTGGAATTTACCGGTCTACGGTTATCTCCAAGACAGAGTGTGCGGATGGAAACGAAAACATCACAGAGCGGATATATCTTTTTTGAAGCAGAGGCGTTTCCGGGAGTGAAATTCAAAACGAAAGAACTTGTTACCGTAGAAAAAGGGCAGCACAAAACCGTTGAAATAACCTCCGCATCCATCACCGTTTCGGAATAACCCTTGCAGCTTACAGGCCGCTTGCTTTAAATCGGCAGCGCTGCACCAGCGTACCGGCCTTCCGGTACTTCCGTTTCGGCGGTAGGGGGAGGCCGGTACTTTTACCGTATAAGGAGATACACCATGAAAAAGATGGTATTCACAATGACAGTCTTTGCTTCTTTATTGCTCGGCTGTCCCAATAACATACAAAATCGTACGGCACCGCCTGCAGACGAGCTGAATGCAAAAACAATATTGCTTTTGCAAAATCAGTCTTCACTGCCGCTTGCAAATATAAAATATTGCGGTAAAGAAACAAGTGCTTTAACACCGGGCGGAACATGGACTGCAAAATTTACGGATGCAGCACAAGGATATATTTATTTTGATTTAGAATTAGGCGGAAGCAAAGTTACTGTACGCACACAGGAGACGGTAATTATAGAAAAGGATAAAAAACAAACCTTTAATATTACCGATAACACAGTGGTTATTAATAAAGAAAAACCTATAACACTTTCGGCTATGCCTAAAAACTATGTTTTAGAAGGCGGCATATTTGATATAGGTGAACATCCTGAAACGCATGAAAAGTATTATCACTATTTTTTAAATGGTCAGGTTTATTATATAGGCCGCATCGATAACAAATACAAAAAACAATATGCCCCTATGACATATCAAGGTAATGTCATCACTTCTTTTTATCTCGATTACAAAGAAGGAAATGTACAACACACTGAACATAAACAAACCGTTACTGTTACAGAAGAAGGCATGGAAGACAACGGTGTTTTAGTGCAGCCCCGTGTTACCGACTCTGCCGTTATCCAAGCAGTCAAGGATACTCCCGTTTCACAGCCGCCATCATTGAATGGATGTATATTTTTTGAAAAGGAGATAAAAGAGGACGCTGAAAAAACCACGAAGATATATAGTTATTTTTATCACGGCGACATATATTTTATAGTAAATAAAGACAACAAATACATCAAATTGGAAACACGGGATAGATATATACGTTTCTACAACATGTATTTTATTTTACTTGATGATGGGGGTATGTCTTCCATTGAAGTTCAAGATGATTATATCATAGATACCGAAGACCGCCGTTGCCCCCGTATAACTGACTCAACTATTATCCAAGCAGTTAAGGATGCTCCTGCTGTGCAGCAAAATCCTTTACATCCTAAGGGCTGTGTATTTTTGTGGAACTATGACAATAACACCAATGAGAAGGTTTACCGCTATTTTTCAGACGACGGCATTGTCTATTCCGTAGTATATAAAGATAACAATTACACAAAACATAACATAGATACATACGATCCGTTCTTTAGTGACCCCCACGGCTATGTTACCATAAATGAAAACGGAGTGGGTATTCAAGTTATGATTACAGAACACGGCATGATAAAAAAAAGAAGAAACGGATACTTTACTCCCCGTGTTACCGACCCTGCCGTTATCCAAGCTATCAAAGATGCTCCGGTTTCTCAGCCGTAAATAATATAATTTAAGGAACAAACTATGAAAAAATTTTTGATGATTATACCGCTGCTGCTTTGTCTGTTTGCGTGTGAATTTCCGGCAAGAAAACCTGAAACAGCAAATACCGGCGGAATACCTGAAAATATAAACACCGTAACTGTCAATTTTTTCAATGAGTCATCGTTTAGGGCTGCCGTGTATATGAATGTAAACCCTTCATCATCCGACACATCAGCACCGCCTATTGCTCTTGTTTCTGCCGGTACAACGGAAAAAGTGCAGCTGCCGCCCAGTGCCGATCAAAGCATCGGTGATGTCTTTTATATCCGCTACTATGTACAGCTTGCCGATTCTTTTACGTCAGGCACGGGCGAACCCATATATGCGCAGGCTCAACGCGATATTTCCAACATCGCTTTTGTACTAAAAAAAGGTGAAACCTACACAAAAACAATTTCCCAGCCTGCAAGCGGCCAACTGAAATTTTTAAACGGGTATATCAAAGTACAAAATACCGGCACAAAAAGTTTTCAGGTATTACAGGGAAGCACGTACTTAAAAAAGCTCGGCAATAATGAGCTGAACTTAGCAAGCGGTAAATTCGGCTTCTACGAGCTTAATGTTTCCTCACTTGAAAATACGGAAACAATTTCAAGTTTGAAATTATTTGTTACAGACAGCGCAAACACCATTGCCGTCGAACCTTTTTTGCTTGAACGCGGAAAAATCTACGGCTTTGAATGTAACGGAACAAGTGTAACCGCTCCGGCTGTTACATCCATCACATACTAAACCGGCAGCTGAGGAAGAATAGCTTTCGTGCTGCATAGTAAAGAGCTTTTATAGGAGAATACTAATGAAAAAATTAATTTTATTAGCTTTTATAACAATGAGTATTTTAGCAGCCGGCTGTCCGAACACTGTCGGCAATAAAAAATCACATGAACAGGGAAATACACCTTCCCCCGCACAGCTTAAAATTACCAATCAATCCTCGCGGCATATTATTGATGCCGACTACGACAGTGTTAACTTTACTACCGGCGTATTTTCCGGTTCGCGGTGCTTACCCATTGCACACTCTTGTGTTAAAAGCCTTCCGGAAGAATCCAACAGCTACATCCGCTTTACCGTATATTCCAAAGTGTACAGCGAAGGATACGGCTGGAAGGGGAAAAAATATCAACTGCGTACAAGTGAACTGACTGCAGCTGCACTGGGAAAAACAACACTGGTTACCATCACTGATAATACGCTCGTGGTGGTGATAGGAGGTTCAAACACACCGGTACCGCTTGCAAGCCTGTATGAAGATGCAACAACGGTTACCGTAAAAAACGAAACATCCCGGATGCTGAAAAAGGTTACGTTTAACGAAACCATTTTTGCCCAAGAAGACGGTACCTTCGGCAGAGGTAAGGCAGTAATACAGAGTTTTACCGGCAGCTGCGAAAGCTATGTGTATTTTACCATACATGAGCGGGAACATCCTGTCTCAAATGAATTGGACGATACGGAACACGGAGATAACAGCAGCTGTGCAGTATACACGGTACGGACACGGGAGAAGTTTTCGGTACGAATGTATGAATCAAAAGAAATCGTTATTGATGATACAACACAGGTTGTAAAAATCGGTGAAACTGATGATAAAAGCCTTGCGGTTTCCGCTCTGATCAAGAACTCTTCAGCCCTCAAAATTGAAAACAGCACTACCCGCCCGCTGATCCGTGTCAAATATGGACATACCGGCTTTAGTACCGACAGTTCTAATGGCAACTTGTATTTACCAATCAATGCGTATGATATAGAAACGTTTTACGAGGAACGAGAAGAGTATATCACATTCACACTTCCGGATACATTCTATGCAGCTTCTGCAGGGATTACAGTAAGAACCGCAGAAAAAATTCCGCTGAAAAAAGGAACCGCCCGCACCGTAACCCTCACCGACTCAACAATGGTAGTAAAAGAGGGAGAAAATACGCCGGTGGTGCTGTCTTCATTGTATTACTATAAAACCCAGCTCACCCTCACCAATGCCTGTTCCAGAGATATATTTAGTACCGGCGGAACACTTATACTGGAAAAAGGGCTCAGTAAAACAACAGCTATCGGTTACTATGGGAATACCTATAATGAACCGTTGAAATTTGTTCTATATGCACGCAGTTCAAACAGCGGTACTGCCTTTACAGTCCGCACCAAAGACTCTATTGAACTGAACAGCGGCGGAACAGCCCAATCATTCACGATAGACGACAACACCATGGTTATCATCGAAGGTACCGAATCTGCTGTTACGATTGCAAGTTTGCTCGACAACCGTCCTGCAGGAACGCTTACCGTACAGAATAATACTTCACGCCCATTATATAGCATAAGCTTTCTATCTTTCCCCTCATTCAGTCTTGAAATCGGCGAAAGCCGAATATTTAACATTGAAACAGAGAACGATGCCGCACCGATCACCGTAGAAACCATGTATGCAAAAAACAAAGAAACGGTACCGTATGATAGTTCCGTGGGGGTTATTCAGTATACCTTTAAAACGGATGAAACAATACGCACAGCTTTAGGGGAAGCAGCCGCCTTTACCTTTACCGATAGTACACAGATAATTCCCGCCGGCACCTTTACCGCCGTGCCGCTTTCCTCCCTGTTGGATTCAAGCCCGTACGGATACCTGACCATTGAAAATAACTATAGCAAGAGCTTCTACCGTGTCACGTGGAACGGAGTGGTATGTGAGGTGCCATCAGCCTATTATTCATATCAGTTCCCTCCGCTTAGACAATACACTATCAAAATAGGCGGCACCGATACGGTAAGCAGTTATATTTCTTTTTATGTCGGTTACCAATCTGATGCGCCCCTATATCGAACCGGTGATCCCGTTTCCGTACCGGCCGGCACAGCGGTAACATATAGCATCAGCGGCAATACCATGGTAGTAAAGCTGCCCGGTACCGCGCCGCCCGCTCCGCTTTCAACGCTGGAGCACTAGGTGTTAGCAAAGCAGTGATGTTCAGCCTATAAACCCCTTCACAAAGGGCAAAAGACAAACCAGCGAAAAGATAAAAATACCGGTATAGGCGGCAAGCCCTAACACACAGCTTGCCGTTTGCAGGTATTTTTCCGTTTTCTGCATCCGTTTAAACAGTCCGGCGCGTCCTGCCCATGCCAAATAGGCAATAACGGTGATGGGCACCGCCATTCCCGCAGACATACTCACCACAGCCAAAATACCGAGGCCGGCAGCATCAAGGCTCGAAACCAGTACCAGCACTAAGAGAGCCGCAGGACAGGGATAGATACCGCTTAATACAAAGGTGCCCCACTGTGCTTTTTCCACGGCAGAATTTCCGCTCTGATGCCGGCAGCATCCGCATCCGAAATGAAAATACCGGAATCGCCCCGGAACGGCGTGGGATAACAGATGTAAAACGGAAAAGAGCGACAGCAGCAGCAGTACAAGATAAGAGCTGCCTTCCAAATAGGCCGCTGCAGAAGCGGTATTGGCGGAAAAAGCGCCTGCAGCATTGCGGAAAACAAACAGCAGCACAATGCTTGTTATACCGTGTAAGCCGGCCAAAATTACACTGGTCAGTGCAGGCTCCCACACCGGAGCAGCCTTGCTCAAATAGAACGAGAACACAAGGGTTTTCCGGTGACCGGGGCCGAGCGCGTGCATAAACCCGTAAAAAAAAGCAAGGGTGATAACCGTCCAAAAGGTTTGCACAGAGTGTGTCTTTGTCCATTCATAAATGGATTCGCCGAGCTGCGTATGGAGCAGAGCCTGACGTTCAACCAGAAATTCCGGGGGACGCTCCGTACGTGCAGGCGCGGAAGGCGAACCGGTAAAGGGATTTGCCCGCAGCAGTCCCGCAGTAACACAGCATAGAAACAAGAAAAAAAACGTTTTACGGCGCACAGCACTCCTCCGCAGTCTTTAATAGCTCAGATGAATTTCTTTCGGGTAATAGGTCAGTAAGCCCGGCTTCCACGTATCATAGATGGTCATCATATCGGCAGTATCAAGCGGATCATAATAGACCGGATATTTTTTATTTTCAGCTATTGTGTATGAAGGCTTCAGTGCACCCGCTCCGGTAACAATAACGGGATTTTTTTCATCATACCTGAAGTCACAAAAAAAGGTATAATCATACACAGCAAAATACAGGCTGCTGCCTCCGTACGCGGATAGGTCAACATAAAACCGGTAAAAGACAATCCCTTCTTTTTGATAAACCGAAAACCTGCTCACCGCTTGGGGACTGCTCCGTTTCTCTCCCTGCCGGATAAACGTAAAATAATAATAATTCTTTGTATTGATAAAGGCATTCGCATATACATCCTGCGTTTCAGCAGTATTGAAAACTCCGTCGCGGTTTAGATCATACCCTTGCATAATATCGGCACTGAAAAAGCGGTCAAACTGCCATGTTTCATACACTCCCGTTAATCTATCTTCCGCCCACACAAATTCAAGCTGCGCCGAGGCAAACATATGAGGATGGGCATTCACCGCAGCGGGAAAAAACAAGAACAGAACAGGCAGAGGGATGAAGATACATTTTTTATTAAAAGAGCGCATAAAAGTATAAACAATGCAACTAGGTAAAAGATACAGGCTGCACGTGCCCCGCACCTGTTCCAGCACCTTTACCGCAATAAGCTGCGGAAAAATGTAAGCGCTCTTTAAACTTGCAAATTATTAAAAACAGGGGTATAGTATATACATGATAGCACGAGTTTCTGCTTCGCAAGAAGATTATCTTGAAGTAATTTATGATTTATCGCATGGTTCACAGTCCATCCGGTCAATTGATATTGCAAACCGGCTGGGCGTTTCACGGGCAAGTGTAAATAAACGGTTGGGTCTTTTAAAAGACTCAGGCTTTGTTGAGCACGAACCCTACGGCCTGGTACACCTAACCGAACAGGGCTGTGCCGTAGCAAAGAATGTGCGCGAACGCCATAACACTCTCTATAAGTTTCTCACGGATGTGTTAGGCGTATCTGAAGAAATAGCCGATCAGGAAGCATGCGAAATGGAACACGCAATCAGTCAAGAAACATCGGATAAGCTGTATGCCTATCTGAGCACGCTGAACAAGGCTCCGTCCGCAACGGATAAAATTTCAAAAACACAGAAGGTTCAAGGTTCCTACGACCGTGTAATCAATTAATAGGGCTGAGGATAGCATAAAAGCAGCCCGCTGTTATGCCATCCCTAGTCCTTAATGCGCCACTTTCCATTCTGCTGAAAAAAGCGCTTTGCAGGTATGGAAAGTACCCGGCCGTCCTCTCCTGATAGGGTTGCAACACCGGTAATAAGATTGATTTCGCTAATTTTGAACAAGGTATTATCATAGTATAAACCGGTACCCGTTGAGGGAAGTGTTTTCTTTGTTTCGCTGTACCAATCATGTTCATATGCTAAGCAGCACAGCAGCCGGCCGCACTGCCCCGATATTTTTAATGAATTTAATGAAAGATTTTGCTCCTTTGCCATCTTTATTGATACCGGACGCAGCTTATCGGTAACGGCATGGCAGCAAAAAGGACGGCCGCAGCACCCAAGCCCGCCTGCCATTCTTGATTCATCGCGTACTCCTATCTGCCGCAATTCTATGCGGATCCGCAGGATTGCCACAAGGTCTTTTACCAGTTTTCTAAAATCAATGCGGTTATCCGCAGTAAAAAAGAACAGCACCTTAGGTTCTTCAAGCAGATAGTGACATTCAATCAGCTTCATATCAAGTTTATGGGCTAAAACTTTTTCCTTAAACAAGACACTTGCGGCCCGCTCTTTTTCTCTATTTTCTTCCGCACGCTGCATATCTTCTTCAGTCGCTTTACGGATAACCGTTACCACATCCTTAGGCGCCGCTCCTATGGGATGCTGTACCGCGCCCATCATCCGCGCAATATCTTCCCCGTAACGGGTAGGCGCTACGACATAATCCCCTTTTTCTAAATTCAGATCGGTTGTTGCATAAAATGCTTCTTTTGAATAGTCAAGTTTTAGCTGATACAAGGGCTGGGGAAAGGTTCCCCGCTGCGGGGCTTCATCGGTTTCCGGCAACTCCGTATCTTCCAAATCGCTTAAATCATCTATTTCTTCATATTCTTCATCGTATGTTTCATCAAAATCAATACTCATAGCTATCCTCCCTTATGTAATTAAATCTATAATCAATCCGTATATTTCTTCAAGCCGTTCTAAAATAAAGAGCTGACTTTTTTGATCATACAGCAATTCTCCGGCAAATTTATCAAGTTTTTCATTGATAATGATAATTTGGGTAAACGACCGCGGCTGTAAATGATTCATCTTATCACGCCGTAAATGCGTTTTCGTGGTAACGGTATAAGCCTCCCGTGCAACATAGCCGATAAAGTTTTTTACCGCTTGCTTATATGCTAAAATGGTTTCGGGATTTTGACGGTTCCGTAAGGTATCCCCTGCAGAACGGACGGCATCCTGCAAAAAGGATACCGCTTCTTCCTGCGGCATGGTATGCAATAGTTCAAGAATATCACGTTCACTTGCAGAGCGGGATTCGGGCAATACACTCCGCAGTATATCTTTAAACTTACTGAGCTTTGTCTTGTCTTTTTCGGATTGTGCTATTTTCTTCTGCAAAGAAGGCGGAACCGTCAGTCCCGCCGCATAGCTTGCAGTTTCTATCTGATTTCCCATTTTTCTCCTTTATTTTGAATAGGAAAAAGAGGAAGAATGCAGAGCTTGCTGATTATGATATTTTTTTTCCGCTTCACTAAAGCTGTGCTGATCGCCTACCGCCGAACAAAATCCGTGCAGAATAACATCGTCATCTACCCGCAGCTTTTGTGTTAAAACCGAACCGAGCACCATACCTGAAGAAAGTATTACCACATAGTCCGGCGCAATAATATCTCCCTGTACAACACCGCCCACACTCACGGATGCAGCATGGATATTACCGCGTACTCTGGCATCTTCACCGATAATCACCCGTCCCTGTGTTTGTACATTGCCGTCTATATCACCGTCTATTCGTAAAAATCCTGCAGCTTTTACATCACCGGTTATGATAGCTCCCGGGCCGACGATGGTATTAACCGAGATATCATCTATAAAATTCTTTTTAGCCATAAAAACTACTTTGCGCGGACAGCTTTGATATTCAAGTATTTGATCGGATCTACCACATCGGAACCGATATGCACTTCATAGTGAAGATGCGGACCGGTCGAAATACCGGAGGTTCCGATATACCCGATTGTCTGCCCCTGCTGCACATATTCTCCCCTCGTTACCCGGTATGATTGAAGGTGTGCATAGCGGGTATAAAAACCGTGTTTATGCTTAATAATGACATAGTTTCCCCAGCCCGGATCAAATTCCACGGTAACTACCTGTCCGTCCGCAGTAGCAACAATAGGATCTCCGGAGCGGTAAGTAGAAAGGTCTATTCCTTTGTGAATATACCAGCGGCCGGTAAAGGGGTGCCGGTTTTGCCCGAACGCCATTGAGATATGGCCGATACCGCCCTTAATGGGCCATAAGCTCGGAATATCGGAAAATAACGTGGTCTGCACATCAAGCAGCTTGCCCATTTCCTGAACGGGAAGAATGGCATCATTAAAATAGGAGGTAAGCTGATGAAGTTCAGAAGCCTCTTTCAATGAACCCTCTGCAACTTCATGCATATTAAACAGAAAAGACAAATCCCCGTTGGCCGTCTGCCCGGCAGGGGCAGCTGTTTTTAAACCGAGCGAAGAAAACGTAGCGGTAAGGGCGGACTGAAAGTTCCGCGCGGTTTTTAACAATTCGTTGGTTTCATCCCGCAGCACATCCAAACTCGCCTGAGCCTTCCGTGCTTCTTCTTTTGTCACGGACAAATCTTGTACGGATACAGCGGTTTTATGAGCAAACCAAAAAAAGGATGAAAAAACACCGATGATAATCAACAATGAAAAAATCAAGCTAAAAATACTGGTTTGAAAGTTAAGTACCTTTTTCTGCGAATGCGGTACAATCATAATTGTAAGTTTTTTCTGTCCGCCGGCAATAATACGCTGAAAAAAATGCAATACTACACCGGTTATTTTCTTGATTCCTTTTGAGATATACCGTACTATATTATTTTCTGTTTTCTTATATCCTCGTGTTCGAGACACCTTACCGCCCTCATTTCCTATACAACTTAATATTTGGGTATCTCTAAAAACTGAAGTTTTTAGAGGTTTTCGTTCGACTATAGCACTAATGAAAAAGCCTGTCAAACCTTGCCCCAGTATCAGCAACTTACGCTTTACACTGCCGGCACTTCCTAATATGCTTCCTCCATCTGCATAAATTGAGCGCGGACAACCGCCAACCGGTCAAGTTCACGGGTAATCGTCCGTTCATAGTTGAGCTTATTTTGCGCAATGCGTTCACGCTCATCCTCCCAATTCTGCAAATCAGTTAAAAAAAGGAACCGAAACTTACGGACATTTGCTTTTTCAGCCCATAATGCTGCTTCTTTCCAATAAAATAAGGCTGTATTATAGCAATCTTCCGCCATTTTTAAACTTTCAATATTCTGTTCTTTCCAGGGTGCATTATAAAAATAGGCAACCTGCTTATCATACTTCATACCAAGCCGGAGGTGCTGCTCCGTCATTTTCAAATTGAGGTGCATCATAAACAGATACCGGTATTTTTCCCAATCGGCCGTATCCTTGATTTTCCCCAATGCATACAGCGGATTACAAAAGTCCGCATTTATCGCTTTTTCAAGCCAATAAATATTTTCAAGCGTATCATCGGGATACTGCTTATAGTGAATATGATATAATTTATAATACTGCTCTTTGTACTGCACAAAATACGCCGGCAGATCCGGCGCATCCGTAAAAGAAAAAAACAAACAAACGGCAGCACAGCATAAAAACCTTTTCATCCATTACTATATCGGCAGTTTACGGACAATATTCCAGATTTTTTTGTGTATTTTTTCTATTGTTTCGGCGGCATCAATCCGGATCACCTGCATATCCGGTGCACTACTACCGTAGTGCTGAAAAATGCGGGTATATGCCTCAGCAACCTCCGTTTGGAATGTTTCTTTTTCATAGATTTCACGCGGAGCATTACGCTGCTCAATACGCTGTATTGCAGTTTTTGCCGGCAGATCAAAGAAGAATACATATTCGGGGAGGGGAAACGGATCATTTACCCGGTGTGCAAGCTCCTGACCGGCGGTTAAGCCTTGATACGCCAAGCTGGAAAATAGATAACGGTCTGAAAACACAGTCAAGCCGGCTTGGGTCTTATTCACAATACCGTCAGCACCGTAGATATGCTCACAGCGGTCTGCACCGAAAAGATAGGCAATTGTTTTGGGATCAAAACAGACAGCACCGGACAGTGCAGCACGGATCAGCTTCCCGATGGAGCCGTCCGTCGGTTCACAGGTAAAATACACCTTTCCGCCGAGTCCTTCCCGTGTAAAAGCGTCCTGTAAAAGGCGCAGTTGACTGGTTGTCCCCGTTCCGTCCAGTCCTTCAAAAACAATAAATCTTTTCAAAATCATTTATCTATCATAACAATTTCTTTTTTGATATAATAGCCCCTCAATGAAGCCGGCCGTACGCTATACCGTAGAGCTTTTACTCTTTGTATTCATACTCACACTGTCTCTCCTGTTCTTTCGCCCCTTTGTACGGTCACTGGAAAGAAAACTTACCGTAATGCGAGACCGGCTGCTTACCGAACTTGAGCAGACCTACAGCATCCGTATTGCCTATGAATCGCTTTCACCCTCAATTCTCCGTTCCCTCTCATTACGGAATGCAAAAATCTATGATGCGGAACATAATACGGAAATTGCCGCCTTTGAAGAACTGTCCGTACACTACCGTTTTTTTGCACTGATAACCGGAAAAACCTCGGCTATGCTTGATTCGGTCAGTATCTCAAACGGGTTTATCGATTTTGATGTGCTTGAAAATGAAAAACTGGTTACGAAAATACATTCGATCGTGGAAGAATCAGCCGCAGCTGCCGATTCTTCAGATAATCAGCTCCTTTCTTTTTTTTCCGCTGACTTTGAACCTTTAAGCATCAGTATTAAAAATGTCCGTCTAAGATTTAAGGATGCTATCCATAACTTTAACGCCCGTATCTCGCAAGGTTCCCTCCTCATCGATTCGGAGTCCTTAACAGTCAGCCTGTCCAGCAGTGCATCATACCAAAACGCCGGATACCCGGAGCTCGGACAAACTGAAACCGCTTTCACTATCGAAGGCAAATTCAACAAAAATGAACCGGCAGGCTCGGCTGTTGCAAATTTTTCCCATATTTCAACAGCACAATTCGGCATACATCAAATCAAACTCTTTGCCGATTACCGTAATGATGTCTTAACGTTTAATACCATGCAGGATTTTCAGCCGATTGACTTTACCGCAAGCTGGAATGCCAAAACCAACGATATAAGCGGATCTTTCAGCTGCAAAGACTTTTCGCCCTTACAGTCCGTACGGCTCTACACCGTACCGAAAACTTTTGCCCAATTTTTTCCGCTCAGTCTGACCGGTAATGCACATTTTATGCTGTCAGGCGGACAGCTGGTATGGGACACAGACATGAGTATTAATATGCCGGCTGTCGCCTTTTCATCGTACCGGCTGGCGCCTGCTTATCTCCGGCTGGCCGCGGAGGGCAGCAACAACGATATCCGCATTTCTCAGTTAGCAGTGAAAAGCACGGATATTGATCTTTTTTCTCAATGCTCGTTTAATCTCGGTACAAAAATGCCTTCGGGTTTTTTGAAGGTAAATACGTTCAAGCTGCCCTCCGGTACGCCCGTTTCGGCTGACATTCAGTTTTTAACACGGGGCACGGATATACTGTGTAAGATACCGTCGCTGAGTGCAGGGGAAAACGCGCTGCTGAAAAATATCGCACTCACGCTCAGCCCGTCGGCAGAGAAAATCGATTATATTCTTTCCGCAGAAGACAGATACGGTAGATACAGCTTTGACGGTTCATACATCTATGACGATGACGGTACTACACGGGGCGGTATCGGCTTTTTGGAACTGCACGGCGCCTTTGACGCAGTCAGTATCGGCAATGTATATGACTTTGTTCTTGCCGCATATCCGGCAGCAGATATTCCGCAGGCGGCGCTTCTGAAGGATATTCAGTGTACCACAGAATTTTATATTTCAAGCGATATGCAAAATTTTTCTTATAACTGCATCCGTTTGGTTTTGGTTTCAAACACGTTTAACGATTTTTACGCCCTGCTCTCCGTCAAAGGAAATCAATCCTCATTCGCACTGACGGATATTGATATATCATATAAAAATATGTACGTCCGCGGAGAGATAAATGCCGATTTTGACCGGTTTAACGATGTTATTTTCAACAGCTCCTTGGTGATTAACTCTGTCGGTTATCAGGTACAGGGATTTTTCTCTCAGAACACCTTAAACATCTACGGAGATTACGGACTTGCAGTGACTGCTTTGTATGACCGGATCGCAGGCTTGACGGGCACTGTCAAAGCCGGTGAAATGCCGCTGCCTTTCCTTCCGCTTTTTCTTACCCTTGATTCGGAGTTTCAATACACAACCCCGCAAGAGTGGTATTACAAAATACATAACGGCAGGCTTACGTACCGCAATCCTGCCTCATTAACTCAGACGGCAGCCGGCCTCACCTTTAGCGGCAGTGCCGATCCTGCCGGACTGTTCCTAAAAAATGTAACATTCGGCAGCGAAGATGCGCTGCGCGGTACCCTTGCCGTCATTGCGGCTGCCGGAGCGGAGGGAGAGCCCGGCTACAGAGCCGAAATGTACTTAGTAACCCCGGATAACACCGAAAAAGCGGCATTTACCGGCAGCCTCAGTCTCGGCAGCAATCCGCAGATAAACGGGAACCTCAGTATCGAAAACATATCCCTGGCACGTTTTCTCTACACACAGGGAAAAGAACACCGTGTATCGGCTCATGCATCGTTTTCAGGTTCTCCCGATTCCTTTTCGCTCCGCTTTCAGGTGCCTGAACTTTCCGCTTTTATACAAGGAAAAGATTTAAACGTTTCGGCCCTACTGACGGTTGAAGACGGAAATGCGGTACTGCAAACAGAGGGGCTTGAATGGGGGACGCACCGGATTACCGGACTTACCGGGAACTTTTCTTTTTCCGATCTTACCGGAATGCTCGAGGCTGATTACGCAGGAGCGGCGGCAACAAAGAACATGAAAGCCCATATCAGCACGGTGTTCACCGGTGTACCGCCGCGGGAGAACGAGCAAAGTACGCTGTTCGGCAGGCTCGGAACACTTGCCGATCAGTTTACCGTAAACGCATCTTTGAGTAACTGGCAATTCGGTGATTCAAGCGGTACTGAGGCGGTACCGATTTCCGTTATCCGTGAAAAAGAAATTACCGCAGTTTATGCAGGAAAAAACGATGAAATAACCGGATTTATCTTACATGACGGCATCGTATCCCTCCAGCTGGCAAAAACCCTTCCGCTCGGTTTAACACTGAACGGCAGCATCAAAAAAGATGCATTAAACCTCACAATCACTGATATCCGCGCAGATATTACCAGAATTTGGAATATTACCGGTATGGACTATGTGCTTTTTTACGGCGGCGAGCTGACCGGAAACCTGACCATAAGCGGTAAACCCCTAGAACCGGAGTTTAACGGCAAACTCGAGGGGCGGAATATTAAGGTCAACTCTCCTCACTATATCCCTGAAATTTTCGGACCGGTCGCCTTAGATGTTATTGCAGACGGAACCATGCTTGAAGTACCGTATACCATTTTGCCCGGCCCGTCGGCAAGCCTTTGGGCACGCTGTACGGTTGAGTTTTCTTCCTGGATACCGGAAGAAGTAGCCATCCAATGCGGAACACTCGGCTCAAAACTAGGTGTAGTAAAAACAGATAACCTTTTATTTAAAGCCGACGGGCTTGCAGGCTGTACAGCCGATATCATCATTACGCCGGCACAGATTGGCTTATACGGTTCGGCAACGTTTAACGCCGGACATTTTGCATTTAAATTTAATGAGCTGGATAAATTTCATGCAAAATATTCCGGTACCGGCGGCCCGGCATTCGATATGAAGCTCGACTTACAGCTGGGGCAAAAAGCGGAATTCCGCTGGCCGACTACTGATATTCCCATCCTAAGAACCTTGGTGCCCACAGAAACTCCGCTCAGCCTCATTGTTGACGGCAGCAGCGGAACTTTTTCAATGAAAGGAAATGTGAAAATGCGCGGCGGAGAAGTCTTTTATATCAAGCGCAATTTCTATATCCGCGAGGGCAGTATCGACTTTGTTGATATAGGCAGAGAAATAGAACCGCTCATCAGCCTCCGTGCTGAAATCCGTGACCGCGATGAAACGGGAGAGCCGCTGCGCCTGATTCTTACCGCTAAAGATCAGCCGCTTTCGGATTTTAACCCGATTCTTAATTCAGAACCGCCCCGGTCTTCCGCTGAAATTATACAACTATTAGGTCAGGTACTTATCGGAGATACAGGGCAGGAGGGCATTTGGCAAAACCTGCTGGTTACCAGTTCAGACCTTCTGGCACAAATAGGCTTTTTTAAAAAATCCGAAAGTGCCGTCAGAGATTTTTTAAAACTCGATGCATTTTCATTCAGAACTCTGATCCTGCAAAATGCCATTTTCGGTAACTTGTTTAATATAAATAAGAACACTACCTTGGCTTTGAGTAACTATCTTGACAATACGAGTGTTTATATAGGTAAATATTTCGGCTCAGCTATCTATGCGGATGCCTTAATGCATTTAAGTCATTATGATTCAAAATCTCTTAAAAACAGCGGAACAAAACGTCCTGTGTATAACAATCTTCTGTTCCAGCCGGAAATCGGTTTGGAGATGGCTACTCCTTTTTTTATGCTGCGGTGGTCGGTCGCTCCTACAAAACCGGATACTTTATTTGTAGGAGATGCTGCATTAACTTTTTCATGGAAATATGCATATTAGCTTGTAAATTGCCAAAAGATATATTACTGTATACAATCCTATAGAGAGGAGTTTTTAATGTTAAAAAAGATACTTGCAGCGGCAGTGCTGTTTTTATCCGTATCTCTTCTGTGGGCTCAGGCTCCGGAGAACTGGTATGAAAACAAGCCGATTTCAACCATTGTTTTTCAAGGATTAAATAGTGTCTCAAAGGCCGAACTTGACGGTGTTTTTGATTCCTTTAAAGGAAAGCCCTTTTCCGATGCGGTGTATTCGGAAATTCTGCAAAAACTGTATGCCCTTGATTATTTTTCCGACATCATACCGAAGGCGATACCGGCTGATATAGACTACCAATATGTCCGGCTTGAATTCGAAGTAAAAGAAAAGCCGGTTATCAGCCTCATAAAAATCACCGGTAATAATCAAATATCCCGCGGCGACTTACTCTCAAAAATAGTATTAAAAAAAGGCGATATTTACAACGAACTGAAAAAGAATGCCGATGAGCAAACCATCAAAAATTACTATATCGAAAAAGGCTATGCAGCCGTATCGGTTTCGTCTGCGGTTTCCGATAACCCGCAAGGCGGTATGACCCTTGAGTTCACCATTATAGAAGGCAAGCAGACTATCGTTTCATCCGTTGCATTCCAAGGAAATACCGTATTCGGCGAGAAAGCCTTAAAAGGGGTGCTTGTTACAAAACCCGCAAAGTTTCTCGTAAAAGGAGTCTTTAAAGAAAGCGCCCTCGAAGAAGATAAGGCGGCTCTTCAGCAATTTTACGGAGAGCGCGGCTATATTGATGCTCACGTCGAAAATATCATCCGGGATATTGACAGCGAAACCGATCCTCAAAAAAATATGATGAAACTCACCTATGTGATCATGGAGGGCGAACAGTATTTCTATGACGGCACTATTATTGAAGGAAATACTATTTTTTCAACCGAAGATCTAACGGCAAAAATTAAATTAGCGCCGGGTGCGGTTTTAAATATGACCAAGTTTGAACGCGGTTTTCAGGCTATCGCAGACACATATTTTGAAAATGGATATACCTCAAACTATATCAATAAATCAATGCAGCGCGATGCAGCTACCAAAAAAGCCTCCTTTACGGTAACCATTGTTGAACGCGGACGCAGCCATATAGAAAATATCACTATCCGCGGCAACAAGCGGACAAAGGACTATGTTATACGCCGGGAACTGCTGATGGAACCCGGTGATGTATTTTCTAAAACGAAGTTCATGGACAGTCTCCGTAACTTATTTAACCTACGATATTTTTCAGCTGTTGTACCGGATGTTCAGCCCGGTTCGGAACAGGATCTGATTGACGTTATCCTCAATGTTGAAGAACAATCAACGGCCAGCATTCAGTTCGGTGTAACCTTTTCCGGTATCTCCGATGCAGACAGCTTCCCGCTTTCTTTATTCGTGCAGTGGCAGGAGCGGAACTTGATGGGCCGCGGTAACGAGCTTTCGGTGAACGCCACCGCAGCGACCGACAATCAAACAATACAGCTCGGCTACGCGGAAAACTGGTTTCTCGGATACCCGATAACAGTCGGATTTGATTTATCGCTTACTCATAAATCCCTTTTTGACTATCAGGACGTTGTATTTCCCTACGGGCCGTTCAGCAGTCTTGCCGAATTTGAAAAAAATCCTGACCTTGCCAATGCCTACCGTATGCGGTATGACCGGATGGAAACCAGCTTCGGTATTCATACCGGCTACCGGTGGTTTCCCCGTTTTTGTACGATTACCTTGCGCGGCGGCATAAATTTTGCACTGGTAAAAAACTTTTACGACAAAAATCTTTACCGCGCCGCAGATATAACCGTCCGCCGCCAGCGCGACCGCTGGGGTTTAAGTAATTCGTTCTGGACACGGCTCTCTTTTGACGGCCGGGATCTTGCTTATGACCCTTCAAAGGGGTGGTTTTTAAGTCAGCAATTCAGCTTCTTCGGTATCCTTCCTAAGGTTGAAGATGAGTATTTTTTCCGCTCTGAATCAAAGGGAGAGGCATATTTCACCTTACTTGATTACCCGGTTTCTGAGGTATGGAATCTAAAATTTGTACTTGCCTTTTATACGGGATTCTCATTTCAGCTTCCGATGCCGACCAGTCATATCAGTGAAAACAGTAAGTTGTCAATTGACGGTATGTTTACCGGCCGCGGCTGGATGGGGCTCGGTTCATTCGGCAGAGGAAACGCGATGCTTAATCACTGGATAGAATTCCGCTGGCCGCTTGCGCACGGTATTCTTTCGTTTGATTTTTTCTTTGATTCGGCAGCAATCAAAAAGAATTTGCAGGACCTAAAAAACCTCAGCATAAACGATTATTATTTCAGTTTCGGGCCGGGGCTTCGCTTTGTTATTCCGCAATTTCCGCTGCGGCTGATGTTTGCAAATACCTTTAAATCCATAAACGGTAAGCCGGTTTGGAGCAACGGTAAAAAGGCCGATTGGCGCTTTGTTCTATCGTTTAATATCCCGAATTTGTAATGGAGCAAAAAGTGAAAAAACATATAGTAATACTATTTTGTTGTATAGCGGGACTGACCGGGCTTTCCGCACAGCAGATAACCCGGTTTGCAGTTGTCGATACCTCACGTATTTACACCACCTTTTTACGGGATGCCCGTTCTGTACGTGATTATCAGGCAAAACAGGCAAAATATCAGGCAGAGACCAAACGTATGTCGGATGAAATTATCGCACTCCGCCAAAAAAAAGTTGATGCCGAAGCAGTAGGCAAAACCGATGCAGTAAAAAAATACCAAGCGGAAATTGATTCCAAAACAAGTTTCTTAATCGAATATTCTAAGGCCTGCAATGACGAGCTTGCAATGCTGCGGAAAAATCTCGTCAGCGATGATGTATTCTACTCACGCCTGTATGCGGCCATCAAAAAAATTGCAGAAAGCCAGGGATATACGATGGTTTTAAATTTACAGGAAGGAGAAGCCATTATTTGGTATAGTCCGACCGTTGATATTACCGATGACATTATGAGAGAGCTCAGCTTAAATTAACAATGACAAACCCCGCTTCTACTACCCCGATGATGCAGCAATATCTCAGCATGAAAGCGCAGTATCCGGATGCGGTACTCTTTTTCAGGCTGGGAGATTTTTATGAAATGTTTGATGATGACGCCGTTGAGGTCAGCAGATTACTGAATATAACACTAACTCAGCGGGCAGGAAATCCCATGTGCGGTATTCCCTACCATGCATCACGCATATACATTGCACGTCTTTTGCGCGCCGGAAGAAAAATCGCTGTTTGTGAGCAGGTATCCGACCCGATCCCGGGTGAACTGACCCAACGGAAAATAACTGAGGTGATTACTCCCGGTACGGCAACCGGCGATGACTTTCTGGAGCAAGGACAAAATAACTATCTTGCTGCAGTATACTGTACACCGAAGCACATAAGCGGCAGCAACGGTACCGATTTTTTTATCGGCTTTGCCTATATTGATGTCAGCACAGGAGAGTTTTTTGCAACCTCATTTCCGCTCAAGGCAGCCGCGGAGCAGTTCAAAAAGGAAATCGGCCGGGTACAACCCCGTGAAATTCTTATCCAGCGCTCCCTAGCCGATTCCCATCCCGTTTTGACGGCAGTCTGTTCGGAATACCCTGGAATGCTGCAAAATTTTTATCCCGACTGGAGCTTCTCTGCAGGACAAGCCCAAAAGCGGCTCTGTGCGTGCTTTGGAACCGAACATCTGAAATCATTTTCTCTTACCGCAGATTCTCCGGAGTTGCCGCCGGCCGGCCTACTACTCCAGTACCTTGATCAAACCACCGGAAGCCGTCTTCCCCATATTACCGGTATAAAAATCTACCGTGACTGTGACTTTGTGATGATGGACGACTCCACTCGGAAAAACCTCGAATTACTACACAACCTCCATGACAGTACAACTGCTTTCACGCTGTTTGAAACGGTATGCCATACGAAAACGGCAATGGGTACCCGGCTTCTACGGCATTGGCTCTATCATCCGCTGCGCACTGCTGAAGAAATTCAGCCCCGTCTTGATAAAACGGAAACACTTCACCGTAAAGAAAGAATACTGAGCACAGTACGGAATATCCTTGCTGAAGTCCTTGATATTCACCGCTTAACAGCAAGAGTAGCTATGCAGCGCGCACATGGGAAAGACCTTCTTTCCATCAAACAAAGTCTCAAAGCCTGCATTGCCTTAGAAAAATTCAGTAAAGAAAAACATCTGTTTTTCTTACAATTGCCTGATTCATTAAGCGGCGAACTCAAGCATTTACATACTCTTTTAGATAAGAGCATTGCAGAAGACTGCCCCATCGCTTTAACCGAGGGAGGATTGATAAAACCGGGCTGGTCTGAAAAGCTGGATAGCTTACGTCACTTACAGAATAACGCGCATAAACTATTGGAACAATATCTTGAAAAAGAACGCAAAAAAACCGGTATTAAAAATCTGAAGGTAAAATATAACCGGTTAAGCGGCTACTTTCTTGAGGTTTCAAAAGGAAATCTGAAATCGGTTCCGGAGCATTTTATTAAGCGCCGCTCACTCGTAAACGCAGAGCGGTTTACAACTGAAGCGTTAAGTAAACTTGAAACGGATTTAAATGATGCAGGAGAACAGATCATTGCCTGTGAAAAAGAACTGTTTCTTGCCGTCCATTCTGAAGTATATAATAAGATTCAGCTGCTGCACACACTTGCAAAAGAAATTGCCGAACTGGATGTCCTCCAATCCTTTGCACATACAGCCCTACTGTACGGATGGGTAAAACCCGTATTTTCGGATACCGGTATTCTGCATATTACCGAAGGCAGACATCCTGTTGTCGAAAGTCATCTGCCTGCCGGTGAGTTCGTACCGAACACCCTCAAGCTCTCATCGTCGGAACTGCCGGATATCCCTTCTTTTGCCCTTATCACCGGGCCGAATATGGCAGGCAAAAGCACCTTCTTGCGGCAAACGGCACTGATTGTGCTCTTAGCTCAAATCGGTTCTTTTGTTCCGGCAAAACAGGTCGTGATAACACCCGTTGACTGTATTTTCTGCCGTGTCGGAGCAAGCGACAATCTTGCCCGCGGCGAATCCACATTTTTGGTTGAAATGACCGAAACGGCGTACATCCTCCGCAATGCTTCCGCGCAGAGTTTAATAATAATGGATGAGATCGGGCGCGGAACCTCTACCGGTGACGGGTTTTCAATTGCACGCGCGGTAAGCGAATACTTACTGCATACGGTTAAGGCAAAAACACTCTTTGCCACACACTACCATGAACTGGCACACTTACAGCATCCGCGCCTGAAAACGCTCTGCTTGGATGTTTTAGACACCGGCGGAAAGATCGTTTTTTTAAAGAAAGTGATTGAAGGAGCCGCCGCTCATTCTTATGGAATACATGTAGCCGAGCTTGCCGGTCTCCCTGAAACTGTCGTACAGCGGGCATCTGAAATATTAAGCAGCGGAAATTTTGACACCGGAACCGATGATACTGATTTTACTGTTCCGAAAATAATAAAAAAAGCTCCTCAGGTAAAAAATCTTTTTACCGATGAAGAGCTCATTATCAATGAAATACTTTCAACCAAAACGGATGAAATAACGCCGCTACAAGCACTCCAGATGATCTCACGCTGGAAAACCTCTCTGAATGCCGGAAACGGCTGAATATTACCTAAGCAAATTCCCGCGCATAGCGGTTAATAACCGATGCCATGTTACTCAGGGATACCTGCTCCATGATACCGCCCATCTCATACGCAACCCGCGGCATACCATACACAATTGAGGAAACCTCGTCCTGACCAATAGTACGGGAACCTTCTTGGTACATACGGGTAAGACTGGCCGCTCCGTCTTTGCCCATACCGGTCATAATAATACCGAGCGCTCTATTTTGAAACTGTTCTGCAACAGAGGCAAACAGCACATCCGCACTGGGGCGGTGGCCGCTTTCAGGCGGTGCATCGGAGATGTGTGCAATAATACCGAGCGGCTTTTTTTCCACCAAAAGGTGCTTACCGCCCTGCGCAATGAGAATACGCCCAGGTTTAATCAAATCTCCTTCCTGTGCTTCCTTGACCTCAAGGGGGCAAATCTTATTTAAACTGCTCGCAAATTCATGGGTAAATCCGGGCGGCATATGCTGCACTACCACAATCGGCTGACGCAGTTCTGGATCCAAGGCAGCAAAAACCTCCCGTAAGGCATTAGGCCCGCCGGTAGAAATTCCGATAGCGATAATTTCAATTCTACCCGGTTGCCGTACTTGAGCAGGCTTCCCGCTCGGCTGCCCAAAAGGCGACGGTGTAGGCGGCACAGCAGACGGCATTGAAGATGTAACCGTACGGCTTTGCTGGAATGATGATGTATAAGACTTTGGAGTAGGCATAGCAGATATCCTACCAGCACCGCCGGCAGCTAATTTCTTCATTTGATACTGTTTACCGTATGCCTGCAAAAATTCCACAAGCTGATTTGCAACAGTAGCCAAATTAGCCGATTCAGAGCCGGACGGTTTTGTAACAAAATCGCTCGCCCCAAGTTCTAAGCACTCCATTGTAATACGGGCACCTTCTTTTGCGATACTCGACATTACAATTACCGGAATATCAATATTCAGTTTCTTTCTTTCACGTAAAAATTCAATGCCGGTCATTTCCGGCATTTCAAGATCAAGGACAATAATATCAGGTTTTACACGATCCAGCTTTTGCAGTGCAAATCGGCCGTTCATTGCCTTATCGGCAACAGTTAAGCCGGGAGTGCCGTCGACAATTTTTCCAATTAAACTGCGCATTAAAGCAGAATCATCAACGATGAGAACTCTAATATCTTCCATCTTACAAAAACCTCCCACATTGTAACGGTTTTAATAAATATTCAAAATAATTTTTTCTATCTTAGAATACAGTATCCGGTGTTTTACTATCTCACATTTTTTTGATATAAACACGCCCATTCCGTTTTCAAAAATTCAAATTTTGTATCCATCCCAAATAACGACTCCGAATGTCCGATAAACAAAAAAGAATGAGGAGACATTGCATCCCAAAAACGGTTAATAACCGCCTGCTGAGCGGGCTCGTCAAAATAGATGATAACATTACGGCAAAATAAAATATCAATATCATTCCTATTAGCATCATGCTTTAAATTGTGATAGTCAAATTTAACCATCTGCATAATTTCAGGATTCATTTGATATCCATTTCCCTGCTTCGTCATATACTGGGCCAGATAATCATCGGGAATACCGGTAATGCGGCTATCCGGATAAAAACCTTGCTTTCCGACAACAAGAGATTTAAAGGACAAATCAGAAGCAAGGATATCGGCAGTAAATCCGGCAGGTAAAAAGCGTTTCATAACCATCGCAATTGTATAAGGTTCTTCCCCAGTTGAACACCCCGCACTCCAAATACGTATCTGTTTCTTTCCCGCAGCCTGTTTTATTTTTACCATTTCAGGAATTACATAATTACTTAATGCATCGAAGTGGGGCTGATTCCGAAAAAACCGGGTTAAATTGGTTGTTACCGAATCGAGCATAATTTTCAATTCATCTTTATTCGCAATAAGAACCTTATAATACTCATCGACATTTTCCATTTTATTTTCACGCAGCCGATCTTTTAAACGGCTTTCTAAAATAGAGCGGTTGGTTACAGAAAAGGTAATGCCGCTTTCATTGTATATTAAATCCTTAAAACGGTCAAAATTTTGATCACTAAGAAATTCTGCCATAATTTTCCCTCCTGAATAGTTTATAGGCTGCATCATCTCTTTGTCAAGGTATTTTTTGATGATTAAAACAGCACTTAGATCATTACGGATACAATTACATACATCATAGTATCGGCGTAAAGAGCTTTAACCCATAGATATAAACACTACCCGGCTAAAGCTCAGACTCAATTTTTTCAGTTTCAGCTAAAATGACCGCTGTGTCCTGCAATGTTTTTTTTACATCTTCAACTTGTGCTCTAAAGTCTGCATTGTGAACACCTTGAATAATTGACCAGTTTAATAGCGGCGCATACACACTGCTTTTATTACCTTCAATGAAACCGTTTAAGAGGGCGATGAGTGTCTTCAATGCTCCTTGGGAGGCGGTAACAAGCTGTTTTGCTTCAGCTTCAACACTTTTCATCAAGGCTTCTAAGCTATTTTTACTTTTTAAACTCGCCATCGGCTTTTCTTTTAAGCTCATAAACGAAGCACCTAGTTCACCTTCCGGAGCAAGACGGGCTTCAAAAACAGCAAGCGCACTCTCCTGCTTTTCCAAGACAGTAAAAGCAGTTGTATAATCTTCCAGATTTTCCCGGCGGTAAAATTTACCTTCCATTAAAAGTATTTTAAGTACCGGCTGTATAACGGCAGGATATAATCCGGAAAAGAAAGACACCAAAAAACTAAATGAAAACTCACGTTTAAAGCGGAGAATAAGCCAAGAATCTTCCCATGGGCGATAAGATAACGTATGAATTTCTTCAATTTTCAGCAGTTTGAGCATCTGTGTTTTTAGAGCAAACCGTTTTTGTTCGGCCGACCACAGCTGCCAACGTTCATTAAAACGCTTTTTCCACGCATTTTTAAATAGCAAAAACCAATCTTCACCGCCGTCAAAGCGCTGCGGTTCCCAGTGCACCGATCTTGCCGAGTAGCGCGCGAAATCGATGATCGGTATTTTCATAGAAAAATGTTTAATAGCTTCAAGCGCATGGGAAGCTTGCGCCACAAACTCAACCGACTCTTTTTCGAGGTCAAGTTCTTTATCATGCAGCCGTTCTTGCTCCAACAAAAGAAACAGCGCCTGTAAAACAATATCGCGAATAGGTTTAATAGCACTAAGTACCGAGGCGAGCATACTGATCTCAGCTGCAATAAAATGAATAGGACAAGAAGCCTCACCGACCGAGCTTACTGTAAACCGCAAAACTGTTTTATCAATTGAAAGTTCACAAAAATGCCTCATCCATTCGATGGCGTGCGCACATTGATACATTTCATTTTTATACTCCGGTAAGATCAGCGAAAACACTTCATCAATTTTTTTAAGAAAATCAGCACGGAGATTTGATGTTGCAGATAGACCTACTGCCGCATTAAAGGGATCGGTTGCATACATGAGCTTTGCATATATATCGGGAGCAGCGAAAGAACTTGTGAGCAAATAAAAATCTCCCTTATCACTGTCATACGCAGAAAGGAGAGCAGTAAAAAACAACTGTGTCTTGCGCAGTTCTCTCAATAGCTCATAAAATTCATGAGTAAATACATTATGCTTAATATTGATATACTGCTTATATTTCCGGTTTAAATCTCTACCAATCCGGTTGATCAATTCGTCTTCATATATTGTTTCTACAGGTATTGCTCTAAAAAAAGCTTTCAATTTAAGCCATAACCGAATAAAAAACGGCTCATCATCAAGACGAAGTTCTTTTCCGTTCCGTTCGGTAATAAATGAGGCTTCTGCTGCACGGTTCTCGCCCTGTATGTCTGCCGATAGCTTCATACTATCAGAAATACTGGCAAGCATCACCTGTGCTTCTTCAGTAGACAGAGTATCAACAAGTTTATCGAAAGTAGAAAGTTGAAGATTCATACAGGACATTATATACAAAAGCTAAAAAAAAACTATAGACTTAAGCAAAAATTAGTTAAGACATTTTTTTATAAAGATAGGTTATATGGTATCCTTAGAGATAAAAAAAGCCCGGCAGAGCTACCGTGTGAAACGCTTGATGCGTTTCACCTCCAGTTTGCCGATGAAAATACCGATTGCTATAGAAATGGTCTTTACGGCAAACTGCTAGGTACCTTTGAACGTTTTTTATTTAACCGTCGATACCGGTTAAATAAAAAAAAGCCCGGCAGCTACCTACTTTCCCACATGATCTGCAGTATCATCGGCGTTATGAGAGCTTGACTTCCGTGTTCGGGATGGGAACGGGTATAACCTCTCCACTATGGCGACCGGGCAATAAAAACACAAGTTAATA
>JARGFA010000009.1:0-222279 GCA_038397965.1 Treponema sp.
AAAAACTATTAATAAACATAGTATAAATCATACGGTTTTCTTGTAGTAAAACTGTAGGAAAAAATCTGTCTACAAGCCTATAAAAACGGCTTCTTTTCTTGCTTTTTTAATCACTTTTTATTGTAAATGTCCATCCGTGTACATTTGTTGATGCCGATTTTTTGCATACCAAAAACATCGTTTGCTGCTGGGAACAACCGGCATCAGTGCCGGTGTATTGATACGTCGAGGACTATTTTTTGTGCAGCGGCAACGCAGGTGTCTGTATATTTCTAAAAGAATATGTGCGTGGAAAATTTTTTTAGGGGTGTGGTAATTTGTTGTTAAATAATGACTTGCACGATATTACAACCTGTTGCGGCGGGGTGCCGGAAGCGGGAAGGAAGGCTGTTGTGCGGTGTGCAGTCTTTATCAACATAAAAAGAGCTTATACCGGAAAAATACAGTTGTCAAGCAGGAAAAATGAGGCAGACAGGGCCGTAAGGATACAGCGTTATTCGTGCGGAGGGTTTAATACCCCGACGCTCTGCGTCGTAACAAAGGGTATTAAAGCCGACTGCAACCACCTTATGAGAACAACATACCCCGATGCTTTGCGTCGGGGTTGTTGATTTCTCTTGCGCTTTTGCAGGTTTTTTTATATGGTACTTTTATGACTACTGCGAACGGCGGAACTTCCGCTGCACCGCACTGAGGTAAACGGAGGGACGGAACGATGAGTGCCGGAAAAAAACTTATCAAATACAATAGTGAACTTATTCATGAACTGCCGGCATGGGCTCAAGAACTTGCAATAAAATACTGTACCGAAACGGTGAACCTCTATTTTGTACACGGTAATATTCGGGATTTTCTGCCGCATAACCATCGCAACAGCGCCCACTTTGTATTCGTTAAAATTTGGGACTACATTTCAGAGGTGATATTCGGGAACCGGGATATTATCATCTTTTACGATAAATCGAGCGGTGTTTCATTTTGCATGAAAGAGATGGAAGATACCTACATAACCATCATGCATAACCGCTATCCCGATGTGCCGATCGAAGATTTTTTTTCGCGCGATCCGACAAAAGCATTTGCCTACCTTGAACGGTATTTTGCGCTCAACATGGGCACGGAACAGCGGATGGTACTGATTATCGACTACGCTGAAACCGTTATCCCATCGGAAGAAATCGGCAATCTTGATGTCATAGACCGCTACTGCCTAGTAACGCTCAACCGCTGGTCGCATGATCCTCAGTTTACCAACGAAGATATTTCCATCGTGATGCTGACCGAGAATCTTGCAGACGTAAACTCCCGCCTCGTCGCTTCTCCGTCCACGGTCAAGGTCGCAATCCCCTTACCGTCCGAAACCGTCCGTATCCGGTTCTTAAGCTATCTGCAATCAAAGGGAGAGTTACTGCTTGAACGCAGCTTGAATGCGGAACGGGTTGGAAAGCTCACCTCCGGGCTCAATCTTTTAAACTTAAATCAGCTCGCTAAAGAATCGTATAATGAAGATATTCCGATCAGCCTTGAATATCTGCGGCGGAAAAAGCAAGAAATTATCGAAAATGAGGCCGGCGGGTTACTTGAATTTCTAGAAACCGAACACGATCTTTCTTTTATTGCCGGACACGAGTTTGTGAAAAAAAGATTTAAGACAATGGCGCGGGCTTTAAAACAGGGGCGTACCGATGTGCTGCCGATGGGCTATCTCTTGGCAGGGCCGATCGGGACGGGTAAATCCTTTGTAGTATCCGCATTTGCAGGTGAAATAGGGATTCCGATGGTACGGTTAAAGAATTTCCGTACACAGTGGCAGGGTACCGCTGAATCTAACCTTGAAAAGGTGCTGAATATCTTGCGGGCGATGGCACCTGTTGCAGTGATGATCGATGAAGCGGATGCGGTGCTGGGGAACCGCATGATGCAGGATGAGGCGGGAACGTCCCGTGTCTTTGCGCAAATAGCGAATTTTATGGGAAATACCGATTACCGCGGCAAGATTATCTGGTTTTTGATTACCAGCCGGCCGGATCTGCTGCCGATAGACTTAAAACGGCAAGGGAGAGCGGAGGAACACCTTGCACTCTTTTATCCGGAAACAACAGCAGAAAAAGCGGAAATTTTTGAAACCTTACAGCGGAAGCTCAAAATAAAAACCAAGGATGTGTCATTTACCGCCATTATCAATAAAAAATTGAAATTCCCCGTTTCGGGTGCGGATATCGAATCAATTTTGGTGCGGGCAAAGATGAGCGCCAGCGTTGATAACCGTATGATGCTGACCGCTGAAGACATCGAACAAACTATCGACGACTTTATCCCGCCGTCCTATCCCTATGAAATTGAACTGCAAAACTTAGTTGCGGTACTGGAATGTACCAGCAAAGAAATGCTGCCTAAGCAGTATCAGAACATACAGCGCTCCAAACTCGTTGCTGAAATACAGGAGCTGAAGCAGCTGCTCGGTGAAAAATAGGGCGGAAACGGCAAAGCGGCCTGACCCGTTTTCATTAATTGACAATCCTATTTTCATCCCTTACAATAGAATATATGCAGGAGGCTCTTTCCCGAACCGGTTACTTTTCCGGCAAGCCCCTGAGCAAAATTGAGGAGGAAGTATGAAATTTCTACATCGGATATTCGTTGTATGTGCATTATCTGCAATACTGCCGGTTCTGTTTGTAGGCTGTTCAAAAAATAGCAGCGGGGCTGCAACTGCCGCAACATCTGAACCGGCAGCCGAAGCCGCCGGCGGCCGCAATTCAAATCCTTTGTCCGACGTACGGGTAAGGCAGGCTATTGCGTATGCAATTGATACACAAGCATTGATAGACAGCCTGCTGCAGGGTAAAGCCGTAGCGGCAAATGCCCTGATGCCGAATGACGACTGGAAAGCCGCAGGATTGAATAACTATGAATATAATCCGGAAAAAGCGAAAGAACTGCTTAAAGCGGCACAGTGGGATCCTAACTACACTCTCGATGTGGTGTATTATTATGGAGACCAAATGACGGTGAACCTCATGGCAGCTGTCCAGCAATATTTAGCACAGGTCGGTATTAAAATGACAGCCCGGAAGCTGGAAGGCGATTTGGCTTCGCAGCTCTGGGTTGCCCCGCAAGATCCGGTAAACGGCCCCTCGGCTGTAAAATGGGATATGGCATACGCTGCCGTTGCAGCCTTAGCTCCCCATGATTATTACAACCGTTTTAAAACCGGTTTTTCAAGCAATTCTCACACGCCAAGCGATTCGAAGCTTGATGCGCTGATTACCGCAACTAATGCTTCTGCCGATATTGCACAGCAAAAGCAGGCTTTTAAAGACTTGCAAGTATACGAAAATGAAATACTGCCGATATTACCCCTCTACTATCAAAAGGTATTTATCATCGAAAGCAACCGCCTTGACCGTAAAGATGCTCCCTACGGAAACGAACAATTCAACTACGACTGGCAGATTACCGACTGGGAAATGAAAGGCGGAGATGACGGTATTTTCCGCACGAACGGCGGTCCCTTGCAGTTTTTCGAAACCCCGTTTTTTAATCCCGGCTTCCACATGAGCACTAAGGTCTTATATGATCACTTGCTCGTTGCCGACCACAGTCTGGGGGTTAAAGGCGGACAGCTGGCGGAAAGCTACACCATACTTGACGGCGGTAAAGCAGTTGAATTTGTACTAAAAGATAATATTTACTGGCATGACGGCGAAAAAATTACTGCGGAAGACGTAAAATGGACCTTTGAATTTGCAAGTAAGGTTACCGCACTTAACGCCGTATTTGCCGGTTCAATCAGTTCACTTGAAGGCTATGATGCATTCAAGTCGGGAACTGCACAGGATATTTCCGGCATCGTTATTGATGGAAGAAAAATTACGTTTAATTATGCAAAAATCGATCCTAACAGTTTACTCACCTTTACACAGCTGCCGCCGCTGCCTAAAAAATATTTTGCAGATGTCGATCCCCTGCAAGTACAGCAGGCTGCCTACTTCCAGAACCCCATCGGTTCAGGCCCGTTTAAGCTCAGCGACGTTAAGATGGGCGACTATGCGGTCTTTGTCCCCTTTGAACAGTACCATAACGGCACTGCAAAGATTAAGCGTATCGAAATGTACCCCTCAGGCGAATCCGATCCTAACTTTGTAAAGAATGCAGCTGCAAAAAAACTTGATTACGGGTATACAAAGTCTATTGAAGATGTCATCAACCTGCAAACGGCTGAACACATCAAGATCAGCGAAGTTGCTAACCGCTATACTCGTTTCATTTATTACAACAAATTTCCTAAAAAGTAGGACATAACCGCTTCACTTACCCTAAAAACCGGGGCTGTAGTAAAACTGCTGCTTTTAATACAGCTCATACAGTCCCGGTGCTTCAATACAAGAGAGACAGCGGCAAGAGTGGTGCGGCATCCTCTTGTACGGATTCAATTTTTAAAAAAGGTGTGCAGATGCTTACATATTCCATCCGGAAATTATTGATGTTAATTCCCATGCTTTTAGTGATCAGTTTTCTCATCTACGGCGGCCTTGAGCTGATGCCGGGAGATGCGGTTTCTTTTATTGCAGGGCCGGAGGCAATGGCAAATATGTCTCCTGAAAAACTTGATGCCTTGCGGGAAGCTCTCGGGTTAAATAAACCCTTTATGCTGCGGTACCTGCATTGGCTCGGCGGGGTACTGCAGGGAGATTTCGGCTACAGTCTGACATCGGGTACTCCCATTGCACAGATTGTGCTTGCTAAACTTGCCGCCACTTTAGAGCTTTCTTTTGCCGCACTGTGTATTTCTTCATTTCTCGGCTGTATACTCGGTATCATCAGTGCCTTACGTAAGGGTTCGGCTGCCGATAATATCTTGACGGTTGCAGGAATGCTCGGCTTATCCATTCCGGAGTTTTTTTTCGGCCTGTGCAGTTTGCTGCTGTTTGCCATTAATACTGATCTGCTTCCCATCGGCGGCCGGCTCACCGCAGGAGACGGCAGTATCGGCGACCGGCTTTATCACCTTATCTTACCGGCGCTGGTGATGGGTCTTGCAATGACTGCCGGCGTTATGCGCTATGCCCGCTCCAGTATGCTGGACTCTGTTCATAAGGATTATATTAAAACAGCCCGCAGCAAGGGACTTCCCGAATGGAAGGTCAATGTCATCCACGGATTTAGAACTGCCTTAACACCCATTATTGTTTTAATCGGCTTCCGCCTACCGACCCTGATTGGCGGTTCGGTAGTAATAGAGCAGGTGTTTCAATGGCCGGGTGTCGGATCCGAATTTGTGGCGGCTGTGCGCGGACAAAATTATCCGCTCGTTATGATGATCGCCCTGCTTTCGGTTACCGCGGTTCTCTTGGCGAGCTTTCTTGTAGACTTGCTCACTGCTGTACTTGATCCGCGCGTACGCTTAACTTAAACATAAGGAGAATGTATGACCGGCCGTGCTTTACAACGCCTCAACAAGCAAATGGATAAAATACTTGCACAGGAACAGATCAAGAGAGAAAAAAAACAATTCGGCAATCGGGCACTACGTAAGATGCTCAATAATAGGCTCTCTATTGCCGGTTGGATTATCTTTGCCGTAATTTTACTGCTCTGTATCGGTGCTCCGCTTACAGCTCCTTACGATCCTTTGCAAATGGATTTAAAAAACTGCCTTTCGGCCCCTTCCTTTAAGCATCTTTTAGGAACAGATAAAATAGGCCGTGATATTTTTTCCCGTATTTTATACGGCGGACGGATATCCATCTTTGTCGGCTTAGGAAGTGCTCTCGGCGCCGCATTAATCGGTGTAAGTCTCGGCACCTATTCAGGATATAAAGGCGGTTTACTCGATACGGTGATTTTCCGATTATCGGAGCTGTTTATGGCCTTCCCGCAGATGATTTTAATCCTGCTGCTTGTGTCGATTATCGGTCAGAATCTTGCCAATCTCATTCTCATTTTCGTTATTACCGGATGGGGCAGTATGTACCGTATGACCCGCTCCCGCATTCTTTCACTACGGGAAGAAGAATATGTACAAGCCATGAAAGCTTTCGGCTTGCATGACGCCGTTATCTGTTTTAAACACATCTTACCGAATGCAATCAGTCCTATTGTCGTAAATATTACCCTCAGTACGGCAATGTTTATTTTACAAGAAGCCGCGCTCAGTTTTTTAGGACTGGGAGTTCCGATGGAAATACCGACATGGGGAAATATTTTGAATGCGGCAAACGATATGAGCGTATTACAGCAGAATTGGTGGATATGGCTGCCGGTAGGCTTGGTTATAGCGCTTTTTGTATTGAGTATTAATTTTATCGGAGACGGACTGCGCGATTCGGCCGACCCGAGTCAGCAAGGATAAGGGGGAAGCGTATGATACGGTATGGATTAAGCGGATGCGGGTATTTCGGTGCGGAAATCGGACGGCGTATTGCCCGTCTCTCCGGCGCTCAACTCCTGTGCTGCATGAGTCCGGGAAAAACTGGAGCGGCTTTTTCTCAAGAAATGAATATACCGCACTATACCGATTATGATACATTTTTGGCTCACCCTAATATGGATGCCGTCATCATTGCCGGCCCGAGTAATACCCATACGGAACAATTCATACAAGCAGCCCGTGCAGGAAAGCGGATTTACATAGAAAAACCGTTTGCCCTTTCGGTAGAGGATGCGGAAAAAATGCTGTACACGGCAAAAGAATACCGGACTGTCTTTATGATAGGCCATATTCTCCATTTTTATCCGCGGATTAGACAAACCCGCACCCTGCTGCAGCAAACCGGAACAGACAGTCTCGGCGCAGTACTTACAATTCATGCAGAACGTACCGGCTGGGAAGAAGCAAAAGAGCAGGTGAGCTGGAAAAAAATGAAAGCTGTCTCCGGCGGCCATTTATTTCATCATATCCATGAACTGGATATTGTACAGTATTTTGCCGGCAGCTGTTCTACCGTTTTCTGCGCTGCCGGTAATCTTGCACACCGGGGCAGCGGTTTCGGGGATGAGGATGATGTCCTTTTACTCACTCTCCGGCATAAAAGCGGCGTCTTGTCCACTATGCAGTATGGGTCAGCTTTTCGTCTTCCCAATCATTTTATCCGCATAAACTGCGAACGGGGCGGGATATTACTCGATCTGCAAAATAACCGGTATACCCTTACCGTCAATGGAACGCATACCTCGGAACCTTTTTTTGACGAAGAAGAAAGCCGAAGTCTTGAAATCTATAAACAGCGGGGAGGAGGAGCCGGATACGGCATATCCGGTCAGCAGATTCCGCAGTATCTTGCAAATGTTTTAGATGCAGAACTCACGTGTTTTCATACGGCTTTAACAACCGGAAAAATACCGGAAGAATTTGCCGATCTTTTTGACGGCAGCTCCGCCTTTGAATCAATAAAGACCGCAAGCGCTGCCATGCAGTCCGCTGTAACAGTGCAGGCTGTAAGACTGTAAGGAGTGTTAGATAAAAGCCGTACAAATAGCACGGCTTTTATCTACTCAAGTTTGCTTTTCAGCAAACTTGCATATTATATGCACGTTCTCACTTTGTTACGAACGTGCGTAAAAAGTCAATCGAAAGTTGATACTTTCTTCTTGACTTTTTATGGGAGAGGGTATGAGTACCGATAAAGAACATGATATTGTACTGGAAGTAAAAAATTTAAAAACATTTTTTTATTTTAATAATACAGTAAACCGGGCGGTAAACGGTGTTTCATTTAATATAAGGAAAGGCAGAACTCTCTGTGTAGTAGGAGAATCAGGCTGCGGGAAAAGCGTAACGGCGCATTCCATTATGCGCCTGCTGCCCGATCTGTCACGGATAGAAGAAGGTTCTATTGTATATCACGGTAAAAGCGGCCCCGTTTATATTGAACAGCTTGAAAAAAACGGCAAAGAAATGAGGCAGCTGCGCGGCGGAGATATTGCAATGATTTTTCAAGACCCGATGACAGCCTTAAATCCTGTCTACACTATCGGTTTTCAGATTGAAGAAATGCTGGCAGAACATACCCGTCTTTCCAAGGCGGAACGGCGGGAACGGACGCTTGAACTACTGACAAAGATGGGCATTCCCCTTCCCCGTCAGCGTATTGATGAATATCCTCACCAATTTTCAGGAGGTATGCGTCAGCGTGCTGTGATTGCGATGGCAATGGCCTGTAACCCCTGTGTCCTCATTGCGGATGAACCGACTACCGCCCTTGATGTTACCATCCAGGCGCAAATTTTTGAACTGATGGAAGAACTCAAAACAAAGTATAGCACCGCCATCATGCTCATCACCCATGATATGGGGGTTGTTACCGAACTTGCTGATGACGTAATTGTGATGTATATGGGACATATTATCGAAAAAGGAACGGTAGATGAAGTATTACGCCGGCCATTACATCCGTATACGCAGGGGCTGCTCAGATCCATACCGATACTTGGAAAGGGGAAGAATCAAAAGCTCATTCCGATACGGGGTTCAACCCCCAATCCTCATAACCGTCCGCCGGGCTGTCAGTTTGCACCGCGCTGCGACTATTGTATGGAGCAGTGTAACCGGATGCCGCCTGAATACAGGATGGGCGGCAGTCATACCGTACGCTGCTGGAAGGCGGAAACATCCGGGGAGGCAGAACATGAATAATAACACGGTACCGCACGGACAACAGCAGGAAAAACAGGTTTTACTTTCACTGAGGAATATCAAAACCTATTTTCCGGTTAAAAAAGGAATTTTCCGCCGGACTGCCGGGTATGTAAAAGCAGTCGACGATGTTTCAATCGACATCTACCGCGGAGAAACGCTCGGCCTAGTCGGAGAATCGGGATGCGGAAAAACCACCTTGGGTAAGTCTATCCTGCGGTTAATTCCCTATACAAGCGGTCAGATGATCTATGACTTCGGAACGGAAAAACACGACTTAATGACCTTGTCTAAAAAAGAGATGGATGCGGCACGCAAAAAATTGCAAATCGTCTTTCAAGACCCGCATTCCTCGCTTAATCCGGCATTCACTATTTTCGGTTCATTGGAAGATCCGCTGATAAAATTTGGAATGAAAAGTAAAAAACAACGCCGGGAGCATATTGCCCATCTGCTTGAACGCGTCAACC
This sequence comes from Treponema sp., assembly GCA_038397965.1. Classification (GTDB taxonomy): domain Bacteria; phylum Spirochaetota; class Spirochaetia; order Treponematales; family Treponemataceae; genus Treponema. The sequence continues at coordinate 9,109 of JARGFA010000009.1, forward strand.
TCAGTCCCGAATATATGGATCATTATCCCCATGAATTTTCAGGCGGTCAACGGCAGCGCATCGGTATAGCACGGGCGCTCAGCCTTGAACCGGAACTGATTATTGCAGATGAGGCTGTGTCTGCCTTAGACGTTTCCATTCAAGCGCAAGTTCTAAATCTATTGATGGAGTTAAAAGAAACATACCATACAACCTATATTTTTATCACCCATAATTTAAGCGTGGTGGAATACATCGCTGACCGGATTGCGGTTATGTATTTAGGACGGGTGGTGGAGCTTGCTGCTGCGGAGGAACTGTATAATAATACCCAGCACCCCTATACCGAAGCACTTCTTTCGGCAATTCCCGTTGCCGATCTCGATGTCAAAAAAGAACGGATCGTTTTAGAGGGAGATGTTCCTAATCCCGTTAATCCGCCGCCGGGCTGTCCCTTTCATCCCCGCTGTAAGCGGTGTATGGAAGAATGTACAAAAATACGGCCTGAATTAAAAAAATATATTATCAACGGGAAGGAACATTTTGCGGCGTGCCATCTTGCGGAGCGCCGTAACCGGGAAAATGTATGTGCGCAATAAATGAACAGGTACACTGTGATGTATGTGTCGCAGGAGCAGGACTTGCCGGTGTATCCGCTGCAATCGCCGCAGCCGAACAAGGCTGCTCGGTACTGCTGCTGAGTCTCGGTAACACCTTATCAGGCAGCAGTTTTTTCCCCGGTTCATGGGGCCTGGGGCTGATTGCACCGGCAAGTGATACCGATCAAGAAAGCTTGCTTACAAAAATTCTTGAAGTCGGCTGCGGTATGGCGGAACCGCCGCTTGCCCGTGTGTTGGTGCAGCACATAGGTGCTGAAATCGAACGCCTTGCACACTGGGGTATTGCATTCCGTATGCCGGAAGGAATAGGTACGGATAGAACGCTTATTCCCTGCTTTGATGATCAATACCGTATGTGGCGGGGACTATTATACCCGTCAATGACCGCTGTTTTTCAAAAAAAAATACAAGATCTAGGGATACGGACCTTAGCAGGGGAAGCTGCTTTGCAGACAATAGGTACGGACGGAACAGTCCGGGGGCTGCTTACGATGGACAGCCGGGGCGGAGTCCGGTCAGTGTACTGTCATGCACTCGTACTTGCGACAGGCGGTATGGCAGGACTATTCCGGCATAAAATTCCTACCAATGATATCAGCTGCTTAGGGCAGGCAATCGCACTGGAGGCAGGGGCTGCATTACAAAATATCGAATTCATGCAGTTTATTCCGGCATATATAAAACCTGCCTATCAAACGATTTTTAATGAACGGACATTCAAGTTTGCACAATTCTGCGGAACAGAAACCTCGCTGTTAGAGCCGTACCTTGCCGAATACAATGCAGAGCTTCGCAATGGACGGCAACTGACCGAACAAGCTGTGCTGGAGGAGCGTTCCGGGCATGGCCCCTTTAGCTCACGGCTTCCCGGAAAATTGGTTGATTTTATGCTGTATGAGACTCACTGCCGAAGCGGGGAGGGAGTTCCGGTGCGGTTTACCCCCGCAATCAACAGCGGTGAAGCCGGTATGATGATTAACGATTATTTTGCGTGGCTGGAAAAAACAAAGGGAATTTCTACCGATACGCCGGTATATATTGCGCCGTTTTTTCATGCAAGTAATGGAGGAATTAAGATAGATATTTCCGGTTCTACCGGCATACCGGGACTGTTTGCCTGCGGAGAATGCAGCTCCGGTATGCATGGTGCGGACAGAATAGGAGGCCTTTCTACTGCGAACAGTTTGGTGTTCGGAAGGCGGGCTGGATCTGCGGCGGCCGAGTACGCACTCGATAGCGGAAATAGAAGCTGCCGGCAGTCTGCAACAGAAGCGGTCGGTGCCGAAGCTGCTGCTGCCTTACAGCAGCAGCCCGCTATAAACATTCAGGAACTTGAGATGATACGGACGGAAATGCAAACTGTAATGTATGACAATGCAGCTATCATCCGTACAGCGCAAGGACTTGAATCGGCAGCGGTGCGGATACGGGAGCTGCGGGATCGTTTACGGTATAGCCGCAGCAGTCAGCAATCTGAAGACACAGGAGCCGCTGTGCAAAAACTTCAAATGCTTACACGGCAATTACTCGTTGCAGAAGGAATGATAAAGGTAATGCTCGCACGGCGTGAAAGCCGAGGCTCCCACTACCGTGCAGACTATCCTCATGAGGATGAAACACAATCTCATCGAATTATGCTTCGTTTGCAGGCAGGAGAGCCGGTCGCTTCATCGGCGCAATGAGCCGCCATTTAAGCTTTCAAGCAGAAACACAGCGGCGGCTGCTTACACCTTAAATTTGTTAACTTCCCGCACCAGGGATTCAATACGCTCTTTGTTTTTTTGACTAATGTCATTAACCGCTTGTACTGCATTGCTGATTTGCACAGCACCAGCTGACATTTCGCTCATGCTGCCGGTGATGATTCGGGTAAGGTCATCCAGTTTTTGCATTTCTTGGGCAACATTTTCCCCGCCGCTCAGCATCTCCTCGGAACCGCCGCTGACTTGGTGCGTAACGGTATTGATGTCCGTGATAACGGTAAGCACTTCACGGCTGCCGTTTTCCTGCTCGCGCATTGCAGCTATTAAGCGGTTACTCATATCCTTTACTTGCTCAGATAAGGTAAAGATCACATTGAATTTTTCTCCGGCAGTCTTCGATGATACCGACAGCGTTTCAATTTCTCCCGACAAGGTTTTTAGTGTTGCGGTAATGGCCTTACCTTGTGTACTTGATTCTTCGGCTAACTTTCTAATTTCGTCGGCAACTACGGCAAATCCCTTGCCGGCCTCTCCTGCATGAGCCGCCTCGATTGCCGCATTCATCGCAAGCAGGTTGGTTTGGCTTGCAATATGCTGAATAACATTGCTTGCCTCCAGCAAGCTGCCCGACTCTTCGGCAATATTTTGCGTGATCGCCGTTGAACTTGCAATGGTATCCTTCCCGTCGGCAGTTGCGGCAGCAAGCTTCTTAATAACATCATTTGTTTTATCAAGGGTTTCTGTAATAGAAGCAATATTTGCAACCATTTCCTCGACAGCAGAAGATGACTGTGAAACACTTGCAGCCTGATTTTCAATGCTGCCGTTTAACTGCTTTATCGTTCTAATAATTTCTTCGACTGTTGCCGCAGTTTCGGTAACGCTTGCCGCTTGCGTTAAGGCCTGCTGCTTGACGCCTTCAATGTTTGCACTAATCTGATGTACTGCATTCGCAGTTTCCGTCATACTGCCGGCAAGCTCCGTACCGATATTTGTCATCTCGGCTGCACTGGTACCGACTGACTTGATCGACTGTCCGATCTTCGCAATAGTTTGGTTAAAATACTCGGACAGTTCTGTAACCTCATCATTGCCGATAAGCGGCAGGCATACGGTTAAATCTCCTTCACCATGCGCAATATCTTTTAAGGCATCGGCTGCGGTTTGTATGGGGCGTACTATCTTCCTGGCAACTAAATAGACAATGAGGTAGGTAATAAGGAAAGCACAACTGCCGAATATACCAACTCTCCATCTTAAACTATTAACGGTAGTCATAAATTCCTCTACAGGGGAGCGTACAATTACCGTCCAGCCTGTTGCCTGTATTTTTGAAAAAGCGGCGATAACCGAAACATTCTTATACTCATAGTATCCGAGCGATGTCTTTTCAGCGGTTAAAGCATTTTCTAAAAATGCAGCAAGGGATTGCAGCGACGAATCTTTTTTGGAGGCCTCAATGGTATCTGCTTGGTCAATAGTCATCTCCGTATATTTATGCGCAACGGTTCTTCCTGTTAATCCGATAATATAGCAATACCCCGTTTGACCGACGGTAATATCTTTCACCATATCATTCAATAATTGTGCAGGAACTGCCGCACTTAATACGCCGATAGGACTGTTGCTTTCATCATAAATAGGAACGGCAAATACCATTTGTATTTTATTAATAGAACGCAAAATACGCGGTTCCGAAACAAATTTTTTTCCGCTTGCTGCACGCTGAAACCAGACACGGTCGCCGATGCCGGTAACACTGCCGTCAGTACCGTAAAGATTTCCTTGTAAATCGCATATTCCAAAACTTTCAATCAGTTCATTGGCTTTTGCCGGAGAAGTTTGTACAAACGCTTGTACTTTTTCGGGGAATGACAGTGTTTTATCCCGCAACACCGGCATACCGGCCATTCCCTCCAGCAGCTGAAACACCAAGGCTATACGTCCGTCAATAATCTGAGCAGTATCTTGAGCCTTGTCTTTCAAATGTACTTCTACTTTTTCGGTTACTGCTTTGCGCGAAACATACATAACAAAAATTCGTTCGACGGTTCCGGTAAACAGTAATAACAAGCCTAAGGTTAAAAGTAGCTTCTTAATAATAGAAAACTTCTTAGACCGTCTGTGAGAAACACTGATATACTCGTTTTTCCCGTTCATACTCATACTTCTCTCCTTGTATTATGCTAGTTGATAGCGATCTTCAAATAAAATTATAATATCTTTTTTTATTATAATGCGTCTACTCTATTAAATCACTGTTTAAAATATTATTATACGTTCTTTCATCTATTTTTGGGGGCATCCTCGGCATGACAAATGTCATGCCTTCCCGTGATGGACTGCACTTTATCGCGTTTCCTAAAACCGCTATGCTAATGTTACCGAAACATATCTGCTGTTGTTCGGTGATACACAACGGAGGAAAGCATGAGCGGAACGGTATTGTCAGTAAAAAATCTTGTAAAACGGTACAAAGAAAAAACAGCCCTTGATCACTTCAACCTTGAAGCGGCAAAGGGCGAGGTGCTGGGGCTTTTGGGGCCGAACGGCTGCGGAAAAACAACGGTCATCAACTGTATTCTTGCACTTTTAAAATACAGCAAGGGTGAAATACGCCTCTTTAACGAACCGATGCGTCCCGATGCCTTTGACATTAAACGGAAAATAGGATTGGTGCCGCAGGAAGTGTCTGTTCACTATGATTTTACCGTTCAGCAGAATGTTGACTATTTTTGTGGTTTGTACATACCCGATGCCGCACGGCGGAAGGCTTTAGTAGCCGAAACCATCGATTTTGTCGGGCTGACAAACTACCGCTCATATAAGGCAAAAAAACTGTCGGGCGGTTTGCTCAGACGGTTAAACATTGCCTGCGGTATTGCCCATAAGCCGGAACTTATTTTTCTGGATGAACCGACGGTAGCGGTTGATGCACAAAGCAGAAACTTTATCCTCTCCGGTATTAAGGAACTGGCGCGTACCGGCAGCACTATTATATACACTACCCACTATCTTGAAGAAGTGGAGCAGCTGTGCAGTAGGATTGTTATTATGGATGGCGGACGCGATATTGCCGACGGTACTCTCGATGAACTAAAAACCCTCATCCGCACCAGCGAAAAAGTCATTGTAGCCTTCGTTGCATTACAAGATAATTTACAGGAAGACCTAAAACGTATTCCCCACGTCGTTGATGTCGTGCAAAACGGAAATGAATTTTGCATCACCTTTGAAAACTCAATTAACAATTTAAATGAGCTGATTCTCTTTATTAATAACCGGCAGCTGGCATACACAAAATTGTATTCCGAACTACCCAGTTTAAACGATATATTCCTTGAACTTACCGGAAAGGAGCTGCGCGACTGATGAACTTTTTACGGGAGTTTAAATACTCGGCTATCTCAATGGTTTCCACAATGGACGGTATGTTTTGGACGGTGCTGTATCCGCTCATTCTTGCCTCCTTGTTTTTTGTGATTTTTTCCGCCTCATTTCAGTTTACCGAAAAAAATATTCCGGTGGGTGCAGCGGAAAAAAATCCGTATAGCGGCATTTTTGAAATGACCGGTATTCTTGAGGTTATTCCGATGGAAGAATCCGAAGCACTTGATGCCCTGCGGACAAAGCGGATACGTGCTTTTATTCACGATGATCTTTCGTTAACTCTTACCGAATCCGGTATCGCGCAAACAGTTGTAAAATCCGTTACCGATATGATCCTGCAAACATACGCACTCGGCGTTCCGATTGATCCGGCCGATTTCGATACGCCGTATGTCGAAAGCAGAAATCAGAAAAGAAACGTAGAGATCATTTTATTTTATTCGCTATTGGCAATGGTGTCCATCTACAGTATGTTCGGCGGGGTGTTTATCCCGGTGCGGGTGCAGGCAAATATTTCAAAACTGGCGGTACGGATTGCTGCTGCCCCCGTTAAACGGTTTGCCTTTTACTTGCCGGGAATGCTGTTTTATATCCTTTTTAATCTGGCATCAAATATCCTCTACATCGGGTTTGTGATGTTTGTATTGCGCATCCCCCTTATTACGGATATTCCGGTAAGCCTGCTGCTTTTGGGGTATGCAAATATGTTCGGCATAGTGTACGGGGTCTGTATCGGTTCCGTTGCAGCATGGGAGCCGCAGACAAAAACCATGATATGCGTGTTTAGCTCTCTTGTTCTCTCTTTCCTTTCCGGTATGATGGGGCCGGGGATAAAATCCGGTATAGACACCTACCTGCCGATACTCCAAAGTATTAATCCGCTGGGAATGTTGACGGATAATTTCTACAACGTGAATGTCTTACAGGAGTATAGCCGGATACCGGCGTTCTTTATGCTGTACACGGTGCTTATTGCCTTGTGTGCGGTCTTTGCATTTTGGAATTCAAGGGAGGTGCAGTATGACAGTTTATAAAAACTTTTTACGCATGGTCTGGATGCGGAAAATTTCCGCACTGGTATTCCTTGCATTCTCCTTCGGCTTAAGCATATTGTGGTTTCCGCCGAACGGACAATCGCAAACGGCTTTCTCTGAAACGCCGCTCAAGCTGCTCATCGCCGATAAGGATGATTCGGAGCTTTCCCGGCAGCTGACCGCATATCTTGCTTCAAAACACAAGATTACCTTCATGAAAGAAACCGGCAGTGATGAAGAAGTATTGCAGATTATCAAGCGGAATATTTCCTTGGGCAAGGCTCATGCAGGCCTGATTATTGCCCCCTATTTGGAACAAAATCTTGCAGAAAAAAAGCAGGGGGTTATCAGCTTTAAGGACGATAAAAATATCACCGGTTTGTATCTTGATATGCAGGTACAAAAATTTTTACTGTTTGCAGCAGCCTTAAAAAAAGCGGAAGGAACCTTTCAATTTGACCGGCTGCACACGGTACTCATGCTTTCTTCACCGGTTACCGCAGAGCCTAAAAAACAGTACGGCAGCGGAATAAAGTATTTTTTTAACTTTTTAGGCTGGATTGTTTTTTCGGTTATTTTAAACTCCATTGGATCGGCACTTTTTGAATTGAATAATCAGCGGATAAAAATGCGTAACAGTATCGCACCGGTTTCCTCCATCCGCTTTGCGGCAGAACATTTTGCGGCACAGCTGACCGCAGTATTTTTTCTCCTTGCCGTACTGATTACCTTTGCTGCCGTGGTCTACCGGAATGAGATCGGAGCGGCACCTTTTTTTCTGTATCTTCTCAACACGCTTGTGTATACGGCGGTTATTCTCAGTGCCGTGTTCACACTCAATGCAGTGATGAAAAAAGGTGCCGTGATGGGAATAGTCGGCTCTGTGTTACCGATGGTACTTGCGTTTATTTCAGGCGTAATTATCGAACAAGACTTTTTACCGAACAGTGTGCTTACCGCTGCAAAAGGATTCCCGACCTACTATTTTGTCTGCGCAAACGAATACACGGAAATTACCCGTCAGCTTGATCTGAAAAACATCGGTATGATGCTGCTCTTTCTGCTGTTGTATTTTACACTCGGCGTGTACTTTACAAAACTGAACAGGGTACAGGAAAAAATAGAATTTGCACAGAACTAGACAAGACCGGTTGGTAAAATTGGTGCTTGCAATACTGATTAATACCGCTTACAATAAGCACCAGACGTAGTGATGAAGGAGCGTATCCCTCTATGAATGACAAGCCAACCGAAATTGCTGTACAAAGAACGGGGCGGAGAAGTTTAGCGTTTAAAACTTCATTTGTTGTATGTATTGTATTTGTAACCGCAATAGTCTTGCTCGGAACGATTGTATTTCGGCAGTTTTCCCGTGTCATTATCGCGGATACGCGTATGGGTTTATCAAAAAGAATAGAAAAAGAAGCTCATGCCATTTACGGCAGGCTGTTTTCAAAATTTGAAACGGTTGCATCGGATTATGCGCTCTTAATCACAAAACTTGGGTTTAAAGATCATGACAGGCTGGAAGAAGTCAGCCGTATTCTCATTGACTCAAGTCCGCTGATAATCGGAGGCGGCTTCTGGCTTGAGCCGTATGTTATAGAAGGAAAACAGTTTTACGGTCCTTATTGGTTTCATAACGGAAGCAGCCTTCAATTAACCTGGGAATACAGCACTGAAACCAATAATTACACAAAATTCGATTGGTATCGTAATGACGGCTTGGCAGACAACAAGCCGGCTGTGTGGAGCGAACTGTATCATGATGAAGTAACGGGTATGCAGATGATAACGGCAACATCCGTTATCCGTACCGGTAATAAAAAACTCGGTGTTGTAACGATAGATATCGGTATTACCCCGCTCACCAATTATTTTTCTTCCATCGACATTCCCGATATACGGGAATACTCCCTTTCGCTGATGAATAAAGACGGTATCTGCATCAACAATAAAAATAAAGAACTGATCGGAACCCAGCTCTTTGAACTAACCCGCGACACCCTCAGTAAGGGCATAATTGAAGACTCAAAGCGTTTTGTCTTTATTGCTCCTATTGCATCTACCGGTATTTATATTACCCTTGAGGTAAAAAAAGATGTTATTTTTGAAACATTCAACCGGCTCCTCTTTGTAAATATTCTGGCAGCAGTGTTTTTCATTTTTATCTTAATTCTTACGGTAACGCTGTTTATGCGGCAGGTACTGATCATCCCCTTAAACAGAACCATTGGAGCGCTAAAAGATATTTCCACCGGTAATTTAACGGTTCAGCTGCCGATTCACGGGAATGATGAAATTACCGATCTTTCCGATTATTTCAACCAAACAATCGGGAAAATGCGCCTTGCGTTAAAATCCATTTCTCAAAACTCGGAAACGATGCAGGAGGTGGGAGAAGACTTGGCAATGAATATGAATGAAACGGCAAGTGCAGTACATCAAATCAGCGCCAACATCGACGGAGTAAAGCAACAGGCCCTTACTCAAGCTGCAAGCGTACGCGAAACCGCAGCTATTGTCGAAGAAATTATCCGCACCATTAAGGTGCTGAACGCGAGTATCGAAAATCAAGCTGCAAGCGTTTCAGTGTCTTCATCCGCAATAGAACAGATGGTTGCAAATACTGCTTCGATTACGGATACGCTGGAAACAACGGATGAGGTTATTAAAACGCTTGCAGACGCAACCGCAGCGGGTAAGGAAACAATCGTTAATGCAAATACCGTTACGCAAAAGGTATTGGAAGAATCAGGCAGTCTGCTGGAAGCAAGCAGCGTTATTCAGCATATTGCAAGTCAAACCAATTTGCTGGCGATGAACGCAGCTATTGAAGCAGCCCACGCAGGCGAATCAGGCAAAGGTTTTGCCGTTGTTGCCGATGAAATTAGAAAACTGGCAGAAGAATCATCCGCACAAGGTAAATCGATAACCGGAACCCTGAAAAACTTGAGCAGCGAAATTGAAATGCTCTCGGCTTCTGCAAAAACTGCCGGAGAAAAATTTCAAGTTATTTTTACCTTATCGGAACAGGTAAAGAATATGAGTACACGCCTAACGGAATCTATGCAGGAGCAAGAGAACGGCAGCCAAGAAGTATTATCCGCAATGAAAACTATTAATGCCGTAACAGTTGAAGTACAAGCAGGTTCCCAAGAGATGCTGAAAGGCGGCGAAAATGTTGCGCAGGAAATGTATAAGCTAGACGGCTTAACCAGCATGATCACAAACAGCATGAATGAGATGGCTGTCGGTGCGGTTGAAATCAACAATGCCGTACAGGAAGTGAATGAAATAACGCAAAAAAACAAGCGCAGTATCGAAAGCCTTGCAGATGAGGTCGGAAACTTTACCGTATAAGAGCTTCCAGCCGTATTTCGATGGTACTGACTGTGCAGAGTAAGTCAATCAGCGGAAACCGTATTACCGCACGCCTGCTGTGCGGTTCGGTCTGCACGGCCGTTCCGATAGGATACACTGCCACTTTTGCGATGGTATACGGTACATCAAGCGTCAAAAGAAATTCGGATTTCCGTAATTCTGCCGCTACTTTTTTTCCATACGCTGCTGCGATAAGTTCTTCATATTCATCCGGCTGTATACTGTCTCCGGTAAAAAGAGGCGCCATCAAAAGATCAATAAACTCGCGGCTTTCCTGCGGTATCATTGTTAAAAACAGTTGAATAGTTTCAGGCGAAAGAATCAATTTCAAACGCCTTCCCTGCCGGTCATACTCTATGCATTCATTCATCAGCCGGTGTGTCTGCGGTAAAGTACAGCCGACGCTCAAGCCCATGATCCCTTTCAGGGTAACAGTGCTGACGCTCAAGCCCGCTTCGGAGAGTGACCGTTGTAACTCCTCCCGATTAAAAATAGACTGACCGGTGTCATGCTGCATCAGATGGGCAATATTTTTTTCCAGCAAACTACCCGGGGAAAAATCTGCCGCGAGCCGGTAGTCGGCTGTATCGCTTACGGTGATGTGTGCAGAGGAGGCACAAGACGCGCCGGTTAGACTTACCGTCAGGACGGCAGCGAGTAACGCAAAAGAGGACGGTTTCATGATTGTGAAGTCTCCTTATAAAAGTTAAAAGAAATACCCGTAAACAGCCGGAATCTCTTTTCTAAAGATGTATCCCGTATATAGGAATATTCAACCGCTTGAAATAACCGGATTCTTTGCATCCCGGCGCGGATCGGCGGTGAATGCAGAGCAATTCCGGCAATATTCGGGAAAAACGGTTTTTTATCAAGCGATGAATGTACAAAAAAATGGTGTTGATAACCGGTATAGAGTCTCAGATACTCAAAAAGCTCAAGGTAAAAGATCAGGGGGGTGCTAAGTGCTCCTGTCCGGTGATCCCAGCAGATACCCGCACATAGTCCCGGGGTAACCCACCGGTTTGCCCAGGCTAATTCAGTATGCCAGACTATGCCGCGGAAAAAATCTTCACGGCGGTTCCAATCCCACAGCATCCCGTACGATAATGCCGCACGCACCCCGTACCGCTGCGGAAAGATACGGCTGTCCGCAGCAGGAGGCTGCGTAAGATCGGATGCAGCCGCTCCCCTTTCTTGCTGCCGGTCTGCATGAACAGAAACCTCAGAACTGCGGGCTGCCGGTTCAAACCGTATGTCAGGGTGAACGGAGGAATTCCGTTCCGTACGCCGGAAAAGAGGCAGTGCAGCTTCACCCGTAAAAACGGATTCGGCAGGCATAATGCGTCCTGCTTGCCGGTAGGCGTTTTTCCAATAGGACTCGGCAAGTTCGGAAATAATCACTCCGGTCTTAGGCCCGTCCGATGCGGCATGAATGAATTTTCCGGCTCCGATATAGATGCCGGTATGTGAAATGCGGCCGGTAGTATTAAAAAACAGAATATCTCCCGGCTGTACTCCGCTCTCGTCTATCTTGACGGCATATTCAGCAAGAGAATCGGAGCGGCGCGGCAGCTGCATCTCCAGTACATCTGCTCCGCAGCGGCACACAAGCCCCGAACAATCCATACCCTTTTCCGAATCCCCGCCATAACGGTAAGGTGTGCCGAGATACTGAAGGGCATTATTGATAAAAATAATCCGCTTTGAACCTGTCTCCGGCTCTCCTCCAAAAAGAAGGGTTCTGCTTGACAACATGAGAAATATTGAATAGAAAAGAAAGTACCGTATAGTATTACGTATCATCTGAAATAGTTATACTCAAAATTACATAAAATTGCAATTTTGAAAATTTTCAGGATTCAAGCACATCTAAAATCAAACCCGCTTTTTAGAGGGACTAAAAGGAGTATTACAGCTATGTATGCAATAAGAGAAAAACCGTGGGCATTTCTCGATTCATGGAGAGGGAAGAAATTTACCGGTGAATGGCCTACTCTCCCTGAAATGTTTGAAATTACCGTTGAACGTTTTCCAGATCGGAATTGTCTGACCGTTTTTGAACCCGACCGTATTACCTTAACATACAAGGAAACACTCGCTGCAATCAAGAAATTGGCCGGGTGGCTTACTGCAAACGGAGTAAAAAAAGGAACTCATATTGCAGTATCCGGCAAAAACTCACCTGAATGGGCAGTTGTTTATTTAGCCGCCCTCTATGCCGGCGGCATCATTGTACCGATTGACTATGGTTTGCATGATTATGAAATTGCTTCGCTTTTAAAAACAGCAAAGCCGTTATTTTTCTTTGTGGATGAAGAAAAATACGATTATTTTTTTGAAGGTGCAAAAACCCAGTCCTTTATGGGCGGCATTTATTCGCTCAGCCCCAACCAGGCAGATAGGTATGTCTATAATCTTGAAGCGGAACCGCTTGCCTCATACGTTCCCTTACAGGAAACCGATACAGCCGCTATTCTGTTTACCTCAGGTACTATGGGTAATCCGAAAGGGGTTATGCTTTCGCATAGAAATATCGTTTCCGACGCCTATATCGCGCAATCCCATCTCGGTTTGTACGAAACCGATATTTTTTATGCATTACTGCCGCTCCACCATTCATACACAATGGTAGCCGTTTTTATAGAAACAATTTCAGTCGGAGCCGAAATTGTATTCGGAAAGTCGATTGCCGTTTCCCGTATGCTGCGTGAACTGAAAGAAGGAAAGATCACCATGCTCCTCGGTGTTCCGCTGCTGTTCAATAAACTGCTTGCAGGAATATTGAAGGGGGTACGGGCAAAAGGGGTTGCTGTATATGCCGTCATCAAGCTGCTGATGCGCCTATCGTACCTGGTTAAAAAAACAACCGGAAAAAATATCGGCAAAAAGCTGTTCAAAAGTGTTTTAGAGAAAACACATTTAACCACCGTCCGTATTGCCATTTCCGGCGGCGGGCCGCTTTCAAAAGATGTTTTTAGAGCCTACAATGAGTTTGGAATCGACTTTGTACAAGGGTACGGGCTTACGGAAACCTCGCCGATTATCGCATTAAACCCCAAAGAGCACTTTAAAATTGAAAGCGTCGGACGCTATTTTCATCCGTACATGGAAATGAAAATCCTCGATCCGGACGAAAACGGTAGGGGAGAAATTTGTGTCAAAGGCCCGATGGTCATGCAGGGATATTATAATATGCCGGAAGAAACTGCCGAAATTTTATCCGAAGACGGCTGGCTCCGTACCGGCGATATAGGATGGATTGATGAAGAAAAGTATCTGTACCTCTGCGGACGGGCAAAAAACCTTGTTGTTACCTCAGGCGGCAAGAATGTCTATCCTGAAGAAATTGAAAATGCCTTCCAAATGTACTATAACGACATCGAACAAATCACCGCAAAAGGCTATCACCCTGCCGATGATTTAACTGCCGAAGAAATTGAAGTACTGGTCTACCCCTCCGACGAGCTGTATAAAACACTCAACCTTGAAAGAGGCACCGCGGCAGGGGATGCGGAAGCGTACAAGAAGATCGAGCAAATCGTTGACACAGTCAATAAAGACCTTTTACCCTATCAGCGGGCAACAAAAATCACCTTGCTTGATAAACCGCTTGAAATGACGACGACAAAAAAAGTCAAACGCCATAACAAAGCGGAATAATATCTGCCATGCGGACTTTAAAACGATTTTAAAGTCCGCTTTTGTACAGTTCGGCAGCCGTTTCTGCAAGCTGTTCACCTGTCAAACCTGCTGATTCAAGAATATCCTGCCGCGCTCCCTGTAGCATAACCTCATCCGAAAACGCGCACACTTGTGTTTTAATGCCGGAACAGTGTTTTTGAATTAAGGCTTCCAAATAATGGCCTATACCGCCGATATATGCCCCGTCTTCAATAAAAAGAACGGCGCGGTATTTTTTTTGTACAAAGTCCAAAAAGAAGGATTCATCAACCGGTTTTAAAAAGCGGAGATTATAAATATCTGCCGCAATATTCCGGCGCAATAAAATATGTGCGGCAGCGGCAGCTTCAGGGTACATACCGCCGGTGCAGACCAGCAAGAGCTGACTATTTTCTGTTTCTACCGGAAAAACTCCGCGTCCGCTTTCTATCGGTAAGGCAAAGGCGGAACATTCGGGCGGACAGGTGTTTTTAGGGTACCGCATTGCTGCCGGCATACTCAATGTTAACATCCAGCGGAACATCACCTGCAATTCTGCCGCAGAGGCAGGAGAAAGGATAGTCATATTCGGGATGGTACGCAGCAGACTAATATCATACAGCCCCTGATGCGTTTCCCCGTCATAAGGAACGGCACCGGCACGATCGATTGCGAAAATAACCGGCAATTTTTGCAGCGCAACATCATGAATAATTTGATCGATCGAACGCTGCAAAAAGGTACTGTAGATTGCAGCGACCGGCCGCAATCCTGCTGCGGCAAGACCGGCTGCAAAGGTTACCGCATGCTGTTCCGCAATACCCACGTCAAAAAAGCGCTGAGGGTAGAGTCTCTGAAAATGATGCAGACCGGTTCCTTGCGCCATTGCAGCCGTAATAGCGGTAATCTTTTCTTCTTCAGAAGCGGCTGCTGCAACAGCCTGAGAAAACGCTTCGGTAAAAGAAACCGAAGTATTTTTTTCGACCTTCCCGTCTGTCAAACTGAACGGCCCGATTCCATGAAACGCCGCAGGATTATCCTCCGCAAACGAATAGCCCTTCCCCTTCTTTGTTTGCACATGAATAAGTACCGGTGTGTCAATATCCTTAACATTCCTAAACACTTTTTCAAGTTCGCTTTCGTAGTGTCCGTTTAAGGGGCCGACATATTCAAAACCGAGTTCGGTAAAGAGATTTGTCTTATATAACATCCCCTTGGCTCCGCGTTTGAGGCGCCTAATTAAAAAATTAATCCGCCTACCCAAAAACGGAATTTTATCCACAGAATTGTCGAATAAATATTTGAACCGCTGATAGCCTTTGCGCACCGTCAAGCGGCTTAAATACTCTGAAATCGCACGTATGTTAGGAGATATAGACATATTATTGTCATTAAGGATGACAATAAGTCCTTTCGTCTGGGGCGTAACATTCAAAAGCGCTTCACATGCCATTCCGCCGCTCAAAGCCCCGTCTCCTATCACCGCAATCACCTTGCCGCTGTGCTTTTGCAGCCGCTTTCCGGCCAATATTCCCTCAGCAGCGGAGATGGACGTTGAGGCATGGCCGGTATTAAAAATATCGTGGGGACTTTCTTCCCGTTTGGGGAATCCGGATAACCCGTCTTTTAAACGGAGTGTTGAAAAGGCACCGTAGCGGCCGGTTAAAAGTTTATGCGGATAGGATTGATGTCCGACATCCCAGATAATCGCATCTTCAGGACTGGAAAATACCCGGTGAAGTGCAATCGTCAGCTCAATGACTCCGAGATTGCTTGCAAGATGTCCGCCGTTTAAACCCACCGTTTCCAAAATAATATGCCGCATTTCAGCCGCAAGGGTACATAAATCTTGTTTTGAAAGACTCTGCAAGTCTTTCGGTTTCTGTATTGATGAAAGTATTGTATGATTCATTATTGTTATGAGAGCAGGCTGCGTGTATATAAACAAAAAAGGGCTGTGAAAACAATCAACAAAGCCCTTTATTTAAGTATAAAAGCGATAGATATTTTCCGTTGAGTGCCGGAATAATAATCTATATGAAACATATAATCGTGTGGAGAGATACTCACACAGAAACAAAATAGTGCTTCCGAAAATAGACGAACACGGAAGCACATAAAATGCAGAAAGCTTATTTCTTGTTCTTATGTCGATTCTTCCGAAGCTTCTTTTTCCGTTTATGTGTTGCTATTTTCTGTCGCTTCCGTTTTTTTCCGCAGGGCACGTGAACACTCCTTCTTTATAAAGATAGATGATAATACCCTAAGCATAGCAAAAAGTCAAGGCGCTGTGTAACATGATGCATATTTTACCGTTTCCCGATTCTCCTTTTCCCTTCAATCGGGTATCATCAGGCAAAAATCTAAGAAGGATACTATGAAACGTTATTGCCCCCTTTTTTTCTTATTTTGCGTCGCAGCAGTGTTGAATCACACCGGCTGTTTTCAAAAACCTGCAGAACCGTCCGCGGCTATACAGCAGTCATTACTCCCGTCCGGCTCCTTGCGTATTTTTGCTATACAAGGAACCGGACACGAATCTCCGCTCAAAGATAAACCGGTACAAGACGTTCCCGGCATCGTAACGGCAATTACCTACTCCAAAGGCCAACCGTCCGGCTTTTATATGCAGGATCCGGAGGGCGACGGTAATCCTGCAAGTTCAGATGCACTCTATGTATACTGCGGTGCGGAAGCATTCCCGGCCGGATTGAATACCGGTGATCTTGTTACCGTCAGCGGAACCGTTACCGAATTTGCGTATAAGCCGAAGAATGCCCCCTTGGAAGACCTTCCGGTTACTCAAATAACCGCCCCTGCGGTACGCCTGCTCTCGTCAAACCATGCGCTGCCTCCTCCCATTGAGCTGAAGGCGGCACAGTTTGAAAAACCGGTTTTTCTTGATGACCTTACCCGTCTCAACCCCGATGCGGAAGCTCTTGATTTTTACGAAAGTCTTGAAGGTATGCGGGTATGCGTTACCAATCCGCGGGTAGTTGCCGCTCCCTATAACGGGACACACTACATAGCTCCGGCAGATGCACAGGGTTTTTCGGTACGGGGCGGCATGATGTACAATAGCTATGCCGCTACTGCACGGCTGTGTTTGTACCCCAAAAAATGTTTTGCCCGGCTTTCCGATGCAGGTGTTGCCTCCCCTCTCCCGTCCATCGGAGATTCTTACCGCGGCACCATCACCGGTATACTCGGCTACGGCTACGGAAACTATCAAATAGAACCGGCAGAACCGCTGCCGCCGCTTATCCGCAGCGCAGTATGGCCGGAAACTTCATCGGCACTCTTTTCTCCGCAGGCCTTAAATCTTGTCAGTTATAACCTTGAAAACTTTTCATACGGTAATACAAAAAAATCCCATAGCTCCAAAAAAACCGCCGCCGAGCGCGCAGCAGCCTTTGCCGGACAGCTAATCACCGGCATGAAGGCGCCCGACCTTATTTGTCTGATAGAAGTGCAGGATGATAGCGGAGAAAAAAAAGATGACGGAGTAGTAAGCGCCCGTAAAACCTTAGACCTACTGACCGCTGAACTTGAAAAGCGGCGGCCGGGCGCCGGCTACAAAGCGGTTGCAATTAATCCAACTGAGGGGATGGATGGCGGAGCACCCGGTGCCAATATCCGCTGTGCCTATCTGTACCGAAGCGATAGACTGGAGCTTGTGCCCGACCGCGACGGTAAGAACAATTCACGTGCGGCAACACAGGCCGAAATAGACGCAGGCGGCTTAAACCTCATACAAAATCCGGCACGGATCGGACTCGGTAATCCCGCCTTCAAGCACACCCGTAAATCCCTCGCTGCACATTTCCGCTTTAAAACAGGAATAAACGGCGGCAAGGATTTTTTTGTTATCAACAATCATCTGACTTCTAAACGGGGCGACGGCAAAATATGGGGAAGGAATCAGCCGGTTATCCGCAGCAGTGAAGTAAAACGCCACCGGCAAGCGGAGGCGGTTGCAGCCTTTATCAAAAGTATCACTGCCGTCCGCCCCGATGCGGTCATCATATCGGCCGGCGATTATAATGATTTTTGGTTTTCAAAAACGATTGATATTTTTAAAGCCGCCGGGATGCATAATGCCATCGAGGTATTACCGGAGCATGACCGCTACACCTATGTCTATGACGGACATTCGCAAACACTCGATAACATCATGGTTACCCGGAATGTACGGATAGCTCACGTTGACATTCTGCACGTAAACGCCGAGCTGCCGCAAAAAGAGCGGTTATCCGATCATGATCCTATCTTTGTGCAGCTGAGGCTGGATCAATAAATCAGGCCTGTTCAACACCCGCAATAATACCGCCGCCGAGTACCCTGCCTTCACGGTAAAAAACGGCCGCCTGTCCCCGTGCAACGGCACGCTCAGGCGTATCAAACACAATACGGACGTGCCCGCTTCCTGCCGATTCTACCCGTGCTTGTTTGGGCTGCTGACGGTACCGGGTTTTTACCTCAGCATGAAAAGGCGCAGACGGCGGTTCAACAATCCAGTTGACCTCCCGCACCGTACAGGAGGCGGCAAACAGCGCCTCTTCCGCACCAACCGTAATCGTGTTCCGTTCAGCAGATTTTTCTGCAACATACACGGGATAACCGAACGGTAAACCGAGTCCGCGCCGCTGTCCAATCGTATAGCGGTGCAGTCCGCGGTGTATTCCGATTTTTTTTCCGTTCATATCGACAAAATTCCCGGGAGGAAAGGCCTCCGGTACGGCCGCTTCTATAACCGCCGCATAATCGCCGCCCGGTACAAAACAAATATCCTGGCTATCCGCCTTCCGGGCATTGATCAGCCCTGCACGTTCAGCGGCTGCCCTTACTGCCGTCTTTGATAGGCCGGCAAGCGGAAAGATGCTGTGCCCAAGCTGCCGCTGATCCAATAATGCTAAAAAATAACTTTGATCCTTGTGTCTATCGGCGCCTTGAACAAGCCCCCAGCGGCCGGCATCATCCCGCACAATCTTTGCATAATGGCCGGTTGCAACCGCATCAAAGCCTTCCTGCAAGGCGCGGTCTAAAAACAGACCGAACTTAATCCGTTTATTGCATATATAACAAGGATTCGGTGTTTCGCCGCGGCGGTAGCTTTCTATAAAATACTGAATAATCTCTCTTTCAAATTCACTGCGGAAATCATAAATAAGATGCGGAATATGCAGGGCGCGTGCAGCCTGTGCAGCTTCGGTTAAGACAGCTTCTTCTGCACACGGATTTGTGCCGCCGCTGAGAAGCCGGAGCGTAACTCCGCATACCTCATGTCCTTGTTCAATCAGAATTTTTGCTGCAACCGTCGAATCAATACCGCCGCTTAAACCTACTGCAATCTTCATAGTACCCCTTGTAAGGAGGTTACGATACCATAATCTTATGCAGGCAGCAAGAGTGTACTTATCGGCAGCTGCCGGCTGCTCAAGTTTTTCCCCTCTTATGCCGATACAGAGGTGCGGAGGTTTTTATGTATACACGCAGCAATACACAGAGCATATTTCTCTGCTTAACGGCACTGGTCTTTTTTTCCTGCACAAGTACACCCACGGTACCGGAAAACAATCTTACAGCTTTGGTTAAAGCGCGTGATTTAAACGGCATTAAAGCTCATTTTAAAAGCGATGACATAAAAATAAAAGACGAATCAGGCTTGAGTTTACTGCATATTGCCGTCTTACAAAATGATCCGGACATAACCGCATACTTGCTTGATATGGGGGCAGAAATCGAAGAACACGATCCTTTGGGAAGAACCCCTCTGACGGCAGCAGCGGCAGAAAGCTCCTTTGCAGCAGCACGGGTTTTAGCCCGATATAATGCACTGCTTTTTGCCTCCGATGCTGAAGGGCTAACCCCTTTTCAGATACTATTGGAAAAAAGGAAACTTACCGCTGTCTTAAACGAACAGACAGTCCTGCAAAAAGACAGCAGCGGCAGATCAGTGCTGCACCATGCTGTGCACCTCCTCGACAGTGCCTTAACCGCTGAAATCCTTACCGCAGCCGGCCCTTATGCCGGTCAAATTGCACAGGAACGCGATGAAGAAGGACGTACTCCGCTTGAAAATGCCTACAGCCGTCCCGAACAAAAAGAGGCGGCTGTTATTGCCGATATGCTTTTGCGAGCCGGTGCGGAACCGCTGCGGGGAACATTTTCGGCCTTTGAAACGGCCGCAATGCAGCATAATTATACGCTCCGCTTTGAACAGGGGCGGACTGTCTTACATATCGAAGCGGCAGCGGGACATACCGGCTTTGTCCTTTTTTTGCTTGAAAAAAAGATTTCCGCCGATATAAAAGACAGCACACAAGCCGCACCGCTCCATGAAGCAGTGCGGAACGGCCACACCGCCGCAGCCAGCGCCTTGCTTGCAGCAGGCGCCGATCCTGCCGCTGCCGCCGCATTCGGCAATACCGCCCTGCATTTAGCGGTAACCTCCCCTGCCCGTGCAGAACTTGTGCCGGTACTGTTAAAACACGGGGCAGCTCCTTCCGTAAAAGACGAATACGGTGAAACTCCGCTGCACACCGCCGTCAGAATCGGCGCCGAACCTGAGATAATCGGCACCCTCCTGCAAGCGGGAGCGGATGTCAATGAAAGAAATAAGAAAGGCGAAACCCCGCTCCTGCTCGCCGTTGAACGCGATTTACACGCACAAAGTGAGGTTTTAATCCGCGCCGGTGCCGATATTCATAGAGAGGATACCCAAAAACGTACCCCTTTTGTTGAGGCTGTACGCCGCCATCAACCCCTGATACCGGTACTTGTTACCGGCAGCACTGCCCGCCAGTATGATTCAAAAGGAAGAACTGTACTACATTTAGCCATTCTGCTGAATGCAGATACCGGGCTTATTACCTATCTTATTGAACAGAACACAGGAGTCAATACCGCAGATAAGGCAGGCAACACACCGCTTCACTATGCCGTATCAAACAACCAACCGGAAATAGGCGGGCTCCTTATCAAATCGGGCGCAGACATATTTACAACAAACAAACAAGGGGAATCTCCCGTCAAACTTGCATTTACAAAACAGAACGGCAGGGAGCTGTGGCTGGTTACACCCGAAACCGTCCGGAGTACAGATTCCGGCGGTTCAACCATCCTGCACTATGCCGCCGTATGGGGAAATACCGCTCTTATTCCACTGATTATACAGCAAGGCGGTAACAGCAATGCACAAAACTATAAAGGTGAAACCCCGCTTTTTTCCGCAGTACAAGCGGATAACCGGGAGGCAGTACGGTTCTTGTTTGAAACGGACAGTCAAACCGACAGCCGTGCCCGGGATTTTCTGGGAAACACGGTACTGCATACGGCAATCAGCTGGCGGTCGGCCGGCGCAGCGGAAGAGATATTGCAAAAGAGTCCGGAACCGGCAGCTCTTCTCAATGAAAAAAACAGCGCAGGAAAAACACCGCTTCATATAGCGGCACAACAGGGCGATATTCCGTTTCTGAACTTGTTTTTGACTTATGGGGCAGATATCAATGCAGACGACAGGGAGGGGAAAACACCCTTAACAAATGCCGTTCTGCACGGAAAAAACAGTACCGTTCTTTTTTTATTACAGCACGGAGCCGATCCCGCACGGCAGGATGTACAGGGCCGCACTGTACTCCATGAAGCGGTGGGCATTACACCGCCGCAGCTCATTACTGCGCTCATACGGGCAGGAGCAGACCCGCTTTCACGGGATAGCTACGGAAATACTCCGCTTGCCCGTGCATTCCGTACCGAACGGCCGGTTTTGGATGCACTGCTCGGCAGCAATACGGCACTGACAAACTCCGACGGAGAAACACCGCTCCATATTGCGGTACAAGAAGGTATTGATGAAGAAACGGCAGAGTATCTTATTGCAAAGGGCTTCCCGCTGAACAAACGGAATAGGACGGGCACTACCGCCCTTACCTTAGCGGCGCAGCAGGGAAATGTCCGGCTTTGCAGCCTGCTGATACACAGGGGGGCAGACATTTTTGCCGCAAATAGCAGCGGAAACTCGGCAGCTTCGATAGCACTCACACGGAACACTGCTCTGCTGCCGCTTTTGCAGCATCCGAACGCAGTCAAAACTGATGCAGCAGGAAACAGTCTCTTGCATTATGCAGCCCGGTATGCCTCAGCGGAGACGGTACGGCAGCTTCTGAACACAGACAGTACCGGAACAGCCGCAAAAAATACGGCAGGAGAAACGCCTGCCGATATTGCGGTACGCCGGGAGCGTCCGGAAATAGCGGAACTCCTACGTACTAAAGAATCTGCACAGTAACAATTACCGGATATGGACAGCAGCCGTTATGTATGGAGCGCCTTCCATGCAGTTTCGGCCGCAGCCTGCTCAGCTGCTTTTTTATTTTTTCCGGACGCCGGCCCATAGGTTGTGTCGTTGATACTTACATTCACATGAAAAACACGGTTATGATGCGGCCCGGTCGTTTCAATCAAGGAATATTTGGGAATAAGTTTATATTTTTTTTGAACATATTCTTGCAGGACGGTTTTATAATCCCTATTCTCATGCTTATTTTCAATTACGAGCTTGATATGAGGTTCCGTAATGTTCAGTACAAAGTGCTGCACTGTTTTAAACCCTGAATCGAGGTGTAAGGCACCGATTAACGCTTCCAATGCATCGGCAAGTAAGGCTTTTTTCTGCCTGCCGCCTGACAGCTCCTCGCCATGACCAAGCACCAAATATCTATCAATATTCAGATGTAATGCGATGACAGAAAGAATATCTTCCGACACAACGGCAGCTTTTATTTTTGCTAATTCCCCTTCGGGTTTTTCAGGATAGGTATTATAAAGGTGTGCAGCTACAATAAGGCCGAGTACAGAATCGCCTAAAAATTCCAGACGCTCATTATTAACCGGATTCTGCGGATGTTCATTAGCGAAAGAACGGTGGTGAAAAGCCAGATCAAGCAGATTAGTATTTTTAAATTTACAACCGGCCTGTTTTTGAAAGGATAAAAGTTCTTGTTTCCGCTCTTTTGTTAAACCATTGTTCGAAGGAAACAAGAACAAACTCTTTTGCATGGACTATTTTGACTGTGATTGAATAAACTCGTATGCATCCCGGACAGTTTCAAACTCGCCGACTTTTCCGTCAGGAATTTTTATTCCCATCTCTTCTTCAATAGCATAAACCAACTCATAGGTATCAAGACTATCAGCACCAAGGTCTTGCCGGAACGAAGAATCAAGGGTGATTTTACCTGCATCAATTTCAAGTTTTTCTGCAATAAGTTCTTGCATTTTAGCAAATAAAGCGTCCATAACGAAACCTCTCTTAGTTTAGTGTATCAGGATCAACCACCTGCCGTCCGCGGTAATGCCCGCATTTTGAACAGACATGATGAGATAAAATTAAATTGCCGCAATTTGCACACTCCACCAAATGAGGAGCATTTAACCGCATATTTATTCCCCGGCGGCGGCGTGTACGTGCTTTTGATGTTTTAGCTCTCGGCACTGCCATAAGGTAACCTCCATAATCAAATTACAAACTTAAAAAAAGATGCATATACTATACATGAACGGTCAAAATAGTCAAGTCATTCACATCCGTGTATATTGAGTTTAACGGAAGAATCATCTATTATTCACTAACGAATAAAGGAGCGCACGATGTTTAAAACAACCCCTTTTGTTTCTGAAAAGGTCTGGGGCTATGAACGCTGGATTGTTTCCGCACATCCTGCCGGACTATCGGCTGCCGCCAACGACACGCCCGGCCTTGGAGGAAAAACCTTACCGGAAATTATCGGAACCCCTTATCCCGTACTGATAAAGATCATTCAAGCCGATGAAACACTTTCAGTACAAGTACATCCCGATGATGAATATGCAGGATTATATGAAAACAGTGCAGGAAAAACCGAGTGCTGGTATGTACTTGATGCAAAGCCCGGTGCAACAATCGTATACGGATTAAATAAAACCTATAGCCGCAGTGAGCTGGAAGCTGCAATCAGCGGGAATACCTTGGAAAATTGCCTGAGATTTACCCCGGTAGCAAAGGGAGACTTTATCTTTATTCCCGCCGGAACGGTTCACGCAATTCAAGGAGGACTGCGGCTATTGGAGGTACAGCAGTCCAGTGATATCACCTACCGCCTCTATGATTGGGGACGTCCGCGGGAGGTGCATATTCAAAAGGGATTGGATGTTATCCGCCGGCTGCCTGACTCCGCGCTTACCGTTGAACACCCCTTTACCGGTAAAACCGGCTGTCAGTATTTCATGTTGGAAAAAAAAGACTTTACTGCAGGCGGCTCATGTTCGTTTGCACATTTTACCACACCGGCGGCACAGACGGGATGGTGTAGTATTTGTATCTTAGCAGGCAGCGGCAGTATTCAGACAGCCGGTCTTTCTCCGCTGCGTGTAGAACCGGAAGACTGCATCATGGTTGAAAAGGAGCGTATTGTTTCCGTTTTACCGGATGAGGGGACATCTCTTTCGCTGATGATGATGGGATAATCCGGCAGTGTCCTGTATAGACACTGCCGGCTCCGGTTTAGAGAGAGGCTTCGCGGTGATGTTGATGCAAAAATTCAAAATCATCCAAATATTGACGCCGTGAGATAACTAAATTACGGATTTCTTCATACATTGCAGTGTCGACCTCTTGTGCAATGGGAAAAATGAACTGCTCGGTTTCATCACAATACCGGCGAATAAACTCCGGCTTGTTGACAAAGCCTAAGCTGATCATATTACTGATTCTGTCGGCGCACTTTAAAATCTTTGCCTTATGAGAACCATGCTGTGCAATATGCCGCAAATACTCAGGTTTTGACACTCCCGACCGGCGTGTAACCTCCATAACCAGCTCGTAAACGGCCCCTGCATCCGAATCAATAGATAGCAGCTCGTTGACATTAAAACCCGGTACATCTTCTATTATGTCATGTACGATTGCCGCCTTTAAGAGTACGCTATCAATGTATCCATAATCCACGAGAGTTGCCATTGTATCAAGCTGGTGGCGGAACATATTGCCGCCTGCATGACGGGCCTTACCGCGCAGATAGGTTGCAAGGTGAATATACGGGGCAAGATATATTCCCTTTAATAATTGGACTTCATGCTGTTCCATACGGTACTCCTTACCCGCGTTCTTAGAATCTACCTCTGCGGAGAGCTGCGGTACGGAGAAATACACTACCGGACTGCGGTTCTGATGCAGAACCTCAAAATCTTCCAGATATTGCCGCCTGGAGACTACTAAACTATGCATTTCTTCATACATCGCATAGTCCACTTCCTGTGCAATAGGAAAAAGAAAGGTTTCGGTTTCATCGCAGTAGCGTCTAATAAAGTCCGGATTAGTTACAAAGCCTAGGCTGACCATATTACTAATCCGCTCGGCACATTTTAATATCTTTGCCCGGCGTGAACCGGTTTCGGCAATTTGCCGCAAGTAATCCGCTTTAGAAACTCCCGGAAACCGGGTAACTTCCCGCGCCAGCTGATACACCTCCTCCGATTCGGAATCTATAGATAACAATTCGTCAATATTAAAATCCGGCATTTCTTCCAGCAAATCATGTATAATTGCGGCTTTTAATAACACACCATCAATATAGCCGTAATCAATGAGCATAGCCAACGTATCAAGCAGATGACGGAATAGATTGTCGAAGGAAAGGCGTATGATACCCCGGAATCTGGTTGCGAGGTCAATATATGGGGCCAGATACATTCCTTTTAATAATTGGACTTCATGCTGTTCCATACCGTACTCCTTATCCAAGCTCTTGCAGGTACAGGGTAAATTTTTCTGTACGCCGCTGTGCTTGCTGCAATTTTTCTCTTTCAGCACCGACAACCTCTGCCGGAGCATGATCCGTAAAGTTTTTATTACTCAACTTTGCCGTCAGCCGGGCAACTGCCTCCTTTTCTTTTTCAAGTTCTTTCGTAAAACGGGTAATCAGCTGACTGCGGTCAATATCGGCACCGGTGATAATAAAGGCTTCAAAACCGGTACCGACCGTACCGATAGAATTAGCGGGCTTATCCGCCGGGGTCTTAATAAACTGAATATCAGCCAGTCCTGCCAAAAGTTTAATCAAATCAGTGTTTTCTACCGCAGCGGCGGCAGGAGCATCTGCTTCCGTGTACAGGGCAATGTGCAGTTTAAGCTGCGGGTCAATACCGCACTCAGCCCGTAAGGCACGTACCGACCGGACAATCTCCTGTAATGCAGTAAAACGCGCAGACGCCGCGGCATCTATCCGTTCGGCGGAATATGCGGGATAGGAAGCCGTCATAAGAATATCTGCCCGGCGGCAGGCGCCTTCCGCACAGTTTTCCGGCAATTTGCGGTAAATTTCTTCGGTTACAAAAGGAAGAACAGGGTGCAGCAGCCGAAGCGATTCTTCGAGCACGGCCAATAACACCGAGGTAATCCGGTTCTTTTCCGCTTCATCTCCGTTCCTGTAGGAGAGTTTTGTGCCTTCAACATACCAGTCGCAGAAATTATTCCAGAAGAATTCATATACAAGCTGAGCTGCTTCGTTATACCGATAGCCTTCAAAAGCCGCACCGGCAGCCTTAACGGTTTCATTGAGGGTATGATAAATCCATCGGTCAAGCTCACTTAACTCAGCTCTTGAAACAGGAACAATGCACCGTCCTTCAAGGTTACCGAGTATGTAACGGGAGGCGTTCCAAATCTTATTGGCAAAACGGGAACCGAGTTTAAAAGAATCACTGTCGATAAGGACATCCTGTCCCTGCGCACACATAAAAGCCAGTGTAAACTTTAACGCATCGGCGCCGTATTCCTCTACAACAGTCAGAGGATCGATCCCGTTCCCCAGGGATTTCGACATCTTCCTGCCCTGCTTGTCGCGTACCAAGCCGTGAATATAAATGTCGCGGAAAGGAACGGTATCGGTAAACTCCAAGGCTGCCATAATCATACGGGCAACCCAGAAAAAGATGATATCGTAGGCGGTAACCAGTGCCGATGTCGGATAGTAGCTGCGGAAGTCTTCCGTTTGTTCAGGCCATCCGAGGGTAGAAAAAGGCCACAACCAGCTTGAAAACCATGTATCCAGTACATCATTGTCTTGCCGGAGATTTTTGCTCTTGCACTGGGGACATTCGCACACATCCTCTATTGAAACGGTCATCTTACCGCAGTCTTGGCAATACCATACGGGAATACGGTGCCCCCACCACAGCTGACGGGAAATACACCAGTCCCTAATGGTTTCCATCCAGTGACTGTACGTATTTTCCCATTTTTGCGGATAAAATACGATGTCGCCTTTTTTCCATGCAGCCAAGGCTTTTTCTGCCAGCGGACGCATTTTTACAAACCATTGTTCGGACAGGTAGGGTTCAACCGTATGATGGCACCGGTAGCAATGCCCGACTGCGTGCTTGATAGCTTCTTTTTCTTTAAACAGGCCGGCAGCTTCCAAATCGGCAACCACAGCAGTACGGGCAGCTTCCGCAGAAAGTCCGCGGTATTTTTCAGGTACCGCCGCATTCAGGGTACCATCCGGATTTAAGATATTGATTACTTCCAAGTTATGCCGCTTCCCGATTTCCCAGTCATTGGGATCATGCGCAGGGGTGATTTTTACCGCGCCGGTTCCGAATTCTTTATCGACATAGCTATCGGCAATGATGGGAATACAGCGGCCTGTCAGCGGCAGCACCAGCTGTTTACCGACCAGCGCGGTATAACGCGGATCATCGGGATGCACCGCAACGGCGGTATCGCCCAAGAGGGTTTCGGGCCGAGTGGTAGCAATTTCGATAAACTCGGAAACGGAGGAGTGTCCATTTTCATCTGCAAGGGGATAGAGAATATGGTACATTCCGCCCTTTGTTTCTTCATGGTCAACTTCATCGTCTGCAAGCGCAGTACCGCATGAAGGACACCAGTTTACCAGATAGTTTCCGCGGTAAATCAGTCCCCGTTCATACAGCTTCACAAAGACCGTCCGCACGGCATGAGAAAGTCCCGCATCCATTGTGAACCGTTCCCGATCCCAATCGACGGATGCGCCGATTTTTCGTAATTGGTTAGTGATAATGGCGTGATGTTTTTCTTTTACTTCCCATGTCCGGGCAATAAAAGCCTCCCGTCCAAGGTCATGCCGTGTTTTTCCTTCTTTTTTCAGCTGCCGTTCAACAATATTTTGCGTTGCAATACCGGCATGATCGGTGCCCGGAATCCAAAGGGTTTCATCTCCCTTCATGCGGTGATACCGCACAATAATATCCTGCAGCACGTTGTTCAGGCCGTGTCCCATGTGAAGCACACCGGTAACATTGGGCGGAGGAATAGCGACAACATATTTTCCCTTACCGCCGGTCTTTACCGGTTTAAAACAGCCGCTTTTTTCCCAATCCGCATAAATTCTGTCCTCAAAATCTTTCGGATTATAGGCTTTCTCCAATTCGATCGTATGTAATGTCTCTTCCATAAAGCAATTCCCCTCCTCATCTTACACAGAGCTGTGTCAATACTGCAACAGGCGGTAGCCGGTAAGGGTCGCTTCGCTTATATTAAGTAGATTTTAACCGAACCTTACCGTCTATTAACAATAATTCATAGTTAAAACTTATATCATAGCTGTTTTTCTATTTTAATTCAATAACTACATACAAAGATGACAAAATTACAGCGAAAAATATATAAACCTTTTTGCGGGATTGCCGATAAAATAGATAGAGCGGGACATTAAACGGCGGTATCAACATCCAGACGCCGTTTCTTATACACCCGGGTAAAAGGGGCGGCCTAATACTGTTGGTTAGGCTGCCCTTTTTCGTTTCCCATAAGCCAACCGACTGCTTCGTCAATCGCTTTTGTCAGCACTAAGACGTGGATGTGCTGCTTTTCTTTTGCATTACCCTTTTCCCAGTAGGCCGCGGGATACTTTTGCAGGGCTGTTTTTTCGGTTTCGATAAACCGTTTTATTTCATCACTGCTCATATCCAAATATACATACAGCCCGCAGGCGATAAAATACAGACTCAGCAGCCGTATAAGCGGATGCCGTTCTGCAGCGAGTAAGACTGAAAACTTACCGGCAGCAGCAGGATAGTTTTTTAATAATTGCTCTGAAAAAGCATCATAGAATTTTATCCATGGAGACGTTTTCTTCCCTTCCGAAACCATGTTTGCCGTAAACTGAGCCAAACCCGTATAGTCGCCGGACAACAGCTTCGCAGCAGCAAAACGGGCAGCCAATCGCTGCAGGTAGCGGGGACGGCGCTCAGACAACACTGCTTCAAGTTTTCTTAGATTTTCAAAATCTCCGAGTAAAATACTGATCTCGCTAAAAATACGGACTTTTTTAAAAGTAAGCCGCTTGTTTTCAAAGAGTTCAGTTTCCAAATAGACCGAAAGCCCCTCCCAGTCTTCAGCTTCAAGAGCAGTTATCATTCGCCAGTTATCCAGAAAAAAAAGGTTTACAACCGTGAAAAGACAGATAAAGAAAGCAATAAATATCCAATAGTTTTTAAAAAAATTGCCGATAAATTCAGTACCGGCAGTAACAAACGAGACGGAAAACACAGCGAAAAAGATAGTTAGAAGTATCGTATTAAATAGGATAATTAACACTTTCAATTTCATTCAAAATCTCCTATACTTGCTGTAGAACGATCGTATACTTTATTTAGATAGAGACCGGCGTACTTCCGCACGGCAGACGATGGTGTTGAAAAAGCAGCCTTTTTAAACATCCCGTTTTGTATAGTGTACTACAGGAGCGTATTTAAGTGAATACATTTAAGCTATTAGAATTAAAAGATTCGGTATATTTTACTGATGATGTATACATTGATAAAAAATTTCTTCTTTTTACCGGCGGAACACGTTTTACACAGGATACTAAGCGGATGCTTTGCGATTGGCAGTTCACGATGTTATATACAAAAGGAACGGTAACCGAAGAGACATTCGGCAGCAGCCTCAATGCAGAATCGGCGCCTACACAGGCGAAAGATATTGCAGATGATAAAACAAACGGTTCTGCTGAAAAAAAGCTTTCAGGAGAAACGGTAGAAAAGATTTACAATCAATTTTTAGCGTTTACCTCCGAAACATATAATACCTACCGCACCAGCCAAGCCCTCAATATGGAGGTAATACTGGAAAAGATGAAAGAATTATGTACCTTTGTACAAAACAACCGTCAAACCGTTCTTATTTTGCAGGCAATTATGCCGTACAGCATGGATGATTTTTTAGTTACCCACTCGTTACGCTCCACTGTTTTTGCCATTGTAGTGGGTATGCAGTTAAAATTGCAGAATCATCAGCTGACAGAACTAGCCACCTCCTGTCTCATGCATGAAATAGGACTTACCCATATTGCTGAAGAAATTTACACTACAGAAGAAAAATTATCCGAAGAAGAAAAAAAATATCTGTATGTGCATCCGGTTCTATCATGCAGAATTCTCAAAAAAGCAAAATTTCCCCTTCCTATCTGTCTCGGCACCCTTGACCACCATGAACGGGAAAACGGGACGGGATATCCGCAAAAACTAACGGGAGAAAAAATTTCACTATATGGAAAGATTATTGCTGTTGTCTGTTCGTACGAGGCAATGATCGGCAAACGGAAATACCGGGAAGCGCTTGAGCCGGCAAGCGGTTTATTAAATATTCTCCGTCATGATCAATCACAATATGATGAAGAAGTATTGCAGGCACTCCTCTATGCCCTCTCTTTTTTCCCGATCGGCAGTTTTGTCTATCTTTCAAATAATGCAGTCGCTCAAGTGATTGATAATAACTCTGCCGATCCCCGTTTTCCTATTGTACGGGTAATCGGTAAATCAGAAAATTCAGCAGAAGCAATCCGTACCGACATTAACGGCATCAGAATATTACGGCCTGCCCGCAAAGACGAATGGGCAGCCGCGCTTGGCAGGGGAAAACAAGACGCCTAAAAGCTGGGATTGGGATGCAAGAGCAGGTCTATACTGCATCTTCCGCCTAATCCCAGCTGCGGCTGAACAGTTTCTTGACAAAAGCCGTAAACCCGCCGCTTTCCGAAATTTCGGTTTTTTCCAAGCGGGCAACAATATGCTTTAAGCAGCTCGACGCTTTTCCCGACGGTTCTGTAACGACAAAAGGCTTTTGTTTAAGCACAGCCCTGCTCACCGCAGGATCATTGTAGATAAAACCGAGGTATTCGATTTTAACATTCAAAAACTGTGCAGCAATCTTGATCATCCGGTCTACAATGCGTTTTCCTTCGGCAGCAGAATCCACCCTATTGATAATCATTTTCAGGTTAAGATCCATATTATCAACCTCGGTTGCAATGACCTTGATAATACCGTAGGCATCAGTGATGGCGGTCGGTTCTGCTGTTGTAACAATAACCACCTCATCGGCAGCTGCAACAAAGCTGAGTACATTTTTAGAAACTCCTGCACTCGTGTCAATAATAATAATATCCACGTCGGACAAGGTATACATTTCTTTGATAAACTCTTCCCGCTCAATTTCGCTCATATTAGCAATCTTTGAAAACCCTGAGGCGCCCATGATGACTTTGATGCCGTAGTCCGTATCAAGAATGATTTCCGACATTTTTTTCTGCTTTTTGATAACATGATAGAGATTATATTGCGGAATAATGTTCATAATAACATTAATATTCGCCAAACCGAGATCGGCATCTATTACCAAAACCTTCTTACCCAGCTGCGCATATACGATTCCCATATTTGCCGCAACATTGGTTTTTCCGACCCCTCCTTTTCCGCTGGTAACCGCAATGATCCGGGTTTTACGCGCCGGCGGCTCGTCAATACCCGGCGTATTGGTATTTTTGTGTATCTCTTTCATGAATAAACGTAATCCGTCAGCTTGATCGCCCATTTGTTTCTCCACATTATTGAGGTATTCAGTATTTTTAAACTACCGAAACTTTTAAAAATTGGTTTTTATCTCTGTCGCACAGCTCGCTGATATACTCATGGTCAACAGAAAAACCTTTTAATTTATTTAAAAACACTTCCGCATCGGCGGCCAAAAAATCCTGAGGAACAGCCTGTCCTGCGGTTATATAGGTTACGGGAATACTTGTTTCTGCAATGATGCTGAATATATTACCGATAGAAGAGGTTTCATCAAATTTGGTAATAATCAATGATTTATATTTAAACACCTCATATTGCTTCATAATCTCGCGGATATCATTGAGCCGTGTTCCGGCACAGACGGTCAAATAAATTTCCGCATCATCACCGAGTTCGGCAAAATACTCTTGCATATTCGCAAGTTTTTCACGGTCATTAGGACTGCGTCCAATGGTGTCAATACAAATAACATCAGCTTCTTCGCGGTAAATATCCATATAGGCACGTACCTCGGCCGGTTTTGAAGCAACCATCAGCTTTATTCCCATCAGTTCGCAATACCGCTGCATCTGATATGCCGCACCGATACGCCAATTATCAATAGTAATAACATTTACCTTCGATTTTTTACCGATATAGAGCGCTGCAATTTTTGCAAGGGTGGTTGTCTTCCCAACCCCCGTCGGGCCGACCAAGAGAATAATTCTTGTTTTTATCTGCGTATCCGGAAGTTTGATTTTCACTGAATCCGCCAACATTGCAAACAGTTTCTTTTGCACTGTTTGAAAATTTTCAATTTCCGTATAGCTTAATTCATTCTTTAAACGCACAGACAGCTGTTCAATATATGCAGGCGCAAAATCGTTTTCTTCCAGAAGTTTTGCAGCTTTTACAATATGCGGATGCTCTGTTTCAGACTGCGCCATCTGCTCCTGTTGAGCTTTTACGAGCAGCCGTGCAATACTTTCAGCCAGCATTTGCACTGCCGCATCTTCCCCAGTTTTTCCGTCAGGGGCGGCTTGAGATGCCGCGGCCTTTTTCTGAAGCTGCGACATATACTGCTGGAGCTGTTCTGCAGCGGCCGGATTTTTTTCTGCATATCCTTTTACAATTTTCAACTGTTCTTCACGGTCATTCAGCTTTTGTACGGGCCGTACGGGAGGAACTTCCGGTGTGCGGGGGGCAGGATACTTTGAGGACATACGGTCATTCACATAAAATGAAACTTCAACAGCCTCCGCTTCTACCAGGCCGAAAAAACGCGGGATTGTACAATCTTTCCGTCTTACAACGGTAAAATCATCTCCGTGTTTTTGAGTAATTTTCTTTAGACATTTCTCGTAACTTGAGCTTTGCTCTACTAACAATTCCATCAGTTTTTATCCTGCTCCAGTCTTATTTCACCGAGAACTTCAACCTGTATATCTTTGGCAATCTCGGGAATAGAAAGTACCACAAGATCGGGGATTTCCCGATCGGTAGAATTTTTTATTAAAATACGGGCAGAAGCCTCCGGTGCCAGCACAATCGGCAAGAACCCGCTCTTTTGCACAGCGGTAACTGCTTGAATGAGAGAGCGTATCCACATACGCTGCTCGGACGGTTCAAGTGCAGCAACCGGACCATTGACAGTATCAATTCTGCTTTCAATAATCCGCTGCGCCAAGGAAGGTTCAACGGTCAAGACATGAAGAGTCTTATTTTCATCGGTGTACTGTAAACAGATTTGACGTCCGAGCGCCTGCCGTACTTTTTCAACAAGAATAGACGTATCCGGCGTAATCGGGCGGAAATCCGCCAAGGTTTCCAGAATAACGACAGTATTGCGGATAGACACCTGTTCGCGTAACAATCCCTGCAATACCTTCTGAACCTCTCCAAGACTGCATACCTTTGCCGCCTCATCAATAACCGCAGGATATTCTTTACGCAGAGCATCCATGATTCCCTGCACTTCCTGCCTGCCGAGAATTTCGGCTGCGTGTTTTTTAATGACTTCGGTAAGATGGGTTGCAATAATTGCCGGCGGATCCACAACTGTATAGCCGGCACGCTCAGCTCTATCGCGGTTTTCTTCAGATATCCACACGGCAGGTAAACCGAAGGTAGGATCAACCGTACGCTCTCCGGGCAGTTCTTCAGAAACCCCTCCCGGATTAATTCCCAAATACCAGCCCATACGTATCTTGCCGCGGGCAACTTCAACACCCTTAATTTTAAAGCAATACTCGCTCGGCTCAAGGCGCATATTATCAATAATGCGGATGCGCGGGGCAACCAGCCCTAAGTCAAGCGCAGCCTCGCGTCTAATTCTGGTAATACGTTCAAGGAGCTCGGCACCCTTATCCTTATCGACCAGCGGAATAAGCGCATAACCCAGCTCTAATGATAAGGGATCAAGGGGAACAATAGGAGCAATTTCTCCCGGCGCCGCCTCTCCTCCGCCCGGCGCCTGCCGCGCGGGAGGCTGTCCGGCCTGTTTTTGCCCCGTTTGCCTATCTTTTGCCGGCTTTTGTACCTTTTCGTCCTTAACAATTTTCCAACCGACAAAGGCCAGCAGGGCGGCAATAAAAAACAAAACAAAATGCGGGAATCCCGGCAGCACTGCCATAATAGCAAGGGTTCCTGCCGCAACAAAATAAATCCAGCCTATCTGAGAAAACTGCTTTTTTATATCCTGCCCGAAAGACCCTTCATCTATCATGCGGGTAACCAATAGACCGGTTGCCACAGACAAAAAGAGGGACGGAAGCTGCGCCAGCAGCCCGTCGCCTATCGTTAAGGTAGTATAGGTTTGTAAGGCTTCGCTAAAACCTTCACTACGGAATATCATACCGGTAATAAGACCTGCAATCACATTCACCACAGTAATAAAGATACCGACCTTGACGTTCCCTGAAACAAACTGATTGGCACCGTCCATTGCCCCGTAAAAATCATCCTCCCGCTGTAATTGCGCCTTACGTTCACGGGCTTCTTCATCGGTAATAATGCCGGCATTATACTCGGCATCAATAGACATACTCTTGGTGGGATGAGAATCGAGCTTAAAACGGGCGGACACTTCGGCTACCCGCTTTGCACCCTTTGTAATAACAAAGGCCTGCACCGCAATCAAAATAATGAAAATGACAAAACCGATAACCAAACCTTCGTTTCCGGATGACCCGATAACAAAGGAGCTGAAAGCGCGGATCATTGCTCCGTTAAAGCGCTTACCCATCGACAGGATCAGGCGGGTAGACGATACGTTAAGCACCAGTCCAAAAATTGTACTGAGCAGCAGTAATGACGGAAAAACAGAAAAGTCCGTTGCCCGCGCCGTAAACAACACAATCAGCAAAACAACAAGGCTGAACGTGAGGTTTAACGCCATAAAAAAGTCCAGCATAACGGTAGGAAGCGGGATAATGAACATCAATACGACGAGAATAACGGTAAATGCAACTGCTATATCAATATTGTACTTTTTTCCGGTCATGGTTATCTATAAAATTCCTGCTTTTTATTATTAAGAGTATACACTTCTGCAAACACCAACGAAAGCGCCCGATAGTATTCCTCAGGAATTATATCACCGATTTCAACTTTCGCATAGAGCGCACGGGCAAGCGGCTTGTTTTCTATCAGCGGAATATTATGCTCCCGTGCAATCTCTTTTATTTTTAAAGCCATGGCATCGGCTCCCTTTGCAAGCACCATCGGGGCAGCCATGGTTTTTGAATCCCACTGCATTGCGATGGCATAGTGCGTAGGGTTGGTGATAACCACATCAGCCTTAGGAACATTTCTGATTGCGTTCTGTGAAAGAATGGCCTGCATTTGCTGCCGTATTCTACCCTTGACCTGCGGATCTCCTTCCAATTCCTTATATTCTTCTTTAATTTCCTGCTTGCTCATCTTTAACGAATCGATAAACTGCTTCCGCTGAAAAAAATAGTCGGGAATTGCAAAGATCAACAGCAGCAATGCAGCGGCCGCCAGCAGCTTGGCTGCCGCACCCGCAATAAAAAATACTGCCTGAGGCAGGCTCACCGACAGCAGTTCAATAAAATGCGGAATATTCGCCCGGATCATTAAAAAGGCGATAAAGACCAGTGCAATCACCTTGGTCAGTGACTTTGCAAAATTAAACAGTCCCTCCGCCGAAAACAGTGCCCGTTTAAAAAAGCGCATAAAATCCGGATTGATACGGTTAAATTGCGGCTGTATCGGTTTAGTAGAAAAGATAAACCCGTTATTTTGGATAATATTGGCGGTAACCCCCGCAATAAGCGCGATCAGCGCAAGCGGCAGTGCAAGCTGTAAAAAATACTGTACAAAGATGCCGAACCATACGCCGCTGCGTATATCAGCCTGAGTGCTGCGGAGAAAAAAAAAGCGGAGGATTTCCATGCAGTTTTCCAAAAAGAAAGAGGACAGAACAATCAGGGCACCGGCAGGGAAAAGCAGCACCAAGGCTGCATTGATATCCTGACTTTTTGCAACACGGCCTTCCTCCCGCGCCTTCCGCAGCTTATAGTCGGTAGGGTCTTCTGTGCGGCCTTCATCCTCGGCAGCAAACCATTGTAAATCAATCCAAAACAGTTCTTCGGCAACAGGACAGTGCAATGCAGTATTCATACGCTATATACCGCCTCCGCCCGTTTTGATGAGTAAGGTCTCAAATACCGCAAAGCCGTTCTGCATGATACGTATGAAAAAATTAATCATATACGGCAGTGAAACCGTCAATAAGAAAAAAGTCAGTAAGATGGTAATAGGAAATCCTTCCGACAAGAGATTCATCTGTGGTGCAGCCTTTGACAGCAGCCCCATCGAAACATGCACAAGAAACAGTGTACCCATCACCGGCATAGCAATCATCATCGCATTGACAAACAGCGTACTTAAATTATTTAAGAAAAACGGAACGAGTACTGCCTGTTTTTCAATAAAAATAAAGCAGTTCACAGTCTGGAAACTGCGCAGGATACCTCCTAAAAACAAGGTTTGAAATCCTTTAATTTGCAAAAAAATCAGCACGGCGATAAAGTTTAAAAACTGTCCCATGAGCGGGTTTTCAATTTGTGCAAGAGCATCGTATACCTCGGAGGCGCCGAATCCCATCTGATAAGAAAAAAATTGCCCGGCCGTACTGAAGGTTGCAAAAATAATGCTGATAAAAAAACCGGTTAAAATACCGAGTAAGGCCTCGCCGGTCAAAAGCAGGAGATACTCAAGGTTAAAGCCTTCGATAAAGGGAGGATAACCGTTTACTGAGGGGAATACTAAAAAAGCGGTTAAACCGGCAAGTGCAACTTTTGCGGTACGGGGAACCGCCCGTGTAGACAAAAGCGGCGTCGTTGCAATCATTGCAAATATTCTGACGCCGACAAGAAAAAAAAGAGGTGCTTTGATAAGTAAAAAAGAAAAAGGATTAGGCTCCATCGGCTAAAAGGCCTCAAAAAAGGGGCGTACCCTGCACAATTTGCGGAATCATATCAAAAAGACGGAAAGTATAATCACGCAGAACACTAAACATCCAGCCGCCGAGCAGTGCCAGCATCCCCAAAATCGTGAGAATCTTGGGAACAAAGGTGAGTGTCTGTTCTTGAATAGAGGTTGTTGCCTGAAAAATTGCAACAATTAACCCTACGACAAGGGCTGCAAGCAGAATCGGCGCCGCTAAGATAAAAACCTGAAAAATACCGTTCCGCATTAAATTGACAACTATCCCGATACTCATATTTTCCACCCCACCCGCATCTCATTTATAAGAATGAATGAAAGAGCTGACCTGTCAGCAGACTCCAGCCGTCTACCAATACAAATAAGATTAGTTTAAAGGGCATCGAAATTTGTACCGGCGGCAGCATAATCATACCCATCGACATTAAAATACTCGCTACGACCATATCAATAATGATAAAAGGCAAATATAAGAATATACCAATCTGGAAAGCAACGGTCAGCTCATGCAGAATAAATGCAGGAATTAACACATAGGTCGGTACATCGGCGAGCGTGTCGGGCTTATCCAGCCGTGCCAGCGACATACACAGTCTGATATGCGAAGGATCATGAGCCATCTGCTTATACATAAAAAGGCGCAAGGGCTTTTCTGCCTCGGTATATGCGGTTTCTATATTGATTTCGCCCTCAGACATCGGCTTAAAGGATTTACTATATATTTCCGTGAAAGTCGGCCACATAATAAAGAGGGTTAAAAACAAGGCAATCCCGTTAAGCACCTGCGTCGGAGGAACCTGCTGCAACGAAAGAGCACGTTTAATAAAATCAAGTACGATACTTAACCGTAAAAACGAGGTCATTAACAGCAAAATACTCGGCGCAATAGTAATTAACGTGATCAGCAATAGCAGCTGAATGGAAAAGGCTACCTCCCGATTATTTTGCGGTTCACGGATATTGAGGTTAATAAAAGGAATACGCCCAGCCTGCCGTTCGGCATCAATTTCAGTGCGGCCGCTTTGAGCCGCCGTATTAACTTGAGCAGGCAAAACCGCAGGAATAATCAACAACATACAGATACAAGGAAGCGAAAGCAGAAGTTTTTTCATAACTGCCCTCCTCCGCTCGTTCCGGCGGTATCTTCGGCAGCTATTCCGGTATTTTGCAGCCGCTCCCGCTGTTTGGACAAAAAAGAATCGAAAGGGTTGCTTTCCGTTTTTTTCGGCTTTGCGGCAGGGAAAATCGTATGCAGAAAGGAACTAAAATCCTGCTTTGGACCGGCTGCTTGGGCCGCGTGCAAATTCATTGCATCGATTAGTTCTTTATCGGTAATTTCTGCAATCAGAGAAAGCGACGAATCTGCTGCACCGACAAGATAGGCCTTATCAATCAGAGTGACTACATAGAGTGTTTTATGCGGAGCGAGCGGCAAAGAGGCAACGGTCTTTAAAAACGGATCATCCGCTGCGGTAAAATGACGGGAACGGCGGATAAAATAGAGCACACCGTAAATTAAGCCGCATACAACAGCAAGTGAAAGAATGAGCTGAAAGAGCGTAGCGGCAGCGGAACCGCCTCTTTGAGCGGGCTGCGGTGCTTCGCCCCGCAGCACTAAGGCGGTTTCATCCGTTTGGAGCACCATATCTTTTTCAGCAGGAATATCGGCTTCCTGCGCAGCAGACAGCATCAGAGTGCAAAAAAAGAGAAAAGAGAATACTAGCCTGTAAGAATATATACGCATATCCCCCACCCGATTCTTACGCGTCCTTACATTAAAAACCTTATGCGTCGGTAATCCGTTCAGCCGGAGATAAAATTTCGGTAACACGCACACCGAAGTTTTCATCAATAACGACGACTTCGCCCTTAGCAATCGGTTTATGATTAACCAAAATATCCACAGGTTCACCGGCAAGCTTATCCAATTCGATAATATGCCCCTCACCCATACTTAAAATTTCTTTAATCATCTTACGGGTACGGCCGAGTTCGACGGTCATCTCCATGTACACGTCCATAATCAGACCGATATTACCCTGTTCGGATTCCGTTACCCCATTCAAAAGCGGCGGAAATTGTATTGACTGCACATTCGGATTCATACCGGGCATAATCATTCCGCTTTGCGGTGCCGCTCCTCCTTGCATGGGCATTCCCATCATAGGCTGCTGCCCCATCTGCGGCATTGCATTCATTCCATTCATAGACATATTCATTGCCCCCATAGCCCCTCCTTGGTCAGGAGCCGGCTGAACCGGAATAGTTTGCACAGGAGCCGGCTGTGCAGCATCGGTTCCGCTTAATTTATCGCTGATTTGCACTGCGGTTTTTTTAGCAATAACTTCCCATAAGCTGAAAGAAGCATCATCAACCGTAATGCCGTATGTTAAAAGGGCAAAATCCTGTGATAACCGTACCATTGCCTTAGGCACATGGTGCGATTCCGCGGGCATATTGGTTACCCCTTTAAGATTTTCCGCATCAAAGGCGCTAATCTCTTTACCCACATACTGCGCAAGTGTTTCACTGATAACGGACAGCGCCATATCGTCAATAGTAACGCTTTCTTCGTTATTCACCAATCCTACCAGCTTTTCCGCAAACTCAGGAGCGAGCACAAATAAGTGGTCTCCGCTTAAAGCACCTTCAAAGTCGATGGAAGTTGCCACAACCATTTCCGGAACCTTCTTTAAGAAAGATTCACGGTCTATTAATTCAACGGTAGGATTGGTAATCGTTACCGATTTTCCCGTCATAGATTCAAGGTTTGCCGAGAGAGCGGAAACGGTACCGTCAAAAAACTTTTGCAGGGCAGCTTGCTGCGCCGGCGCAAACGATTCTGCGGCAGGAGATGAGGCAGCGCCGATTCCCCCCATATCAACACCCGACAATAATGCGTCTATTTCGTTCTGAGAAATGGAACCATCACTCATATAAGTCCTCCTGATCAGCACCTAATTCTTCAAATTCATCCTGATTGAGATCTTCAATCTTTTCCAATATCTGTACGGCCACCTTGTTACCGACAACGCCGGGCTGACACCAAAATTTCTTTCTGCTGCCGACACTCAGCGTAAAAGGATTACCTACTCTTGTATCGGTCAGCCGGATAATATCGCCGGCACGGAGATTTAACACATCCCGCACAGGTAAATTCAGCGAACCCACTTCTGCAACCACATCCATATCAACGGTTGACAGTTTCTCTTTCAGAATACCCATGTACTGGGTGGTAGAACTTCTGCGCACCGATGAGAACCAGAACTGGCTTGACAGCTTTGAAATAATCGGTTCGATGGTAATATATGGAATACAGAAGTTCATCATGCCCTCTTCTTCACCGACCTTGGTTTCCAAGGTAACCAAAACAACCATTTCGGAAGGGGGAACAATTTGTGCAAATTGCGGGTTTGTTTCAATTTGACCTAACCGCGGACGTAAATCAATCACCTGTGTCCATGCCTCGCGCATATTGGCCAAAATACGGACAATGACCCCCTCCATAACGGAGGCTTCAATATCCGTCAGCTCCCGCTGTACCATTGTTCCTTGCCCGGTACCGCCGAAAAGACGATCGATAATCGAGAAGGTGACGGAAGGGTCTATTTCCAAGACGGCATTCCCCTTCAGCGGATCCATGTTAATTACGGCCAGCGTCGTCGGCGTAGGGATTGAGCGGATAAACTCTTCATACGTCAGCTGATCAACGGAGGCTACGTGTACGTGCGCCATACTCCGCAGCTGAGCGGAAAGAGCGGTAGTAGTCAAACGCGCAAAGGTTTCGTGCATAATAGAAACGGTACGCATTTGCTCTTTTGAGAACTTATCCGGCCGCTTAAAATCGTAAATCTTGATTTTGCGGGTATCATTAACCGGTCTAAATTCTTCCGCCTCAGTATCCCCTGAGCTGATTGCAGTGAGAAGCTGGTCTATTTCGTCCTGCGATAATACTTCGGTCATACAATCCCTATTGTTCTATAATATCATATTGGGTAAAAGCAACGCCTTTTATCTTCGTCTTCGATAGAATATTATCGTTGATTTCATTGCGTATTTCAATTTTTATCTTCTCTTCCTGCCGTAATTCCGCAATACTCTTATTTTGAAAATAAGAGCGGAGGAAGTCTTTCATCTCAACCAAGCGGGCTGTTAATTCCTGAGGGGTTGCCTTATCGTTCATCGGATAACCGAGTTCAACACTTACGATAACGGTTCCGGGAATAACATCATTGGTGAGCGCCTTTACCTGTCCCACAGCGGAATACCATTGCAGCAGTTCACGCGAATCGCGGTATTCTTCTGCAATCGGATATTCGGAATGGGATTTTCCGCGTTTTGCCATCAGATTTACCGTAATCACAACAACAGTTACAATGAAAATCAAAGCAGCCAGTACAAGTGCAATATATTTCAAAAGCCGAGAAATCAATCCCGTTTTTTTCGGCTTTAGAGTACTGTCTACTAAGCTATCATCCATTCCTGAGTCAACATCCGTTAAGTTTCCATGCTCGTCAGCCATATAGCAACTCCTCTTTTTGCAAAAATATAATTCTTTCTAACTCTCAGCATTAAAAATGCGCTTCGTCCAGAATAATAATATCTACCCGTCTATTATATGCCCTGCCCTCTGCCGTTTCATTTGAGTAGACAGGACGGGTATCAGCATAACCGGTAACCGAAAATTTGCTTTCCTGAGCGCCGAAGTCAGTCAGGTAATGCAGCACATTAATAGCACGCAACGCGGACAGTTCCCAGTTGCTCTTCCATTTATCATAATTAGAGGCTCCGGAATCCGTATGCCCTTCAATTCTAAACCGCCGCGCCGCTAATTCTTTATCGGATAAAAACTGGGCAATCCCAAGCAGTATTTCACGGCTTTCTTCTATATTTAGCTCTGCACTGTTGCGCTCAAAAAATGCATCCGCCGCTAAAGAGATAACTACCCCCCGCTCATCACTGGTAACAACAATCTTATTGGATTTTATGTCGGGCGCAAAGAGCAAAACGGCTTTTTTCAGGGTAGTACCAAGCAGTTTTCCTTTTTCCATAGACGGCATCGAACTGATGGTGTTCCCAAGGTCTGCCAGTTTTCCTGCTGAAAGAGAAATAGAACCGCCGGTCGGATCTCCGCTGATAGAGGCTGACAATGCCTGCAAACGGGTTATATCAACCTCGCTCGGCTCATACAGCATAACAAAGAAACAGAGCATCAACGTAATCATGTCGGCATAGGTGGTGAGCCATCCGCTTCCGGCACCGGACGCCCCTTTTTTCTTGCGCGCCATATACTAATCCTTTACTAACTCGGCTTCTAAGACCTTTCTGTCTTTCGGATCCAAATACGTAAGCAAGCGCTGAGCTAAAATACGGGGATGATCGCCTGACTGAATACCTAATATTCCTTCAATGATCATTTCCTTTGATTTAACCTCAAGCTGATTTTGATAGGCCAGCTTTGTTGCAATCGGAACCAGCAGCCAGTTCTGCATCATAGAACCGTAGAGTGTGGTAACGAGCGCAACAGCCATATTCGGACCTAAGGAGCTCTTATCTTCCAAGTTCAGCAACATACCGATAAGACCGATAACGGTACCCAACATACCGAAACCCGGCGCCAGAGTTGCCCAAGAGTTTACAACAGAAATCCACTGATTATGCCGCTCCTCCATGTGGGTCAGCTCGTTTTCCATAGACGCACGGATTGCTTCGCCGTCAATTCCGTCAATAACATTCCGTAAACCGGTACGGAGAAACTCATCTTCAAAATCCTGAATTTCTTCTTCCAAAGCCAAAAGACCGGTACGGCGGCTCTTTTCGGAAAGAGCAACCAGTTTTTGCACCATTTCTTTTTCTTTATAATCGGCAACACGGAATACTTTACCTATAATTTTAAAAATTCCGATAACATAAGAAAGCGGATAGGTCAAGAACAAACACATAAATGAACCGCCGATGGTGATGAACATTGACGGAATATCTATCAGTCCGCCGAGAGAACCTCCCATAAAAGCGCCGAATAGAACAACTCCAAGACCGCCGAATATACCTATAAATGATGCTATATCCATATTTTAGACCAGCTCCCTTATATTTCGTTTTTAAAAATACCGATACGTCTGCGGTACGCGACAACGGCATCTATAAATGCTTCAGGTGTTTCTTTGATAACAAAACTATTACCTGACAGCATATGGATAGTAACATCGGGATTGCATTCTACCGTTTCAATCTGATGAGGGTTTATCCAATATTCTTTACCGTTAAGCCGCGTAACCTTTACCATACAATATCCTTTATATTACCCTATTACCGCTTCAAATTCAATACGGTTTCAAGCATTGTATCGGAGGTTTGGATAGTTTTTGCTCCTGCTTGGAAACCGCGCTGGGTAACAATCATGTCAGTAAACTGGTCGGTTAAATCAACATTACTCATTTCCAGCGTTCCGGCGATAAGCTTTCCCTTACCCATAACTCCTGATGTGGTAATATTTGCAATACCGGAGTTGTTTGATTGAATATAGGTATTCTCCCCGGCCTTTTCCAAACCGCCCTGGTTTGCAAAACCGGCCATTGCAAGCTGCCCGATTTCATTGCTGACGCCGTTTGAATACACACCGGTAATAACACCGCTTTGATCAA
Organism: Treponema sp.; assembly: GCA_038397965.1. Lineage (GTDB taxonomy): Bacteria > Spirochaetota > Spirochaetia > Treponematales > Treponemataceae > Treponema. The sequence goes on from JARGFA010000009.1 coordinate 52,851, forward strand.
TCTTAAAATTCTCAAGATAGCCCATGCCGTATCCGTCCTGCTCATAGGCTTTTGTAGTGCTGCGTTCCGCAAACTGAGTGATGGTATTACGGGATGTGCCGATCTCTCCTAAATTAATGTCGAAGGTGTGGCGGACGGGTTCTCCGTCTTCACCAGCGGCTGCTCCGGTAACGTTATAGGAAATCTGTACCAGCACTTTTCCGGCGGGTGCAGTGGTATTTCCTGCCGTATCGGTTACCGCAGCGAGGTGTCCGTAATTATCAAAGGTTACGACAAAGGTATTTCCGGTACCTTCCGTAGTTCCGATACCCGTACGGGTTGCAGTAGCTTCCGCATTTTCCGGATCGACATTGACTGTAGCAAGCCATTGATTAACCGTACCGGGGACACGGGAAAAGCTCATATTCAATTCATGGGTTTCCCCGAAGGTATCATATACCTTAAATTCGGTTGTCCATGTCGATTCCAAGGTTTGGGCACGGTTTGCATTCTCCGGTAATTCAGGCAGCCGTTTGTCGAGGTTACAAGCGTAATTTACCGAAGTAGTGGCACGTGCATCAATTTTCTGACCGATAGGAATAATAAGATCTTCGGTCTGTGCAGACGTGTTAATTAAACGTACTCCATCCGTTTCCTGTGCCATCCAGCCCTGAACGCGCATTCCGTTTGCAGGATTGACCATCGTGCCGTCTTTATCGACACCGAAGGCGCCGGCACGGGTATAAAAACTTTTTTCACCGGATTTCAGTACGAAAAAACCGTTTCCTTGTACTGCAATATCCGTGTTGATACCTGTTGACTGCAATGCGCCCTGTGTATGCACCGTATCAATACTTGCAACCATCACACCAAGACCGACTTCTTTCGGATTTACACCGCCTACTTCTTCATTGGGGCGGGAGGCTCCGCTGAGCTGCTGAGAAATTAAATCCTGAAAATTAACCCGCCCGCGTTTAAAACCGGTAGTATTCACGTTTGCAATATTGTTCCCGATAACATCCATTCTTGTCTGATGATTCTGCATTCCGGAAACACCGGAAAATAATGACCGCATCATATCTGTATCTCCTATCTATATCTTATACTTAATTATCTGCATAGACTGTCTGTACATCAGTCCAAGCATACCACTTTCCGTTTACCTGTACCTGCGGATTTTGTCCGCGGGTTGCAGCCGTAATGGTCCCCGAAACGGGCCCGCCGCTTTGGTCAATATCAACCCTCTTTCCTACTACATTCACCGCAGAAGAATCGCCGATAATACGGTTCAATGCTTCAAAACTCTGATTCATATTGGTCAACTGTTCAAGCGAGGTAAATTGAGCCATTTGCGCTACGAATTGCGTATCTTCCATCGGACTGGTAGGATCCTGATGAGTAAGCTGTGCAACCAGCAGCTGCAAGAAATCATTTTTTCCTAGTTCCTGCTTAGGCTTCCGTCCTTCTGCAAATGTTTGTTTATTAATTGTATCAACCTGAAGATTAAGCCGGGCCTTTTCTTCCGGGCTCATTTCAAAGGAAGGCACCGCCGTTCCCTGCAGCGCACTGCCGACATTCATATTCATCACCTCCATCTTTTATGCAAAAACGCTCACCGCCTGCTCTTGTCCGAATGTATAGACTGCTTGAGTATCGGCATAATGATTATCGTGCATTACCTCAAGGCGCTCATTTTGAAAAAATGATTCATTAAATGAAGAATCACCGTGTGCAAACTGCTGCCCGCCCGATTCTCCTGACCAGCTGACATCGAACTGTGCACTGGCAAACCCGCCCTGTTCAAAGGCTTCAGACAGCTGCTCAATGCTTTCCTTAAACGCCTGATACGCTTCTTTTGAACCGGTGATAATCTTTCCGACAATTTTTTTATCACCAGCCAATTCAAGATTTATTCTTACATTCCCAAGATGTGCCGGCTGGAGCTGTAAGCGGATAATTCCTGTATTATTGTCCTGCAGCACAATTCTCCCCGCCTGTACAAAATCTGAAGACATATCCTGTACCTGCTGGGCAACAAGAGCGGAAAACGATTGTCCGCCGCTTTCTTTTGCAAACATTCCGCCTTCAGCCTTTGCGGCAACCCCAGCGGGCGTACCGCGGAAATCCATCAGCATATCGACGGAAGCGGTAGTTTCAGTGCGTACAGCAGCGCCCGCCTCATGTACGGAACCGTCTGCCGATACCGGAGCAAATTGTGCAGTACGTTCATCAATAACGGTAAACACGGGTTTCGGCTGCTTTGTCTGCTGCACTTTGGCAGTTTTTGCCGGCATAAACCCCGATTCATCTTGGGCAGAATCTTTTTTATCCGTATGGTCAGAACGGGGTTTCCCAGTGCTGCCGGGCGCAGCCGCACTGCCCGAAAGCATATCGTCCTCTTTCTTTTGTTTCTTGAAAATCTCATTCCCGGCACTCAACAGCACGGCAGCTTCCTCATCAGATACCGTTTCAGCTTCAAAGGCCTGAACCTGATTAGGCTGCTCTTTTTCAACCGTCAGTTCAAACCCGCTTTTTATTTCAATAGACGGTTCTACAGCCGCCTGAAGATGCTCAGCGTCCGCCGTTTCATGCAAAAACACAGATTCCTGATCTTTTGCGCCGGCTTGGGAGGTTAGACCATCATGCTTTTTCTGTCCGCCTTTTATTTTTAAACGCGACAGTTCAACCGCTGCCGCATTTTTGTTCCGTACTACCGCTTCGGCAGAATGTTCGGCATTGACTGCCGCAGTGCGGGAATCGGTACCTTCGGCAACCAGTTTTTGTATCATATCAAGAAAAGACGCACCTTTCGTACCGGGTTCCTTTGCCGCTTTTTTATCTGAATGACGTGATTGTACCGCCTCCGTATACTGAATCGGCTCCATTTCTGTCCGGACATCAAGTGTCTGCATATAACGAACCTCCGTTATCAATCCGGGAAAACCTTGCATAATCTTAAATACACGTATTTCCGCTTTCCTATACTTCGATTTTCGGTTTTTCCTCATCTTTATTGAATAATTTTTTGCAATTTAATGAAAAAAGTCCCGTATGCTGCTGTACACTCCTGTACTTTCCGCTTATTTCCCCGCGATGTGCCGTTTTGCTTGACAAATACCTTTGAAACGCTACTATAAAAAACACACAGAAATACAAAAAGGAGTATGCTATGACTATTACCGTTTTAACAAAAAAAGAAATGGAGCAGGTGATTACCATGCGTGATGCCGTTGAGGGAGACAAAGAGGCGCTGGCTATTTATTCGGCAGGTAAAAGCGATATTCCCCTGCGTGCAAATCTTACCGTTAAAAAATATGCGGGAAACAGCCTGTATATGCCGGGATACGCAGAAGATGCCGATGCCTTAGGAATAAAGATTGTTTCCGTCTATCCGCGTAATGCAGAAAAAGGTTTAACCAGCGTACCGGCGGCAATGGTACTGCTCAATGCAGAAACAGGAGAAGTGAAGGCGCTGATGGACGGAACCTTTTTGACACAGCTCCGCACCGGGGCGGTTTCAGGCGCAGCTACCGATCTGCTTGCCCGCAAGGACAGCAGTATCTTTGCATTGATAGGAACCGGCGGACAGGCAGAAGCCCAGCTTGAAGCGGTTTTAACCGTGCGTTCCATAAAGGAGGTACGGGTATTCAGCCCAACGGCCGGCCATGCGGAAGCCTTTGCGGATCGGATGCGTACAAAATTCGGTACACAATTTTCCGCACGGATTACCGCTGTTGCTTCCTCCGATGAGGCAATTGAAAATGCGGATATTATCACAGCCATTACCACAGCGGAACAACCGGTCTTTGACGGTAAAAAAGTAAAAGCAGGTGCACACATAAACGGTGCAGGCTCCTATATGCCGAATATGCAGGAACTGCCGGAAGATATTTTACTGCGTGCCGGTAAAATTTATCTTGACACCCGCGACGGCGTCCTCAATGAGGCCGGAGATTTTTTAACGCCTATGCAGGCCGGGCGTTTGTCCGCAGACCGGATAACCGGTGAGCTGGGCGAATTGATATTACAAAAGACAGCCGGCCGGCAATCCGATGATGAAATTACCGTATTTAAATCAACCGGCACTGCAGTATTGGATATTGTCATTGCTCAAAAAATCTATGAACGCGCAGCTGCACAAAAGGCCGGCACCGTCATCACGCTCTAAATAGTACACGATATGCCTACTGATGCCGGACACGAAGGGTATTCGGTAGGTCATTCTTTCAAGGTTCTACTCATACTGCTACAACACCTCTATTTCTTCAATAGTTAAGCCTGTTGCTTTTGCGATAGCTTCCATAGCAATGCCCATTTGGGTTAAGTTTTTAGCTGTTTGAATTTTAGTTTGGTAGGAGCCGTCTGCAAAGCCGCGTTGAATGCCTTCGGTGAGACCTGCTCTGCGTGCGTCCATTTCAAATGATTTTAATAACATGTACTCCCTCCGTTTTTCTTCGTCGTCTTTTGTTTCATGTACCCGCTTTTCAAGCTCTTTAGTAAATGCCGTTTCAGGCGGTTTGCCGTTCATATACGATAAAAAGGCTTTTAAGTTTTCCTCAGCTTTTTCCGATGCCCTGCTGTTTACGATTATCTTTGTTGTTCCGTCGTTAAAAAGCTGTCCGGTTTCGGCACACGCGAGGTTTATCGTATAAAGCGGTAATCCTTTCTGTAAGTAATCAAAAGTGCATAAAAAGATAATAAAGGTATCGGGTAAGTTATTGTAATCCCCGCCCTTGTTTATTGCACTGTTATCAATAGCGCATTGATAATATCGCATACGTTCGGGCAGTTTTTTTGGTCGGTGGTTTGCATCTCCACATCGTAGATTTTGCCGTCTTCGTCCTCAATCATAATGTCGAGGCGCACACCCTTAGAGGCAATTTGAGTTTCTATCGGCTTTTGCCTAAAGAGTTTGATGATCTTACCGACCTTATCTTGGAGCAGCATGGTCAACAGTTCTTTGCACAGTTCAGGGTCTTCCATAACGGTGCAAAAGATGTAATCGTCGATAATGGTTAAGTCATCAAAGTTTTTCACCATCGATACTTATCTCTATTCTCAGTATAGCATAAAAAAGGGCTGCGGGCAATTGTTTAATGGGTAATGACACGGAAGCGGCATACTGCCGTTTTAGCACCGGAGTTCCGGTTCTACTGCTACAACGCCTCTATTTCTTGAAGGGTTAAACCGGTCGCTTTTGAAATATTCTCAACTGATAGCCCTATATCAAGCAAGTTCTTTGCCGTTTGCCGTTTCGTTTGATAGGAACCGTCAGCAATACCTTGTTCGATGCCTTCGGCAAAGGCTATTTCTCGCTCTTCTGCTCTTTGTACTGCTATATCGGTTTCGTAATCATATTCGGCCAATAACATATTAATAACCTCCTTCGTCTTACGTTCGAGATACTCACGTAAAATATTATTTTTAATACACTCATCAACTGCTTTTTGAAAACCATTTACCGGATCCTTCTGCTGCCATTTCCTTACTGTCTGTACAAAGATACTATACTCTCTCATCGGCTTACACATTTCCAGCAACGGATGGTCAGTATTCCGGTTGATGTTTAGTACTTTTACAAGCAGCTCTAAATTCGGTTGTTCCACTTGTTCAATAAAGGCGTGAGATAATTTAAGTATTTGATCACAGGGATATGGTTCTAGCCCATTATAAAACACATAAAATTCAGGCGTAGGAATGTTCAAAAGTTTACGTGAATATTTTTCTTTTGATTCAAAGAGCTTTTCATACAGACGGCTAACGTATTCAAGACAGCGCAGTGGCATATTCGGATTGATTGTAGACTGATGTTCAGCAAGGACGATAATTTTGTTTTGTACAAGATAGGATACATCATTGGAAAAACTCATGTACATAACTTGTTCGAGTTTGATATTTTCTAGGGGAGCACTATCATGCAATTCAGTTCCATGTAATGCGTTGTAGAGCGATAAAAAGTTTTCTTTTGCTTTTTCATCGGTGCTGAAGAGGTCTACAAATACAGAGTCTTTATATGTTCTGTTTGCACTACTCATACCGATACCCTTTCACTTTTATATCCGACATGCTTATAGTATACCACACCATACCGCTCCTGTCAGCTGTTTAACCTACATCCGCAGCTCCATGCCGTTTTAGCAGCGGCCGGTACACGGTTCATCGCTTCCCGCTTCTTTAATGGCTTCCGCACTTTCCGTTGACGGTTTAAGGGTATATACCGGGGTTGGAGATACCTGTCCGTTTGCTTTTGCATACAGGTCAATATTCTCTCCATTCTTTTTACCGATAAATTCCACCATCGTCCCCGCTATACCGTACTGGAGTTTTCCGTCCTTATACTCTAAAAAAGGTGTTCCGGCAGGGACTGAGATAAACTGTTCACCTGCCTTTACGGCACTGTACATTTTCGTGCCGTCAAAGTAGAGAAAGATATTGGTTGTCTGCTGGTTAGCGGCTATAACCAGCTCCCATACGCCTTTCAGTTGTTCCTTGCCGATACCTGTTCCGCCCGATCCGCCGCCGGCATTACCGCCGGACGGATTCTGTGCCGGCGGACAGCCGGCTAAGAATACAATGGCACTCATCATTAACAATACGCTCCATAATAAAACCTGTCTGCTCCCTTTCATTCGCTGCTCCTCCGCTTGTACCGCACGGATGTGTACACTACAGTTCTGTGTCAGACTGCTGTGCTCACCCGTTTCTTACAAGCACTCTTTGTGATATCCCTGCTTTTTTTAAGCAGTTATATCAATACCCCCCTGTCAAGAAGAAAATCGAACAGATCACTTATTATCAATATTTTGAGCATATTACGGGCTGTATGATAAGAAAAGTATGATAAACATGATGAGAAAAAAGAATGTAACAATTATAAGAGAAATTTACGGGACAATGCAGGAGATACCGGTACCTCACAAATGGGTACCGGTATTGTAAGTTATAACTTTGACAACGGAATCATATCCGGTGCGGTGTTTTCTTTTTCCAATGCGGCTACTTGGGCAAGCAGGTCGCGCGCCTTAGAAGACAGTTTTGAGGGAACTTTCACTATCACTTTCAGATAGAGATCACCGGTTCTGCCGCTTGCAGCAGGAACGCCTTCCCCTCTCACACGGACTGCATCACCGTACTGAGTGCCGGCAGGAATTTTGACCGTCAATTTTTTGTCATTGAGACCGGTTACCGTTAGTTCCGCCCCAAGTGCTGCCTGCGTAAGCGAGATAGGAATTGCACAATACAGATCATTACCGCTACGTTCAAAGAGGGTATGGGGTTTAATGAATATGAACACATAGAGGTCGCCGTAAGCACCGCCGCCGCTTCCGGCATTTCCCTGCTTGGGTATGGTAATACGCTTTCCTTCTTCCACACCGGCAGGAATGGTAATAAGAATTTTCTGCTTTTTGCGTTCCAAACCGGAACCGCCGCATTTTTTACAGGGATTTTCGATGATGGTACCTGCACCGCCGCAGCGGCGGCACGTACTCGCAATGGAGAAAAAGCCGGTATTCTGCCGTACCTGACCGGTACCGCGGCAGTCGGGACACATTTTTCGTCCTCCGCCTCCGGCACTCCCCGAACCCTTACAGTCGGTACAGTGCTCATCGCGGGAATACTGTATTTCAACTTTCTTACCGTATACGGCATCCGTAAAGTCAATCTGTAAGTCATAGCGGAGGTTTGCGCCGCGTGCCGGCCCCCCGCTGCGGGAAGAACGGCTGGATGAACTGAAACCGCCGAAGCCGCCAAATCCGCCGCCGAAAAGACTTTCAAAGAGATCGCTAAATCCGCCTCCTCCGCCGAAAATATCTTCAAAACCTTGGAATGCAGACGGATCAAATCCGCCGCCCATATTTTTAACGCCGTCAAAACCGTATTGATCATAGACACTGCGTTTTTTATCGTCAATGAGCACTTCGTAGGCTTCGGTAGCCTCTTTAAATTTTTCTTCCGCTTCTTTATTGCCCGGATTTTTATCGGGGTGATATTGAATCGCCAGTTTTCGGTAGGCTTTTTTTATTTCATCGCCGGTCGCGGTCTTACCCACGCCGAGCACTTCATAATAGTCTCGCTGTGCCAAAATATACTCCGTATGCACGGGAACTGCCCGGCTACCGGTACGGGTACGCACAGCTCCCTAAAATCAAGATACCTCGGCAAAAGCCGAGGTACAACATCACAGTAGTGCGCCGATGAAAAACATACAAAGATGTACGTTTTTCATCATAATTAGTCTTTTACTACTTCGTAATCGACATCATCTGCAGTGCCTTGTGCTGCACCGCCGCCCATATCAGGGCCGGAACCGGCTGCCCCTGCTCCCGCCTGAGCACCCTGCTGCTTATACATTTCTTCGGCAATCTTGTACGCAGCTTGTTGAAGCGCTTCCGTCTTTGCCTTGATGTCGGCAGTATCTCCGCCTTCAATAGCGCGTTTTAAGGCTGCAACCGCATCTTCGATATTCTGTTTATCAGCAGCATTGACCTTATCACCCATTTCTTTTAAGGTTTTTTCGGTTTGGTAAATAATCGAATCCGCTTCGTTGCGTACCTCTACCTTTTCGCGCTCTTTCTTGTCGTTTTCGGCATTTGCTTCCGCTTCTTTTACCATGCGGTCAATTTCGCTTTCGCTCAAGCCGCTGGAGCTTTCAATACGGATATGCTGTTCTTTACCGGTACCGAGGTCTTTTGCAGAAACGTGTACAATACCGTTTGCGTCAATGTCGAACGTTACTTCAATCTGCGGCACACCGCGGGGAGCCGGCGGAATACCTACTAAATCAAAGTTACCCAGTGTACGGTTCTGGCTTGCCATACCGCGCTCTCCCTGCAAGACGTGAATGGAAACGGCTGTCTGTCCGTCCGCCGCAGTAGAGAATACCTGACTCTTGCGGGTCGGGATGGTGGTGTTGCGGTTGATAAGAGGAGTGAACACACCGCCCATTGTTTCGATACCGAGCGAAAGCGGCGTAACGTCAAGCAGCAGTACATCTTTGACATCGCCGCCTAAGATACCGCCTTGGATAGCAGCACCAACCGCAACCGCTTCATCGGGATTGACGCCTTTTGAACCTTCTTTCCCGAATATTTCCTTAATAATCTGTGCAACCTTGGGCATACGGGTTGAACCGCCGACCAAAAGGATTTCATCAATCTTATCCGCTTCAAGGCCTGCATCTTTCAAAGCTTTGCGGCAGGGTTCTTTGGTGCGCTCAAAAAGGTCATCGGTCATCTGCTCAAATTTTGCACGGGACAGGGTTTTCTGTAAGTGCTTAGGCCCGTTTGCATCGGCAGTAATAAACGGAAGGTTTATTTCCGTTTCGGCACGGCTTGAAAGCTCAATTTTTGCTTTTTCGGCCGCTTCGCGCAGGCGCTGTAAGGCCATACGGTCTTTGGAAAGATCAATACCGTGGTCAGCTTGGAATTCTTTTTCAAGCCATTCGACAATGCGGTTATCAAAGTCATCTCCGCCTAAGTGAGTGTCGCCGTTTGTTGATTTAACCTCGAATACACCGTCGCCCAGTTCCAAGATTGAAATATCAAAGGTACCGCCGCCTAAGTCATATACCGCGATAATCTTTTCTTTCTTTGAATCTTTATTGAAACCGAAAGCCAAAGATGCAGCGGTCGGTTCGTTGATGATGCGTTTTACATCCAAACCGGCAATTTTTCCTGCGTCTTTGGTAGCCTGACGCTGTGCATCGTTAAAGTATGCCGGAACGGTGATAACCGCTTCGGTTACCGTTTCGCCTAAGTAGTCTTCTGCGGTTTTTTTCATTTTTTGTAAAATAAATGCGGAAATTTCCTGTGTGGAATATTTTTTTCCGTCAATTTCGATACGGACATCATCCCCCTGCGGCACCAATTTATACGGAACGTGTTTCAATTCTTCGGTCAGTTCGTTATACCGGTGCCCGATAAAACGCTTTACGGAATATACGGTACCTTCGGGGTTGGTAACCATCTGGTTCTTTGCCGGCTGTCCGACAATCCGCTCATCTTTTTTGAAAGCGACGATAGAGGGGGTAGTCCGTCCGCCTTCGGCATTCTGAATAACGACCGGTTCGCCGCCTTCCATAATTGCAACACAAGAGTTTGTTGTTCCTAAGTCAATTCCAATAATTTTTCCCATAATACATTCTCCTTCTTAAAATATACACGCTTGAGGGTTCACTTGAGGTCTGAAAGCGCCCTCTTATTGTTCTTTTGTTGTAGGCGGTGCGGGCATAAGCACCATCACTTTTGCAGAACGCAGTACACGGTCTTTTAATTTATAGCCTTTTTGCAGTTCCGCGCCGACAGTCGGCTCCGTTACTTCCGCGGAAGGATTGGTAGCGACCGCTTCATGAATTTCAGGATCAAAAACCTTCCCCTGTACTTCGTAATACTGTAAGCCGTACTTCGATTCTAAGAGCGACAAAAGACTGCCTCTAATCATCACTACGCCCTGTGCAAAAGCAGCCGCAGGGCTGCCTTCTTCCGGTTTTCCGCCTGCCTCGATTGCCCGGTCAAAGTCGTCCAAGATTTGTAATAAATCGGAAAGCAGATTGGTGTTTGCGTAGTCGATAGCTTCCTGCTTTTCACGAATCATACGCTTGCGGTAATTATCGAAGTCTGCTGCCTTACGCAAATACTGATCTTGCAGTTCTTTACACTTTGATTCAAGAGCGGTGATCTTTTCGGTTTCTGAAGGAGAAGCATTGTGCACTTTCTCTGTTGCGGTATCTCCCTCTGTTCCGGCAGTTTGTGTTGCCGACACTCCGCTTGAATCCTGAATACCGCAGGCAGGTACGGCTTCTTGTTCTGCTGCGGTATCGGCTCCATTCATTACAGTTTCCTGAACCGGCTGCTCACTTGCGGCCTGTTCATGTTTTTTTTCATGTTTCTTTGTCATTCTTTCCTCAAATGAGCGGGGGTATCGCCCCGTATAATAACTTGATGATGGTTAAAAAATACTAAGGGAACACCAAATGGTCAAGAAAAAATAAACGCTTTACCGGCTTTTTTACCGGACTATGCATTATGTTGCCGGACACACCGGCTGCGGAACTTTTTTTTGAGAGTCTTAAACCAAAACATCCGCAGCCGTTCAGCAGCTGCGTAGCAGCGGTACTTGAATAGACAGACGGGCACATCTAGTGTGCCGACACGGTGTACAATCATTCCGCCGAATCCGGTTTTAAAACGGTACAGTCCGTACATGGGATGAGCCGGATCATCGGCAGGCGGAATACCGTAAAAATCATAGGAGAGGCAGCCGGCAGCTTTGGCATCAATAATTGCCGTCCATTGGAGCAGGTATGCCGGCATAAGGTTCCGGTGCTCATTTGAAGATGCTCCGTATAAATACACGGCCTCGGACGCAGAAAAAAGGGTAATAATTGCTGCAAGGGGTTTGTCTTCAAAAAAAGCGGCATAAACCGAGACGGTTATCCCGCCGCCGCTATCCTGTGTGCGTGCTGCAAGTGTACAAAGCGACCGGTAATAGTCTTCCGTATGAATTGCAATTCCGTCGCGCACAGCCGTTTCACGGTATAGTGCGTAAAAAACCGGAATACCGTGCTCAGCCGCTTCGGTACCGGAAAAGCGGCGCACCTGAACTCCTTTTTTTTCTGCTAAGCGGATATTATACCGCCATTTCGGTTTACAGTCATGCAGCAGTGTTTCCTCAGATTGCCGTAAGTCCAGCCGTACCGTATCAGGAGGCTGAACATCCGAAATGGCTTTCATTACCGGAAAAACGGCTTTTGTATCTGTAAATGGTATCAGCGGAAATGCATCTTCCCGACTGCCTGCATTTTTATCATTCTTAACCGCAGCTTCCCAGGGAGGGTCAAACCGTAGTAAAAATACCTCTGCCGGCAGGAGCGGAATAAGCCGTTCCGCAAGTTCCGCTAAAAAAAGACCGCGCTGCTTTGCAGCTTCGTGCAGCCGGGGATTTTTACCGGTCAAACAGTTCGGCCCCATCGGAATATAGGCTAACAAGCCGAAGGGCGCGATCGGACGTAATAAAACGGTTAGCAAAAAAGAGGCTTCCCCGGTACTCTGAACCTCATACCGGCGGTATTGCCAGCCGTGAAGACTTTTAAATTCAGCCCAAAAACGGCTCTGTAAAAAGCACCCGTCCGGCTCTCTTGTGCTTTCAGAAGAAACCGCGGTGCATTCTTGAAGTGTCAGCACATACATAAACGCTCCAAACGATACCGGAAAAACCGCTTTTTGTCAAAGTCATTGACTTTTTCATGTAAGTCCGATATAGAAATTTCACTGATTTAAGGAGAAGCATCATGCTGGAAATACTCTATGCCGTTATTACACCGGTTAATAGTTGGCTCTACTATCCTATTCTCATTATTTTATTGCTTGGAGTAGGGCTTTATTTTACCCTACGGACAGGTTTTTTACAGGGAAGATTACTGAAAGAGGCGGTAAAAGCCGCAATGGAAAAACCGGATACCGAAAATTCAGTATCCGCTTTTCAAGCATTAATGGTATCAACCGCCTCACGGGTCGGTACGGGTAATATTGTCGGTGTGTCGAGCGCCATCTGTTTAGGCGGATACGGTTCGGTGTTTTGGATGTGGGTTGTGGCGGTAATCGGCGGATCTTCCGCATTTATCGAAGCAACGCTTGCACAGATATATAAAAGAAAAGATACCTGCGGCGGCAGTTACGGCGGCCCAGCATACTATATTGAAACAGCGCTCAAAAGCAGAACACTCGGCATTATTTTTGCAGTCAGCCTTATTTTAACCTATGCGATAGGTTTCAATATGCTTGCAGCTTTTAATTTACAAACAAGCTTTCAGGTTTATGCGTTTTACAATCCCGACACAACGCCGTGGCTTATCGGGGCAGTGTTAGCAGTGCTGACCGCCTACTGTATCCTCGGCGGCGGTAAAAGAATTTTAAAAACCACTGCCGTCCTCGTTCCCCTTATGGGAATCGTGTATATTTTTACAGCAGCGGTGATGATTATTGTCAATTTTTCATCAATGCCGGCATTATTTTCCCGGATACTGCATGATGCCTTTAATTTTAAAGCTATTTTCGGCGCCGTTGCCGGATCCAGCATGATGTACGGTATCAAGCGCGGGCTGTATTCCAACGAAGCGGGCATCGGATCGGCACCGAACGCCGCCGCCGCCGCAAACGTCAGTCATCCGGCAAAACAAGGGCTGGTACAAATGCTGTCGGTTTTTATCGACACGCTCCTTATATGCAGTGCAACAGCATTTATGTGTCTCAGTTCCGGTATTGAGCCGGCAGCAGAGCTCACCGGCGCCCCCTATGTACAGGCAGCCTTGGCCTCATTTATGGGCAGCTTCGGCAATCATTTTGTAACCGTTTCGCTTATTCTCTTTGCGTTCACCACTTTGATCGGGAACTTATTCTATGTAGACAATAATCTTACCTACATCAACGGCAAGGTTCCCGGTAAATACTTCATGTTCGGCTACCGGCTCATTGCGATCCTCGTAATTTTCTTAGGTTCAGCCCAAAAACAGGCCTTAGCATGGGATATTGCAGATTTACTGATGGGAATTATGGCAATTATCAACTTGCCGGCCATCCTTATTTTAGGACAAACGGCCATTAAAGCCCTTAAAGACTACGAAAAACAGCGCAAGGCAGGAAAAAATCCCGTTTTCCGTGCAGCAGATATCGGTATCACGGAGAGCTTGGATTTCTGGAATTAATATAGGCGCAAACATTGTTTAGTACGATGAGAAATGCGGAATGAAAAAATACTAAAAGATGGGATGATTTTTTTTAACTATGCCGGCGAAGGGACTTGAACCCTTACGGGGTTGCCCCCAATAGATTTTGAGTCTATCGTGTATACCAATTTCACCACGCCGGCTCATCAAGGACGCTACTATACCATATAGCATTTCTTTTGTAAAGATGTGAACAGCCTAAAATGTATTAGGGAACCTTTAAAAACTTTCGTTTTTAGAGATGCCTATTACTCATCTTAGACCGTTCACCCGCACTTTGTATGCACGCTTTCACCGATTGATAGAGCACATACAAAGATTTCACTTAGTCTTCCATATCCGATTCGGAGTCTTGACTTGTCTCCTCATACCCGGAGGACACCGTTTCAGTATCATCTTCAAAATCGGCATCAGAGGTAAAGTCATCCGATTCCTCAGCAGCAGCTTCTTCCAGTTCGCGCTTCCGCCGCTCAAGGATTTCGTTCACCTGTTCATCCAAATCGCTCTGATTTTTATCAAAGAGTTTGACCGCACGGTATTGAGGCATACCGGTACCGGCAGGAATAAGATGTCCGATAATAACGTTTTCTTTTAAGCCGCGCAGCTCATCGGTTTTCCCTGCGATCGCAGCATTTGTTAATACCTTTGTCGTTTCCTGGAAGGACGCTGCCGAAATAAACGAATCGATATTCAAGGCTGCCTTAGTAATACCTTGGAACATCGGCCGAGCAACGGCAGGCTGACCGCCTTCGGCAGTAACCCGCTTATTTTCCGCATGGAATTGATACTTATCAACCTGCTGTCCGTAAATAAAGCGGGTATCTCCGACTGAAACGACTTCGATTTTACGAAGCATCTGGCGCACAATAACACCGATGTGCTTATCATTAATCGAAACCCCCTGCATCCGGTATACGTCGCGGATTTCATTCATCAAGTAATTTTGCAGAGCATTTTCACCCAAAATAGCTAGAATATCATGCGGATCAAGATTACCGTCGCAAAGCCGCTCTCCCGCCTCAACGGTATCGCCGTCGCGGACAAGCAAGCGTTTTGACATCGGCACGAGGTGCTTATAGTCCTTACCGTAATGATCACGTACGATAACGATACGTTTTCCTTTCAAGAGGCCTTTAAACGATACGGTACCGGCAACCTGTGCCAAAACCGCAGGCACTTTCGGACGGCGCGCTTCGAACAGCTCAGAAACACGCGGCAAACCTCCCGTAATATCATGGGTTTTTGCAGCAACCTTAGGCATCTTCGCAATGACGGCACCCGCCTTGATTTCAGAATCTTCTTCTACCATGAGCTGTGCGCCGCCGGGCAGATAGTAGAACCCGAGCGCATTTCCCGATTCATCCGAAATAAAGACACGGGGTTGTAAGGTCATATCGGCCTTCATCTCCGAAATATGGCGTTCGACAACACCGGTTTCATCATTGATGTCTTCTTCAAGCGTGGAACCCGGAATAATATCTTCAAAGCGGACAAAACCGTCCTGCTCGGCAAGAATCGGTTCGTTGTACGGATCGAAGGTAGCAACGGTTGAAAGGGCAGGCACATAATCGCCTTTTTTTACTTCAACGGTCGAACCGTTTCTGATTTCATTTTTTTGCTCCGGAGCGGTAAGGTACAGCGTTGTATCCTTAAACCGTGCAAAGGCATTCAGCGGGCTTTTTACTTCCGTACCGTCCGCAAGCGTATAGAGTACATCATCACGGAGAACACGGGCACCGTCAGTAACAACTACTGAAATATCTCCTGCTACGCCGTACTCCTTCAAAACCTTTTCAAACACCAGGGTACCGCGGCGGGTAAACAGTATTTTATCATCCTTTAAAGGAATATACGTTCCGAGGATATCTTTTACAATAATCGGATATTTAAATACAATGCGGTTCTCTTCAGCCGTGCTGCTTGCCGTACCGCCGACGTGGAAGGTACGCATTGTAAGCTGAGTACCCGGCTGACCGATGGACTGAGCAGCAATAATACCGACCGCTTCACCGATTTCGACAATCTTATTACGCGCCAAGTTGCGGCCGTAACATTTAATACAAACACCGTGCTTTGATTCGCAGGTTAAAACCGTACGAAGTTTAACGGACTGAACCCCTGCTTCTTCTATCTTTGCCGCAATCTCATCGGTAATGTATTCGTTTACATCTATGAGTAATTCATGCGAAATAGGATGTTCAACCCGTTCGAGGGTATATTTTCCAACAATCCGTTCGCTCAAGGATTCGATAATATCATCGCCGGATTTGACGGCGGCGTACTCGATACCGTTGATGGTTCCGCAGTCATCCTCATTAACGACAACATCCTGGGCAATATCAACAAGACGGCGGGTAAGGTAACCGGCGTCCGCAGTTTTCAGTGCGGTATCGGCAAGACCTTTTCGCGCTCCGTTCGTAGAAATAAAGAATTCGATAACGTTCAAGCCTTCTTTAAAGTTTGAACGGATGGGCAATTCGATAATATCACCGCTCGGCTTTGCCATAAGACCGCGCATACCGGCAAGCTGACGGATCTGATTGCGGCTTCCACGCGCACCCGAAGTAGCCATCAAGTAAATAGTATTAAATCCGTCTTGATCCTTTGCAAGCGTATCCATCATGATTGAAGTGAGGTCTTCATTTGCCTTTGACCATACTTCGACAACCCTGTTGTACCGCTCTTCCTGCGTAATATGACCGCCGCGGTATTGATTATAGATAGACAGAACTTCGTTATTTGCTTTTTCAAGCATAGCTGTTTTTTCTTTGGGAATGATAATGTCATCCATACTGAGCGTGGCACCGAAGAAGGTTGCATAATAATAACCGACCGACTTGAGCTTATCCAGCATCTGAACAGCGACCCACGAACCTTTTTCACGGTACACCCGTTCAATGAGTTTCCGTATCTGCTTATCGTCCAAGGCTGTATTCACAAAGGGAACCCCTTCCGGCATTTCTTCGTTGAATGCCAAACGGCCGGCCGTGGTTTCCACATCTTCCCCGCGGTAACGGATTTTTATCAGCTGCTGCCAGCCGATGGAACCGCTTTCCGCCGCCATCATTACCTCGGCAACCGAAGAATACCGGCGGACAGTCTGCCCTTCTTTTAAAGGCCGCTGCTTTGTCAAATAGTACAAGCCCAAAACCATATCCTGGGAAGGATAGACAATCGACTTTCCGTTAGCAGGGTCTAGGAGGTTCCGGCTGGAAAGCATGAGTGTCCAGCATTCCATCTGAGCTGCCTGTGTCAGCGGAACGTGAATGGCCATCTGGTCTCCGTCGAAGTCTGCGTTAAACGGTTTACAGACGAGCGGGTGCAGCTTAATAGCCTTGCCTTCTACCAGTACCGGTTCAAAGGCCTGAATACCGAGCCGGTGCAGCGTCGGCGCACGGTTCAGCATAACGGGATGCTCACTGATTACCTCATCAAGAACAGCAAATACCTGAGCTGCTTCCTGCTCAACCATAATCTTTGCTTTTTTGATATTGGACACAACTTCTTTTTGGACAAGTTTCTTCATAATGAAGGGCTTAAATAATTCAAGCGCCATTTTCGTCGGCAAACCGCATTGCCAGAGTTTTAACTCCGGACCGACAACGATAACCGAACGGCCTGAGTAGTCAACACGCTTTCCGAGCAGGTTCTGACGGAAACGTCCCTGCTTACCTTTAAGCATATCGGAAATGGATTTAAGCGGGCGGTTGGAAGAACCTTTAATAACCCGCTTCCGTTTTGAGTTATCAAACAAAGCATCAACCGCTTCCTGCAGCATACGCTTTTCGTTGCGGATAATGATGTCGGGAGCCTTCAGGCTCATCAGGCGGGTAAGACGGCTATTCCGGTGAATGACGCGGCGGTACAGGTCGTTAAGGTCTGAGGTTGCAAAGCGTCCTCCATCCAGCTGTACCATCGGGCGCAGATCGGGCGGAATAACCGGTATGACATCAAGAATCATCCATTCCGGTTTATTATCTGAGGATCTGAAATTTTCTACGATTTCAATGCGCTTTAAAAGACGCTTATCGCTCTTTGCGCCTTTTTCAATCATCTTCATTCTCAGCTGGGCAGCAAGCTCATCAAGGTTTAAGTTCTGCAAAAGAGTCTTGACAGCCTCGGCACCCATATTTGCCGTAAAAGCACCGCCGTAGCGCTCCTGCGCATCGCGGAATTCATCTTCGCTCAACAGCTGATTTTTCTTTAAATCGGTTCCGCCCGGTTCAATGACGATGTACTTTTCATAGTACAGTACGGAGCGGAGCGCTGCTACCGGTAAGTCAAGAAGCAGCCCCATGCGACTCGGTACGGAGCGGTAGTACCAAATATGGGAAACGGGGGCGGCAAGTTCAATATGCCCCATCCGCTCACGGCGTACTTTGAAGTGAGTTACTTCCACACCGCAGCGGTCGCAAATAACCCCTTTATAGCGGATTGATTTAAATTTGCCGCAATAACATTCCCACTCTTTTGTAGTACCGAAAATACGCTCGCAAAAAAGACCGTCACGCTCAGGACGAAGGGTACGGTAGTTGATGGTTTCAGGTTTTTTCACTTCGCCGTAAGACCATGCGCGGATCACATCGGCGGAAGCGAGTTTAATCATAATATTGTCAAAATCTTGTATATCTCTCATAACTCATCCTTTCTCGATTAAAACTTAGAGCTGTTTTCGGTTATCAGCTCATCATCGCGTTCGGTCAGCGGAATTTGCTTACCCTTTTCATCATAAATAGTGAAGTCCAAGGCAAGACCGCGTAATTCCTGTACCAATACGTTAAAGGACTCAGGAATACCGGCTGCCGTTGCAGCCTGGCCTTTTACGATAGATTCGTAAATCTTGGAACGGCCGTGCATATCGTCGGATTTAATTGTCAGTAATTCCTGCAAGGTATTGGCAGCGCCGTACGCTTCAAGCGCCCAGACTTCCATTTCACCTAAACGCTGACCGCCGAACTGTGCCTTACCGCCGAGCGGCTGCTGGGTTACCAATGAGTAGGGACCGGTAGAACGGGCATGCATCTTGTCGTCTACCAAGTGGGCAAGTTTCATAAAGTAAATGACTCCGACAAAAACATCGTTCTGAAAGGGCATACCGGTTCTGCCGTCACGCAAACGCACTTTTGAGTTTCCAGGTATCCCCGCTTCAATCAATTTCTGCTCAATCTGCTCATTTGTAGGAGATTGGAATACCGGCGCCTCATACCATTCATCAAGCCGCAAACCGGCCAAACCGAGTTCGGATTCCAAAATCTGCCCAATATTCATACGGGACGGTACACCGAGCGGGTTCAAACAAATATCGAGCGGAGTGCCGTCTTCCATATACGGCATATCTTCTTCCGGCAGGATGCGGGCAACAATACCCTTATTTCCGTGCCGCCCTGCCATCTTATCACCTTCGCGGAGTTTCCGTTTTGTTGCAATGAGCACTTTAATAAACTCATCAACGCCCGGGCTGAGATCATCACCCTGAGAACGCTTTAAGCGCTGAACATCAATAACCGTTCCTTCAACCCCGTGCGGAACCCGCAGAGAAGAATCGCGGACATCTTTGGCTTTTTCACCGAAGATTGAGTTTAAGAGTTTAAATTCAGGAGTGGTTTCCGATTCGTTTTTCGGTGTTATCTTTCCGATAAGGATATCACCCGAACGCACCTGCGCACCAATTCTGATGATACCTTCCGCATCAAGATTATCCAAACTCTTTTCCGACTTATTGGGGATATCACCGGTAATGCGTTCGGCGCCGAGCTTTGTTTCACGGACTTCGGTGGTAAACTCTTTAATATGTACCGACGTGAACATATCTTCTTTAATCACACGGCGTGAGATAAGGATTGCGTCTTCATAGTTATAGCCGTTCCAAGGCACGAAACCGACCAAAATATTGCGCCCGAGGGCGAGTTCCCCTTGATAGGTAGCAGGGCCGTCCGCAATTACCTGTCCTACTTCAACATACTGCCCAACTGAAACAATCGGGCGCTGGTGATAGCAAGTATCCTGATTAGTGCGCTGATATTTCAAAAGGGTATATTCGCGTATCTTCCCCTCCGTTCCATCCTCGGTATCGGCTTTAATACAGATTTTTTCCGAGGAAACGTAGGTTACCGTTCCGCTTTGTTTTGCCTTCACTAAAACACCGGAATCATAGGCACACTTACCTTCCATACCGGTACCGACACGGGGCGGTTCAGGGAATACCAGCGGAACGCCCTGCCGCTGCATATTTGATCCCATGAGTGCGCGGTTCGCGTCATCGTGCTCAAGGAACGGAATGAGGGAGGCGGAGACGGAGATAATCTGCTTAGGCGAAACATCCATGTACTGCACGTCTTTTGAACTGCGGGTAGTATAATCACCTTGGTGCCGGCACGCAATCTGTTCGGCTGAAATAGTGCCGTCTTTTTCCACCGCAGTTGAAACCTGTCCGATGTAGTATTTATCCTCATCCATTGCAGACAGATATTCCACTTCACGGGTTGCGACCCCGTCAACAACCTTCACATACGGAGCCTCCAAGAAGCCGTAATCATTAACGTGAGCATAACTTGCCATGGAAACGATAAGACCGATATTCGGCCCTTCCGGCGTCTCAATCGGACACATACGGCCGTAGTGGGTATAGTGAACGTCGCGCACCTCAAAACCTGCACGGTCGCGTGAAAGACCGCCCGGGCCTAAAGCATTTAAACGGCGCTTATGGGTCAGCTCTGCAAGCGGATTAACCTGATCCATGAACTGGGAAAGCTGACTTGCCCCAAAAAATTCTTTAATGGTTGCCACAATAGGTTTTATTGAAATGAGCTCCTGCGGCTTAATTGTTTCAATTTCTTTTGATCCCATCCGCTCACGTGCAATACGTTCCATCCGTAAAAAGGCGGTTTTAAGCGTATTGGTCATCAGTTCGCCGACTGACCGGACACGCCTATTCCCGAGGTGATCAATATCATCAATTGAAGCGGAACCGATGTACACTTGGATAAGGTACTTCATGGTATTAACGATATCGTCCAGAATAAGCGTACATTCTTCGATGGGTTCCGGATAGTCGAATTTTTTATTAAGCTTATACCGTCCAACTCGGCCGAGATCATAGCGACGGGAGGAAAAGAACATAGAATGCAAATCTTTTTCCGCTGCCTCTACCGTCATGGGATCCCCCGGCTTTAATGCTGCATAGACTACCGATAAAGCCTCTTCTTTTGACGGTTCGGAACCTTTTGTAGAATCGGCAAAGCGGATCTCTTCACGCTCAAAACAGTTAATGATAATGGAAGAATCCAAGCTGCCTTCTTTCTTAAAGTCGATAACGGTAATTTCAGTGATATTGTTTTGACGGAGGTCATCTACCACGTGGGGATGAATTTTTTCTCCTGCCTGATATAAGATGCGCTCTCCCGCTTCATCAGTAACGGTTATCCGTTTGGCAAGCACACGGCCGACTAAAGTGTCGTACTCCGAAGCGGCTGAAAGCGGCATCACTTCGGTTTTATAGAAAAAGTCAATAATCTGTTCACGGCTTTCGTAGCCGAGTGCACGTAAAAACAAGGTACCGAGTATGCGCTTTTTTTTGTCGAGCTTTGCATAAATCAAGTCTTTTTTTTGATCGATTTCAAACTCTAACCAGCTGCCGCGGTACGGAATGATACGGCTGGAATACACACCCTTATCATGGGAGAAGATAACTCCCGGAGACCGGTGTATTTGAGAAACGACAACCCGTTCGGCACCGTTGATAATAAAGGTACCCCGCTCGGTCATCAGCGGAATATCGCCCATATAAATACTTTTACGCCGGATTTCACCGGTTTGATTAAATACCAAGTCAATCTGAGCTTTGAGAGGTATCGCGTATGTTAAACCTTTCTGCTTGCATTCATACTCGTTGAATTTTATATCATCTTCATCAAGCGTATAAGACTGATACTCCAGCGTCATGTCGCCGTTTGGACTTTCAATCGGAAAGGTAGTCCGGAATACATCTTCCAACCCGGCTTCTTCCGTGGTACTGCCGTTTTGATGCGCTCCTCGCCGTAAAAATTTTTCATACGATGCCAACTGAATATCAATCAGATTAGGCAGCTCCATAAAGTTTTGAATATTCTTTCCGATATATTGGCGATTAACTGTTTTCCGCACACGCATTCCCGTTACCCCCTCTCTTGCTTCAGCTGCCTGCGGGGATGAAGATAAGACCTCATGCACAAGGCAGGCCGCTTTAACTATTTAAAAACTGCTTTCATTATCCGATACTCTGTATATACAGATAATCAAGACAGCCGTGATTTTAAATTGCCGGACATGGAGATGTTCACAACTGAAATGATTTAACAACCCCAGCAATCCTATATTTTTACCTCGTATAAACCGCAAAAGCCTCCTTTTTACAAGGAAGCTGCGTTAAAAATTTTGAGAAAATTAAAAAACGGAAACACCGGCCGGTATCCAGCCGGTGTGACATAAAAATTTAAGCAATTTCGATCTCTGCACCGGCAGCAGTCATAGCTTCTTTAATCTTTTGTGCTTCTTCCTTAGATACATTTTCCTTCAGTACCTTCGGCACACCTTCAACAAGCTCTTTTGCTTCTTTAAGGCCAAGACCGGCTACAACGTTTCTGACTTCTTTGATGACTGCAATCTTCTTACCGGGGTCAGTTAGACCTTTGAGCGTTACAGTGAACTCTGTCTGCTCTTCCGCAGCAGCAGCACCTGCGCCGGCTCCGCCTGCCATTACAGCAACGGGAGCAGCAGCGGTTACACCGAAT
Source organism: Treponema sp. (assembly GCA_038397965.1). Lineage (GTDB taxonomy): Bacteria > Spirochaetota > Spirochaetia > Treponematales > Treponemataceae > Treponema. The sequence goes on from JARGFA010000009.1 coordinate 75,321, forward strand.
ACTTCTTCCATAGACTTAATCAATTCAGAAAGTTCAAGAATTGTTTTCTCTTTAATTGCTTCAATGATTTGTTCGTTTGTTAATGCCGCCATATTATCTTCTCCTAGTAAATTAAAATATTACAGCTCATACAAGCTGCGGATAAGGGCAGACAGGAAGACAGCGCATGAAGCCTGACTGCCGCGGAAACAGGGTATTCAAAAGCCGAAACTTGTTGGAACAATACCCCGCTTTATGCCGACTTATGCCTCGGCAGCAGTTTCGGCAGTTTCTTCCGCCGGAGCTGCGGGTGCAGCAACAGGGTCTGTACTTCCTTTATCAACAATAGCTTGCAGAGTACGTACAAACTTAGCAGTTGTTGCATTAACCGTAGACATAAACATTGCAATAAGTTCTTTTTTGCCGGGCAGTTTCGAAAATGCTTCAATTTTCGCAGCATCATACATCTCCCCGTCAACAACAGCACCTTTGACAATAAGAGCAGGTGCGTCTTTTGCAAACTCAAACAAGGTTTTTGCAGCAGCATTTGCATCTTCATTAACCATTGCAACCGCTGTAGGTCCGACTAAATAGTCTTTTACATCAAGCTGAATGGAATCAAATGCAATACGCGCAAAATTATTGCGGACAACCTTGTAGGTACAATTATTTTCCCGGAGCTTTGTACGGAGCTGAGTAATTTGTTCTACCGACAGTCCCCGATATTCCGTAAAGATAAAAGATGAAGAATCCTTTAACTCGTTTGTAATACTTTCAATAGCAGCCGTTTTTGCAGGCTGCGGTTTATGTGCTCGTAGTGCCATCCTATTCTCCTGCCTTGTAGTCGACCCAAACGCCCGGCCCCATAGTAGAGCTGACCGAAACGGACTGAATGAAATCACCTTTTGCATCAGCAGGTTTTTTCCGTCCTACTTCCGCTAAGAGCGTTGTGATATTTTCCGTAATTTTTGCAGTATCCATTGATACCTTACCAATCGCAAGATGAACGACACCTGTTTTATCGGCACGGAACTCAACACGTCCTTGCTTGAGTTCATTAATGGCTCCTGCAATATCGGCAGTAACCGTACCTGTCTTAGGATTCGGCATTAAACCTCTGCGGCCAAGCACCATACCAAGCCGTCCGACATCTTTCATCATATCGGGGGTAGCAACAGCAACATCAAAATCCAGCCAACCGCCTTTTACTTTTTCGATATAATCGGCAGCACCGGCATAAGCAGCTCCTGCATCTAAGGCTTCTTTTACACGGTCTTCCTTGCAGAAAACCAGAATACGTTTTTCCCCTTTAAATTGATGAGGGAGCACAACAGTATCACGAACACTCTGATTTTTATTTAGTTTAAGATTAACATGGACTTCAACGGTTTCATCAAATTTCGCAAACTTCAACTCTTTAACTAAATCAACTGCTTTTGTAACCGGGAAAAGAGCGGTAACGTCATATTTTTTTAATGCATTGCGGTAATTCTTTCCGTGTTTCATTTAGCGCTCCACCTCCACACCCATACTGCGGGCTGTGCCTGCAATAATTCTCTTTGCAGCCTCCAAATCGCCGGCAGTAATATCAGGCATTTTCATTTTTGCAATTTCCTCAAGCTTTGCTTTTGAGAGCGTTGCAACCTTTTCAGCAATGGAGTTCTTAGAACCCTTCTGAATATTACAAGCCTTTTTAATCAAAACAGCAGCAGGCGGTGTTTTAAGGATAAAAGTAAAACTCTTATCGGAATACACGGTAATAACAACCGGAACTACCAAGCCCGGTTCCATATTCTTTGTGCGGTCGTTAAACTGCTGCACAAACTGCGGCGCACTAACACCATGAGGACCAAGCGCAGGACCTACAGGCGGAGCCGGAGTCGCCTTACCGGCAGGACACTGCAGCTTAATAAGCGCAGCAACCTTTTTTTTAGCCATATATATCTCCTTCTGGTAATAACGGGGAAACCCCTCCCATAAATTTAAAACAGACAGTGCCGAAAAACTCTTAAATTAAAAAATGGATTAAATCAGCTCCACTTGAAGCATATCAACTTCAACAGGTGTTGTTCTACCGAAAATAGCAACCATAACCCGTAACTTATTCCGGTCAGCCATAACTTCTTCAATAGTACCAGTAAAGGTGTCAAAAGGCCCTTCAATAATTTTAACCTGCTGCCCTTCATTAAAGACTTGTGCAGCACGCGCTTTATCACCTTTAATCTCACCGGCTTTCTGTAAAATACTCTTTGCCTCATCAGCGGAAATAGGCTGAGGACGGGCATCCCCAACAACCCCAAGAAAACCTGTAACCCCGTGTATACGTCTAATAGGAGCACAAACACTTTTCCAGTTTACAGCAGGCAAATCCATTTCAATCAAAATATACCCGGGCAAAAACTTCCTACGAATAACCCGTTTCTTACCGTCTTTTACCTCTGTCAATTCTTCCTCAGGAACTTTTATTTCAGAAATAACACCGGAAGCAATCTCGCCATTATCAACAAGAGAGCGGATTGCCCGCTCTATTTTATTTTCATACCCGGAAAAGATATGCAGGGTATACCATTCTTTTGCCATAAACGCCTCTTAGAAAAACCACCCCAAGCAGGCAACAAAAAAAGCATCAAGAACGCCAAGAAAAGCAGCAACAAGAACGGTAGACACAATAACAACCTTAACGGAAGAAATAACATCATCCCGCGTAGGCCATACAACCTTACGCAGCTCCCCAAGACATTCTTTTCCAAAAGTAATTATTTTTGACATATCTACCCCTTATTTAACAAGAAACAGGCCAGGAAGGACTCGAACCCTCAACATTCGGTTTTGGAGACCGACGCTCTACCATTAGAGCTACTGACCTATATTCAAAAGCCGAAGAAAAACTTCGGCTTTTAGTGTTATTTGATTTTTGTTTCTTTATGCACAGTGTGTTTGCGATCAAACGGACAATACTTATTTAACTCAAGCTTACCCTGAATATTTTTACGGTTTTTTGCTGTTGTATAATTTTTACGCTTGCACTCACTGCACTGCAGTGCGATAAGCTCAACCGCCGTTTTCTTAGCCATTACAAGCCTCCTCTCTAAAAAAGAAAAGCTTCCGAGCGGAATCGAACCGCTGACCCCAACCTTACCATGGTTGTGCTCTGCCGACTGAGCTACAGAAGCATAGAACTCACTAATGAAGCATAATAATAACAAAAGAATAAAAAAGTGTCAAGTGTATTATTGTAGTCTAACCTAAACTAAAATTTTTGGACAGTACCGCCCGCTTATGATATAATGATACCGTATATTTTTAGGAAGGAGAAGGTCTATGCTTTTTATTCACTATCCAAAATGCTCCACCTGTGCAAAAGCAAAGCAGTGGCTTGATGAACACAATCTTGTATATACCGAGCGGCATATCAAAGAATATCCACCGGCAGCAGCAGAGCTGACAGACTGGCACACCCGCAGCGGAAAACCGCTTTATAAATTTTTTAACACCAGCGGGATGCTCTACCGCGAATTAAACCTGAAAGAAAAGCTGCCTGCATTAACTGATGCCGAGCAATATGAGCTGCTTGCTTCAGACGGGATGTTGGTTAAACGGCCGCTGCTCATTCATGATTCGGGAATATTAATCGGCTTCAAAGAAGCTGAATGGGCAGCCACTTTACTTCCAGGACAGCAAAATACCCCAAAATAATATGCAGATATGGATGTGTCCCGTATATACCGAAAACACAGATACCTTTGCTGTTTTGCGCTCCTTTGACCAAAGGCTATTTTTATTGTATACTATACTTCTATGGCTGAAGCTTCATTTACAGTGAAAGAACGGGTTGTATATCCCGGTCAAGGAGTCGGCGAAATCGTCGAAATAAGCGAAAAAAAGTTCAAAGAAAATATTCTTACCTATTACGTTATTTATTTCGAAGAATCCGATATGACGGTTTTGGTACCTGCAATAAAGGCAGGCGAATTAGGAATTAGAACGATTGTCTCCGTAGACGAGGCACAAAATGCCTTGACATTTTTATCGGAAAAATTTGAACCTATTCCAAGCGATTGGAAAATGCGGTATCAAATGAATCTCGATCTCTTTAAAACGGGCAGCATTTTAGACAATGCCTCTATTGTCCGCTCCTTGTATCACCGCAGTAAAATAAAAGAATTGCCGATCCAAGAACGTAAGCTCTACGATTCTGCATACCGGATATTCCATGATGAACTCTCCTGCGCCTTGCAAAAAACAAAACAAGAAATTGAAGCGCTGATTCATTCATACTTAGAGCCGCTCGGCGAGGCCTATATGCCCGGCGGAAAAGAAGATAGTGCCGATGACGATATCTTCGGCGACAGTATGGATGATCTGGATGATGACGACGGATTTGACGAAGAATAATGCGGTTATTATTACCGCTGCCGGCAGTTCCCTGCGCTTCGGTGAAAAAAAAGAATACCTTCCGCTAGACGGAAACGCCGATTCCGGAATAACCGTGCTTTCCCAATCGTTGTATGCGTTCGTGGAAACGGGATTATTTGTCCGGTATATCGTAACCGTCCCCGCAGGGGCTGCCGGGCTTGCTGAAACCTTATTCAATGCAGATAAGCGGCTTGAACTTTTTTTGAATACGAACCGCGCCGCCCTCATTATCACCGCAGGAGGAGCTACACGGCAGCAATCCGTCTATGCCGGCCTCAAGCAGCTGGACACTGAGCACATAAAAACAGTTTTGGTACATGACGGAGCCCGGCCTTGGGTTTCTGCCGCACTCATCGATACCGTGCTAGAAGCAACAACCCGATACGGCGCAGCGGTGCCTGCTATTTCCGTTACCGACACGCAAAAAGAAATTGACGGCAGCGGAAAAATCATACGGCACCTACTCCGCGACCGCATTGTTGCGGTTCAAACTCCGCAGGGCTTTTGCTGTGAACAGCTCATCCATGCGCACCGCTGCGCCGAACATGACGGCAGGACTTACACCGATGACAGTGAAATCTATGCTGCCTATTGCAATCCGGTTTTCATTTGCGAAGGTTTGCGTGAAAATAAAAAAATCACCTATCGTGAGGATCTTAAGGATATACTATGATACGGATAGGACTCGGCTATGATCTGCACCGGCTTGTTGCAGACCGTCCGCTCATACTTGGCGGCGTACATATTCCCTTTGAAAAAGGAGAGGCGGGGCATTCTGACGGCGATGTCCTGCTCCATGCCCTCGCCGATGCTTTGTTAGGTGCGGCTGCTCTCGGCGACATCGGCGAACTGTTCCCTCCGGATGATCCGCAATGGAAAAATGCCGATTCACGTATGCTGCTGAACACTGTCTGGCAGAAAGTTATGCAAGCCGGCTGGCAGCTTGAAAATGCGGATTGTGTTATTGCTATTCAAAAGCCGAAAATTCTGCCGCACCGGGAAGCTATCCGCCGGTCTATCGCCGATATTTTGGGCGTAACGACCGACCGCATTTTTGTAAAAGCAAAAACGGGCGAAGGAGTCGGTGTTATCGGCAGCGGAACCGCCGCCGCCGTTTGGTGCACCTGCCTTATTTCTCGGCCAGTTCAAGAATAAGCTGTACCTCACCCGGCGATAAGTTCAGGGCATTTGCAATTGCATCCTGATTCCAGCCGCTTCTAAAAAGTTTGAGTACATTTTCACGGGTTCCGATTGCAGACGATCCTTCGGGCTTATTTGCGGGTTTTTCAACTTTGAGCAAGTCTGCAAGTAATTTCAGCTGATTTTCAGAATTTTTGGAAATATCCTGCAGCCGAGTTTCCGTACCGGCAAGCCATTCACGGGCGGTGTGCAGTTTTTCGATACGAACTTCCAAATCGCTGAGCAGCTCATCAATCGTATCCAATTGCTGCCGGGCACGATCTGCTTTCTCCTGATTAACAACGAGGTATTCGACTTTTTCTTGAATATCCTGAAGTTCCGGCGGAATAATATGTAATTTACTTTCCACCGATTTAATGTCTTTTTCCAGCGACTTTAAATCTTCAAAGGCCGTGTCAATGCTTTGTACCGTTTGATCGAGCACCACCCCTTTCTTTTCAAGCCGGTCATACCGGGTATTTACGTCATTAATGCTTTCTTCAATCCGCCGTATCTGTACCTGATATTGCTGTAAATCATCGTTAGCAGAGGCAAGCTCCACAATTTTTTTATCCATCGAATCCGAAAGAACAGTCAATTTTGCAAAATCGTTTTCCAAGATTTCGATATTTTTCCGTTCTCCCATAAACCGTGCAATCTTCTGCATTGCCTCTTCTTCAAGATGGGTAACTTTTTCATATTGAAGATTAAGGTCATCCATCGCATTACGGTAAATTTCAAAACGAGTAACTTCCGATTTGAGTTTTTCAATGTTCTGTTCTAAATCAGCTTTGAGCTCATCCGCACGGTCAAATACACGCGTTTGTGCAATAAAGGCATTTTGCCGTTTGTCGATTTCATCGATAATTTCAGTCAGCCGGTCAGCATCGCGGCGCACTTTTTCAAAAAGCTCATGCTGTGTTTCCTGCACCTCAGTGCGCAGGCCGTGTACGGTTTCGCGGATAGCATCAAGAGAATGAGCTGCTTCACCGGTTGCATTATTCACTTTTTTATCCAGTTCGTTGGTCAGCTGCTCAGAATCGCGCGTAAAAGATTCGGTAATTGTGCGAACCTGCGCAGAAAAAGATTCCTCGGCACTCTGCATTTTTGCGTTTAAGTCATTGATCTTTTGCTGCATGAGCTTAAAGGCTTCATCCCCGCGCAAAATAAAATCCTTATAGTGCGAAGTATATTTGGCACCGATACTCTCGATTGCCCGTTCGGTTAGTCCGGAGAATTGAGTGATTTTATCATCGACCATGGTGCGGGTATCGGCGAGCTGCTGGTCTATGCGCGTCTTCCATGCCTCAAAATCGGTTTTTACCGCCTCAACCTGTCCGCCCGATTCTTGCTTAATCGTCTCCATCCAAGTCTTTACCTCTTTTGTAGCGGTTTCAACTTCAAGATTTTGCTGGCGGATAGCTTCCTGCAAGTCAAGTTTTAAACCGGACAGCTCATTTTTCATGTAGATGTGCGCCTTCTCCTTGGTTTGATCAATCATGTTCTTAAACTGGCCGGTATAGGCAAGCAAGGCCTCATCACTCGCGGCAATCCGCTTAGCTACATTGTGTTCAAGCGCGGCAACTTCGTCTTTAAACTTCGCGAAGTGGTGTTTATACTCTTCGGCCGTTTGGGCAAGCCGTGTTTTCAGGTCCTGCTTGTAGGCATCTTCCAAATCTTTCCGCGCGGATTCGCTTTCAGAACCCATCAACGTCAGACGCTCGGCAACATCATTGCGTAATTTCTGAATATCGCCGCTCAGTGAATCGCTTCGGCGGGTCAGCTCGCTCAAAAATTCGCTTTCAAATGAATGCAGCTTCTCAGAAAGCGCCGCATGAGATTCCTCACGTAAAACGGTAAGCTGTTCTGTAATCTCTTGTAAACGGTTTGCAAGGCTGACCGTCCGCTCGGAAAAATGCTTTTCAAACCCGTTGTATTTTTCCTGCATTGCGTACGTATGTTTTCCGAAGTCTTGTAATATTCTATCTTTCACCGATTCCTGGGTCTTTTCCATTTCAACGGCAAGCTTATCAATATCCGTAATCGACTTTTCGAACTTAGTATAATAATAGTCAGCTTGTTTTTTATACTCGGCAAATTTTGCATCCGCGGACTGCGCGAGTGCCGTAAGATTTTGCCCGGCCTTTGCCGATGTTTTTTCCAAGCGGCTGTTTAAACCGGTTTCAAATTCGGTCAAACGCGCATCAAGATGCCGGTGCGTATTTTGTAAATCGGATTCGGTACGGTCAAGTTCTTTTTCAAGGTTGGTAATCCGCTGTGTAAAGGCAATTTCCGCAGCACTAAACTGAGAATGTAAGGCACTTTCCAGTTTTTTTGCTTCCTCAAGCCAATCCTGTTTAAAGGCCTGTGCAGCGGCCTTGCTTTCAGAAATACCGGCCGTAATTTCAGCCTCAAGCAAGGCTGATTGCTCATCAAGCGCCGCCTTATATTGCTGCATCCGGCTCTCCGTTTGCTCCTTTAATTTTGCAAACACATCTTCTTCAAGCCCCTGCGCCTTCTTACCCGCTTCCGTAAAAGCCTTCTTATACAGATCATTGAGCTGAATGGAGGTTACCTCAAGCAGCTCCTCGCTTTTTTTCTGTGCACCGGTAACGCGGGTTTCAAAAGCATTAATTGTGCTATGGAAACCGTCTGTCAGCCGCTCACTAATAGTCTGCAGATGTTCCTGATTCTGCTTCCGGAAGCCTTCTTGCATTTCCGGTATCAGTTTTGAAATAGTATGCAGTTCACTGCGGGCATCGGTAATTTTCTTTGCAAGAGAATCGACAAAATCCGATTCTTGACTTACCCGTGCCAGATTTTTTTCTGCTAAAGCGGTCATATCCATCACGGTTTTAATCGTTTGTTCCGCACCGGATACCGTTTTTTCGATTGTGTCAATCGAACTTGAGCGAGCGGTCAGTACATCAGATTTTTTCATAAAATCATTGTATATTGAATCCAGCCTGTTTACCGCCGCGATTGCCTGCGAGAGTTTTGCGTCAAGTTCAATCGCTGCCTCGCGGAGATTTTGTGTCCGTTCAGTAACAAACCCTTCAATTTCATCTTTAATACGGTCGCCGTATTTCTTTGCTTTCTCAATCGATCTGCTGTTTTTATCCGCCTGTCTAAAAAGCAGAATCATAATCAGTGAAAGAACAAGCGTTATAACAGAGGATAAAATCTGCATTCTAAGTACCACCCTTACTTAAAACTGTAATGTTAGTCTAGGACATCTCTAAAAACGGCAGTTTTTAGAGATTCGCTCTAAATTATAGCACATATTTTAAAAATTTGCGATAGTTTGAAAAAGAAATATCGGGGCGGGCGTGTTTTCTCCGCAGAAAATACGAAAGCGCAGATTCAATGCAGGCCGTTTTCATACCGGCAGCGGCAGCACCGGCAACATCATACGCTCTGCTGTTTCCGACATATAGGATACGTTCGCACGGGGTTTCCAAGACTTCCGACAGCCGCATAAACGGAATACGCGACGGTTTAAGTGCGCCGGTGCTCTCCGAACCTATGACAGCATCGCACAGCGGAAGAATATCCCAGACAGTCCCTTTTTGCTCAGGAGGAAAGTCCGATAGCATACCGATTTTAAATCCCGCAGCTTTCAGCTGCATAACCGCTTCTTTTGCAAACGGAAAAGGTTTAATGCGTTCAAACTCTTTGCGCCATCCTTCATATATATGTTCTTTTAAAAAGGCGCCGGCTTCTTCGGCAGAGATACTGAGATGATCCGCTAATAATTCATTTTGTACCGTGAAAAAATCGGGTAAAGCCCTATCCGGTTGTAAGGTACTGTGTTTGTGCAGCAGAGAACGCACTTGTCTAAATGCATTCATAAAGCGAATATTTTTGAAGAAAAAAGGAATACAGCGGAGTGTAAACTTCCACGAAGGATAGAGTGTTCCGTCTATGTCAAAAGCAATAGCATCAATACCGGATATTTTACTCATTTTTTTAGTATACTATCATTCAAAAAAACTGTCTATGAAATCACTTTACCGCTTATAAAATTTTTTCAAAACAATAGAAGGGTTCAGGCTTACCGCGCATATAGATTGATCCTGTGCGTTTATAGCCTAATTTTTCAAAAAAACGCTGCATAGCCGTATTCATTGAAAATGTATCACTGCGGATGGCGTGTAAACCGGTTCGCTTTGATTCGGATTCAATATAGTTCATCAGCTGCTGCGCTATTTTCTTCCCCTGCCACTGGGGCGCAACTGCGAGCCGGTGCAGTATTTTATACGGTTTTCTGCTTTCCCATACTACGGAACCGTATCCGGCATATTCATCATCGTTGAGCGTTACAATTCCCGCAATATCCCCATAGATTTCAGCAATATACATGGACTGTTCTTCAATATCTTTAATAAAATTGGTCCGGGCAGGATAGTCTCCGTTCCATTGAGGATTGCCGTCTGCCTTCATTTTTGCTTTTACTGCCTTAATGAGACGCTCAACAGCTTCAAGGTCTGTCAAAGCCGCGGGCCTGATTGTGCAGTTTTCTGCTTGCGCTTTACAGGCAGGGCAGATACCCGTCAATTCGATACTGTGCGCAGTAATTTCAAAACCGGTTTCGGTTCTGATTTCTTTTTCAATGGAGTGCAGCGGACACACGGGAATATCCGCCGATGCGTTGCAGCGGGTACAAACGATCCGGTGATGATGTTTTTCTCCTTGAGCAGATGCCAGCTGAAAGTATGCTTTACCGTCCGGATGCACACTTTTTGTTACAAGACTGAGTTCAGTCAAGGTATGCATTGTCCGGTACACTGTTGATAAATCAATCTGCAATGCCGTTCCGCAGATATCATGCAGTTCTTCTACTGAAAAAGCCCGGTCAGGATGATTGGAAAGTACAGCCAATATCTTTTTCCGCGGCTTTGTTTTGCGTAAGTTCTTTGCAGCAAGCGGATCCGTATGTTTTGTTTTTTCCAGTATACGATTCATACTATTAAGTATAGCATCACATAAAGACAGGCACAAGAGCCGATCTGCCCGCACAAACGGGCTTAAATACTAAAATACAAGGAGAAAAAATGCATCACGCTGCCGGCAATGACAAAAAGATGCCACACGCCGTGCATCCATTTTATTTTCTTCATCGCGTAAAAAATGCAGCCGGCAGTATATATTATCCCGCCCAACATCAAAAAACGGAAACTGAGCAGCGGAAGCTGATTTTTCAGCGGCTTTACTGCAAAGATAATAAGCCACCCCATCGGGATATAGGTTACAACGGATAAAATTCTAACCCTACTGCCGAAAATTGAGTACAGGACAATCCCGAGAACAGCCAGTCCCCAAATAATACCGAAGATTGTCCATCCGGCGCCGCCGCGTAAGACCGTTAAGCAATAGCCCGTGTACGTACCGGCAATGAGAATATAAATGGAACAGTGATCAAAAATTCCGAATACGGTTTTTGCGCCAAGCGGCAGCGCGTGATACAAGGTTGAAAATAAATACAAGATAATCAGCGACGAGCCGAAGATAGTAAAGCCTACTATGTATGAAACCGTATATGGTGCCGGAGCATAATAGACAGCTCTGATAATCAGCAGCACCAATGCAGCAATCGAAAGTAAAGTGCCGATACCATGAGTAACAGCATTAACTATTTCTTCTCCGGTAGAATACCGCTTCTTTACTGCCTGAGACATATTTAATCCCTTCCAATATAAAAGAAAGCCGGCGCGGGAAATTATCCGGCACCGGCATCTTCAAACAACGCTGTAAGATGTTGAGAAACACCAAACTATTGAATAAGCATTTCTAGTCTTTAATATTATAGCGCTTCTTAAAGCGGTCAATACGTCCGGCAGTATCAACTAATTTTTGTTTACCGGTAAAAAAAGGATGGCAGGCAGAACAAATTTCAACTTTAATATCTTTTTCAGTGGAACAGGTATTGATAACGTTTCCGCATGCACAAGTGATGGTTGTTTCGACATAATTAGGATGAATACCTTTTTTCATTAATAGCTCCTCTCTCATACGATGGCCGTTACAGGCCTATTATTATTGGGTACAGGGCTGTTTAAAAACCGAAAATCTATCGGATCTTCCGTAAAGCAGCCGCCGCTTAGGACACCCCCTCTCCCCGGTTATTGCATAGTTCCAGAATTCATAGATTTAAGGAACACTTCATTATTCTTAGTTTTCTTCATTCTGTCAATAAGCAATTCAATAATTTCCATATCATCCATCGGATTAATAACCTTCCGCAGTACCCAAATACGCTGCAGTTCTTCTTCGGTAAGCAGCAATTCTTCCTTGCGGGTTCCTGATTTTTTAATACTGATGGCAGGGAAGAGACGGCGGTCGGATAAACGGCGGTCAAGGTTGATTTCCATATTACCGGTACCCTTGAACTCCTCAAAGATGACTTCGTCCATACGGCTGCCCGTTTCAATAAGAGCCGTCGCAATGATTGTCAGACTGCCGCCTTCTTCCACATTCCGTGCAGCACCGAAAAAGCGCTTAGGTTTATGCAGTGCGTTTGAATCAACACCGCCTGAAAGGACCTTACCGGAGGTTGGTACGGTTTGGTTATATGCACGCGCAAGGCGGGTTATCGAATCGAGCAAGATAACCACATCTTTTTTATGCTCCACCAGGCGTTTTGCTTTTTCCAATACCATTTCAGCAACCTGTACGTGCCGTGTTGCCTGTTCATCAAAGGTTGAAGAGATGACTTCCGCCCGGACTGTCCGTTCCATATCGGTAACTTCCTCCGGCCGCTCATCAATGAGTAAAACAATCAGATATACTTCGGGATGATTTTGAGTGATAGCATTTGCGATCTGCTGCATTAATATGGTTTTACCGGTACGCGGAGGTGCCACTATCAAAGACCGCTGCCCCTTTCCTATCGGACAGAACAAATTCATGATGCGGGTAGAAAGCAGATCGGTACCGGTTTCCAAGTTCAGTTTTTCACGGGGATACAGGGGGGTCAGGTTATCGAAGGGAATACGGCTTTGCGCGACGGAAACATCTTCAAAGTTGACCGTTTCAACCCGCAGGAGGGCAAAAAAACGCTCGCCTTCTTTCGGCGAACGGATCTGCCCGTACACCGTATCACCGGTTTTTAAATTGAACAGCCGGATTTGACTTGGAGAGATATAAATGTCATCGGAACCCGGCAAATAACTATTCTGCGGCGAGCGTAAAAAACCGTACCCGTCAGGTAAAATTTCAAGAGCACCGGATGCAAAAATAATCCCGCCGTTTTCCGTATGATTTTTCAAAATGAAGAAAATGATTTCCTGTTTTTTCATTGCAACCATATCTTCATGCAGAATACCGTATTGTGCCGCTAAATCGCGCAGAGCGTGCATTCCCATCCGCGTTAAATCATTAATCACCAATTTTAACTTACTTTCGTTTTCATCCGATCCGGTTTGTTCATCACTGCCGGTATCGGGATTACTGCGGCTATAGGGTTTCCGCACGGATTGCCGCCGGGGTTTTTTATCGGGGTCAGACGCGGCACCGTCTACAGCCGGCTTTTTCCGTATTCTGGAACGGACAATTAATTTTTTTTCGGGGATTTCTTCTGAAGTACCGGTATCGGCACTACCGGCGGCGGTGTGGGTTTGCTGCGGTGTATCGGATTCGGTTTCTACGGTGTGAGGCACCCGATGCTGCTCAAGATCAAATTCAGGCTGCCCTTCAAAATCCGACACGGCGCCGTCAATACCTGCAGGTGATCGGCGCACTTTTAAGACTGTCATACAATTCTCCATAATAAATTTCGGTTTAGAAAACTATTGGGGAACTGCTAAAAACCTAACCGAGTTTTTAGCGGTTCCCATTGATTAATACTTCAACCTTAATCAATGTTAAACCTTAAAATCCGGATAACGCTGATTATCGGTACATACAAATCAGCACTTTTTATCATTATTCTTAAGATACGGGATGCATTTAAAGAAAGAAAATAGAGCTTTTATTAAGATGCGTTATTGTATCCCTTTATTTTTTATTTTGTCAAGCAGCTGCATCAACATATCCATTGCCGCGTTATATGTCTGATCCCGTATTTCCGCCCGTGTACCGGCAAATACGCATTTTTTGGTATCAACAGTTAGGGTCCCGGCATTGCCGGCACAGGCAATACATACGGTACCGACCGGAACAGCTTCAGTTCCCCCTGAGGGACCTGCAAGACCGGTTACTGCCAGCGCATAACACGGCGAATGTATACGGCCGGTAAGAGTAGTCAAGGCTCCTTCCGCCATCGCAGCCGCCGTTTGACAGCTCACCGCACCGAACTGCTGCAGAACTGTCTGCGGTACCCCGATCATCTGCTGCTTTGCCTGCTCAGAATAGGTTACCCAACCGCCCCAAAACACCTCTGATGCTCCCGGAACAGCTGTGATACGCTCGGCAATTAAGCCCCCTGTCAATGATTCAGCCGTAACGAGCACTGCGTTGTTCTTTTTTAATTCATCAAATATATCGTGAAGGGAATGAACCATGAATTACTAATTACGCAATTTCTGCTTGAGCTGTTCGGGATGCATGGAAAACAGATTACCGTCAACCGCGGCAGTATTACGGATCATCTGTACGGATCCTTCAAAAGAAACCCCGTCGGCAATTTTTATACGTGCTGCACGGATATTTCCATGCACAACGCTTCCTGTTTTCATTTCTATCTTATCGGCAGCGGTTAAAGAACCATAAACAGTTCCTTCAACAATAATTGAAGCAGCTCTAATATACTGAGTCCGGCACACTGCTCCTTTTTCAATCAGCAAAAAACCCTGTGCATCGATCGCACCGGAAAAGGTACCCTGAATATGCAAATCTTCCGTGAATTTCAAAAGTCCGTCAAATACCGTTTCTTTTCCTAAAACAGTCAGTTTTTTTTCTTTATCGATTTTTTTCATGGAGTTTTCCCTTTACGCAGTATAGTTTGTATCGTACCGATAATCAAGAGCAGGCCTGCAAGGATGGTAATAAGAACACCAAAGACATCTCCCCACCGGGTATAAAGCGTATCCGGCTGCTGAGTATATATGGGTACCTCTGCACAAAGATAGCCTTCAATAAAAGGCGGCAGCATTGCAGTGATATGTCCGTACGGACTGATCGCTGCGGTCTGTCCTGAGGCAGTAGCCCGTACCGTAGGCAGCCGCGTTTCAACAGCTCGGAACACCCCCATGCTTAAATGCTGATACTGACACGCGGCACTCCGTGACCATGCGTCATTGGACATATTCACTATCAATTTTGCACCATGACGGGCAAAACGCCGCGTAATATAGCCGAACGTATCTTCAAAACAAATCGGAACGGAAAAATCTAATCCGTTCACCGAAAACACGGTCGGCTCCGTTCCTTTTTCCCAGAAATGGGTATCGGTTGCAATCAGTGCATCGTAAATGAAAGGAAAAAGACGGCGGTATGGGAAGTGCTCCGTAAAAGGAACCAAGTGCATTTTACGGTAGCGTTCAGGTTTTGGCGGAAGAACAGTTTCGCCCGGACGGAACAGCAGTGCTGCATTATAATCGCACCGCTCCATCACTCCCTCAGCACTAAGCTCCTTTACGGCATCATCATTCCCAATCAAAAAGGGAACCGGCCGGCTATCAAGATAGGTGAGAAGATCATGCACAAGTGCAAATGATTCACGATCTTCACGATAGCGGTAATGCCAATCAATACGGGGTATAAAGGCAGTTTCAGGCCATACGACAAGCGCAAGATCGGGATTTTCTGCAATAGCCTTATCCGATAAGGTTTTTAGTACAGTTAAATCTTTTTTATAGGTTTCAAGACCGCCGACCCAGGGATCGGAATTCGGCTGAATAAGTGCAATACGCGCATGAGGCAGGTGACCGGAAGACTGCTGAACCGTGAGCCCGAATATGAGGGTACCAGCAAAACACGCACACCACAAAATAGCCGGCAGCCGCTGTGTATAAGCATAGGTACGAAAGCCGCGGAACCAATAGCGGACAGGCCCGGTACAGTGCTGTTTTAGACCGGCTGCAATCCACGCAGAGGGAAAGCAGACCAGTGCGGAGACACCCCACACACCAAAAACCGATGCTATCTGAATAACCGGTACCCATGTCCACTGTGAGTACCCTACTAACCCGTACGAAAAACCTAAAAAGCCGAGCGTTCTAATATATTCATAGGCAATCCAAATAAGCCATTGAGCCAGAAAACCGTATTTAGGAAAGTATGCATCAGCCAGTTTAAGTAATGGCACGGTAAGCATATAATAAACAAAGTATTCGAATGCAACAATATACATTGCAAGAGGATGAAACACCCATAACCAGTAACTGAAAATGCAGTAATTAAGCGCACCGTATATTCCGCCCCATAAGAAGCACCATCCGAACGAGATACGCCGGATCAGAATAAAAAGCGGGATAAAAGTAATATAGGCTAGAAAGGGCAACCCGGTATAAAACAAAAAACCGGGCTGCGAAAAAGCGAAGAGAACAGAAGAACTTACAAGCAAGAGGAGATTTACCCCCAAATCTGTAAGTTTTCTACTCCTTTGCATCCGGCGTTTCCTCCTGTACGATCGGCCGTACAGCGGCGCTTAATATTTTTCCCGGACGAAACACCACTACAGAATGCGGTACGGTATCAACCAACTCACCGGTTTTAGGATTCCGCATCCCTTTACGGCCCTTACGGAATTGTACCGAAAATGTACCGAATCCGCGTACCTCGATTGTTTCACCTCTTTGCAAAGCTTGAAACATTTCCGAAAAAAACAAATCAGTTATAGCATGAACATCCTTAAGCATATGATCTGAATTTTTATAAATCATATCAACAATACTTGTTTTGGTCTGCTTTGGTTTTTTTACCCGTTTTTCCTTACTCATTTTCCACCCTTCCAATCGTGATGCGACACATTTTTATTAATAGGTATCTCTAAAAATTCAGCTAGATTTTTAGAGTCTCCCATCCAGCCGCCCTCAGGCTTTGAGACAGCCGAGAAACGGCACACATCTACGGAAACCCTACTCGTCTTAACCGCTCATTCCAAACTGAAAAAGCTGTTAAAACAGCATTCATGAACAACGTAACATAAACGCCCATCAATAAAAAACTGACGCAGTAACAGAATAAATTTGGGATGAGAGATATACAATAATTTAAAATAAAAACAACTATATTATTTTGCAGAAAAGGTTACATTATACAGCTTTTGCATACGCGACTTCTTACGTGCCGCAGCATTTTTGGTGATAATACCTTTCCGTGCAGCAGTATCCAGCTGATGCGCAAGTTCTCTCAACAGAGTGCCAGCAGATTCAGCATCTTTTGCAACGACGGCAGCAGTGTATTTTTTTGCACAGGTCCGTGCAGAAGATTTGACCGCCTTGTTATGTATACGGCGTACTTCACTTTGCTTATGCCGTTTTATAGCAGATGTATTATTTGCCATTTCAAACCTCCAGTAAGTTTCCTATTGGATAATATAGAGAGCTGATATTAAACCATATCAATCTTTTTTGCAATAGCTATCCGTAATTTTTTCTCATCTTCATCCGGAAGCCCTAGTGCAGCAGCATTATCAAGATCTTGTAATGCACGGATGAGCTCATTTTCTTGAAAATAAGCAAGTGCACGGCGGAAATAAACATGAGCCTGATAGCCGTTTATGTCCAAGGATTTGCTAAACTGAGCAATCGCCTCGGCGTTTTTATTCATCATCATCAGCACGATCCCTGCGTAATAGTACGATCGGAAATTTTCAGGATTCGCAGCAAGGCTGGCAGTAAAATCCTGATAGGCGCATTCATAATCACCCTGTGCAAAAAAAGCCATTCCCCGATGTTTATATACAATAGAGGTAACCAAAAGATTGGGTTTTTGATCTAAAATTTTTGTATATAACACTTCTGCAACTTGAAATTCGTTTCGGTTATGCGCTTTTATCGCTTGTAAAATCAAACCATCTATCGTTTCAAGCTCCATACCGGAAGAAGATACATATTCAGCATTCTTTTCTTTATTTCCCGAAAAGCTGCCCAACACCTTATCGGTAAACTCATCCGCACAGAAATAAAATTGTTCACGCCGTTTATCAAGTTCGGTGTTTAAGCTGTTTTGTTCATCACGTATTTCCTGAAAAACAATATCTGCAAGACTCAAACTTGCGTTAATTGAGGCGAACTTTCTTTTCATCGGATAGTCAAAAGGAGAGAATTCAAATTTATATACAAGTTCATGCTCCACTTCCGCCCATGCATCCTGTAAAATAGTGCGTATTTGAATTTCAAAAATAAGATCAGCCGGCAGCAATAACCCCACTTTAAAAACTTCAGGAATAACCGCTAAAATATGGGTTGATTCATATCCGAATTCGCGAAACGTTCTATCAGCACCTTTGCGTTCAATCTCAATGATATCAAAATTCTTTACAATAATCTTTTCAACTTCATCTAAATTTTTTAAGAAAGGACACACAATACGGATGCCGATTAAATCCGTAACAATCGGAAACCCATTCAATGAATCGGCAGGAGGAAATTTCAATAATTTTTTGTAATAACTATTAAAATGCTTTATGCGTGTTTTATAAGCAGGTACTGCAGACACTTGAACGACTGAGCGCAAATGATCTTCCAACCTTCTCAATAAAACCGAAAAATGGGCAGAGTATTCATCATATTGCTTTTTTAATTCTTTTTTATCGGGTATCCATATAGCAGCCGAAGACATAATAAAAACCCAAAATATGAGAACCAAAAGGTCAAAAAAATAGGCGGTAAAACTACCGCCTATCATCCGTTTACAAACTACTTAGTTTGAAGCACCTTCGCTCTGAGCTGCCGCTGCAGAACCTTCAGAAGGAGTAAAGCCTGCTTCTGTAGCCATTTTTTCCTGCTCCAAGAAGCGGAGAACCTGGGTCTTGCCGAAGCGGGAAACTTCACGCTGTTTGCGCTCATTGCTCAGCTTTGTCTGAACGCCCCAGATATTTTCGTCAGCAAAATCCCGTACGGTATTCAACACAGCCTTATCATAGATGAGCTTAACATCTTTAAAATAGCCGACAAAACCGCCGCCGTCATGTGCTGCATCGCGGGTAATTACAAATCCTGCGAATGTGCAATGGGGTAATGCAGTGGGATAAGCAGGGTAAATACGTGTTTCACGGCTGCGCACATCGCTAAGGTATGAGGGATTATTCCATACAAGCTCTTTCCAACCGTCAAACAGCAAATAACCCATGAAATAACGCTTTACTTCGTTCTTTTCATTGCGGAGCAGAACATAGAGACCATGGGGAAAATTCATACCATAGGTATTAACTGCAATAGATTTGATAACACCGGTATTCCGTACAACACCGTAGCCGTCTTCAAAACGTCCTTTACCTGAAGCTTTTTCTTCTTCTGTAGCTTCCTGTAGATTACCTTCGTCATCAACCTGAGCCATAGGTTCATATACAGGAATATTAAAAGTCGGTTCAACAGTTGCGCTTGCGTTGTGTGCCCACAAAGGGAATTCAACACGGACACCCATCAATGTCTGACCGGCAAAATTCTTTGCTTCATCACTTACTTTGGATTCAGCTGCATGAGAAACCGCAACTGAAACAGGATTGCGGGAAGATGAGTTTAGCACAACTTCCCACTGACCGATAGCCAAAGATGTTCTCATAAGAGCCTTTTGCTCATCGGTATAGGAAGTACCGGCAACAACACCGTAATCCATAACTGTTCTGCGGTTTTGGGTCATTGCACCGTTCTTATCCGCAAGAATGTCTGCGTTCAATAACGCAAAGTCAACCAAAATTGCTTCTTCAGCAACCGCAAATGCACCGATAAACATGAGTGCAATCGCAACAAGTATGCTTGTTCTTTTCATTCAAAAGCTCCTTTTACATGGTAAGTATGCCCTGTTGAAAATAAGTATACGAAAGATACTTATTCTTGTCAACTATTTTTATTATCGGCTCAAGCAGCGGATATGTACAGTCAATTACACGAAAAATCCGTACGTACCCTGCCATCCAATGACGCTTCCGTTCGCTGCAAGGCATTCACATCCTTATACGGCTGGTTTGTGATATACCGCTGCCTACCATATTATCCGAATTATTTGGTACGGCGTTTTAGGATGTATCTTAAAACTACGCTGCTTGCAATTTTTTATATCCGCTGGTATAATTTCTTTTAGAATATTCTGGAGGAGTTCTATGAAAAGGATATGCCGTTTATTACTTCTGTGCACTGTTTTAATTGGTGCAGTCAGCGTTTTCCCGCTTGCCGCCGAGTCAAAAGAATCGGAGGTGTATTACGTGAATACCCAGCTGTTAAAAATTTTTCCGCACCCTAAAGGGTATTATGTTATCTACCGGCGTGCAGGTCTCGGAACCGGTGAAGCATTTATTCCCTTAGAGTGGTTCAGCCCTAAGGAAAATAAAGCGGATATCACATTTATTAATACACGGATTAATCCCTATCTCTCTTTCTTTATCCGCGACGGCAAATGCGAGTACATTAGAGTTTCCGCACCGCGTGATTTAAAATCTTCTATCTGGGGTCTTTTACCGCAGCCTCAGCAATATGATGAAAAATTTGAGGGCGTAGAATCGCTGGCCCTTGAATTTTAATCAGGTGTTTACAGTGGGCGCATCAGCGGAAAGATGCGCCTATTTTAATTAAAATACAGTTATTGCTGCCATCCGTTAGACCGTATTGAAAAATCTAAATGATATTTTGTACTTTATCTCCAATGCTTTAACCGGCTCTATTTATAGGAATTCCTTATCTTATTAGTACACGAGGTGCTTTATGAACGACATAGTTACACCGGCTATTCCCCAGAAATTAATTGATTTTTTACATTCTTACCGTACTTTTTTAATCGCAGGGCATAAAGAACCAGATGGAGATTGTATCGGCAGCAGCCTTGCCCTTTCACTTTTCTTGCGCCGGATGGGCAAAGACACCGTGTTATTATCTGCCGGGCCTTTTAAGCGGGCAGAAATTCAGATGTACGAACCGCTTTTTTCCGCTCAAGTACCGCCGTGTATGCAAAAACATCCCGAAGGCACGGCAGTTATTATTGTGGACTGCTCAGGGATAGAGCGTACCGGCAGTCTTGCAGAGCAATTAGCAGGCTTTCCCGCTCTCTGTATTGATCATCATGCCACCAACACGATGTGGAATGATGCTTCTCTCGTATATACGGATGCCCCCTCAACAACATTCCTTGTTCAAAGCATTATTGAACAGATTAGCGGAACGATCACACGGGATGAGGCAGAACTGCTCTTTTTCGGCCTTTGCACCGATACCGGTTTTTTCCGGCATTTGGATGAACGGAGCGGAGCCGTATTTGCCGCTGCATCACGGCTTGTGTATGCAGGGGTCAATCCCAAACACATATTCGCAGCAATCAACGGCGGCAAATCTCTCGGATCGCGGATACTCATCTCACGCATACTTCAAAGGATGCAGCCCTATTATCAAGGACGGCTTATTATCTCATTTGAAACTTTTGAAGATACACAAGAATTCGGTATTGAAAGCAGAGATTCCGATATACTCTATCAGCTTATTCAAGGAATTGCCGAGGTAAAAGCAATTTGTATCGTCCGGCAAGACACCGAAACACATTGCAGCGTGGGGTTCCGCTCACTGGATACGGTTGACGTCAGCACCATTGCCGCGTCTTTCGGCGGCGGCGGGCACAAACAAGCAGCAGGATTGTATATCGAAGGAAAGATTGAAGAACTGATTCCCCGTTTTATCAAAGCCTTTGAACCGCAGCTAATGACAGTATAAAGAATCGGGTTCCGTTTGATTGCGGCTCCGGTTGTTTTATGATACAGTACAGCGTATGGCTTTACATACATACGGAAACCCCGCACTATCAGACATATACCGGATGAAGATTGCTGCAATCGGTTTTGATGCATTCCTTGATACAGACTTTACACCAGCAGCACAGGAAGATAGAAATTTAATTGAATTAGTCCAAACCCTTAACAGTAGCGAAATTACTGATCCGCAGCTGCCGTCTGTAATTGATTCCAGAATCTACACTGTTTTTGCACAGATATACAACCTACTCAATACTGCGCATGACAGTGTAATGCCGATATTCGGGATACCGGCACGCATCGGTTTTTTTGATTTTCTCAAAGACACGATACCGCATAGTAATCCCGGAACCATAGCGCAGCAATATCTCATCCGCTATCAACTCTGCCGTTACATTGCATATAACTTCTTTCCCGTATATCTTAGCACCCCTGATGGAAGTATTGAAACCGATGATATAAAAATAAAACAAATACAAGCGTTCATTGAATGTCACTTTATAAAAACCGGCAGCGGCTATGCTCCGGCATTCGGCGGAAAAACAGATGTACCTGCAACATGGCCGTATTTAAAAAAAATATTGGCGGGTAAAGCGCCTGTACTGCGGAATATGAGCGGAAACACTGCGGCTGAGTTTAAAAACCAGTATGTTATGTACTACCGCTTGAAGCAGTTTGAAGCTGCTCTGAAACCTTACATTCCCCCTGCCCTCCTACACCGCACTACGGAACAGATTGCAGTACTACTGCAAAAACTGCATAATGCTGCGGCAGAGGGAACATTTCCTCAATGTGAAAACGGCATTGAATACCTATTGATCTGCGGTGTACCTGAATCGGAAACATTTGATCCCCGGTTTTTCGAATATGAATACGGAAACAATAAGGCGCGGTCATCGGTACGGGAACCGCTGAAAAGTGTACTATCGTTACCGGCACGGGAAAGTCTGTATCAATCACTGCTCACGTATTCTGAACATTGTATACAAAGTATCCGCGGCGGCACCGCACAGGGTCTTGACCTCATCCAGACTTACCGTTTATTGGAATTATATACCGCCGCAACAGGAGCAAGAGGAGAAGATATCAGTTTTTATGCTGCATGGTTCCTTGCACGTATTGACTATTGCCGGTATCTATCCTCAGGGAGCACCGCTGCACTTGCACAATCGGCAGCACATTATACAGCAGCTTTTTCTTCCGGCTGCCGCTTTGCCGGAAAGCAATTGGAATATTTTATTACTGAAAGTTTAACAGTTCTGCTTGAATACTATCCCACGGCACAAAATACCGAAGCTATTACGGCAATATACGGTTGGGCAACATCTGCGGGAATTTCCGTAGCATTGTTCAGGGAGTTTAAAGCGGCAGGGTTTCAATCTTCGGCCTGTAACCCTTTTTCCGTCCTGATTAAATTATGGGATGCAGGAGCTGCATTGATTCATATTGCTTCGCTGACCCATCTACGGATAAGCGAAGTGCAGGAAATCCTCCGGATGAACCGGAATTTTCTCCGGCGTGAAGATGCGGGAGAGCTGACCCGCGTAATCCAATCATACGAAGAAGAAGAACTATCCGGCGGCAATATCTTAGACCGCTTTGATGACTTTTAAGTATCGGCAGAATGCGTATTATTTTGTGTTGGTACGGCGGTCTGTTTATTAAGGAAGGTTGATTATGAAACGTTTTACGGTTCTTGTACTGTGCTGCATAATATATACCGTGTCCGGTTATGCGGAAAAAGTGCTGACAATAAAAACCGAATATTTTGACATTATTTATGCGGAGGCTTCAGAACCCTCTGCTGCCCTGCTTGCAGAGTATGCGGATGGATATGCCGATGAGATTTGTGCACTTTTGCAGAAAAAAATGAAAAAACGGATGCCGGTGTACCTTGTGCCGGATACCCAAACATTAAACGGCTATTTTACCCGTATGCCGTACCGGCGCATCGTCTTGTATGATACGGCTGCAGAAGACGGAGCGCTCGGCAATTTTTCCGATACACTTCTATATGTATTTTATCATGAGCTGACTCATGCAGTATCGCTGGAAGCACCGTATCCTGTGCTCAATCTTCTTCCAATGTCTTTTGTTGAAGGGGCTGCCGTTTCATTTGAAAGCTTACACGGCCAAGGCCGGCTGCATGACCCCCTCCTCAAGCACTACCTTATTCAAAATAAGCTCGACGGCACCACACCGCTCTGGCAGGAAGCAGCGGGGGCACGGGATATGTATCCGGGCGGATTGTGGCCCTATATCTACGGAGGCTTTTTTGCCGAATACCTGCAAAAAACCTACGGGATGGAAAACTATGCAAAACTGTGGAAACCTTCATGGCGGCTGTTCATTTCGGGAAAATTCAAATCCGTGTACGGAAAAGATATCCGCACTGCATGGAATCAATTCCTTAATACGGTACCGCAGCCGGCTACGGTGCATGAACCGCAGCCTTTTACGGCGCAAACCGAAAAATCGGGATATGCAGCTTCGGCTGCAAGTTCACAAGGACTTGCATACTATGATTTTAACCGGCAGGCAGTATATTTTGCCGCTGCCGGTACGGACGGCACATTTTCCCCCCCGGTAAAACTATTCACCGCAGACTATTCACTCAGCAGCCTTTCGTTCTCAGAAGACGGCAGCCTCCTGCTGGTTTCGGATGAACTACAGACAAGCGTACAAACAACCCGTAAGCGCTCCCGCATTTTTGATATGAACAGCCGCCGCTTTACCGGTAAACCGATTCTTTCCAGCCTCGCCGCATGTTTTGCAGATGAACAGACAGTCTGTTCCATACAACTGCACCATCAGGATTTTTCACTGGCACTGATCGACCGTACAAGCGGTGAAGTAAAAAAGGTACTGTACACAGCCGGCCCGGGACAGCTGTTTTCCGCCTTATACAGCCCCTGTTCTATCGGCAGCGGTAAGATTGCTTGTATCGCTGCAAACGGGGTAAAACGGACTATCATTTTTGCCGATACGGAAACGGCTGAGCTGGAGGTCTTGCCGGAGGCGGAAACACCCCATGCTATACGGTATTTGCAATCCGTAAAAAGCGGTGCGGAATATGTTGTATCTTTTTCATGGGCAGAACCGGATATGCTTTACCGGCTCGGCTTATATTATCCTGCACGGAATGAACTCAAGATCCAGCAAACCGATATTTCAGGAGGAGTTATGTTTCCGGCAGTGCTGCCCGCAGCCGGAGATACGCAGGATCATTCGATTGTATACATCGGCCGGCATGCAACCTATAACCGTTTATATACAATGACGGAAGCTGCACTCGGTTCAAAAACCGTAGAGCCGGTTCTGCTTCCAGCCATTCTTCCGGCGGCGCAGCAAACCTCACAGAATGGAGCAGCCGGGAATGAAGCACAGGGAAGCGGATCGGCAGCGTACGGCCCCCTAAGTAAGCTGCCGAAACCTGAATTGTTCAATCCGCAGCGCTACCGGCCTGCCGAATGGCTTCGGCACGCAAAAATACGGCCGGCATTCAGTATGCCGAACAATATAAAAAACTTCGGCGGCTACGGATTCGGCTTAAAATTTGCTATGCTCGATGCAACAGAAAAAATCGAATTAAACCCCTCATTTATGATCTTTGCCTATCCTTTCTTTATGCAGGGAACATTCACGGCGGGTTTTCACTTTAGACCGCTTTCAATCTATGCCGGTTTAAGCGATAAACTTGAAGCAAAAACCTTTCATCACCGGAAAACCTCCGTTTACGCTGCAATAAAAAGTTCCATTCCGCTGTCATACTCATGGGAAGCGGTGGATATGCAGTACGGCATCTCGGTACATAAAATATCGCTGCTATCGGATAAGGTTAAAACCTACTATTCGATTCCGTACCGCTATACCGTGCTTGCTCATGAAGCAGAGCTGCGGTACCGGAACCTACGGAGCACCCGCATTATTAAGTCTCCTTTTTTTGCCAAGGATACCCGGGGCGTCATTGCTGCAGGGGCTATAAGCCATGCCTACTGTCCCGAAACAAAAACAAATGCAGCTGTCCTGCAAGCCCAGACAGACTGCTACCTTCCCGTTATTCCTATACGGTTTACCCTGAGCGGCTATCTCGGTGCCCATGCAGCGCTCAATCCCCTCAGCGGAACCTATTCTAGCATTGCAGCAGGTTTTCCGGTTACCGGAACGAATTATCTTCCCGACTTCAGCGTCTACGGCAGCGGTGCAATGCAGAAAAAGCATACCGGACTACCGTACGCTATGCTGTCAGGCGGGGCGGCGGGCGTATGCGACATAACTCTGTTCAGCTACGAAGTGCACAGTGCCGGGTCTTTTTCTCCGCTCTTCTTAAACCGCTTTGCCTTTCACACCGGTTATACGGGAGCGGTGTTTGGGGCTTTGAGCGAAAAAACTACCGGCAGTAAGCCCTTCTATCTTGATACGGCCTATCTAAACTGTACATTCACTTTCAACGGCAGTGCCCATTTGAAAGTTGAATACGTGCATCCCATCCGTACACCGACAAAAAAAGGTAGAATTGGAGTTGCGTTTGATGCCGAACTGTAAACCTAACAAAAAAGCAGGTGCTCTATGAAAAAAGATTTAACACAAGGAAACGAGCTAAAACAAATTGCCTTATTTGCACTGCCGATGCTGGCCGGCAACATCTTTCAGCAATTATACAATGTTGTTGACAGTATTGTAGTGGGGCGCGCCATCGGCGATCATGCGCTTGCTGCAGTAGGAATGTCGTTTCCGGTGTTCTTTATTTTTATTTCCCTCATTATCGGCTTTGCGATGGCCTGTAATATTTTAATTGCACAGTTTGCCGGCGCACAAAATCACGAAGCAATAGACAGAACCATCCAAACGAGTATCTTAATTCTTTTTTGGTCTTCGCTTATTGTAACCGCCGCAGGGTATGCTGCCGCGCCGTACATCTTAGCCCTTATGAATGCACCGACCGATGTATTTCCCGAGGCGCTGACCTATTTGCAGATTATATTTTTAGGAATGCTCTTTTTGTTTATGTCAAACGGGTTTACGGCAATGCTCCGCGGATTCGGGGATTCGATGACTCCGCTCTATGCCCTCATTATTTCAACCCTTATCAACATTGTTCTGGATTGTCTGTTTGTCATTGTGTTTAAATGGGGGATTGCTGGAGCGGCATACGCAACCATTATAGCCCAAGGTATTTCCTGCTTTTGGCTGATTGTTTATGCCCGCCGGAAATATCCGCAGTTTAGAGTCAATTACTTTAAACTCACCTTTGATTCGGGTATCTGCAAACAATCGCTTAAAATGGGACTTCCCTCCGGTATTCAGCAAGCCCTTGTCGGCGGAGGCTTCATGGCACTTTCTTCTATCGTAAATACCTTCGGGACTCAAACCGCAGCCGCTTACTCTGCCGCCGGAAAACTGGACGGATTTATCGTAATGCCGGCAATGAATATCAGTATTGCCCTTTCATCATTTACAGGACAAAACATCGGGGCAGGTAAATTGGACCGGGTAAAACGGGGCTTATACGCCTCTTTTTTGATCGGCTTAAGTCTTTCAGCGATCGGTGCGGCAGTGATTATTTTTTTCGGTACCGGCATTATATCGCTGTTTGCAGAAAATCCTGAAGTGATTGCAATAGGGGTACGGTATTTTATGATTGTAGTCCCTGCTTATTTTTTTAATACCGTGACCTTTATTTTCAACGGCGTTATCCGCGGCGCAGGGGAAACCGTGTTTCCGATGATTTCAACCTTAATGGCTATGTGGCTCTTTAGAATACCTGCCGCCGCCTTGCTATCGGGTTCTTTCGGTTCGGACGGTATTTGGTATGCCGTTACCATCGGCGCCGGCGCGGGTACCGTTTTAACCGGCATCTATTATACAACCGGTAAATGGAAGCACAAGGCGGTAAAACAGGGATAAGAGGCCTTGACTTAAAAAATGAAAAAAGTTATTATCATGCTTTCACGGGCCTATAGCTCAGTTGGTTAGAGCAGCGGACTCATAATCCGCGGGTCGCCGGTTCAAGTCCAGCTGGGCCCATTTTTTAATTTCCGCTTTTCAGTTTTCCTAAATAGCCTATCCTCAGCACTATGCTAACAATAAAGAACACCGCTAAAAAATAGCTGAGTACAGTCCTAAGCATAGGATACGGCAACAGCACAGTAAGTCCGATAATCACCAGAACAACAGCGCCCGAATACCTACCGAGCGGATCATACACCGGTTTTTTAAACCCGCGCCCGATAAGAAAGTGTATAAATGAAACCGCAATCGGCATTACTACAAATACGCCGTACCAGTCTTGAGACACAAATGCCGCAAATGCTGCAACAATAAAAATAAAATCGGTTATAACATCGAAAAAGGCGCCGAAGGTACTTGCGGCATCCATTTTTCTGGCAATCTTACCGTCCGCTATATCCGTTATTCCTGCAAATATAACGACCAAAAGGGCCGTGGTGCAGGCACTGTTTACAAAAGCAAGGTAGAAAAACGGCGCGGCAATCAGCCGCAGCAGGGTAATACCTGCCGGCAAGAGATATTTGAGTTTTCCGTCTCTTTTTTTCATAGTTTCCATATAAACCTGTCCAACAAGAAAGTTATCGGTCAAGTCAATTCTCTTTATTCGTGCGGAGGGTTTAATACCCGGCGCAGAGCGCCGGGGGTATTTCCGCCGGCATATCGGACTTTCCGCTTTAGGCGTGCCACTCCATATCTTTATCCATCGGATACATAGGTCGGGGTAAATGCTTGTAGTTTAAGCGGGAGAACACCTCGTTTGTACTGCCGTCCGTCAGCACGAGCATGGACCGTTTGGCGATTGCCCGTATTTCCGGCTCAAGATAGCCGAGTTTTACCACGATTATCTTACACTGTGCAGGTTCTACACCGAGGGCACGCATCATTTCGGGGTCATAGCAGCCGACATGCTTTGAGGTAATAATTACATCAACCCCGCCGACATCCAGCAAGGCCATATCGCTGTTCTGTGCCGGTGCCCATGCCTTGCACAGCTTTTTTACCCGCGCCTTCACCGGAATAGGCGAACTTTTTTCCGTATCAAATGCGGCGCCAAGCGTCCCTTCCACCGTGTTTCCTTCTCCTGCTTTAAAGGCTGCCGCAACCAGCGCAGGATCGTAAAAGGCTTGGTAACACAGCGGCGGATTGAGCGAGGTTAAAAAGGAATCGGCAAGGATGAGTTTTAAGAAGTTTGTTACATCCTGAGAAGATCCGGCAGTAGGATTGTCGCCGCTGTCCGACAGGACTACCGGATACACGCCTGCTTCTACGCTTACACGGGCATTGATGAGGGCATCCTCAGGTTCGCGGGTTTCGTTGTAAAAACCGAATTCGCTTCTGGTATCCCAGAAAAGCTGCGCCAGCTCCCGCGCCTTCCGTTCAGCAAGTGCCCTGTCTCCATCAGCTACTACCAAGGCCGTAACGCCGTTGTCGGCAGTATCCGCCCACGGAAAGCCGAGCAGATACGAGGCTGCCATAATGCCCGGTTCTTTTTCACATTCACGGAGCACGGCAATCAGCTTTTTCATCGGCTCTACACTCGTTTCCGATTGCTCACCGGCAATTAAAAAGGGAATTTTAACAGCTGATAACACCGGCTTCTTTCCCTTTTCGAGGGTATCAATAGTCATGCGGGCTGCGTGAATGCCGATCTCGTAGGTATCGGTATGGGGCGCACACTTGTAGCCCACATAACCGTCAACATAGTCGAGCATCCGCTGGGAAATCGTTGCGTGCATATCAAGCGAAGAAAGGATGGGAATATCGGGACAGATTTTACGGATGTCTTCCAGTAAATCTCCCTCCGCTTCGCCGATTTCCCGCACCCGCATTGAACCGTGCAGGGACAGGCAGAGGGCATCCAGCGGCAGCGCATCCTTAACGGCCTGTAAAAATTCTTCTTTCAGCGAAAGATAATAGTCCTTATCCCATTCGCCGTTCGGAACCGCCCGTGCAATTAAGGCGGGCAGCACCTCATAGCCCGCCTCTTTCAAGGTTGCGATAGCCCCGCATACGGAACTTTGCCCCTTTGCTTCCAAAAGGTCTTTGCCGCGTAATACCCAAATATCATCCGGGCCGGTAGTTATGGGATTAAACGTGTCGGATTCGTGGTGCATACCGCCCACAAGTACCCGTTTTTTGCTATTCATCATACACTCCTTATTCTTTTAAAGCACCTTCGCCGAAACCTTTAATCAGCTGTGCATGGAAAAAGATGTAGAACAAGATCATCGGTAACACACCGATTACCAGCGAGGCGTATTGCAGCCCGTAGTCAATATTCAGTCTTCCGGCAAATTGGGTGATTGCAACGGGGAGGCTCTTTAATGCCGCTTTTGTCGTAAACACAAAGACAAATAAAAATTCATTCCAATGGCGGAGGAAAGACAGGATAATCATTGTTGCAATAACGGGTACCGAAAGCGGCATAATCATTGTCCAAAAGATATAGCGGTATTTTGCCCCGTCTATTTCCGCCGATTCGATGAGCGCATTCGGAATACCCTTTACATACGAAATTGCTATCATAATCGACAGCGGCAGATCAAAGGCAATATAGGGGATAATAACGCCGAGGCGGGTATTGATCATACCGAGTTTTGCTTGTAACTGGAACAGCGGAATGATAACGGCATGAACACTGATCATCAAGCCGAAGGCAAACAGTGCCGTGAAAATCTTTGCAGATTTAAACGGAAACTTCGTGAGCCCGAAAGCGGCCGCCATGGCTAAGAGCATCGTCGATACGGTTGCCGTTATTGTGTAAATAAAACTGTTGACCAATGCAATACCCAGTCCGCCTTTTTCCCATGATTCACTATAGTTAAACAAGGTCGGGTCTTTCGGCAAGGCGAGCGGGTGTACCATAATTTCCGCATTTAATTTAAATGAAGAATAAAAAAGCCATATCAGCGGAAAAAGCGTGAGCACTGCAAAAGTTATCATCAAAACAGAGGCGGCGGCTTTCCAGTTGTAAGAGGCTTGCCGGAGCATATTTTCTTTCATGGTCTCCTCCCTAATAATCAAACCGCTTGGTTACGGCACGGCTGATCAGCAATGCGGTAACGGTGAAAATAATGATAATAACGGCAAGGGCACTTCCGTATCCGTAATTTTGAAAGACAAAGGTGGTATTATACATATAAACGGCAATAACCTCAGTAAAATGTGCAGGACCGCCGCCGGTCATTGAATAAATCAAATCAAAGCTTTTAAAACTGCCCGAAACGGCAAGGATGGTATTAATAAAAATAACGTTTGCAAGCATCGGTGCAATTAAGCGGGTGAATATCCTCCACTCTTTTGCGCCTTCAAGCTGAGCCGCTTCAATCACACTATAAGGGATGCGCTGCAAGTTTGCTAAAAAGATAACCATATAAAGACTGGTATGCTGCCATAACAGCACAAAGAGAATCGGTACAATGGCAAGATATTTATCTTCAAAGATCGTCATAATATAGTCTTGATTACCGCTGAGATTGCGTATGATTGCCGGTATAATACCGACCGGAGAAAAAATCCGGTTCCACAGCTGTGCTACAATGACGGAAGAAATAGTGATCGGCAAGAAGATAACCACTTCAAAAAAATCGGTATGCTTAACCATTTTCCGGTACAGCATATATGCTAATAAAAGTCCGAGCGGAATTTGACCGAATACGGAAATTAAAACAACTAAGATATTATTCCTCAGCCCGATGTAAAAAACGGGATCGGTGAACATCTTGATATAGTTTCCCAATCCGATAAATTCCATTTTGCCGTATCCCTTCCACTTGGTAAAACTTAAATAGAAGCTGAATAAGACCGGAAAAATGATAATACCGATATAAATAATAAAAGCGGGCAAGATAAACGAAAGATAACTTGTCCGCTTCTGCTGTAAATAGGTCATACTGAACCGCCTAAAATAAGGTATGGGAAAAAACCGGTATTACCGGAGTTGACGGCGGGGACTGGGAGATACCCAGTCCCGTTTCTGAGCCGGACGAAAAATGCGCACCGGAAACCGGCAAGAACCGCATTGTTACCGTATAGTTGCCCTGTTCTGAAACCTCCATTTCAGAACAGGTTTAGTACTACAAATTACTTTTTCCGGTTGGTATCGTTTTCGGCGACCCATGCTTCGTATTCATTTGCGAGCTGCTCGGGTGTTTTTTGACCGATCATAACTGCCTGAATACCGGGATTCAGCAATCCGTTTACTCCTTCCCCATTCATCTTTGCATCAATTACATAGCCCATGCTCTGGCTGTTGATCAGTTTGATGTACTGCTTACTGAGCTGGTCGATTTCAAATTTGGAAAGATCAAGGTTATAGGTAGTAATTGTTCCGTACTTGGTTAAAATTTCACATGCTTCTTTGCCGGACATAAAAGAAATAAACTTCCACGCGGCATCGGCTTTTGCACCGGTCAATTTTTTATTCATACCGAAGTTTTCACCGAGGGTTGCAGCACTTGAACCTTTAGTAACCTCGCCCGCAACTGCCGGGAAAGCAATAACCTGATACTGGTTAAAGTCTTCTGGTTTTGCCGACTTTTTAAGTGCGGAAATACGCCAGCCGGCATCGAGCAGATACACAGCCTTGTCTGCAATAAACTGTCCCCACGAAGCGGTTCCTTCAAGCTGGTTTACACCGGGCGGGAAGAGTTTTGCATCGGTCATTGTTTTAATGACGGTAATGGCATCCACAAACTGCTTGTCGGAGAATTTTGCTTTTCCGGCCATTGCTTTGTCAAACCAAGCCTTGCCTGCCATACGGTCGGTCAGCATGGATAATAAGAGGGACTGAGCCTGCCACTGCCCTTTGTTTGCAAAGGCAAGGGGGGTTAAACCGGCGGCTCTGATAGCCGGTGCCTGTGCAATCAGCTCATCCAAGGTTTTCGGAGTGGTGAGCCCGAGCTGTTTTTGCAGTTTGGGGTTTACATATACCACAGTACAGACGGCCATGTTAGTGGAAATAATATAAATTTCTCCGTTGGGGCCTTGGGGTGCCCAAATCGCAGGATTGTAGTTCTTTTTCAAATCCTCGGTCAAATACGGTCGGAGATCTTTTACCATACCGCGGTCAAGTACATACCCTGAACGGGCACCGGCATAGGTAGTAAAAACATCGGGAATATCGCCCGAAGCTGCCATGATCTGGAATTTGTCATGGAAAGCTTCTCCGTTCACATATTCAAACTCCAACTTGATGTTCGGGTACTTTTTCTCAAAGGCCTTAACGGTTTCGGGCCAGTACGCCGACTGGGGGTTTGCTAGATCCATCTGCATATACACCGACAGCGTTACCGGTGCATTGGGATCAGCTGTTTCCTCTGTTTTCCCGCCTGCAAACATAAATGCAGCGGCACAAAAGCATACGAGCAAGAGAGCAATGCTTTTTTTCATCTGTATCCTCCTTACGGATTATAACTTCCCAATCACAGAGAAGCCGTGTAACTTACAGCACGGCTGCAGCGGTTACAGTGGAAATATTATATCACTTATTTTTACTTTCCGCTAGTAATTTTTTTTCAAGATTTGAGCTGTAACGTTGATTACTGGATGCAAGCAGTCCCGAAGACCGAACGAAGGTCTAATATAGCCTTTATTCGGTCTTTTTTCTTGCGGTATTGAGAGGTACTCAAGACTGACTTATAACATCAATACTCATCTCTGTGCTAATTTTTGCTAACTTTTTATCACACGTTAATAATTTTGCATGATACTTTTTTGCAGCAATAAGATAAAACATATCATAAGCCGGATGCCGATATTTTACTGCTTCTTCATAAACTATGTTACATAATACTTTTGTATTAATAAAATCGTCTATCAATCCGATACAATACTCTATACCCTTTTTGCATATCGTTGTATTTAAGGAAGAAAAATTCCTATATTTCCAAAACACATTCGTAATCTCTGATGGATAAATGTCCGGTGCAAAATACATTCAGCCTCCATGCATATTTCTTTAAACAAAGACGCATGTTTCATATTTAATACCATTTCAATAGCAGCACTGGCATCAACTACTATATTCATCGTTCTCTATCCTCACGCAGTAATGTTACAGGATCCGGTAGTTGCACATCAGGGATAGCAAGAGCTTCCATTTTTTTTACTATCATCCGGCGCCTATTTTTATTGCTGTTACTATTGTTCAAGCTTTCTTTTAAGAGAAATATTGTTTGTTCTGCAATCGACCGTTGTTCTTGTTCTGCCAGGTATTGTATTTGCACATACAGATCATTCGGTATATTCCGTACTTGAATAGTAGGCATATTACCTCCTTGTATTTTAGATATCCAGTGTAGTTTTTTTATCGACAGCCGTCTAGTGTTCCAATTTTAGACAGGTTTATTCGTTGAGGGGTGTTGATTGAAAAAAAGCAGGACTTTTGCTACAGTGCCCCGAATGAAACTCATACTAGCCCCCCTTGCAAACCTCAGTCATTCAGGCCTTAGACGATTGATTCACCGTTTCGCTGATCCGGACGAATATTTTACTGAGATGATTCATGCGCCGTCGCTGCTTTCCGGCGGTCAATTTGAACAGTGGTATCTGCGGGCAAACCCCGTACCGGAAAAACTCGTCTGGCAGCTCACATCCCATAAGGCGGAAGCATTTATACAGGCTCTGCCCATCGTACTCCGGCACGGCGGAATCGGTATTGACTTAAATATGGGATGCTGCGCACCGCCTATTGTTCAGTCGGGAGCGGGATTTGCATGGATGCTGAAGCCGCTTGAGCAAACCGCTCAGATGGTCGGTTCCGTTAAGGCGGCACTCGATGCATACTCAGCGGCACAAGGGCGCAGGGTACGGCTGAGTGTAAAGCTCCGGCTTGGCACCGCTGCCGATTACGCCTTTATTGTGCGGTTCTGCCGGATGCTGGAAAGCGAAGGAGTACAACTAATTACCCTGCACCCCCGGCTTCAGCGGCAAAGCTACAGCCGGCCTGCTCTGCACGAATATACAGCCCGGCTTGCCGCCGATTTAAATATTCCCGTCTACGGCAACGGCGACATTGATTCTCCTGAAAAACTGCGTAAGCTGTGCGGCAGCATCCCCTGTGCGGGCTGGATGGTGGGTAGGGCTGCGGTGCAAAAGCCGTGGATTTTTCGGCTGCTCAATGCGGCTGCCGTGCAGGATACCGGCGAACCGGATGCCTGCCAACCGAGCAGCACCGAGGCGGCTCCCTACCGGATCGATCTTGAAGAAACAGCCCTGCTGTTCCTTGAATGGCTGAAAGAAGAGCAGCCGGCAGCCTTTCATCTTACGCGGGCACAGCGGTTTTTTCAATTTTATTGCGATAATTTTTCATTTGCCCACCATTGTAAAACCCGGCTGCTCAGAGCCGGATCACCGGATGAAATGAAAGAAATACTGCATACCTATTTTGAACAAGTCCCGGAAGACAGAATATTAACCCTTTAACGGCAAGCCGCTGGAACAAGCCGGCAATTATCACGGCTTTGCGACCGGCTTAACTGCCTCAGGCGGGATAAAAGCTCCTGAAACCGGATACTGGAAAATTCTCAGTTCAAATTCCCGCGCAGCTGCAAACAGGTGATCAAAAATATCCGCCTGAATGGTTTCATACTGATTCCACACCGTTGTTGCGGTGAATACATAAATCTCCAACGGAATACCGGTGGGACCGGGTTCCAGCTGCCGTACCAGAAAGGTTAAATCCTTACGTAAGGTTTCAAGGCTTTGGAGATATTTTGTAACGTACACCCGGAATGTTCCCAAATTGGTCAGTCTGTTATCATTGAGCGGATGATCGGTATCGGCCGAATAGCGGGTATTGATATTCCGGTCAATTTCTTCAAAATACGATTTTAGCAAGTTGATTTTTCCGGTCTTTTCCCGCAGTTCATTATCCATAAATTTTACGGACGAGACATCCAAGAAAATTGAGCGTTTAATCCGCCGTCCGCCGGTTTCCTGCATACCCCGCCAATTTTTAAATCCGCTTTGCATAAGATCATGGGTAGGAACAACGGAAATAGTCTTATCCCAGTTTTGAATCTTGATTGTGTGCAGGGCAACTTCCGTTACATCGCCGTCGGCATCATATTGGGGTACGGAAATCCAGTCCCCCCGGCGGACAAGGTCATACGATGAAATTTGTAAACTTGCAACAAACGACAAAATAGTTTCGCGGAATACAAGCAGCAGCACCGCCGTCATCGCACCGATCCCGCTTAACAGTACCCACGGCGATTTTCCGCTCAAGGTACCGGCTGCAATAATGATTGCAGCAATATAAATAGCCAAAATAAATACTTGAATATAGCTGCGGTACGGCTTCCCCTGAAAACGGGGTTCGTTATCGGTATAGGCTGCTATTCCGTCAAAAGTGCCGTGAATAAGTTTGGTAATCAGCCAAATGACAATCAAACTTGCAGTTTTTTGGAATACGACCGCACCGTAGGTCATCTTAACCGATAAAAAACTGAATGCAACAACGAATACAATAAGCGCCAGCCGTTCAAATCGGACATATTTAAACATATAATCGTCAAAACTTGTTTTTGTTTTTGCCGTCAGCTTAATGATAATTTTTTTAATTACCGTAATCACAATATTTTTTACGATTTTATACCCAATAAAGGAAATACATAAAACCACCGCAAGCCACACTAAATCTTTTCTGATGGGCTTATCGGCAAGCCAAAGCTGCACTGCGGAAAGAAAGGTCGGCATAAAAAGTCTCCTCGTTAGTATTGATAATTGCATTTTTAGGAAGTTCCGGTACTCCAGGGTTTATTCTACTGCGTTTCAGCAGGATAAATCAATAGAAGAAACCTGCCGCGCGGACAGCAGGGCAGAAAAAGATTTTTCACGGGAGCGCTCAATAGCCCGCTTCTTTTGCCGATAAGAAAGAAGGACTTCACACGCGATTGCATGGGGGATAAAGATGAGTTATAACAGTCAAGCCTTAGCGGCATACAAAGAAACGCGGATTAAAACGGCAAGTCAAGGTTCGCTTATCATTATGCTGTACGATGAGGGTATTAAAAATATTACTCTCGCTCTTGAAGGCATGCCTGACGGAAAAGTTGAAGCTGAAAATATTGAACGGATTCACCAGTATATTTTAAAAGCACAAGATATTATTACAGAATTAATGGCTTCCTTAAATATGGATGAAGGGGGCGAAATTGCCTCAAATCTTCTTGCATTATACTCTTTTTTCAATCAGCAGCTGTTTCAAGCAAATATGCAAAAAGACCCGAAACCGCTGATCACAGTGCGGGAGATGATGGAGGAGCTGCGGGAGGCATGGCAGCACGTTGTAAATTCCGCTGCGGCAGCTACCGACGCAAAACCGGCTGCATCGGGCGTCAATATCGCAGGGTAAGGCTATGCAGGATATTCCCTTGAATGATTCTGAAATTGCAGAACGGGTTGCAGTACTCAAACGGTTTAGAACACTGCTGGAAGAGCAGCGTCTTAAATTCCGGGAGTATTTAACGGTGCTTGAAAAACAGGAAAAAAGCATCACTGCTGAGGATACCGATTCTATTCTACAGCATACCGAGCTTGAAGAATCCATTATTGCCGAACTGTTTACGATTCAAAAAGTAATTGATCCTTTAGAATATATGTACGCAAATATCTGTGCAGGCGCAGTCGGCCCGGATATTCCGCATCTTAAAACCGATCTTGAGGATTTACAGCAAAAAGTTTTAGCGCAAAATAAAAAAAACAGGGAATTATTGCAGTCCCATATTACAGGATTACGGCAGCAAATTACCGCGCTGAAACGGCCTTATGCTCATAAAGAAAGCATTTATGCCGAAACCGGCCGCACGGCAGCTCTTATTGATGTAAGCTTATAACGGCGGGTTCGCTCGCTTAAAAATGGATAACCGTATTATGGGGCTTTCTATGTCACAAACCTCCATACCGGTACTGATCAAAACCCGCTTCCACAAATTGCCGAGAAAGGAAATTCAGGATATACCTCAGCAGACAGGATGTTAGCTGGTTACAGACACAGCTTTCATTGACGGAAAAGTAGAAACATGCAATACTCACGTGCACATATTTTGTAAGATGCGCCTTTTTTGCCGATTACAAAATATAACACATATTCAATCGCAATGAAGGAGATGAGCACCGATGAAGAAAAAACTTTTTTTGTTTGCATTGCTCACAGTATGTTCCGTACCGGTCTTATCCGCAAAAGTTAATTTGACGCTAGACATCGGGCCGGTCTTTACCCATTTCAGCAACCATTTTTCCCGTGATAACGGTACAAAAAGCGGCAGGTCGGCCAATCTCGGCGGAGTAAATATTCTGCTGCGCGGAGAATTCGCAAAAAACTTCGGCGTCTACGGCTCGGCTGATTTCTCCTTCGGACAGAGTTTCTGGTCTAAAAGTTCAGGAAGAAGATTTTACCGTGCCGATCTGCATGATGCCAATATCGTTTATGCAATAGACAGTCAATTCGGATTTTTCTATGCGTTTAAGCCGGCTAAAAATTTAGAGATCATGCTTGGTGCCGGACTCGGATTGGGCGGCAACGGGCATAAACGTGAATACCTGAACAAAGCCGGTAATACTGAAACCGAGAAAATTCATTGCACGAACATCGGCGGAGGGTTTAATGTAGATGTATCGTATATGTTTACAAAAATGCTCGGTATTTATGGGGGAATTGCCGACACCTTCTATGCACCGGTCGCTGTTACATATACAAAAACCTCCGGTAAAAACAATGATGTGTATGCCTCATATTCAGGTTCTGAAACGGCAAAGGCCGGTGTCGGCAGATTTTCAAATTCAGTAAGACTAAAAGCAGGTATGCAATTTAAATTTTAAAAGAGGCTGTATTATTATGGATGTGTTCTTACGTGAATTTTTAATAAACTCTTCAATCCTCGTATCTTTGCTGATCCTTGTAATCAGTTTATACACGCTGGGTAAAGGGGCTGATCTATTAGTCGATAGTGCGGTTTCATTGTCGCTGAAATGGGGTATGCCGAAAATGGTGATCGGTGCAACGATTGTCAGTTTAGGAACAACGCTGCCGGAAGCGTCGGTTTCTACCCTTGCCGCAATTCAAGGGAATGCAGACCTGGCACTCGGGAATGCCATCGGGTCGATTATTGCAGACACTGCTTTAATTATCGGAGTTGCGGCTATGCTCGGAACGGTACCGGTCGATAAGCGCCTTATTCACCGCCAAGGTACGGTGCAGATAGCGGCGGCATTATTATTGACGGTAGTATCGCTCCCCTTCTTTTCACCCGGACGGGAAGGAACTATTTACCAGTGGATGGGCTGGATATTTGTTGCCCTTCTTGCCGGGTATATGTACATATCCTTCCGCTGGGCAAAAAACTCTGCCGATAACGAGGTTCATGAACCGGCTGACGAACCGGAAAAACCCCTGCCGGTTCTTTTATTATTTTTGGTATGCGGTATTGCCGTTGTAGTGCTTTCTTCAAAAGTGCTTATTCCTGCGGTAGAAGTATCGGCACTGAAAGCCGGCATTCCTCAAAGTATTATTGCTGCAACGCTTGTTGCATTCGGAACAAGCGTCCCCGAATTGGTAACGGCTATTACGGCTGTCAGAAAAGGCCACGGCGAACTCGCAGCAGGAAATATCATCGGAGCGGATATTTTAAATGTCCTCTTTGTTCTTGGAGTTGCTGCCGCAGTAACACCCGCCGGCATCCGTGTACCGGTTTCTTTTTACTACTTGCAATTCCCCACAATGCTCTTGGTACTGGGTATGTTCCGCTTTTGTTCCACACGGAAAGCAAATGTCATTACCCGTACACAGGGCAGCTTTTTGTTTATAGTTTATGTAATCTATATTGTACTCAATTTTGTACTAAAAAATGTATTGGGATAAGAGCGCAGCAATTTACCCATGAATATTATTCTGATACGGCAAGAAGAACTGCTGGATAACACAGTTACATTTACAAAAACCGATGAACGGTTTCAGCATATCAAGAAAATATTAAAGCTTTCTACCGGTTCCGTATTTAAGGCCGGCATCATCAATGGGGAAAAAGGCCGGGCAGAGGTAATCCGATTTACCGATGACTACCTGACAGCCCGCTTTACGGCTTTGTCAGCGGCGGCGGAGCTGCCCCATATCAGGCTGGTACTCGGCTTCCCCCGCCCTATTCAGCTCCGCCGTATTTTACGGGATGCAGCTGGTCTCGGCATCGAGGCGCTCTATCTGAGCGGTACCGAATTGGGGGAAAAATCCTATTTACACGCTGATCTTGCCGCTATAGAAGAAATAGAACGGCTCCTAACGGACGGATGCTGTCAGGCGGGTGAAACCCGTATTCCCCGCGTATACCGCAGTTACAGCCTCCGGCATTTTTTTGAACAGTATGAGCACGAAATGCGGCCGGATCATATACGGGCAGTATTGGATGTACCGTCCGCAGTGGCGGTACCTGTCATCAAACCGCTTACAGCCTTACAATGGGACGGCGGCAAGCCCCTTTGGCTTGCCGCCGGAAACGAACGGGGCTGGAGCGCCGATGAGCGGCTCCTGTTTGCCGGCCGCGGCTTTCAAGCCTACAGTATGGGCAGCCGTATTTTACGCACCGAAACAGCCGTTGCAGCCTCCCTCGCAGTGTGTCTTGCCGCAGGGGGAATCTGGTCGGCCGGCTGCCTTTAAAAGCGGAGTATACCGATGAATCAGGACAGAGTAAAAGAAATTTTACTGGAAATTGAAGAGTCCGGCCTTGAGTTTTCAGTTATTTTTACCGGAAAAACAAGTAAAAAAGTCAACGGACTGTACAAAAGCGATACTCATGAAATCATTTTACACAATAAAAATTTTTCCGCCGATAATGAACTCTTATACACCGCCATCCATGAGTATACCCATCACCGAATTTGTGAACAGGACGGCAGGGTATATACTTCCCGTGTCCATACTCAGCGCTTTTGGAGTGCCTTTCACCGGCTCTTACAAAAGGCTGAAGAAAAAGGCTTGTACAAACTCACCCTCGAAGAATCCCCTGAGCTGCTTGAGCTCACCGATACCATTAGAACAACGATTATGACGGAAGACGGTAAGCTGATGAAAGAGCTCGGCAGGCTGCTCGGAAAGGCGCGGGCGCTCTGTAAACAGGCCGGTGTACGGTACGAGGATTATATCGACCGGGTGCTCTGTCTGCCGCGCGCCTCCGCCGCAACTATGGAAAAAATGCACGCCTTTGATGTAAAACCTGAACTCGGTTACGAGGCGATGAAGGTTGTGGCCACTATTTCCAATCCGGACAAACGGAATGCGGCTGAGGAATTATTCTTGCAGAAAAACAGCCCCGCCTTTGTCCGCGACAGCATTAGAACACAGAAACCGGAAGAAGACCCCCGCCGAAAACTCGAAAACGAAAAACGGCGTATTGAACGCACCATCGCAAGTTTGCAGGCACGGCTCAGTGAACTAGAAGAAACACTGGCACATATTCCCGCAGCACCCCTTGTGTTCTGCTTCCTGTTTTTCCTCTATACCCTTGCCCCCGTGACGGCAGAACAGCGCGGTACAGGCGGACATATTCCGATCCCTGCCGTGCCGGCGATCCCGGATATTCCGCAGGTAACCGGCGGGAACGGTTTACAGCCGCCTGCTCCTCCGCAAATTACGCCTCCGGTTTTTCAGCCGGCACCATATCAGTCCGCCAGATCTTCCGGCCGGAGCACCTCATCGGCCGGCAAAAGCACGGCAAAGCAGCCGAAACCGGTGAACGGATTAAATGCACGGACGCTTTCTGCGCTCACACAAGGGAGCAGTATGATGCTGCTGGAGAATCTCATCGGAGGTGCCGATTCAACCGGAACGGATTCCGGCGGGGCGGTTTTAACCAAAATACTCAGCGAATTGGAAAAACTCCAAACAAAAGCGGCGGATACATCAAACGGAAGCAGTGCACACAAAACAGCCGGCAAGGACGATATTGAAAGCAGCACATCTGAAGGAAGCAGCAGTGTAACAGTCAAAGAGCCCGGTGCAGAATTGCTCCGCCTGAGAATTAACGGCCGTGAAATAAAAGAGGATATGATTTATACGATCTGCTCCAGAATAGCCCCTGATGGAACTTTTTTATACGGGTTTGACCGCCGTTTTACCGCAAACGGTGCCGTTCTTAATGAAACCGTCTATTTTCTCTGCCGCAAAGCGGAATCGGGATTCTATGAAATTTCGATGGATTTACGGCAAGACCCCTTAAACCCCAATTCTTTCCTGCATAAGCTCTACGAACTCAGTCCTCTTTCCGTTAGTCTCACATCCGACCTCATCTTTTGGCATTATAAAGCCTCTGGGCTTGAAGTTGAATTGGTATTCCGGATACCGGTCTAAAGCTCTACGGATGGCTGTACAGCGGATGTTCCAAAAGTTTACCGTTCCGCCGGCTCTTTTAAAGCTGTTCGCCGGAACGCAATTTTTCGTTCAACCGCTCTTGCTCTTTCCCGCTTAAACCGCTTTCCTTGCCGGCAAGCATATTCCGGACAGCCGCAAGCTCAGGGCCTGACAAACGTACTCCCGTCAGGATATGTTTTTCAAACGACTGTGCTGCAATCGGAACGACCTTCCGGCATATATCCAGCAGCACAAAGGCATAATCACGGATTTCTTTTTGGGCATGACTATCGCAGCGGAGTTTTAAAAAATGAAAAAGGTTGTTCAAATCAATTTGCCAATATAACTCCGTATAGGTAGAAAGGGGCAGATTGATACGGGCAAGTTCACGGGCAATATTCCCGCCGATCAGTTTTTGATACTCCCGGTATGTATATTCCTGCTGTTCTTTTAAAGCGGATTGAACCGCTTCCCGAACTTCAGGTGCTGCAGCCCTGCTTTGCCGGCCTTGACGGTTATCCGTACTTTGAAAAGCAATATCTTCGGCGGCAGGCAGATAGCATTCATTTTGCATAATTGAATAGCGTCCCGAAATTTCATTGAGCCGGGCGGTACGGTGCCGTATCCATTGCCGTGCAACAAAAATCGGCATTTTTAAATGAAATGTCAGCACCACCTGCTCAAACGGCGAGGTATGCTGATGCCGCAATAAGTAGTCAATTAAGCCGGCATCCTCGCGCACCGTCTTGGTACCTTCCCCGTACGATACGCGTGCAGCCTGCACAATACGGGCATCCCCGCCTAAATAGTCAACCAGTCTGACAAAACCCTTATCCAATACCTTAAACTCTTTATCGAGAATTTCTTCCGCCGAGGGAACAATACAATGTGCCATAGCCGTACTATAACAAAATTAAGCGGTGTTGTGAATGATATTCACTATTCATGACGGCAATTTTCCGCTATGATGGCACCATGATTGAATTATTAGCACCGGCAGGAAATCCTGAAGCATTGGATGCAGCACTAGCGGAAGGAGCTGATGCCGTTTACTTAGGCCTAAAGAGTTTTAACGCCCGGATGCGCTCCTCTAATTTTGCATGGAATCAGTTTGAGGCGGCGGTGGAAGCCGTTCATAAGCGGAATAAGAAGATATATGTTACCGTGAACACCGTCATGACTCAGGAGGAAATGGAGCGGCTTTACCGGTTCTTAACCTATTTAAACAACATCGGGCCGGACGGAATCATCGTACAGGACCTGGGTCTGATTCAAATGGCGCATACCTATTTTCCTAAACTGAAACTCCATGCTTCTACCCAGCTGAATATTGCCAGTGCAAAGGCAGCTAATGCGTTGAGCCGCTGGGGGGTATCGCGGGTGGTGTTGGCGCGGGAACTCGGTCTTGACGAAATACGCAGCGTTCATTCACAAAGCTCCTGTGAGCTGGAAGTCTTTGTACACGGCGCACTCTGTGTAAGCGAATCGGGGCTCTGCCTTTTTTCAAGCTATTTGGGCGGAAAATCGGCAAACCGCGGAATGTGTACTCAGGCCTGCCGCCGTCTGTATCAGGCGCATACGGCAGAAGGAGACCGTGAAGGCTACTTTTTTTCTCCGGCCGATTTGCAGCTCATCGAGTATATCCCCGATTTGATTCAAGCGGGCGTTGCCTCATTTAAAATAGAAGGAAGAATGAAAAGTGCCGAATATGTCGGCACGGTTGTATCTGCCTACCGGTATGTGATTGATAACTGGGAAACGGATAAGAAAGCTGCGGTAGAAACAGGCCGGCGGATTCTTGCCAATGACTTTGCACGCAAAAAAACCGGCTATTGGTTTAAAAAGACCGATGCGGAAAGCCGTGCCGACGAGGTGCTTAATCCCGATCAGGCGGGGGGAACCGGTATTTTTCTCGGTACCGTTGCAGAATTCAAAAAAGGCCCCATACAGGAAGTTCCGTCAAAAGACAGTGTGCGGGCGGTACAGTATATGCTCCTTAAAGACGGGCACTATACACCGGAAATCGGCGACTCGGTGCGTATTCACAAAAAAGATGACAGCGGCAGAGAAAGCTGGAAAATTCAGGATATTACCGTAACAAAGACCGGCTCATGGATACAGCTGCCTGCCGATTTCGGTAAGGGCGACAGCGTCTATCTTTTGCAGACAAAGGCGATGACAAAACGCTATCCCCGTGTTTTGCCCGCTTCACTCGAAAAATACCGGCGGCAGCCGAACGATGAAGCGATTCCGGTGCTTACACTGGAAGCAGGCTTTCCGTTACTTGCTTCCGGCGATGCTGCCGCGTCCGTGAAAAAAAGTCTTGCAAAAAAACCGGCTGATATT
The DNA here is from genome assembly GCA_038397965.1 of Treponema sp. GTDB lineage: Bacteria > Spirochaetota > Spirochaetia > Treponematales > Treponemataceae > Treponema. The sequence goes on from JARGFA010000009.1 coordinate 119,429, forward strand.
TTTCCGGAAGGGCTGTATGTGCAGGTTTCTTCGATTGCCGACTTGCATACTATTCTTGCGGATAGACCGGTGCGGGTTATTGTGAATTTGAATGAAGACACCATTACCGGACTTGATGAGCGGCAGCAGACAAAACCGATGCCTTTTTCAAAACGGGAAGTATTTATTTCACTTGATCCCTTCCTGCCGCAGGAAAAAGAACCGATCCTTGCCGAGCAGCTTGCAGCACTAACCGCCCAAGGTTATACGCAGTTTGTGGTCAATAATCCTGCTCATATTACCATGCTCCGCGGTAAAAAGAATTTTTTAATTGCAGGGCCGTATTTATACACGTTCAACTGTTGGGCGGTTTCGTGGCTGCAGGCAAACAATATCCATGCCTACATTCCACCCGCCGAAGCCTCCCAAGAAAACATCGAAACGGTATTTGCCGAGGAACTCAGGCCGCAGGTGCTGCTGCCGCTTTTTTCGTATCCGGCACTGTTCAGGATGCGTTTTACCTTACCGAAAAGCTATAACTTCTTGTATTTTTCCGATAAGCAGGGAGAGGCATTTCGGGCATTTTCTACCCCCTCCGCCTCGTTTGTACTGCCGGATAAGCCTTTTTCGATTATTGACCGGTATCATGCCTTGCAGCGCCGCCGATTCTCGCGCTTTTTACTGGATTTTTCGCATACGGCAATCGAACGGAAAGAATACCGGTTTATCCTGCAATCCATGAGGGAAGGTAAACCGCTGCCGGATTCGGTACGCTTTAATTGGAAGGAAGGTTTTTACAATCCGCAACGGGTAGAGGAACTCAAAGAACTGGGAAAAAAAGCGGCAGCAGATCGCAGCGATAGGAAAAAGCGTACAAAACGTTCTGCGCTGCCGCGCCGGCATTCCAAATAGAATCGTATCTACGGCCTATCTTGCTGCTATTTTCTCCACTGCACAATATGATGTGTGAAAAATAGTATAAGTATAGTTATGAAAGTTTTATGTTGAAAAATCAGTTCTAACATCCGCCTCAGCGCTGACCTTTGGTTTGACATGAAAACTGATTCAGCGGATGTTAAAATGAAACAGATTAGATAAGTGAAACGATCTTTGCCTTATCAATAAACCCGAGGGAACGGGAAGTTTCTTTTCCGTTCTTGAATACCACAATGGTAGGAATACTGGTAATACCGAATTGCGCTGCCAAATCCTGCTGCTCATCAACATTAACCTTTGCTACAACAGCTTTAGTACCGATTTCTTTTTCCGCTTCTTCAAAGACCGGCCCAAGCATTTTACAGGGACCGCACCAAGGTGCCCAAAAATCAACTAAAGCGGTTTCTGCAGAAGATATTGTCTGCTCAAAATTGTCACGATCTAAATGTAATACTGCCATACTTCATCTCCTTCGTTATGAATGTTGTGTATACCGGCCTATCGGCACAGTAACTTCATATAACATACAAAAAAACAGATACTACGGATAGAGGGTGCAGTATTTTTCTCAAGGTTCTTACACAGAGTGAAGGACAAGCCATAAGATATAATATTCGGTATAAAGTCTTAGAGCAGCTCTATTTTTAACTTTAACCAAACCGGCACTATTGATAATGGTTTCGGCTAAATTATGAATACGGTCGGCATTCAATTTAGAAAAAGACTGTGTCTTATGTGCCATTTTTACCTGATCGCGGATAAAAGAATTAACATCATCCGTGTTTTGTTTACGGATAACAGGATCAATGATGGTATTCCATAAATCAAGCTGTTCAATAATACAGTCCTGAAGGCTTTTATTCTTAGGTACAAATTCCTCTTGCAGTTCAGCGGCAATTTCGCGAGGGGAAAGCTTCCGGACGGTGTGCTGCTCAGGCATCCCGTCCTCATTTGCCTTTTTTTGTACAGTAGGCGGCTTACCCGTGCGGGGTTTGAGAAAAAAGGCAATAATGGAGGATATAACAGGAATGCTGTACCAAAACGGTAATAATATCCGTGCATCGGTTAAAAGCTCCTGTCTGTTCAGCATGAAGAGCTCGGTGTAAGATAGAAGCCGATCACTTGAGAACAGCCTCCGAATTTCAGCAGCCTGATGCCCGGCAATACGTTTGTCGGATGCCAGAGAAGAAATAAACGGAGCGGTCAACAAAGCATATAAGATAGGAATATATTCGCTGCATAAATTCTTCAATAAAAGATTAAATGCAGAATCGGTATGCATTGCATCGGTCTGCTCAAAGCGGATGAGCTGCTGATACCATTTCTTCAGACAAACATCGCGGATTTTCTTTCTGTTATCGTTCACCAGCGAAATAATCAGCGGCACGGTTTTTTCAAGCATTACATAATACCGCTCTCCATTCGCCGCACGGAAACTGAGCAGCTCAGGCAAATACCCTTCACTTTCACTCGATGTTTTTTCCTTCATATACTGCTCGAGATCCTGCTGACTATACTGACCAAGCAAAGGTACTCCGCGCGAGTCTTTGAGATTTACAATTGCACTCTGGCTAAAATAGTAAGGTGCTTTTTGAAAAGCAAGTTCCAGATTTTTTAATGCGGTTTCCCGCTGCAATGACTGTTGTGTTTTATTACGGTAGTAATTGTTTAAATATTCAATGATAAAAACGGATTGAAGTATTGTGATTTCATCATTCATTTTTTCCGTTTTTTTAGAAAACTCCTGCTTAATGACTGTGCAAAGGTAACTCCAGTACAAATAAACATCTCCCGATTTTTTTAATGAGTACATTGCTTCGGAAGAATGAGCTTGAATAGTCAACATGAACTTTCTGATAGTATATTCTTTACCGGGATTTGCCGCTATCAGTTTTTTTTGAATAAAATCGCGCAATTCATCTTTCTGGAAAAAAAAGCGGAGCTTTGCAATAGCTAAATCCAGCATCTGATCGGTTGAAAAATTTCCGGGAAAAATCAGCGGCGGGGTATCATCCGGAAAAATAAGCTGATATAAAAAAGAGTTATTTTCCATATCGGGCTGTAAATCGGTAAAATCAATATTTATCTTAATATACCGTAAAAAACGCTTAGAAAAATTCTGCGGTACTTCATTCACCAGAGGGAAAGGTAATTCAGGTTTTTCACGGATATTCTCATATTGGCGGCTAATTTTATCTAAAAAATAGAAAGGAACAAATAGCAGCTTGCCTTTTTTTTTATCTTCGATGAGTTCAGCCTTACCTTCCGTTTCAAGGCCTTCCAATTCGGTTATTAACCGTTCCTCGGAAATATTGATAAAAGAAGAAAATTCCGGCTTTTCAGCCGAATTCCGCTGCGCATATTTTCGTAAATAATCGGCTAAATCGCTAATTCCGATAAAGGGACTATTGAACCGCAATGCATAAGTGCGCAAAACATCTGAAAGATCTACACTAACAGCCATTTTATTACTATAGTATACTTCTTTTTTTTAGACAAGTAGCTCGGTTATATAGCCTAGGGAAACCGTACTTCGACAGGTATCCGCGAAATAACATAATGTACCCCGCTTAACCGGTTCTACTGCGGGGACTTTATTGACTTTATGCTCCTTTTTTGGTTTACTTATCCGATGAAAAAAAAGCTTCTTTTTGCTGTGTTTATCTTCAGTTATAATATAGCAGTATTCAGTCAGTCCATTACAACAGCGGGTGTATTTTTTGCCGGTGTTTCAGAGCAATACGGTTCTCTATCGGATTATACCGCTGATATTACCATCTCTACCGGTACGGGTTCACGGCAGCAAACCATGAATGCGCAAGTTTATTTTAAACGTCCTAACCGTCTCCGCATTGACTTTTCAAAACCGAATGAGCAAGTTATCTTGTTTACCGGAGAAACCTTAACCATTTATGTACCGGCGTACCGCATGGTACTCAGTCAAACTATGGAAAAAGATTCAGCTGCCGCTTCGGCAAATATAGGAACCCCGCAGGGGCTTGCGCTGCTGAAACGGTCATACACCATTGCATACGAAACAGGCGCCGCGCCGCAGCCTTTAGAAGAAGGTTCTTCCGAACAAGCAGTCGTGCTGGCATTAAACCGCCGCTCCGCTTCCGAAACCTTTAGAACCATCAGACTGCTCGTATCACCGGATACCAAACTGATTAGACGGATAGAAGCATGGCCGATTTCAGGCAGTAAGATAACCTTTGATTTTTCACGCTACCGTCTCAATACCGGAATACCCGATTCCCGTTTTTTATACGATATACCGCCGAATGCGGATATGATGAACAACTTCTTATTTGAAAACTGATTTCAGCTCACCATGAGAAACGACCCTAGAACTTTGAGGAAGGAATAGATGCAGGATATAGGCAATGTGCTGGAAACGGCACGGAGTGAAAAACAAATCGGACTTGAACAGGCTGCGCGGGAAACGAATATTGCCCGCCGGTACCTGGAAGCCCTTGAAACAGGCCGGTATGACGTATTCCCCGGAGAACCGTATATTGTCGGTTTTTTGCGGAACTATGCAGAATATTTAGGTCTTAACCCGGATGAGTGTGTCCTGCTGTATAAGCAGGCAAAAATTCAGGAAACGGATATACCTCCCGAAAAGCTTATTCCGCAACGGAGATTTACCGTTCCCCGCGGTGTTTTTATCTTTGCCGGTATTATTGTACTGCTTGCCGTACTCTTTTTTGCGGGCCGTATCGTATTTGAAAAAATCGGAACTGCACTCAAAAACCGTCCTGCACAGCCGGCGGAACAGACCCGGATTATCGAAAAAACGGAGAATGCGGCGTATATTTTATCAACCGATATATTTCAAAAAAGAGTTTTTACCGGAGACACCCTTACCGTTCCGATAGCCGGAAAAGAATATCATCTTAAAATTGAAAAAACCGCACCGGAATTGCATCTGAACACCGATATCGGTACTCAAATCATTGCGCTCGGCCAAAGTTTGGTACTTGACCTCAATGGCGACGTATCGGGGGACATTAAGATATCGGTTGAAGACCTTGATAAATCCGATGAAACAAAGGGAGCTTTCATTGCAGCGGTTATGACCGGCATACCGGATATTCCCGATACGGCCGATATAAAGGTTTCCGAACAATCTACCCACCCTGAAACGGCAAAATATAAAGTGCTGTTTGATGCCGGTTCAGCCTATCCGGTTACGCTCAATGCAACCTTCCGCAGCTATTGTTTATTCCGTTATGAACAGGATAGAACGAATAGAGATGAACGGTACTACCAAAAATCGGAACAGCTGACCATTCAAGCAAATAACGGCATCCGTATTTGGGCTTCTAACGGTAATGCCGTGAAAATGCAAATCATCGCAGGCGGGAAAACGATCGATATCGAAGTGAGCCGGCCGGGTGAAGTCATTGTAAAGGATTTCAAATGGCTGAAAGACGATGAATCAGGCCGCTATAAGTTTGTGGTAATGGAAGTTGATTAAGCATTTTTTTCTTGACCAGCACGGATGTGCAAAAAATCAGGTCGACGGAGAGCTGCTGATCGGGATTTTAAGCGGTATGGGATGGAAAAAAACCCTCATTCCCGAAAAGGCTGACCTTATTATTGTAAATTCCTGCGGTTTTATTGAACCTGCAAAGGCGGAATCTATTGAGGCCGTCATTACTGCCCGTACAGCCTACCCCGCTGCTAAAATTCTGCTTGCAGGGTGTTTGGCAGAACGCTACGGCGAAGTGTTCAAAGATGAATTGCAGGAAGCCGATGCGTTTTTCGGTAACGGCGACCTGTCAAAACTGCCTGAAATTGTTGCACAGCTCTTTCCTGAGGGAAAAGGCGCAGTACAGAGCGGTTCATCACCGGAATCAGGAACGGGTTTTCGGCGAACGATCGGCATACCAGCATCCCCGCAGCCTGTTTTCCGCCCCTTTTTAAAACCGCCGCAAGAAGGGGTATGCAGCGGGCTGCGTCCCGAGGTGTTAAACTTTCCCCGTTCCGCTTTTATCAAAATTACCGAAGGATGTAATAATTACTGCACCTTCTGTGCCATTCCCATTATCCGAGGTGCCGTGCGGAGCCGCCCGGCTGCCGACATCACCGGCGAAATACAGAGTTTTGTGAACCGGGGATATAAGGAATTTAATCTGATCGGTCAGGATTTGGCAGCCTACGAAATCGATACGCCATTTCATCAATCCGGCAATGCGGAAACTTCTGCACTATCAGGTCTTGCACAGCTTCTAATTGCAATTTCGCGTATCGAAGGCAGCTTTACGGTCCGTCTCCTTTACATACACCCCGATCACTTTCCGCTTGACATATTACCGGTTATGGTTCACGACAGCCGTTTTCTTCCGTACTTTGACATTCCCTTTCAATCAGGCTCCGCTCCCATTATCCGCGCTATGAACCGCTGCGGCAGTCCGGAAACCTACCGGCAGCTGGTAGATACCATCCGCGCAGCGTTCCGGGATGCAGAAAGCCCATACGGGGAGGCGGTAATCCGTACTACTTTTTTGACGGGTTTTCCGGGTGAAACGCAGGAAGATTTTGAGCGGACGGCCGCGTTTCTGCACGAAGTAGGCAGCCTCTGGGCGGGAGCATTTGCTTATTCGCGGGAGGAGGGTACTCCGGCTGCCCGCATGAAAAAACAGATACCGTCAAAAATTGCCGAACAGCGGAAAACCCTGCTGAATGAACTCCAGCTGAAAATCACCGAAAAAAAACTTGCTGCTTTTTGCGGACAAGAACTGGAAGTGCTGATAGAAGAACTTATTCCTCAGGCCGAAGACGAAGATGGCTGTATTGCACTGGGAAGGGCATGGTTTCAAGCACCCGAGGTAGACGGTGCTGTTGTGGTTAATTTTTCAGAAGAACAAAAAGACAGCGAAGGCAACGCGATTGCGGCGGGCAGCCTTGTACGGGTACGGATTACCACCCTGCGCGGTATCGACCTTGAAGCTGTAGTAGTGTAATGCGCGTTGCAGAAGTATCTTTATGTCCGTGCAATTTTAAGCATCCCAAAACTTAATGCTGTGAAAATCAGAAAAGGTAGCGATGCTCCTGCTAAGGGAGAAATATACTCCCATTTTGCAAACAGCATGGTCATCATCTCAGTAACATAGTAGAGGGTTGCAAGCGATAAACTGAAAAGTAAGCTCATCAAAAGAATATTTTTTTTAAACCGGCCCCCGGCTGCCACCGAAAAAAACAGTACAATAAAAATGGTAAACGGAAATGAGAACCGGCGGTAGTATTGTGAAAGATGTTCATGATAGGGTAAGCCCAGTTTTTTGAGGTTTTCAATAAACAGCCGGGCTTGACTAATCGTCATCTGATCCACCGAACTGATATTTTTTTGAAAGGTTTCAGGAGGTTCCGTAAACACTGTTTGATCTATTATTTCGGAATACCCGACCGATCCGTCTTCTTCAAACATATAGACCGATTTTTCATATAATTCCCAATGACCGTTATGCCATTGTGCCGTGCTTCCTTTTACCGCGCCTCTCAATTTTCCCGACTCGGTGCGTAATACAATTAAAATATCGGTGAGTTCCTTACGGTCATGATCGTAAAAATCCGCAAAATAAACGGTTTTTCCGGAATCGGAAAGAATAACAATATCGCTGCTGTTCAAATTTTGTTCCGGCTCAAGCAAATGATTTACCAGCTCTATTTTTCTGCGTTGAAAATGAATGAGTATGGTGTCTTCAAAATAGAACATACCGACGGATAGCAAGAAACCGCAGAACACCAAAGGGGTAACAAGGACGGCAAGCGGAACTCCTGAGGCAAAGACCGATGTCAATTCATTTTTTGCGTACATATTTCCCATCGTATATGAACCGGCAAACAATACCGAAAGCGGCATCGCAAATGAAATACATTTCGGCAAATATAAATACATAACCCGTAACAGGGTGAGAAAGCCGACACCGTTTTGCAAGTATTGCGCCAGATTTGCAAAGAGATCTCCCAGCTCAAGCAGCAAAATAAAAAATAAAAGCGCTACTATAAACACGGGGAAAAAAAGCTGCAGCAAATACCGTTGAATAATGTTCATTTAAATAATTTTTTTCCTAAAAGCACCAACGATGCTAAAAGCAGCATCACGTTCGGCAGCCACATTGCAAGGGTACCGTCCCAATCAAGCCGTAAGCTAATGGTTTGGCCTCCCATAAATAATGCCCAATAGGCAACCGCAATCAGCAGACCGAGAATAAAGCCGACACTTTGATTGTGTACCTTGCCTGCACTGCTGATAGCAAAAGCGAGCAGCACAAAGAAGAAGGCTCCAAACGGAATAGAAAATTTTTTATGCAATTCCATCTGATAAATATTCAATAAGCGCCTATCTTCATTTTGCCGGCGTTTTTCCTGCACATCCCGGTACAAATCAAGCGAAGACATTTCCGAAGGACCGATACTGTTAAAATATGATGATTTAAGGGTTTTTGCCAGCACATTATAGGTTACGGCTTCTCCGCTCACCGTATCATATTTTTTCCGATCATTAGGCTGAAAAATCAAAAGATGCGGCATTTCCATTTTGAGCGCCATCACAACGGACGGATCGCCGGATTTTCCGATCACTGCCTTTTCAGCACCGAGGATGCGGACAGCCTTTTCGGCATTTGAATCGACAATCAGCAGATTATGAATAGCCCCGTCTTTTATCAACCCGGACACCACCACCGCATTCTGATTACGTTTTATTGAATACGATTCAAGTTCAAGTGCCGGGGTAGATGTCGCAATATCCCAATACACTTTCCGGAAGTTTACCGCACCAGCCGGCAGCAGTACATCGTTGGTGAAAAAAGACGCGATCGAAATCAGAACTCCAACCAGCAGTACGGGAATCATCAAAAAGCGGGTAGACACGCCGAGGGCATTCATTGCCAAAAATTCTAAATCACTGGCAAAGCGGCCGATACCCATCAGCGTTCCCACTAAGGCTGCAAACGGTGAGGCATTTGCCACAACCGACGGCAAAGAGTAGAGCATGAGTAAGGCAACATCTTTAAAGGGTGCTTTTTTTGATAAAATATCTTCAGCTAAGAGCAGGATATTATTGACAAAAAAAATAAAAAAGAAGAAGAGAAAACAGACAAAGAAGTACAAGAGCATTTCTTTTGCGATATATAAAAACAGTACCTTCCGTCTTAGTCCCGGTATCGGCATATCTTTCATACTGGAGCCATTTATGCAATACCGGTAGACCCGTATCCGCCCGCTCCCCGTCCGGTCTTGGAAAGGGCATCCGCAGGTATAAAATCGGCCTGCACAACGGGTGCAATAACCGCCTGTGCAATACGGTCGCCGTGCCGGACGGTGAAGGCCTCAGTACCGAGGTTAATCAATAATACGCAGAGTTCTCCGCGGTAATCGGAATCCACTGTTCCCGGGGTATTCAGTACAGTAATTCCATGCTGCAATGCAAGCCCGGAACGGGGACGCACTTGCAGCTCATACCCCGCAGGGACTTCAACAGCCAAACCGGTAGGAATAAGGCGCCGTTCCATCGGTTGGAGTATCACCGCTTCAGATAAACAAGCACGTATATCCGCACCGGCAGAACCGGAGGTCTTGTATTCGGGGAAACCGGCATCTTTTTTTAGCACCGTAAATATCTTTATACGGCCGCCGGCAGTATGTAGTGTTATATCCATATCAAACGCTGCCTTGCTCCGGTACTTTCAGCATACCGAAAGTACCGATAAAAAACCGCGGCTAGGCGTTCTCTCCTTCTCTTTCCTCACAGGCATCAATATAGGAAAGATTTAAACGGCCGAGCTTATCAATTTCCAACAGCTTCACCGGAATACGCTGACCTTCCTTTAACACATCGGATACTCTTTCGATGCGGCTGCGGGACAGTTTTGAAATATGGCATAGGCCTTCTTTTCCCGGCAGAATTTCGACAAAGGCGCCGAAGTCTTTAATACACTTAACGGTTCCTTCATAGATTCGTCCTACTTCGGGATCTTCGACAATACCGGTAACAGCGGCCTTTGCGCCGAGCGCAGCAGATGCATCGCGGCCATAAATCGTAACCGTGCCGTCATTTTCGGTATTGATAGTTACGTGGTATTGTTCTGACAATGCCTTTATAATCTTTCCGCCCGGGCCGATGAGCGCTCCGATCTTATCAACCGGAATTTTTACGGTTTCAATACGCGGTGCATATTTCGATACCTGTTCGGAGGGCTTTGAAATTGTCTGATTCATAATACCGAGGATATGGAGCCGCCCCTTCTTTGCCTGCTCAAGTGCCTTTTTCATAATTTCAGGGGAAACACCGGCAATTTTAATATCCATCTGAAATCCGGTAATACCGTCCTCCGTTCCGGCCACCTTAAAGTCCATGTCGCCGAGGTGGTCTTCTTCTCCTAAAATGTCGGATAATACTGCAAAACGGCTGCCGTCGGTGATTAATCCCATCGCGATACCGGCAACCGGCTTTTTCATCGGCACACCTGCATGGAGCAAAGAAAGAGTTCCGCCGCACACCGTCGCCATAGAGGATGAGCCGTTGGATTCCAAAATTTCCGATACAACACGGATGGTATACGGAAATGCCTCTCTACTCGGAATCATCGGAAGCAGCGAGCGGTGCGCCAAATGACCGTGACCGATTTCACGCCGTCCGGTACCGAGTCTGCCGACTTCACCGACCGAATAAGGCGGAAAGTTATAATGAAGGATAAAGTTTTCTCGGCGGTCGCCTTCGATGTCGTCATACACCTGTTCATCAAACACCGTGCCGAGGGTAACAACGGCCAAGGACTGCGTTTCGCCGCGGGTAAAGACGGCAGAACCGTGCGGACGGGGCAGTACATCAATTTCGCAGGTGATGGGACGGATGTCTTCCAATCCGCGGCCGTCAACACGAAGCCCTTTTTCTAAAATATTTTCACGCAGAATACGGTATTCCATATCATCAAACAAGGCATTAAATAGCTTTGCCTGTGCTTCGTCAGCAAGCTGCGCCGCATATTCTTCCGCGAGTGCTTTTTTAATTGCATCACAGGCTTCGCGGCGCTCTACCTTACCGGCCGTATACAGTGCCTTTGCAAGTTCGGGATAGGCTTTTTCGTAAATTGCATCTTTGTTTGCCAGTACGGTACTGACGGGCACAAGCGGTAGTTTTTCTTTGCCGCAGGCTGCGCGCAGTTCGTTCTGCAAGGCACACATTGCCTTAATAAACTCGTGCGCTTTTTCCAATGCAGTGAGCATAACCTCTTCAGAAACTTCGTGAGCACCGCCTTCCACCATGGTAATACCTTCAGCGGTTCCGGCAACCACAATTTCCATATCAGCCTTTTCAATTTGACTGAATGTAGGATTGATCACAAACTCGCCGTCAATATAGGCCACACGGGCACCGGCAACCGGCCCGTTAAAGGGAATATCCGAGATAACAACCGCTGCGGAACTTGCGATAACCGCAAGGATATCCGGCGGATTTATCATATCCGATGATATACAAGTCGGCACAATCTGAATTTCCCGTCCGAATGCTTTTTCAAATAAGGGGCGCATCGGGCGGTCAATCAGCCGTGACACTAAAATTTCTTTATCTTTGGGGCGGCCTTCACGCTTGATAAAACCGCCCGGAATCTTTCCAGCTGCATAGTATTTTTCATTATAGTCAACGGTTACCGGTACATAATCAAGGCCTTCAACCGATGTAGATGAGGCACAGACCGTTGCGAGAACCGCTGTTCCGCCGTACTGTGCATAAATAGAACCGTTTGCCTGTTTTGCAAGATGTCCTGTTTCTAAAATCAGTTCCTCATTTCCAATCTTATACGTTACTCTCTTTCTCATAATCCTTCCTTCTTCCCTGCGGTACGGGTAAACGCTATCCGCATAAAAAAAGTTACCTACCGGTATTCAGGTAGGTAACCTTTAAGCTTATTTACGCAAACCTAAGTCTTTGATAAGCGTACGGTACCCTTCAAGGTTTGTACGTTTATAATATTTCAGCAACCGTCTGCGTTGACCGACCAGCACCAGCAAGCCGCGCTGACTGCTCTTATCTTTTTTATTGATTTTGCAGTGCTCGGTAAGCTGCCGGATTCTATCCGTTAATAAGGCAATTTGAACCTTAGTATTGCCGGTATCTTTTTCATTTGCACCGAATTTCGTAACGATCGATGCAGTAAGTTCCTTTGTAAGTGCCATATCTTACTCCTTCCGTATAAATTCCAATCTTTGTATGGGCATTTCAGCAGTGATAGCCGGAATCGGTGTATCATGTTGAAAGAAAACCTCAAGCGAAAAATCCGTAATCTTTACTTGCACGGAAATAGGATGACCTATATGCAAGTAAAGCCGTGCCGCATAACAGCCGTTTACGGGAAGAATTTGTTCTATAGCTGATTTTTCAATCGAGCATTCCGCATTGCCCATCCGCTGAGCTATTTTTGCGACATCTAAGAAAAAAGGATACCCAAGAAGGTCTTTTGCAAGGGCGAAGTCAGCCTGCTCAACCGCCTGCCGTATTGCACTGGAACTGATGCGTTCCCGGCGGCTTGAATAAAGCTGTTCAATGGAATCAAAACAAAAGCCTTTTTGCGGAGCAAGTCGTTGTAAGTCCTCTACCCCTGTATCATGGCGATACCCGCAGGTAAAATCACTGCCGACGGCAAGATATTTTATGCAGATAGTTTTTATTAGTATGTCAAAAAATACAGCTCCTTTCATTCTAGCAAAATCGGCGGAAAAGTCAATCAGCACGGTAAATGCAAATCCTCGCTCCGCAAATTTTTGCAGCCTCATCTCAAGTGTGGAAACATCGCCTGAATAGGCTTCGCCTGCCTTCCGGAAGCGAGGAGAGCGGCGGAAGGTAACTAGCCCCGCAGGCATCCCGGATATTTCGGCTGCCTGCATAACCGCGGAAAAAATACGCTCATGGCCGCGGTGCGGTCCGTCAAAACCGCCGATTGAAATAGCAGTCCCCTGCGGAAACAGCGGCTGTCCGGAGAGTAAGTCATCCCAACAGATAATCTTCATAGTACTGTCAGCTACTCCGGCACAGCGAATACCGCTTCGTAGGTAAAACGCCGGCCATGCTGCCGTATCAAACCGGCACACACACCGCGGTAAAACACGGCAATAATACCGCCTGCCGGAGCGGTATCGGCTCCGGTAAACCACTGCCGCTCAATGGGCTTGCCGGTAATAAATGCCGGATAATATTCTTCGTGTAACACGGCTGCTCCAAAACGCATTGCCGCAGCAATATCGGCTGTAAGCGGCAGCGCTGTGTGCTCTATTGCACCGGCCGGCAGTGTTTCCGCCGCAGTACGTTCCTCAGGTGCCGCATCTGCGCAGGGGTCTGCACCAAAGCAGCGGACTGCATCGGTGCCGAACGGCGGCAGGAGCTCCGCACCGGCGGCTTGTTCCAACGTAAAAGGCCCGACTGCTATACGGCGGAGCGCGGAAACGTATGCTGCAGAACCGCACAGCCGCGCAATATCCCGCACGAGTGAGCGGATATAGGTACCCTTTGAACAATGCACCTGCAGCACAGCCCCGGATACCGGTTTATCGGCATAGTGCTCCATGCCCGGCAGCGGAGCTCCGCATACCGGCACAGCACTCCGGCCGTCTTCATAAAAAATCTTTTGTATTTGAATATCGTAAATGGTAACGGTGCGGGGGGGAATGTTCACTGTTTCTCCGCGGCGCACCTTGTCCGAAAGCCGCTCCCCCTCTTGTTTGACCGCCGAATAGGCAGGCGGTATTTGTTCGATAGTACCCGTTAGACGGGCAAGAGCCGACAGAAAGGCGGCATAGTGCGGAAGCGGCTTTTCGTCAATCACCATGCCTTCAGGATCAAGCGTATCGGTTTCTTTTCCGAAATAAAACAATACGAGATAGGTTTTATCAAAATCCGTAATGTAAGAAACCAATTTTGTCAGCTTCCCCGAAAGAAGCACAAGTAGACCGTCTGCAAAACCGTCCAGCGTGCCGGTATGTCCGACTTTTTTTGTTCCAAGGCACCGCTTTACCTGCCACAAGGAAGTAAAGCTGGTCATGCCGGACGGCTTTGCAAAGGGGATAATAAGTTGAGGTTCGGTTTTAGTCATCTTCGCCGGGATCGGCGCTTATTTCTAAGGCCTCAAGTTTTTTTACCATGTTGAAGCCCTCTTCGATACTTTCATCATAGATGAAGGTAAACTGAGGGCATTGATGAATATGCAGTTTTTTTGCCAAAATCGTGCGGATAAATCCCGACGCATTTTCCAGACCGCGAACTCCCTGCTTAGTTTTATGTACATCCATAAAACTGGAAACATAGACTTTTGCATAAGCAAGATCGCCGGACACTTCCACCCGATTGATCGAAAGGAAGTTGGAAACACGCGGGTCTTTGATCTTTCCTGAAAAAATAAGCTTGGAAATTTCCTCGCGGATTTGCTCCGCGAGTTTATTTAACCGGAATTCGCTCATTCGTCCGTTTCTCCGGTATGGGCTTCCGGCGCCTCATATTTTTTCGTATCCGTCAGTTTCCGGGCAACCTCTACCATCTCGATAATTTCAAGCTGATCGCCCACTTTAATATCGTTAAAGTTTTCAAGCGCGATACCGCATTCATATCCTGATGCAACTTCTTTAACATCATCTTTGAACCTGCGCAGTGAAGCGAGTTTACCCGAATAGATAACAATACCGTCGCGAATAAGATGTACAATACTGCTACGCTTAACGGAACCTTCAAGAACGTAAGATCCGGCGATATTGCCGATTTTCGGTACCTTGATAACATTACGTACTTCAACCATACCGATAACGGTTTCTTTGATATCGGGGCTGAGCATTCCTTCCATCGCCTGCTCAATTTCTTCAACGGCTTTGTAGATGACGTTATACTTGCGGATATCGACCTTTTCCTGTTCGGCAAGCAGTTTCGCTTGCGGAGTAGGCCGCACATTAAAGCCGACAATAATCGCATTGGAATCGGCAGCGGCAAGCATAACATCGGAATCGTTAATGGCACCGGCAGAAGCATGGATGACATTCAAACGAATCTCAGGTGTCGAAAGTTTTTCAAGCGATTGTTTTAAAGCCTCAACCGAACCCTGTACGTCGCCTTTGATGATAACTTTCAGCTCAAGGATTTCACCCTCAGTAATGGTTTCATACAGATTATCAAGCGTTACCTTCTTAACATTGCGGGAATCTTCAAACCGCTTGAGTTCCTGCCGTTTGGAAGAAATCTGACGGGCCATGCGCTCGGATTCGGTAACTTGGAACGGATCGCCTGCATTCGGCATTCCCTCAAGTCCGAGGATTTCAACCGGCATACTCGGTGTTGCCTCATCGATTTTTTCACCCTTATCGTTAAAGATGGCACGGACACGCCCTGAATACACACCTGCAACATAGGGATCGCCGGTACGCAAGGTTCCGCGCTGCACAATGATGGTTGCAACAATACCGCGCCCGTGATCAATCTTCGATTCAACAACCTTACCTTCGGCGCGGCAGCTGTAATTTGCTTGGAGTTCAAGCACTTCCGCTTGCAGTAAAATTGCATCCAGGAGGTCTTCTATACCCTGCTTTTGCAAGGCTGAAATAGGAACATAGATGGTATCCCCGCCCCATTCTTCGGGAATTAAGCCGAGTTCGCCCAAACGGGTTTTAATTTTGTCAGGATTGGCTTCCGGCTTATCAACCTTGTTAATGGCGACGATAATCGGAACTTTTGCATCCTTAGCGTGGTTTAAGGCTTCGATGGTTTGCGGCATAACGCCGTCATCGGCTGCAACGACCAAAACAACGATATCTGTAACCTCCGCACCGCGGGCGCGCATCATCGTGAATGCTTCGTGTCCGGGAGTGTCGAGGAAGGTAATATTTCCTTTCGGCGTTGAAACCATATAGGCACCAATATGTTGTGTGATGCCGCCGAACTCCTGTGCCGTTACGTTTGTACTGCGAATAGCATCGAGAGTTTTGGTTTTTCCGTGGTCAACGTGTCCCATGATGGTTACTACCGGCGGCCGTATTATCAGTTCGGCATCTTCATCGCTGCCGGTTTCGATAATGGTTTCATCATACAAGCTGACAAGTTTAACTTCGCATCCGTATTCGGAAGCAAGAATAGTTGCCGTATCCGCATCAATGGACTGATTCATGGTAACCATCATACCCATTTCCATCAGTTTTCCGATAAGCTCCGATGCTTTGAGATTCATCTTACGTGCTAGCTCGGCAACGGAGATCGATTCCATCATCTCAATGCTTTTAGGCACGGCACTTATTTTTTCTTTTGCTTTCTTCTTTTGCTGCAACAGCTTTTCTTCAAAAAAGTCGCTTTCTTGATCTTTTCGTGAATAGGTTTTTTTGCCTTTGAATACCTTTTTATTGTTCTGCTGTTTATTGGTTTCAAGGGGCATCGGACTTGCCATTGTCCGGCCGCCGGCACCGCCGCGGTTCTGTCCGCCTTGGAATCCCGGTTTATTAAACCCGCCGGTACGCTGCCTATCTTGTCCGAATCCGCCTTGGCGTGTATTGCGCGCGCCCTGATCGCTGCGACCTTCATGCTGGCCTGCATTACGGCTGTCTGCATTTGCCCGTGCCTGAGAACCGGAAAAACCGGGTTTGCGCCGGTTTCCCTGATTTGAGAACCGGTTATTGGGTTTTGTTCCCCCTGCAAGATTTCCTGCACGGCGGTCAGGCCGTTTGCTGCTCAGATCAAGAGAACGTACCTGATTCTTGTTATCGGATTGCGGCGGAGAATCGGCAGAATCCCTCTTAACCGCCGGCCGTTCATGCCGGCTGCGGTCTTGTCTTTCTCCCGTAGGTTTCTGTGTACGGCGGTGCTCTCCCGTATGCTGCTGACCGGAGGTTTTGACTTCGGCAGAATGATCAGCCTGCTCCGGCTGTTTCGGCACAGGAGGTAAAGAAACGCCGCCGGCCGGCTTATGATGCGGCACACTGCCTGCCTGTTCAGTACCAGAGGCGGTTGAATTTACCACCGGATGCGCAACCGGTTTCAATTTGCGTTTTGCGAGAACCGTCCGAACCGGTTTCTGTTCCTGAGTGTGCTGTTTTTGCGATGCTGCTGCCGGTTTTTGTTCCGCAGCGGGCTGTACTTGAGATGCAGACACCTTCTTTTGTTCCGCAGTCTGCTGCCCTTGAGATGCGGATACCGCAGCCGGTTCACTATTCTTTTTGAGAATAACTTTTTGTTTTTGGGTGTTTTCGATATCTTCCGCCATATATCTCCTATTCTTCGTCCTCATATTCAAAACTTAAACCGACACCACAGTTAGGACAAACCGTCATATCGATCGTAATCTGTGCACCGCATTCAGGACATTCATATACTTCGTCTTCTTCATCATCAGCTGCCGTTATGTCCTCCGGCTCCATTTGTACCGTATCGTCCGGCATCTGATTGTCTTCAACGATATCGAAGGATTCGCCTATTAATTTTTGTAACGCATCCCCTCTTTCCGCCGTCATCCCCGGTAAGGCGCAAAGCGCATCATACGATAGGCTTAATAATTGTTCAACCGTTTGTATATCGTTTCCGGCAAGGATTGTCAGGGTATCTTCGTCCATTCCCTCCACATCAGCAAGCATAACGGCTTCATCTGTAAAGAGGTCTTCTGCAGCCTTACGGGTTTCTGCATGAATATCCATCTCTTGGAACTGTTTTTCGGTTTTGACATCGATACTCCAGTCTGCCAGCCGGTTTGCAAGACGGACATTTAAACCCTGCTTGCCAATAGCAATCGAGAGCTGACTTTCCGACACCACAGCAAGCGCCGTATGTTTTTCTTCGTCTAAAATAATAACCTTGAGCACTTCTGCCGGAGAAAGGGCATTCGCGATAAAAACCGCCGGATCGCTTGAATATTCAAGCACGTCTATTTTTTCCCCTTCAAGTTCGGTAATAACTGTTTGAATACGTCCGCCCTTAGGCCCTACACAGGCTCCCACCGGATCAACATCCTCCCGATGAGAAATAACGGCAATTTTTGTCCGGTAACCGGGTTCACGTACGATTTTATACAGCTCAACAACATTATCGTAAATCTCAGGTACTTCAAGTTCCATCAGCCGGCGGACAAATTCGGGATCGGTACGGGATAGAATCAGCTGAACGACATTTGACTGCCGGTGTTTTTTTACTTCCTTTATAAGAGCTTTTATTCTATCATTCGGATGATACACCTCTTGCGGAAGCTGAAATTTTTTAGGGAGCAAGCCTTCGACTTTTCCGAGATCAACATAGATATTATCGTTTTTCTTCCGCTGATAATACCCGATAATGATTTCGCCTTCTTTACTTTTATATTCGGAATATATGCTGTCTTTTTGAATTTCTTTTGTAGACTGATGTACGCGCTGAACGCCTGCTTGAACCGGCCCCCGCTTAAAATCTTTAGGATCAAGCTCGAAAAGCAGTTCGTCTCCGATTTCACAGCCGGGAGCAAGCTTAACCGCTTCATCTATATCAACCTCAAGCACCGGATTAACCACATCATCAACGATTTTTTTGCGGGCATAAATCGTTACGGCTTCATCACCAACCGTAACAACAGCATTTACATCGGTTTTAAAGGTAGTTTTATACGCAGCTTTTAATGTTTGTTCAACAATCTTAAATGCCAGGTCTTCATCCAAATCTTTTTCTTGTGCGAATTTGCGGACATCCTCAATTTTTACACCAGCCATCAACGACTCCTTAGATTTTATTCAATTTCGCTTTTTTTATATCCGCATACCGGATATCTTTTTGTCCGTCCGAGGTCTTCAAACAAATATGCGTTGAATCCGCAAACAGTAATTCTCCTTCAAGCCAATCGGAGCAGGAAGCTTCCAAAACCTTCACCGTTTCGCCGACAAAAGCGGGAAACTCCGCCGCATTTTTTATCACTCTGTTCAACCCCGGAGAGCTTACTTCCATTTGAATGTCTTGAGAATTGAGGAGAACCTCAGCACGCGACAACAGTGCCCGGTGTACTTTCGAGCAATCCTCAACTCCTACTCCGGTTTTGCTATAGATAACGGCTTTAATCAGCCACAATGATTTTTGATGAATAACCTGCAAGTCAACCAGCTTGTATCCGAGGCCGGCAACGAGCTGTTCATAATCGGCAAAATACGGAACAGTTTCTTTTTGCACATATTCCATTGCGTCAACTCCCGTAAATAAAAAAAGAGCCGTTTGAACGACTCCTGCATAGATTTAAGGATAATAAAGTTCTATAAACGATACTATCATAAAGAAAAAACTTATGCAAGCAGGTCAGACGGCGTAAACAGATTTTAGTAAGCGCATCAAATCTTACCCCTACTGCAGAATATCGCCTCCTGTAATAAAGGGAACCTCTAAAAATCTAACCGAGTTTTTAGAAGTTCCCTAAAGAAGAATTACTAAACGGAAAATACCCTTTGCGGAGCGGTTCCTTTTTAACACGGGAACCGCTCCGCATTTCTTTTTAGTATTGCTCAACCCTGTCTGCGGGATAATTACAAGGAGTTCCCGTTACAAGAGCCTTTATCCTTTCAAAATCGGCACCCGATTTTATAAGGACTTTTTTGCAGTATGAATCTTCATTCCGCCCGAAAGCAATACCTTCTATCTCCGTTATGCTTTCAGGCAGTTTTATTTCTGCATCGGTACATCCGCCAAAAGCATACCAGCCTATTTTCTTAAGGCGTGCACACCCGGACAGGTCTATGCTTGTTAAGCCGGTACAGCCGGAAAAAGCTCCGCCATCTATTTCGGTAAGACTTTGAGGCAAGGTTATGCTTGTTAAATGTGTACAGTGCCTGAATGCACCGTGAGCTATATGGGTAGTACCATCCTTAATGCTGATAGACCCTATGTTTTTTGCAGCAAGTATCAGCTCTTTCATATCTTTTGAATATAGTACGTTTTCTTCACAGGAATACGCGGAATTAGAGTCATCTACAGTTATAGTTGTAAGATTTTTACAGTAGCTAAAAAAAGCCCCGATATCATAGGTATGGCATCCATGAATATTTAGGCTTGTTATGCCCGCACATCCGGCAAAAGCGCCACCTTGTATATCAATGTAGGCGTCTCTGCTTGAAAAGTCTATACTTGTTATGCTTGCACACCCTTTAAAAGCTTCACTTTCAATGTAAGCAAGATTGCTGCAATTTGAAAAGTCCAGGGCAGTTATGTTTAAATCACCCTCAAAAGCATTTTCTGTTATCGCACGGGTACTTTGAGGGATAACCAGTGTGCCCGTTTTTGTACCGTCGCAGCCCGAAAGCTTTGTTTTTGCCAAGTCAGCAAAGTAAAAGCCGTCTTCAATAATGGCATATACAAGAACCCTGCCGTTATAGCCTGAATCTGTTACCTTTTTCTTTATAGCCTCAGTGGGTACAATAACTCTTTTACATGCATCATTGCCATAGTAGCCTTTGCTGCCGAAAGCACCTGCTTCTATGGAGTTTATAGTTTGGGGCAGCCTTATCTCGGCATTTTTGCATCCCGAAAAAGCTGCTATTCCGATTGTTTTAAGATTAGCACAGGAGGAAAGGTCTATAAAAGTTAGTTTTAAGTTTCCTCTAAAAGCCTTCTTAAAGATGGTAACAGTACTGGAAGGAATGGTTATGGCTCCCGTTTTTGTACCTTCGCAGCCCAAAAGAATTGTCTTTGCCTCATCTTCAAAGAAAAAGCCGTCCTCGGTATGAAGACTTCCCAAAACTATCCTTTCTTCAGGATAGCTAGAAGCTTTTACCATTTCCTTTATTTCATCATTGGGAACAATGACATTTTTACAACTTTCAAATGCCTCATACCCTATTTCTTTTATACTTTCAGGCAATTTTATGATGACATTGTTACAGTCTTTAAAAGTTTTCTCCCCTATTTTAGTAAGATTTGCACAGACGGAAAGGTCTAAAAGCCCGGATAAGCCTGTACAATTCAAAAAAGCCTCATTATTTATTTCGGTCATGTTTTGGGCAAAGACTATCCCTGTAAATCCCGTACAGCCTGAAAAAGCAGAGGTATCTATTTTAGTAAGATTTGTATAAGCGGATAAGTCTAAAACGCCTGTTAAACTTTTACACCTTTCAAAAGCACCGGCTCCTAGCGATTTAATGGTTAAAGGGATATTTATACTGGATAAGGCTGTACAGTTTTCAAAAAGGTTTCTATCTATTTCGGTAAGATTTTCAGGCAGCTTTACTTCCGTCAAATTTTTACACTGCTTAAAAGCTCCATCGTATATTTGGGTAAGACTTGTACAGCCGGAAAGGTCAATTTTTGTTAAACTTTCACAACTCCAAAAAGCAATACCGTAGATGCCCTCAAGTGATGTACAAGCTGAAAAGTCGACATTTTTTAAACCCTTACAAAATGCAAAAGCTGCGTTGTTTATTGCGATAAGACTTTGAGGCAGCACTAAATTTACTAACCTGTCGCAGTGAGGAAAAGAGGATTCACCGATTAAGAGAGGCTTTTTACAGTGTGAAAAATCTACATTTTCTAAATTTTTACACAGTTGAAAAGCTTGTTTGCCTATTATGGTAAGATTGGGCGGAAGTATGACGGTTTTTAAATCTTCACATTCCATAAAAAGCTTTTCATCAATAATGGTAAGGTTTACACAGTTTGAAAAGTCGATAGAGGTTAAGCCCGAAGCGTAAAAGGCCTTTTCATATATGTCAATAAGGCTTTGAGGCAAGTGTATGTTTTTTAAGTTTTTACAGCCTAAAAAGGCCATGTTATATATCTCGGTAACGCCTTCAGGAACAATAAAATTTGTTAAACTGCCCGCTGCCGCTACAATGCTTTTCATATCTTTTGTATATATTACATTATCAAGGCTGTAATAGGTTTCATTGGCAGCGTCAACGGTAAAGCTTGTAAGATTTGTACAAAATCCGAAAGCCCTGCTGTTAAGATTTTTAAGATTTTGCGGAAGATGTACCCTTGTTAAGGCTGTACATTCAAAAAAAGCGGAATCTTCTATTGTGTTAAGGGCTTCATAAGAAGAAAGATCAAGACTTGTAAGACCTGCACATCGGTGAAAGGCAGCTTCTTCGATTTGAGTAAGGTTTTTAGGAAGGATGAGCGTTGTTACACTGCTGCATTCGGCAAAGGCTGCATAGCCTATTACCCTAAGATTTGTACATCTTGAAAGATCAATCGTTTTTAAGCCCGTACACTTATTAAATGCACTGTATTTTATATTACTTATACCGGTGCAGGCCGAAAAATTTATATCTGTTAGGCCGGTACATTTTTCAAAGGCACTCGTACTTATTTCGGCAAGGCTTGTACATACTGAAAGGTCTATCTTTTTTAAGCGGGTACATTCTTCAAAGGCGTATCCAGTTATTTTTGTAATTACCTCATTTCCTATTTTAAAAGGAATAACCAGAGTTTCGGGAAGGTCTTCCTTTGCACAGGTGTAGCCTATAATACTTCCATTGCCGTCGGTTCTAAAAATCGAGGTCTTGGTAACTGCAAATATGGTTTCTCCCCCGTTAAATACATAAGAATCGGTAAGGACTTGTCCGCCGCTGTTGTTAAGACGCCATTCGGCAAGTTCACTGCCGTTTTTAAAGCTGATTTTGCCTTCGGCTATTGCCCGTATGCTTTGCCATTCGGCTCCTTTATCGGCAGTGAGGGAGTTCCCTTCAGCAAATTCTACCCCCTCATCTCCCTGCATAGTAATAGTAATGTGTACAGGCTCGGAAGCTCCTGCCGATTTTGAAACGGCTGTAAGGACTGCGTTTCCTGTAAAGAGGGTACTGTCTTCAAGATAAGCACCTCCGAGCTTCCAGCCTAAGGCGGTATAGCCTGTTTTAAGTTCAACCTTTTCTTGAACTGCTTCTTTTATGTCTTTCCATAAGGTATTTTGCTCACATTTAACGGTATTATTCGCCTTTACCGTGTAGCCTTCGTCAGCTTGTATAGTGATAATAATCTTTAAAGGTTCAGGATCTCCGTCGTCCGGTTTTGATACAGCCCTAACATTGACATCCCGTGTAAGAACCGAATCGTCATCTAAATAAACACTTCCCATCTTAAAACCCAGAGCGGAGTAGCCGTCTTTAAGACTGACCTTATCTTTAGCCTGTCTTACAAGGTCCTTCCATAGAGCACCGTTTTCCGCAGTAAAGGAGTTTCCGTTTACAAGCGTGTAGCCTTCGTCTGCATCTACCGTAATTGTGATACTTGAAGGCTGAATGCTGCCGCCCTTCGGCTTAGAAAGGACAAAAACGGTTTTGTTTTCATTAAATATATAATTATCCTGTAAATCTGCTCCGATTGCACTGCCCAACTTAAAGCCTTTCGCCTCGTAACCCGGCTTACAGCTTACTTTTTCCTCTACCTTACTCCTTACCCCGCTCCACTTAGAACCCTTGGTAACTTCAAGAGTGTTAGGTGCGTTTACGGTTACGTTTTCATCGCCTGTTACGGTTATTGTTACCGTTTGAGGTTTGGACGCTTCATTAGATTGGCCAGGCTTAACCGCCGCCGGACATCCTAATAATAGACCGATCAATAGGCCTAGAGCCAATGCCGAGGCGGCACGGTTTACCCCCCCCCCCCCCTCGCTTACTATTGTAGGCATTGTTCATGGTATAAAATTTCATACTATACTCCTTTGGAAGCAAATTATAGAGAACATCTATCTTGCAATACGGTTTTCATTTCTTCCTTAATGCAGCTTACAACACATTCCGGCAGCAGTCAACTTTTTTATAAAAATACACGCTATAATACATTAAAAGTTCTTTTTTATAAGGAAAATCACTATCCAGCTTACCTTGTTCTGTGCTGCTGCGATTTTCCTTTGCGTAAAAGAATAAACGGGTGTATAATGTTACTAATGTTATTTTTTGAGGAGGAACATAATCATGAAAAAAAGGATAGCTGCTGTTGGAGTAATAGCAGCTCTCGCCCTTGCTGCGGTACTAACCGGCTGTACCAAAGCAGAAGAACCGAAAGCCGAAAAAGTTGTATTGACAATGGGATCGTGGCGTGCCGATGATGTGGATGCATGGACACAACTGCTTGCCGAATACGAAAAAACAAGCGGAGTGCTTATTCAATTTAAACCGGTTAATCCGCCGGATTACAATGCTTCGCTGCGTTTGCAGCTTGATAACGGAACCGGCCCGGATCTGATGTTTGCACGCTCGTATGCAACCGGTGCGGAACTTTTTGATAAAGGCTTTTTTGCCGATGTTACCGATTTGCCCGGTCTGCAATCGAACTTTAGCGAAAGCAGTAAAGATGCATGGCGCGGTGCAAACGGACGTTCTTTTGCGGTTCCTGTTGCAGCAGTTGCACAGAGTATTTTCTATAATAAGGATATCTTTGAAAAAGAAGGAATTGCAGTTCCTGCAACATGGGAAGAACTGTTAACCGCCTGCCAAAAATTACAGGCAGCCGGCTATATTCCTTTTGCAAACGGCCTTGCCGATGAATGGGATATTAACGAATGCTTTATGATGGGACTTATTCCGAACTTTATCGGCGGTGAAAAAGGCCGGCTGGCATACGAAAAGGGAGATCGTCCCTTTAACGATGAAGCAATGGTTGCGGCATTTGCGGCAATGAGAGATGTAGCTCCTTATTGTCCGCAAGGCTTTGAAGCGCTGACATACAACGATTCAAACGCTTTATTTGCAACCGGTAAAGCTGCAATGTATGCAGACGGTTCTTGGACACTGGACAGCTTCAAAGACATTCCCTTTAACTGGGGTAATATTGCCTTCCCTCCGCCGGCCGGCATGAATCCGGAAATATGTTTCCATGTTGATATGGGTATTGCAATGAATGCAAACGGAAAACATCAGGCAGAAGCCCGTGCATTCCTGGAATGGCTCTGCAAACCGGAAGGCGTTGCCGTTGTTGCAAAATACTTACCGAACGGTTTTTACCCCATGTTCAAGGGCAACATTCCGATTGAAAATGCCCATAGTGCGGAATTATATGCCTTGCTGCAAGGGAAGGGTCAAGATGTCCGGTTTGTCTGGCCTAAGCTGATGAACGGAAATCCGTCAGGATATAACCTGCTGAACGAAGGTGTTATTGCTGTTATGAAGGGACAAAAAACACCTAAGGAAGCGGCAGATGCTTTAGCAGACGGCCTTGCTCAGTGGTATAAGCCGGAGTAAACCGTAACCCAAAAACAGATTCCAAGGCGGCACTTATGCTCCAATCGAAAAGTCCGGCCTTGGAACGCTGAGCTTGTAAATACGAGAGGTAATCCCGTAGTTGATGTACCTTACATACTAAACCCGTTCTGAAACGGAACTTCAGAACAGGTCACCTATAATTGAGAATGAGCGATGACTAAAAAAAATACATATACCTACGGCTGGTATCTCTATCTTATTCCGGCTTTGCTGTTTTATGTCATTTTCATGGCATTTCCGCTGGTAGATTCTATCCGGATTAGTTTTTTTGCCTTTGATAACGAAACACACAAAAACGTTTTTGTAGGCTTTAAAAACTATATCGAACTTTTTACCAATAAAGAATATTCACTGCGTTTTTGGAGTGCATTTAAAAATACCTGGTATTTTTTTCTGATTCACATGATCGCACAAAACTGCCTTGCTATTATCTTTGCACTTCTGCTAACCGAAAAGGATTTCCGCGGCTCACGCATTTATCAAACCATTATTTTTATTCCGGTTACCTTTGCAGTTCTCATTACCGGCTATCTTTGGAAACTCATTCTAAATCCGCAGTGGGGCGCCTTTGCCGCATTACTGAATAAGTTTAATTTGAACGCATGGATACATCCGTGGCTCGGTGACGAAGCGACCGCATTAACGGCAATTTCACTGGTTTCGGCATGGCAGTGGATGGGCATTCCCACTATGATGTTTTATGCCGCCTTGCAGACCATTTCTTATGATATCCTTGAGGCAGCTGAAATTGCCGGGGCAAATACACTCCAGAAGGTATTCCGTATAAAACTTCCCCTTATTTTGCCGGTCATCGGGATTGTGGCAATTTTAACCTTTGTCAATAATTTTAATGCTTTTGACGTTATATTTGCAATGGAGAATGCAAACGGAGCACCGCAGTACAGCACCGATATTATGGGAACGCTTTTTTACCGGGTCGGTATTGCAGGCCAGCATCCGGTTGGAATTCCCAATCCCGGTCTTGGCTCGGCTATTGCAACAGTTACTTTTTTAATGCTGCTTGCCGGTGCGCTTGCAGTGCTGCGTTTTACACGATCAAAGAATGAGTAGGAATATTATGCGCACATTAAAGAAACATCAATATACGGTTCATTATGTTATCTTATCAATATGGTCGGTCATTGTTATTCTGCCGATTTGGACCATGATTATTAATTCGTTTAAAACGAAGTACGAAATATATGAAGCACCTTTTTCTTTTCCGAAAAAATGGATTCTTGAAAACTACCGTTCCGTTTTACAAAGCGGCGATTTTCTTATTTATTTTAAAAACAGTATCTTAGTTACCGTTGTGTCGATTGTGTTTATCATCTTATTCGGTTCAATGGCTGCATACGCGTTGGTAAACAAAAAAAATAAACTCACCGGTTTTTTGTATTTCTTCTTTATTGCGGGGATGATGCTGCCGATTAAAATAGGCAGTATCCGTTTACTGCAAATGATTAAAGCATTCGGACTCTTAAACAGCATCATGGGCTTATATCCCATTTATATTGCGATGGGGATTCCGATTGCGGTTTTTGTACTGACTGAGTTTATCGGCTCAATTCCGAAAGATTTAACCGAAGCAGGGTTAATTGACGGGGCAAGCAGAAATATGATTTTTAGAAAAATCATATTTCCAATGATTACACCCGCAGTTGCTACCGTCAGTATTTATAACCTTGTACCGATTTGGAATGATCTGTGGTTCCCACTTATTTTTATTACGGACGACCGGTCAAAAACCCTGCTGCTTGGGGTAACACGCTTATTCGGGCAGTATTTAACCGATTGGTCAAAGATCCTTGCAATTCTCACCCTATCGGCGGTTCCGGTTATTCTGTTGTATCTTACCATGAGCCGGCATTTTATCAGCGGCTTAACTGCCGGTGCTGTAAAAGGCTAACAAATAGCCGGCTGTTTCACGGGCTTTTGCCGTCAAGCAGCCGGTATTATCCGGCCTTCCCTTTTGCAGAAACTACCGGCGCTGTACACGGTCAAACCAGGTTTCAGGCTCTTTGTTCCATTCAAGCGCGATTGCAGCTTCTTCGGCACTTAAATATTTTTCTTGCTGCAAGAGCTCAATTAAAACCGAAAAATGAGACAGGGATTCAAAGGGACAGTCTTCGTTTTTAAAATTGGTATCCGCCTGCGCAAATTGATAAGAAAAAATCGCCTTTAAACACACCTCCGCTGCTCCGGCAGCACGTAAAGATTTAACGGCGCCGATGCTGCTCTTTCCCGTCGAGATCAGGTCTTCGATCAGCACGATTTTTTTACCTGCAACGGCAGCTCCTTCTATTGTGCTGCCCGTTCCGTGATCTTTCGGTGCGGAGCGCACGTAAGCAAGCGGTTTGTTCAAGGCGGTTGCAATGAAAGCAGCCCACGGAACTCCCGCCGTCGCAACTCCCGCAATAACGTCGGTATCGGAGGGAATTAATTGCGTAAAGGCTTCCGTAATAAGCGCGCGCTGCTTGGGCCAGCCTAAAAGAGAGCGGTTATCGCAATAGATGGGGCTGCGTATGCCCGAAGCAAAGGTGAAGGGTTCTGCAACATTAATCTTAACAGCCTTTACCTCAAAGAGTGTGCGGGCAACTGCAATTTCTATTTCTTTTTTTTCACGGTGAACCGGATTACACACAACATTCATAATCATACTCCTTATTTTTATAAGGAACCTCTAAAAATCTAACCGAGTTTTTAGAGATGTCCTATACTTCAAATACAAAACGGCCGGCTGGATGTTCCCGCACGTCCGCACTGATGCGTCCGGCGGAGTAGACAATTCGGCCGTTTACAATAGTCATATAGTTTTTGCCGGTAAAGTGCCGGCCTTCAAAAGGCGACCATCCGCATTTTGATTCTATATCCTGCCGGCTGAGCTGCCACGGTACAGAGATGTCGGCAACGGTAATATCCGCATCGGCGCCCTTTGCAAGCACCCCTTTGTTTTTCAGTCCCATAATAGCTGCCGGATTTTCGCTCATCAGTTTTTGGATGAGCGGCAGGGGAATCTGCCCGTCTGCCGCAGCGGTGAGCATCAGCGCAAGCGAGGTTTCGGCGCCGGGTATGCCGAAGGTTACCTGTGCGAGTTTTTCTACCAGCGTATGCGGCGCGTGATCGGTACCGATAGTATCAACATAGCCGTCCCGGATCGCCTGCATCAAAAAAGCCGCATCGGATTGCTCTTTCAGTTCGGGCTTCATCCGCAAAAGCATATCGGCTTGGGCACTGGATTTCCGCATACCGGTGTGTAAAAAAAGATGATGCGGCGTTACTTCCGCATAAATAGGATGCTCCCGGTTGTTTAAGTCAGGATTTTGCTTCGCCTTTATAACCGTCCGCATTTCTTCTTCCGAAGAAATATGGCAAATATATAAGCCCTTTCCATATCGGGCATTGAGTTCAACCGCCTTGCCGATCATCTCCGCCTCAGCATGAACAAAAACCAAGTGCCCCGCCTTAAAAACTTCGGTCAGCAAGGCGGTATCTTCAATCAGCATAAGGCCCGTACTTACATTCATAAACACCTTAGTGCTGCGCGCCTGACCGCTGCCGATAACCTGCCGGATTTCATCAACATTATTGGTTTTTGAGGCACCGAAGTGAAAGCCGAAATTCACCGCCGAAACTTGCGCCGCCTGTGCAATTTTTTCTGTAAGAGCCTCTGCCGTTACCGTTGGAGGCTGTGTATTCGGCATATCAAAGAAAGTCGTTATGCCTCCTTTCGCACAGGCGCGTGAGCCGGTATAAAAATCTTCCTTATGGGTAAGCCCCGGGTCTCTCATGTGGGTGTGCAGATCGATAAGACCAGGCATAACGAGGCGGCCTTCCAAGTCAATTTCCTGCGAATCTTGTTCCCGAGTACGGGAAGGAGAAGCCTGATCTGATGAAGTATACCCGTATACCGGATACAGGAGCCGGGGATAGCCGGCGGATTCAAAAGTACGGCCGGCCGTATCTGCCCTGTAACGCAATGGACAGGAGCGGATATCTATATCTTGAATTTTTCCTTCGTTGATTATCAGGTCTATGAGTTCGCCGTAAACGGTTTTCCCGTTTTTGAGTATGAGCACGAGCTAGTCCTCCATTGCCTGCCTAATTTCCTCCAAAACCGCGTGTACAGCCTGAACGGGATCGGGATGCTGGGTAATCGGGCGGCCGACTACCAAATAATCGGCTCCGTTCTTTACCGCTTCGTATGCAGTCATCACCCGCGCTTGATCTTCTTTGCGGTTTTGGGCATAGAGCCCGCTTTGTGTAAAGGCTGGGCGGACACCCGGGCATACCGTAATAAAATCCTTGCCGAACCGCCGTTTAATAGCGGCAGCTTCTTGAGGGGAGCAGACAATGCCCTGTAAACCTGCGCTGCTGACAGCCGCCGCCATCGCTTCAACGGTTTTTTCGATGTCGACAGCAGCTCCGTAGAACTGCTGTAAGTCTTGGGAATTCAAATTTGTTAAGACGGTTACACCGATGCACATACTCTTGGAGTTTTTTTCTTTGAGCATCTCGGCCACCGCCCGCATGGTTTTTTCGCTGTTGGAGCAATGCACATTGAACATGAACACGTTTTGCTCCGCTGCGAACAGACAGGATTGTACAACAGTGTTGGTAATATCGTGGAACTTTAAGTCTAAAAAAACCTTTTTGTTTTTTCCGTGCAGATAATCGACAACGGCTCCCTTTGTCCGTAGAAAAATTTCCAGCCCAGCCTTATACACCGTAACACTATCGCCAAGCTGCTCCACAAGGGCAGCGGCTTGGTCAAGGGTGTTATAGTCCAGTGCAACAATCAATTTTTCGCGGACGGCGCTGCTGACGCTTCTGCATTGTGTATTTTCCATATCGTAAAACTCCTTTGGGTGTGGGGGCAAAAGGCTGTCAGTTTTTGACCGGTCTTGTTCCCCTCTTATTCGTGCGGAGGGTTTAATACCTGCCGTTTTCGGCAACGCTCTGCGTCGTAACAAGGGTATTAAAGCCGACTGCAACCACCTTATAGAACATACAATGCGAACATTGAGCATTGCATATACCGCCACGGATGGCGGTTGTTCTACGCAGTAGCGATGTTGTGGCAGAGCCGCAACATCGCAGGCAAAACTATACATGGATGTATAGTTTTGACGAATGCTCTGCGTCGGGGTTGTTGATTAAACGGTATTGTGAATAGTACCGCGGCGGTTTTTAAGGCGGGCGCGGTATGCAGTTCCTCCATCGGGATGACTGCGCCCTACTAAATCAGTAACGGCTGCTTGATGCTTTTCACAGTATTGTTCCAGTCCTGCAAGTATTTCTGCCGCAGCACAAGGATTGTTAAAAAGACCGCAGCCGACCGCAACTGCCGAAGCGCCCGCAAGTATAAATTCGATTGCGTCTTCCGCAGTCCGGATACCGCCCATCCCGACAATCGGCAGCGCCGTAACCTGCGACACCTGATAAATCATCCTAACTGCGATGGGTTTTACCGCCGGGCCGGAAAGCCCGCCGAAGATATTACCGAGCAGCGGCTTTTGGGTGTTGATGTCGATTGCCATACCGGAAACCGTATTAATCAGCGACAGGGCATCCGCCCCTTGAGCCTCCGCTATGCGGGCAAAGACCGTAATATCGGTAACGTTGGGCGACAGTTTCACGATGAGCGGTTTCCGGCTTGCCGCCCGGACAAGCGAAACCACCTGTTCGGTTTGTGCCGGATCGGTACCGAACGCCATCCCCCCGTGCTTGACATTCGGACAGGAGATATTGAGTTCTAAGGCCGCAACCTCCGCTATGCCGTCCAGCCGGGCGGCGAGTTCCGCATATTCCTCTGCTGTTTTACCGTTAATGTTGATAATCAGCGGAAGGTGCAGCTGCGGGAGTATTTCCGGCAATATCCGCCGGACGAACTCATCATAGCCGACGTTTTCCAAGCCGATACAGTTGAGCATACCGGACGGCGTTTCTGCAATCCGCACTCCTGTATTACCGTCCCTCGGTTCAAGCGTTAAGCCTTTCAGTACCGCCGCCCCAAGTATATTCGGATCAAAGAAATCCGCATAGTCAGTACCGTAGCCGAAACAGCCGCTCGCCGTCATCAAGGGGTTCTTCAAATGCAAACCTAAAAAATCTAGTGCAAGTTTACTCATATCATTCTCTCATTTTTACGGCAGCCCGTACGGAAACAAAAGCGAATCAAACACGGGGCCGTCGGCGCATACTTTTTTGATGCCGTCAGCTGTTTGAATGGAACAGCCCATACAGGCACGCACTCCGCACGCCATCCGCCGTTCGAGGGAAAGCTGGCACGGTAGCTGCGCCGACCGCGAAAAAGCAAGTATCTTATTCAGCATTGCAGTAGGCCCGCAGGCATAGATTGCTGCAATGTCTGCAAGCGAAGTCTCTCCGCTGCGGTGTTTTTCAATATAGGCTGAAAGTACGTCAGGTACAAAGCCGTGAATCCCGAGGCTGCCGTCATCGGTGCAAAGGATCAGTTCAATATCAGCAGGTAGGGCAAAAAAATCAATCAGTTCTTGAATATGCCGGCCGCGTCCTCCCGCAAAAAAAAGAATGCGCGCTTGCGGCTGCCTGCTGCGGATTTCGCGTATCAGCTGAGGCAGCGGCGCAAGTCCTATACCGCCTCCCGCGATAATATGACAGGAACCGGCGGAAGGAATCATAAAGCCGTTCCCCAAGGCGCCTTGAATAGCGAGAGGTTCCCCGACGCGGTACTGTGTTAATTCTTGCGTGCCGCCGCCTACGGGGCGGTATACAAAGCTCAAGGTCTCCGCTGCCTCGTCAAATGCGTACAAGCTGATGGGGCGCGGTAAAATGCGGGAGTTGTCGTGCAGGCTTATCATATAAAACTGTCCTGCGCGGGGAGGGCACTCCCTCATCCGCTGCGACCGGACGGTTAGACAGTAACAATCGGCTCCGGCATACTCATGGGAAATAATTTCAGTCTTTTCAAAATACCGTTGTCCGCACCGGTGTTCCATATCGTTCTCCGTTAATTTAAATTCAGCTTAATTTCAGCAACCGGAATAACCCGTTCACAGTAAAAACATTTGTAGCAGTCAGCACCGTGTGACTGCACCTTCATAAACCGCGACGGAATAGCTTCATTATTTGACATACATTTAAAATTTTCGCAGTGCATAAATTCTTCAATTTCATCAGGTAATTCAAGCGGGATTTTTTGTACAACCTTACTGTCTTTGATAATATTGACCGTTGCACGGGGAGCCAACAGGGAAATTTTCGCCAGTTCCGATTTAGTTAACGTCTTATCTGCAATCTTAATTAAGCCTTTTTTATTGCACACATTACTATGCAGATTAAAACCGACGGTTACCGTGTCGGTATGTTCTTTTAATTTCAGCATTTTGACTATCGCAAAAGTGCGCTCAGGCGGAATATGGTCAATCACTATTCCGTTTTCCAATGCAGTTATCTGTAATTCCATCTTATTCAACTCCTTCTCATTTCTATTAGTAAACTCTATCCGCCGTTACTGCTCTAGGGAGAGCATCATCATTGCCTGTCTGATCGGGATGCCATTCCGCGCTTGTTCAAAATAACGTGCATATTTTGTAGTATCCAAATCAACATCGATTTCATTTACACGCGGCAGCGGGTGCAGGATGATCATATCATCTTTACACTTTCCTTCTATATTGTTTCTGTTGATGATATAGATTCCGTTTACCTTTTCGTATTCTTCAGGATCGGGGAAGCGTTCGCGCTGAATGCGGGTCATATAAAATACATCGAGTTTATCTAAGCAGCCGGTAAAGTTTTCTTCTGTATAGTAGGTAACTCCTGCATCATCCAAATCGTCTAGCAGATATTGCGGCATGGCAAGGATTGACGGAGACACAAAGTAGATAACCGGATGAAAATGCTTGAGGGCTTTAACCAGCGAATGAACGGTACGGCCGTATTTTAAATCGCCGGTAAAGGCAATGTGCAGATTTTCCAAAGTTCCTTTTTCTTTCATGATGGTATAGAGATCAAGTAGGGTTTGGCTTGGGTGTTGATTGGAACCGTCGCCGCCGTTTAATACCGGCTTGTGCGAAACGGAGGCGGCAAGGCGTGCTGCACCGTCCATCGGATGGCGGATAACAATGATGTCCGAATAGGATTCTACCATGCGTATGGTGTCCGAAAAGGATTCACCTTTTTTAACCGATGAATGTTCAGTATCGAAATAGAGGATATTTGCACCGAGACGCATTGCCGCCGATTCAAATGACAGTTTTGTGCGCGTGCTCGGTTCGTAAAACATGGTCGCGACAATTTTGCCGTGCATCAGCGAAAGTTTTTCGTTATCGGACATTTTTTCTATTTCTTCCGCTTTTTTTAAAATGAGCAGAATTTCTTCTGCAGTAAAATCATTCATCGAAATGATATCCTTTTTTCCGTTTATCATAGAACCTCCTCAAGCAAAAAAAAAGGATACTGTCTTCGTTTAGAAAACAGTATCCTTATCGGTTACGGTAGTAATGCTTACCGGCCGTTGATAGAGCCGCCGTCCGCAGATTATACCTCCGCCGGTTTTCTCACGGTTAAGATAGTCATACTGCAGTACGCTTTGCATCCTTATTACCTCTCTCAATTCAAATTGCGGGTTTATAACATAAAAAAGAGCTGTATGTCAAGTATTAAGCGGCGGTTATTATTACAACTTACCGTTCCGTAGAAGTTCTCCCCATAACCTTGTAAAACAAATAGCTACAGTATGCGCTTATCAATTTGTCGGCAAAGTTCGTCAAAAATCCTGAAAAATAAGTTGCAAAGGTAAGGTTTGGGACTGCAAGATAGATGGTCTGAACGCTGTTGTTGATATTTTCCGCAGTATTTGAAGCGTAAACAAAATCAGAGATTATGTTTACCAAAACAGCATTGCTTACCGCGCTCAAAAGACCTGCCCAGATGAAAGAATCAATTTTTAAAATAAACACTCGTTTCTTTGCCTGAGAAAAAACAAGATATGCAAAAACTGCTGTGGTAATATGGCACAAGGTAAACGGAATAATATTGCGGCCGATTATAAAAAGCATTCCGGCTGAAAGAATCGCCGTAGTAATTCCTTCTCCAATACCGCAGAGTGCAGCGGCTGCAATCGTAAGCACGGAGTCCAGATAAAGCGGAAGGTTAAAAAAGCGCGAGAGAACGGAACTTAAAACATTTACCGCCGCACAGAGGACAACAATAAGGATTTTTCGCGTTAAGCAATTATTCATACAATCACCCCAAGCTTTTTGGCGTAGTCAATCAGTTCAAGAGTATCTTCCAAATACAATTTTTGATAAATTATCGTGCGCTGGTTTAGGACAGTCTTTTCTTTTTTACCTAATATTTTTGCAATCTCGCTTGTCTTTTTTTTCTCCGCTAAAAGCATAAAGACTTCCTGCTCGCTTTTTGAAAGTTCCCCGTATCGTTTATAAAAATCGCTATCGCTTTTGCTGCCTGCTTCGCCGTCGCCAGCTGCTTTTCCGAAGAGCTTTTTCTGTATAACCATACTTGCCGCCATGCTGTAGCACAAGCCGCCTTTTGTAACGATTTTTATTGCGCTTTCAAGTTCGTCCGTGCTGTCATTTTTTGTGATATAGCCCTGAGTCCCGTATTGCAACGCCTTTTCTATGTGCCGTTCGTCCGCATACATGGAATACACGATTATGGGAACCGAAGTTTTTTTTGCACGGATAATGTGAACAGCTTCAAGTCCGTCCTTACCATCAAGATTCAAGTCCAGCACTGCAAGGCTGATGTTTTCTTCCTTCTGCCGCTGTTTTTTCATTCAAACAACTTTCTTCAAAACCATTTCCGTTGTCGTGGATTGTAATTTTTAAAGTCCGCCCGACGTCGGCGATTAAGACTGCCGCCTCGTTTGCATTTGAATGGTGTGCGATGTTGCTCAACGCTTCCCGAATACCATATAGAATTTCCATCTGAGCATTTTGCGGAAAATCTTGCAACAGTTTTGAAGCAACAGCAAGTTCAGTTTTTATCTTATAATTCACCTTAAAAGAGCGTACCGTTTCACAAATGAGTTTTACAATGTTCTTGTCAAGCGGCGATTCCAAAGAGTCAATCATATAACGTGTTTCCTTTAACGCTCTTTCCGCAAAGAATATGGATTTTTGTATGTCGCCATTTTCTATATAAACGCGGACTGCGGCTAAATCTTGAGCCGCCGTATCGTGCAGATTTCTGCTAAATTCACGCTGCTTTTTGTTTACCAGTTTAATCCATTCCAGCTCGGACTTCTGAAAAAAACGTTTGTATAA
Source organism: Treponema sp. (assembly GCA_038397965.1). Taxonomy (GTDB): domain Bacteria; phylum Spirochaetota; class Spirochaetia; order Treponematales; family Treponemataceae; genus Treponema. Next base: position 154,783 of record JARGFA010000009.1, read on the forward strand.
AATGACACCGATCGAAAGAAATGCAAGAATTATTGGAAAGAATAAAAGCCGATCATAACCGCTTGAAAGCTCCCGCTGCTTTGCGTGAATCAGGTTCTGGAAATTTTGAATTTCAGAAATCACTATCAATGATTTTTGAGCATCAGAAGCATTTTAAAAAAAAGAATATAACAGAGAAGAAAGGTCAGAAAGCTTTTTCTCTAACGAAAGTGAAAAATATGTGTATGGATTTGTTTTCCCTTTGATGGATTCAACCAATGGGAACCTACCGCTCTTTTTTTTCCTCGGTAGTATTTAACGGAAAAACACTCTGGGATAGTCTTTGAAACTCTTCATCTAAAAGAATATAAGATCTTACTGCCGTAGCTCTCAACACAAGCAGCACGCAAAAAAAGGGTTGTAAGAAAAAGAAGTACATACTCGGCTTTAAAAAGCGGACGGAATCGGAACATAGTATAGATATATACCATAGTTTTTGCCAAAAATAAAGGCAGCGAATCTTTTTGGGAAATTTTCCTGTCTGTTTGGGATTTTTTCTCACGACAGAAAGAATAGTTATTTTTATCATCGAGTAATAAGTGCAGATGATTATTGAGGAAGAAATTTTTATAAGCAAAATATATTCGGGAAAATTTATAGGAAAAAAATATCGGACATACGATAATCAATTTTTTCAAATCGGACAATGCCGGACCCTACATTTGTATAAAAAAAGAAAATTATACGATTTTCTAAAAAATACAGAATAAGGAGTTACAAATGAGTGTAAATCAAAGCGTGTTATCGTGCGTGCCAAGCTCGGTAACAGCGCAGAACACAGAAAGCGGCGCAAATTCCATCCTTTTGTTATGGAAGGGACAAAGCATAACTTGGGAACAGGAAACAGCGGATGCTGCGGGCGATGCTGCTGTTGATTATGCCATAAAATGGAATAGTGCGGTTATTCCTACCGTTGATAAAAAAATTGCAAATTTTAATGCCGAGTATGATGCAAAAAAAATTGAATATGCTTCTGCAAAGGCTCTGTATGATGCGGCGAATCAATCAGTAAAGGATGCTGAAAAAGATATAAAAGCTGCCACGGAATCTGGTGATGAACAGTATCACAGAGAAACCGGTTTTGTTTCCCACTCGTTAGGCGGTAACAAACGGCATGTAGTGAATCGCAGGGCGTACGACTTTGCAATGCAGCGTAAGCGTAATGCGGAGGCAGAGCGTGGGCACTACGAAGCCCAGATGAAGAACTGGAAAAAGCAAATGGACAATGCAAAGTCCAATCTTTTAAATGCAGAAAATGAAAAAAAGAATTAGCAGATAAAATCGATAAATTCATTCTCAGTGTGTACGGTCTTAATCTGATGAACGAGTCTGCCGTCTTTTTGCAAAAGCTTAAAGCATCAGATGTGACGATTTCTTCTGAAACAAAGAAAAAATTGTTTACCCGTCTCTTTTTGATTGAGAATGCCTATCGTAAGCAGTTTGAAAAATTTAAGAATGTCATTACTGCCGCAGGAGAAACTTACAAATCAAGCAGCTTTAAATGCACTGAGGATAGCCTTGAATATTCTGCAGAGCGCATCATCAAGGCAAAGAAATACAATGGAAAAATCTCTTTTGTTCTCCGTTCACAAGATTCATCATCAGCAACATTATCTTTGACCGGTAAAAACGAATTCATTATTTCTGCAAAAAACAATGAAAACGTAAAAGAAAAAATTCAACCAGTATTCAAAACTTATGAGCTTAAAATTGACCGCTCAAACTATACCGCAGAAATGAACAAAGTTTTCGAGAATGATGCGATTGTGCCGGAAATCGAACAACTTGACTTAAAATCTGATGAATACGCAAAAGAATGTGAGGCTATTCTGGATGTGATGAGTGAAAATGGTGCGTCAAATAGCAAGATTCGTGTTTTATTAGGCAAACTTGGCAACCGGCATTCAGATAATTGAAAAAAAAGCTGGTATAAAATTGTGTTCATTCTGCTCTGTACAATTGGTGCACTCGGTATTATATTCGGTAGTTTTATGGGTGTGAGTACCGCAATTAAGAACCAGGAATTCACAAAGTCATTTACAGAATGGTCTATTTCAACTGGCTCAAATGGATTTAGTTATGCTCTTAAACGCTTTGCACTCAGTGATTCGGAACTCCGTAAAATAACATTGAATGTCATTACAGATGAAGAAGTGAAAGAGCAGGTGCAACAATATGCGGAATGGGCTCAGTCAAGAGCAGAACGGTTTATTCCGCTGACAGATGACTTAAGTACATGGCTCAAAGAAAATTTACCTGGCGGTTTGCCGAGCGGAAGTATGACTAATCTCAGCATTACGATTAAAGATGAGTCTGGTAACATAAAAAAGAGAACGGCTTTCCGGCAGCTTAAACAGATGCTTACCGGTACACTTGCTGTAACGGTTGCTGACGATGGTTCTGTCACAGAAATTACTGACTTGACCGGCGTTGGGTTGTATAAAAAATTTTTCATTGAATAGCGGGGCTTAAAATATGGCAAATAATAAATACGGGTATTGCAATTATTGCGGGAAGTATCGTCCGCTTCGGTTCAATGGCGGTTATTGCAGTCAGCAATGTTACAAAGAATCAGGGCAATCAGTAAAAGATGTGCGGAATGAGATTGCTCGAAGAGCTGATGTGGAGACAATTTGGTACACGAGCAACAGTCTTCGTTCTCACCTATATCGAATTGTGCGCTGTGCGATAGTGTGGACAGTGTTAGGTTTTGTAGGCGGCTTAATTCTCGGAGTTGTCTATCCCGGTTCACTGGCTGCTAAATTCGTGATACGAATTATGAATTTAGGTTTAACTGCATGGGGAATTATTGCTCTTGTAGTTGCTCTGGCTCAGGATATTCTCATAGCAATTTTTCTGGGCCGCCGAATAATTACAAATCTAATTCTTTATGGAGTTCCATTAGGTGTAGTGGCATTATTTTTTATTTCAGCAAAAATGGGAATATAAACAGAGCAAGGCTGAGTGCAACTTGTAGGGATACGGCTTGCTGCAAACCGGTGTCATCACTGTTGCACTGCCCTTAATCTGACTATATAAAGGTATTTCGTGTCATTTTAAAACGGTGACAGAATATTCACTATAATAATCGGAATATACGGCAAATTGTACAGAGCAGAGGAAGAATATATCAGGTTTACGGAAGTTAATCACTGAAAGCCGTGTACATTTTTTTAGCCGCCCGCAGATTATCCCTCCGCCGGTACTGTTCTTAATTTAACCGGAATACGGGGCTGAATAAGAGCATTGTTGCATTAGTTATCATAACACCTTCATTTTTCCGTATGCCGGGAAAAACACCTAAGCTGTTTCCCGGTCCGAAAAAAACGCCGTATTTTCTATATTAAAGTAATACGTAGTGATTAGCCGGACATTAAAAGCCGGTGCAAGCGGCCAGAAAGCAGGGTGCAAAAATATATTCGTTAAAACCTTGCAAATAAACTACAGGTCAACAGCATTAAAAGGAAAACAACCAAAAACTTCTTCATAGATACCCCGCTGTAAATAGCAGATGAATTATACGTTGTCTTACTGCATATTACCAGCTTTTGGTTCCACCCCTGCGTAAAATCCGTTCAGACTGCTTTTGGAACTGCCGGTCGCTTTAGCAGTAAGCATACTGTACTTTATCGTTCACTCAAACTTCATAGACAACTTGACAGTGAACAATTATAAAAATATACTCCCCAGTATGAAAAGACGATACTTTCACGTCATTGAATTGATGAAAAAGAAACCGGCAATTACTCAGCGCGAAATTGCCGATATATTGAAAATTTCGCTTGCATACGTCAATAAGATTTTATTTTCGATGGAGCAGGACGGATTTTTAAAAACGGACGGCTTGCCGGCAATCGGTAAACGGGTTTTAACGATCAAAGCGCATACCGAGTACGACACGTGCAAGGTTGATAACGCAATAATCATGGCGGCCGGTTTCGGGTCGCGGCTTATTCCGCTTACCTATGCCACTCCCAAAGGACTTTTGGAAGTATTCGGTGAGCGGATGATTGAGCGGCAGATTAAGCAGCTTTTGGAAGCAGGCATTACGGATATAACTGTTGTTGTAGGCTATTTAAAAGATACTTTTGAATATCTTATTGATAAATACAATGTAAAATTGGTCTATAATCCCGACTTTGAAAGCAAAAACAATCTTTCCACGCTCTACCATGTCCGTGATCAGCTCAAAAACACTTACATTTTATCCAGCGATAATTGGCTGAGAAAAAATATGTACCATTCGCATGAATATGATTCGTGGTATTCATCGGTTAAAATGAACGAAAAAACCGATGAATGGGTTTTACAGCTCGGTTTACACGACAAAATTACGAAAGTGAAGGTAGGCGGGCGGAATGCATGGGTAATGTACGGGCCGGTGTATTTTTCCCGTACTTTTTCCGAAACCATTAAGCCGCTTATTGAAGACGCCTATAACCGCGATGACACCGATGACTGGTATTGGGAAGACGTATTCAGCAGAAATATAGACAAGCTGCCGATGTTTGCAAATAAACAGCCGTCAAATCAGGTGTATGAATTTGAATCGCTGGAAGAATTGCGCCGTTTTGACACCTCCTACATGATATCCACTCAAAATAAATGGATGGAACTGATTTCCAAGGTGTTCGGACAGCCGGAAATGCAGGTAAAAAATCTCCGTCCGCTCAGACTGGGAATGACCAATAAGTCCTTTCTTTTTGAACTGAATAATAATAAATATATTTTCCGTATTCCCGGTGCCGGAACTGATGTACTCATCAACCGGAAACAGGAGTATGCCGTTTACCGTGCGATTGAGCCGCTCAATATTTCCGACAAGATTATCTACTTTGACCAAGCTACCGGTGTAAAAATCACGCGCTTTGAGGAAGGCACTCATGTTGCCCGCCCCGATAATCCGGCCGATTTGGATGCCTGTATGTGGATAGCACGGAAGCTCCATACTTCCGGTATCACCGTCCCGCACCGGTTTGACTTTCGGGAACGAATCAACTTTTATGAACGGCACGCGGAGTCAAAACACGGTATCCTCTTTTATGACTACGCCGAGGTACGGGAAAAAATAAATATTCTTTTGGATATGCTCGACGGGATGGAAAAACCGGAGGTGCTGACCCACATCGACCTCGTATGCGACAATTTTATTTTGAATGACGGCGACATCAAACTTATTGACTGGGAATATGCCGCTATGTGCGACCCCCTTGCCGATATTGCAATGTTTGCCATTTATTCGTATTTTTCCGAAGCGCAGCTGAACGATTTGATGTACCGTTACTTTCTCCGTGAACCGGAATATGAAGAAAAGCTGCGCGTGTACATTTACGTATCGGTTGCAGGTTTTTTATGGGCACTGTGGACATCATATAAACAGGCACTTGGTGCAAACTTCGGTGAATACGGATTGAAAATGTACCGGTATGCAAAAGATTACTATAAATATGTCGTACAGATGACGGGGGATCCGCATGAGCATTGTGAAGAATAAGACGTGGCACGGTATCCGCGAAGAAATAGATTGGGTTATTACTATTGTGCCGCTCATCATTGTAACCTGTATTGCCGCTATGCTGCTGACCTTTCCCGAGGCTTCGATGCATATAATCGATTCTCTGTGGAACATCTTTGTGAATAAGCTCGGATTTTTCTACATTTTGCTGGGTTTAGCGGTTGTCGGCACCGCCTTGTATCTGGCATTTTCAAAATACGGCAGCATACGGCTCGGTTCGGCTGAACAGCCCCGCTACAGCACCTTTGCCTGGGGTTCCATGATTTTTACCTCAACAATGGCGGCTGATATTTTATATTGGTCGCTGATTGAATGGGCCTATTATTACACTGCTGCTCCTTTCGGACGCACCGCCCTCAGTGCTGCAGAACGGCAGGATTGGGCGTCAGCCTATCCCCTCTTTCACTGGGGAATTACTCCGTGGAGTTTTCATATCGTGTGCGCTGTAGCCTTCGGCTATATGATTCATGTCAAGCAGCGGAAAAAACAAAAACTATCGGAAGCGTGCCGTCCTCTGTTGGCCGGCAAAATTGACGGAGCCCTGGGAACGGTTATCGATGTGTTTTCAGTCGTCGGTCTGCTTGCCGGCACCGCTACCACCTTTTCGCTTGCAACACCGCTGCTTTCGATGGCGGTGTCAGCAGTTTCGGGCATCCCTGAATCGCGTGAACTGACGCTTATTATTTTGTGCATCATTGCTGCGGTCTATACTTCTGCCGTACTGCTCGGCATAAAAGGAATTTCGCAGTTGGCAAAAATTTCGGTCATTTGTTTTTCCTGCCTGCTGCTGGCGGTATTTGTATCCGGCCCGAAACTGTACATACTGGAAACCGCCATCACCGGCTTAGGGCAGATGCTTGCACACTTTATTCCGCTTTCAACCTGGATGGACCCTTTGCGTCTTTCCGGAGAAGCCGGCGGCGCAGGATTTCCGCAAAGCTGGACAATCTTCTATTGGGCCTACTGGATTGCATGGTTTGTTGCAACGCCTTTTTTTATCGGCACCATTTCGGAAGGACGGACGGTTAAAAATACCGTACTCGGCGGATTGCTCTGCGGTATAGCCGGAACTTTTTGTTCATTTATTATACTGGGGAACTACGGACTATATTTGGAAACACACGGTATTTTGCACGCCGCCGAACACTTGGAAAGCGGTGCTGCCCCCTCTGCGGTTATCCTCAGTATTTTGGAAACCCTGCCTTTTTCCAAGTTGACCCTATTCTTGCTTATTATTACAATGATTGCACTGTATGCAAGTACCTTTGACGCTATTACGATGGTTATTGCTTCATATTCGCAGCGTACCCAAAGCGGTGCGGAACCCAAAAAGAGACTCCGTGCATTCTGGTCGCTGGTATTTATCCTTTTACCGGCAGCACTTATTTTAACCGGAAGCAATTTAAATCAGCTGCAAAGTCTTTCTATTATCGCAGCCTTTCCCCTTGGGATCATAATGATTTTGATTATCATCAGCTTCTTTAAGGATGCACGGAGCAGTCTGGAGATAGGCACTTATATCAGCCGGCAAGTGCGGCAGCAAAACCGTCAACGGTGAACCGCACGGTTATTAGGAACCTATTTTCCTACGCTGCACAAATTTTTCCGTGCTTTAAGCGGTAATATGCCGAAGGTTTCAAAAAACACCTGTTGAAAATGTCCTTCTCCTTTATAACCGGATAATCGGGCAATGTCGCCGATCAACAGGTTTTCATGTTGTAAAAGCCGGAGGGCGTGTTCCATCCTCACCCGTTTTACATAAGAATATACCGTCATAGCATAGCGTTCTTTAAAGCCCGCCATCAATTTTTGCTGATTGATACCGAAACGCTTTGAAAGTTCTTTTATCGAAGGAGGTGAAAGCATTTCATCTTCCAATGTCTGACGCACCGCATCAAGCGCAGCGATGTCGGAGGCGGACAAATACACTGTTGGGGACGTTTTATTTGTATAGATATAATCAAACAACAGGGAAAAAACTTCCAAGCATTTTGCCCGCATAAACACAGCCAGAGCCAACCCCTGCAAGCGGCAATCTTTTACCTGATTACAAAGAGCGGTTATTTGAGGAATAAAAAGCACACCGGGGTTTAAAATCCGTGCGGCGGTTTCCCAAAAATCTTGAGGCAGCTTGCAGCCGATTTTATCTTCCAGCTCATCAAAAAATAACTGCCTAAAAACAAAACCGACATTTACCAAACGGACACCTGCACTAAAACGCTTAAAGCCCGAAAAATAAGCATTATTCACAAAGGCATTAAGACCGTGTTCACAGGGCAACAGCTCCGAGCTGTCTTTTTCATATATGTCGAGCTCACCTTCATAAAACTGACCGATAGAAACAGTTTTTTCGTCTACATTCTCTAATAAGGTTATGGATTCAAAAAATTCCAAATCCGCAACTGATACCAACGCCCGATCAAAATCTCCTAAGATTGTAACTGCTCCCTTCCCCAACTTAGGGGGCATCTCATATCTTACAGTACCCCTATCCGCCGAACGGGTAAGACCTATTCTTTCCAAGTCATTCCAATGTTCTTCCAAACTGCGCATCGCTGTCTCATCCCTTAAAATAAAAACATTCCGTTTAGTTTTAAAAATATTCTAAAATAAAGAGTATTTCAAGAGAAAAATAAAAAATATTGAAAAAATAATTCCATTATCAACAAAAAACTTGACAAAACACCGGTATTTATGAATTATGACGCTAGGGAGCTTTTATATTATGGAAAATGAAAAACAAAAAGAATTTATTCTAAACGGCAAGCTATGGAACGTGATATTTGATCTTTCATGGCCGGCCGTTATATCAATGTTTCTACTCGGGGCAAACAATGTTCTGGACGGTATCTTTGTCGGAAAATTTGCGGAAGCAGGAGCTTTAGCAGGTATTTCAGTTGCCCTGCCGCCCATTATTACCATTATCGGGTTGGGAATTCTCGTCGGTTCAGGTGCCGGAACGCTGTTAAGTATTGCACTCGGTGCGGAAGATAAAACCGTGCAAAACAATCTACTCGGCAACGTAAATCTGCTCACACTTGTTGCCGGTGCCGCGGTGATGCTGATCGGTCTTCCGTTTTCCGAGCAAATCCTTTTTTTGATGGGCGGACGGGATGAAGCACTGCGCCTTGGAAACGAATATTACCGAACACTTTTATGGGCTGCTCCAATATACATTTATGCGATTGCATTAAACAATTTGATCCGCTCTGAAGGAAAACTGAAAACCGGAGCGGCCATCATGGGAATCAGCTTGATTGTCAACGGTTGTTCAAATTATGTGTTGATGGTTGTGTTTCAGTTTGGGGTAAAAGGAGCTGCAGCCGGAACAAACATCGGTATGGCTGTGCAGGCGGTAATCGGGCTGCTGTACTTTGCAAAGAAACATTCCGCAGCACCCTCCTCCATATTTGCCGTCCGCTGTGATAAAGACATCGTTTCTAAAATTATTTCGATGGGACTGGCAGGTTTTATTATGCAGTTTATGGGAACGGTACAGACGCTTTTAGTGTTAAATGTACTGACTCATTACGGTTCTTCCGATGATATTGCTTTTTACGGCATCGTTACCCGTCTGTTTGCCTTTATTATACAGCCTATTGCAGGTTTTATGTTTGCACTGAGTCCTGTTATCGGAATCAACTTCGGCGCAAACCGTCCCGAACGTGTTATCGCAGCATTTAAACGGTTCGTGGGGGCTGGATTGGTGCTCTTGCTTCCGTTTTGGCTTTTAATGCTTGCGTTCCCTGAGGGAGCGATTTCTTTAATGATGAAAGATACTCAACTGACCGGACAGAATATTACACACTTTAGAGTTTATATGGCGCTGCTGCCGGTTATGCCGTTAGTCTTTTTTGCACTGGCGTTTTTCCCTGCGGTTAATAAAGGTAAAATCAGTTCCGTGCTGGGGATATTACAGCAGATTGTGTTTTATATTCCCGTCATGCTGATCCTGCCGGTCTTTATCGGTGTTGCAGGCGTTTATTACGGTACTTTAGTTATTGAACTATTCAGCGCCGTACCGGTTCTGATATTGGTTTTGCGCGAGTTTCATCTATTACGAACAGGCGTTACCAAATGGCAGCCGACACAAGCGTAATTTAGGAGGTATTATGTCATATACAGATAATTGTACTTATGAAATGAAGGAATTTAACGATTTACCCTATAGCCGTCCCAATATGGAAGAGCTTAAAGCAGCTTTTAAAGATGCGGAGCAGCAGTTCAGTGCCGCTCAATCGGCTGCGGAACAAATTGCCGTTATAGATACGGTGCAAAAACTGAAAGCACACTATCAAACAATGCAAACCCTGACGGAAATCAGGCACACCATCGACACCCGTGATGCCTTTTACGATGCCGAAAATACCTTTTTTGATGAAGCAAGTCCGTTCTATGCGGAAATGGTAAACGGCTTTAATAAGAAAATGCTTGCATCCCCTTTCCGTGCAGAGCTTGAAAAAGAACTCGGTACTCACATTTTTATGCTGACTGAATTGGAAATGAAGGTCTTTACACCGGAGATTATGGACGATTTAGCCGAAGAAAATAAGCTCACCAGCAGCTATGATAAGCTCATTGCATCGGCACAAATTGAATTTGCCGGTGAAAAACGGACTCTTGTTCAAATGCAAACCTTTATGGAGCATACCGACCGGTCAATACGCAAAGAGGCTTCTGAGGCTTACTACGGTTTTTTTGCAGAGCATGAGGCGGACTTCGATTCCATTTACGATAAGCTGGTAAAGGTACGCACCCGCATTGCGCAAAAACTCGGGTACAAAAACTTTGTGCAGCTCGGCTATGACCGGCTCAATCGCACCGACTATAACGCGCAGATGACCGCCGCCTACCGTGATCAAATCTACCGTGAAATTGTTCCCATCGCAGCCGGCCTTGTAAAGCGGCAGGCAAAGCGGCTCGGACTTGAGCGGATGCAGTACTATGATGAGCCGCTTAAATACACAACCGGCAACGCAGTACCCCACGGAGAGCCTGACTGGATTATCGCCAACGCGAAAAAAATGTATAAAGAGCTTTCTCCAGAAACCGACGAATTTTTTACCTTTATGACTTCGTACAATATGCTCGATGTACTGGCAAAAAAAGGAAAGGCAGGCGGCGGCTACTGTACGACGATCCCCGGCTATAAGGCACCGTTTATCTTTGCCAATTTCAATAAGACCCAGCATGATGTGGTAGTTATGACCCACGAAGCAGGACACGCCTTTCAGGCCTATCAAAGCCGAAATGCCCGCCTATTGGAATATGTGTGGCCGACGTACGAGGCCTGCGAAATTCATTCGATGAGTATGGAGTTTTTTACGTGGCCGTGGATGAATCTCTTTTTTGAAGAACAAACCGAAAAGTTTCAGTTTACCCATCTTTCCGGTGCGCTGCAATTTTTACCCTACGGTGTAACGGTCGATGAATTTCAGCATTGGGTATATGAACATCCCGAAGCAAGCCCTGCCGAGCGGAAAACCGCATGGCGCACCATCGAAAAAAAATACCTGCCGGAACGGGATTACGGCGATAATGATTTTTTAAACCGCGGCGGCTTTTGGATGCGGCAGGGGCACATTTTCAGCGTTCCCTTTTACTACATTGACTACACCCTTGCCCAAGTGTGCGCCTTGCAATTCTGGGTTAAAAGCCTTGAAAACCGGCAAGCAGCATGGGACGACTACCTCCGTTTATGCAAAGCAGGCGGGCAGTACTCCTTCCTGCGCTTGGTGGAGCTGGCAGGTTTAAAAAATCCCTTTGAAGACGGCTGCATTGCCTCGGTTACGCCGGCCTGCACGCAGTGGCTCAATAAGGTCAACGACGCAGCATTGTAAAACAGGGTAAGTATTGTTTACATACTCCGCCGCACCGGATGCAGCCCGCAGCCACTTGCGTTAGTCAAAATCTTTGATTAGGATGGCACCTATGATCTATGCACCTATTGAAGATTTAGAATTACAGCAGCATCTGACCGGTCTTGAACAAGACGGCTTGCATATTTTTACGGCAGCAGACGGTTTATTCCGCGGCGGACTTTTTCACGGAACGCAATTTGTCAACCGGATGCGTGCTCAGCACCGCTTAGGTATATTGGAAACAATGGTCTTAGGACAGGCAAGTTTGTGTGCCGCCCTTATGATTCAAACCATGAAAGGCCGTGAATCGCTGCAATTCCGCTATGAAACCGATGGAATAGCCCGCGGCTTTTCAGTCGAAGCGAATTCCCTCGGTTCCGTGCGGGGCTATCTCCTGCAAAATCCCATACCCTTAGATACACCGCTTGAAAGCTGGGATCTTGCACCTTTCTTCGGTAAGGGAACCATCACGGTATCCCGCTTTCGGGAATCCGGCCATGAGAAAAGCCCTGAAACCTATACGGGAGTTGCCGAAATTAAATACCGTAATATTGCAAAGGATTTAACATGGTATTTTCATCAGTCGGAACAAATTAATACCGCTTTTAATACGGGTATCCGCTTTGATTCTGCCGGAAGAGTAATTGGCGCGGGCGGTTTTTTTATTCAGCGTATGCCGGCTATCGGCGGTATACGGCCGGCAATAGGCGGGGTACTGAATCAGCAAGATACCGTAACGGAAGGAACCTACGATGAGCTTACCATCCGGATGGAACGGGCATTTTCAGCCTGCCCCCCCCTCGGCGACTGGTTCAGTGAGCGCGGAAATTGCGAAGATATTATTTTCGGACTCTTACGCGAATTTAATCCTCAGACGATAGCTATGCGGAGCATTGTATTTGACTGCCCCTGCTCAAAGGAGCATTACCGGAATGCACTCGTAAAGCTGCCCCCATCCGAATTAACTGCCTTAAAAAAAGGCTCCGCTCCAATTGAAATTGTATGCCGGAATTGCTCAAGTACCTATACTATTCCTCTTGATGAACTATAAAAAAGACAAATAGTAAACAAGCCCGGCCGGGACAGCCTGCACCCCGCAGCCGGGGAGCGCCCGCGTAAGGATGTTCCTTATACCTTTCGGGTTTTGCGGTCGTATTTTCCGTCAATAAAGGTACGGAGTATTGTCAAAGACTCAATCACATCACCGGAATAATCAATCATTTGATCATAGTACTCTTCCAGCTCGTTCTTAGAAAGCGTTTTTATTCTTTCAAACACGGTTCTAATTAAAGCATGCAGTTTTTCATGCTGACTAACGAGTTTTTTAAATTCAGGATGCTGCTTGAGCCCCTCATACATTCCGGATTTTTTTTCAATCCATTGCCCTAAATCGCATATTCTATGATCGCCGAGTTCTACACCCTCCATACCGATTTTACCGTCAATTAATGCACGTGCACGGGTAACCCATGCAAGATGCTTAAGTACGATCAAAGAAAAGGGCATATACTGCCCCGACATCGCATTATCACCCGTTTCAATGTCAATACCTTTTGATACGGAGGATTCAATGACAACAGCGCTATTGATAATACTATTCATATTAAAAAGCGCACTGCTCATTAAATCGCTGATTTCATGCGAGGTTTGCTGCATACTTTGTAAATTATTCTTCCCTGTTTCAACCTCGCTTGCGATTTGATTAATATGTTCCATTGCGGTGTCTGCACGGGTGTTTAAATCCGCAGCAGACTGAGGGACACGCATAACGGCATCGCGCACCGAAGAACCCGTTCCTGCAAGACGGTTCATTTCGGAAGAGATTTCAACAAAGGAGCTGGTGGTTTCATTAACCGAACTTCCGATCAAATCCATTGCGGAGCGGGTTTCGGCGGCAGTACTGCGGGCTGTATTCAAGACATCGAGCATACTTTTCAGCGTTTTAGAAGCATCTGCTGCATTCAAAGCCGTTGCTTCCGAAAGTTTTCTGATTTCTCCCGCTACTACAGCAAAACCGAGCCCCGCTTTTCCCGCATGGGCCGATTCGATAGCAGCATTCATTGCAAGCAGATTGGTTTGGGCACTGACATCATTGATAGCCGAAATAATATCTTTAACGGCATCAATATTCTGATTCAAACTATCAATAACGGTCAGCAGTTCTTTTACCTTATACGTACCGCGACCTACCGCATCCGTTAATTCAGAAGTTACCGTAATTCTATCCGACACTATTTCTGCAACACGGGTAACGGAATCAGTAATTTGTTCAACGGAGCTGCTGGCATTTTCAGCAGTGTCTTCCAACGCAGTACTGCACTTATGTACCTCCTGCAGCTGATCTTGTACGGATATAATAGAATTAAGCATTGAACGGATACTTTCCGTAAAGGAGGCAAATTCATTTTCTTGCTTTAGGTTTTTAAAGATAACTTGAGAAGCACCCGCTATTCTTGTTTTTAAATTGAATGCAATATTTTCCACTTCAGCAAGTAGGGCTTCCATTTCTTTTACAGAAATGGCAACACCGCTTGATATAACCGGTACATCATTTTTCATATTTGTATTTTTTGTTTTAAACGAAAACATAATCCCCCCTTCAGCAGTCAATGGTAAAAAGCATTTCTACACGCCATACCGGGCAACAATATATATGATAAAATTTTCAGAATACAATTTTAATTATACAATAATACATCCGGAAATACAACTATTTTATACACTAACCGGGGTAAAGAAACGGAGAGCGGCGTCCGGCAGGGTTAATTTATGCCGCTTAAGGGAAGCCGCCCCTGTGCCGCAAAATCACCGAGCAGTACAGCAAAACCGGCAGTAAATGATACCGATGCATAACTATAGAGGGCCAAAGCAGTAGGAATTTCCGGTATGCCCGATAAAAAAACCGGAGAGAGGCAAGAAAAAATAATGTACTTTTTACGAGGATAGGTTTTATACAAACTTTGAAGCAGCTGCAAAGAATATTCATTGGACAGACAGAAAATAACCGTATCATTTGCAGCGGCTTTTGTAAACAAGCCGTCGGATAGATTACTGGTTTGTGCCGACGGAAACCGTTTTAAACCTGCCTGCAAAAAGGCGGAATACGCCCCGGCTAATAGTATACGTTCTTTCGGCTTGACTTCAAGCGGAATATGTTTATTACGGACAACGGTAACTGCCCGTGCTGCCAGACTGAGAAAAAAAGCCTGCCCCTGAGGATCAGGTAATTTTTCCGGAATAGCATAGACATCAGGATACAGCGGAACGGCATTCCCGCTTTTAAAATAGCGCAGCTTCGTTACAATGATGAGCTTTGCAGAGTCTTTTACCCGCTTTCGAAAGTCAGGATGCGTTTTCATCCGGTTCAGATTTTCAGTCCAAAACGCATCATACAACCGGGGTGTGGTAGAAGATTCAATAATATCATTTCCTGCTTCAAGGGCAAGCTGCACTGCTTTTGCGATTGTACCGGCATAACGGATGGCGCCGTGCATCATCATATCATCGGTTATAATCAGGCCTTTGAATCCCATCTGCTTCCGCAGCACGGTCTGGAGTAAGTGTTGAGAAAAAGTTGCCGGCTCTCCGTTCTCAGATACGGCAGGAAAATGAAGATGCCCGGTCATAATAGCCGGTATCCCTGCTTCAATCAGATACTGAAAGGGAATAAGTTCCCGGTTATACAGCGTTTCCTGCGATATGCCGATACTCGGCAGTTTTCCGTGACTATCGAGTGCGGTATCGCCGTGCCCGGGAAAGTGTTTTGCAGTGGTTAAAACCCCGGCCTTTCTGCTCCCCTGCATAAAGGCACGCGCCAATAGCCCTGCCGCCTCAGGGGACTGCCCGAATGACCGCGGCCCTATAATAGCGGAATCATGATTGGTATACAGGTCAACCGTCGGGGCAAAGTTTAAGTTTATACCGAGTGCGGATAGTTCGCGGGAGATGTAAAAGCCTTCATAATAGGCATCAATCGGAAAACCGGAGGCGCCGATTGCCAAGTTTCCCGGCGTTTCCGAGGTACGGCCCTTCACATGGCGGATCCATCCGCCTTCCTGATCGGTTGCAACAAAGAGCGGAATCCGGAAACGGGTACTGTGAGACTTCTTTTGCAGAATACCTATTGCTTTTGCAAGAGCAACACTATCTTCGGTATTCCATCCGAAGATTTTAATACTGCCGAGGCTCCGTTCACTTATCCAGTCCATCAGCAAACCGCTCGGCTCCTGCCCGGCCCAGCCGAACATAAAAGTCTGAGCCAGCAATTCCTCGTCAGTCATTGCATCGGTAATCCGCTCTGAAAGTTCTTCGGCAGGGAGAGCATCATAAAAATCGGGCAGGGTTTTTAAACTGGGTGTCTGCGCATAGGATACCGCACCGATACACAGCAGGATACCGTATATGCACAGAACAAAAAAATTTTTAAAAATCAAGGTTTTCAGCTGCGCAAAGTGTCAATGTAGGCAGCAGCAGTGTGAGCGGCGATTGCACCGTCTGCAGCAGCGGTAACGACTTGACGGAAAGACTTCGCCCGGACATCGCCGGCAGCATACAAACCTTCTATTGAAGTACGCATATCTTCATCGGTTATAATATACCCGGTCGGGTCTTTTTCCGCCTCAGGCAGCAGCTCCGTTTTAGGATTCATACCAACAAAGAAGAATACGGCATCACAGGCAAGTTCCTGTTCTGCTTGTGTTTTTACATTGTGTAAAATTATCGAGCCGACCTTATCGGTACCTTTAATTTCTTTTACCGTGGTATCGAACATAACCGTAATATGCGGGTTATTCAGAGTACGGGTAACTAAGGCTTTTTGAGCCCGGAAGGTATCGCGGCGGTGAACCAGTGTAATGGTGTCGGTTAAATGTGAAAGAAACAGCGCCTCATCGCAGGCAGCATCTCCTCCGCCGACTACCACAATGTGTTTTTTTCTAAAGAACGGACCGTCACAGGTCGCACAGTATGAAACACCGCGTCCTTGAAACTCTTTTTCCCCCTTCACCCCCAAACTCCGGTGTTCAGCTCCTGTTGCAAGGATAACAGCTAAGGCAGTGTAAGGCTGAGCTGAGGTACTCACGGTAAAGGTCTTGTCAGCATTCTTTGCAATCCCTTCCACTTTTACGGAGGCAAACTCTGCTCCGAAGTTGAGAGCCTGCTTACGCATATTTTCAGAAAAATCAAAACCGTTAATCGGCTCGGCAAAACCGGGATAGTTTTCGAGGGAATCTATCAAAATGGCTTGTCCGCCCGGTACTTTTTCTTCAAGTACCAGGGCTTTCAAATTTGCACGGCACGCATATTGCGCAGCAGTCAGTCCTGCCGCACCGGCACCGATGATAATAATATCATAATCTGTTTTCATATAGCATAATGTACGGAAAAAAGAAGACTTGGTCAATCAACAGCCGGAGCGGATAGAACCGTGTATACCCAAAACGCGTGAAAAATTTTTCATAAAAATATGCAAATCAACTGTATAATTTTATCATTGACCGCTGTCTGAAAGGGTGGTATACTCAAAATTATGATGATTAAGCAGTGCCGGCTACCGAAGAACGGGTAAACCGGCGGCTGCTTACCTACGGTAATTATTTCAGCGCTGAAACCTTTATTCCCCGAACACAGGGAATGCCGTATGAACATCAAAGTTACAGGAGGATTGTAATGAAAAAGTATGTGCCGGAACCTTTTAGAATTAAAATGGTAGAGCCCATCAAAATGACCACCCGTGAAGACCGTATCAAGTACCTTGAAGCGGCAAAGTACAATATGTTTAACCTTCGCGGCGAAGATGTATACATTGACCTGCTGACCGATAGCGGAACAAATGCTATGAGCGACAAGCAGTGGGGCGGTGTGATGGTAGGCGATGAAGCCTATGCCGGCGGAAAGAGTTATTATAAACTGGTGGAAGCCGGTCAGGATATCTTCGGCTATGAATTCATTCAGCCTGTGCACCAAGGACGCGCAGCGGAAAAGGTCTTGTTCCCCTTACTACTCAAAAAAGGACAGGTTGCGATTTCCAATATGTTCTTTGATACGACACGCGCTCACGTAACCCTATCAGGAGGCCGCCCGTTAGACTGTGTTTGTAAAGAAGCAAAGAAACCGTCCGAATATGCTCCTTTTAAAGGAAACATGGATGTTGAAAAGCTGGAAACATTGATTAATGAGCACGGAAAAGAAAATGTCGGTATGATTGTTATGACCATCACCAACAACTCAGCCGGCGGACAAGCCGTTTCAATTCAAAACATCCGTGATGTTGCAAAAATCGCAAAAAAATACGGCATTTTATTCAATATTGATGCAGCCCGTTTTGCAGAAAATGCCTACTTTGTTAAAGAGCGCGAAGAAGAGTTTAAAAATAAGTCTATTAAAGAAATCATCCGTGAAATGTTCAGCTATGCAGACACCTTCACCATGAGTGCAAAAAAAGATGCTATCGTAAATATGGGCGGTTTGATCGGTATTAGAGAAAACAAAGACATTTATCAGCTGATCAAGGGAAATTGTATTTCCTTTGAAGGCTTTATTACCTACGGCGGACTTGCAGGACGCGATCTTGAAGCCCTTGCAATCGGTCTGTATGAAGGTATTGATGAAGAGTATTTGAAATACCGCAATGCTTCAATGGAATATTTAGCATCTCAGCTGCTTGACGCAGGTATTGCAATTCAGAATCCTGCCGGCGGCCACGGTGTTTATGTCGATGCAAACGCAATGTTCCCCCATATCCCCTACTACGAATTCCCCGGTCATACCCTCTGTGTTGAGCTGTATAAAGAAGCGGGAATCCGTACCTGCGACATCGGTTCTTTCATGCTCGGTAACGATCCTGAAACCGGCGAGCAGATTAAATCTGAATTTGAATTTGCCCGCCTTGCAATCCCGCGGCGCGTATACACCCAGTCGCACCTCGATGTTATCGCCGGTGCTTTGATTAACATCAAAGAACGGGCAGCGCAGGTTAAAGGCTACCGCATTACGTGGGAACCCCCGATTTTACGTCACTTCCAGGCACACTTGGAGCCGGTAAAATAACCGGAAGGGGATGCTGAAAAAGCCGCCGGTTTTTAAGGCATCCCCGCTTTATAAAAAGGAGCGGACTATATGGCAAATACAGAAAATCGTGACCAGTTTAGTTCAAGATGGGGATTTATCCTTGCCTGTATCGGTTCGGCTGTCGGAATGGGAAATATTTGGCTGTTTCCCTTCCGTGTCGGACAGTTCGGGGGAGCAGCATTTTTAATCCCTTATTTTATTTTTGTAGCCCTTATCGGGTATACCGGTGTTGTTGAAGAAATGTGCTTCGGACGGGCTATGAAAACAGGCCCTCACGGCGCTTTCCTCAAGGCAACACAGATGCGCGGCAATAATTCGGGAAACTACATCGGCTGGATTCCCGTTATCGGCTCGCTCGGTATCGCGATAGGCTATACTGTTGTTGTAGGATGGATTATCCGTTTTACCGTAGGTGCTTTTTCAGGTTCAATGCTCGCAGCTGAAAACAGCGGCGCATACTTCGGCGGTATTGCCGGCCCCTTTTCCAGTTTACCCTGGCATATTGTTGCAATTGCCGTTTCGTTCATTGTAATGGTCGCCGGTGTTTCATCGGGTATTGAAAAAGTAAACAAAATCATGATGCCGGCATTTTTCGGCTTGTTCATCATTCTTGCAATCCGTGTTGCAACTCTTCCGAAAGCGATGGACGGCTATAAGTTCTTGTTTAAAACCAACTGGAGCGCCTTAGCAAATGTCAAAACATGGGTATTTGCACTCGGGCAGGCTTTCTTTTCTTTGTCTCTTGCAGGCAGCGGAACCGTTGTATACGGCAGCTACTTGAAAGACAGCGAAGATGCCCCGACCAGTGCCAAATTTACTGCTGTTTTTGATACCTTAGCCGCCATGCTTGCGGCATTGGTCATTATTCCGGCAGTATTTGTGTACAGTTTGGAACCCTCTGCCGGGCCGCCTTTGATGTTTATCACCATGCCGATGATTTTCAAGGAAATGCCGGCCGGCGCCCTCTTTTCCATGATTTTCTTTGTTGCCGTCTTATTTGCGGGTATCACTTCTTTGATTAACCTCTACGAGACACCGGTAGAATTATTACAGCAAAAGTTTAAACTGAGCCGGAAAGCAGCATTAGGGATCGTCCTCGGTCTCGGTTTTGCGGTCGGTCTTGTCGTAGAAGATGGCAATGTCCTTGGAACCTGGATGGATGTTATCAGTATTTATATCATCCCGCTCGGTGCCCTTCTTGCCGGTATTATGTTCTTCTGGGTATGCGGGAAAGATTTCGTCTTAGATGAAGTTTCAAAAGGAAGAATAAAACGGGTAAGTGAAAATTACGTGATACAAGGAAAGTACATTTACTGCGGTCTTACCTTAATTGTTTACGTGCTCGGTATCTTCTATGGAGGTATCGGCTAAACCGACTGTTTTCTCACTGCTTTTAAAAGGAATCAACAACCCCGACGCAGAGCATCGGGGTTGTTGTTCTCATAAGGTGGTTGCAGTCGGCTTTAATACCCTTTATTACGACTCAAGAAGCGTTGCCGAAAACGGCAGGTATTAAACCCTCCGCACGAATAAACCATACGGTTTATTCCTTTTTTTTGATACTCATATATGCAACACGCCGAGTATAGGACACCGGCCTTCTGCATATCTGCACCAATGTTTCAATCAATCCTGCCAGCTCCGCTTGTTCCTCTCCAAAAAAGCGGGAAACAGCCTTTCCGTATTCCGATTCCGGCGAAAACCAGCGGGAGAGTTCTGCGGGTTTTATGAGCCGCTTTTCTTGATAGCCGGCACAGTGCACTGCTGCTGCGGTATATCCAGCCTTCTCTGCCAATGCGATAACCGTATCCTCCGTCCATGAAAACCGTTCGTTTTGTGTATCTAAAAAAAAGGTATCTTCGGCGGCGGCAAAGCGTCCCGCTGCAGGGTGTTCCCCATTAAGCAGGGCTGATAACCGTAAACCGTATTGAGGAAGCGGGAAGGCAAGTTCCATCCGGGCATTTTCCGTGTGTTCGCTCCCGATACAGCTAAAAAAATCTTGAAAGTCCTGCACCGCTGCTGCAGGATGATAAAACAGTACCGCATCGAACCGAATATCGGGAAAGAGAAGCGCAGACCGTTCTTGGAAGCGGCTGTTCACTCCGGGCGGCCGCAGCAAGCAGGTAATAGGGCGGTTCAGTACATCAAAGGCTTCCGCATATTTTTCCGCTGCGCTGCGTGCCTCAGCACTTTCAAAAAGGGCGGCAGTACATCCGGTTACCGCAGCCCTGACAGCAGGCCACAGCAATAAGCCGCCGTCTGCACGGTATACCAATACGCGGTCTTGCGGACACAACTGTACTTTTCCCATAAGGGTATTCCGTATTTCTTCTAGTATTTCAGCACTGCTGCCCTCACTGCGTACCTGCCAATCTTCTGCCGTGTACGAGTGTTTTGCTCCTACGGCCGCTTCCTGTATGACTGCCAGCTGCGTTTCCCGCCTTGCTGCAACCTCATTCCGTATCCTTGCCTCATAACCGGTAGCGCCGGGGTTGTAAAACACCCTGCCGGCAAGTCCGTCAGGCAGATATTGCTGGGCAACCCAATGGTCGCGGTAGGCATGGGGATAGAGATAGCCTTCGCCGTGTCCAAAGCCCTCCGCATCGCGGCTTGCATCTTTTAAATGGTTGGGAACCTCTGTCTGCTCCTTTTCCACTGCTTTCAGGGCATCAAAAAAAGCGAGTGCACTGTTTGATTTAGGGCAGGTTGCAAGGTACAAGGCTGCATGGGTGAGATGATAGCGGCCTTCCGGCAATCCGACACGGTCGAAGGCTGCCGCCGCACTGCTTACTACCGTAAGCGCATGAGGGTCTGCCAGACCTATATCTTCGCAGGCGGAAATGAGCATACGGCGGAAAATAAAATTCGGCGATTCTCCGGCGCGTACCATCCGTGCAAGCCAATACAGTGCAGCATCGGGATCGCTGCCCCGGATTGATTTAATAAAGGCACTGATAATATCGTAGTGGTAGTCGCCGTCCTTATCGTAGAGCACGGCCTTTTGCTGAATGCTTTCTTCAGCTGCCTGCATATTTATCGTAATTTCGGTACCTGCAGGCGGCGGCCAGCACTCAACAGAGGTTTCAACGGCAAGTTCCAATGCATTCAGCAAGCTGCGTGCATCCCCCGCCGCCGTTTCGACGAGATGTTCCAAAGCTCCGCCGGTAAAAGATACCTTCCACCGGCCGTAACCGCGCTCCGTATCCTGTAAGCAGCGGTCTACCGCTGCATATAAATCGGCTTCGGTAAGCGCCGTAAGCTGAAAAATGCGGCTGCGGCTGACCAGCGCCTTATTAACCTCAAAAAAAGGATTTTCAGTTGTTGCGCCGATAAGAATAACGGTTCCGTTTTCTACCCAGGGCAGGAGCGCATCCTGCTGGGCGCGGTTCCACCGGTGTACCTCATCAACAAACAAGATAGTGGTTTTGCCGTAGAGTCTTTTCTGCTCCTCTGCTGAGGCGATGGCATCCCGTATCTGCTGAACGCCTGCAAGAACGGCATTTAAACTTAAAAAATTACTTTTTGTATGATTCGCAATAACCCGTGCAAGGGTGGTCTTTCCGGTGCCGGGCGGCCCGAAAAAAATAACCGAAGAGAGCCGGTCTGCCTGAATAGCCCGCCTCAGCAGCCTCCCCTTCCCGACAATGTGTTCCTGTCCGATATATTCGTCAAGGCTGCGCGGCCGCATACGCGCGGCAAGCGGAAGCCGTTCCGCCTGTGCCGCAGCTTCGAATAAATCCCTACTCACGGTTCCATTCTATTTGAACAGGATAATAAAATCCCCATAATCCGGAATATTTGGTATTATTATCCAGAACCCCGGTATAAATAATGTAGCCGCTTCTGTTATCAAATGCGGCAATGGGATTGAGATACCATTTGCCTACACTGTTTTTATATTGATAGTAGTTCCCCGGCGGTACTGCAGAATCCGCGGAACCGGCAGATACCCGTCGTGCACCGTTCAAATTTACCGAAGATGGAGTTGCAAGTTTTATTTCACCGAAACCTGCCCGGCCGCTTACCAGCACAAGCTGCTTTACCGGCAGATAGGTAATACTGAGAGGACTGCTTACCCCGTGTGCAATGCTTGTCCAGCCGGTACCGTTATAGCAGTGAACGGTTGAATTATCAAATATCAGAACGCTATTATCCGGCCCATCACAGATGCCTTTTAACCCGCCGGAAGGGCAGTTTGTACCCTCAATACGTGTTCCGTTGTCTTTATACAATCCTGTTTCCAGCAAAAAGTAATTTTTTGCTGCGCCTTTCAATGCACCTGTTACGCCGGTTAGCGAAACAGCATTCGTATCAGTAATGCGATAGATGTTATTGCCGTCAGAACCGAATACTTTTTCAGTACCTGCAACAGATCGTATGGGAGCATCAATAGGCTGCCATCCGCCGTTATGGACATACGCTGTACAAGAACCGTTGTTTTCGAACACGGCATAGAGTTTCGTACCATCGCTTGCAATGCTTAAACTCCGCCCGCCGGGAGTGCTCAGTTCAGACCATTTACCGGTAGTGCCGAAGGATTTTTGAAAGATTTTTCCGTTTGATGTATAGAGAGTTCCCCTAATTTTGACAATTCCGCTGACAAATCCTTTTACCGATGCAGGTTTAAGCTTGACCTCTTGCTCAATCGCCGCAAAAATAGGAGGATTTTTACAGGATGCTATGATTATCAGTAATACCGCAGCAGCGGCGGCAATCGTTTTTTTCATACTATACTCCCTCTTCTAAAAGTGATACCGCGCAGCAAAACCGATACCCAAGAAATTTCCGGTGCGGTTAAAGCTTTTATTTTTATACCACTGCGGTACAATATCCCATGACAGTTCGCCGCCGAACGACCATTCGGGCGAATATTGGTAAAAAAAGCCTGCCTGCGGTCTAAAAAAGAGGCCGAAATACCGCGTACCATTATATGACTGAAAATCACCGCCGATACCGAAGGTTAGCGGAAAGCGCATCTTCCCGGCTGCAAAGGTGTACCCCGTATTAAAGGTAAAAGGAATAGCAAAATATAAATTACTGCCCTTTGTTAAATAAAATGAAAATGCGAGATCTCCGCCGACGGAAACACCCTTTGTGAGATAATGCGTATACCCTAAAAAAATACTGCCGCCGGGATAAATATTCGGTTTTATTGCAAATTTAGACGGCGAGGTATTAAAGAGCGGTACGCCCAGCTGTAAACCCATACGGATAAACTGATCACCTTTCCGTATCGGTTCATAGACGTATGCAGTAATAGGCGTTTGGACAGGGGGTTCTTCAGTATTCTGATACCTTGCAGCATCTTGTGCAGCACTATTCCATACACTGATTGCTGAAAAAAGAAAAAGTAAACAATAACGTTTCATGAGGAAACTATACTCCATTTTATTAAAATAGAAAAGCAGCTGCCTTTTTGGTAATACACACAGACAGCCGAATAAGTAAACAAGCACGTATTATTTAAGGTTACATCACAGCATCAGCCATGCGCCGTCCCATGCATACAGCGCAAGCCCTATCATCCCCATACTGATTAGAAGGAGCGGCGCATTTTTCCACTGCGAACTGATAGTGCTTTCATCTACCCGGCATTTAACCGCGTATAAAACAAATGACCAAATAATCATACCCAAACAGGCACTAACCAGAATCACAATCAGCTCACTGTAATCAAATGCATGATATACGGCAAAAATTACCATTCCGCAGCTGAATAACCGTTCACGCACCTGTTTCTCACCTTCTTGGGGGAACAGAAGCCGTAAGGCCAATTCAAAAAAATAGACACTCACAAGGGCGGCAAACGGCATTAAAAAAAGAAGCCCAACCGGAGCAAGCACATACAGCGTGAAAAACCATATCAGCGATGCAGAAATGAGCATCAACACACCATTTTTTGCGATAAACGGAAGCACCGTATGTTTAGAACGTGCATTCATCGAAAGCCGCTCCAGTCCTATACCGTGTAAAAAAATAACCGAAGCCGGAAACGTATAGAAAAAAAGTAAAAATAGGATATACAGCCTCCTTTATTGATGCGCTTCCTTTGATTTAAAGGGTAAGAGTTCCCCCTTCTGAAAACTGCGGTACAGCCACAGCCCGACCCCCAGCAAAATTAATATGCCGGCACTGCTTCCCCAAAACCGGAGCGGCATCACCGCGGGAAGCAGCGTTACGGCAGCAAGCCCGGACGGTACCGGTATTGAAAGCGTACCGAATACAAACAGCTCACGGAGAGCAGAAACGGTAAGCAGCAGCACAAGATATGATACCGGAAATTCCAGCGAGGGTTCTTTTTCCGTATAATACACAAGACTAATGCTGAGTATGTATGAGAATGCAAAAATATACACATAACTTTGCAGGCCGATCATAGAAACGGGAAAACATATGCCGCCTATTTCGCAGTACAAGGCTGCAGCAAGCAAAATAGCCGAATATTCTATGATGCCCGGTATCCTGGTAACTTTAAGACGTTTAATAAGCAGTTTCGCTGCCATACCTGCTCCAAAGAGAAAACAAAACTCCACAGCAAATAACAGTCCTTCTGCAAGATGCACGGCTGCAGGAATAAGAGGACAGAGACCTAAAAAAAAGATAATCGATTTATTATTCATGTCTTACCTCGTATTCTCCCCCATTATGGTTTCAATTTTTTTACATTGAAGAGTAATAAGAGCCTGGGTAATGCCGTAATAACCGGCTTCCCGGTTATGCACGCCTGCAAGCCCGCAAAACACACACCCCATAGACTGCTCATACACAAAAACGGCAGGATATCTACCGTACTTCCCAGCCAAGGGGAGAAAAAAAATAAGAGCATCCTTGCCGTCAAATACGGCAGTCAGTACTGTATGAAACGGAAGGTTCGACACAGCCGGATCAGCTAAACCGTTTATTTCTATAGATGCAGCGCTAAAAGCCGGATGAGAGCGGCACAGTACCAGAGCGGATTCTGCAAGCACCCGCACACGATTCTTCCTATTGAGGTATGACAGCCCGTAAAAGAGCATCAAGAATATCAGCAGTAATCCGATGAGTACGGTATATTTTTTTAGCCTCGATTCTGTGTGGGGGGTCATAAGGCGCCTCGTTTCCGTTTATAAAAATACAATTCCAGCCGCTCAATCACAGGATTGATACAATTAGCCGAAACAACAGCAAAAGCAATACCGGCAGGATTGATGCCGGGGCCTGCAATACAAAAAGCAAAAATTCCGGTGAGAACACCTGAAATCAGCCGTCCTGTCCATGACCGCGGAATAGAACCTCCGTCGTTCATGACAAAAAAGGCCGAAAATAAGGCACCGCTCGTCAGCAATGCAGAAAGAATATCTCCTCCTGTAAATGTTCCTGCGTGAGCCGGTACCGAAAACAAATAAATGAGTGCACTGTATGTAGTTAAAAAGGCAAAAGGCAGAGTTTTGTGAATGGCTTTTACTGATAAAAGCACAATGGAGGAGATGAGCAGCAGAATGTTATAGCGTAATGCCGGGATTTTTGACGGAAATAGAAGAAAGAGGCTGATATATCCTTCTGGCAGTGTTACACCGATACTATGCAGGAATGTTGAGTTCAGCATGGAGGTTACGGCTTGATCCGCTGACATCCGTATAGGACTATAGGCCTCAAGTGCATTAAATACGCTCCCATGGAGATAAATAGCATCAAGTGCTACCGGCTGTGTAAAGCAGTCCGGCTTGCTGACCGCCGCAATACATACAGCCAGCATCACCGGATTAATCCATGAATTTCCCTTCCCGCCGAATACTCCCCAACTGAGAAAATAACTCATAAACGCAATAAAAAAACTAAAAATAAGCCCGCATTCAAAGGGAAAAAAGAAGCCGATCAGCACACCGGTCAGTAGGGCATGAATGTCGAAAGACAAAACTCCTTCGGTATAGGCAATCAGAAGGGAGGCGGTAAGAGCGCCTATTCCCGTACAAACAATCAGCAGAATGCCGGCAAAGTCCTGCACTATTCCCATCAAAATAAGCTGCAGCAATAAAAGAAATAAAACAAGGATCGAAGTACGCCGCGTATCCGCAGAAGAATAGATATACGGTGCAGAATGATAGGCTGTACGGTTATAACGCATAGCCGGCTCCTTTGCGCGCTGCCGACTTAATAATAGTACACAGCGGTATACGTGCAGGACAGACTGCCGAACAGCATGCACAGCCTCTACACAAAGCAACTGAGTGCAAAACATCATCGGTATAGTGCTTTTTTTGAATTAACCGGACGGTACCGATCGGATCGATAAACGCAGGACAACTACGCAGACATTGTCCGCAATGTCCGCAGTCTTCAATTTGCTTTTGCAGACTTACTTCTTTACCGGCTGCATGAATTGATTTAATGCCTTTGCCCGCCGGCAGATCTAAGCTGTCTACTAAAATGCCTTGCAGCAAACCGTTCAGAATAATATGCGTATTTTTTGCTTTAAAGCCTCCGCATTCTTCTATTAAATGGCCGATAGGGGTTCCGATTCTTATTTTGAGTATCTTTGACCGTTCAAGCGTTTTACCGGTTACCAGCACATACGTTGTAAGCATAGGCTGGTTGTATTTTACGGATTCATACACCGTCAGTGCCGTTAGCGCATCAATCACAAAGGCGCCGCTTTCGGCAGCACAGGTATGCACGTTTTCCGGCGGATATGTATTGGGCACAGAAATAAATGATAGTTCATGACCTGATAATACCGCAGTAATTAAGTCCGGTATTGAACGGTCTTTTTCCGCCGGCAGCTCAACCGTAATTTTTGATGCGTTCAAGGCACGGGCAATCACCGCAATACCTTCGGAAACCTCACGGGTGAAACGGCGGGTTAAAAAAGAATCCAGACAGCAGGAAGGATCTTTATCATACAACACTGCGGTTAAACGATTGACACCCCGCTTACTGGCGGTTCCAATCCTTTC
This sequence comes from Treponema sp., assembly GCA_038397965.1. Lineage (GTDB taxonomy): Bacteria > Spirochaetota > Spirochaetia > Treponematales > Treponemataceae > Treponema. The sequence continues at coordinate 182,199 of JARGFA010000009.1, forward strand.
CGCAAGCGGCGTAATACCTTCCGCAGTATTAACTAACCCGGCAAGCTCAAGGAAGTGAAGGAGTTCCTGCCGATCACACTGCTCCCATGGATAGGGAGAGCGCCGAGTACCTAATATATCAAAACGTCCTTCAGTGCGGATATGCACTCCGCGGAAAAAATGCCCGCTCGGCAGCTTTGTATCAATGATACCGGCTACAACGCCGGGAACGGAGGCATGGGCATGAACAGATACATGATCTGCTGCGCGGGCAATAATCTGTCCTTCATGTACGGTATCCCCTACTGAAACCAGCGGAAAACTGTTCATCCGTGTTTGAAATGCAAGCGGTACAAACGCATATTGGGGTAAAAAGGCATTACCTTCAAATTGAGGCTCACAGCGGCTGTACTTTACCTGCTGCTGTCCCCGTTTAAACTGTATAAATTCCGTCATTGTATTTTAGCTATTATAATGAGAACGGCGGGAAAGAACAACGTACTCAGGCTAATAAAAAACGATGCAAGCTTTCCGACCGTAAAAAGCCGGATATTCCGGTGAACCGCAGGGGTAAAACCGCCTTGCTCCAGCAGCATTCTTTCTAAGGGTAACAAAGTCAAGCGCTTATGCTGCAAAGTACGGATGATAAACTCCGTATTGAATACATACATTATTTTCTCTTCGCGGAGGAGCAGACCTCCGCGTCCTTCATGAAAAAAATCAAACCGTATCTCCATATCTTCGGCTAACACAGGAATCGGCATATGCACATTCAAATAAGGCATGGCAGCATTATACCAGCAATCCTGTATATACCCGGCCAAATCAGGGAGATAGGCAGGCGGCCGGAGTGCTTGTGCCGCAAAGAATCCGTTTCCGGTTAATGGTTCCCCATACCGGGACACCGGATGAGGAATGCTCAATGTCTTGACCGATCGGTTAAGCCGGTTTGTTGAAAAAACCGGCGGCAGCAAAGCCCCCGCAAAAAGAAGCGTGCCGCAAAGCGCTGTAGCAGTGAATGCATAACGGGTATTCCAAAACCGCGACCATGATTGAGGATGCATGACAAACACCTTTAGTGAAGGGTGTACGCGGTATTTATCTTTATATTCGGCACTGAGGTGCAAAAAGGTATATACCGAAAAAAGGGCTGTTCCGGATAAGATCAGGGCAAGCAGGTAAAACAAGAGAGGCAGCCAGCCGTCTATAGCTGCCGATACAAATGACACAGCCGGAAGAATGACCATAAACACATTGCACCGAATGCGCTCCTTGAGTTGCTTCCACGGAATTGCGATTTCGCTGCCGAGGGCTTCAATCCAATAGGCTGCCGAAAGAATACTTAATAATGCAGTAGTCAGCGACAAACTGCTTCGTACAGACAGGGCATACAGCACAAAACTTCCCGCTGCAGCACCAAAAAGCGTTTTTTTCCGGCAGCCGGTCAGACAATACAGAAAGAGCATGAGGGCTGCGGCAGCCTTAATCGGCGCATATACAAAGGCCGGTTCAAGGTAAAACCCGGTACTCAGAGTATAAAGCGAAGCATATAATTTTATAAAACTAAAAAAGGATGTATAAGGAAGATAAAAATACCGGAAAGCATTCTTTTCATCCGTAAACCATTGTATATAGTGTTTTTCATCGGTAAACGGAAATCCGCCGCTCCTGCCCCCCTGTAAGAAAGCAAACCGCTGCGGTGTCGAAAACTCAGACACTATGTCCGATATGCCTGCTTGTTCTGCCGCCGCAATAAATGCCTCCGGATCAGCTGCGGCGGGAACGGCCAAAACCCTATACCCCTGCCATACGGGACGGTATACCCGGAGAGGAAGCGCTGCAAAGCACACTATCGCACCGGTTGCTATGAACGCGGACAGGAAGTAAAAAAAAACGTTCAGCCGCTTCATGTTTTAAGCTGTATAAAACACCGAAAAATAAATTCCGATAAGAATACCGACAATAATCCCCGCAAACACCTCAACGGGAGTATGCCCTTGGATTTCTTTAACCGGCTTAAACGAAACCTGCATTGCTTCAGCGAGTTTTGCACCGACTTCATTCAGAGTCTTAGCTTGAATTCCGCTTGAGCGCCGCACACCCATTGCATCCCTGATAACAATAATGGCCGAAAAAAAAGAGAAAATAAAGAGATCGGACGATACACCTTGCTTAAATCCGATAGAAGTGGTAAGTGCCGTTACCAAAGCAGTATGACTCGAAGGCATACCGCCCGTCCGCCAGATCATTAAATCCAGAAAAACAGGTAAGGTACGGACTGATGATGCACAAAACCCGATAAACGTTTTAATAAATTGACTTAAAAACCAGCTTGAAACCGCCGCTAAAAAAATCGGATTACGGAACACGGTGTTAAGCTGCACGAAAAATCCTTGCATTATGCTGTCAATTTTGTATAATTATGAGCTTTTGTCAAGCAGTAAGCAGAGTAAACGAATAACAGCACTCTATGCATTCTGCGAATAGCTATAAAAAAATTGTAATGCCGTGGCCCCGGCTGGACGGCATTTCTATTCTTGCTCAAAGTAATATTTTCCTTTAGTATATCGGGTATGAATAAAATCCGTTTACCGGAAAATCTTTCCGGTTATCATATTCACATGATCGGTATTAAAGGAACCGGTATGGCAGCCTTGGCGGAACTGTTCGTTTCACGGGGAGCCTGTATAACCGGCAGCGATATAAGCGACGAATTTTATACCGATGCTCTATTGCAGAAGCTAAATATCCCCGTTACAAGTCCTTTTTCAGCTTCAAACATTCCTGCCGATACGCGCTTAGTTGTCTATTCTGCTGCCTACACTCCTGAGGAAAATGAAGAGCTTCATGCCGCTGTTGACAGGGACTTACAGCGGATGAGCTATCCCGAAGCCTTAGGTGCATTTTCAGAACACAGCTATTCGGTTGGGATAGCAGGAGTACACGGTAAAACCACAACTACCGGCATTGCGGGAACCCTGCTTAAAGATTTAAACCTTGATATTTCAATCCTTGCAGGCAGCGCAGTTTCCAATTTCGGCGGCAGCTGTACCGTCATAAAAGGCTCAAAGTATTTTGTCGCCGAAACATGTGAATATAAACGGCATTTTTTACTCTTTCATCCGAAAAAAATTATTCTTACCAGTATCGAAAGCGACCATCAGGATTACTACCCGCGGTATGAAGATATTTTAACAGCATTTTTGCAGTATCTTGACCGGCTGCCGCAATTCAGCGAACTGTTTTACTGTGCCGATGATGCCGGTGCACGGGAGGCTGCACGGCTTATATTCTCCTCCCGGCCGGATCTCATTCTAGTCCCCTACGGTAAAACGGCACTCGGCGACTACGGAATTAAAATGCACGGGGTACAAAATGGACAATCGGTGTTTTCACTGCGCGGTTTTGCAGGTGAATTTAGAATCGGCATTCCGGGTGAACATACGGTACTGGATGCAACCGCCGCCATTGCCCTTGCAATCAGCTTAATAAAAGAAGAACGGAAAGAAATAACCCTCGCCGATCTAACAGCCATCCGTAACAGCCTTGCCTCATTTAAAGGGGCAAAGCGGCGGAGTGAAATACTGGGAGAAGTCAACGACATCTTATTTATGGATGACTACGGTCATCATCCCACCGCCATTCACGAAACGCTGAAAGGCCTGCGTTCCTTTTACCCAAAACGGCGCATTGTTGCTGACTTTATGGCACACACCTATTCCCGCACCGAAGCCTTACTGAATGAGTTTGCCGGCGCCTTTTCCTATGCGGATACGGTTATTCTACATAAGATATACGGTTCGGCACGGGAAAAATACGGCGGAAACTTAACCGGCAAAACCTTATATGAGCAGGTAAAAAAACAGCATAGAAAGGTACACTACTTTGACGAAATTATGGACGCAAAAGACTTTGTAAAACATGAGCTGAGGAAAGGAGACCTTTTTATTACCATCGGCGCCGGGGATAATTGGAAACTCGGCCGTGCTGTGTATATTGAGCTTTTGGAAAAGGCCGTGAATATATGAGAAGTATGACCGGCTATGCCTACCTTGACGGTACGGTACACGATTCCGATATTTCATGCGAATTAAAAAGCTACAACTCCCGTTTTTTAGACTTAAATATCAACATCCCTGCATGGATGAATCAACTTGAACCCTTTTTGCGCAAGTATTTTACACAGCGGATTACCCGCGGTAAGGCCGATTTTTATTTGCGGCTAAAAAAAGTACGTACCGAGCATCCTGTTACACCGAATATTCCGCTTGCTCAGGCCTATTACCGCTCAATTTTGGAAGTAGCACAGACCTTGGGTATGGAAAACCAGATAAGCCTTGACTTGATTTTACGTCAAGAAGGGGTGCTGCAATTCGACCGCAGCTTTGACGAAGCCGTATGGCAGAACGCCCTGCTTCCCATCCTAGAAACATTGGTTGAAAAATTTGAGCAAAGCCGGATTGAAGAAGGTAAGGCGCTGCATACCGATATACAAAAAATGCTGGAGGTACTGACTGCGTCGGTAGAGAAAATTGAAAAGCACGCAGCTGAGATGGAACAGATATTTGCTGCCATGCTGGAAAGAAAATGGACAGATCTGATGGAACATGAACCGGATCGGCAGCGCATGATGCAGGAAATTGCCGTTCTTCTCGTAAAATATACGATTAATGAAGAAATCATACGTGCAAAAGCTCATATTGCTGCTTTAGAAAAGGAAATAGCCGAAAACGAGACTCCGGGACGTAAAATAGATTTTCTGTGTCAGGAAATTAACAGAGAAATCAATACCATCGGTTCTAAAAACCAATTAACGGTAATCGGCCAGGCGGTTATTCAGGCAAAAGATGCTCTGGAAAATATCCGTGAACAAGCGCACAATGTAGAATAGGTAAAAAAAGGTACGGGAGAATACTGATGAAAAGAAACTATCGTATTGATACGGGAAAAACAGTGCGGATTGCAATCTCAGGTGCATCGGGCTGCGGAAATACCACCGTTTCCACATTGCTGGCAAATAAGCTGGGTATCCCCTGCATTAACTATACATTCAGAAATCTTGCGCGGGAGTTGAATATTCCGCTAAAAGAGGTAATCGAACAAGCAAAAACGGATTTCCGTTTTGACCGTTTGGTTGACGAGCGCCAAGTAGAGCGGGCCTTAAAATCTTCCTGCGTACTCGGCTCCCGGCTTGCCATCTGGCTGTTAAAAGAAGCGGATATCAAGGTCTATCTGTACGCTTCGGCTCAGGTGCGGGCTGAACGTATTTTTAAACGGGAAGGAGGCAGCCTTGAAAGCATTCAAGCCTTTACCCAAATGCGCGACAGCGATGATACCCGCCGGTATAAAGAGCTCTACAATATCGACAACACCGATTATTCATTTGCGGATATGCGTATTGATACCGAAACACTCACCCCCGAAGCAATCGTAGAGCAGATCATTGCGGAACTGCTTGCGCGCGCGCTCATTGTAAAAAATAAAGAGTGATGAACGGATTATCGTTTACGGATTTTCAAAGGACTATCCTCGATTATTACGATAAGCACGGGCGCTCTTTCCCGTGGCGGACAACCAGCGACCCCTATGCCATTCTGGTTTCGGAGTTTATGCTCCAGCAAACCCAAACGGAACGGGTAGCAGAAAAGTACCGGCAGTGGCTGGAAGTGTTTCCGTCTATTACCGATTTAGCGGCAGCCTCTTTTGTACAGGTTCTTGAGCAATGGGTGGGGTTAGGCTATAACCGCCGTGCCCGTTTTCTGCACCGGTGTGCACAAATCATCAGTTCGGAATACGGCGGGATAGTGCCGGAAGAGCCGGCTGTATTGCAAACACTTCCGGGAATCGGCCCGTATACGGCAGCAGCCGTTTCAACCTTTGCCTACAATAAACCGAATGCATTTATCGAAACCAATATCCGGGCGGTTTTTATCTTTTTCTTTTTTAAGGACAGAACCGGAATTAGCGATAAAGAAATTTTCCCGCTGATAGAGGCCGGCATTTATACCGAAAACCCGCGCCTGTGGTATTACGCTTTGATGGATTACGGTGCCGAGTTAAAAAAGAAAACCGTCAACCCTAATCGAAAAAGCAAACATTATACCAAGCAGTCAAAATTTGAAGGTTCGGTACGTCAGGCGCGGGGAGCTCTTATCCGCAGTCTTACCGTACGGGAAGGACAATACTATTCCGATTTATATACCGGGACGCAAACAGAAAAACCGCTGTTCGACAAAGCCCTCGCAGATCTTATCCGTGAAGGCTTTGTCGCCGAAAAAGAAGGCAAATATTTTATTACATAGCGGGCAGCCTAGGGAGTAAAGCGTATCCGCTGCCAGTAATTATTATATAGCTCCAAATCCGCCCCGAGGTCTTTTTTCAGTACGCAATCTTTCATATCTTCAAGTGTATACAGCGGTTTATCTTTTTTATACTGTGCCGCCTCAGAGTGAATAGACGAAGGAAACCCGAATTCATCTAAAAACAGCGCATAAATATCCGGTTCCAGCATAAAATTGATAAACGCATGGGCAAGATCCGGATGAGGCGCTCCCTTGGGAATACAGAAGCTGTCAATATACAGAGCAGAAGGTATTTCCGGCGGAATAAAAAAGTCAACAGAGGCTCGTTGTTCTTGGGACAATTCTGCAAAAACTGCCTCCGCATACCCGTGTACTGCTAAAAAATCACCGGATGCAAAAGATTTTGCAAACCCGTCCGCATCAAATTTCACTAAATTGGGTTTCCATTTTTCTTGAACCAGCCGGTATGCCTGTTCCAGTTCTTCAGGATTAACCGTATTTACATCATACCCTAACACTGCAAGAGCGGAACCCAAGACCTCCCGCATATCATCCATCATCGTCATACGGTTTTTTAAATCGGTACGTTCAAAAATATTCCAGCTGCGCTCGTAGTCAGGTACTTCCTTAGTATTTACCGCAACCCCTGCCGCACCCATATAGTAGGGTACCGAAAAATTCATCTGCGGATCGTATTGAATCCGGTTGAGCACCTCGTGCCGTAAATACCGTACATTCGGAACTTTTGTGATGTCGATTTTTTCCAGCATATTCAGTTTAATCATGATGGAAACATAATCGGCAGAAGGCACGATCAAGTCATAACCTTTAGAACCCGCCATAAGTTTTGCAAACATATCTTCATTCGAGGCAAAGTCATCATAAACCACTTTTACATTGTATTTTTTTTCAAAGGCTTCAATAACCGAATCAGGAGTGTAATATGTCCAGTTATAAAGATACAAAACATCTTGCTGTTTCCCTGCACAGGCAGTGCAGATGAGGGGCAAACCGATAATCAAAACCGTGCGTATAAAAAAACGCATAGTATTTTTGAAGGGATACTTCATACCTAACCTCCGCTTATCTAAGCATCCGATTGGGAACCTCTAAAAACTTCCGTTTTTAGAGATGCCCTATTCTTTATGGTGCGGATTAAAAAAATGCTGTAAGACCTGCTGCGCTCTGACAGGTTCAGCGCCGGCAGTATTTGGGCGCTGCCAGCTCCCGTCAGGCTGCATTTCAAAGGCCTTTACGTTATCCGCAAAATAGACATTAAAAAAATATTCCAACAGCTTCCGGTTTTCCGGGTCGAATACCGGAAAAAACAGCTCCACACGGCGCTCTAAATTCCTCGGCATCCAATCGGCACTGGCAAGATAGTATTCAGAATTGCCGCCGTTTTCAAAGTAGAATACCCTGCTATGCTCTAAGTACCGGTCTATGATGCTTATCACCCGAATGTTTTCACTAATGCCGGGCCGGCCGGGAATCAGCATACAGATTCCCCGTACATTCAAATCGATCCTCACCCCTGCTTGTGAGGCGCGGTACAGGGCGGTAATCAGTTCAGGGTGAGAAAGATTATTTATCTTTGCAGCGATCCGGGCAGGCTGATGCGCCCGCGCAAAGGCTTCCTCCCGTTCGATCAGTGCAAGCAGAGTCTTCTTTAAATAATCCGGCGCGGTGATTAAGCTGCGCGGTTTTTGTTCGGTATACTTGCCGCACAGCCGCGAAAAAATAAGCTGTGCGTCTTCTACTATCTCCGACCGGGCAGTGAATAATGATAAATCGGAATACAGCTTCGCCGTGGTATCATTATAATTGCCGGTAGAAAGATGCACATACCCTCGCTCGCCCTGCGGTTCCCGGCGCATAATCAGGATCAGCTTTGCATGAACCTTTAAATGCGGTAAATCATAAATCACACTGACACCGTATTTTTGCAAACGCTTAACCCAGCCGAGATTCCGTTCCTCATCAAACCGCGCCTTGAGTTCCACAAAGACGCGCACCTTCTTTCCGTTTTTTGCAGCCCGCTCAAGGGCATGAACAACCGGGGAAGTTTTACTGGTACGGTACAGGGTCATTTGAATAGAAACTGTATCAGGGTCTTCGGCAGCGCAGGATAAGAACTTAATCACCGGCTTATAGGATTGATACGGCACATTCAACAAGATATCATGCTTTTTGACCGTCTCCCAGCAAAAACCGGCTGCGGGGAAAAGCGGGTGAGGATAATGGCGCCATTTTTCATTCCGCAGGTGCTTAAAACCGTCTATTTCCGCAATTTTTGCAAAAGAGGAAAGACCGATGGGGGCCTCACTCAAATAAATATCTCTTTCTTCAAGCCCGAACAGACGCGCCATACGCCGCACAAGGACCGGAGATTCATTGGTACAGGTCATCCGCACGGCAAATGAATACCGCCGCTGCACAAGCACTTCCTGCAATGCCTGAATAAAGCCGTCATCACTGGAATCGTCAACCGTCATGGTTGCCGAACGGTTAATTTTGAAAATAGCGGTTCCCGTAATCTTGAAGCCGGAAAAGAGTGCAGCTCCTAAACAGCGGATAAGCTCATCAGTCAGTACAAACTCTGTTTTTTTCGTTTCCGTTCCGGCGGCAGGTAAAAAAATAAAACGCGGGATATCCGGCACCTGTACGATGGCCAGTTTTGTACTCTGCGTCCGTTTATCGGACAGTAAAAACGCTATGTGCAGGCGTACATTCGCAACACTATCAGCCGGCTCAGCCTCGTCCTCATGTATCTCCGCTTTAATCAGCGGATAGAGGGTATGATAAAAATAGTCTTCTAAGAAACCTTGCTGCGCCGCAGTACATTCTTCCGGCTTCCGGTACACCAACCCTTGTTCCCCTAACTGAGGAAGAATTTCGTTATTTAAGACCGCTTCCTGAATGTTAAATAGCACCCTCGTTTTGCGCCCGATCATTCCGAGAAGCTCTTTTACCGAAAGACTGTCCAAATCCGCGGGCTGCTCCTCCCGCCGGTGCATCTCATGCAAGGCAGCTACCCGTACCATAAAAAATTCGTCAAAATTCGAGGAAACGATACCGATAAATTTCAGCCGCTCCAATAAGGGAACAGTATTTGAACACGCTTCTGCCAGTACCCGTTCATTAAAATCAATCCATGATAATTCCCGATTTAAATACTGCATAGAAAATACTACAGCTTATCAATCAGCATAGAACATTTACCTGAGGGTATCGGAAGAGTCTTTTTTTTCTGTCCTAAAATATTGATGGTAAAATAATACAGTTTTTCACTTTCCATGTGGATTTCCCATCCCCGCTGCGTTTTTGAAGATAAAATCGTAACAAGGTTCCGCTTGAGGCTGAGATTTTCAATCCCCATCACCTCCAAATTAGGAATAATCCAGTCAACGGTTTTACGCGGGAAACTGATGGAAAGACCGATAACATTTTCAATCATCAAAGTGATGGTTGAAAGCGCGGTAGAAAAAAGATAGTGCTTACGGGGAAAACCTTCCCGTTCAGGCCATTGAGCAGGGCCTTCCTTTTGCGGCAGATAGACTTCCCATAAAGCGCCTTTCTTAACATTCCCATCCGGCGCCAATCCGTCCAGCACATAATAAATATGCCGGATTGCACATTCGCGCGCCAGCTCCCAGCGCTCATATTTTTCCAATCCTTTAATCACAATAAAATTCAAATGAGGAAAAACACTGCCGAGGGCGCCCATACCCCGCTCACTGTATTGCGGATCATCAAGGGATAGGCTGGGGATAGGATGATCGGAACCGAAGGTTACGGGATTAAGCAGGTGAGCGGCAAGCAGTTCGGCCTTGTCTTCGTTGGGAATTTCGGCAAGCAGCGGCCAAAAGCCTGCGATTGTTTTTTGCGGCAGCACCGCTTCATCAGCATCTATATCGTGGTAAAAACCCGTTTCGGCATTCCACATCAATGCATTAATGCGGGTCTTCAGTGTAAAATAAACCCGCTTATATTGAAAACTCAACTCTTTATCATTGAGCACATCCCCTAAAGCAGACATATACAGGGCATTCACTGCAAGCGCTGAGTTAAAGTCAACCAGATATGCAGCTCTTTCACGCGGGGTATTATACATTTCAACAGCTGCAAGCGGAACCGCATAGAGTCCGTTCGGCTGCTTAAAGGTTGCTTCAAGCCACTTCATATACCGGGTTAATACCGGCATTACGTCTTTTACCCGCTTTTTATTTGCCGTTTTATGAAACATATTATATTCTGCCCAGGCAAAAAGGGGCATACCCACCCCTTGAGGATTATCGGCGGAAAAAACAGGATCACCCGTTTCTATATTATACTTTGAACGGATTGCCCCTGAATCTTCTTGATGCGCATAGAAAAAATCAAGGCTTTGATTTGCATTGTAGTTACGGTTTGAGTACACAAAGAAAAACGACGATAAAATCGTTTCATACTGATTTAAAAACGAACCCGATTCTTCGGGATACAAAAAAAAGCTTTCGCTTCCGCCCTTTTCGGTTTTAACCGTACATAAAAAATCTTGAATAAATGACCATGTCCTATCGTATATATCAACAAAATCCTGATCATAAAAATGAACTCTGGGAAAATCGCGCTTGTTCACTATTACTCCTTGAAAATCTACCTTTTTTATAAGTAACATAGTATATCATATTTTTCAGTATAGTTGTATAATTTCTTGTTTTTTTTATTCGTGCGGAGGGGGTGTTGATTAAGCCTGTTCGGCAACTTTCGTTTCAGAACAGGTCACTTACAGCTTCCGGCATATTTCCAACAGTCAACCGGCACGCTTCATACGATAGGAGGGCGCTTTGTATCAGTCTTTTGTCTTTCTCGAAATACGGGTTTTAGTGTTATCTGACGAAAAAGCCTTTTGTTCATGTAAAACGGGCTCCTCTGCGGAAAACTGCCCTATTTGTACCCGTGCCGAAGGGCATCCTCCTATTTTGAAAGAGCGTATTGCACGCGATGCCTACCGGCTGGCGCATAGTCTGGGCTGTAGATTAATTGCAGCCCCGCAGTACGAATATCCCGCCGGCACCCCCGCCATGCCCCCTGAGCACCGTTTATGCGGCGCCTCCGTAAAAATTGCAGAAGAGGGACAGGTTGATATTGAATTTCATAAACATAAAAAAAAGATTGATATTTTAGAAATCCGTATTGAAGAAGATGCCGGCAGACTCGTCCATACCGGCGGCGAGACCTTTATGGATTATGATTCGGCCGGAATGCCCAGTATCAGAATCCGTACAGGAAACAATTTTGAGCTTGGGGAAGAGGCCGAAATGTTCCTGACTGAGCTGAAAAACAGAATGCGTTATGTCGGGATTCTAAGCGATTCGGCTGGAGGACATAAGATACGCTGCAATGCATACACTGCCTCTGCAGAATTTCCTCATCAGCCCCAGCACTATGTGAAGCTGCGTAATCTTAACTCATTTAACTTTGTACGGCAGGCTATCAACGAAGACCTGCGCCGTCAAGAAGCGCTGCTGAAGCAGGGCACGGAACCGGTTTCAGAAAGCAGGATTTGGAATGCCCGGCAAGAGCGTACCGAACCGTACAAACTGCGGGAGTTTGTCGGTCATGTCAAAACCGTTCCGGTCAAAGAAGCGCATTATTACACCGTGCCGGAACAGCTTTTGGCAGAAGTTATCCGCACTGCACCGGAAAATCAACAGGAAAGAAAACTACGGTATATTAAAGACTTCGGTCTTTCTATGCCGGCAGCTCAAGCGCTGTGTGAGGATGCGCGGCTGGCCGATTTTTTTGAATCGGTACTCAGCTTTGGAACCGAAGCAAAGCAGACGGCAAAAAGCATTCTGTCGGACATAGTTCCCCTCCTGAAACGGGCAAATAAGACGGTAGCTTCACTGAAACCGCTTCCTCAGCATTTAGCGCGGATATTTCAGCTTGCAGAACAGGGAAGTATCAACCATCCCATTATGCGTAAACTCTTGTACAAGGTTATTATCGAAGATGTAGACCCCGCCCTCCTGCTTACGCAAGATGAATGGGGAAAAATCTCCGACTATACAACCTTATGGACACTAGTACGGAATATGCTTGCAGCACACCCCAAAGAGGCTGAGCAGCTGAAGGCCGGCGTAATGAAATATCTGGAAATCCTATCCGGTTTAATTATGAAAGAAACGGGCGGTTTCGCCGACCAAAAACTGGTAAAGCAGATTATTAAGGATGAATTGAATATCAGCATCATTTATGTCCTTTCGATGGGCGGTGCGATTTCAGGGAAGCTCAGGCAGGGTGAAATAGAGGCAGGCAACACGAATATTCTTTGCGAGCTGCTGGATGCGGATGTTGCCGACAGGCATATCTGCTTTGAAAACATTACACCTGACGGCCTGTTAAGCGAAGAACTCGAACCTGCCGACTGGGCGCGCCTCATCCATGCAGTATGCGGAAAAATTGCCTCCGGAACGGCAAACGGTATTGTACTGACACACGGGACCGATACCCTCGTGTATACCGCCCCGCTTATGTATTGGCTTTTTGCAGACACTCCGGTCCCAATCGTCCTTACCGCCTCCAATACCGCTCCGGTAGAGTCGGATGAGGCGCGCCGTAACCTAAATGACGCCATCCGGCTTGCATGGAAAAAAGAAAACGGCATTTACGTGTCTTTTAACGGAAGAATCTTATCGCCGCTTAATTTAAAATTTATCGGTTCAACCGACATAGGCTTTGTCAACTGGAATATGAAAACCCCTGTATTTCAGGGGGACGGTTTACTGACAGACTACGAAGACAGCGACAGCTTGGTATTTGAAAGTCTCCTTAATGAGGCAGCTGATACAATGTTCCTCATTAAAACGTATCCCGGTATCCGAAGCGAGTATCTGCTGTCCTTTTTACAGAAAAATATCCGGACATTCTTTTTGGAATTATACGAAAACGGTACAGCAAATATGAAAGAGAGTCCCTATTCACTACGGGAATTTTTAAACCGCGGTAAAAAACGGCGGTGTAGATTTTACTGCACCTCTCAGCAGGAAGAGGCAGTTGACTTCTTAGGATATGCCACTGCACGGAATTTATGGAAAGAAGGCGCTGTCCCGATGGGTATGCTTACTACTGAAACAGCAATAGCTTTGTATTATGCTGCTTCGCTGGTTTGCGACACTGATGAGGAGCGGGATCATATTATGGAAACAGCCTGTACGCTGTTTCCCGTCCTGTGCTAATTACTCCGTTCTTTAGAAACAAAGCGGGTACATTCGCTGATAAATTCAAGATTGACCGTAGCTACCGGACCGTTACGCTGCTTTGCAACAATGAGCTCCGTATCGGGATTTTCCCGCTGAGCCCGGTGCAAAAACATAACCACATCCGCATCCTGTTCAATAGCTCCCGATTCCCGCAGGTTGGCAAGGGTCGGTGCAGTCCCCTCCGCATCGCGGCCGACCTGTGACAGTGCAATAACGGGAATGTTCAGCTCACGGGCCAAACTTTTCAGAGACTGGGAAATTTCGGCGAACCGTTCATGACGCGGAATTGTACTGTTTTCCGAAGTGATTAGTCCAAGGTAGTCAATAAAAATAATTTTAACACCGTGCTGTAAACACAGCTGCCGCGCCATTGCCCGCAGGTCAAGCAGCTTCATATTGGGCATATCGACAATATACAGGGGAGCTTCGTATAAGCGGCCGGCAGCATCTTGAATTTTGCCGAAATCCGCCAGCTGTAAATTCCCCGACCGTATTTTTGACGATGAAACCCGCGACTCAAGCGAAAACAGCCGGAGCATCAGCTGCATATCGGACATTTCCAGCGAAAAAAACGCAGCAGGAATTTTCTTCGTTACCGCAATATGGTCGGCAATGGTTAGTGCAAGCGCCGTTTTTCCAATAGACGGCCGCGCTCCGATGATAATGAGCTCCGCATTTTGAAAACCGCTGGTGAGCGTGTCAAGATATTCAAAACCCGACGGAATACCGGAAAACTCATCACGGTGCTTGGAGCGTGCTTCAATTGTTTCGATTGCTTCGGGGATAATTTCCTTAGGTGTGCGGAAGGTTGCCGACTGCCCTGCATCGGTTAAATCGAATATGTTTTTTTGGGCTTGTTCAAGTACGGATGAATAGGCAACCGTTTCATTATACACATCGGCAAAGATCTGATGAGAAACTTTCAGCAATGAGCGGCGGATCGCTGCATCCTGCACAACCTTAGCATAGTAACCGACATTTGCAGTGCTGGGTACGGTATCGGTCAGTGAGGCAATATAGGCAGTGCCTCCAACAGAATCAAGCAGTCCTTCTTGGCGCAGATAATCGCTGATAACCAGAAGATCAATGCGCTGTCCCTTATTATACAGCTCCGTTACTGCCTGAAATATTTTTTGGTGGGCAAAGGAATAAAAACTGTCCGTCCGGATATATTGCAGTACGGTACCGATTGCATCGGATTCAAGCAAAACAGCACCGAGCACAGCCTGCTCCGCCTCAGCATTATTGGGCGGTATTTTATCTTTCAAGAGTGAAGCGGGTTGTTTTCCCGTATCTGCCATCCGATATTCCCCCTATAAAAAATGAAAGAGAAGTCCCTTTCCCGGAACTTCTCTTTTAGACAGCCTTATCCGTACCTATTACTGATCTTCGGCCTTTTCTTCAACAGAGGCTTCTGCCGGAATTTCTTCCGCAGCGCCTTCTGCTTCATGGCGGCGGCGCGGGCGTTTTTCCGGTTTTGCTTCGGTTTTCTTTTCCGCTTCAGGCTGCGCTTCAACAACGACGGGAACAACGGCAACAGCCGATTCATACAGCTTGAGGGTAGCGGAATAATTTCCGACACTCTTGAAGGTTAAACCCGGCAGTTCAATACGCTTCCGTTCAATTTCAAATCCGAGTTTCTGAAGCTCCTCTGCAACAGTCTGGTTAGTAACGGCACCGTAGAGCTTGCCGTTGGGACCGGCCGGCATCACTATCGTAATCGTGAGGGCTTCAAGCTGTTCTTTTAAGCCGGCAGCGTTTTGGCGCTTCAGGGCTTTTTTCTGCTCAATTTCCTCTTTGCGGCTTTCAAAATGAGCCATAGTAAAAGGGTTGCAGGGAACTGCTAAATTACGCGGGAATAAGTAATTGCGGGCATACCCACGGGCAACGTCTTTTATATCCCCTTCTTCGCCCAAGTGTTTCACATCTTCGTTTAAAATTACTTTCATATTCAAGCTCCTTCGTAGGGGATGTTCCAAAATGCAACACTGCTTGTCATATCCCCATATCTTAAATTGTACCGTCCGTATTCCAGGAGTTGGAAGCGAACGGGATAAAATTAGTCTACAATGTAGGGTAATAATGCTAAGGCACGGGCGCGCTTAATTTCAAGCGCGAGCTTACGCTGATGCTTTGCACAGGTACCGGTAATACGGCGCGGTAAGATCTTTCCGCGCTCGGTAATGAAGCGGCGCAAAGAATCCGGATCTTTATAGTCAATCTTTGCTTTTTGGGCGCAAAACCGGCATACCTTTTTCCGGTAAAAAAGCTTTCCCTTTTTATTGCCCTGACGCTCTTCTCCGTCCCGAAGATTTTCCTGCATATTTACATCTACATCAACCGTGTTCATTGTTTCATCCGACATATTCAGTTCTCCTTAAAATGGAATAGTATCAAAATTGGCATTATCAAAATCGGCATCATAGCCGTCATCAGGCGGCGGAGTCTGCTGTCTTGTTTGATAAGCCGAAGGTGCATTTGACCGCTGATATCCTCCTTGATTGCCGGTACTCATCTGCTGATTACCGCCTCCGGAGCTGCCCCCGAGCAGCTGAATATTGTTTGCAACAATTTCTATTTTACTGCGGGGCTGTCCATCTTGTTCCCATCGGTTTTGCCTGAGTTCACCTTCAATCGCCACCTGCTTTCCTTTTACAAGATACTGATTGAGGGTTTCGCCCTGTCTACCCCAAAGCACGATATCAAAATAATGAACTTCTTCCGTCCATTCTTCACCGTTTTTCCTTCGGCGGTTAATTGCAATCGAAAATTTACATACCGCAGCACCGCCTGAGGTATATTTTAATTCCGCATCACGGGTAAGTCTACCGACCAGCACAACATGGTTTATATCTGCCATCAGCATCCCCCTCTCTTATTCATCAACTCTGATAAATAAAAAGGTCAAAAGGGTCTGGTTCAATTTAAACTTGCGGTCTATTTCGACAATCTTATCGGGTTCGGCGTGGATATTGAACAAGACATACCGCCCCTTTGTCTTTTTCTTAATTTCGTACGTTAATTCACGGTCTCCGAATGCATCTTCGGAATCGATTTGAACATTGAAGGTTCCAAGAACTGTCCGGACTTCTTCAATTCCCTGCTTGAACTGATCTTCCTCAACGGAAAACACGGTCATCAATTCATACTTTCTCATGTGCCCTCCTTATGGCCATTATGTCCCGCACCTACTGCGGGATGGAGTTTGCCGGCTCATATCCGGCGCCGTATACTGGCGGGGGGTCAAAACGTTTACTGACTGAACCCTCATGATCTGCCCTGCGGGGCAGCACCAGATTTATTAATATAGTATAAACATATCTTTTTAGTCAATGTACACACGGGAGTTTATCTGCAATTTACAATGTTCAGACAGACCCTTTCACGTAAATATGCTATAATACTATCAAAGATGCCCTACAACAAATCAGAGACAAAAATTATGCGGATAGTATACCGGAATCGGAAAGAAGATTGTTACTGTTGATGCAATATTCGATAATAGCAAAGCTATTTTCAAATATGAATATCGCATCAATCCGCCGCGGATATGCCCTAACTCGCTGCCCAAGAATTGCACAGGAGGCTGCCCGTAATATACATCAGTAGAAAATTAAAAAAGACAGCCCCTCATGTGGAATATTCAGCAGCCTTACACCTCAACACGCTTTTTAAACAGCTGTGCAGAAATTAAAAAAAGACCGCTTCCCAGCATCAGCGAGATGAACATAGATACAGCCGGCAAATTAATCGCGGTCGGTTCATATACAAGACGCGTTCCTTCGTCATAATGCATATTATAACCGGTAATCAAACAGTATCTTCCGAACGACTCAAGCGCCTGCGCTTCTATATTACCGATAAGAAAGAGAATACCCGCGCAGATAAGTACAAAACCGACCACCCACACACCTTTCATCCGCTTGATATTAAAAGAACGTACCAGTGTCTGCACAAAGAGCGCCGCATTACCGATTAAGCAAAACACGGTACACAACATACTGAAGGCTGCACATAAAAATTTGAAATTCTTCACAAAGATAAAAAAGAAGCCATCCTTCAATACGGTAAGGGTCATACTCATATTCGGCTGATACTGGTGCCCCCAATAAATCAATACTATTAAAAGTAAGAGCACAGAAACCAGACTGCAGATAATCAGCTCTACCAAACCAACCAGCATTCTTCCTAACAGCACCTGCTCAATGCGTACCGGCAGGGTCAGCATTAAGTAGCTTTCATTTGTAAACAAAAGCTTATGAGCATAGCCGCTGCTGCATTTGATAAACAAAAAGAGCGGAATAACCGTCAGCGTTATCAAGGTGAGGACAAACCACAGCAAATAAAATCCTTCATCAGGAGATTTCACGGTTCCCAAAAACGCCAATTCGATTACAGCCACACAAAACATAATTACACAATAGATGATGATACTTGGGATACGCTGTAAAAAAGTATATTTAAAAATCCGTTTCATAGACTTCTGCCCTCCTTCATTTATCCGAAAATTTCAAAGTATAATTCGTAAATTGACTTGCCGCGGGAAGCACGCAGCTGTTCCGCATCGCCTGAAAGTGCTATTTCTCCATTCTTTAGAAACACCGCATCGGTCAGTACGTGTTCAATGTCCGTTACCAGATGGGTACTGATAATGATGGCGCTATCCTCCGTCCAGGTCTTGATGATGGTCTTAATAATCTTTTCACGCGCGACCGGATCGGTTCCGCCGAGCGGTTCATCAAGAATAAACAGTTTGGCAGCCCGGGAAAAGGTAAGCGTGAGATTCATCTTTTCAATCATACCCTTCGACATCGTTTTAATCGTCTGTTTTTGCTCCAGCTGCATAAATGCAAGTAATTCAAGCGCCTTATTCCGGTCAAAGTCCGTAAAGAAATCTTGATAGAATTGAATGACCTCCAGCGCAGTCATATTCGGATACAAACAATTCCTGTCCGGCAAGAATGAAACCAAGCCCTTTGTTTCAAGTCCGATGGAATGACCGCACACCCGCACCTCGCCTGACGACGCATGAAGCAGGCCTGCAATAATCTTTAAAAACGTTGTCTTACCCGAACCGTTCGGCCCAAGCAGACCTACAATTGCCCCATCGGCTATTTCCAACGAAATACCGCTGAGTACCTCTTTTGTAAAATATGACTTTTTTACCGCAGCCGCTTGTAAAATAATACTCATTATGCCTTCTCCTCCTCTAATGTACTGCGCAAAACCGCCAGCATTTCATCATTTGAAAAGCCGAGTTCTTTTAATTCGTGCACAAACGTGTCGGTAATCAGCTGTACCTTTTCTGCACGTAACTGCGCTATAATTGCTTTGTCATCTACCACAAAAGAACCGATGCCCCGCTTTGTTTCGAGCAAGCCGAGTGTTTCACATTCTTTGTACGCACGGAACATAGTATTTTGGTTGACATCCATCTGAACTGCCATCTCTTGAATAGACGGCAGTTTTTCCCCTTGTGCAAGAACACCGGTCAATACATCCTGTTTTATTTTTTCAATAATCTGGACATAGATCGGTATATTTGCCGTATACTTCACTTGGCCCTCCTTCTAGTATTATATCTAACTATAATACTAGTGGAATAACATACGGCTGTCAAGAGATACAGAAAGAAATCCGGAAGAACCGGAGGCATACATGAGGCTGACGGCTGTGGCGTCTAATTTTTTTTGTTCTTTATTTTTAAGAAAAGCATTTTTTCAGTTTCATATCCGGGATTTAAGTCGGTTTTCCAGTAAAAAAAGATACGCACACCGCAGTTGGTGTGCTCACATACTTCATGTGTGTCTGCACACGGTGTATAGACCGGAATAACCACCAACCCCGGAACTTCATTCGCTTCCATAGTAAATTGAATTTTACCTTCGGGGTCTTCAAGCTGCACCCATGACACCTTATTAAAAACATCGGTAGTAATACTGCATTCTTGTTTTTGATTTGTTTCACAATCATACAGCGACAGCGAAGGAATAAGCGTTTCCGTTCCTTCCAGTGCAATATCCACCTCAACGGCAAAGTAAGCAGAAAGATTAAACGGACTGTCATTTTTCAGTATATACTGAACCTGTGCTCCCTCACCAAAAAATGTATACTGTTTCCGCAAAGAAACAGGCTGTCTGATGGTATCAAAAAAACCGGAGGAGGAAAGCTTGAGTTCCGATCTGATGGTATTCATCTCCATTTCTTGATAGGTGTTTTCGGAAAAGACAGCGGGAAGGCTTTCAGGACGACCGGCTTGTAACTCCTGTAAGGCTTGGCCGGTAAGAAGATGGTCAATAAACATACCGGCGTTTTCAACCGGCAAATCAGCATAGTTTTTATAGGCGGCAAAAACATCGCATTCAAAAATTTTTCCGCCGTAATGATGGACATACATATTCAGATGGGTACGCTGAGAGAGAATTTCTTTACAGCCGTCAAGATCAATATCATACCGGCTTAATCCGTCCGCAAATACTGCCGGCAGCCGTGTCTGTTTTTCCGCAACGAGCAGCTTCCGGTATGCCATGCGGCGCAAATAACGGTGATAAAAGGAAGTACATGGCTCAATGGTGAAAAATTCGGCATTCTGAGCCTTCCAAAACTCCTGTAAAGCACACTTTTTACGGGCCTTGTCTCCCTTCATACCGTTTGTCAGCATATTAACATACATCATTTTTGTATAAAGGCGGAAAGAATCCCGTTTCCCGGTAATTATCTGTTTTGCCGAATGCCCCGTAAGCTGGCCGCAGAGCACTGTATTCGGCGGTATATACACCGGAGAAAGCGGCTGCCGATGCTTTAATAACTCTTCGGTATGCGTCAAGCGTACAATCGAATCGGAGGCACTGCATTTTTCTATAAAAACCGAAAACCAGCTCGAACCGTCTTTATTTTTTTCCATGCAGCCGGTATACACACTGACCGGTAAAAAAAGAAGACAAACCGTTTCCGTTGTTTCAGAAGCCGTTCCGGCAATTTTGTCATAAAATTCTTGAGGACTGCGGGTCATAAAATCCGGATCGTCAGGAATATAGGGGAAGGCGGTAATTGTTTTTCCGTTATCCTCAAGCATTGCCGGAGTAAAACACAGGGACTTTGCTTCACTGTGCGGAAAAAACCGGTAGTCCAGCAAGCAGTATTCCATACCGCACTTATGGAAAGCCGTGATAAGGGAAGGAGCCCATGCAGAGGCGGTAAGAAACAGTCCGCGCGGCCGTTTTCCGAAGGAGGTGCGCAATGCGGATGTCATTAATTCAATTTGACCTACAACATCCGACGGAGGAATGACCGGAAAATAAGGATCGTAATATCCGCCCCCCAATAATTCAATTTGCTTACGTGAGACCATTTCATTCAGCAAAATGGCATAGGCAGCTTGCCGTTTCCCCTTTTGCCATTCCAAAAAAGTACCCGACGCATACACGGTTAACGGCAGTTTTTCCAGTGCCTGAATACCGGAAAAAAATGATTTATACGCCGGCACCAGATCGCTTTTATCAGTCTGCTGCACATGAGAAAAAGAAAGCTGTACACAAAAACAAAAATGAACGGTTTTCTTGGGGTTATTCACATAGTATCCTTATAATTCAAACAGAATAAGTTTTATATTATTTTTAAGCTTTATGGAAGTGCCGGTGAAAGGCAGAACAAGACAAAAACAGGGGTATTGACAAAGAGAGCAGAAAATAGGTATCATCTTTCCCGTGTTATGGGACTATAGCTCAGCTGGATAGAGCGTCAGATTCCGGATCTGAAGGCCGATGGTTCGAATCCGTCTAGTCTCATTTTCTTCTCTTTTTTAGCTTCTTCCGTACATTCTTGTAATCCGCCTCAGTTCATCAGAAAGTTCAGTCAGTGCGTTAAAGTGCCCGCCGCTGAGCTGAAATTCCCAGTTTCCTTCTGCGCTGCCGGGAACATTAATTCGGGAGCATTCATTAAGCAGCAGGAGATCCTGTACTTGGTATATCACCGTGTCAGCTGCTGTCGCGGACATTGCTTTCATCAATTCCAGCTGAATAGGGCGGTTCTTATTAAGATTAAAATAGTCGTAAAAATAGTCAAGCTCGTTTTTATTCCGCTGTGCAAGCCACACATACAGCGGGTCATTATCATGAATACCGAAGTACAGCACTGTTGCAGGATCATAATGATGGGGCGTATGTTCATTTGAACCGGATGGAAAAATACCCTGCTGAAGAATGCGCATACTGGGATATCCGAAGTGTTTGCGGATATCGGCCACCTCTTTGGTAATATAACCGAGATCTTCTGCAATAATCCGCAAGGACGGCAGCTCACGCTGCACGAGCGAAAAAAACGCTGCGCCTCCTGCCGGCTCCCAGGAACCGGTACGTCCCGTATTGCCGAACGGAATGCGCCAAAAGCCTTCGTAGCCGCGGAAATGATCGAGCCGTACCACATCATAAAAATCAGCCTGGCGCTTAAAACGATCCAACATCCACCTATAGCCGGTAGTTTTCAGGTATTCCCAATTGTATACGGGTGTTCCCCATACCTGTCCCAAATCCCCGGTAATTTCGAAGTCAGGCGGAGGACAACCGCCGACAAACGCGATGGAACCGTCTGCGTTGATGCAAAAGACTTCGGGATGAGCCCAAACATCAGCACTATCATGTGCGCAATAAATGGGAAGGTCTCCGATAATTTCTATGCCTGCCTTTCCGGCATAGGCCTTGAGCGCCTGCCACTGTTTTTCAAAGAGGTATTGCAAAAAAACTGCAAAACCTATTTTATCGGTCAAGGTATTGTGCATATCGGCAACGGTCTTTGACCGGCGGTTCCGCAGTTCTTGCGGCCAGGTATACCATGCAGTATCGCCTACGTGCGTGCGGATTGCAAAAAAAAGGACATAATCTTCAAGCCAGCTGCCCTGTGCTGCCGAAAAAGCGTGCAGCTGCTCCGTGCCGCCGGCGCCGGTTATAAAACGGCGGTATGCTTTTTGCAGCAGCGGCAGCCGTGTCCGGTATAAAAAACCGTAATCTATGCGGCCGTTTGCCGGAGCGGAAACCGCCTGAATCTCATGGTCAAGCAGCAATCCTTCTTCGGCTAACAGGTCAAGGTCAATAAAGTAGGGATTACCGGCAAACGAAGACATACTGGAATAAGGAGAATTACCGTAACCGGTCGGGCCGAGGGGCAGTATTTGCCAATATTTTTGCCCGGCAGTTTTTAAAAAATCAATAAAAGTATATGCAGCGCTTCCAAGAGAACCTATCCCATACGGCGAGGGCAGCGAAAAAAGCGGCAGCAATATGCCGCTTGCCCGATTGGTATGCAGCTCCTTATAGTCATAACGGGGATCGATCATTTATTCACCGAATTTCTTAAAATAATTCTGTATAAAAATGATAGGGGTGCCTTTGTCGCCGCTGCCGGAGGTGAGGTCGCAAAGGGAACCGATAAGATCGGTCAGCTGCCGGGGTGTTGTTCCCTGCGATTCGCTTTGGTCAAGCGCGGAAGAAGCGGCGTTTGCTTTATGCTTCCCGATATAGTCGATAACGGCCTGCCGCTGCTCCGCATCGGGCAAATCTTTGAAATTATTATCGGCAAGGTATTTGAGCTTTACTTCGTGCGGGGTTCCTGCTAAGCCTGCCGTAAATCCGGGCGAAACGACAGGATCAGCAAGTTCCCAAATCTTTCCCACCGGATCCTTAAAAGCCCCGTCACCGTAAACGAGAACCTCCAGCGTTTTACCGGTTTTTTCTTTGAGTATCTGCTGTATCTTTTCAACAAGGGCTTGGCAGCCGTTAGGAAAGAGCTTAACCGAATCTTCGGTCGCTTTGTTTGAACCGAGCAAGCCATACCGGCTGTTATATCCGCTCCCGTCTACCGGTTCTGACAGCACGTCATCCAACCCGTAAACGCAAACTGCCCCGCGCTCTTTTAACAGCTGCTTTGTATGCTCCCGCGTATGAATATCGCAGCTCAGCACATACTTTGTTTCGGATAAGACTGCACAGGGATCATTTGCTAAAATAATGGAAGACTGGGGATTATATTTTTTAATGATTGAAGTATAGTAGGCGATATAATCAATACCGGTAAAGGGATGCTTGTATACACCGAACTGCCGCTCAAACGCTTCAGCAGTAAATGAATCAGTCCAGGGATTAACCGTTCCTGCCTGAGCAGATTGAGGATTCATCAGCCGGTTGCCGACCTCATCGGAGGGGTAGCTAAGGACGACAGTCAGCCGGTTGCCGGCCTTTGCAATCCCTTCCAAACAGATTGCAAAACGGTTGCGGCTTAAAATGGGGAACACCAGACCGATATGTTCGGTACCGAATTTTTTCCGTATATCGGCAGCGATGTGGTCAACCGAGGCATAGTTTCCCTGTGCCCGTGCCACTACCGATTCGGTAAGAGCTAAAATATCCCGATCTTGGATGCTAAAGCCCTCTGCTTCAGCTGCCGATAGCAGCGTATCGACTGCTATAGCGGCAATGTCATCACCTGCACGTACAATAGGAGCGATAAGCCCCCGCGAAACCGTTCCGACTTTTTGAGGCATAGTGTTTCTCCTCTTTTTATAGAATAGACGGCACTGAAACCGTCATATATAGTTCATCAGTATTATTTTAACCGTGCCGCAGCAGTTTCGGCTTTTTCTCTGCTCGGATACAGTTCAACACTGGAGCGCAGCAGCCAGCCTCCCGTCAGGTGAACCCATAACTCGCTTCCCGCATTACGGGAAACAAACGCCGTTCCCCGTACCTCATAAATTTCTTTACGCCGGGCATGACTGACGGTTATCCCCCCGTTTCCCGGACTATCTTTTAACGAAATATAGGTGTCGATAATAACTGCATAACGGTCAGCGTCTTTTAAAGCCGAATCGGGAGGAAAAGTAATAGAATCGAGGTCTGCATTGCGTGTACAGGAAATACAAAAGCACACAATACAAACGGCAGCAATAACAAATACTGCGGATCGGTTTTTACCCATGTACTGTTTACAACACTACAGCTTATAAAAATCCCGTAAAACCGGGATAAACTGTGCATCCGACGGCACAACCGGAATAGTTTCCAGTTCATCGAGAAAAAACCATTTTAAATCGGCATGCTCGGCAGATGTGATCGTTTGACCGGCATCAAGCTGAACTTCATACGCGAACAATTCAAATTCATGCCGCGGGGTCTTAAACGTTTTTTGTGCAATAAAATCGCCTACACAAATACGGACACCCAGCTCCTCATCATATTCCCGAACTAAGGCCTGCTCATGTGTTTCACCTGCCTCACATTTTCCGCCCGGAAATTCCCAGCAATTTCCAACCTCTCCGCCGGGTAAACGCAAACCGAGCAAGAAACGGTTTCCGTCTTTTACGATACCCACAACTGACTGCTTCATAGGTCTACAGAAACAGCGACTCGGAAAAAAACAGGTGCAGAACACCGGCACCCAAGCAGAAGAAACCGATCATTTGTTCGAAATCCGGCAGGCGCCCGAAAAAAGGAGGGAGAGATGCCTCATTGCCGGCAGCCTTTGACCAGCGTTCAAAGAACAGGATAGATCCCGCGCTGCCCGACAGTGCAGGAATAAAATCGCCTAGAATAATATAGCCTCCTCCTATGGGACTGAGCAGTTTAAATACCGCTGCAATTCCGGAAAAAATGAGCAAAACAAGCAAAAAAGTAGGATCCTGCAAGAAAGAATACTTTACATTATACTCTTCCTTATTCTTTGAGGTTACTACCAAAATCAGCCCCATAATAAGATTTGTGGTAACAGCTAAGAAATAAAACGGTAACATACACCCCCCGTTAATACGCGCTAAAATGAATTAGTTCGGTTTTGTACCTTCTATAAGAATAGCGCATTTAATAAAAAAAAGCAATTCGCACATACGGCAACCCTTGACCTCAGCTTGTAATCATTGTTATTCTGTCCAACATGATTGAAGCAGATAAAATAGAGCTGATAGATTTGGATGAGGAAGATTATGACACCGTACTGGCGTCTGATATTTTCTTTAACGGTATTATTACCTTTAAACAGCCCTTTATGATCAAAGGAACAGTAGAAGGCACTATTCAGTCTTCAAGCGATCTAATGATCAGTGAACATGCGCACGTTAAAGCAAAGATTGAAGCCGACCGTGTCATTATCAAAGGCGAGGTGATCGGCAATGTAACGGCAGCAACTTCAGTACACGTCTTTTCGTCGGGTACCCTAAAAGGCGATGTAACCGCACCCGAAGTCATCCTTGACAGCGGATGTTTTTTCAGCGGTGTGTGCACTATGAACCGGTAGCAGGAGACTGCCGATATGTTGTTGTATGATAAGCTGCCCGCATACCGGTCAGGTTTTATACTCTCACTACTCTTGTTTCTTGTTCCGTCTGTATATGCACAGCCGGAGGATGCTCTCGTGCGTTACCGGGAAGGCAACTATAAGCGGGCAGCAGAAATCTGCCGGCAGGAAATTGCCCGTACTCCGCGTAACATTGACAGCTATGTTGTACTCGCATGGGCACTGCTTGCAGACGGACAGTACAAAGAGGCAGCCGGCTGGATTGTACAAGGGCGCGCCGTTTCTCAGTATGATCCGCGGCTCATCGAAAGCCATGCACAAGCGCTCTATCACCTTGGTAAAAATGAAGAAAGTTTACGGTTATTTGAAGATTATATTGCCTATGCACCGAACGGTGCAAGACTCGGTGAAGTATATTATCATATCGGGGAAATTTATTTGCGGATGGCAAAATACCGTCATGCCGATATAGCCCTTTCCGCAGCAGTACAACTTGAACAGCTTAACAGTATGTGGTGGACACGGCTTGCATACTCCCGGGAACAGGCCCGTGAATACCGCCATGCCTTAGAAGCCTACTCCACTGCTCTGCAGCTGAATAAAAACTCAACCGATGCCCAGAAAGGGTATGAGCGGGTATTACGCCGGTTTTAGGTACGCTGTTTTTTATGGATACGGAACTATGCAGTGTACGGATAGAAACACTCGGCTGTAGACTGAACCAAGTAGAATCGGAATCGTTTACAGCCCTTTGTGCCGATGCCGGATTTTCAATATATACCGCTCATGAAAACAACCACAGTTTGCCGGCTGCTGCGGATACCGCCGGCACACAGCACTTCCGGTTACAAGCCGCTCTGCAACCCGCTTCAGTCGTCTTGTGCCTCGTGAACACCTGTACCGTTACGGGTAAGGCGGAACAAAAAGCCCGGCGGCTGATCAGACTTTTGATAAAAGAGCATCCCCATGCGGTTATTTTAGTTACGGGCTGTTATGCACAGCTTGATGCCGCAGAGCTAGAAGCCCTGCACTCTCATATCATTGCCTTTCCGGGTAAACAAAAAGACTTGCTCGTATCCGTACCTGCCTTTTTTTCAGAACTGGTCCGAAGCAGTCCCTACCCTGATACGGCGTTTTTTTTGAGCGGACTGCGGGCATACTTACAGAGGCTCGCTGAGCCGCAGAGCTACAGCAGTGCAGCACAGCCGCCTCACGAGCTTTTTGCCCTCAGTTCTTCACGCTTCCTGTTTCATTCCCGTGCCTTGCTTAAAATCCAAGACGGCTGCAATAATTCATGCGCCTATTGCCGGATCCGGCTTGCACGCGGCAGGGCACAATCGCTGCCGGCCGAAGAGGTAATCACCCGGCTGAAACGCATAGAAGACGCGGGTATTCCTGAGGTAACATTGTCAGGGGTTAATCTTTCGCAGTACAGAAGCGGTTCACATGATTTTGCCGGCTTACTTGCACGTATATTAGACAATATTACTATCCGTATCCGCGTTTCCAGTCTCTATCCCGACCGGATAGACTCAGCGCTCATCCCCCTGCTTGCACACCCGCAGATATGCCCGCATTTTCATCTTTCGGTACAATCGGGCAGCAGCCGTATTTTACAAGCAATGCACCGCAGCTATACCCGGGAAGCCGTCTACACAGCGGTCTGCGAACTGCGGAGAATAAAAGATAATCCATTTATCGGTGTTGATATTATCACCGGCTTTCCCGGAGAAACCGAATCCGATTTTGAAAACACTTACCGGATGTGCAAGGAACTGCAATTTGCCGGTATTCATGCCTTTCCTTTTTCGGCACGGCCGGGTACGGAAGCTGCAAAGATGCAGCCTAGGGTGCCGGAGCGGATTGCAGGCAGGCGGGTAAAAATACTGAATATGCTGGCGGAAGAGCA
Organism: Treponema sp.; assembly: GCA_038397965.1. GTDB lineage: Bacteria > Spirochaetota > Spirochaetia > Treponematales > Treponemataceae > Treponema. The sequence goes on from JARGFA010000009.1 coordinate 209,915, forward strand.
GGCTGCCGCTTATTTACAGGCATGGGATGGAAAGCTGGTATACGGAGTAACCGAAGCACAGCGGAACAACCGTTGTACGGTTATTACCGAAAACTATCTGTCGCTACCGTTGACGGCAAAGACAGGTGAAAAAATTACAGGACTAAACGGCGGCACCTATGTACACATCCGTGTACGCGGCAATGAGGCAGAACTGCTGACACTGTGTTCTCCCCGCTCCTGCTGTTAAAATATAAAAAGAGCCGCCTGAAGGCGGCTCTTTTTATCAATGTACCTCCCGCAGCCCATCCCGCAGGAGAAGGCTGCATCTTTTTATATTCAGTTTATGAACGGCCTAGAATCCTTCACCGCGTGCCAATGCGACAACGCAAAGAACAAGTGCGAATAAGGTGTACACGTATTTACCGAGGTAATACCATGTATCGCCGTACTTCTTTTTTGAACCGGTATTGATTTCATCCAGCAAGTCTTCTTTCTTCATAACCCAGAACCATGAAATAGCACCGAGTACCGCACCGATCGGAATGATATAGGTCGAAACCAAGTCCATCCACGGACCCCATCCGCCGAGAATAGCACCCTTTGTTTCGGCAATCGGTTCCATGAACACACCGATAGCAAAGGTGATAACACCGAGTGCTGTAATCACAACAGTACGCTTTAAGTTTTTAAACTTGTGCATTAGCGATTCTGCAACAACTTCAAGCATATTCTGCAATGATGAAATACCGCCGAATACAACCGCTAGGTATAGAATAATACCAAAGATGCGTCCGCCGGGCATCTTTTGTAAGATAGTCGGCAGAACAACAAACAACAAACCGGGACCGCCTGCCGGATCCATCTGATAAGCAAAACAGGCAGGAATCATAACAAGAGCGGCAACCATTGCTGCGATAGTATCGAACAATGCGGTATTTTTCGCACCGTCAACACAATCCTGATCTTTACTTAAATAAGCACCGTATACGATCATACCGGAACCGGTAATTGACAGCGAGAAGAAGGCCTGACCCATTGCCGCAACCCAAATGGACGGATTCTTTAAGTGGCTCCAGTCAGGAACAAACAAGAATTTATAACCGTCAAAGGCACCGGGCAGCAATGCCATGCGGATAGCCAAAACCACAAAGAGGATGAAGAACAAGGGCATCATAATCTTGTTTGATTTTTCGATAGTATCTGCACCGAGTGTAATAGTGAACAAGGTTATAATGATAATGACAACGTGGTAGGGTACTACGCTGAAATTTTGAAACGCAAACGATTCAAACCATTCCCCCGGATTAACGGTCATAATACTGCCGAATAAAGACTGAGTAAAAGCTTTTAATACATAGGATATAATAACGGCATACCCGATGGCGATAGTCATTGAACCGATAAGCGGCAGCCATCCGACAATCTTGCCTATCCCTTCAAGGTCTTTTTTCCCGTGTTTCCATGCGTATGCGTAAGAACCGAGAGTTCCCGTACCGCTGCGGCGGCCGATTGCATATTCGGCTGAAAGCCCCACATAACCGAAGAGGATAATAAAAAGCAAATAGATGATTAAGAATGCGCCGCCGCCGCTGCTGCCCAGCTTGTACGGAAATCCCCATACGTTTGCTATACCGACTGCAGAGCCGACGCAGGCCAAAACAAAGCCCCACCTACTTACAAATTTATTGCTGTTTCCTGCCATTTTTGAACCTCCAACTTAAAATGGTTAAATAGCATACCGTAAAATTAACGGCAATCATAGCTATTAGTGTATAATAGTTTTTTGCAGTTGTCGAGAAAATTTTTTTAAAAAACGCAGATATTTTCTCTACGGTATAAACGCTCCCTTTACTTATCCGGTAAATTATGTGATAGTAGCAGTGTTAAAACCAAAACAGCGGATCCCCGGAAAGCAAGCGGCTTTTTTTGCACATCCGTTGTTATTATATTTATTTTATGGAGGTTGTTATGGATATTTTGGAGAAGTTGAGGGGCGGTGTCATCATGGATGTTACGAATCCCGAACAGGCAAAAATTGCTGAAAATGCCGGTGCCGTTGCGGTTATGGCTTTGGAGCGAATTCCTGCGGATATCCGGGCGGCCGGCGGTGTTTCCCGGATGAGCGATCCTAAAATGATTAGGGAAATTATGAAAGCGGTCAGCATTCCCGTCATGGCAAAGGTACGTATCGGTCATTTTGTCGAAGCCCGTATCCTTGAGGCCATCGGGATAGACTTCATTGACGAATCTGAAGTCCTATCCCCCGCCGATGAACTGTATCATGTCGATAAGGAAAAATTTAAAGTACCCTTTGTATGCGGTGCACGGAATCTTGGAGAGGCGCTGAGAAGAATTCAAGAAGGGGCAAAGATGATCCGTACTAAAGGAGAGGCAGGAACCGGCGATGTTATCCAAGCGGTAAAGCACATGAGGCAGATCCAAAGCGAAATGAGACAACTGACGGTGCTGCGGGAGGATGAACTGTATGTCGCGGCAAAAAACTTTCAGGTTCCCTATCACTTAGTAAAGTATGTCCATGACCACGGAAAATTACCCGTCCCCAATTTTTCAGCAGGCGGCGTTGCTACACCTGCCGATGCAGCCTTGATGGTGCACCTTGGTGCAGACGGCGTATTTGTCGGCAGCGGTATCTTTAAATCAGGCAATCCGGTAAAACGCGCTGAAGCAATTGTAAAAGCGGTAAAAAATTATGATAATCCGGCAGTATTGGCCGAAGTCTCCGAAGATTTAGGGGAAGCTATGGTCGGTATTAATGAAGATGAAATCAAAGTAATAATGAGCGAGCGCGGAGTATAAGACGCTGTTCCAGCTAGGGATATTCGGCCCGTAACTAAGGGGCCGGGCATCCCTCGTTTACTTTCTCCTATAAAAAAGGCATGAGACCGCCCTACAGTCAGGCAGCCTCATGCCTATCAGCACCGGAAAACGGCTACTTTACTTACACGTAGTCAAAGCGTGCAGTGAAGAAGCGGAGCTGCTGGGGTTCGTATACGAACTTCAGGCCGCGGATGTCTTCTTTATGCTTGAACAGTTTGATAACGGAATCTGCTACGATGTCCATGTGTTTATAGGTATAAACACGGCGAGGAATGGTCAAGCGGACTGTTTCAAGCTTCGGTACGTGGTTTTCGCGGGTTTTGGGATCACGTCCTGCAGAAACGATACCGCGTTCCATACTACGTACACCGGATTCGATGAACAGCTGATTAGCGAGAGCCTGTGCAGGCAGCTGAAGCTGATCGAGGTGCGGACAGAAGCGGCGTGCATCAAGGAAGATTGCGTGTCCGCCGGCGGGTTCGATAATCGGAACGCCTGCTTCAAGAAGCTTATCGCCGAGGTAGCGTACTTGCTTGATTCTGTGTTCGATGTATTCATACTGCAATGCTTCGCGGATACCGATTGACATTGCTTCCATATCGCGTCCTGCCATACCGCCGTAAGAAGGCATACCTTCGAAAACAACAACAAATTCTTTTGCTGCCTGGAAGAGCTCTTCATCGTTCATACAGAGGAAACCGCCGATATTGACGATACAGTCTTTCTTACCGCTCATAGTACAGCCGTCTGCATTACTGAACATTTCATGAACAATTTCTTTAATTGACTTGTCGGCGTATCCCGGTTCCTGCTCTTTAATGAAGTAAGCGTTTTCTACACAGCGTGTTGCATCAAAGAAGACCTTAATGTTGTGCTTTTTGGTTAAAGCACGGACTTCTTTCATGTTCTTCATGGAAACGGGCTGGCCGCCTGCAAGGTTTACGGTAACAGCTAAACAAACATAAGCAATATTTTCTGCGCCTTTTTCGTTGATCAAGCGTTCGAGTTTTTCAACATCAATGTCGCCTTTGAAAGGAACGTTTTTACCTGCATCATGAGCAACATCTTTAATAATGTCTACGAAGATACCGCCGTTTGCTTCCTGGTGATAGCGGGTAGTAGTAAAATACATATTACCGGGAACATATTGACCGGGTTTAATTGCAATACGGGAAAGAAGGTTTTCGGCGCCGCGTCCCTGGTGTGTAGGAACAAGGTGCTTAAATCCGAAAATTTCCTGCACTGTTTTTTCCAAATTATGGAAGTTGCGGCTGCCTGCATAAGCCTCATCACCGACCATCATACCGGCCCACTGCTTATCGCTCATTGCGTTTGTACCGGAGTCGGTAAGCAAATCAATATACACATCTTCGGAGTTAATTAAGAAAGTATTATACCCTGCTTCCTTAGCAACTTTTTCGCGCTCCTCCCTGTTGATCATCTTAACTGTTTCAACAACCTTAATACGAAACGGTTCTGCTGGATAATTCTTGGCATCCATAAAAATCCTCCTCCTGTGTCTAAACACAAAAAATTAAATTATCGGGAAAGCCGCAAGTATGTCCACGGCTTTCCTTAAGCAATATATATATTCTCGCACAGAGTATACCGGACGTCAATGGAAAAAATAAAAAAATTGAAAAAAATTTACATGGAATGGGCTGTTGTATCCGAATTGATTTGCAGCTCATGCAGTGAATCAAATGGGTAGACGGCACCGACCGTAGTTTCTATCCGGTTTTCCGCAGACGAACCGAATATCACTGCTCCATCGGCAGGCATAAACTCCGAAATAACTTGCCGGCAAGCTCCGCACGGGCCGACCGGATAATCCGCATCGGGTGTCGCAATCGCTATTGCCGTGAAATTCCGTTTTCCCATTGCAACGGCACGGAAAATAGCTGTCCGCTCGGCACAGTTCGTCAAACCGTAAGAACGGTTCTCTACATTAACACCGGTAACGACTGAACCGTCATCAAGCAGCAGCGCCGCTCCGACCCGAAAATGAGAATAGGGAGCATAGGCGTTCTGTGCAGCTTTCATCGCTTGTAAAAATAATTCATCATACTTACTTGCATTTTCCATAGCTCTATTATACCATAATACAGTATGAAATTTATAGCTTCCCAAAAACGTTTTATTATTTTTCCTATTATTTTTTTATTATTTTATACATTTACTGCGGCGGTACCCCTTGGATCGGACATCTATTTTATGCCGGTTTGGATACGCGACCTTACCCCCGGCACGATGCAGCAGGACACGGAAGAGACTCCGGACGAGACAACCGCTTCCGGTCATGCGGAAGTCTCTCTGTCTGAGGGTAAGGCACCGCAGTATTTTCTAACGGATACACACTTTGGCTATTTTACCGCCGAAGGAGAATTGCTGCGGTCTACTCCCATCACAAAACGTGTTTCCGCCTCAAGGACAGCATGGACGGAATATCCGGAGACTGCGGTAAATACACCGGTATACCGTCCTGACGGCAGCCTTGTTACTACTATTGATGAGGCAGGATTTGTACATATTGAACACGATAGATTCTATCTTTTTGAACCCGGCGGCAGTGCAGTGAAGCAGTATGACAGCAGCGGAAAGGTCTTATGGCGCTACGTGCATACCGCACCGATCACCGCCTTTCATAGTTCAGCGCAGGGTTCCGTTATCGGTTTTTCAGACGGAAAACTTGTTTGTCTGAATTCTGCCGGCACGGTACTCTTTGAGTTTTATCCGGGAGGCAGCAACTATCAAGTAATACTCGCAGCGGCTCTGTCCGAAAACGGACGCTTTATCGTTTGCGTATGCGGCATAGAGCAGCAGAGAGTACTGCTCATCCGTGTGGATGAAACAAAGTACAAAATTGTGCATCACCGTTACTTAGAAGGCAATCTGCGCAGACAGGCCTTTGCCGGTTTTAACAATGAAGGAAAATACGCCGTATTTGAGTGTGCGGAAGGCATGGGACTGATAGATTGCAGAAACCGGCAATCCGTTATCATTCCGCAGCAGGAGCGGATACTCGGCATCGGTAAACAGCCGTACAAGGACATTATTGCCGTTATGAGCCAAAAAGAGCAAACCGCCTCCTTATCTTTTATAGAGGCACCGCTGTATACTATCGGGAAAACCTCCTTTCCGGCACAAAATATTTTTCTGCTCCAAGAGCATGAAACGTTATTTTTAGCGGCAGATACAAAATTAGCCCGCATTGACATAAAAGGAATTTTAAAATGAAACGTTCTTGCTTTTCCGCTATAGTAATCTTTTTTTGCATGAGCAGTTTGTGGACGCTTGAGCCGCCGACCGACACCCCGGCCTTTATCCGTCTGTTCGGACAGCGTATTGAAGGCAGCGCCGTTGAACAAGGCTTGACATTTGAAAAAAGCGATGCCGTACGCGCAGCAGATCACGGTATCCTGCTGATTACTCTTGACACAAAATCCCGCAGCGGCAGCTTTCCGAGCACCTTAGGCAATGCGGCGGTGCTGCTGCATGATGACGGGCTGCAAACAATTTACGGTAATCTTGAAAACACACACTTATTGCAAAACAGGAGCTATACGGAAACAAAGACCGTCATCGGGAGAACAGGCAGCAGCGGCTGGGGAACTCCGCAAGCTTTAATTTTCCAAGTCAGCGACATACAAAAGCAGGTATACATCAATCCTCTGCTTCTGCTGCCCGCAATAGAAGATAATACCGCTCCGCACATACAAAATGTCTTTTTAGTCAGTGAACGGAATACCGCTATTCCAGCAGCAGGACAAAAAAATATACGGCAAGGGACCTATGAACTGTATGCGGACATTTCCGATACGGTAACTGCTGGAGGACGCAGTTTTAGTCCCTTCCGCATTTCCGTTTTTGTCAACGGCACCACAGTACGTATCATTCCCTTTGAAACCATTCTGCAAAAGCAGGGATTCTTGCATCTTGGAAATACCGCACTTACCGATACGCTTTTATACCGCCGGCCTCAGGTGCTGTACCTGGGAAAAATCATGCTAAACCGCGGAAAATGCGATTTGCTGATCACCGCCCGGGATATAACGGGAAATGAAAAGTCGGAGCTGTTCCCTCTACAGGTAGAGTAAAAAACTGCCTTACAGGATACTGCTGCCTTTCCGTTATTGATAAATCCTTCCGAAAAGGCTTGACAATTTTCCAATATAATAGAAAATATTTTTTATGAAACCACGAAAAATTTGGGTACTCACCTGTATATTTTCAGTTATTCTTATTTCTACCCTCTCATTCGCACCTTCAGTTTTTGCCCAATCGCCGGAACAGAAAAAAGAAACCCTTCCGTATATGCAGTATCTGCAATACTTATTCGAAGCCCTGCAGCACTATTATGTGGATGAAGTGGATCCGGAAATCCTGTATCAAGGAGCGATGGAGGGAATGGTCAATGCCTTAAACGACCCATACACCGTGTATATTGATAACGGCAGTTTAACAGGTGTAGGATTGCAGGATACTACTACCGGATTTTTCGGCGGTATTGGGGTTTCATTTATTAAACCGGCAGTCTCCACCCCTGAAAAACCTGCCTTTGTCGAAGTTTCCACACCGATTGAAGACACACCGAGCTGGAAAGCGGGTATTCAAGCCGGTGATCTTATTACCGAAATAGAAGGACAATCTACTATTGAAATGACTCAAACGGATGTTGTTGCCAAGTTACGCGGTAAAATCGGAACTCCTGTTACCGTTACTATCCGGCGCGGTAAAAACATGGAATTTCCGGTCAAATTGATACGGGCACGAATAGAAGTCCCCACAATAAAATATACTAAACTGGAAAACAAAATCGGCTATATCCGCTTGATAGAATTTAATCCGAACGGAAGCCGCCGTATCCGCGAAGCAATGGAGCAGCTGCAAAAAGAAGGAGTTACGCAACTCATTCTTGATCTGCGCAACAATCCCGGCGGGCTTATCACAGCTGCGGTTGATACTGCCAGCCTATTTATCAAAGAAGGGATTATCGTTGCCAATAAATCGCGTATTCCTCAGCAAAATGCGGTCTTTCATACCAACCCCAAGATAGAAGCTGTCTTTGCGGATATTCCGCTCATCATCCTCATTAATAAAGGTTCTGCTAGCGCCTCTGAAATCCTTGCAGGAGCACTCAAAGATTATAAACGCGCATACCTTGTCGGAGAAACGAGCTACGGAAAGGGTTCCGTACAGCAGATATTTGATCTTACCAAGAAAAATTCATTTAAGGTTACGATTGCCCGCTACTATACGCCAAGCGATGCAAATATTGATAAGACAGGCATTAAACCGGATAAAGAAGTCCTGATGTTCCCTCCCCTCTCAGCCGCGGATGAGAAAAACCTTGAACGGCTTTTTAAAGACGAAAAAATCACCGGATTTGTAGAAAAGAATAAAGACCTAACTGCAAAAGAGATAACAGCATATGCCGAACAGCTGGCAAAAGAGTATTCGCTCACGGTAACGCTGCTGCGGATACTGATCAGACAGGAGTATAACCGGACACATACGGCCCCTGTTGCAGACATAGAGTATGACGCTCCCTTACAGGAAGCGGTACGCATTTTGAAGAGCGGCCCCCTGCCTCAGCTCTTACAAAACAGCAAAACCGTTTTTGAAATGCAGGAAGAGGCAGCAAAAGAAGCGGCCGAAATGAAAAAAGCCTCATAAGGCCGGTTATGAAGCAGTTCATTGCCGAATGCGAACCCGATCCCTCCGGCAGACTTGTACTCACGGGAGATGCTTATAACTATCTTATCAAAGTCCGGCGGATGCAGCCGGGAGACTATCTTCCGGTTGTCCTGCCTAAAAGCGGTAAAGTGCCGATGCTGATCGAAAAAACCGATACGGTAAGGCAAGAACTCCGGCTTATCACCCGCCCGGCAGCAGCACCGCAGTCTCAAAATATTCCGCACCCGGAAATTACACTGCTGCAATGGGTACTTAAAGGAACAAAAACGGATACCGTTGTCCGTCAAGCAACGGAGATAGGGGTGCAGAGAATCATGCTTGTAAGCGGCGAATTTTCTATTGCAAAAAAGCAAAACCCGATTCAGCTGGAACGGTACCGGCGGATTATTAAAGAGGCACGGCAGCAATCCGGTTCGCCGGTCGATACTATCATAGCAGCGCCGGCGCCGCTGAATTCAGTGCTTGAAAACTTGGCCGTCATACTCAAAGAAAAAACGGCCGTTTTAGGAATGTGCAGTGAATCTGCCGGCAGCAGCATCGGACTGCATCAGCTCTTATCCCCAAAGCCTGAGCATATCGTGCTGGCAATCGGTGCGGAGGGCGGCATAAGTCCGGCGGAGGCAGTACTGCTGCGCAGCACCGGCTTCCAAACCATTCATTTCAATACCAATGTACTGCGGGCAGAAACAGCCGCCCTATATGCAACAGCAGCGGTGCACACTATTATCAATGAGGCTGAGCAATGGCAATTACCAGAATAAACCTCCTGACGGTTCCCCTCGATATTCTTCCCGACGAAGACATTGAACAGACAGTGATGGGACTCTTAGAGAAACCCGGTACACAGCACATTGTCTTTCTTACCGTATGGGATCTGCTGAAAGCACGCCGTAATACGGAATTCCGTGCTATGATAGATCAAGCGGCTCTCTGTCTGCCGCTTTCCAAAAGCTTATTGCGGGCAGCCCGCTTTCTCAAGCTGCCGGTACCGGTTAGAAGAGATTCCTTCGATATGATCATTAGGGTTTTAAATGTGATCGACTCTCATTATAAGTCCTTGTACCTCCTGGGCGGACGGGCACAAAGCCTTTTAGAGGCGGAACGTAATGTGCGCATTACTTTTCCGGGAATCAGTATTGTTGGCCGTTTTAATGGGTTTTACCGTAAAACAATGGAAGCTGATATCATTTTATCAATTGTCAAAGCGCATCCGGCACTTTTACTGATCGCAAACGGTATTCCCGGTGATTCGTTGTGGGTGTACCGCAACCGTGAAAAACTGCCGGCAGGGATCGTAATACATAATAATGACATCATTGATATTTTTTCGAAGCGGAAAAAACGCATTTCGGATTCGGCTTTCCGCAAAGGCTGTGAAATATGGCCGCAGATACTGCGGAATCCTTTCAAAATCTTCTCATTTTTCCGTTATTTGCTGTTTTTGCTCATTGTAGTTTTTTACCGTCTTTTCAGGAAAAATCCCCTGCCGCCGGATGGCCTTGAAGGATAGAGCAGCCCTAGAGTCTGCCGTATCCGCAAGCCGGCACTGTTTAATGCCGCCGTTTGCTAATTTCGTACATAAGGATACCGGCAGCAACTGAAACATTTAAACTATCCAATTTACCGTAGGTAGGGATGGCGGTAAATGAATCGCAGGAATTTTTCAGAAGCCGGCCGATCCCTGCCCCCTCATTGCCCATAATCAGGACGGTTTTATCAGGAAATGCAGTATCCGGAAGCGGCTCCCCTTGCGCATCCGCACCGAAAACCCAAAAACCCTGTTTTTTAAACGCTTCTACCGTCCGTACTAAATTTGCAGTATACAGCAAAGGTACCCAGGCAGCTGCTCCGGCACTGATCTTCGTGATTGTCTGAAAATCCCCTGCGGATTTCCGCTCCGGAAGAACAACGGCATCGGCGGCAAACTGATCGGCACTGCGGATAATAGCACCGATATTATGAGGATCGGTAATGGAGTCAAGGACAAGAACAAAGGCTGTCTCACGGGCAGCCAGATCGGCAAAAAGCGCATCGGAAGACTGCTTCACATCCTTTTCCTGCGGACGATCGTCTACCAATACAACCCCCCGATGCTCCCGTACATATTCAGGCAGCGGTTTAGTTAATGCATCAAGTTCAGCCTCACTGCACTGCACTGCCGGTACAGAAAGTTTTTGTGCCTGTGCAAGAATCTTTTTTACCCGCGGCCCCTGTTTTGTATAGAGGATACGGAAGGGAAACCGGGACTTCCCTGCCCCGTCAGCCTGCTTTTCTGCCGCGCTGCCTTTTCCGCACGAACGCAGCATTTCTTCAATCGCATGAAATCCGGTAATAATCTGCATTGCTATAACTCAAGGACATCGCCGTATTTTACAATATGCGAATCATACTTATGTTCTTGCAAATAGTTTTGAAAGAATTTTTGTGCCTCCGGCTCGCCGTGTACCATAAACAGTTTTTTAAGCCTGCTTCTATCAAGACTGTCCAGCCATTCAACCGTTTCTACATAATCGGCATGAGCACTAAAGGCGTTAATCTGCACAATCTCTGCCCGGACTTGGTGCCAATCGCCGAAAATCTTCACTTCAGGTTCACGGTTCTGCAGCCGTCTGCCTAAGGTATTATCAGCCATATACCCGACCAGCATGATTTTTGTAGACGGCTTTGCAATATTATTTGCCAAATGGTGCGTAACACGGCCGAATTCACACATACCGTCCGCACTGATTATAACCATCGGTTCTTCTTTAGCGTTGAGGGCCTTTGATTCATCGACGCTGGTGATGAACTTGAGCGCATTAAAGCCGAACGGATTCTTATGGTGCTTCACAAAGGCGTCCTTTGTTTCCTGATCGAAGCATTCGGGATGTACTTGGAAAATAGTCGTCGCATTAACAGCCATTGGAGAATCAACATAGATGGAGATTTGCGGAATTCTTTTTTGATCGACCAGTAGATGAAAATAGTAAATAAGCTCCTGTGTCCGCTCAACCGCAAATGCAGGAATAATGATCTTTCCGCAGGACTTTACTACATCCTGTACAGCCTTTTCGAGCATCTGCATAGCGTTATGAATATCTTCATGCCGTCTATTACCGTAAGTGCTTTCAATCACAATATAATCAACGGGGGGAATAATGTCAGGATCCCGGATAATCGGCTTATTCTTCCGGCCGAGATCGCCGGTAAAAGCGATTTTCACTGTTTTGCCGGAAGTATCCGTTGCAGTAATAACCGCCATAGAAGAGCCGAGAATGTGCCCGGCATCAAAAAACTCCAGCTGTACATTCGGCCCTATCCAGACCGGCCGGTGGTAAGACACCGTAACAAATTGATTTATCGTATGGACGGCATCTTCTTCCGTAAAAAGCGGCTTCCAATCAAACCGTTCCTTCTTTTTAACGGCCTGTTTCTGTAAATACTCGGCATCCCGTGCCTGTATGCGGGCAGAATCCATCAGCACGAGGTTCGCAATATCCCGCGTTGCCGGCGTTGCATAGATGTTTCCGGTAAACCCGTGAATGCCCAAAAGCGGCAACAGGCCGCAATGGTCATAGTGACCGTGTGTAAGCACAACAGCGGTCAGCTTATCTGCCGGTACATTAAAATCGCGGTTTTTCTTATCGGCCTCTGCCCGCTTTCCTTGGAAGGCCCCGCAGTCAAATAAATATAACTTTCCATCAACTTCCAGAATATGTTTTGAACCGGTTACTTCCTCTGCGGCTCCCAGAGAATAAAGGCTTATACTCATGCAAAAAATGATACAGGGAAATACCGAAAATGTCAATTTTCAGCACAAAAAGCCGTTTTATTCCATTTAAATTCACTTTTTTTCATTTTACCCCTTG
>JARGFA010000010.1:0-115204 GCA_038397965.1 Treponema sp.
AAAACAAATAAATAAAATCACTAAGAGGAAGTAAAAGCAAATAGCCAATACTTCCTTTTTTTGTTGTCAAAAATTCAAAAAACAAAAAGGAGAATTTATGGAAGAACTGAAAAACACAGATAAAAAAGGCATTAGCACAAAAAGAAAGATCGGAAAGACCACCTATGAGGTTGTTGTCCGGTTCAATGAAAATGCAAGGGAAACAATGCAAGACAAGCTGACAAGAATAATGCTGAGGGAGTTTAGGAGAAAATCGAACGAAAAAAAAGATGATTTTGATTAAAAAGTCCTTGACAAGTATTAATAGATGTAACAATTTTTATATTGTTCTATATTTATCAATATTTTTTCATTAATCATACAGTTCTTTTGAAAACCAAACATTACCGCATTCTCCGTACAAAAAAAAACTTTTTTTATTGTTTCATTTAGAAATACATCAATTGCTTTATGCTTAATGATATTCCAACAATCACAGATTATTTTTTCTTGTTTTAATTGCTCTATCCAACCCGTCATCTCCTTCGGGAACATTTTGTGTGGGGTCACCTGAGTTGATAGAATGCTTTTTTATCTGTAGATGAATTCATCATTTGCTGCTTCTCTCTAATCTTCATATGTTTCGTAACTGCCGATAAAGACAAATTTTTCGGGGTTATTTTTAATGTAGGCTGTCAATTTATCATCAAACTCATTGTGATTATAGTAGAACCTATCATGCTCATCCAAAAAATCATTAAGAGCTTTTTCATCTTTCTCTTCCGCTTCTGAAAGCATATCCCAGCGGTCTTTCCTATCAAAAGAAATTGAGCCGCCGAAAAATTCTATCACTTCCAAAAAATTTTTATAGAGGTTATCAATTCCAAAAAGCTTGAAACCTTCCAAAACATCTTTCCACACAATACCCGTAGAGTTGTCAAAAAACTGATGATGTCCGCCGTTATCTGTTTCTGCCGTGTACCACTCGAGGGCTAATAAGTAACGCTGTTCAGCAGTAAAATCTTTAGCCGATTTTAGATATTCTTCATGCGTTCCGTAAATATTTACGGTGTACCACATAGGGTCAATGAGCCGATAAAGGTCTATTTCTTCGCCCATACTTTTAATAACTTCTACCGTTAAATTTTCAGTCATCGTTTTCATTTATAACACTCCTTATCCTTCAATATGTGCACTATCCAGTTTTCCGTCGAGGTTACCATAGACGCAGATACTATGTCCGAAAAACATATCGTCATCGTGCAGATATACCATAAAATTATTCTCCGGTTCGAGAACAATACTGAATAGCGAAATCCTGTCGAAGAAGTCTTTTTCGGTAATTTCTGGTGTATCAGCTTTCTGCCAATCATTAGCTAATTCGACAAGTTCCATAGCTGCGAACTTTTTAATTCTATCAAGCCACTCATCGAAATTTTTTGTTGCCGTTTTATAAGCACTCAAAATATTTTTTAATTCTGTCAAATCTTCCGTTTCTACTGTAAGGTCGATATCTTCATCTTGATACTGTATTGCACCTTCAAACCAGCCGTATTCTTTATCCAATTCAAAATAAAAATCATCATCTTCGTAAATTACTTTCGTATTGTATTCTTTTAGGATTTCGTCAAATCTTTCATCTTGCACGTTTTCCTCCAAGACTTCCACGAGCATAAAGAGGTGCTTAGCGTTTGATTTTTCTTCAGGCTTTTGTGGACGCACCTTTACTCGGAATGCCGTTTGAGGCTTAAAATAATACTTCCAGTCTTTACCTTCCACTAACCACTCAAGGCGAACGGACTTAGTATGCAAGGAGTTATCCGCAAGGTCGATAAAAGCGAGCGGGCGATTAGACGGCACCCACATATCATCGTATTTAGCCGCTCCGCCGGTTTTTGTTTCAACAAGTATTAAAATTTCTTTTTCTTCTTCAAGAAATTGAGCGGAAAATTTTTCCTGTGTAGTTGTATTTTCCATAGTTTTTCTCCTTAACAATAATTTTAAGTGCGTAAGCCTTTTAAGCGCGTTTTTATCTTAGCTCATTCCCTCCGATATCATTACGCATTTCCCTTCCGAAAAAGGATATTTTTGCTGTTCTCCGTTTTTCCACAATTCTTCCATTTTGAAATTTTGCAAGCTCAAACCGTTTTTTAATTTTACATCTTCTTTTATATATGTACGCAAAACCAAAATCGCCTGAACGGTTGAATCCTCTACCGCCGCAATTTTTTTGCTTCTGTTTTCAATTTCCACTTCCAAAAAAGAACCGTTCTTTTCCAATGTCCGGATTGCCGTTCCCCACGGAATTAATTTTGCTCCGTTTTCTTTACATGAAAGAATGTATCTTACTTCATACGAATCCTTATTATGGAGCGGGTGCATGTAAAATCTTTTTTCGCTGATTTTCCACCCGTTTTTTAAAAATATATCCAAGGCGCAAGGAAGCGCGTATTCTTCTTTTCCGATTATCATCGTTTCCTATAAAGACATGTTTTTATCCTCTGCATAAAGCAAATTTCCGCATCAACAACCCCGACGCAGAGCATCGGGGTATGTTGTTCTCATAAGGTGGTTGCAGTCGGCTTTAATACCCTTGTTACGACGCAAAGCGTCGGGGTATTAAACCCTCCGCACGAATAAAATAAAACTGAAACATAAAATTAAAATTGCTGCTTTTTTATTACTTTTATTCATAACACCTCTTATAATTTTATCCGCGCACAACAAAAGCGGCAATAAGTAAAAAGATAAAACCGAAAATACCTCCGTTTATTACGGCAGCAGGTTTAAAAGACGAAAAGATGATTTTTGAAACAAGAAAGCTGCACGCACAAACTGCAATGAGCGCAAGCAGGGCAAAAAGAAAAAAACGGAAACCTATTTCCATACCGGCTCCGGCAGTATCATTCGCAGTTGTAGGTAATACGGCAGATACAAAATACGCAATAACTATGCTTATAAGATATGCAAAAACAATCCCCGCATAAAATAATAGACGTGTTTTTATGGGTGTATTCCTCCTCGTTTTTTTGTCAATCTTGATATTACGGTAGCAACAATTTTATACGACTTATTATACTATAAAATTGATTTTATGGTACCCGATAGACGCATATAATACAAGGGCGAAAGATGAGAGCAAGGTTATAACTGCGGCAGCGAAAACCGGATGATTGTAGTCATATATACCGGATTTTACCACAGTGTATCACAGCTTAATTAACTTACCCAAATACATGAAAAGTGATATAATGAAAAAGTATCAATTTGGATAAATTAAAAGTTGTTGGAGAAAATAATAATGATTTTTAGAGAAATTGATAAATCAAACTATTGGGACTGTATCGCATTGACCATTGATGATAGTCAAGAGGGCTTTGTTGCGGACAACAAACAGTCATTAGTTGAAGCAGCTTATGAAGAAGGGCTTTACACTTTAGGAATCTACCGCGAAGATACAATGGTGGGTTTTATTTTGTATGACTATGATGAAACTTTTCCCGGATGGTCTATGAGCCGGTTTATGATAGGGAAGCAATTTCAAGGTAAAGGTTACGGCAAACAGGCTATAGTAGCGTTTTTTGACTATTTCAAGAAAAAACACAATGCTGATAAACTGTATATAAGCGTATCTTTGGAAAACATTGTTGCATATAAAATGTATACCTCTATCGGTTTCAGGGAAATCAAAGAGATAGAGTACACAGTTTGTGATAAGCATTTTAGAGAAATGCAAATGGTAAAGGAGCTATAACGGAGATATAACTCCCGGTTTATGGGAGCAAGTAAATTGGAATTGTGGAGGGAATTTGAATGAAAAATGCTGTTATATATGTTCATGGTAAGGGGGGTAATGCGGAAGAAGCTAATCACTATAAACAATTTTTTGACGATAGCTTTGAAATAATCGGATTTGATTATAAATCATTAAATCCGTGGGATGCTAAAATTGAGTTTATACATTATTTCAACTCCATCATTTCTAAATATAATAAAATTTATTTAATTGCAAATAGCATAGGAGCATATTTTTCACTAATATCTTTATCAGATATGCCTATCGAAAAAGCGATGTTGATTTCGCCTATTATTGATATGGAAAGAATAATTTTGAATATAATGAAATGTGAAAATATAACGGAAGATGAACTCATTTTAAAGAAAGACATTGAAACTTCTTTTGGCGAATCCTTATCTTGGCAATACTTGAGCTATGTTAGAAAGAATACGATACATTGGGATATACCGACAAATATTCTTTTTGCGGATAACGACAATATGACATCAGTAGAGACCATGACAAATTTTGCGGGTAAAATAAATGCGGACTTAACGGTTATGGAGAATGGCGAGCATTGGTTTCATACAGAGGAACAAATGACTTTTTTAGACAACTGGTTCAAAGCGAATATTTAATCCTTGTTTGTAGGTATAGCTAAATTTGAATTTGTAGAGGAGGTTAAAAATATGAAAAGATATATCGCCTTATTGCGAGGTATCAATATAAGCGGAAAAAACAAAGTGCCAATGGCAGAATTAAAGCAAGGTTTTGAAAAACTTAATTATATAGATGTCAAAACCTATTTGAACAGTGGTAATGTGATTTTTTCAGGTGATGAAGCCGATATAGTCAAAACTACAAGCCGGATTGAGGAAATGATTAAAAATCAGTTTAGTTTAGATATTTCAGTTTTTGTCATATCAAAGGAAGAACTTGAGGACATTTTATATCATGCACCCGACTGGTGGGGAGATGAAAGTAAGGAGATTTATGACAATTTAATCTTTATCATGCCGCCCGCTACATTCAAAGATGTATATAACGAAATCGGGGAGCCTAAAGAGGGATTAGAAAAGATAGAGGAATACAAAGAAACGGTATTTTGGTCTTTCAGCCGTAAAAATTACCAAAAAACAAACTGGTGGTCTAAAACAGCAAGTGCAAATATTAGCTCAAACCTAACAATAAGAACAGCGGATACGGTTAGAAAAATAGTTAATATGTAATAGCTTTTTAAATTCCGGTTTGCCGCACTAACACAACTAAATCAACAACCCCGACGCAGAGCGTAGCTGAGGAACGGCGGGTATTAAACCCTCCGCACGAATAAAATCACCAAGAGGAAGTACAAGCAAATAGAAAAAATGGCTTAAAAGTGATATAATGAGGTAGACGAGAAATAGACAAACATTAGCAAGATTTAGAATTTTAAGGAGCTTAGAGCTGTGTACAATTTTGAAAATGATGCGTCTCCAAAAGAGATTATTGTTTGTGCAATGATGGAGATTGCTGAATTTATGAAGTCTGACGGTTTTCACTTTATAAAAAGTAAATTGGAAATTCGAAAAGTATTTGATTTTATGGTTTGCATTTCTGCACAAATGAACCGTCATAATAAAAGAGGAGTATCTGCTGAAGCATTATTGATATGTTCCATTAATGATAAGAGAGGAAAAGAATGTTTTTGGAGCAAAGGACTGGCTGTTTCCAACAAAAAAGAAGATTCTCTGCGTTGGCGGAAATTTTGTGGAATAGAATCATACGAGCAATCAATGAATGAAATAAAAAAGATCTTATCAGAACGGTTTTTACCTTTTATACGGCGAATGGAGTATGAGCCAACGGAAATGATACAAAAAGTTGCGGAGAAAGGATTTTGTATTTTTGCGGATGAACCTGTGTACGATGCCGGTTTTCATGTTCCAACTAATTTTTTGTTAAAGTATGGAACTCATGAGCAGTTGACTATGGCATTTCAAAATTATATAGACAAACATCAACTACACTTTGTTAAGCCGAATATGGAAAAAGCGATTGCTCTACTTAAAGAAAATAAAGAAGTGATTAACAATGGTGAAAAAGATTATGCTGAATTTATTATTAAGCATAACATAGAATTAAAATTTTAAAATATATGATAGGAGATCATCTTTAAGATATGATTAATAGAATAAATTTAAATTTTTAAAGGAGAAGCTATGGAAGAACAAAAATTATTTATGGCAATGATTTTTCAAATAGAGGCAAAATCAGAAAAAGCAAAAGAAAATATGAAAAATAAAATTCTTGATAAGCTTAAAAACATTTTGGATTTAGAAAGTATAACTTTAGAATATGATATACAAAGCAATTCTTTTGCCTATATAGAAGAAAGTATTGAAGAGAGCTTTGAAGATAAAGTCTTTTTTCTATTATCAACTTTACAAAATTTCGGATACTGTTATGTTGTAACAGGAAATTTAGAAAATAAAAAGTTTGATATTTGTACTTCAAAAACAAATATGAGTGGAATTTGCTTTGTACAAGGGGATTTGCATTACCTTAATTTAGAAGAAGAATAAATTTTAATTTTTTAAAGGAGAAATTATGGAAACGAAGAAGATGAGCAAAATTAAGAAAGAATACAGTGGTTACAAGAATGAATATTCAACTTGATTAAATGACAAAATATGGGAAAAGTGATATAATGGGGTAGATGAGAAATTGACAAATTAGAATTTTCAAGGATTTCGGTAGGAAAATGATTTTTTGATAATAGAAAAGGGAATCGGACAAATAAGATGGAAAGAGCGATAAAAGATTATTGGAATACTCTGAAAAATAAATATGAAAATGAATATCAAGAGCCATTTATGAAAGACTATGACCGCACAAAGCCATTTTTTATGGAGTTCAAAGCATTTTTAGAGGAACGTTTACGGAAGAATCCACGAAATGTAGATGTTGTTTGTACCCTCGCATCGGTTGAAATGGAATTAAGGGAAGAAGGGCGTGCCATAGAGTTGCTGGAGAATTTTGTTTCAAATAATCAAGAGGATTTAAGGGCTGTAGATAGAGCAAGAATTGATACCAACCTTGCTTTTTACCATGATGGGGATGAGAAAGAAACCTACTATTTATTAAATGCGGAAAAAAATGCTTCTCCTTTTGTGTGGACCTATAAAGGGTTGGCGTTATGCTATTTTTCTAAGTATCAACAGGAAAAAGAGGTTTTAGACTTGAAAAAAAGCATACATGCGTTTGAAAAAGGACTTGTGTTAGACAATCGCTATGAAATGCGATTTGGGTACGGGGTATGTTTGTTTGAGTTGAAACAATATGAAAAGGCGAAAGAACTATTTGAAAAACTACTTATCGAATATCCGAATAGAATGCGGTTGATACTGAGTATTGCTTATTGCGAGGTTTATTTAGGAAATAAGGAAAAAGCATTTGAATATTTAAAACTAGTAAAAGAAGGACAAGATGAAAACTATCATTTAAGTACAGATGATATTGGTGATTATCAAATCTATGATGCTTATTATGTTTTAGAAGAGTATGAATTGTTTTTAAAAGAATATGAAAATGTTGTGTATACTCAATTTTTTAATGAAATTTCTTATTATTACTACGCTCTTTTTATTACAAAGAGATATCAAAAACTTGATGAAGTATTAGAAAAAGATAAGAAGCAAATTATCTCTAGTATAGAAGAAACAAAAATAGATGAAGATTTTGAAGATGAAGAAGAAAGAACCGGATATATTAAAAGTTATCAAGAAGATTTAGATATGCTTATTAAAATAGAACATAAAATAAAAAATGAAAATTATAAGCCAATTGCAAAACTGGAACTTTATCCGGAATATGGCTGTTATTTAGTGGATTGTATCAAAGCAAAAGCATTATCATATTGTTTTGAGTGTACTGAATATCCATGTAAGTTGATTAAAAATCTTGAAAAAAGTTATAATAAACGGTATCAAGCAAGCCTTATAGAAAATAGCCATTTTGTTCAAGCACAAGATTTGGAGTATTTTATGGAACAACAGAAAATAAAATATACTTGTCCTAAATATGGCGGAATTATTTCTATTCACGATAGAGAGTGTAGTGAGTGTCGAGAAAAAATGAGATAGCAAAATTTGAATTTGATGAGGTACAATCAAGGTGAATGAATTTAACGAATATGTATGTGAGAGTTTTTCTGTAGCCGGTGATATTGCCATAAAATCCATGATGGGCGGATATCTTGTATACCTCAATGGTAAACTGATAGGCGATATTTGCAATAATGAACTGTTTTTAAAGAGGACGCCGACATCAGATAGACTGCTTGCAGATTTCGAACTGCGTTATCCGTATAAAGGTTCAAAGACCTTGATGCATGTATTCGACAAATTTGAAGATACCGATTTGATTGTAGAATTATTGGACGGCATGTATGCGGAACTGCCCGAAAAGAAACCAAAGAAAGCAAAATAAGACTGACAAATCCATATTTTTAGAAGTAAAACAATCAACAACCCCGACGCAGAGCGTAGCCGAGGAACGGCGGGTATTAAATCCTCCGCACGAATAAAATCATCAAAAGGAAGTACAGGCAAACAGCCGATACTTCCTTTTTTTATGTCCGAATTAAGGCGTAAGAAATAAAAATAAAAAGAAATCCTATCATCTTCCCTTTTCAAGTAATTTTATTCTTTCCTTGCTAATTGTTTTATTCCAAGTATTGCCAATACAAAGGATGCCGACAACATAAAACAAATCGGCAATACCTCCATTTTCCCATTTATAACTGATATTTGTAAATAATAAAGCGGTGATATATGTGCGATGGCTTTCATCCACTCCGGCATATATTCAATCGGAAATAAAATACCTGAACAAATTCCAAGCGGAAAAATAATTCCTGATGATATTCCCCATATAAGCCCTTCATTTTTAATCAAGCCTGCAACAAAAATATATATTCCCGTTGAAATAAAAAGTGCAACGGTGAATATAATTCCCAAATCAACTATGTTAGACTTTCCGAAATCATAGTTTGCAAATTTGTAAAACGTTAAAATTACAAGTGCTGCAATCTCATATACAAACATAATTGCAAAACTTTTTCCCAGAATATAGGTGCTTAATTTTGTCTTGGAATTTTTTACCCTTAATAGTATTCCATTTCCTTTTTCTTGGATTAAAACGGTCGCTAACAAACCTGCCGCTGTCAGTAATTTAAACAGCATCGTTCCAATTGAATAGTTTATGCTCGGTCTTTCCGTAAAGACTTCAGCATTTTTATCCGCATTTTCTATTAAAGGTATTAACGGATTATTTTCTATACTACTATAGTATTTTTCAACTTCTCCGTTACTATTCGTCCGTATCACCAAAGTTCCTTGTGATATTCCCAAAAAATAGTCTTTTTCTCTTTCTTCTATCTTCATCATTTTTATGTTTGTTACATTTGGAGCTTTTTCTCCGATATATGCAACGGTCGGGACATTTGAATATGCCAAAGTGATACTTACAAGCACTATCATAAATATAGGCATAATTATCATTGAAACGATGAAGCCTTTTGTATTTCGTAAAACTTTGAAAGTAAAATTAAATGACTGTACCATTTTTCATTCTCCTTTCTATAAAAGCAATACATAATCCTGCAAATCCGAGAATGAAAGCAATCCAAATAAACAGCTCCCTTCCCATATTTACATGTATCAAATTTTTGTAAATTAACCTGTTAGCTAATGTCAATGGAGATATGTACATCAAAACATTCATACATTTTGTATTTGACAATACGGACGTTAAACTCAAAGCTCCTCCGAAAAATCCCATAAACATAACTATCATTAAAATCGTATTGGAAAGCATTGCTCTATTTTGAACAATTAAGCCTATCAAAATTCCGAAAAGCATACTGACTGTCGGCATACTGAAAAGAATTAAAATTGACTTTAAAGGTATTTGCATATCAAAAATTACAGCAAATAAAATCAGATTGAAAACAATCATCACTACCGAGAATACATAGTGAGCAAAAAATTTAACCGAAACAAATTTTCGCTTATCTACAATCCTATCCCAAATATGAAGCCTTCTTTCCTCAAATACACTCAGTCCAATCAAAATTGATGCCATTAAAAGCATAAAGTTTAATTCACTCACGGCAAATTGTATTTTTGCATCTAAAGTCTGTCCGCTATATAGAACAATTTCTTTCGCAACGTTTATCTTGTGAGTAAACTCGGGACGCTGCAATAAATAATTTTTTGTTCCTTCACTCATAATAAATGTAATGATAAAAGGTAGTATCATGACAATGTAATAAACAGGATTTTTCACTATCCCTTTTATCTCTTTTTTAAGCATATTCACCGCCCCTTAAAACTTGCATAAATAAGTCGGAAAGATTGGATTTTTCGTGCTTCTCCTCCGACATTTTATCAATAAGCTCCTGTGTATCTCCTTCAAGAATTAATTTTCCTTTATCCAAAAATATTATTTTATTACATAAAAATTCAATTTCGTCTAAATAATGTGAAGTATAAATGATATTTAAACCTTCATTTTTTAGTTCTTTAAGATATTCTAAAATTTCATTTCTAGAAATCGGATCAATTCCGACACAAACCTCATCGCAAATCAACAGCTTAGGATTGTGAACTAAGGCTGTTATCAGATTGAGTTTTCTTTTCATACCTCCGGATAAGTCTTTTGCCATGGTAGAAATTTTTTCTTTCAAACCGGCTTTTTCGATTAATTCCAGACTTCTCTCCTTAGCATATTTTTTATCCATTTTGTAAGTTGAGGCAAAAAAGAGCAAATTATCCAAAACAGAAAGCTCAGGATATATCGCAAGTTCTTGCGGAACATATCCAATCTCCCAAATACTCAAATCTACAAATTTCAAATCTCCCTGAAATGAAATATTTTTTGTAATACAGTTAATCAAGGTGCTTTTACCTGCCCCGTTGATTCCAAGTATTCCATAAGCATTTTCATTTTCAAAGCTATAAGAAAAATCCGTAAGCGCAAGGAATTTTTTATACCGCTTTGTTACCTGTTTTAATTCAATCATAACTTTCTCCTTTTAATCGATTATCTTAGCCAATGAATATTATTCAACATGAATTCATTGAAGCCATATATAGCATATTTTAAATAATAATTCAATGAATTTTTATGATTTTCTATTCATTGATTGTTTTTTTTTTAAATAATCGCTATAATGGATACTGCAAAAAGTTTTTATGGGGGAAACATGCCGGCTAATTTTACAAAAGAAGAACGGGAAATGTTAATACAAAAATTTTATGAACAAGGATATATTTTACTCAAAACCTACGGATATAAAAAATTAAAAGTTTCCGACATTGCTGCTGCCATCGGCATCGGAACCGGAACGTTTTATCATTTTTTCAAAAGTAAGGATGAATTTATCATTTGGCTCATCAAAAAAAGAAAAGAGGAAGCTTTTAATCAATTTTTATTGCTGGCGGAAAAATACCCGAAAGGCATACCCTTTGAAGCTATGGAGCAATATTTGCTCGATACTATTTCGCACTTCAATCTTTACCGGCTGCTGTCTCAAGCCGAGTATAATAAGCTGCAAAAAAAATACGGCTTACATGATAATCGGAATGAACAAACAAAAGAAAACGGAAAATTTATGATGAAAAAACTTGCAACTTCAAAAACTCTTTCCGATTTTCTTTTGTTTGCAGATGCATTTACGATAATTGTTATCGGCACTTCGGATTTAACTAAATTAAATCCGAACGTTACTGATGAAGCTACTAAAAAATTACTGCACGCCGCATGTAAGATGCTGTATTAACATCGGTTGATTGATTTATTGCGCATAAACCGATTCCGCTTGCTGCCGATACGTTGACTGCTCATAAATGCACTATTCCGTTCCGGTAGTAGCGCAGCGTATTTTCATCAATCGTATCTATCGCATTCTGTAAATGTTTCAGCATTTTATCTTTTTCATCAGGTAGTTGTCCGGAGATAGGAGCGGTATTTGAAACGGTATTTGCATAAATCATCGTTTTAATATTCAGATTTTCAATTAAGGTTTTTTGCTCTTTTAATTTTTCTATTTCAGAAGTTTCGATAAAAAGCCCTTTTTGTATTTCGGTATACAGTTCCGATTCGGGGAATACGGTAAGAGCAACGATACTTACACTTACCGGATGTATTCGATTATAAATTGCAGCTGTATTAAGGGCAGCCCGCCTTCCGTTTCCTTCTCCTGAAAGCCCGTTCAAATATGAAATATGATAGCGCATTCCCGCTTCGTCCAATTTATTCAATTCATACACTATATCTTGAGCTTTGTAGCCCTTGCGCATAAATAAAAGCGTTTTATCATCTCCGGTTTCGGTTCCGATAATAATTTCATCATAACCCAAGGCATGAAGCTCTTTAAGCTCTTCCAAACTTTTCGGGCTTATATCCGTTACCCGCGAAAAACAACCTATCGTTTTAATCATGGGTAGGTACCTATGAATCTTTTCTGCAAGAGTTTTTAATTTTTCTACCGATAGGGCAAAAGGATTTGCACCGGTCAAAAAGATCCGTTTACCCTGTGGATAATAAATACTCAACTCCTTTAAATCCGCTTCTATTTCATAATCCGGCGAAAGGCGGAATGTAAAGGGTAAGTCCGAATAAAGAGAGCAGAACTTGCACTTATGATGTGTGCAGCCGGCTGTAACCTGTAATAAAGACGATGAAGCCTCATAAGGCGGCCTCCAAATAGTTCCCGTAAAATGCATTGTTTTCCCCTTGTGATTGAATTTCGAACTTGGCGGATACCTGTAAAAAGTACAGCATGGATTTTTACAAGTGTCCTTATTATCTCTTTAAATATAAGTCTTGCACAATTATAAAACAAGTGCTATTATTTTTTAGCGTACTTGTTTTTATATTGTTTAGTGTTTTTTATTCGTACGGAGGGTTTAATACCCGCCGTTCCTCGGCTACGCTCTGCGTCGTAACAAAGGGTATTAAAGCCGACTGCAACCACCTTATGAGAACAACATACCCCGATGCTTTGCGTCGGGGTTTTTGATTTCAAATAGTGAAAAAAATATCCAGTAATTTGCCTGCCAAGCGAATAAACTTTCTTGATTGATATAAAATATGATGATATAATTCTCAGAGCCTTTTGGAGGAACAAGAAGAATGAGTCCAAAAATTTCAAAATTGCTTGCAGATTCAAATTATAAGCTGGAACAATTTTCAGATATCGAGATAGAAGCGGTAGAAAAAATGATAATTCGTAAGCCGAACAAAAAAGGCGAAGATGTCCCGTATGTTACGTGTCAGATTAGAAATAAAGAGATTAAACTGACTGATGAGGAATATGTCCGCCAGCTATACATCTATAAACTTATCAACACCTATGGTTATCCGAAAGATAAAATGAAAATCGAACCCGAAGTTTCTTTCGGAAGGGAAAAGAAACGGGCGGATATTATCGTATATGATAAAATTGCAGTAACAATCCCGTATATCATTATAGAACTGAAAAAGCCGAAATTAAAAGACGGCAAAGAGCAGCTAAAAAGTTATTGCAATGCAACAGGTGCCCCGATTGGAGTGTGGACAAACGGCGGGCAAATTTCATTTTATCACAGAAAAGACCCGAACCTTTTTGAACCCATATCCAATATACCGGCATTTAATGAAAAACTGTCGGATATTTTAAGCGTACGTTGGACAATAGACGACTTAATACAAAAAGATCAGCTTATCACCAAAAAGAAAAGCCTGAAAGACCTCATTTTGGAAATGGAAGATGAGGTTTTGGCAAATGCCGGTGTAGATGTTTTTGAAGAAGTATTTAAACTCATTTTTACAAAACTCTATGATGAAATGGAAAGCGGCAGAAATCCTACACGCTATTTAGAATTTGGAAATTACGGAGATACGGAAAGCGAACTAAAAGAAAAGATTCAAAATCTCTTTGATAAAGCAAAAGCAAAATGGGACGGAGTGTTTAGCGAGGACGTAAAAATTACGCTTACTCCGTCGCATCTTTCCGTTTGTGTATCTTCTTTACAAGAGGTGAAACTCTTTAATTCGAATCTTGATGTTGTCGATGACGCTTTTGAATATTTGATGAGTAAGTCGTCAAAAGGAGAAAAAGGGCAGTATTTTACTCCGCGTTATGTAATTGATATGTGTGTAAAAATGCTCAATCCAAAGAAAACGGAAACAATGATTGATCCGGCAAGCGGAAGTTGCGGCTTTCCCGTTCATACCATTTTTTATGTATGGAAAGAAATATTAAAAGAAAAAGGAATAGAGCAAAGTCACTTGTTTACAAGTGAAGAAAAACCGGCTGAATGTACCGATTATGTAAATGAAAAAGTATTTGCAATAGATTTTGACGAAAAAGCGGTCAGAGTTGCAAGAACGCTTAATCTTATTGCAGGAGACGGACAGACAAATGTACTCCATCTGAATACATTAGATTATGAGCGGTGGGAAGATATCACAAAGACCGAAGAATGGATTGACACGTATGGTGCAGGATGGAAAAAAATAAAAAAACTACGGGCAGAAAAGAACAGTAACTACGCTTTCCATTTTGATGTTTTAATGGCTAATCCGCCCTTTGCGGGGGATATTAGTGAAAAAACAATTATTTATAAATATGAACTGGGGAAAAATGCAAAAGGCTCGTATCAATCCAAAGTAGGCAGGGATATTCTATTCATTGAGCGGAATCTCAATTTTCTAAAGCCCGGCGGAAGAATGGCGATTGTCCTTCCGCAAGGCAGATTTAATAATTCATCGGATAAATACATTCGAGATTTTATAACGGAGCATTGCAGAATACTTGCAGTTGTCGGGCTTCACGGTAATGTCTTTAAGCCGCACACCGGGACAAAAACCAGCGTGCTCTTTGTGCAAAAGTGGGACGATGAACTATGCCCCAAAAAGGAAGATTATCCGATATTTTTTGCAACTATGCAGGAGCCGAGCAAGGATAATTCAGGCGATAAAATATTTGTAAAAGATGCAGAAGGCTCACCGCTTCTTGATACACATGGACACTTAGTCGTAAAACACGATTTATTTAATCATGACGGAGTAACGGAAGACGGCATCGCGGAAGCCTTTATAGAATTTGCCAAAAAGGAAGGTTTAAGTTTTTTCTAAATAGCCCGTTTGATAGCGAAAAGTACGAAAAGCTATTGAACGGGCTGGAAGTGAGTGAGGTATTATTGAGTGAAGTATTGATAGATAATGAAAAATATAGACTGGACAGTGAATTTTTTTCTAAGAATTATTTGAGTGCATATGAAAAAATAAAGGCAATGGTACACTCCAATATAGACAAAGAAATGCAAATATTAACAGATTTTCATTCAAACGGTAGTTACGAAGAAATTGCGAAAAATTTTAAACTACTTGATAGTAAAGATTATGCATATATGGTCAGAACCACAGATTTAGAAAATAATAATTTTACAGATAATGTAAAGTATATTTCTCGAGAAGCCTATGAGTTTTTATCGAAAAGCAAAGTATTTGGAGGAGAACTACTGATAAATAAAATAGGTTCGCCAGGAGTATCTTTTTTAATGCCAAGACTTGAAATGCCAGTTTCATTAGGAATGAATTTATTTTTATTGAGAATGAATAAAACAAATATCGATGAAGTAACTCTATACTTATTTTTGAATTCAGATATTGGGAAAAAAATAGTACAAAGAAAAGTTAATGGGACGATACCATTGACCATTGATAAGAAAGCTATAAAATCTCTCTACATTCCTTGTTTTTCAAAAGATTTCAGGATGAAGCTTAATCGTATCGTAGAAAATAGTTATAGTATTGATAAAATTTCAAAAACAAAATACTCCCAAGCGGAAAATTTGCTCCTTTGTGAACTTGGACTTGAAAACTTTAATCCGTCAAATGAGAAAGTTTCTATTAAAAGTTTAAAAGAAAGCTTTCTTAAAACAGGCAGGCTTGACAGTGAATATTATCAGCCTAAGTATGAAGTAATGGAGAAAAAATTAGATAAAATAGGCGTTGAAAAATTAGAAAGTATTTGTAGTTTAATAAATTACGGAACAGTTCCAACGAGTCCGTATGTAAAAAATAATAATAGTGTACCTTATATCAAAGGCATGAATTTAAAAAACTGTTTTATTGTTGGTGAATTAGATGAAATAGAAAATACAGATAATTTACAAGATAAGTTTTTTACTAAAGAAAATGATATTATCATTTCTCAAATGGGGACAGTCGGAGATGTAGGCATCGTAACAAAAGAACAAGAAAATTATTTGTTTGCTTCATTTACAATACGGGCAAGATTAGATGCCGATAGATTTAATCCGTTTTTTGTAGGAGCATATATTCAAAATGTTGCAAAAGAATATTATTTATATAGAAATATTGCTCAGGCGAGTGTCAGGCAAAATACGGATTTACCAACTATAAAAAACATGCCAATCCCGATGGTAAAGAAAGAAGTGCAAGACGAAATAGCAGGTTATATCAAACAGAGTATGGAATACTCAAAAAAAGCAAAAGAGCTACTGGAAATTTCTACAAAAGCTGTTGAAATAGCTATTGACAAAGACGAACAGGCGGCACACAATTTCTTAGACATACAGACATACAGACATACAGACATACAGACAGACAGACAGACAGACAGACAGACAGACAGACAGACAGACAGACAGACAGACAGTAGAATACTATGAAGAAAGAGCAGTTTATTTTATTCGGCTTGCGGAATTCAGATTGTATGAAGAACTTGGACTTTTTGATGAGTTAAAACCGGTTAATTATACTGTCAAAAATCTAAGCGAATCTTTTGGAAAAACGGGGCGATTGGACAGTGAATATTATGATAAAAAATATGACAGTCTGTTTAAAGAAATCAGGAAAAGTACGTTTGAAAGTTTGGCTCAGTTGGCAGTAATAGAAAAATCTATTGAACCGGGCAGTGATAATTACGAAGAAAGCGGAATACCTTTTGTTCGAGTGCAGGACTTCACGAAATTCGGAATAATAAGCCCTAAAATATATTTGTCATCTACATTGTTCAAGAATACTATAAAACCCAAGAAAGATACTGTCTTGCTTTCAAAAGACGGTACCGTAGGCATTGCATACAAAACCGATAAAGATGAAGACTGTATTACTTCGTCCGCTATTTTACATATCATTACAAAGAGTAAAAAGATTATACCGGAGTATCTAACGCTTGTATTAAATTCATTCATTGTAAAAATGCAGGCGGAGCGGGACGCAGGAGGCTCCATTATTAATCACTGGAAAAAATCGGAGATTGAACAAGTTAAAATTCCTATTCTTGATATGGATAAACAACAGCAAATCAGTGAACTTGTTGAAGAAAGTAAAAGGCTAAGAGAAAAATCAAAAGAATTATTAGATAGGGCAGTTAAAAGTGTGGAGCTCGCAATAGAAGAGGGCGAAGAAAAAGCGTTGGAATTTATTTCTAAAACTTGTATTTATAAGGAACGGTAAAAAATGACAAATACCATAAATGATAAAGAAGTCCTAAAGGAATTAAGAGAGATAACAAAAAATAAGAAAAATTGGGAAGCACGTATTGATTATGTTGCAAATAAACTGCATGAAAAGTATTCGGTAGCAGTAAAAGCAAAGATTTTATGGCTTCTTGGGGAAATGGGGTTACAGTATCCTATGCAAATAGAAGTATACATTGAAAAAATTGCCCATTATTTAGATGATGAGCATCCGAAATTACGGGAGCGGGCAGTTAATGCCTTAGGAAGAATAGGCAGATCCGATAAGAACATAGTTCGTCCCTATATGGATAACATAATGAAAATGAGAAAAGATACTGTAGAAGATGTCAGACTTGCGTTTGTTTGGGCTTGTGAAAATATTGCAACCAATGCTCCGGAACTGTTTTGTGAAAAACTGGATTTGTTTTATGAAATGATGCACGATACCGGAGAGCGAGTGCGGATAGAAGCACCTGAAATGTTTCGGGTGATGGGAAAAAGAAAACCACACTTTGTAAAACCCTACTTGGAAAAATTACAATGGTTTGCGGAAAATGATGTGCACCCTGTTGTCCGTATTCACAGTGCAGGAGCTATCCGCGTGACAAAAAACGCATTGAAAGAAATAAAAAATGGCGTAAATGATTGAAGGTGAGCGTTTATGTAAGCAATATATGTAGTACTTCTACTTACATATTCGGTAAACTGTGCCGCAGTATTGGCGAAATTAACGAGTCTTCATTGACTAAGCTATTACGCAAACTTGAAGCCGACGGTTTTCTTTTGAGGTATGACTATAAAGAAATCCTGCCGTGTGTAGAATACTCTCTAACTGAGATAGGAAAAAGTTTTATGAAAATTTTAAAGTCCATGCAAAAATTGAGAGAGGAGAGTTTGCTGAATTGAGTCTGCTAATTAAATTTTGTAAAAGATACCATGACCTTGTCATCAATTTTGTGTAAATGGCCTGGTTTACTTAAAGAAAGGAAGACGATCGTCAAGAAGTATCGCAAATTAGTTTACCGCCAGAACCTAGTGTCTAATAGACCTCGTCCATTAGACACTGACGTTTTTATTGCCAGATACATTACTTTGTATATCGAATCGTCATCAGGAAAACTTTATTTATTTCGAGTAACTTTTTTCAAAGACTGTTTCTATCCCGATGAACTTGCACTTTGATTGTCTCATTGGCGTCGTTTAATGTTCGTTTATTTCGGCTTCCAAAGCTCTCGAATAGAAACCGCTTGTCAGCTGCTTGAGCAAACCATTTGCTCCGGCTAATTGTTCCGCTGTCATACCCTGAAAATCAATTTGATCCAGCATTCGGTTGATGACATCTTTTGCTTTTATATCGGGATTATCGGGTATATATGGGATATTTTTTTAAATTCTACAGAGTTATCTTTTATGGAAATTCCATTGGATTTAATTGTTGATGTTTTCCCGGAGCCGTTTGTCCCTATAAAACCATAAATATCGCCTTGAGAAACTTTTAAGTTTATATTATTTACTGCAATGCGGTTTTTATGATAGGTTTTTGTTAAATTCTTAATTTCTAACATAGTTACTCTTTTTACAACCTCAGTAAGACCCCTAAGCTGAGATTGTAGTGTTTAGGGCATCTCTAAAATCTAACCGAGTTTTTAGGGATGCCCAATTATAAAATTGCTAAGAAAATAACTAGGAAGCTGATTATAATAGCAGATACCGGTATGATATAGTACTTCCACGCGTTTCCCTTTTGATTTTGAAATTTTATAAATCCGATAAGGTTTATAAGAAAATACGCAAACGGTGCTCCGAATGTCAGATATGCCTTTTCGATGGTGCCGTTTGCATTTCCTGCTGAATCCCAGTGTACGGGAACCGTTTCCGGGAGTTTGCTTCCAAAGGCTATAAAAAGAGCCGTTGTAGCTAAACATAATAAACTTCCGATAATCAAATGCTTTTTGTCGGATAAATTACTCATACAATCTCCTTTCTTTGTTTAAAAGTAATAGTGAATATAGTAATGGAATAACATACAATAGAGAAAAGTACATTATTAGATATTCCCATCTTGCAGATACTCCAAAACTCAGCAAAAGAATTCCTGTGATTATCCATAAAAATCCGGCAAGGCGATGAGTTTTATACCATAACACGGGTTTATCCAATAACCAAAAAAATTTTAAACCGACAAATCTGCTTGGTTTTGTTTTAGGCAAATAGTTTCCGATTATGATGATAATCATTGAGGCTAAGATATGAATATATTTTTCAATGCCGGAACTGTTTGAATCTTTAAATATATAGTTGCCGCTTTGAGCGATTGCAAATAAGAGAGGAGTGCTTAAAACAATTGGAAGATAGAGCTTTTTAGGCAGTTTATTATTATTCGATAATGTATTTACTGCAACTTCCATTACAATGCTGAAAATAATTACTAATATAGGCAGTATATATAAATCATAATTTTTTATATTTTCATTTCCAATATTTATTATATAATAAATACTTGGAGAAAAACTGAGTAATATAATAATCATGTATAATATTTTTTTAGGCATTATTTTTATCTCCTTTAAATTGTGACAGCCACATAATTGCTTCTTCAAAAATCGATATATTGATGTCGTAGTAAATAAAATTTTTATATTTTCTTTCACTTATTAAATCTGCTTTTTTTAACAAGGATAGATGATATGAGATGGTGGAATTTGATAAGTCATATTTATCGGCAATTTCCCCTGCCGTAAGCGATTTTTCTTTTAAAGAAACCAAAATGTCTCTTCTTACAGGGTCTGCCAATGCTTTGAATGTACTTTCAAAACTCATCCTTGTTATACCTCTTAATCTATTTCGATTTTTATCTAAATAGATTATAATATGTGCAGGGTGAAAAGTCAATAGCTATTTTGATTTTTTTCAAAATAGTTTTTAGTGTAATAAGAGCTTTATTGCCTAACGGCAGAATATTTTTCTATTAGCTTTGTAAATTCTTCATGTTCAAAAATAACCGTCTATTCTATCAAGTCATTTTAAATAATAACCGGTATATTATTCCTATGATAAAATGTGATATGATAAGCTGATTCAGGTAAATCAAAAATTATAGAGGTCTATATGATTAGTATTCAAGAAATTCCCATAGATGAAATACAAGATTTCTGGAGCCGGCATATTAGCTATTTGATTGATGACGGCATAATTACAGATAAAGAAGACATTGAATATTTTACCAGTAATGAGTACAGAGGCGTTCTAGAAGCTCATATGATACGCGATACCGATAAACAGCACATGGTTTACTTTATTCGAGATGAAAAACAGATAGGAGCCGCATCTTACTGCACGTATCAGAGTGAAGATGGAAAATGCTTTATTTTGGATTATTGGATTTTTCCTGAATATAGAGGAAATGAAACAGGGCATCTTTGTTTTAAAGCCTTAGAACAATACACTAAAAGCGGCGGAGCAAAGTATTATGAGCTGAATAGCAGTAAAGAAAATTCCATACGCTTTTGGAAATCGCTTGGGTTTATTGAAAACGGCAAAGATGAATGGGATATGCTCTTACTGATAAAACGATAACTGCTGGAAACGGAATAAGCTCTCTATTTTAAATGTACAAATACAGTAGAAAATAAGATAATGCAGTATAATAGCTTACTATAAATAAGATCAGAAATTTTGAGGTACAAATGGCATCAACTAAAGAATATTTAAACTTCATTTTGGATCAATTGTCCGAGTTGGAAGACATACGCTATAGAGCAATGATGGGAGAATATATTTTATACTACAAAGACAAAATTGTCGGCGGTATTTATGATGACAGGCTGCTTGTTAAACCTGTAAAATCGGCAATAGCCTCTATGCCTGATGCAGCCTATGAGTTGCCGTATGAGGGATCAAAAGAAATGCTCTTAGTTGATAATGTAGACAGCAAAGATTTTTTAACAGGCTTATTCAAAACTATGTTTGATGAATTGCCTGCTGCAAAACCTAAAAAGAAAAAATAGCCCCCTTGCTCATTTATTGAAAATCAACAACCCCGACGCAGAGCATCGGGGTTGTTGATTCCTTCGAGGGTGTTCAGTATTATTCCTTGATTATATATGCCGGCGGCCTCACCCCAATAATAGTGTGATGAGGTTTTTTGTAATTTTCGCCGCTCTGTGTAACTTCGCCGACTGTTTTTCGGTCATATTTTTCGCCGTTTTTATCAATGGCATAATATGAGTGATGTTTCCGTAAGCGGATAGACAATACCGAAAGTCGCCGTTATTTTAATCGGTACTATTTGTACCGATTAAAATAAATTCTTTTTATACTCCATAAATATTTTTTCTTTAAATCCTTTTTGCTGAGCGAACATAACTTTTTCCCGTTTTGTTTCGATAAAACCTAATTTAGTATAGCAATTAATTGCTGCACTATTTGTATCTACCACATCCAAAAAATAGCTTGTATAACTTGTTTCGGATATTACTTTTTTCATCAAGAAAGAAGCAATACCTCGGCCTTGAAATTTTTTTTTGACGGCTACAAATTCTATAAAACCTGTATTTTCCGATGTACAATAATTAATTTCAAAATCTTTGAAATTTGCCATGTATAAAATCAGGCCGAAAAAGAATCCGAAATATTTTTGAGCTGCTTTTTTTGCTCCATGTACCGCTCTTCCTTTAATATTTGAAAGTGCCAACACTCCGATAATTTCTTGCTCAACTTCTATTAAATAAAAACAATTTATTCTTATGCATTCTTCAAGAAAATTTTCTATTTTATCCTTTCCAACTTTATTTATAAATTCGGCAAAATCTTTTTGAAATGCGTCAAGAATGCAATCGACAATTTTTTTCCTATCAGACTCTTGTGCTTGTCTTATTTTTTCCATATCAGTTTCCTTTAATGACAGTTTGCTATTTATATTCTTGTTTTTAATTTTTTAAACCATTCGATATTAAAAGCGGCAACATCGATTCCATAGTCTAAGGCTGCCATTGTGAATGTACTGATATCTTCGATGCTTTCGGATATATTTTTTTTATGCAATGCTTTAATTCTTTTTTGATACTCTTTATCGGTAAGTAAATAATTCTTTAATGCCGTTCTTTCATCTTCAATAGTTATTGAGCCTTTTATGGATTTTAGTGCCGCATATTCTTTTTCTAATGAGAGAATGATTTGATCAAGTAAATATTTCCGGCTTTCTTCCGGAACATAGCCCATAAAAAGAAGTTTTGCAAAGTCCATATTCTTTGTTTTTGAAGTATTAAGCGGCACCTTTATCCAATCTATTAATGCCTTTTGCCCGATATCGGTTATTGAGTATCTTTTTTTATTTACTCCTTTTTCGACCAGTTCTTCAAAACCAACCATATTCAGCTCAAGCAGTTTTTTAAGAGCTGCCTGAATGCTTCCAAGACTGTCACTGCACATAGATTTAAAATTATTTTTGATAACATTTCGAATCTCGTATGCGGTCATCCTGCGTAACAGTAAAATTCCTAAAATTATTTTATCCATAAGACACCTATTCATTTCTATGTATATCTTATAGTAACATACCTTTTAGGTATTTTCAAGGCTTGCACTAAATTATTGGGAACCTCTGAAAACTTAAGTTTTTAGAGGTTGTCCTTAAATGTAAGTTGCGATGTTTTTATCAAGTCTTGGTATAACAATAACTTGATAAAAACTCGTCGGGCATCTCTAAAAATCTAACCGAGTTTTTAGAGATGCCCTATTATTAAAATAAATTTTATGATACCGCATATACAGAAAAAATTAATAAGATGGCAATATATTTACGGATATGTGCTTTTTGGTATATACTATACGTGTAGGAGGTTTACTGCTTACAAAATTGACACTGACTATAGATAAGGATATAGTGGAAAGTGTAAAACGATACGCAAAAAAAGAAAACCGCAGTATTTCCAAACTTGTCAGTGATTATCTAGAAAATATTTCAGGTGCAAAAAAGCCTTTTTCACCGGTAATAGCTTAAATGCTCTCTTGGCTTGAATCATTGTCAGGTATGTTCACTGATAATGGAAAGCCTATAATGAACTTTTAACTGAAGTCTTATCAGATGAGTATTTATAGATACGGATGTGGTTCTGGATATTGTTCTTATGCGTGAGCCTTTTTTTGAAGCGAGTAAAACTGTCTTGGCTACGGCAGAAACAAATTTAATTTATTGGAAGATCATTTCATCTCTTGTTTGAAATAATGCATTTACACCCCAACATCGGTCATTTTACAGTCAATGATAAGCTCATCAATTAATTCAAGTGCGTATAAACCGACAGCATAGCATTTTCTTTCACATAGTACAAAATATTGCAAAAGTATCATTGGTTTTTAAATAGCGGATAATGAATCTTTTTTAAATAATAAAGAATATATTTTCTCGGCGATCGATGCAAAATCGGAGAAAAAATTTTCAAAAAGTTCATGCTGTAAAAATCCGCAAGCAGGGCATATTTTTTGGAATCCTAGGAATGTCCTGTTATCATAGTAAAAGTAGTCTAAATCAACAACCCCGACGCAGAGCATCGGGGTATGTTGTTCTCATAAGGTGGTTGCAGTCGGCTTTAATACCCTTTGTTACGACGCAGAGCGTCGGGGTATTAAACCCTCCGCACAAATAAATAGGATATTATATGAGGAGATAGTGGTAGATATTGCAATATAACTAAATCAAAAAATATTTTACACTGTAATATTTTTTCCCAGTAAATTATTAATACATTCTTCCATATATTCCTGATTGTGTTCTTTGTAAATAGGATATGTTTTTTTTATTTTTTTTAAATCCTCATACGGAATACATTTTTTGCCGCGATAATTTTTGTCCAACCATTCTTCAGAAACCTTATACCCTCTTTTATGCATTTCGTTCATAACAAGTTCATGGTACTGAAAGAGTTTATACGGCGAATATAAAAATACATAATCCACTACAGAGTGTTTTTTGCCCCACCCGTTTCCGCGCAATGCACAGCACTCTCTGTGCTGTCCGAGAGGCTGCTGCGCCGGAAGTTTTGCTATAAGGTCTTCATGCCATAACCGCATTACATACCTCCGCTGTATTAAAGATAGTAGAATTTTCCAAATACTTGTTAGGATATTTTTTTAGCAATGCTGAAAGATAACCTAATACCTCGTTTTTATCTATTTTATTTTCCTTATAGCGGGACATCAGATGTAAAAACTGTGTTTTTTCATCTTCGTCGGCACTGTTTTTAAAATAGCCCCAGATATGCTGTAATGCATTTATCATTTCGCTTTTATCTTCATCAAGTTTAAGGGCTTTATCAATTAACAGTTTAAGATATTCCTGATTTACAGTATCCGTTTTTAAATATTCCCGTATTTCTGTATATATTTTTTGAGACTTACTTAAAACCAGATATTTGTTTTCAGCCCATAGCTTTTGAGCTGCTTTTTTTTGTGTATTCATATGAGGTACCCTTAAAAAAATTGCATTTTTTATAATTCATTATATCACATTTTTTGTTGTGTTAGGCTACCAAGCAGCGGAGTATAGCCGTTCGATAGTGCATTCAAATACCGGCTGCCGAAAAAATGGAACTTGTCACTTATGTATCATATTTTAAGCAATTACCATGCGCATACATCTTGTAGCCGGCTTTTAAAGTCAGTATAGTGTGTATCACAGTGAAAAATGTCCATAAAACTAGTTTTAGAAGAATGGATTTCGGAGGCATTATGAAATTTAACATTGCAAAACACGGCGGTCTCGTTGCTCAGCTCGTGTATGAAGACAAAATCGAAGGCGAATATCTTACCTATTTAAAAGAAAAAGAATTATTTTCAGGTAAAGCGGAAGAAGTATATTACAGTCTCGATCCCGATCTTACTGCTCGTCTTTTTATCGGCCTTGGTAAAGAAGATAAAATTGATTTCGAGGTACTGCGCAAGACCTTTTTTAAGGCAGCAGACGAACTGTTAAAAAACAAGGTTGCAGAAGTTGAACTGAATATCCCAAAGCTCAACAATCTGTGTAATTACCGGATAGCTTCTGCCATTGCCGAAGGGATGCTTCACGCAACCTATAAATACGATAAATTTAAAAGCGACCGCAAAGACGTACCGGAAATCACCGTCAACTATAATCCGGATAAAGGCAAGGAAGCGCGGGCGGAAAAAGGTATTAATGAAGCCGTTAAACTTATGGAAGCGATTTTCTTAGCCCGCGATTTGGTTAATCAGCCGGCAAATGTCATTTATCCTGAAACCTTGGCGCAGATTGCAAAAGAAAAGCTGGAGGCACAGGGCGTAAAGGTTACTGTCTACGGCAAAAAAGACATTGAAGACCTTAAAATGGAAGCATTCCTCAGTGTTGCCCGCGCAAGCGCCAAAGAACCCAAGCTCATCGTTATGGAGTATTACAATAATCCTGAATCCGATGAAAAAATCGCGCTGGTAGGCAAGGGGCTTACCTACGACAGCGGCGGTTATGCGGTCAAGCCTGCAACAAGCATGGTAGAAATGTTCACTGACATGGGCGGTTCCGGTACGGTCATCGGCACTATGCATGCACTGGCAGCCCTTAAGGCAAAAGTCAATGCGGTTGCAGTGGTTGCTTCCTGCGAAAACATGATTTCGGGCGACGGGTACCGCAACGGCGATATTATCGGCTCGATGAGCGGAAAGACCATCGAAATTATCAACACCGATGCCGAAGGGCGGCTGACACTCGCCGATGCCGTCTACTATGCAACCAATAATCTCGGTGCGACAAAGCTAATTGACCTTGCTACCTTAACCGGTGCCTGTGTTGCAGCATTGGGTGAGCAGGTAAGCGGAGCGGTTACCAACAACGACGAATTTTTTGCCGAGCTGGAAACAGCAAACAACAGAGCCGGCGAATTGGTCTGGAAGATGCCGAACATCGAATACTACAAAAAAATGAATGAATCGAAAGTAGCCGATTTAAAAAACACCGGCGGAAAATTCGGCGGTATGATGACGGCCGGGCTTTTTGTCGGCTCATTCCTTGCAAAAGAGGACATTCCCTGGATTCATATTGACATTGCCGGAACCGCTTATATTTCGGAAGACTACGGCTACTTAAAGGCAAAAGCCACCGGATCCCTGGTAAAGAGTTTGTATTATATGCTGAGTAAAGAGGCGTAGTTCGATAGAGCAGCTCTTATCATTGATCGAGAGCTGCTTCGTGTAATCCGTGTATGGCGGTAAATCATTTGCGTACTGATATCCAGTGCTTGACCAACGGGAGTGTATATGAGTATAGGGATGAAAAGAGGGATTGTGTATCTGGAAAACCATAATCCTGAATGGAAACGGATCGCGCACAGGACAATTAACACACTGTATGACATACTGGGAAAGGATGCTGATGATATTCAACATATCGGAAGTACCGCTATTCAGAGTATAAAAGCAAAACCGATCATCGATATTGCTGTAGGGGTAAGCGATTATGAGGCTATTTTAAGAAAAAATACCGACTTGGAGCGGCAGAATATTATTTTCCGATTTGATGAGCGGCCGGAGCAATTATTATATGTTATGGGGGATTTTATAAAAGATACGCGGACACATCATATTCATGCTGTCAGGATGCATTCCGCCGAATGGGTTAATTATGTGAATTTCCGCGATTATTTGAATGCAGACGAATATGCCGCGAAAGAGTATGAACGGTGCAAGATTGAACTTGCACAGCGTTTTTCAAATGACCGCAGTACGTATGGAAACGAGAAAACAAAAACTATTGCAAAGCTTTTACAAGAAGCCGCTGTGTGGAGAGGTAAGCAGTATGAAACAGCTGCTTCATAATTTTCCAATCGATTAGGGCAGTGCCCAGCGGATCGGTGCATTGACAAGGATTTAATAGGCTGTCTGAGGATTGTTTTTCCGGAATTGCTGAGCATTGACCATATCATCAAGCACGGCATCTTGCTGTT
Source organism: Treponema sp. (assembly GCA_038397965.1). Taxonomy (GTDB): domain Bacteria; phylum Spirochaetota; class Spirochaetia; order Treponematales; family Treponemataceae; genus Treponema. The sequence continues at coordinate 27,234 of JARGFA010000010.1, forward strand.
TATAACTTTCTGCCCTCCAGTGCTCCGCCTTTTTTTCCCGCAGTTTTGTTACAATAAGCCGGCTTTGATGCGCTTGAATATAGAGTGCTCTCATTTTTTCTATAACCAGTTCGGCTTCGGCAAGGGCGTGCTGTTGGCGCTCACGGTCATGATGGAGCCGCTCCAAATAGTGGGCATGAAGGGCAAATTCATGGGCTGTCCGTGCGCAACTTTCAAGGGAGCGGCGGGTATTCAGCTCCTGCTGTGCAATTTCCATAAGCTGCAAGGCAATGGCATCGCGGGCTGCAATCGCCCGGCCCAATGCCGTTTCCGCTTCTTTTTCTCGGAATGTCCGTAAGTCAAGTAATTTTTGCAGCCGGAAGTGAAATTTTTTCATACGCTGCTATCGGTTACCGCAGGTTTTGCCGGCTCTGTAGTATACAGTCCGGCAGCTTCCGACGGCATCAGGTATTTCCGTGCGGCGCCCGCACCTGATTGAAAGCTTTCCTCGTTGGGTATATCAATATGTGTAATAGCGCTTAATTGTTCAAGCGTCCGTTCAATCGGGGCAGGATCATTGACTTCCTGCTGTAAAAAGGCTTCGATTTTTTCGTGATGTTCAATCGCTTCATCAATCGCAGGATTGGTACCCTTTTGATAGGCTCCAACTTGAATCATATCTTCGGCTTCGGCATAGACAGCCATCATCCGCCGCATATATTGAGCCGCTTTTTTACTGTATTCTCCTGCAACACGGTTTGCCAAACGGGAGATACTGCCGAGTACATCAATGGCAGGGTAGTGTCCCCGCTGTGCAAGGCGCCTGCTGAGGATAATGTGACCGTCGAGAATACCGCGGACGGCATCAGAAATCGGTTCATCGACATCATCACCGTCCACCAGCACCGTATAGAATCCGGTAATGGATCCTTTGGCAGAAGTCCCGCTCCGTTCAAGCAATTTCGGAAGCACTTCAAAAACACTCGGTGTGTATCCCCGCGTTGCTGGAGGTTCTCCGATGGCAAGGCTGATTTCACGCTGTGCTTTGGCAAACCGGGTAACCGAATCGAACAGCAGCATGACATCTTTCCCTTGGTCGCGGAAATATTCAGCAATGGCTGTGGCGGTATAGGCACCGCGGATACGGGCAAGGGGGCTGGTATCAGAGGTTGCGGTTACGACAACTGAGTGTTTCAAGCCTTCCGGCCCAAGATCGTGTTCTAAAAAGTCGGCTACTTCGCGTCCGCGCTCTCCGATCAGCGCAATCACATTGACATCGGCATTGGTATTGCGCGCGATCATACCCATCAGAGTTGATTTACCGATTCCCGAACCGGCAAAAATACCGATGCGCTGTCCTCTGCCCACTGCTAAAAGAGAATCAATGGCGCGGATACCGGTTACGATGCGCTCTTTAATCGGCCGGCGCTCCAGCGGGTCGGGCGGTGAAGCAATGATAGGGTAGCGGAGGGGAGAGTAGGGCTCCGGTTTATTGTCAGCCGCTTTACCAAGCGAATCAAGCACCCGCCCAAGCAGAACAGAGCCGACCGGCACCGACAACATGGTTCCGCTTGCAATAACCTCGCAGCCGATTTCTATACCCTGTGTATCTTGGTATGTCATCAGCTGTACGGTTTTTCCGTGTAAGCCGATAACTTCAGCTGTTAAGCTTTGTGCACTGTCTTTGATGTTTATTCGGCACATTTCACCGACGGAGGCTTGCGGGCCGATACTTTCAATTAATAAGCCTTGCACACGGATGACAACACCGGTGTGTTTAATCGGTTCCGTTTCGGTAACTGCTGCAAGGTATTTGTTAAAAAGCGCAGTCATAGGCTAATTACGGTTTGCACCATCGGTTGAGGCAGCGCGTGTTTTGATGGGAGAAATTTCCAGAATACGCTGCTCAAGTTCATGCAGCTGGGATGCGATACGCGCATCGACCGAACCGAAGTCGGTTTCGATGATACAGCCCCCCGCATCAACAGACAAGTCTTCTACTACCGTGATGTTTTTGATATTCTCGGCGGCAGCAAGAAAGTCCTTTGTATGCTCTGAAGTTAAACCGACATCTGCCAGATTAACCCGCAAAATAACATTGGCGCGGCCTTTTACCTTACGCAATGCATGAATGATATTTGAAGAAACGACATTCCGCTGATTTTCAGAAATAACTTTTACCACCTTACGGGTCATAAGCAGCACGAGATCAACGATCTGCTGTTCCGTTTCGGCTAAAATCTCTTCGCGTTTATCCATCGTGCGTTCAATCATCGTATGGAGCCGTTCAATCAGACGCTTGACTTCGGTTTTCCCTTCCATGAAGCCCGCTTCACGGCCTGCATCAAAGCCTTCTGTGAAGGCGCGTTTTTGCGTTGCCGCCTCTGTCTGTTCGGCATTTCCGATAATTTCCGCTGATTTTTTTTCAGCTTCCTGAACCAGTTCCTGTGCCTGCATACGGATTTTCTGAGCATCTACCTGCGAAGCATCCATCTGACGTTTGACTTCTTCAAAAGCGGTTTTTTTAGCATTTTCGATAATTGCTGCGGCTTCTTCTTGAGCATCTAAGATCATCTGCTCTTTTTCCGCTTCCCACTGCCGCTTGAAATCCTCCATTTCATTTTTGAGATCTTCAAGCGTGGGGCCGTCTTGAACCGGTTCAAGGTCTTCTTCTTCCACCGGTGTTTCCGGTTCAAATGTTTTGGTTAAGGTCAGTACAAGTTCGTCACTGACGTTTTTTACTTCAAAATTACGAAAAATATTTTTAGCCACTTTCAGAATCTCCTTTTACCGGTACTGTCCCATCGTTTTGCCGCAATTACCTTTCACGTGTTGTTTAGACAATCATTTCGTCTTCATCCGAGCGGGCAATAACAATATCGCCGTTGTCTTCGAGGTGCCGGATAATCGAAACAATCTTCTGCTGGGCTTCTTCGACATCCTTTAAGCGGGTCGGTCCCATATATTCCATTTCTTCTTTCAACATACTTGCCGCACGTTTGGACATATTTCTAAATATTTTATCCTGAACCTCAGTATCGACAATTTTGAGTGCTTTCGCAAGCTCCTCACTGTTAACCTCACGCAGAACTTTCTGGATGGAGCGGTCGTCAAGCATAACGATGTCTTCGAATACGAACATCCGTTTCTTGATTTCTTCCGCCAAGTCGGGATCCTGGTCTTCCAGCGATTCGATAATCGATTTTTCGGAAGACCGGTCAACCAGGTTCAGAATTTCAACAATACTTTCAACACCGCCTGCTGCCGTATAGTCTTCGCTCGAAAGGGTGGACAGCTTCTTTTCCAGCACCCGCTCCACTTCGCGCAGAACATCGGGCGAGGTTCTATCCATTGTTGCAATACGGCGGGCAACATCGCTTTGAATTTCATCCGGCAGGTTTTGCAGAATAACCGAAGCTTTTTGCGGTTCCAAATAGGCGAGAATCAGCGCAATAGTCTGCGGGTGTTCCTGCTGAATGAAGTTTAACAAGTGTGCCGGGTCTGTTCTGCGGATAAAGTCAAAGGGACGTACCTGCAAGGAGCTGGTAAGCCGGTTGATAACCTCAATAGCTTTTTGACTGCCTAAGGACTTTTCCAAAAGCCCGCGGGCATAATCAATACCGCCGGTGGTAATAAAGTTTTGGGCAGTCATTAAGTCCTGAAATTCCTGTAAAACCGCTTCTTTTAACTCCGATTCAACCGTTTCGGTTCGGGCAATTTCAAAGACTAGTTTTTCAATTTCATCTTCACGCAGCTGCTCCATGATCTTGGCCGAAATTTCCTCTCCGACCGATACGAGGAATATTGCAGCTTTTTGCCGTCCGTTGAGAGATTTTACATCTTTTTGCTTTTTGCCGCCTGCTGCGGCAGCTTTTTCTTTTGCCGGTGATACTGCCATCTTATTCCTCCATCAACCAAGTGCGCAGCAGCAATGCAACATCTTCAGGATGCTCACGCGCAGTGTTTATAACGTTTTCCAATAACTCGCGTCGCTTCATTTCTTCTACTGACATTGAAACTTCCATACCTGCCTGTTCCGCTTCCCACAGCGCTTTTTCACGTTCAAGCTGATGCTGGCGCAAGAGCTCTTCTTCGCGGAGACGTTTTCTGCGTTCCAACTCGCGGCTGACGACACGGTAAATGATGAATATGAGCAGGAGCAGTGCGAGGCCGGACAAGCTGATAAGAATAATCCGCTGCCGCTGAATGGCTCTAAAATACGCTTCATCTTCTTTTTCAAATTCCGTCGTGCGGTCGAATTGAATATTAAGAACACTGACCGAATCACTTCGCTGAGCGCTGTAGCCGATTGCATCTTGAACAGCTTGCTGTGCTTTTTGGAGTTCTTCATCGGATATCGGAATGTATTCCCGTTCTATACGGCCGTCTTTAATAATTAGATTGCCTTTTTCGTCTTTTTTCTTTATCCATCGTCCGTCGATGTTGACTGATACGGTGCGTCTTCCTATTTCAGGACTGACAATTTCAGCTGTTTTTCTACTTCCGATTTCTTCATTGGTTTTTACTATAGATTGAGTGGATAATCCCGTTAAGTTGCTTGTGTCCTTATAGGAAGGCGGGGTTTGCCCTTCAACGCCTGCCGGTCCTTCCGGATTAAATCCCGTACCTTGGTAGGTAGTGGTTGCTGTTTCCGAAGAACGGGTTACCGAGGGGCGTACTTCCGATTCATCGTAAGGAGTATCCGGATTGTCAGGTTTCAGCTGGAAGGGGAGGTATTCGATGGTTTCAGAGGTCTTTTCAGACATATCCATATCAATTTTGATGCTCAAATCCCGGACACGGTCCGTACCATAGGTTTTTTGCAAAATATTAAGGATTTTAATTTCATATTGCGTTTCGAGTTTGGAGATAATTTTTTGCTGTTTTTCAATAATTGATAGACGGTCAAAATCCTTCATACCCGCAAAGTCGTTCAGAATACGGCCTTCATTGTCGGCAATGGTAATATTTTCATCCGTTAAACCTTCAACAGCGTATTTTAAGAGCTTTTGAATGCCTTCAATTTTTTTCCGGTTTGTGCTTATATCGCTTCCCGGTTTGGGATACAGGATGACGCTGGCAGTTACCGGATTTTGATCCGCTTTAAAGAGCTTATCTTCCGGCAGATTGACGACAACACTGGCATCGTCAATATCATCCAGTGCTTTCACATGACTGCGTACTTCTTCGATAACGGCACGACGGACGTCAATATTGCGTTCAAAATCGGTGCGTGTCCACCGTTCAACGTCAAAAATTGCCCAAGGATCAGTGTTCTTGGGGATGAGGTCTTCACGCAGCAAAATAGCCCGCATACGCCGTGCGGTCTGCTCGTCTTTAACGGAAATCAATCCTGCCTGAGAAATAGTTGTTTTTACATTTTCTTCATTTAGGCGCAGTATAATACGCTCCCTCAGTACCTCATCAGTTACCGGAGTATCGATGAGCGGTACGAGAGAGGGTTTTGCCGACCAAGAAGCAAGTAGAATAATAATGACAACTGCTGCAAGTATGACTGCTGCCAATATCCCTTTTTGAACTAGTGTCCACTTGCCCCAAAGGGTTTTAATTTGCGCTAATGTTTTTTTGAACCATTCGTTCATGTGTCCTCCCCTTACAGAACGAACCTGCTACAATAATTATAACAGTTCTCTCTATTAAACCTGTTCGGAAACTTCCGTTTCGGAACAGGTTACCTTGAAATACGATGCTGACCTGTTCGAGAACAGGTCAATTAATTTCGGGTATTACCGAGTTATCGTAATATCATTCCAGCTTTTAACTACACGGTCAATTAAGGTCTGCGCGATTTTCAGCGACATTCCCGCTTCCGCCATAGCAATCGTTATATCATGTACATCAACGGATTCTGGGTCAACAATCATTTGCTGTCCCAGTTCCGCTGTCCGCTGCTGTTTTGCATTTATTTCATCAAAGGCTTTCAGCAGAGTCTGCTCAAAGCTCATCGCTTTTTTATTTACTGCCGTATCAACTAAATCGGTGTCTGAAACCATACGGCTCCGGAAGCTGTCAATGACAATCGGCTCTATTGCCGGATTTTTCATAACTGCCGGTATTTTATATAAATTAGCTGCATTGGTAATGGTCATAAAGGCTCCTTATTAAAAATCCGGCTGCCCGTTTATCGTCCGATTTCAAGGGCGCGCTGAAACATTTCTTTTGAACCCTGAATAACCGCTGCGTTTGCTTCATACGCGCGGGAGGCGGAGATAAGGTCAACCATTTCTGTAACGATATTTATGTTGGGATATTCTACATATCCTGCTTTAGGGCCGGATAAAATGGCATGGGGATGGTCAGGGTCATATACCAGCCGGGGTTCCGCATTGTCTTTTTCAATGCCGGTTACCCGTACACCGCTTCCTACCCCTCTATCCATATTAGAGGGTACAAAGGGAATGCGCCAATCAATACCGTCATTCCGCTGAGCAAGCACGACGCGGCTGCGGCGGAAGTATCCGCCTTCCTGCGTACTGGTGGTAGAAGCATTAGCAATGTTATCGGAAATGACATCCGTGCGTAAGCGTTCGGCGCTCATACCGGTTGCTGCTATATTAATACTGCTGAAAATACCCATTTATCGCTCCTTATTTTAGTACCGATTGTACTTGGCTGTACTGGAAACCGGTCATCTGGCTTAACAGCTGATATTGCATCTGAATTTTTAGGATATTCATTGCTTCTTCTTCAGCATCCACGTTGTTTCCATTCGCCTTTGCTGTTGTCAGATAGTCCAATACACGGCGGGGGGAAACCGAACGGTAGTCAATCACTCCGTCCGACTGTATATGCTTCGGGTGTGTAGCCGCTAATTGAAATTGCCCCGCCGCCCGTTTTTCGGAATCGAGTGCGCGTTTTAACTCTGTTTCAAAATTAACCGTTGTCCGTTTAAATTCCGGCACTTCAGCATTTGCAAGATTATGTGCCGAAACGGTGTACCGCAGTGCATTAACATCAAGCGCACGGTGCATCAAATCGACCGTTTTTTGAAAGCTATTTATGTGCATCTCAACTCCTTACATCATTCGTATACTCATTTATCGGCAATAAAAAAATTTGCTTGAGAACGGTCTAAAGGGAACTTCCAAAAACTTCCGCTTTTAGAAACAGTCTATAGGATATAGCGCGATAAATCATGATTTTGTACGATATCTTTTAACCGCTCATCCACATATGCACGGTCTATTTCTATCGTTTTGCCCGCCATACCGCAGGCATTGAATGAAATATCTTCGAGCAGCATTTCCATGATTGTGTGCAGCCGCCGTGCGCCGATATTTTCCATTCCGGAATTTACTTCCGCCGCAAGGCTGCTCATCCGGTCTATTGCATCGTCTTTAAAGACAATCGTAACCCCTTCCGTTGCGAGCAGCTCTTTGTACTGTTTTGTCAGAGCATTTTTCGGTTCAAGTAATATCCGCTTAAAGTCTTCCGCATGAAGCGATTCCAATTCTACACGGAGGGGAAAGCGTCCTTGAAACTCCGGGATGAGATCGCTCGGCTTTGAAATACTGAATGCTCCCGCCGCAATAAACAAAATATGGCAGGTATCAACTACACCGAATTTAGTATTGACCTTAGAACCCTCTACAATGGGCAGAATATCACGCTGTACCCCTTCGCGCGAAACATCAATACCGCTGGAGCGTTCGCTTTTTGCAGCCACCTTGTCAATTTCATCAATGAAGATGATCCCCATTTGTTCGACACGTTCTTTTGCTTCTTCCGTGATCTTATCATGATCTACGAGTTTATCAAGCTGATCGTTTAAAATGACGGCGCGTGCATCTTTGACATTCATTGTCTTATGCCGGTTTTTACCCGCCCCCATCAGCATACTGCTGATGTTCGACATGGCGGATTCAAGGTCTTCCATACTGGAACCGCCTGCAAAGATTTCGAAGGCCGGCATACCGGACTGCTGCACGGAAACCTCTACCATACGGTCTTCAAACTTACCGTCCCGCAGCATAAGCCGGAACTTCTCCCGTGTGTGCTGCATATCGCCTTCATCGTCTGCTTGCTGTCCGGCTTCTTGCGGTACGGGGGGTGCGGCATCTTCATCTATCTGACCGCTTTCATCCGGCAGGAGCGGGGTGTCTGCCGGTGTGTGCTGCTTTTTTTTCCGCTTGTTTGATCCCGGCAACAGGAGATCAAGCAGGATTTCTTCTGTGTTTTTTTCAGCCTTTTCTTTCAAGGTTTCCTGCATTTCACTTTTTACCATGGAATACCCGACTGCCATCAGATCACGGATCATGGATTCAACGTCGCGGCCGACATAGCCGACTTCGGTGTACTTTGTGGCTTCTACCTTGAGGAAGGGTGCGCCGGACAGTTTGGCAAGACGGCGGGCAATTTCGGTTTTTCCGACCCCCGTCGGGCCGATCATCAAAATGTTTTTCGGTGCGATTTCTTCACGGATGTCCTCATCCAGCTTTAGGCGGCGGGTGCGGTTCCGCAGGGCAACAGCTACGGCGCGCTTTGCTTTTGCCTGTCCGATAATATATTTGTCCAATTCCGCCACAATGTGCGGGGGGGTCAGCTCCTCTAAATTAACAGTCATTATAACTCCTCGATGTGAATGTTGTCGTTCGTGTAAACGCAAATTTGTCCTGCGATATTTAAGCTTTTTTCTGCAATGTCGCGTGCCGATAGTTCGGTATTCCTTATCAGAGCCAACGCCGCCGCGTATGCATAGTTGCCGCCTGATCCGATCGCAAGGACATCTTCTTGCGGTTCAATGACATCGCCGTTTCCGGAAATGAGCAAAATGGTTTTTGCATCGGCAACTAAGAGCAGGGCTTCAAGATTTTTCAGCATCTTGTCGGTTCGCCATTCTTTTGCAAGTTCTACGGCTGCACGGGTGATGTCTCCGCCGTACTCTTTTACCCGCCCTTCAAATTTTTCAAGTAGGGTAAAGGCATCTGCCGTTGCTCCGGCAAAACCGGTCATTACTTTTCCGTCATAAATTTTCCTGACTTTCCGGGCATTGCCTTTCATAACCGTTTGCCCCATTGTGACCTGTCCGTCGCCTGCCATTGCGACCTTTCCGTTCCGTCTTACGGCAATAACCGTTGTACTCCGTACTTTTTCTTTCTTCATCTATCAACCTCATCTCTCATCGTTTACGTACTTATATCAGCACTGCCATCCATGGCGGATATTTACAGAAGTAAGTGACTATCCAAAAACTTCAGTTTTTGGATAGTTTCCTTAGATTTAAATGCGATGTTTAAAATTAAGTCATTACCTTATAAGTGCTTAATTTTAAACTCGACGGGGATATCCGAAAAGTAACCGACTTTTCGGATATCCCCTAGCCGTGCGGGTGTGCGCGGTGATACAGCTCTTGCAGCTGGGCGGCGGTAATGTGCGTATACCGCTGTGTGGTTTCAATGCTGCTGTGTCCGAGCAGCTCCTGCACCACCCGTATATCCGCCCCGCGCGTTACAAACAGAGAGGCAAAACTATGCCTGAATGCGTGCGGGGTGAGCTTTTTGTAATTCGGGAGCAAAGCCGTATACCGATTTATAATATACCGTATGCCCTGCGTTGTCAGCGCCCCGCCGCGGCAGTTTAAAAAAAGCGCCTGTTCTTCCCCTTGCGCTTTTTTTAAACTGCCCTGCTGCCTCTGTTCAAGCAGGGCTGTCCGCTCGGTAAGATACCGCTGTAAGGCTTCTTGTGCAAAATCCGCAAAAAAAACCTTCCGTTCTTTGCTCCCTTTTCCCTTTACAATAGCCCAGCTCCCGTTTCCCCGAATATCCTGCACGGTTAAGCCGTGCAGTTCCGACACACGGCAGCCGGTAGAATAGAGCGATGAAAAAAGGGCTGCATCGCGCGCATACCAAAGAATCCCCGCTTCTTTGGGAAAAGCACAAAACCGTTCCGCTTCATCAGGGAAAAGGAAGCGGGGCAGTTTTTCCGGCTGCTTAAGATTGCGGACAGCCGCGGCGGGGTTTACCGTGCACAGCCCTTTACGCAGCGCATACCGGTAAAATCCCCTCACACATGAAAGCGTACGGTTAATACTTGACGGTGCAAAATGCTTGTTTGCAAGATCTGCAATGAAGATTCTTATATGTGCCCGTGTTATTTCGGTAAAGGTAAGACCGCTGTCTTTAAGCCACACGGAAAAAAGCTGCATATCGGACCGATAGGATTCCACCGTGTTATCCGAGAGCCGGCGGATACCTGCGCTATATGTCAGATATTCTTCACAAACCTCCTCAATCATTCTTCAAATTCTCTATCTTCGACCCCTTCAACAATACTGTGCAGATAATTGCAGTCCGGATTTACACAGGCCTTATAGCTGCCGTTTTTCTTATCGTATTTTTCTACCATGAACCAACCGCACTGGGGACAGGATGCACTGATCGGCTTAAAATGAGAAATAAAGTTACATTCAGGAAAGTTCGTACAGCCGAAAAATTCCTTTCCCCGTCCCTTTGCCCTCCGCGATACAATATCGCCCGTACAGCCGGGCCGCGGACATTTTGCAAGCGGAATTGATTTGGTATTCCGGCAGTCGGGAAAGCCTTCGCAGGCTAAAAAGAAACCGAAACGCCCCAGTTTTTTCATCATTTTTTTGCCGCACTTTTCGCAGATAAACTCGGTCGGCTCATCCAAGCTGCCTTTAATGCTCCCGAGATGTTCCATTACGGAGCTAACTTGCGCAATAAAAGGATCGTAAAACGAAGCGATGATTTTTGACCATTCGATGTTTTGCTCTTCAATTTTGTCGAGCTGTTGTTCCATACCGGCAGTAAAATTGACGTCGATAATATCGTTAAAATGCTCCACAAGAATATCATTGATAATCCGTCCGAGTTGTGTCGGTACGAGCTGTTTGTTTGAACGGTTGACATAGTATCGGTCTAGCAGTACCGAAATAATCGGTGCATAGGTAGACGGACGACCGATACCTTTTTGCTCGAGCATTTTAACGATACTCGCATCAGTGTAGCGGGCAGGGCCTTGCGTAAAATGCTGTTCAGGGCGTAGTGTATTTACCGCAATGCTATCGCCGATTTTTAGTGCCGGAAGGGTCTTTCCCCGTTCTTCTTTTGAAAGAAGGATATTTAAAATCGTGTAAAAACCTTTTTCAATAATTTTTGTAGAAGCTGTTTTAAATACCGCTTCTCCGGCAGTGATTTCAAAACCGGATGTTTCGGTTTTTACATTTGTCATCTGGCTTGCAGTAAAACGTTCCCAGATCAGTGTATACAAACGCAGCTGATCGCGGTTGAGATAGTTTTTTAAATATTCGGGCGTGTAGTGGCAATAAGTCGGGCGGATGCCTTCGTGGGCATCCTGCGCTTTTGCACCGACGGTATAAATATTTGGCTGCTTAGGCAGACAGTCAGGGTATTGTTCCTCAATCCATTTGCGCACATCGGCAAGGGCAATATCTGAAATACGCACTGAGTCCGTACGCATATAGGTGATTAAACCGACTCTGCTTGATCCGACTGCAATACCTTCGTAGAGCTGCTGGGCAATTTGCATGGTTTTACGTGAAGTGAAACCGAGCCGGTTCGCCGCAGCTTGCTGCATAGTAGAAGTAGTAAACGGAGGTTTGGGTTTGACGGTCTTTTCCGTGATTTTTATGTCGGATACCACAGCATCTTTGCCGTTCAGTTCTTGTATAATCGCCTGTACGTCCTGCTCTGTTTTTAGCACTGGTTTTTCGCTCTTATATGAAAAAAGCTGGGCGTCAAAACCGGTCTTGCCTTTTTTAAAATTACCTTCCAATGTCCAAAATTCTTCGGGAATAAAGCTTTCTACTTCAGCCTCCCGTTCACAAATCAGTCTAAGCGCAACGGACTGTACCCGCCCGGCAGAAAGACCGTTCTTTACCTTTTGCCACAGTAGGGGTGATAAGTTATAACCGACCAGCCGGTCAAGTACCCGGCGGGCTTTTTGTGCATTAACCTTTGCCTCGTCTATTTCTATCGGATTTTTAACGGCGTTTTTAATTGCCTGCGGGGTTATTTCGTTAAAAACGATACGGTTGACTGGTACGCTTTCACATTTTTCCCGTATTGAACGGTAGAGATGATAGGCAATAGCCTCTCCTTCACGGTCATTATCACTTGCAAGAAATACGTGCTGTGCGTGTTTTGCATCCTGCTGCAATTCTTTTAACAGTTTTGCCCGTCCCCGTACTGTGATATATTCCGGCTGAAATCCGTTTTCAATATCTATCGCTATGCGCGATTTTGGTAAGTCGATTAAATGCCCCATTGACGCTTTGACAATGTAGTTGGCACCCAAGTATTTTTCAATTGTTTTTGCTTTTGCAGGAGATTCTACAATAATAAGGTTCGGTTTTTTTTGTTTTGATACCGTTTTTTTCGGCATATCAGTGTGCTCCTTGATCGTTAAATAGGGCTGGTTGTATCTGCTGTCCGCTGTGGACATACTGTAAGACAGGATGTTCCCATTCACGTAAAAGGTCTCCGGCACCGTGCACCGGAATGGCTCCGTCTTCAGCGAGTTTTCTTCCGCCGGCATTGCTGATTGAATCCAGCACATCGGCACATACGCACACATCACGTCCTTGTTCAAGTGCGAAATCCGCAGTTATTAACGCTCCCGATTTTTCCGGTGCTTCAACAATGACCGTTGCCCGCGCTAAGCCGGAAATGAGCCGGTTGCGCTGGGGAAACCGGTAGGGGAGGGGAAGCTCTTGAGGTGCATATTCGCTGAGAATGCAGCCCCTCTGTTCCAGTATCCGGCCTGCAAGCCGTACATTACTTTGCGGATAGAGCCGGTCAAGTCCGCAGGCAAGAACCGCTACAGTGGTGCCGCCTCCGTCCAATGCCCCGCGGTGGGCAAAGGTGTCTATTCCGCGTGCCAATCCTGAAATCACGGGAATGCCCGTGTGTCCGCATTCTGTGCCGAGCTGTAAGGCCGCTTTTATACCCTTTCCCGTCGGCTGCCGTGTCCCTACCAGGGCTGCTGCCGGCTTTTCGGGATTCGGTAAAACACCCCGGTAATACAACAAAAAGGGGGCGTCCGGTATTTCCCGGAGCAGGGGAGGAAACTCAGGATCATCATAAAAGGTCATATTAATCCGGCAATAGTCCATGAGCGCCGCAGCCTCGTCTACCGCCTGTGGAAGGTGCTGTGTCCTAAAACTGCGCGGATTAAGCCTACGGTTAATCATGACGCTTATATCGTCTATTGAACTTACTGTAAGTGCTTGTAAAGTGTCAAGCGTCCGTGCGAGAAAAAGCCTTTCCTTACCTTTTAAAAAAGAACAGTAAGAAAGGGCAATATAAAGTGCACGTTTTCCTGCTGCTGCGGTTTTTTCCATGCTTATGGTACTGTAGTCAGCCTCTTAGCGGCGCGCATTTTGTACAAATGCTTTGTTGCGTTCCGCATCGGCACGCTGTTCTGCACTTCCGCTTGTTGCAATGATGCGGTCATACATTGCAATAGATCGCTCATACTGACCGGTCATATAGTATGCACGTCCTAAAATAAAAAGGGAATCGAGCGGTTTTTTTTCTCGTGCGGCAACCGGCTCCATAATTGCAATGGCTTTTTCCGGTTCATTCAGCTCAAAAACATAGAGTACCGACAAGGCATAGACTGCGCGCGTATAGTTCGGATCAAGTTCTACTGCCCGTTTGTAGGCCGCTACTGAAAGATCGAAATACGATTGTTTATCCGCTGTGCTGATCTCGGCAGGAAAGTTAAGAGAGCTTTTTGCTAAAATGGCTGCACATACCCCGATTTGATAAAAGACATGCTGATTTTCGGGATAGTATTCCAAGGCGCCCTGAAAGGCTTCAATGGCCTTTTTATACATTTTTTTGTCCATATACCGGCGGCCGAGGATCTTATACCAAACACCTATCTTCTGTTCAGACATTAAAATAGTATTAACCTTGCCTTGATATTTTTTTATTGCGGTTTGCAATTCTTCAATGCTGGAAGGATTTTTAACGCCTATTTCCATTTCCTGCAAACGGCGTAAAAAAGCACTATCCGTGCAGGCGGTAAGGGTTACTACGGTAAAAAGTAATACATGAAAAAGAAACAGTGTTTTTTTGCGGTTCATATCACCGCTATTTTTATACATCTTTACGCGATTGTCAATATTATAGAAGCGTTCAGCCCCTTACCGCGTTAGCATACAATCTCTGCTTGCAGATTCAAGGTTTTGTATATATACTAACATCATCAAAATAAGCGACGGCGTACCGATAGCACAATGTGTCCGGTAAAGCATCGCCGATTAATGATGAGGAGGCTTTTTATGAAAGGTTTTGCAATGATTAAACTGGGTGAAACCGGCTGGATTGAAAAAGAAACACCGGTTTGCGGCCCGCTTGATGCAATCTGTAAACCGCTTGCGCTTGCTCCCTGTACATCCGACGTACACACCGTATGGGAAGGGGCTATCGGCGATCGGCATAACATGATTTTAGGACATGAAGGCTGCGGCGAAGTTGTGGAAGTCGGCGCTTTGGTAAAAGACTTTAAACCCGGAGATAAGGTCTTAGTACCGGCCATTACCCCTGACTGGAACTCCCTCGAAGCCCAGGGCGGCTATTCTATGCATTCAGGCGGAATGCTGTCCGGCTGGAAATTTTCAAACTTCAAAGACGGTGTATTCGGCGAATATTTCCATGTAAATGATGCCGACGGTAATATTGCACACATCCCCGAAGGGGTTAAAATCGAACATGCGCCGATGCTTTCGGATATGGTCCCCACAGGGTTTCATGGGGCGGAGCTTGCAGATGTACAATACGGCGATTCAGTACTTGTTATTGGCATTGGCCCTGTTGGGTTGATGTCTGTTGCCGGTGCGGCACTGCGCGGTGCTTCCCGTATTTATGCAGTCGGAACACGGCCTGCCTGTATCGAAGCGGCAAAATTCTACGGTGCAACTGACATCATCAGCTATAAAAACGGCCCTATCGACAAGCAGATTCTTGATCTTACACACGGTAAAGGGGTAGACAAGGTTATCATAGCCGGCGGTACGGTTGATACCTTTGAAGAAGCTATCAAGGCGCTGAAACCGGGCGGAAAGATCGGCAATGTGAATTATCTCGGTTCCGGCGTTTCCGTTAAAATTCCGCGGGTTGAATGGGGTGTCGGTATGGGGCACAAGCAGATCAACGGCGGATTAATGCCCGGCGGCCGGCTCCGTATGGAAAAATTAAGCAGCCTAGTGTCTGTCGGTAAACTCGACCTTTCAAAACTGATTACTCATAAGTTCCACGGTTTTGAGAATGTTGAAAAAGCACTTTATCTGATGAAGGATAAACCTGCCGATCTCATTAAACCGGTGGTTATTATCTAGGCGGAACGGGACTGCGGTGAAAGCAGCTGCTTTTGAGGCAGTCCCGGTGCACTTTCTTATTTATGAAAATATTGGTAATTTCAGGTTTTTTAGGAGCCGGTAAGACAACTTTTATTCGTGCGCTTTCGGAAAAGACAGGAAAGAACTTTGCCGTGATGGAAAATGAATACGGCGAAACGGGGATAGACGGTACTGTCTTGCAGCAAGATAGGCTGAAAGTATGGGAACTTACCGAAGGCTGTATTTGCTGTTCCCTGCAATCGGATTTTGCCGCTTCAATTTTAACGATTGCAAATACCGCCGATCCCGAATATCTGGTTGTAGAGCCGACCGGTGTGGGGTTTTTAAGCGCGGTGATGCGTAATATCGGCAAAATCGAATACGAGCGTATTAGACTATTGGAGCCGCTTACCCTTGTCGATGTGCATTGTGTTGACGCTTATATACGGGAGTTTGGGGAGCTGTATACTGACCAAATAAAAAACGCGCCGCGGCTTGTTCTCTCAAAAGGAGAACATCTCAGCGAAACGGAGCTGGCACGGATTACCGCGCTTCTCCGCAATCTTAACCCGCAGGCAGAAATTATCAGCACAGCATATACGCGGTTGCCGCAGGAGTGGTGGGAACAACTTTTTGAATCTCCCTATAATAAAACCCGTTCGCTGGTTCCTCTTGCTGAACCGCATCTGCCTGATTTGGAAAATGCCGGATGTACCGGTGTTGTCATCGACAGTGTTGCCGAATTGATGGAAATACTGGTTGCATTGATGCGCGGTTATTTCGGCAGCGTGTACCGTGTAAAGGGTTCTGTGCCCATCCAAGGGCAGTGGACAAAATTCGATGTAACCGATAAGCGGTATACGCTGACGGTATGCAGTCCGATGCCGGAAGCAAAGGTCATCGTTATCGGCCGGCAGTTGAACCGCAGCCGTTTCTACGAGGCCTTCCGCGGAAAACCGTTTGCGGTATGAGCGATATTAAATCTGTTCGGAAGCTTATGTTTCGGAGCAGGTCTCATTTCCGGTGCTTGTTTTGCAAGTCCGCAGTTTACAATATTTCTTCCGGTTGTGTGGGCTTTTGTGTTGCAGCTGTTCATTGTATATTTTACTGATTTTCTCCATACGGGTATTGACTTTCTTTTCCTTTTCGGATATAGTTAATCCATTGTAGATGCGGCGGTGGTGGAATTGGTAGACACGCCAGCTTGAGGTGCTGGTGCCGCGAGGTGTGCTGGTTCAAGTCCAGTTCGCCGCATAAAAAGCCTTCTTTGAAATTTTCAAAGAAGGCTTTTTTTATCCGCTTGGCTTGACAAGCTAACTACCGGTTGATACTGCCTGCTTATTGAGCGGCTGTCTCTTTTTCTGTGAACCGTATTGCTGCGGACGATGCGCTGCCCGAAAAGATAATACGCCGTTTTGCTGCCGGATTTCCATACTGACCGGGATTTTTTACATATTCTTGCGATCCAATCATAAAACTACTGCCGTTATGCACATAGTCAATATGATAGTCGGCCTCCGATCCGGCAAGAAGTATATCGGCGTTTGCGCTGCTGACGGCAACCGCTGCCGACCGTATTACAGACGTATTGTCTAGCGTAAGCTTTCCCTGTGCAAGATTAATAACGGTATTTTTAAATCTGCCTTCTTTGAAAGATACCGCTCCCCCGTTCATCATAATTAAGAGATGAACCGCTTGTACCTTTTCCAATACTATGTCGGCGCGGCTTGATCTGATACTGCAATTTGCCAGCAGCATCGCTTTCGGAATAAAGAGATAGAGTGTCCCTTCCGACGGCATAAGCTGACGTACTCTGAATGTCTTTTGTGTTTCAATGCAGGAAAGTTTTTTTCCTTCGGATAATTCGTAGCGGTATGCAATACGGTCTTCGTTAAAAACTGAGGCAACAAGGTTTACGCGGGAAAGTTCTATGTCCAAGCCTGATGTTTTGGGGCTGATATACCGCAATTCTTCCGCAAAGGCGGATACGGTAAAAAGAAGAAACACACATCCGCAAACAAAATCAGTTTTTTTCATTATTGCGGCTGCTTTTCGTTCCAGTAATGGCTGTCAGGATAGTGCCGCTCTCCGAACACCGCAGTTCCAACCCGCAAGAGCGTTGCACCTTCTTCAATTGCAATTTCCAAATCACCTGACATTCCCATTGACAGAATGCCGGCTGATACATTCGGAATTGCAGCGGCGGTAATGCGCTGCTGTAGGTTTTTGAGGCAGCGGAAGCATTCACGTACCTTTGCTTCTTCAGCGGAAAAAAGCCCTATGGTCATGAGGCCTTTTATCTTTATGTGAGGAAAAAGGGAAACGGCCTTTACCAGCTGTTCAGCCTCTTCGGGTGCACAGCCGAATTTACTTTCTTCCGATGAGGTATTAACTTGAATCAGAATATCCATGGTACGGTCTTCGTGTGCAAGCCGTTGCTCCACTTTTTCTGCCAGCTCAAGACTATCGATTGATTGAATGCAGTCGGCATATTGAATAACTTCTTTTATTTTATTTGATTGCAGATGACCGATAAAATGGGCAGTATGCGGAACCGCAGCAAGTGCTTCGTGCTTATCGCGCAGCTCTTGTACTTTGTTTTCTCCTATCAGCGTACAGCCGCAGGCAAATGCCTGTAAAATCCGTTCCGGTTCAACCGTCTTTGTTGCAAGCAGCAGCTGCACTTCCTGCGGATTACGTCCGGCTTTCTTACACGCCGCTTCTATCCGGCCGGTAATATGCCGGATGTTTTCTTTAATACCTTCCATACCTGTGTATTCTCCTCATCAGGATATAAATTATATAACCGTTTGGCGATTTATGCAAGGAATGCAGATGGAACACTGTTGTAACCCCTTGGTCTCCTTCTCCTGTAAGCTGTTGGTTTTCCTAGTGGTTTCTTTTTGTTTTGTATGATATACTGAAAATCGTTTATGAATTATTATGCAGTACAGGTAAGAACGGGGAAGGAGCCGGAGCTGCTTGCGCAGATAAAAAAAATCATCGTTGCAGCACGGCTTCAGCCGGTAGCGGCTTACTTTCCGCGCCGTGTATTATATATTAGAAAAAAAGGGATAAAGCAAAAAGTGGATGCTCCCGTATTTCCCGGCTACATTTTCTTGGAAACAATGGAAGATCCTTCGATCTTATATTCGTCATTGCGTAAAGTTACCGGATTTTACCGGTTCTTGCCGGATAATTACAATCCTATACCGCTTACCGGGAACGATCTTGCCATTCTACATCACTTTTTGGCCTTCGGTGAAGTTTCAAATCCTTCAAGGGCATACTTTGATGAAAATTCACGCATTTGCATTGTTGACGGCCCGCTCAAGGGTCTTGAAGGAAAGATTATCAAGGTTGATAGGCGGAAATGCCGGGCGCGGGTGCGGCTTGATATATACACCGATAGCTTTCCTATTGATTTGGCCTTTGAACTTATACAGCCGGCAGATTCCGGTTCAACGAAATGAGGTGTCAGATGATTGCTTCCAGTGCTAAACCGCAGCCTACTATCTATATCATCGGAGCAGGCTTGGCCGGTACGATGATAGCCCATGAAATACAGCGGAAAGAGATATTCGGCAAGGTTGCCGCCTTTCTTGATGACGATCCGCAAAAAATCGGCGGTAAAATTGACGGCATTCCGGTCTTAGGACCTATTCAGGATGTCGCCCGTTTGATCAGGGTGGAAGCAAAAGATGAGGTGCTTATTGCGATTCCGAGTATCAAATCGGAACGCTTACGGGAAATCTACACCTTGGTTAAAGAAGCGGGCTTTACGACTATAAAACTGCTGCCGGGCATTTCGCAGATTGTTGACGGTAAAGCCCATCTGGTGCAGGCGCGTGAGATAAATCCGCAAGACCTGCTCGGACGTACTCCGATAAAAATCAGCTTAAAAACAAGCCTTGCGTATTTACGCGGCAAGCGGGTGCTCATTACCGGAGCAGGCGGTTCTATCGGTAGTGAACTGGCGCGTCAGCTTTTGTCGGGAGGTGCTGAACGGCTGTATCTATTCGGACACGGTGAAAACTCCATTTATCAGATAAACAAAGAATTACATCTTTTACAGGAAGAAGGGGTAGGGGAGCAGGCTACTGTTGTGCCGATCGTCGGGGAGCTGAAAGACCGCAGCTATATGCAGTTTATTCTCCGTCAGCTCCGCTGCGATGCAGTGTTTCACACGGCGGCGTATAAACACGTTCCCCTGATGGAGGCGAACCCCGTTGCCGTCATCGAAAATAATGTGTTCGGCACTAAAAACTTACTTGATGCCTGTATCGAAAGCGGTGTGCAGCGCTTTGTACTTATTTCAACGGATAAGGCTGTCAATCCCGTTTCCGTGTACGGGGTGTCTAAGATGCTCAATGAAAAAATGGTACTCCACGCCGCCGCAAAAATGCAGCAACAGTACGGTAAGGACGGTCATGCCTATATGTTCGTCCGTTTCGGCAATGTACTCGGATCGCGCGGTTCCATTTTTCCGCTGTTTGTGGATCAGATTAAAAAAGGCGGGCCGGTTACCGTTACCTCTCCGGATATGATGCGCTTTTTTATGACTATTCCCGAAGCCTGTTCGCTGGTGCTGCAAACGGGCGGGGTAGGGGTCAATGGGGAATCGTACCTGTTGGATATGGGTGAGCCGGTCAATATTTTGGAAACCGCTCGCCAGCTCATACGCTATATGGGCTATGAACCGGAAAAAGACATACCCATAGAAATTATCGGAATGCGGCCGGGCGAACGGCTGGAAGAACCGCTCATTTCCGAACATGAGTATACGGAAGCTACCGAATATACCAAGATTTTCAGATTAAAGACAAAGCAGCACCATGATTTTACAGCGCTTGAAGCGCTGCTGACTGCCTTACAGCCCGTGTGTACCCTTTCAGACAATGCGGAGCTATACCGTAATAAAAAATATTTAATCCATACTCTTTGCGGGGTATGTGAATCTTTGAGGAAAAACTATGAGCACAGTACCCACTAAAGCCCTAAGGGATATTCCATTTTTTAAGCCCTCTTTTGACAGTCAAGAAGAAGAAGCGGTCTTACGGGTCTTACATTCAGGCTGGCTGACCACCGGTAAAGAAACGCTCGCGTTTGAAAAGGAATTTGCAGCGATGGTGCATAGTCCTCATGCGTTGGCGGTTAATTCTGCCTCCAACGGTTTGATGCTTGCAATGGAAGCCCTTGGTATCGGGTGCGGAACAAAGATTCTTACTAGTCCCTATACCTTTGTTTCAACGGCCACTAGCGCCCTCCACCTTGGCGGTGAAGTAGTGTATGCCGACATCGAACCGGATTCTTATAATATTGATCCTGAAAAAATTGAAGAGTGTCTGAAAAAAGACCCCGCAATCAAGGCTATTGTGCCTATTCATATTGCCGGTAATCTCTGTGATATGAAAGCAATCCGTACACTGGCGGAGCGATATAAGGTCGCCGTTATTGAAGATGCCGCTCACTCTTTTCCGTCAAAAACGGCAGCAGGCTACGGCGGTACCTTCGGCGATGCAGGGGTTTTTTCTTTTTATGCGACAAAGACCATTACAACGGGTGAGGGCGGTATGGTCTGTGTCCGCAATGAAGAAACTGCCGAACGCATTAAACTGATGCGTTCCCACGGTATTAACCGCACGATTTGGGACCGCTATACGGATAAACACGCCAGCTGGCAATACGATGTAGTTGCTGAAGGTTTTAAATGCAATTTACCCGACATCTTATCTGCAATCGGGCGGGTTCAGCTGCAAAAAGCGGAAAATTTTTACCGGAAACGGAAAAACATTGCCGAGCGTTTTAACGGTGCGTTCAAGGACTATAACTATTTTGAACTTCCGCCTGATGGGGAAGGAAACGCATGGCATTTATATCTTTTGCGCATTGTCCCCGAAACCCTTTCCATCGGCCGGGATGATTTTGCGCGCGCCTTGCAGGAACAGGGGCTCGGTATTTCCGTACATTTTATTCCTCATTTTGAATTTACGTTTTTAAAAAACCGCTACGGTCTTAATGCACAAGACTTTCCTAATGCGGCCGATCATTATGCGCATACGGTCAGTTTACCGTTTTGGCCCGATATGAGCGGTGATGATGTGGAGTATGTTATTGATACGGTGATCCGTACCGCGGAGCAATTCCGCAGGTAGTATGCGATGATTGACCGTTTTGTTTCCGATATTGAGTTTGAAAATCAGCTCTTTGCCGTCATTGTACGTTCTCCGGTACAAGAGGGTACTCTTTCTTCTATCAGGCTTCCGGCCTTACCTGAAGGGTATGCGTTTTATAGTGCAGCGGATATACCCGCTGCGCAAATGCTTACTGTGTTTGAATATGAGCTGCCGATATTTGCGGCTCCCGGCATTGCATACAGGGGGCAAGCTGTCGGGATTTTAACCGGCACCGACCGGCTTGTTCTTGAAGCCCTGCGGAAAGAGGTGCAGCCTATTATTGATCCGCTGCCTAAGGACGATTTTGAAAATCAGGCGGTTAATTTTTTTGACTATCCGGTGATTGCAAAAAGCATCCGCAGTTTCGGTAACAGTGAAGCAGTTCTGGAAACCGCTTCCACTGCGGTGTATTCTTCCCTCACCATTAAACCGCAGTATCCTGCCCGTTCTGAGCGTTTGACTGTTACTGTGGTGTTCAACGGGGACGGTCTTGATGTGTATCTTCCCACCCAATGGCCTCATCATGTCCGTACAGCGGTAGCAAAAATCTCCGGTTTTCCGGAAGAACGGATTATTGTACATCCTACGCAGACCGGTGAAGTCTTTAATGAGCTTTTGTGGTATCCTTCCCTGCTTGCCAGTCAATGTGCCGTAGCCGCCGTACGGGAAAAAAAGACCGTATCGCTCAGTCTTTCAGCAGAAGAAAGTCTTGAGGCACTACCGAAAACACCGGAAATTGTCATTCAGCATAAGTCCGTACTGTCGGAAACACGGAACATTGCTGCAGTACACATTTTTATTATTGTCAATTCCGGCAGTTTTTGCCCCCTCATCAATCAAATACTGAAGCAGATGACTGCAGCAGCTCTCGGCCCCTATCACATACCGCATTACCGGATAGAAGCGGTGGCATTAAAAACACCGCAAGGGCTGACCGATATTTTTGAGGGCTGGGGGGAAAGTTTTGTCTCCAATGCCTTAGAAAATCATATCGGTAAAATAATACAAGATTATAATTTTTCGCCCGACGAATGGCGGCTTGAGCAAATGCTTCAACCTCAAAAAGCACTGTTTACGCCGCTGCTGCAAACCCTTAAAACAGAAAGTAATTTTTCCCGAAAGTATGCTGCCTACGGTGTATTTAACCGTGTCAAAAACAGTGAACATGATGGACGCTGGCGAGGGATCGGGTTGGCGGCCGGTTTTCAGTACAGCGGCTGCCCGGCGGATTTTACCTACACGCTTGAGATGACTCTCGAAACCGACAATAAGCTGTATATTAAGGCCGAACCTGCAGCGGAAGATTTAAAAAAACTGCTGCGGCATCTGACTGCACAGAAAATGGAACTCCCCGAATCGGAGGTAGTATTTACCGGTGTTACCACGGCAGATATGAATCTTTGCGGGCCGGCAACCGGAGGAACTACGGCCAGTATTCTTATTCCGCTGGCCGAACAATGTATTACCGATTTACAAGAACAGCGGTTCCGTAGTCCTTTGCCGATCAGTGTTGCCAGAAGTTACCGCATACCGCAGCCTGACCTGCCGCTTACCGAAGAAGATACCGCTGCTGCTTTTATTTCTATCACACCTGCTGCGTGTATTGTTGAATTGGAATTGGATCCTGTCTGTTATGAAATTATCATTCACGGAGTATGGTTTGCGTGCAGTCCCGGAAAAATCTATGAGCGGAAACAGGCTGCCAGTTATCTGTATAAAAATATTGCCGTAGCTCTGTCCCGTACCTGCAAGGAAACATTGTGTTACACCGAAGACGGCGGTATAAAACTGCCGCAATCGGAGTACCGGATTATCCTGCCGAATGAGGTGCCGGAAACTTCCGTTTATATTATGGAACGGGATACCCCCATGAGCGCCCTTGATTCCAGTGCCATCAATATTTTACCGGCAGCATATTTGGCGGCATTAAATCAAATTCTGCTGACTGTGCCTGTACGGATGGAAAAACTGCCGGTACTTGCGGAAGATATATACCGTGTACTGAGGAGAGACAGCTGATATGAGAATACGCTTTCAATTAAATAAAACCGCAGTAGAAATTGATGCGGAGGCGGATGAACGGCTGGTGAATGTCCTTAGACGGGATTTTTCACTGCAAAGTATGAAAAAAAGCTGTATGCAGGGAGTGTGCGGTTCCTGTACGGTATTGCTTGACAACCATCCGGTACCCTCATGTATGATTCCCGTTTTTGCCGTTGAGGGAAAAGAGATTATTACTCTTGAATTATTTCAAACGACGGAAGAGTATCGGACTATCATATCCGCATTTGAGGATGAGGGAATTACCTTGTGCGGCTTTTGTACTGCAGGAACTGTTTTTACCGCATATACGCTGCTTCAAAAGCACGGTAATCCTTCCGAAGCTCAAATACGCAATGCCTATATCGGTACGGTCTGCCGGTGTACGGATATCGCTTCGATTGTTGCTGCCTTAAAGCGCTTGTGCCGGTCGCAAAGGAGCCTCCGCCATGAGCAATAATTATACGGTATATACGGCAAAAAGTCTTTCGGATTTATACACCATCATGCAGCGTAATCCACATATTACTCCGCTTGCAGGGACAACCGGTTTATTGAAAGGATACCGGGGCGACAAGCTGGCGCTTCCGGAATCTATAGTTTTATTAAAAAATATCCCTGAACTGCATACCATTATAAAGCGGGAACGTTTTATTGATTTCGGTTCCGCAGCTTCCTTAAATGCTATTCTTGATCTGGGAAACAAAAACATACCTGATATTTTGTATCAGGCGCTTGTGTGTGCAGCAAATCCCGGTATCCGGTCTCTTGCAACAATCGGCGGTAATATTGCGAACGCTTCCATCAAGAGTTCATGCCTAATCCCCCTACTTGCGCTGGATGCAAAAGTGGAAATACGTACTCAAAAGGAAACATTCTGGAAACCGCTGATGCGGTATTGTGATGAGGATAGTAGGAGATTGAGGGATACACCCCATATTATTCTCCGTATCCGCGTGCCTTCCGAGGAATGGAATATTTCATATTATAAGCGGTTAGGACCGATCGGGCATATTGCAGCGGATACTGCCTCCTTTGTATTTCTTGCCCGCATTCAAAAAAATATGATTTCTGATGTTAAAATGTTATTTGGAAGTACACATATAATAAAAAAGAAAGAATTTGAAAATTTATTTAAAGGAAACACATTTCCGCTTGATCGGCGGACAATCGCTGCTAAGATGAAAGAAACGGAAGATATTTTTGCCGATACGGTTTTTATTTCCGATTTTCAAAAAAGCTGCTTTTTTAATTTAATAGAAAAAAGTCTCTATCTTCTCGGGCAATAAGGATAAATGGGATTGCCGCATAAGCGGGAGTCTTTATTTTTTCAACAGGTAAGAGATATGCTGTCAAAAAACTTATATTTTCGGACAGCATATCTGTAATATTTATACAATAGTCTTAGAAATTATAGCGGCTTTTTTTACCGGCAAATTTGACGCCGAGGTCGGGGAAGTCGGTAAACACGCCGGTTGCACCGGTAGACTTAAATAGAATAGAAAACATTTCGTCAATATCGCGTACATATTCGGGCAATGCATCTTTACGGACAGTGTAGGGGTGACATTCGGTTTTTGCTGCCTTAATTTCCTCTGCCAATACGGTAAACTTCACTGCTCCTATCTTGGACTTTTCATCAATAAGCATATACCATCCCGGTCCGACACCGTCGGCATAGCGAAGTATTTCTTTTACTGCACCGGTTTTGTGCATCCAATCGTAGCTATAATTTACCCATTTACCGGACGCATCTTTTTCTTCGGTTTCATGCCAATCGGTATAGCCGATAAGCTGCACCAATTTGACATCCATTCCGAATTTGGGCAGCAGTTCGGTCTTAATGCGCTTCAATTCATTATAGTCGAAGGTCTGCAAATATACCAAATCGCTTTTCTTTGTATAACCGTATTTTTTCAATACAGCAAGCGTTGCAGAAGCAATATCTTTTCCTTCCTGATGATGAAACCACGGTGCTTTGATTTCAGGATAGATACCGGCTTTTTTTCCGGTAGTTTTTTCAAGTCCCTGAATAAATTCAATTTCTTCTTCAAAGGTGTGCAGTCTGAATGAGGACTTCCACAAGGGGAAGCGTCCCGGATACCATGCAGTTTGTTTTCCGTCCTTTGTTTCAAAGCATTCGGTCATGCTCAGCTGGCGCAGTTCATCGAGCGTAAAGTCGATAACATAAAAACGTCCATCGCTCCGTGCTCTGTTCGGAAATTTAACGGCGACATCGGTTAAGTTATCCAAAAAGTGATCATGAATGACGATGAGATGATTATCTTTCGACATAGCTAAGTCTTGTTCAAGATAATCCGCGCCCTGTGCAAATGCCAATGCCTTCGATTCAAGGGTATGTTCGGGTAAATAACCGCACGCACCGCGGTGGGCAATGATGATCTTGTCTGCATTGTCCGTTTTCCCCGCAGTATCGGAATTACCGGCTGCAAACACACTGGTGCAGACGGATGCGATTACCGCTGCAATGAAAAAGATTTTCTTATTCATAAATCCTCCAATGAACCTACTATAAACAAAACAAACGGAAATCTCAACCGTATTGTATGGAATTGATTCTATCCGTAGATACTTTCTCAGTAATTTGAGCTGGTTTATTCGTGCGGAGGGTTTAATACCCCGACGCTTTGCGTCGTAACAAAGGGTATTAAAGCCGACTGCAACCACCTTATGAGAACAACATACCCCGATGCTTTGCGTCGGGGTTGTTGATTAGACTTTTCTACCGTATAATATTCTTATGGAATTTGAAAAGATTATTTCTGCCTCAGCCCTTTCCGTACCGGAACACGGACAGGGATTGACTGTCAGCGGGGAGTTGCTTGCCTCATTTGCGGAAGAGGCTTTTAAACGTCTGTCCTTCACCTATCCGCAGGAACATTTGGCGGCCTTAACTGCCATTGCCTGTGATTCTGCCGCCTCCGAAAATGATCAGCTGGTAGCGGTAAAGCTCTTGGAAAATGCCGTTATTGCTGCCCGCGGGCAGCTGCCGCTCTGTCAAGACACGGGGGTTGCACAGGTTTTTTGCTGGAAGGATACTGCCGTTGCGTATAGTCCGGATACTGCCGGCTTTTGGGATTCGGATACTGCCGCACTCACGTTTGGGGTAGGACAGGCCTATAAAAAAAATAATTTGCGGTTTTCAATCAATATCCCTTCTTCGCTCTTTGAAGAACAGAATTCTGCAACAAATCTGCCGGCTCAGATCGATATATTCAGCACACAAACACCTGCCGGAAAAGAGCCTGCATACCGTTTCTTATTTTGTTCAAAAGGGGGAGGGTCTTCAAATAAAACGGATTTTACCTGTGCAACCAAGGCCTTGCTCAATCCTCAGTCCTTTGAAAAGTTTCTCCGTACAAAAATTGCTGCACTCGGAACGGCAGCCTGCCCTCCCTATACGATTGCCGTAGTGATCGGCGGCCTCAGTCCGGAACAAAATTTGCTTACGTTAAAACTAGCGACAACCGGCTATTGGGATGCGGTTGAACAGACAGAAGGCGGCAGCAGTCCGTTTTATTGGCCGGATACGGCCGGCGGTGTCCGGCCGCTCCGCTGCCGTGAGTGGGAGGAAACAATTGTAAACATTGCCGCCGAGACGGGTTTAGGTGCTCAGTTCGGCGGTATCCATCTTGCCGCTCATGCCCGGGTATTCCGATTGCCGCGGCACGGAGCAAGCTGCTTTGCTTCGATTGGAGTTTCCTGCAATGCACACCGCAACTTGCTCGGTTATATCTGCCGTGAAGGCGCCTTTTTGCAAAAGAACATCTCTGATCCGCAGCCGTTTCTGGACAAAGCTCTGAATCTGTCTACTGCCGGTACGGCAGAGGCCTTTAAACCTGTTGCGGTGAATATCCGCTCAATATCTTCGGTGTGCGCAGAACTTTCTCAGTATAAAGTAGGGCAGGCCTTTGCATTTTCGGGAGATATTCTTGTTGCCCGTGATGCCGCTCATGCCCGCTGGAAAGCATTGATTGATCAAGGAAAAAATCTCCCTGAGTATACCCTCCGGTATCCTATCCTTTATGCAGGCCCTGCCGAAACACCGCACGGAGCGGTTATCGGCAGTTTTGGTCCGACTACTGCAAACCGAATGGATCCCTATGCTGATGAACTCATGAGCAGAGGCGCCGCGCTTATTACAATCGCAAAAGGGAACCGTTCGGCAGGCTGGCGCACTGCCTGCAAAAAGTACGGTGCCTTTTATCTGGGGACTATCGGCGGAGCTGCTGCGCTTATCGCGGAAAAACACATTACCTCATGCCGGATACTCGATTATCCGGATTTGGGTATGGAAGCAGTGCATTTGATTTCAGTTAAAGATATGCCGGTTTTTATGATAACCGATGATAAGGGAAATGATTTTTATGCGGAATTAGAAAAAAAATAACCATCTCCTTGCACACATACAACAACCGCCCGTTCGGGTACTCGGATTGGGCGGTTGCGGTTAAAAAGCTAAAAGAGCTTATTTTTTTGCTTGGAACTTATCTTTTTCTTTCCGTACTTTTTGGTCAAGAATATCCATAAGTTTATTAACCCCTGCATTAAAGTCGTAGTCTTCAGTCGAAACGTGTGCCGTTCCGCCTTTAAAATTTACCGTACATTCATAGGTAAACTTTTTATCGAATTTTATATAACACAAAATATCGATAATGAGGTCTTCGGCGTATTTAA
The DNA here is from genome assembly GCA_038397965.1 of Treponema sp. Taxonomy (GTDB): domain Bacteria; phylum Spirochaetota; class Spirochaetia; order Treponematales; family Treponemataceae; genus Treponema. The sequence continues at coordinate 55,473 of JARGFA010000010.1, forward strand.
TCCGGTCGAATTTCTTATGCACGAAGTTTTTTTGATCCTCATCCAGTGTAAACTTGACTGCCTGCAAATTGATGTTCATAGTAACCTCCTAATACGGCATAGGGGATGCATAACATGAGGGTTGACGCTTCCGGCATACAATAAGTACAGCCGTTCCCCTTTCTATTAAGTATACGCAATAAAGTGTAAAAAGTCGAGAAAATTTATCAGCGTTTTTCGCAGCTTTCTATATTCAGCTTGAAGAAAGTTATAAATTATAGTATGCTTAAATATATCGTTGTAAGCGGCTGCTTCAAGAATCGGTTGGTTTTGAAACAGTCCCATACCCAAGTATTCGGCTTATGAATTGCAGCGGAGGAGTAACTATGGCAATTACTGATGCACAATTTCAATTGGTAACCTTTCAGCTTGGAGAGGAGCTGTACGGTGTAGACATAATGGATGTAAAGGAAATCGTAAAAATTCAGAATGTCCGGCAGATTCCGAATGCACCCTATTATGTGGAAGGTTTTTTTCATCTCCGTAACGAAATTATTCCCATTATTAGTCTGCATAAGCGTTTTCACCTGAAAAAGGCGGTGCTCGACACTAGTGATGAATATGTCGGCGGTTTTATCATTCTTAAGATTGGGAAATATAAAATCGGTATTGTCATTGACCGTATCGCCCGTGTTGTCATGGTGCAGCAGGATGAAGTGAAGCCGCCGCCTCAGATGATTACCGGTATCGGAACTGAATATATTAATGGCGTTATCCGTCAGGATTCGGGATATCTTATCCTGTTAGATATTCGTAAACTATTTAATCCTCAGGAATTGCAAAAGCTCGCCAGCTTATAGTATGCGAATACCCGTTTATAGTTCCACTATCCGCCGTTCCGAAATGGATGCCGTATTGACCTGTTTGGTTGAAGAAAAAATAGGTCCGGGCGAAATGAATCAAAAATTGATCAGGCTTGTACGTGAAATGTATGCTGCTGAGGGGGCTATTGCTCTGCGCAGTCCTGCATCAGCGCTAATCTATGCACTGAAAAGTTTTGATCTCCCCGAAAAAGCAGGGGTATTGCTTTCGGCTCTTGCTCCGGCATGGCAGTATACCGAAATACTCCGCAACGGTTTTACGCCGATCCTTCTTGATGCCGATCCGCTGACTGCCTTAGTAACCGTACAGGCAGTGGAGGAAGGCATACAAAAAGGCGGGCGGATACTTGTTCTGCATGAAACACTGGGAAATATGCCGGATATGGATGCGTTTGCAGCCTTGCCGATTCCTATTATCGAAGACGTATCCCAAAGCGCCGGCGCATTTTATGGTGAAAAACGGGCAGGCTCCTTCGGTGCCTTTACCATTCTGGGGTTGGAAGAGCGTGATATTTTAACCGCCGGGGGCGGAGCTTTACTTATTACGGCTGATCGGCGGAATGCGGCTGTCTTAAAAAATATTGCAGACATGATTCCTATTACTGACTATTTGCCCGATATTAATGCTTCGCTTGCTGCCGTCCAGTTGAAAAATATGGAAAAAAATATGCATCTCCGTGAAGAGATGCGCGAGCTGTATGTGCGGGCTCTTTTGCAGACACGGCATAAGTCCTTATCGTTTTCAGAACAATTAAAAAATCCCGTGTATTCTTTTCCGGTTATACTTGAAAGCGGTTTTAAAGAGGTAAAACAGTATGCAAACCGGAAGGATGTGGAGATTGAGTTGGCTTTTACCGGTTCAATTGCCGATTTTTTAAAAGAAGATAATACGTGCATTCATGCCGGTTCTTTATTGCTGCGTACGGTTCTTTTTCCGTTATATCCGCGTCTTGGTATAAAAAATGCCTCAAAAATCTCGAAAATATTGGGGACGCTGCCGTAATATTGATACAATACTATGCATAAGAAAATAATTATCATCCTAACCACCTATAAACCGCACGCGGCAGACCTTGCCGGCAAGATGCTGTCATTTTTTCAAAAGAGAGATATCCATGCCGATGTATATGAATATGACGGATTAGAAGTTTTTGATCCGGTACGGGATGATTATGATTGTGCGGTAAGCTTAGGCGGTGACGGAACGGTTCTCTTTGCGGCACGGTGCTGTGCCCCCAAAAAAATCCCCGTTGTTCCCATCAATCTCGGTGAATTCGGGTTTATTGCCGGTATTGAGCCGGAACATTGGCAGCCGGCTCTTTCCGAATACCTTGAAGGCCGGGCAACCAGTCATGAGCGGATTCTTTTGTCGACGGCAATCTACCGTGAAGGGTGCTGTGTCGGTACCTTTGATGCGCTTAATGATGTAGTTATTTCCGGACGAGGGATTGCAAAACTTATTAACCTCGCCGTATCGTTTAACGGTATCTCCTTCGGGACATATCGGGCTGACGGGGTTATCGTATCTACTCCGACCGGTTCCACCGCTTATTCCGCAGCCTCCGGCGGGCCGATTATGGATCCTACACTTTCAGCGTTTGTACTGACGCCTATATCGGCATTTTCACTATCAAACCGGCCGATAGTGCTCCCCTCATCCGGCGTGATGATGATAAATGTTTTGCATAATCGGCAAAAAGATGCTATTGTATCAATAGATGGGCAAGAGCTATTTTCACTGTGCGAAGGCGATAGAATAGAAGTGCGTATGTCTGAGCACCGTGTAAAACTGATCGGCTGCTCTCCGGAGGCATTTTATACGGTGCTCAGATCGAAACTGGCGTGGTCGGGCAGTTCTTTACAGGAGCCGGAGCAGAACGGGGGAAAACTATGATCGAAAGTATTTCGATAAAAAATATAGCACTTATTGATGAACTTTCGCTGGATTTCGGTACGGAACTGAATGTACTATCCGGTGAAACCGGTGCCGGAAAGTCCATTTTAATCGGGGCGCTTAGTTTTTTGCTCGGGGGTAAAACATCTGCGGATATTATCCGTACCGGTACCGCCGAGGCTGCCGTTTCCGGAACCTTCCATCTAGTGAAACACCATATTGAAGCTGCCGCTTGGCTTGAAGCACGGGGGATTGAACCGGATAACGGCCGTATTTTATTGCGCCGGACTCTGCGGGAAAACGGACGGGGAAATGCATGGATTCAAAATACGCCCGTTTCCCGCGCAGAACTGGAAGAATTTACCGCATTTTTAGTAGATATTCACGGTCAACATGATCATCAGTCGCTCTTTAAGACAGCTGAGCACCGCCGTTTTTTGGATTCGTATGCAGGTATTACAGCCGAAGTAGCGGACTTCACCGTATTGTATACCCATCTTGCAGAAACAAAGGCACGGCTTGAAAAAATCCGGCTTTCACAAAAAGAGCGGGCGGATCGGATTGACTATCTTTCATTTGTTATTGATGAAATTGAGCAGGCCCGCTTAGAACCCGATGAAGATGAGGTGCTGGAAGCCGAAGAAACAAAACTCTGCCAATATGAAAAGCTCTATGAGCAGGTTGATTTATTGGAAAATCTTTGTACACAGGAGCATGGAGTGGTTCCCCTGCTGAAAAAGGTACATCACATCTGTGAGGGTATTGTACATATTGATCCCGCAGCAGCGGAATATGCCGACCGGATTGAAAATGCCTATTATGAGATGCAGGACATCGGAGATTTTTTCAGTTCCTATCTTTCAAAGTTAATTTTTGATCCAGCCCGCCTTGAACAGGTACAAGAGCGGCTTTCCCTTATTAATAAACTCAAAAAAAAATACGGTGCGTCAATTCACGCAGTGCTTACATTCCGCGATACCGCACAGGCAGAACTGGATGCGCTTACCGAAAGGGGACAGGGGCAGACTGCTTTGGAGCATGAAATAGCCGAACTTGAATCCCGCCTTTTTACGGCAGGCACAATCATTTCAAAAAAAAGAGCGGCAGCGGCACGCACATTGGAACAGTCTACCCAAGAAATATTGAGCCGTTTAGGAATGCCGAAAGTGTGCTTTAAGGTGCAGGTTTCGGTTACGGTGCCGAACGGCAATACACAGACAGCAGGGGTATACGGCTTTGATTCTGTTGAATTCTTAATCAGTGCAAATCCGGGCGAACCGGTACGGCCGCTGAACAAAATTGCTTCAGGCGGTGAGTTATCCCGTATTATGCTTGCACTGAAAACTGTGCTGGCGGCAGCCGATGAAGCTGATACCTTAGTATTTGACGAAATCGACACCGGTATCGGCGGTGAAGTTGCCCGTACTGTTGCCGAGCATCTCAAACATTTGGCACAGGAAAAACAAATTCTTTGCATTACGCATCTTGCGGTTATCGCGTCTTATGCCGATACTCATATCAAGATACAGAAAATGCACTCAGCAGATTCCAGCCGTACCGGTGCTGAGGTAATTACGGGCGAGACCCGTATTGATGAGATTGCACGGATGCTTGCCGGCGATGAAGTCAGCACAGCTTCGCGTATTCATGCAAAAGAACTCTTATTAAAGCATAACCGGATGGATGAATAGGGTAGCGGTGGTATGAGTAAAACAAACAATAACAAAGAATTGTACGAAGAAAAACTCCGTTTCTATCAAGAAGAAATCGATCACATACTTGAGCAGGAAAAAGCAATGGCAGGGGTTGCTTTAAAAGACCCTGAAGGAAGTACGTACAAAAAAATTATGCTTGTAGATGAGCTTATCTATATGGTAACGCTGTATTTGGCAAAGTATAATATTGCCGCTTCTTTTTTGAGCGGTAAAAACGAAGATATATTAAATGAGGCACGTAAAGGCATCTATAAAGTTATTATCAATCTTGAAGAGATTGTTACGAATTTGATTGATGCCCCTTTTTCCGATTATGAAGAGAAAATCCGGAAAATACAGCACGTACCGCAGAAACACCGCTATTATCTTATGAGAAAACTAGGTTTAGTGATTGATCTTATGATACAGGCGTATGGTGATAATACCAAATGGCGCTGGACCTTTGTCGAAATACAGGGACGCTTTGCAACCGTTGCAAAAAATATTTTAGACCTAAAAGATACTACCGCAACAGGATTTAATCCGCATTCTCCTGATTATGAAAGTACGATGTTTCATGTGCGGATGGTTAAAAAACTCCTTCTGCAAGCTGCCGACAAGTACCGTGAAAAATATGAAATGGCAACTTCGAGTATTGAAGATTTCAGACTGGCTATTCAGTATCTTTGTGCAGTGCGCCGGTTGCATATTATTTTAAACGAACGTACTGAATCCGAGGATGTTAAAAAGAAAATAGACATTTGGTCGGATAAAATGGAAAAAGACCTCCAGAAGCGGAAAGGAAAATAATGTTTAATCACGCACTGGTATTTAAACTGTTTGAAGCGTTTTCTATTCAGCGATGGAATGATCTTGTCCGTCCTTTTGATATTGTCGAAATGGATAAAACATCCGAAAAGATGTTTTTAAGCTTCATTATCGGTAAATATGAAGAAAAAAACGGCCGGACAGTGAATTGGGAAAAGATAATCAATAATTCTTTTTTTGAACTGCTGCGCCGTATTGCATTATGCGATATGAAATCTCCAGTTCAGCGCATTATCAGGTCGGAATATCCTGAAGAATATAAAAAGATTAACCGGTGGGTGTTTGAAAAATATAAAGAAATTATTACCGATGATTCTGTATGTGATGAATTTGCGGCGTATTTATTTGATCCGGTAGATGCTTCTGACGTGAGTTTGCGGGTATTGAGGGCTGCTCATAAATATTCGACTATCCGCGAGCTGGACATGATTAGGATGGTGAATGAACCCTTCCGGCTGGTAGAAATAGATAAATGTTTGCAAGCGGATATTGCGGAGTTTATGGACTTACAAGGTTTGCAGCTGCTGGTAACCCGTCAGCGCCCCTACTATTTTGTTACCGAAATAGAAAAACTCCGTTTTCAAACCCGTTGGAACCAAACCCCGCGGGTTCCTGCCACAAATGTTCTCGGTCATTCATATTTTGTTGCGGTATTGACTTTTTTAATGACCCGTACTTTGAAACTTCCGCCGCACCGGCTGTATACAAACTTTTTTGCCGCCCTTTTTCACGATTTACCGGAAGCTGTAACCCGCGATATTATTTCGCCGGTCAAGCAGGCAACCGATCATTTGCCGGAAGTGGTCAAACATATTGAAGATGAAATTGTCGCAAAAGAATTATTGCCGCTCATGGATGAATATTACCGTGATGAGGTCTTGTATTTTATTCAAAATGAGTTCGATAACCGGGTTTGTGTTGACGGTGTATTGCGCTGCGTTGAAAACGATGAACTGAATACCGTGTATGCTGCACCCAAGTTTCGCGGTATCGACGGGAAATTGATCCGGGCGGCCGACCAAATTGCTGCCTTTGCCGAAGCGGACAGTTCAATCCGGTTCGGTATCCGGTCGGAGCAGCTGGAACAAGGCCGTAAAAATATCTTGCAGCGCTATGGAAACGGTACCGTAATCAACGGTCTCCCCCTTGACATCTTTTTCGGCAGCTGCAGGTAGACTCAATATTTAAAATTGATATTTGGAGTATGTTCATTTATGAATGTTGTTGAAATTCCCATGCCGCTTTTGGAAAGCGAATTGGCGGCAGTCTCTTTTTTATCCTGTATTCCCGAAGATGAATTATATGCTTTGGCTGAATTTTCAAAATTGTGCTCTTTTGACGAAGGGGAGGTGTTGATTGCTGAAGGTACCGTCAATACCGATTTGTATATTCTGATGAGCGGTTCTTTAGATATCATTAAACAGGGAAAATGGAGCAAAAGTGTTCATATTGCTACATTAAAGGATAATGCTACAGTCGGTGAGTCCGCCTTACTGGAAGATGAGCTGAGCTCCGCAACCGTGCGTGCTGCAGAAAATGCCATTGTACTGATTATTTCCCGCGAGCAATTTAAAAAATATATCAGTATCTATCCTAGGGCCGGCTTGGTCATTATGACTTACATCGTCTTTAGCCTGCTGCAAAAGCTGCGCTGTGCAAATGAAGAGCTTGCCGATGAACGGAGTGTTGAGTTTGCGCAAGAATATTTGTCTGCGATGATTGAAATGTTTCAAAACGATTCCAAACAGCCGGGTAGGGCAGGCGCTTGAGCTTTTTCAGAATATTCCGATATTAGATAGGAATATGTCTAAGCATTTTTTTACTGCTGTATTTCCGGCCCTCTTTTTTTTCATCGGGATTGCTGCTTTTTGTTCCGATACGATTCATATTTTAGAAAAAGGCGAAACCCTCTATTCATTGAGCCGGCGGTATTCGGTACCGTTGACGGTGATTTTAGAACGCAATAATATTGCAGATGCAGGAAAAATTACTGCAGGGCAAAAAATTTATATTCCTGAAACCTATACCGTACAAAAAGGAGACACACTGTACGGTATTGCACGTAAAATGGGTGTCAGTGTCGAGGAACTGAGACAGGCAAACGGTCTGACGGGGGCAGCAGTGCTGAAAATCGGAAAATTGCTGATTATTCCTACAGTAAAAACCGCTCGGCCGGCGCCGGCAGTACCGTCTGCGGATACCGTACTACCGAAAAAAGAATGGGAAGACCCTCGAACCTATACAAAGAAATCGGTTGACAAAAATCTGCTCTGGCCGGTGCCGGTGCATGATATTTCCTACCTGTCAGGTAAATTATACGGTGTTGCTATTGATTCTGCTGCCGGCGCCGCAGTGCGCGCTATAGCGTCAGGACAGCTGATTTCTAAAGGGCCGCACCGGGGCTATGGGCAGGTGGTGTTTGTTCAGGCAAAGAATAAACAGGTCTATGTATACGGCGGTTTAGCCGAAATCACGGTTAAAACCGGTGCGTCCATTACAGCCGGGCAGCAGCTCGGTACGCTGGCCTCCGATCCTTTTACCGGCACACCGCGTTTATATTTTATGGTATATGAAAACAACAAACCCATTGATCCTGCCAAGGCTTCCCGAGGAAGCTAACACCGGCATTAATGGCCGGGTATTTGCATATCCAGTTCCGATAATGCTTCAACTAAAAACCGGTTAAGAAAAAACAACCCTTCCGCCGTTAAAAAGGCGCGGTCCGGTAAGACACGGCAGAGTCCTGTACTTTCCCATCTCCTGAGCGTTCTGCCGATATATTCACCGATATCAGTACCGAACCGCTGCCGGAACCGTTTTCTATCAATTCCTTCTGTCAGCCGGAAACCCATCATTAAGACTTCTTCTAAAAAGACTGTTTTTGAAATTACTTCTTTTGCATACACTAAGTCTCGATTCCGTGTGCTGTGCCACTGAGAAATATCCCGTACCCCTTCTAAACGTTCCGCACCGGTAAAGGCTAGAGCGGCATCCTCATGTATGAGGGTACCGCAGGCAGCCGGCCCGACACCGATGTACGGTTCCATCTGCCAATATATCTGATTATGTATGCTTTTATACAAATTTTGATATGAAAAATTAGACACTTCATATTGAATATAATCATGAGAGGATAGGATTGAAGAGCAGCCGGTTAAAAGGTCTGAAATAAAATCTTCCTGTGTATCAGCTAGCGGTTCTTCGCTGCATAGTCCGTACAGTGAAAGATGTTCAATACGGTAGTCGATGAGCCGCCGCAGATCATCCGTTAAGCTGCGCTCGGTTTGCTCCTTCAGTCCGGCAATCAGATCACAGGAGAGAAGACCGTGCCAGTGTGTTTTAATGGTATCCAAGGCTTTAAGCGTTTTTTTTCCGGAACCGCGGCGGCCGTTCACGGCAAGTACGGTATCATCAAAACTTTGTATCCCAATCGAAAGCCGGTTGATGCCTCCTTCCCGGCAGGCGGAAAGCCATTCGGGATGAATATCCTCAGGATTGGCTTCGATCGTAAATTCTTCTATTTGATGATCCGGCTGGCTTTGCCTAATACGTGTTCCAAGAAAGCATATATCCGCAGGGGAGAGCAATGAGGGGGTGCCGCCGCCGATGTAGACGGTTTTCCAATACTCAACAGCATACCGTTCTTTAAAAAATGCAATATCGTTCAGTATTGTGCTGATAAATGCACGGTTATTCCCGTAAGCTTGAAAATCGGAGGCGTCCGTACATGAGTAAAAATCGCAATAACGGCATTTTTGTGTACAGAAAGGGATATGAATATACAGACCGGACGGCTTCACGGAACTACTGATGTTTAGAAAAGCGATACACGGGAAAAAGGCCAGTAACGCATGAAAATACGGGCTTTGATGTGTTTTTCTGCGCTTACCGGGCCCCATAATCGGGAATCGTTTGATGCAATCCGGTTGTCGCACAGGACAAAGTACTCTCCGTCCTGCAAAGTCAGGCGGGGATACGTACCGGAGAAGGGGAGATCAGTATCCCAATTATCGGGAAGGTTTTCAATGTTAATATTGTAGTCGTTTTGGGCTACCTCAAATTCCGTTAAAAAATGGCTGTCTTCCTTTGTTTTAATGTGCAGAACAAAGCCGTCCATATACACCGTATCGCCGGGAATACCGACAACCCGTCTGATAAACGGTTTTGCCTGCGAAGGTATATCGGATTGAAAAGGATGAAAGAGCTGGAAAGTAAAAAAAGCAGTGATTTGCCGGAGCATTTTTTTCACGAAAGGGCTCGGCGGTTTTTCTAGGGGTTCTACAATCACTAAGCTGCCCCGCTCTATACCCTGCTGTGCCGAATAGAGCGGGCTGGTAACAATCATATCTCCTGCGGATAAGGACGGCTGCATTGTATCGCTTTGAATACGGTATGCGGTTACAATATATGAGGTAATCAGCTGCTGAAAAATAAAAATCAAAAAAATGATACTACAGATACGGAACAGTTTGAACCTTTTTTCCCGCCGTTCCGTATATGAATATTTATAACTTTGAAAAAACATAGGATAGCTACCTCTCGGTGCCTACACTATCATTTTGTATCTACGTTGACAAGTATTTTCAGATGAATATAATATATCTATGGACGGACAGCCGATAAAAATCATTGCAAAAAATAAAAAAGCACATTTTAACTATACCGTTGAAGAAACTATAGAATGCGGTCTCGTGCTTCAAGGGACGGAAATAAAATCGGTGAGGGACGGGCGTATTTCTTTTCCCGATGCCTTTGCGGAAGTAGTACGGAATGAGGTATGGTTAAAAAATTTTCATATATCGGAATATATTTATTCTTCGATATTTAATCATGATCCCGGCCGTCCTAAAAAACTGCTGCTGCATAAAGATGAAATTAAGCGGCTGATCCGTAAGGTTGAAGAAAAGGGTTATACTCTTATTCCGCTTGAATTTTACTTGAAACGCGGCCGAATTAAGGTGCGGCTCGGTATTTGTAAAGGTAAAAAGCAATTTGATAAACGGGCCGATATAAAAGAGCGGGATATAAAACGGGATATGCAAAGAGAGCTGCACCTTAAAAACCGGTGATGGAGCATGAAAGACAAACACAAAAAAAGAGGATTCGTACTACTTATTATGCTCATCAGCCTGCTCCCGCAGGCTATAGCGGCTGTGCCCCGTGTTGCCGTGTATCCTCTGCAAGCGCCTACAATGAGTGCGCAAACCGTTCAAACAGTCGATAATCTTGTGTTTTCGTTTATGAAAGAGCTCAAAAACTATATTATAGTTGATTCGCGGACCCAGCCGGTGCCGGCTGTCTTTCCGGCGGATGCTGCGGTGGACTTTATTTTTTTCGGAATTTTAAAAGAGGTTCCTGAAGGGATACAACTGGAACTGGTTTTAAAAGGTAAAGAAGATCAGGTTACCCGTATGATTTCAAAAGTTTACGAAAATATCAATAAAATATTGCTTGATTCCCGTCTTCTGGTGCTGAATTTGTTTGATTTTTCCGTGAGGCTTGAAAACACGGCAGTTGCTTCGTCAGATAATCCGCAAGCAGTTGATTTCGGCGTCATTGATACGGTAGATGCTTTGGCCGGTTCATGGAAGGGGGAAGCGGGGATTGAGCGTATTATGATATTACGCGGCGGGCGCGGTATGGCAGTATTTTCCAGCGGTGTTTCAATTTCGCTCGAGTTTAAAATTGACAACGGATATTTGCTGGTAACCCAGAAAGGCGCTCTGCAGCCCCGGCAGTTTTTACATTTGCCGGATGATATTGCCCGCCAGGCTGTCAGCCAAATTAATCCTCCGAGCTGGCGTTTTCTCGTTTCTGCCGACAAAAAAATTCTTTCGGGTACTAAAACAGATGCACAAATCCAATACAATGACAGCAGCATCACCGGCATTCAGTATGATACTGCTCTTGTAGAATGGCTGAGGGATTAGCGTGCTGTATTTATCACCGGTGTTAACGATCCCGTTTTAGAGATACCCGATGTCTATTGCATAAAAAACGGTAAAAAAATACTCCATTCCCGCAGCCTGATTGCTTCTTCAATATGCGCTTGACCGATCCGTTCTTCTCCTGCAAGGTCGGCGATTGTCCGGGCAATTTTTAACACGGCATGGCTGCCTCTCCCCGATAAGCCTTTTTTTTCCGCATTCCGGGTAAAAATCCGTTCAGCCGCTTCGGTAAGGGGACAGCACGAACTCAGTGTTTCGGGGGTCAGATGGGCATTTTTATACGAAAGCCGTCCCGAATATCCGTTTTCCTGTGAATAGAGCGCAGAACGCTCCCGCTGCATTGTATCGGCAGCGGCGAGTGTCCGCCGCAAAACGGGGGTTGAATACTGCGGCTTTTCCGGCAGTGTATACGAGCGGGGCGGAAAGACCGGAATGCGCAGATCAATACGGTCGATGAGCGGGGCGGTCAGTTTTTTCCAATATTGTTCTACGAGGGCCGGCATACAGGTGCACACCTTGCCGTCGGCGCCGAGGTTACCGCAGGGGCAGGAGTTAATCGCCATTAAAAGCTGAAAGCGCGCCGGAAAGGTGGTTGACCGCCCCGCACGGCTGAGCGTAACGGTTCCGGTTTCAAGGGGTGCTCGGAGCGTTTGCAGCACCGTCGGTTTGAATTGTACCGCTTCATCCAAAAATAAGGTGCCGCCGTGTGCAAGGGAGATTTCTCCCGGCATACATTTTCCGGCCCCGCCTATCATCCCCTCGAGACTTGCATTCGGATGGGGCATTCTGAACGGCGGACGTTTAATTCTCACATCGTGTCCTGCAGAAACAGGCAGCAGCCCGGCAATACTGTAAATATGAGTAGTTTCCTCCGCCGTTTTAAGATCAAGGTCGGGCAGGAGGCTTGGAAAACGCTGCATAGAAATCGTTTTTCCGCAGCCGGGCGGCCCGTAGGCAAGCAGGCTATGACCTCCGGCAGCGGCGATGTGCAGGGCTCTTACCAATTCTTCCTGCCCCTGCACATCCTCAAAGCAGCCTCCCGATCCCGTATGAGCGGCCTGATCGGCTGGATTGGGCGTTGACCATGAAATCTGATCGTGCTCTTTGTGCAGTACCGGTGCGGCTTTCCCATGGCGCACACCGCCTGACCGGATTGTATCTTGAATACGGCGCAGACAAGCCAAAGCCTCCGTCAGCGACTCAACACCGAAGATGGTAACTCCTTCCTGAATGCCTGCTTCCGCCTCATTGTCTTTCGGTACAATAAAATACGTAATGCCCGCCGCTGCCCCTGAGATCATCGCTCCCAATACGCCGCGCACGGGACGTACCTTTCCCGACAGCTCAAGTTCACCGATAACCATCACCGGAGTATCAAGGGGACAGCCTGCTTGCAGTACTGCCAGTGCAATCGGCAGATCAAAACCACTGCCTTCTTTTTTCTGATCGGCGGGACTGAGATTGATTAAAATCCGCTCCTGAGGGAAGGGGATGTTTGAATTACCGATTGCTGCGCGCATCCGCTCCCGTGCTTCTTTCACTGCGGAACCGGGTAAACCGACAATATCGATTAAAGGCAGCCCTCTCCGTAAATCCGCCTCAACTTTAATAATCTCACCTTCGTAACCGAAAGAAGCAAAACTCATAATTGTCATTCTTGTCCTCCATTCTTTTCTTATAAAGCATGAACGATAATTCGGCTTAAAACTACCGGCGCGGTAGGGAGGGTTTACAAGTTTTATTACGATTACGCTCCGTTTCTAATGCATATGCTGAGAAGTATTTTATACAAGGCTGTCAGTTTATGTATATCTTTATGTATACTTTTAATAACTACTTATGATTAGGTATTATGCTTACGGTTGTGAGAACTGTCAAAAATGTATTTGCAACGTGTGTTTAGCCGATAGGCTTTCAGTGTTTTTGACAGCTCTTTTCCGTTCTATATTTGCTAAAACTTCAATACCGCTTTTATCCATCCGCTTGTTGCGTTATGCAAAGCGGAAAATGCCCCCTTGCCGTTATACCCCTTGGTATAGACATCGGCACCGCAGCTTACCGTCAGTAAATCGGACAGGCTGTAGGCAAGTGAGTAGCTGCTTGCCGTGTCTCCGTAGTTTATACCGATGACACCTGAGGCAGACAACTTGAGCTTATCCTGTACCAGTGTTTTTGAAAGGTTGAGACTTACCGCTCCTTCATGGATGGGGCGCTCCAATTCATCTTTTTTGCTGAATACGAGGTCTTCAAAATACTGCATACTGAAAAACCAGCCGTCTTTATTTAAATCAAAACCGGCAAGCAGCAGCAGCTGATGTTTTTTGAGCGGCTGATTTATTTGATATGTTGTTGTATTGAATATCTTCTGAGGCTCAAAATACTTACCGTTGATATAGGCGCTTTCAAACCGGATAACGAAAGGGTCGGCAGGAATTGCCATGTCAAAACCTGCCATTCCGATTCGGTAATATTTGGGTGTAAGTATTGCTTTTAAAGTCGATGGATTAAGCATTTGTCCGTTCTTCTCAAACCGCGGAGTCTTATCCCAGCCGTAAAAACCTGAAAAAGAAAAGTCGATACCGGGCAGGAAAAAGGCAAGGCGAGCCCCGAATTCCGTATCGACAAAGGCCTGCGGCATTTGGGCACCATTTTTTTCATACTTCACAGTAACCGGTGCCGACAAAGGTGGTATACTGACATACCCCGGCAATTCGATTGCATAGGGCGATTTTTTACCTTCAAAAGAAAAAGAAGGGAGTATATCGGGCGTAAAGAATGGAACGGCAACTGTTTCAAGAGTAAATATGTCGTGCAATACCCGGAAGCGGATACAATCGGCTGCAATGTTTTTATCCGAAACAGCGGTAATTTCCGTCAGATCCTGTGCCGCAAGCCGGTTGGTCAGCCGGAATCCGTCAGCCTGTCCCCACGCAATATGCTGCCTCCCTGCTGAAAAATCCCAGTTATCGGCACGGTATGCAAGATATGCCTCATTCGCATTAAACCGGCTGCGGGAAGGATTGCAGTAGTTATATTCCGCTGTGCCGGAGATTTTTGCCGAGGTATTTTGATACACAATATCCGTAAATAATTGTGCAAAAACCCGCGAGGCGGAATAGTTAAAGGGCTTGAGCAGCTGCACACCGTGCACGGTTTCAAGGCTACCCCCGAATGAAATGCTTAACGTAGGTTCTTCTTCCCCGTCTTCTCCGCTTTCCTGTGCGGCAGCCGGTATTGCAGTGCACCACAGGAGAAGCCATAATACCGTAAAAAGGGTAAAGTGATGGAGTGTTTTCATAGCAGTTACCGTAAGGTGCCGCTTTCCAGAGCTGAAGCACGGAAAATGGAATCGGAAATATTCATATTATACTTTGCTTGTAAGGTTTTTATGACGGTTTTATGTTTGGTTTGTACGTTCTCCATTGTCATCTTCTTTGCAACCCAAAATCCGCTTTCTTTTTGAATGTCTTCTGCCGTCAGCAGTTTTATTTGCTGTTCCTGTTTATCATAAAATTCCGATTTTAGATATAACAGTGTTTCCTGATCGACCCATGCGATTGACTTGGAATACTGTTTTTTTGTATGCGGAATAATTTCTATTTTCCATACACTCCGTCCTTCAAGCGTTTCCGTCCCGAGCAGTGTATAGTCATAATCATCAAGCTGATGTCCGCCCATATCATCATAAGAAAAATCGCTTCCCATAAAAGAATCGCCTGAACTGCTTCCGCTGATTCTCCGTACCTTTTTTAAGGCAGGCATATACAGCCAGCGGTCGTCTTCACTGCCGTCTTTATGAGAGATCGAAAGGTAGCCCACACCTTTAACATCTGCCGGTTTTGAAAAGATCATCACTTGCTTTGTACCGCTATCGTATTCTTTTTTATGTACCGATATAGTACGGACACGAACCTTACCTTTGGGGTTAATTAAGCTCATTTCAATGGTAAATTCAGCCGTAGCAGGCTGCGGCCGTTCATCGGCCTTTTTCATAATATCATATCCGGTAAGGTTTTGTGCCGTAAGCACGGATACTAGTGCCAGTAAGCCGGTCAACACTGCGGTAATTTTTTTCATATACTTCCTCCATAATTTGTTGTAAGCGGACAGTTGAGCGCTCTTATCCTTCTGTTAATTAAGGATAACAAAAAAGTATAAAATCATCGTACGGGAATGTCAAGGCGGTCTTTTAACGGTTCACAAGCAACCGGAATACAACGGTTCTTTTTTGGTATAGCTTTTTTGCTCAAATATGTATACTATGATGCAGAACACCTATGAAAATTCCGTTAGATTTTTTCAGGTGCCCTATAACAGTAAGGACAATATCTATGGATGTTTTGAAAAAAAATTTGATTGATCGGAAAAAAGAGCGCGATACTTTGCAAGCCTCTCTTCATTCAGTGTACACCGAATGCGGAGCAGCTCAATTTGAATATGCATTGCATAATACGGATTATGTGCGGCATATCGCGCAAGAAGACTTTGAATTCTGGAAAACATTACGGAATTCTCGTATACAAGATGCAGATACGATTTTAAATATTAAAACAGCTCATTCCCGGCAAAACGAGTTAAAAACATTTTGTAAGGAGGTGGATGCGTTACTCCAGGAACAGAAAGTCCAGTATGAGAAAATACGGAATAAGTTTGCTCTCTTGTTTTTTGAAACCTATGCCGGCCATTCCCTATCCTGCCTCTCCCCGGTTGTGCAGGATGTTTTACCGCTGAAAGAAAGTATCGGTGCATTAATGCAAGAACAGCACACCCTTGAGGAGCAAAAAAACGCTGCTAATTTTTTAAAGAAAATAGCCCTGACCTCGCAGCTGACGGTATTAAAAAGTAAAATAAACGGTGTGCAGAAAAAAATAGATGACCGGATCATCCGCGAAGCCGGCATTATCGTATCGGATTCCTGTCTTGCACAAGTGAGAAGCGGGAATGTATTTCCCGAGCCTCTGGAACAGCTGTATACGGAACTGCAAGACCTCACCGATAAACAAAACGAAACCGAAAGTAGAAAGGAAACATTGAATGCAGAACAAGAAAAACAGACCGAACTGCTAAAGGAATGGGGTGTTACCGATACGGTTCAAAAAAGAATTTCCGCCTTGAATCATCAAATCAAACAAACCGACGAGGAAATTCTTTCTGCTGAAAACCGGCAGGGACTGGTGTATACCGATGTTTTTTATCTGCCTGATGGAACAGCCCGGAACGGTGTTTCTGCGGATAATGAGCCGGAAATGTTTACTCCCTACCTCAATGCAGCGGCTGATTACCGCAGACAGTTGGAGAAAAATGCGTTTAATATTGAATATATTGAAAATGAACTTACGCTTGCAAGCGAAATGCGGAAAATAACGGCGCTGGAAAAGGCAATTAGCGGATATAGGGACGGTATACTGCAATATGAGCAGCTGATTGCAGCCGCTGAACAAAATATTGCAGCTGCCGAAACCATAAAAGCCGGATTAGAAGAAAAAAACCGTGAACTATTACCGAAATTTTCTTAACCGATGGGGAAGGGAGTTAGGATAGTTTCTGGATAGGACGTAAATGCCATATTTTCGGCTTATAAAAACCTTCTATATATGCTGCTGCTTGTAATGCTTCATATAAATGAATTTTTCGTACGGCTTTTACCATTACCCATTTTTTTATGTGCATCCCGTACGGCTTTGAAAAGATATGCGGTTCTACAGATTCAAAGCCGCAGCGGGTATCATATAAAGCGGTTGCTATATCAATGTACACGCTGTAGGGGGCATCAAGGTACATATCCAGTGCTTGTTGGGTATCATCTAGGGCTGCTCCTAGCTCTACCTTAACAATTTTGCCTATCGGTAATAAGAGTTCTATAGGATGCCCGCCGTAATCAAATATCTGCCGTGCATTTCTCAGCGAGGTACCGGATATTTCTACACGCATATTGCGCGGCGCAAGATACCGGTACAGGCAATCCATGAGTTCAAAGAGATTAATAACTAAATCAGCCGACGTATCCAGCACTTGGTTCAACTCATCATCGCTGAAAATATACAGTGTATTTTCAGCGATAGGAATCTGCTCCAATACTTTTTCCAGTGCAGGATATGCAGCATCTGCCCCTAATCCGAACCCGGCAGACCGAACCAGATACAGTAAGATAAAAAGAATAAAAATACGTTTTTTCATAAGAGAGAAAGGGGCAGCTTAATAATCAGCGGTCAGCGTTTATTCGGTCGCCGGTACAAACTCATGCTTGACCACATTATTTTTAATTAGCATATCTACTTCTTCTTGTGTGGTTTTAAGCCAATATTGACTTCTGCCGATGCCGGCGCCGATTTCACCGCGCATTTCTAATGTATCAACGGTATATTTCTTGCCGTCGGCGGGTCTATACGTTATTTTACAATAGTAATACTTCCCGCTTGCGGGATCAATAATATATCCTTTGTGCCAAGTTCCTTCGGATTTTTTCTTGAGGTTATAGATAAAAGGGGTGCCGACCAGCGCCATATTTTTTACTTTCCCTTTTTTCGGAAACTCAGGATAGCTGTCTTTACACGCAGTTACCGCACCTCGGGGATCTCTGTCAACAGCAATCAGCATTTCACCGAACAGCAGATCGTTTTTTACTTCTATCTTCCATGCACCGGTTACTTTACCTGTTTTTTCATCGACACTTTTCCATAATCCTTCCGCCGAATCGGCAATCAGTCCGGCTGCCGCAACAAAAGTGAACAAAAACAGGATAATACCATATTTTTTCATATCAACTCCTTTAAGATTAAACACACCGGCTGCTGTCTGTGAGACGCTTACCGTGTTCACTTATCTTGAAAAATTTTGATGCATCTTTATACTCTTTTTCGGAAGGAAATGCTAGAGACTATTGAAGATAGGCATCAGCCGGCTATTTACAGTAAGGATGTTTTTTGTTACATTTCACAGTCAATATGTATTTTATTTAAGTTATAGTAAGGAGTATGATTGTGAAAAAGTTGTTTAAAAATATCAAGGTGCAGGTAGTCGGCAGTATGCTCGTCATTATACTGCTCATTGTCGCATCTAATATTATCAGTTTCGTTGTCTTTTCAAAGTTTAAAATTCAAAATATGGTACTTGACCGTGCGCTCAATCAAGTAGCGGCAACTGCACGGTATGCTGAGCATATTTTACAGACCTCCCCTGATTACTTAGCAGATTTACAAAAGCTAGTGGATACAGAGGCAGCCCACGAATCCGTCGCGTATGCCGTCATTATTGATACGAATATTACAGCTATTGCACACAGCGACCATATTAAGCTCGGCAAGGTATATAAAGATGATTATACGATTGAGGGCGCTTCTAAGGGGGTGATAAAAACTTCCCGGTTTTATGCGGATGTCCAGAAGTTTTGGACATACGATATTATGTATCCGCTCTACAAAGACGGTAAAGTTTTCGGATCGCTTGATATCGGTGTTCCCGAACAGGGAATACGGGAAATTGCCTCAAACGTCATGAAGGTGCAGGTTATTATTGGCTGTGCAGCTCTTGTCTTCGGTTTTTTAATTATCGTCTTGTTCAGCCGCCTGATTGTAAAGCCGATCGAACAGCTTTCTGCAATCTTAAAGAATATTGCACAGGAAGACGGGGATATAACCCGCCGTCTTGCCATTCAGCGGACTGATGAAATCGGCAGAATGGCAACATATTTCGATAGCACCTTTGAAAAAATACAGGAAACTATACAAGGCGTAAAAACGACCACCAATTATATGCAGGATGTGGGGAACGAACTATCCTCAAATATGAAAATAACCGTTCATGCCACCGAAAAAATTACTGCCAATATTGATGAGGTAAAGGCACAGATTTTACACCGTATTCATGAAATACAAATTATCTCGGAAACGGTTACCGCACTGGTTGATTCAATCGATTATTTAAAACAAAATATCGAAACCCAATCTCAGTCGGTTGAACTGTCCTCCGGTGCCGTTACGGAGATGGTCACAAATATTAGGGCCGTTACCGATATGCTGGCAAAAAATACAGATGATATTCATTCTCTTGAGCTTGAATCGAATACTGCACGGGATGCACTAGAGCAGGCTGCTACAACAACCAAAAAGATCAGTGATGCATCTGAAGGCCTCATTGATGCCAGCGCCGTTATTCAGCATATTGCAAGTCAAACTAATTTACTTGCAATGAATGCCGCGATTGAAGCTGCTCACGCCGGAGAATCGGGGAAAGGCTTTGCAGTCGTTGCGGATGAAATCCGAAAACTTGCGGAAGAAGCGGGCACGCAGGGAAAGACGATATCTTCGGTGTTGAAAGATTTAAAAGCGGAAATAGACACTGTCGTCCGCGAAACTCAAAACGTCCGTGAGCAGTTCCAAACTATTTTTAACTTGACGTCCGAAGTGAAGGGACAAGAAGATATGATGAAGTCTGCAATGCTGGTGCACAACAGTGACGGTGAAAAAGTATTACAAGCCATGAATGAGATTAAGCAGATAACAGGAAATGTCAACAGCGGGGCAGCCTCTATGCTTGATAATACTCGGGGAATATCACGCGAAATTTCCCGGCTTGCTTTTTCAAATGATGCTATTAACGGAAAAGTACAAGATATGCTCACCGCAACTGATGAATTACGGATTGCAGTAGGAAGTCTTTCCGATCTCGGTATTAAAAATTCGGAAAATATTGATATGCTTGTACAGGGAATTTCAAAATTCAAGTTATAAAAAGGTTTATTTAAACGGTGTAAACGATGCAGCCTAAAAACCGGGCTGAGAGGCTACCCAAAACCTTTAGTTTTTTGATAGTATCTTTTTAACTTTTTATGGAGGATGTGATGAGTATTCATATCGGCGCAAAGCCGGGCGAAATCGCCGAACGCATTTTATTGCCGGGGGACCCACTACGGGCAAAATTTGTTGCGGAAAACTTTTTGGAAAATGCCCGCTGCTACAACGAAATACGCGGGATGTACGGATTTACCGGTACCTATAAGGGGGTGAAGGTTTCCGTACAGGGGACGGGGATGGGGCAGCCGTCGTTATCTATCTATGCCCATGAACTGTTCCGTGAATACGGGGTACAAAAAGCAATCCGTATCGGAACGGCAGGCGCACTGCAAAAGGATATTCCGCTTCGCGCACTGATCATCGGTATGAGCGCTTCCACAAACTCCGGGTCAAATACCCATCGGTTCCGCGGTACCCAGTTTGCACCGACTGCCGACTGGAAGCTCTTAAAGCAGGCCTATGATGCGGCAGTCCGTTTAGGGTACAGCCCCTTGGTCGGCGGCATTGCATCGTCCGATGTTTTTTACGATGAGCTTGAGACATGGAAACTCTGGTCTGAGTACGGTCTTTTAGCGATTGAGATGGAAGCGGCGGAATTGTACACGGTGGCCGCACAGTATAAACGGCAGGCACTCACGCTTTTAACCATCTCCGACAACATGGTTACCAATGAGGAAACAACCGCAGAAGAACGGCAAACCTCTTTTACGGCAATGATGCAAACGGCACTTGAGGCTATTATAGCGGAATAGAAAAGCTGTATCCTAGACCGCAGGGGCGCGGGCTGTCCCGAAAGGAACCGGCTTTTGAAACAGCCACCTCGTTACTGAAAATTTTAGCCGTTTTTTCTTCTCTGCTGCATTATAGGGGTATGAACACGATAAATAAAATTAACGTTCTGCCCATCCAAGATGATGAAACGGCTATTCCGTTTGAACCTGAAACGGAATTAATTCCCGACGGGGAACACAGCCCGTATATCTTCGAATCGGATAATCCCGATTACAGCTTAGAGAAAACGGCGGATGCCGTTTCACTGTGTGCACAAACGGTTTTCGGGATTCCCGCCCTGTATCCCTGGCAGCGGCTTGTTATTGCAAATATTCTGGATGCCGTATCCGCCGCTGAGGCCGCAGCGGCCCGGACAGCAAGACCGAATACGCCTCCGCTTTCTGAGGCAGGGGAGCCTATCACCGATTTATATGATGAAGACGGGATTCTCCGTGGCAGACAGATCGTACTGTTACCGACCGGCGCAGGGAAATCGCTCTGCTTTCAGGTACCCGCGCTTCTTTTGGATAAACCGACACTGATTATTTATCCGCTGCTGGCCTTAATGAGCGATCAAATGCGCCGGATGTGCGAAGGCAATCTTGAGCCGGTGATTTTCCGCGGAGGGCAAGATCAAAAAGAGCGCGCGGCTCAATATGCCCGTCTGGAAGGTAGCGACGGCAGACCTCCGGCAAAGCTCATCATAGCGAATCCTGAAATTCTCATGCAGGAGGCGGTATTACACCGGATTGCCGAGCGGGGGATTGCACACCTTGCCGTCGATGAAGCTCATTGCGTGAGTGAATGGGGAGATACCTTCCGCCCCGCCTACCACAGTTTACAAAATCTTATCAAAACGCTCAGGCCTCCGGCCGTTACTGCCTTTACCGCAACTGCGGGAAACGGCGTCCTTGAACGCATCAGTGAATTGCTATTCGGCGGCAAGGCTCATCTAGTCCGCGGAGAATCCGACCGGACAAATATCACGTATTTTGTACGGCAATGCCGGGTCAAGGCTCCGGCTCTCTTGCATGAGGTAATGCAGCGCCAGCGTCCGCTGGTTATTTTTTGTTCGACGCGGAACCGCACCGAACAAACGGCAGCTTTTTTACGCTACACCCTCCGTGATCCGGCTATACGGTTTTATCATGCAGGGCTACAGCGGAACGAAAAAAACGAAGTTGAACAGTGGTTTCACCGCCACGATAACGCGGTATTGGTAACGACCTGCGCATGGGGAATGGGGGTTGATAAAAAAAATGTGCGTACCGTTATTCATCTCGATGCACCGCCTACTGCTGAAGCGTATGTTCAGGAAGCAGGGAGGGGAGGGCGGGATGGTAATCCTGCACAAGCGGTACTGTTGTGGAGCCCTGAAGATGCCCAACGGGTTACTATGATGCCGGAAAAACAGCGGAAGCGTGCAGCAGTGCTTGCCGCTTTTGCCGAAAGCGGACGGTGCAGACGGAAGGTACTGCTTGAAGCTTTGGGGGAAAAGAGGGCAGTCCCGCTGCACGCAGGTGATGAAAGCATTGCCTGCTCCGGCTGCGACATCTGCGAGGGTACCGCGGTACTGTACCCTCAGGACGAAAAAGCTCTCATCCGCTTTATTTCTGTTCATAAACGGCGGTATACTACCGCAGAACTCATCCGGCTCTTACATGAGCGTCTTCCGCTCTGGCGGGCAGGGGACATTGCCGGGCTTATCGGTCAGCTTATTGCAGAAAAAAAGATACGCCGTACACCGCGATTTCTGTGGAAAGGAGTATTGACGGTATAATCCGGAATACAGTATCTCTTAATACACCCACTGCTCGGTCAAGCCCGATTTTTCTATCATGCTGCGGTATAGGGGGGATTTTTCTAAGAGTTCCGTGTGCGTACCTTCGGCGTCAATTTTGCCCGCGTTCATCACGATGATTTTGTCGGCATTTTCGACGGATTTTAGCCGGTGCGAAATAATGATCACGGTTTTATCCTTGATGAGGGTATTCAAACTTTCCTGAATATTCATCTCATTTTCGACGTCGAGCGAGGCACTGATTTCATCCAGAATGATAATAGGCGCATTTTTCAAAAAGGCGCGGGCAATGGAAAGCCGCTGGCGCTCTCCGCCTGAAAGCCGGCTGCCGTTTTCGCCGACAAAGGTGTTCCACCCGTCAGGCAGAGCTTCGATGAACTCGGCACAGTTTGCAAGGCGGGCAGCTTCTTTTACTTGCTCATCACTTGCGTTTTTATTTCCGATACGGATATTTTCCATAATTGAGGTGTTGAATAAACCGACATCCTGGAACACTATCGAAATTTTTTCAAAAAGGCTGTCCGTGTCGATTTGTGCAATATCCTTACCGTCAATAAGAATTTGTCCCTTGTTGTAATCGTAAAGGCGCGATGCTAAACGGAGTACGGTAGTTTTTCCGCAGCCTGAGGGGCCGACGAGGGCTGTAACCTTATTTTGCTCGGCGGTAAACGAAATACCGGCGATGATTTTTTGCCCTTCATTATATGAAAACTCAACGTCCTTAAACTCAATGCCGTAGTGTTGTAAGTCCGCAGGGCTTCCTTTCTGTACGGCAGTTTCGCGCAGCTCATTGATTCTTTTTACACGTGAATCAAGATACATAATTTCCGCAAGGTTTGCTTCAACGGCGGCAACCGCATCAACTATGCGTGAAGCGGCAATGACATAGCCGATAAAGTACAAAAGCGGGGCGGTGCCGGCTAAGTACATTTTTAAACCGAAAAAGACCGTTACTCCGACGGAAAATTTTAATGCAGCCATGGCGATATTGAGCGGAATCGCCTGATGGGCTTCGACGGAAAGGTGCAGTTTTTCCGCCTCATCGACATTGCGGTTTAATTTTTCTGCGGTATCCTCTGTGCGGCCGTAGCTTTTAATTTCTTGCTGAAGCTCAATCGCTTCCTGAAAAAATTCCGAACGTTCCCGTTGCTTGTGAAAATCGCGTGTTGTTTCTCTCACTTGAATTTTCTTTGACAGCATAAGCAAAATAAAACTTGCGAGTATCGGCACAAAGACACAAAGCCCCAAAGCGGGGTGTGCGATAATCATCATAGCACCGATAACAATCAGATAAATGACCAGTCCGATTGTTTGCGGAATGGCATGGCTTAGCGCATGTTCGAGGGCTGCAACGTCAGCCATAACAGTTTGCGACAGATCGGAAATATCGTGCTTGGAAAAGTAAGCGAGCGGCAGCGCCTTTAAGCGGTTTGCAATTTCAACCCGCAGTTCTTTACATTCTTTAAAAGTTACCGTGTATAGGGTGTTGTAATTGATATGTAAAAGAATGCACATCACTACTGCGAGAACTGCAATAACACCGGTATAAAAATATGCGCTTTTAAGCGTTCCTTCAAAATAACCCTGTAAAAAAAACATTATCAAAAACATCGGCAGAATATAGGCAATATTAGAAAACACCGACCATACCGAAGCTGTAACCAAATCCCGAGCACCTTGCTCGGTAACTGCAAATAATTTTTGCAACTTTCGTGTCATAAATACCTCCTAAATTTAATGGGTAATGTGTAATTGATCATGTAATTTCTCATTAAAAATTACCCATATCCATTAATTATTTTTTGCGCGGATTGACGGAATACAGCGGTTTACTCTTTTGCAGTAATCTTCAAACTCTTTTCCGTACAGATTTAATAGCCATTTTTCTTCCGTGAGCTTCATCAATATAGTCAAGTAAAGCCAAAAAAGAGGCGGCAGAATAAGTACATATATATTACAAACGAGTATAAGAGAACCGGAACAAGCAAACAAAAACGCTGAATAAATCGGATTGCGGACATGAGCATAAATACCGTCTGTAACAAGCGTGTTTGTTTTTATTTTACTGTCGATCCGTGAAGACACTACTGCTGCGTACCATAGGCATACTCCTATACCGATAAAAAAAACACCTATTGTCTGGAATAGCCGCTTAATCACTGTATCAATCTCAGCAGACGGAATAACGCCGCTGTGTATCAACAGAATACTTACAATGGTAAGGGCGACTATCGGTACAACATAGAGCGGTCCTACTCCGATAACCGGCAGATGATTTTTTTGTTTACTCATAGTTCTCTCCCTTAATCTAATTTGTAATGGTTAATGGGTAATTAGTAATTAAACTACCCACTGCTAATTACCCATTACCTATTTTCAAAAGCTAAACCCGCCACTCGTTTGCCTGTGAATACAGCTTTTGCAGTTTGCTGTATTTTCCGCCTTTTTCCATCAGCTCTTTGTCGCTGCCGCGTTCGATAATGTTTCCGTCTTCGACAACCAAAATCTCATCGACGTTTTTGATTGAGCTTAGACGGTGTGCAATCATGATGACCGTTTTGTTTTTCATCAGGTTGGAAAAGGCTTGCTGAATTTCGTACTCGTTTTCCGGGTCTGCGGCAGCTGATGCTTCATCCAATATGATGATGTCCGCATTTTTCAAAATAGCACGGGCGATTGCAACACGCTGAATTTCTCCGCCCGATAAATGCACTCCCTTGGATCCGATAAGCGTATGTTCGCGTTTTTCAAATTTTGCTAAAATATCCTCGCAGCGGGCAAGGCGGAGAGCATTCATTACTTGTTCATCGCTTGCATTCTTGTTCCCCATTTTCACGTTTTCAAAAATGCTCATCTTAAAGAGTTTGGACGTTTGAAACACAAA
Source organism: Treponema sp. (assembly GCA_038397965.1). Taxonomy (GTDB): domain Bacteria; phylum Spirochaetota; class Spirochaetia; order Treponematales; family Treponemataceae; genus Treponema. The sequence continues at coordinate 80,945 of JARGFA010000010.1, forward strand.
GGCGATGTTTTTCATCAAAGCGTCTTTTGAATATAAGGCAATGTTTTTTCCGCCGATTAAAATCTCGCCTTCATTGATTTTATAAAAGCCGGAAATAAGTTTTGCGATTGTGGATTTACCGCCGCCTGACGAACCGACAAGGGCATAGGTTTTATTCGGCTCAAGTGTGAGGCTGACATTTTTTAAAATCTTTTCTTCGTTATAACCGAATGAGACGTTTTTAAATTCAATGCCGAAGTGATCAAACCGATCTTCCGTGCCGTGTGTGATGTTGTCTTGTTCCATTTCAGTAAACAGCTTTTCAAGCTTGTCAACAACATTTTTCGCCTGAAAGTTGTACATACCGACATACATAACGCGCATAAAAGCACCGAACAGTACTCCTGCAAAGCAAACATAAAACACGATTTTTGCAATAATGAGATTTCCGTCCGCTCCCTTATTAATATAATAAATTGCAGCCGGAATGGTGAAAGCTGTAAACAAATTAAACAGCACTTGAAACATAACGTATGGCCGCCGGCAGCTGAGGGTATACTTATACGCCAAATCCGAATAGTCTGTGATTGCAGTGTAAAACGCCTTAAACGATTCCACTGTGCCTTTAAAGATTTTTACTACCTGCATACCGCGCACATACTCGACCGATTCACCGTTCATCTTTTCCAAAGCCGCCTGATACTTTTGCATAAAATGCTTGTCGCCCATCATGAACATCATTTGTACACCGCCGATCACTGCGATGAGTAGAAGCAAAAGACCGAGTTTTATGTCCACCATAAAGATGATAAGAAACATAAAAATTGGGGAGAGTAGGGCGGCAACATTGTCGGGGATAAGGTGGGCAACAATCATGTGCGTTTCCTGTGCATTATCGTCAATGATTTTGCGGATTTTCCCCGAATTATTGACGTCAAAAAATGCAAACGACGCATTCATCAGATGTCCGATTGCTGCTTTACGCAAATTCGATTCAAGGCGGAAGCCCAGTACGTGCGAAGCCCACAAAGACGCAAAATACACAACAGTGTATCCGAGCATAAGAGCAACGATGATTGTTGCATAAAACGATCCGTCCGTAATACTTTTTGTAACCAAAAAGGCATACAAAAATTTCCACAAATACCAAAATGCTCCCATTTGACAGCCCACACCCAGCGCGGAACAAATAATGGAAATATACACGCAGTGCATTTTTTCAGGCGTATATTTGAATAATCTTTTGTATGTGTCCATACCATCTCCTTATTATGCTTAACGTAGCAGTGTAGTACAAATATTGCATAATCATTTACTTACCTATCACAAAGATTCTAAGAATATTCATGTTAGGTAACGCTTTTATGATTAAATAACAGAGTTATTATAAATATACTTCATAAAAAGTCAATCCCAGATAACTTTTAATTATGTATGATGTATAATTAACTACGCTGCTGCCATTTTGGATATATCTGCTTTGCTTTGTTTCATTCCGAGCATACCAATAATTGTTTTTGTAGAAACTTTCTTCCTATCTGGACAGTACCCGCTATTTCTAATACAATGTTTACTCTATGTATTCAACCGAACATATTCGCAATTTTTGCATCGTTGCTCATATTGATCACGGTAAGTCTACATTGGCTGACCGTTTAATTGAAAAGACCAAGGTTATTGACGAGCGCTATCACCGCGCCCAGATGACCGATAATATGGATATAGAGCGAGAGCGGGGAATCACCATTAAAAGTCAAGCCGTAACGATTCCCTACCGTGCCTCAGACGGACAGGATTATCTTTTAAACTTTGTCGATACGCCCGGGCACGTGGATTTTACCTACGAAGTTTCGCGTGCGATTGCGTCCTGCGAAGGGGCTATTCTCATTGTCGATGCAACTCAGGGAGTGGAATCTCAAACCCTGTCAAATATGTATCTCGCACTCGAGCATAATCTTGAAATTTTACCCGTTGTGAATAAGATTGATTTACCGGCGGCGGATATTCCGGCAGCTTTAGCACAAATTGACCATGATTTAGGCCTTGATCCCGATGCTGCGGTTGCCGTCTCTGCAAAAACCGGTGAAAATATTGATGCCCTGTTTGAAGCCCTCGTACGGTACTTCCCGCCGCCGGTAGGATCGGCCGTTAACCCCTTGCAAGCCCTTATCTTTGACTGCCATTATGATGCATACCGCGGGGTTATTATTCACCTGCGCGTCTTTGAAGGAACCGTAAAACCGGGTATGACCATCCGCTTTATGCACAGTAATGCCGAATACCGCGTGGAAGAAACCGGTATCTTCATCCTAGACCTTGTACAGCGGGATTCCCTTCGTGCCGGAGAGGTCGGGTATATTATTGCGGGTATTAAAACGGTTTCCGATGTACAGGTGGGGGATACCATTACCGCCGCAGAACGTCCCTGTCCAGAACCCCGTGCCGGCTTTAAGGCTGTCAAGCCGGTTGTCTTTTCGTCAGTGTATCCCGTGGATACGAACGACTATGAACAGCTGCGCGATTCGTTTGAAAAACTCAAGCTCAATGATGCCAGCTTAACCTACGAAAAGGATTCTTCTATTGCTTTAGGGCATGGGTTCCGGTGCGGTTTTTTAGGTTTACTTCATTTAGAGATTGTGCAGGAACGGCTTGAACGGGAATTTGACCAATCAGTCATTTTTACGGCGCCCTCCGTGCGCTATCAAATCAACCTCAGAAACGGGGAAACGCTTTTTTGCGATAATCCGGCGGAGTATCCTGATGAAGGAAAAATTGCCTCGGCTGATGAGCCGTATATTAGGGCGCATATCATCACGCCGACCGAATATCTCGGTAATATCATCTCGCTGTGTATTGAAAAGCGGGGTGTGCAAACCAATATGAGTTATCTTGACCAAAAGCGTGTGGAGCTTACGTATGAGATGCCGCTTGCAGAAGTGTTGTTTGAATTTTATGACCGGCTGAAAAGTGTCAGCCGCGGTTATGCGTCTTTTGAGTATGAAGTGATTGAAATGCGTCCCACCGAACTGGTAAAAATTGACATTTTATTGAACGGTAAGCCGGTAGATGCTCTTGCGCAGCTGTCGTATAAACCGAATGCATACAACAAGGCTCGTCATGTCTGTGAGCAGCTGAAAGAAGAAATTACCCGTCAGCAGTTTAAGATTGCCATTCAAGGAGCCATCGGCAGTCAAATTATTGCCCGTGAAACCGTTAATCCCTTGCGTAAGGATGTATTGGCAAAATGTTACGGCGGCGACATTACCCGTAAACGTAAGCTGCTCGAAAAGCAGAAAGAAGGAAAAAAACGTATGAAGATGGTCGGTGATGTAGAGTTGCCGCAATCGGCTTTTCTTTCGGTTTTGAAAACAAAAAGTGAATAAATACCGGATGACAAACAGGAAACTCGTATAACAGCCGCACGTATTTGTTCTTGTATAACTGATGTAGAATACATAAGGTATTAAAACCTATTTATGGTAAGGATGTGTAACTGTGGGAGTTAAAAACAAAATTGTTTCTTTTATAGTACTCATTTTGAGTTTTTACTTATCCTCCTGCACAAAACTGGATGTACTCCAGTCCAGTTCAAACGGATTGTATGATGTTTCCAATATGGATAGGGATACGGTTTATTCTTTAAAAGGACTATGGGGGTATGCGGAACAAACATTTATCGCGCCGGATATTCCGATTGAACGTTACCCGCGTTTTGAATCTATTGGAGATTCATGGACGCATTACAGCAACCCGCAGCCGGCACATAGTTATGCTTCTTATGCGGTGAAAATACGGGGGCTCAATCCTGAAAAAGTCTATGCAATTCACTTTCCGCGAACATCTTCCGCTATAACAGCCTTCTTAAACGGTGAGAGGTTTTATACATCCGGTATACCGGGAAACAACATCGAAACGGAAACCTTTGAATGGAATGCAGATACCGTTATTTTACCGGCAGGCGATGAAACTGAAGTGTTGTTGGTTATTCATTTATCAAACTTTCATGACCGCAATCCCGGAATAGAAACGGCATTTTTATTCGGTTTATATCCGACTCTCAGAATGAAAAAATCGCTTGATAAGCTGGTTACTTCAGCAATTTTCGCAATATTGCTGACGATGGCAACCTTCTTTATCTCCTTATTTTTCTTTTACCGTAAAGAAACCGCGGCAGGATTATTCGGATTGCTGTGTTTAAGTTTTGCTATCCGAACCCTGTGCTACAATGATTTCTTATTAAAAGATTTTTTTCCGGCTATATCAAGTCTTGCTATGTTTAGATTGGGGTATTTTACCTTTCCTGCTTGTGCTCTTTTTACATTTTTATTTATTTTTCATTTATTTATCAAAAAAACGCCCAAACTGCTCTATATTTTGATCTCACCGCTGATCCTCTATGCAGCAGCAACAATAGTTACTCCTATGCACGTATTTGTCGATATCTTACTTATCGTACAGCTGTATATGATAGGTCTTGCGCTGATTGCAAGCGGCATAGTACTGCACGCACTAATACACAAAAAACCTTTTGCACGGTTATTTTTAATTTCTTTTTTACTGTTTATCGGTGCTGCAATTTTTGATGTCTTGATTGCAAACGGAATAATTAACAATGCAGTCTTTGTGTCCCACTTTGCTGTTCTTCTGCTTCTTATCCCGATGGCTTTTATCGTTATTCGGCATTTTTCCGGTGCATTTAAAACACAAGAACAGCTGATTGAATCAATTGAAAAAACAAATATTTCTTTCCAAAGATTCTTTCCTCATGAATTTATACATTTTCTGAGTAAAGAAAACGTTACGGATATCGCACTCGGTGATAATATAAATAAAAAGATGTTCGTTGCGTTTATTCACCTCAGTATAAAAACGGATCTTGGCACCAGCGGAGAACGGGAAGACCTATTAATTTTATATAATACCGTCATTCAATCAGTTAATCCTTTAATCAAAAAACATAATGGCTTTATAGACAAATATTTAACCGAAGGTCTTATGGTCTTATTTTATGGTACTGCTGAAGAAACGGTAAACTGTCTTATAGATATAATTATGGTTATCAGAAGAATTAACATACATAGAGAAAATATGCACCTACCGGGTATCCGTATTTCTGCTGGCGTTCACTATGGAAAACTCATGATGGGGACTATAGGTGAAGAAGAACGTATGGATACTACCGTAATTTCCGATGCGGTCAATATCGCCTCGCGGATGCATAGCTATGCAACAGAAAAAAAAGTTCACCTTCTGATTAGTGAACCCGTCCGTTCACAGCTTTCCGAAACGTATTGGCGGACACATAGTTGCTTTTATCATGGGAAAATACAATTTTACGGTAGGAAAAATCTGACAAATGTGTATGAGGTTAATTTGCTATGAAAAGAATTATATACGGCACACTGCCTTTTGTGTGTATGGTGTGCGTACTACTGTTTATCAATAAGGCAAAACCAATACAGAATGTCACAGAGCATTTTATTACTGCTCAAAAGGGATTACTGACTATTCCGAGTCATCAGGAAGAAGATGTTTTTAATATTACCGGTTTATGGCACTTTACGCCGAATCAATTTTATTGCTTTCAAAATAGTGCACAGCCGCAGTATGCACCGCTGCCGGGAAGACTGAGTGAGAGTTCGTTAAAAACAAACATCGGCTATGCTTCTTACGGCTTACGGATTGTCGGCTTAAATCCCGATAGAATTTATGCTATTAGAATAAATCATATCCTGTCCAGCTGTACAGTTGTCATTAACGGTATGGACCGTGCGTCGCAGGGACAGCCGGGTATTTCAGAATCGACTGAAGTGCCCGGTATGAGAAGCAGTATCGCTGTTTTTAAACCTCTAAAAAACGGAACAGCGGATATTATTCTCAATATTTCAAATTTTCACAACCGCTACGGAGGAACCGAAAAAGCGATTTTACTGGGGTCTGCAAAAGTATTGAATAATGGCTATACTTTTGATCTTATTTTTTACAATATAGCTTGTGTACTGCTTTTTGTTTTCAGCTGCTTTTTTATTCTATTACATCTCAATTATAAAAAAATGCCGTATATTTTATGGTTTGCCTTAGCCGGCTTGACAATGAGTATCCGTATTGCTTCGTTTTATCCCCATATTCTTGCACATATATGGCCCGGCATTCCGTGGAAGCTGTATTTTTTTCTAAGATATGCAAACATTCCAATATCAGTATTATTTGTTACGGTTTTTATAAAAAAAGTTCTGCATATTTGTTATACACTTTTTTATAATGCATTACTCTTGCTGTGCCTTATTTCGACGTTGTTCATTGTGTTAGCATCAACTCAATTCATATCGGCTTATCTATATTTACAACAAGCAATTATTCTTGTTGCTGCGGTGTACAATAGTGCGGTTATCATCTATGGATTTATACAAAAAAGAGAATATGTGTGGTGGATTGCAGCTACATTATGTATTTTAGTGATTTTTGCCGTACATGATACACTCGTATCGCAGTGGATTATTTCCGGAACTATGCTGTTACAAGAGGGCGGGGTAGTGGCAATTATCATTATTGTCATTATGAGTATTAACGGCTATGCATCATCTATGTATGAAATAGAACGGTTGGCAGAACAACAAAGAAAAATACAAGCTGCATTACGCCGGTTTGTACCCAATCAATTATTATTTTTCTTGCATAAGAACAATATAACCGAAATAGATACCGGCGATTCATCGGATTTTCCCGCAATGACGGTACTTTCCATTGATATCCGCTCATTTACCAGCATATCCGAACAGTTGCAGCCTGATGAAGTGTTCATGCTTTTGAATAAATATTTTGCAACAGTCGCTCCTATTATTCGAAAATACGGCGGAGTAATTATGAAATTTCTGGGAGACGGATTTACTGCCTTATTTGCAGAGAATCCCGACCATGCTGTTTTATGCGCTATAGAAATACAACAAAAATTACAAGAAGAAAATATCAGCATCAAAAATATGCCTCCCATACAAGCAGGTATCGGCATTGATTCCGGTGAGATTCTATTAGGAGTTATTGGGAATGATAATAGATTAGATAGTATTGTGATTTCAAATACGTGCTATACGCTCGAAACCTTACAGGAAGCGACAAAAAAATATGCAAGCTTGTTGATTATTTCTGAATCGGTTTTCCGCTCATTGCATTATCGGCAAAACTATCACATCCGCTGTATACAGGCACAGACAGGAACTAATGTATTGTATGAAGTGTATAATAACGATAATCCGCTCATACAGCGTAAAAAAGATAAAACGGCCGCCGAGATCGAAGCAGCGATAAAAAAGATCCAAGAGAAAAAATATGCCAGTGCCCAAACGCATATTGCACGTGCACTCGACATATTTCCTGAAGATCCGCTTGCAATCTATTATCAAAAGGTAATAAAAGCATATATTTAACTTTATACAGAGCAAGTATATATTTTTATTGTATATCCCTTAGTGTATTTTTAATATATTTTGTCTTTTATATATTTAAGTAGACAGAATAAACATTATATATAGTTTTATATGTGACTTTCTGGATGTGATTATCAGGCTTTTTATTGTAAAGACCTCAACCGTGCAAATTCTCCTCCCGACTTTATCAATGCCTGATAACTGCCTTCTTCGATAATACGGCCGTCCTTTAATACAAATATACGGTCTACATTGCGTACAGTTGACAGCCGGTGAGCAACAATAAAACACGTACGTCCTTTTATCAGTGTATCAATCGCATCCTGCACCAATTTTTCCGACACCACGTCAAGAGCACTGGTGGCTTCATCGAAGATGAGAATATGCGGGTCACGGATAAGGGCACGGGCTATAGCAATACGCTGACGCTGGCCGCCTGAGAGTTTTGCTCCGGATTCTCCGATTATCGTGTCAAAACCCTGCGGTAGCTTCGCGATAAACTCTTCGGCATTTGCAAGACGTGCTGCTGTTTTCACTTGTGCATCAGTTACATGAGGCAACCCGTAGCTGATATTCTGAAAAACAGAACCTGAAAAGAGCACTACCGATTGAGGAACGACGGAAATAAATCTTCGGTAACTCCGTAAATCAATTGTACGCAAATCCGTCTCATCTATTAAAACCGAACCGCTTTGAGGCAGACGTAAACCTAATACCAGCTGCATGATAGTGGATTTTCCCGAACCGGATTCTCCGACAAAGGCAACACTTTCCCCTGCCCTTACCGTAAACGACACATTATTGAGTGCATGAAGCTTTGCCTCCGGATAAGAAAAATGCACATTTTTAAAACAGACCGCACCTGAAAGACTGTGCATTTCAGGTTTTCCTTCATTTCTTTCAATTTCATCGGATTCCAGTATTTCACCGATTGAACGGACTGCATCTATACCGCGCATGACATCGGGATACATATTAATAACGGTTGCAACAGAGTTTAGTACCATATTAAAGAATCCCTGATAGAGAATAATATCGCCGGCGCCTATTTTTCCGGCAAAAGCAAAGGGTACGGTTACACCAAGACAAGCAATTTGTAACAGCTGAAATGCTACCCAGTTTGTTGAACCGAATAAGGCACTGACAATATCCAGCCGAAGCCCATTGGTAAACACCTCTTGAAATTCTTTTTTTAGTTTTTCTTCTTCGGTTTTTTCCAGACCATGTGCTTTTGTTACCGGCAACATTGCAATCATTTCGGTAATTTCAGCAGTCATTTTTTCCATATCACGGCGCAGAATGCTGTTGGTGGAATCCATTCTGCGGCGGAATACCCGCATAATCAGCAGCACTAGCGGAATACACACGGCATATAACAGCGACACTGCCGGCGCCTTTTTGAGAGTCATTGTAAAGGCAAGCACAAAAGACGTAACCGCAGGAAGATAGATATTCATACCGATCATAATCACATTACGGATTGATTCAACATCCCGTAAGACCTTCGATTGAATAACACCGGTTGCAACTTTATCGTGAAATGCAACGGATAGCTGCTGTAACCGGCGGATAATAGCTAAACGCATATTCGCTTCAATATTGCGGATGGATTTTGCAAGAAAATAAATGAATATGGTATGTGTGGCAATGTTTTGTACTGCAAGTACGGAAAAAATAATCAGGTTGATAATGATTCCCTGTACGTGTTCAGCCTTTGTTTCAGGATATTGCAAGGCAGTTGAAACACTATTGATAATATTGGCCGTCACAATCGGTAATGCCCACGAAGGACTGTTTTTGATCAAAAAAAACACGGCAGAAAAAACAAGATTGGTCTTTTCTGTTGTAAAAAGCCGGCACAGGGTTGTTACCGGCTTAGCGGTATCAAAATAATACTCACCGATAACCGGTTTCTTACGGCAGGAAGATTTATTCATAGGTATCATTACTAGCCTTTCTGTATCGTTTTGTCAATTGTGATCATGTCTGTATCATTTTTTTGTGTTATCGGGATGAGTACCGCAAACGGTATTTGCAAGCAGGAGTTTGAGCCGGTTTAGCTGATTAACCTCGCTGGCCCCCGGGTCAAAGTCGATGGCGGCAATCTGCGCTTGGGGATAGCGGCGGCGCAGCTCCTTAATCATCCCCTTTCCGGTAACGTGATTGGGGAGACAGGCAAAGGGCTGCAAGCACGCGATGCTCAGTACACCGGAGTGAATCAATTCTACCATTTCAGCCGTTAAAAACCAGCCTTCACCGGTGGCATTCCCCCAATCTAAAATCCCCTTGACGCCCTCCGCAATACGGTAAATTGATTCAGGGGCAGTAAAGCGTCTACTCTTGTGCAGTTCTTTTTTTATAGTACGGCGGTAGCGTTCAAAGCCCCAAATCAGCAGACGAAATTTCAGCCGTTTAATGCTGCTGTATTCCAAGGCGGTATTCCGGTAAATCCCGTCAAAAAGCGAATAAAACAGAAAATCCATCAGATCGGGCATAACACATTCCGCCCCCTCCTGTTCAATGGTGCGGACAATAGTATTATTTGCCAGCGGATGAAATTTAACTAAAATTTCTCCAACCACACCGACGCGGGGTTTTTCTTGGGGCTTTAAGGGCAGCGAATCGAAGTCCCGTACAATTCTGCGGATCACCTCGCGGTAGCGGCGGTTGGTCATACTGCCCATCATAGACTTAATTTCTTCCGCATAGCGGCGGTGCAGAGCATCGGCTGCACCTGCTTCCCGTTCATAAGGACGGGTACGGTATAGGACACGCATAAATAAATCACCGAGGCAGAGAGCTTTGAGCGCCCTATCAACCAACTTAATAGTCGGCTTAAATCCGCTGTTCTTTTCAAACATCTGCATACTCAAGCTGATAACGGGAATATGATTCAAGCCTGCATCTTCTAAGGCGCGTCTGATAAACCCGATATAATTGGTTGCACGGCAACCGCCGCCCGTCTGTGTGATGATGAGAGCCACCGCATCAAGATCGTATTTTCCGGACTGTAGGGCAGCAATCATCTGCCCTGCAACAATAATTGCAGGATAGCAGGCATCGTTATTCACATATTTTAAGCCGCAATCCACCGCCGCCGCATCGGTTTCCGGTAAGATTTCAATACGCATCCCTTCGCAATCAAAGGCTGCTTGCAGTAAATCAAAATGAATGGGCGACATTTGCGGAGCAAGGATGGTGTAGTGCTTGCTCATCGCTTCCGTAAATTCAACCCGCCGATAGCCGGCATAGCCCGCCGTTTTCGGTGGGCTTTTTTTACCGCGCGCCTGCACCGCTGCCAGCATACTGCGGACACGGATTCTTACTGCGCCGAGGTTTGAACCCTCGTCAATTTTCAGCAAGGTGTACATTTTACCCCGCGATTCGATAATTTCCTGTACCTGATCGGCAGTTACCGCATCAAGCCCGCAACCGAAACTCGTCAACTGTATAAAGGATAGATCATCCTGCCGTGCAGTAAATTCGGCAGCGCGGTAGAGCCGGTTGTGGTACACCCATTGATCGACAACCCGCAATGGCCTCGGAATTTTTCCGAGATGTGCAACGGAATCTTCGGTCAGCACTGCCAGTCCTAAACCGGTGAGCAGTTCGGGAATACCGTGATGAATTTCCGGATCGATATGGTAGGGACGGCCCGCAAGAACAACTCCCTGTATTTTTTGCTCCCGGATTGTACGGAGCGCTGCCTTCCCCTGCTCCTGCGTTTCCCGCTTTACCGTTTCCGCTTCTTTCCGGGCGGTGCGTACGGCAGCCCGTATTTCGGCAAACGGAATAGACCAAAACCGGTTCAATTCTTCATAAAGCCGTTCGGCAAGCCGTTTATCATCATAAATCGGAAGAAAGGGACTGATGAAGCGCACATTTTCGTCTTGCCGCAGTGCATCAATATTGTTTTTTAATACTTCGGGATAACTCGTAACAACGGGACAGTTAAAATGATTTGAGGCGGACGGGTCTTCTTGTGTTTCGTAGGGAATACAGGGATAAAAGATTGCCGTAATGCCGGCTTTGAGAAGCGATTCAATATGACCGTGTGCAATCTTCCCCGGATAGCACACCGATTCGGACGGTATCGATTCAAGCCCCAGTTCATAGAGCGCACGTGAAGACCGCGGCGATAGGCGCACCGAAAATTTCAGAGCCGTAAAAAAGGTGAACCAGAACGGATAGTTTTCATAGATGTTTAATACGCGCGGAATACCGATGATACCGCGGCTTGCCGCTGCCGTGTCTAAGGGCTTATACGAAAAAATCCGCTGGTACTTCCAGTCAAAGAGATTAGGCAGGGCTTGTTTTTTACGGGCGGGAGTATCGGCCGGTTCTTGGGAGAGCTCCGCTCCCCGCTCACAGCGGTTACCGGTGATAAAGACACGGGTACCGGACGGACGGCGGAATTTATTCACCGTCATGCGGCAGTTATTGGGACATTTCCCGCAGCGGCACAGGTCAATACTCACCTGAAAGGCGGCAAGACCTTCCGCGGACAAAAGCCCCGACACAGTTTCGGCAGCAGCCCCTGCCTCCTCCCACTGATCGCGGGCAAGGAGGGCTGCTCCGAAAGCCCCCATCAAGCCGCTTATATCGGGCCGGACAGCTTCGCGTCCCGTTATCAGCTCAAAGGCACGCAGTACCGCATCGTTATGGAAGGTGCCTCCCTGTACAATCACTTTTTTTCCGATTGCAGCAGTATTCCGTAATTTGATCACCTTAAAAAGCGCATTTTTTATCACCGAATATGAAAGACCGGCAGAAATATCACCGACGGAGGCACCCTCTTTTTGAGCCTGTTTGACGCGGCTATTCATAAAAACCGTGCAGCGGCTGCCGAGATCGATAGGTTTTGCGGCGAGCAGCCCTTGAGCCGAAAATTCTTGCACGGGCATACCTAGTGAACGGGCAAAGTTATCCAAAAAGCTGCCGCAGCCGGAGGAACAGGCCTCATTTAATTGAATAGAGGTAATGCAGCCGTTTTTCATGCGGATACATTTCATATCCTGTCCGCCGATGTCGAGTAAAAACTCAACCCCCGGAAGAAAAAATTCCGCGGCGCGCTGGTGTGCGATGGTTTCAACCGCTCCTGCATCAACGCCGAAGGCTGCTTGAAACAGACCTTCACCGTAACCGGTAGAAAGGGAACGTACGATACGGACAGCCTCCGGCATCAGCCGGTACAACTCTTTTAGCATCGAAACTGCCAACTGTACGGGATTTCCGGCGTTTGATTCATAGAATTTCCACAATATTCTGCCTTCGTGATCGATGAGCACCGCCTTGGTAGTCGTGGAACCTGCATCCAATCCCAAAAAAACCGGCCCCGCTGCTTCCGCAAGCGGAGCGGTTTTTGCCTGTTCCCGCGCATGACGGCTCCGGAAGCGGTGCAGTTCGGCCTCGTTTTCAAAAAGCGGCGAAAGACGCTGTACCTCCTGCATTTCGGCATTGGTCAATCCTGCCAATCTTTTACGGAGTGTTTCCAGCCTGAGCGCACCGGAATGGGTAAAAAAGAGCGGTATGTTCGTATTCCGAAACACCGCTGCAGAATGCTCAGACGGCAGAATCGGTACTCCTATCCTGCCGGAAGTTCCGTACTGTGCGGCACGGCGGACAGTACGCTGCGGAACAGTATTAGGATGCACAAAAGAGCGCAATACGGGTGTGTTTTTTGTGCCGGAATGTGCGTTGAGCGCCGCCCCGAATGCTACAAAAAGCTGCGCATATTCCGGTATGATGATTTCGTCTTCCGTTAAATGCAAGGTTTCGGCAAAGCGGCGGCGGAGCTGATCCAAAAAGTGCAAGGGGCCGCCTAAAAAAGCACAGCGGCCGCGGATGGGCTTTCCGCAGGCAAGTCCTGAAATTGTTTGATTGACCACTGCTTGAAAAATACTGGCGGCAATATCTTCCCGCCGCGCCCCTTCATTAATAAGAGGCTGCACATCGGTTTTTGCAAAAACCCCGCAGCGGGCGGCAATCGGATAAATGGTTTGAGCATTTTTTGCCAGTTCATTCAAACCCTGTGCATCGGTTTCAAGAAGAGCGGCCATCTGATCGATAAAAGCGCCGGTACCGCCCGCGCAGGTGCCGTTCATCCGCTGCTCTACCGCCGTGCCGAAATAGGTGATTTTTGCATCTTCTCCGCCAAGCTCGATGACAACATCGGTTTGCGGTATTTGTACCTGCACGGCAGCGGCGGCAGCAATCACCTCCTGCACAAAGGGAACCGAAAGCCATTTTGAAACAGCCAGCCCTCCCGATCCGGTTACACAAACCTGTAGCCGTACTCCGCTGCCGTACCGTTTTTCAATCGTATTTAACGCCTCTTGTACTACGGTGATGATCGTTTTACGTATGTCGGCACGGTGCCGCTCATATCTGCTATATACTAAAGAACCGTTTGCGGAAAGCACAACCGTTTTTACCGTTGTTGATCCCACATCTATTCCCATTCTTACTGTGTGAAAAAACATGAGCAAATTTTGCCATATTCCATTTAAATTGACAAGAATATCTGATCGTTTTATGCGGCTGCTGCGCCGTATGCATTGCAGTCAAAAAGGTCAGCGTATTTTTAAGGTTTTCAGGTATGCTTTTATTTCAGGGGAGATGCGGGTGCTTTCAACAGCCTTTTGAATTGCCTTGTTATGTGTAAAAGGTCTAAGCCGTTTGGTTTCAATATAGGGAATGGCAGCAGCATACTGCTTGACAAGTGCGGTACTGAAATACCATGCAATCATCATGTTCACATAATATTCGCCGGATATAATATCTGCAACAAGATCAAGCATTTCCCGCTTAAATTCTTCGTCAAGATAATTAGACAGCAAAAGACCAATTCCATACCGTACGGTATAGCAATGCGGTGATTGAAGCCACGTCAATATATGCCTGTATATCCGGTCAGGAGATTTTTTAAACACCGGCGGGGAAAACAAATCGCAGGTCTCCCAATTATCGATAAAGGGAAGAAAACGCTCCGTTTCCGCTGCCGCTTGATCAATATCCTGTATACATTCAATCAAAAACGCATGAAGATTATTTTCTTCAAAATAACGGTGCGGCAGTATGTGCATAAAAAGCTCTGCATCATCAGGACGCGTTTTAAACAAAGTTTTTGCAAACTTCCTCAGTACCGGTGTGCGGATGCCGATCATAGTATCTTCCGCTACAGTCGGCACCAGTTTCTTGTTGAATGCTTTGTACGCTTCATCCTGCAGCAAAAAAAGTTCGGTTTGAATTTGGTTTGATATGCCGTTCATGCTGTTCTTTCCGAATCGCCACTGTAATAATTGCGGAGGAATCTCCGGTAATAGTCCAGAAAGCAGTTTTCCTGTATTGCTTCCCGGATTTCAAAAATCATCCGGTGTAAAAATGCTAAATTATGATACGTTGCAAGCATCGAGTACAATATCTCTTTACTGCGGAAAAGGTGCCGTAAATATGAGCGGGTATAATTGCGGCAGACCTTACAGGTACAAGAAGGATCTATCGGATTAAAATCATATTCATAGTCTTTCTTTTTTATGGCAATCGGGCCGTTGCGGGTAAAAAGATGTCCATTCCGTGCATTCCGGGACGGCAGTACACAATCAAAGAGATCAACCCCGTTTTTCACCGCTTCTAAAATATAATCGGGTGTGCCGATTCCCATAACATAGAGCGGCTTCTGCTTAGGAATATGGGCAGCAGTAAACGTCAAAAACTCTTTGTATACCGCTTCAGGTTCACCGACGGACAGTCCGCCGATCGCAATACCGTGCGGATCAAGTTCCATAATCGATTCAATGCTTTTCAGACGCAGATCTTCATAAAAACCGCCTTGCACAATCGGAAAGAGGCTGCCGCGGTATGCTTCATCGGTGGTATCCCACTCATTCATTGCCCGCTGTGCCCATTCGGTTGTAAGGGAAAGCGCTTTTTCGGTTTCTTTTTTGGAAATGCCGTACGGGGAACAAATATCCAGCTGCATCTGTATATCGCTGTTAAATCCTGTCTGCACCTGTACCGCAATTTCAGGACTTAAAAAGTGTCTGCTGCCGTCAATATGACTTTGAAAGGTAACTCCTTCCGGCGTAATTTTCCGCAGCTGAGACAAAGAAAATACCTGAAACCCTCCGGAATCGGTGAGGAAATTTTTATTCCAGCCGGAAAAACCGTGCAGTCCGCCGGCTTGTTGTATCACTTCAAGTCCGGGACGCAAAAAAAGGTGATAGGTGTTTGCTAAGATGATTTCAAATCCGATCTCGTGTAAATCGTCCTTCGTCATCCCTTTGACGGTTGCAGCTGTACCGACCGGCATAAAGGCAGGAGTCTGTACACTGCCGTGCGGAAGTTCAATATATCCTGTCCGGGCTGCCGAGCCAGTATCTTGATGTAAAAGAGTATAAATCTGTTTCCGTTCTTTCATGCTATTGTAAGCTCAGCAAGTTTCTTACGCACCAGATCCGTAGTTTGATTGGGGTTTGCTTTTCCTTGCGATTTTTTCATCACCTGCCCCATCAGCCAGCCTGCGACGTTTGTTTTACCGTTTTTCCAGTCGGCTACCGCCTTGGGATTTTCCGCAAACACCTCATCGACCAATTTTTCAATAACTCCGGTATCGCTGACCTGTGTTAAGCCTTTTTCCGTGATGATCTCTTGCGGATGCCTGCCGGTCTTGAGCATTTCGGCAAACACATCCTTTGCCTGCTTGCTGGTAATGGTTTGAGCATCCAGTGCATTGACCAGTTCTGCAATATGTCCGGGGCCGAAAGCGAGCTGCTCCAATCCGATGTTTTGTTCGTTCAAGACGGCAAGTACCTCGGCTAATATCCAGTTAGCCGCTTTTTTTGCATCTTTTGCCTGTGTAGCGGCGGCTTCAAACCATTCAGCTAAGGATCGTTCGGAGGTGAGCGTCTGTACATCAAATTCGGAAAGCCCATACGCTTTCTTAAAGCGCTCCCGCTTTGCTGCGGGCACCTCGCCGACGGTCGCGCACACCGAATCAATGTAGGCTTGGCTCAGCATGAGCGGTTTTATATCGGGTTCCCGCATAAACCGGTAGTCAACCTCAGAGTTTTTGGTACGCTGAATGACCGTTTTACCGCTCGGTTCATCCCATCCCATTGTGCGTTTAAAGCCCGGCACATATTCTTGCCGGTCGGTTTGAAATTCTTCAAACTGCCGCTGAATTTCATACGCGCAAGCATCGCGCACTGCTCTGAACGAGTTCATATTCTTTATTTCGGAAATAGGGGTGCGGTATTCTTTACCGTCTTCAAACACTTTTAGATTGATATTGGCATCGCAGCGCATCGCTCCTTCTTCCAAGTTACCGTCGGTAACACCGATAAACTTAAGAATTTCGCGGATGGTCTGCATATACAGTGCCGCTTCTTCCGGACTTTTCATATCCGGCTTTGAAACGATTTCGATGAGCGGCACTCCGCAGCGGTTGTAGTCAACATAGCTGTGCGCACCCTCAATATGTAAACTCTTTCCTGCATCTTCTTCAAGATGGATACGCTCAATTCCGATTGTGCGCAGTACCGGCGGCTCTCCTGCAGGTGCCGTATTCAGTTCTACCTTTCCGTTTTCGCAGATGGGTTTATCAAACTGCGTAATTTGATACCCTTTCACTAAGTCGGGATAAAAATAATGCTTGCGGTCAAACTTGCTGAATGGGTTAATGGTACAGCCGAGTGCCGCCCCTGCTTTAATGCCGAGTTTTACATATTCTTCACCGATGACCGGTAAGGCACCGGGAAGCCCTAAGCACACCGGACAAACCCGTGAATTAGGCATACCGCCATAGCGGTTTTCGCAGGAACAAAAGGCCTTTGTTTTTGTCAAAAGCTGACAGTGAATTTCACAACCGATAATTACTTCGTAAGACAATACTGAACTCATACCTGTGCCGCCTCCCACGTTTTTGCTAAGCGTAAGATTTTTTCTTCCGAAAATTTTGCACCTGCAATTTGCATACCGATCGGCCGTCCGTCTTGTGCTTTTCCGGCAGGAATTGATAATGAAGGAATATGCGCCAGGTTTACAAAGGTGGTAAAGAGGTCTGAAAGGTACATTGCAAGCGGATCGTTTACCTTTTCACCCAGTTTAAAGGCCGGAGCGGGTGCAGTCGGGCAGAAAATAAAATCATAGTTTTGCAATACCGTTCCGATTTCCGCTTCCATACGGCTGCGGACACGAAGGCTGTTCTCATAACAATCCCCTGAAAAGTGATGAGAAAGCACATAGTTGCCGGTAATGATGCGCCGTTTGACTTCCTTTCCGAATCCTTCCGAACGGGTTGCGGTATACAGCTCATCATAGCCCTTTCCCATATCCTTGCGTAAACCGTAACGGATACCGTCAAAGCGGGATAGATTGCTGGCGGCTTCGGACAATGCTATAACATAGTAAGTGGGAATAGCCGCTTCCAATACCGGTACGGAAACGGATTCTACACACACTCCTTTTGATCTGAACCATTCACAAAGCGTATTAAAAACTCCGGCTACGTCTTTATCCAAGCCTTCAGTCTGCGTAAATTCGGCAGGCACCGCAATGCGAAGTTTTTTTAATTCCTCATCTGAATAGGGGCTGAGCTTCCGGCAGGCAGAAAAATCATGGTCAACGCCGGTGCCGTCGCGCGGATCTTTGCCGCCTGCAACGGAGAGGCCTAAACCGATGTCATCAACACTGCGGGCAAAAAAGCCGACCTGATCCAAAGAGGAACCGAAAGCAACCACTCCGTAGCGGCTGACGGCACCGTAAGTGGGTTTAAGACCGTAGATACCGCAGTAGGAGGCAGGAAGCCGGACGGAGCCGCCCGTTTCCGTTCCGAGCGCAAAGGGTACCTGCAAACCTGCTACTGCCGCAGCCGAACCGCCGGAGCTTCCTCCCGGTGTTAAACTGCGGTCTATGGGGTTCCGGGAAGGACCGTAGGCTGAATATTCGGTAGAAGAACCCATAGCAAATTCATCCATGTTGGTTCTGCCGACGGGAATAGCTCCGGCTTCCGTTAAGCGCGTGATGACACCTGCATCAAAAGGTGCGACATAGCCGTCCAGTATCTTGCTGCAGCAGGTACACAGCTTGCCGCGCATTGAAATATTGTCTTTCACTGCAAAAGGAAGACCTAAAAGCGGCTTATCCGTACCCTTGCCTTCAGCACGGAGTATGTCGGCTTTTTCAGCTGCCGCTTCCGCATCTTCAAAAAACTCGATAAAACCGTGCAGCGGCTGTTCATGCTGCCGGTCTTGCTCATATTCTTGCTTTAAAGCCCGGACAATATCCACGGAGCGGACTGTGCCTGCTTCCAACAATGCTTGTAATTCGGATAAGGTTGCCGTACAAAGATTATTCATTATTATACCCCGCTTCCTAACACTTTCGGAACGCGAAAATACCCGTCCATATATTCACCGGTCATCTTTTTTAAATCGGACTGTGCAATACCGGCAGTAACTAAATCGCTGCGCAGTGTTTTATCCGAACAGCCTACTTCCGAACCGGTGTCCGCCGGTGCATCAAATTTTTTCAGAACATCGAAATATTCGATGATCTGGCCTACCTGTCCGGCAATTGTCTCTGAATCGCTATCGCTTGATGAAAGGCGCGAAAGATAGAGTAAATTGTCGAATATTTCAGGAGTAATTTTGTTGTGTTGAATCATACAATCATCTCATCCTTAAATTTTAACCATCGCTGGGCTGCCGCACGGCAAACACTGATATCCCGAAAGTAATCAACTTTTGAAACATCCAATATTATACTACATTAACAGATTACCGTCTATTCATTAAAGATGGATTTTTAGCTTGAACGCCGAAGTTTAGTAGAACAACTACAACTCCTACCTGGCATCGCAACTCAAAAGGTTTTTCTACTCTATTTTTTTCTGCTTATGTATGTTTTTTTATACTAATACGTATATTTATTATTGACTATTGATTAATATAATATGCAAATGCAGTACGTGCCGGTAATTTATCCCTATATGGCATATGTAGTGCTGCTAGTTCTTATGCTTTTCTAAACGGTATTTTTTTGATACGTTTATGCTATGATACGTACACTGAATGATATTGCAGGCCTTTCCGTAACGGTTATGGGGCTTGGGCTGAACGGCGGAGGGCTTGCATCCGCACGCTTTTTTGCCGAACACGGGGCGCGGGAAGTAATTGTAACGGATATGAAAACGGAGGCTGAACTTGCTCCATCCGTTCAAGCCTTACGGAAATATTCCAATATACACTTTGTCCTTGGGGAACACCGCCAGGAAGATTTCCGTACTGCCGATGTCGTTATTAAGAATCCCGGGGTAAAAGCGGAAGGAAATCCCTATCTTGCCGTTGCCCGCCGGATAGAAACTGATATTTCCATCTTTTTGCAGCTTACTCAGGCGCCTGTCATTGCAGTAACAGGCAGTAAGGGAAAGTCTTCGACCGTCAGCGCGATGTACTATGGGCTTACACATAGCGGTGTCCCCGCTTTTTTGGGGGGGAATATTACCGTCAGTCCGCTTTCCTTTCTGACAGAAACTTCAGCCGATACACCCGTTGTACTTGAGCTTTCAAGTTGGCAGCTTGGAGACTTAGCACACTGTCCGCAATTCAAACCGAAAATAGCCGTACTGACGCCCATTATGCCCGATCATCAAAACTGGTACGGGTCAATGGAACGCTATGTTGCCGATAAAAAAATTATATACTGTAATCAGGAAAAAACGGATTATACAATTTGTAATTATGATGACGGCTGGGGAGCAGCGTTTGCTTCAGAAACCCGTGCGCAGGTTTTTTGGTACAGTACAAGACCGCTGCCGCGGCACCTGTGCGGAGCATGGGTAGCGGATGACGGTTCCGTCCGGCTCCGGCTGCAGCCCGATACGGAAACAACCTTGCTGCCTGCCTGCCTGAATGTTCCCGGTGCAATATTAAAACAAAACGTCATGACGGCTGCCCTTGCCCTTACCGTATACGGACTTGAGCCGCTGTCCCTGTTCCGTACCTTACCGGCGTATAAGGGAATTGCACACCGGCTTGAGTTTTTCCATCAATACGGGGTATTGAAGTTCTATAATGATTCTGCTGCAACTATTCCCGAGGCTGTAGCGGCTGCAATTCAGGCCTTTGACGCGCCTGTGCTCCTGCTTGCCGGCGGTACCGACAAAAATTCTGATTTTACACCGCTTATTCCCCATCTGCATAAGGTTTCCTCGCTCTTTTTACTTGCAGGAACCGCTACCGATAAACTGCTGCCGCTCCTGCACAACGCCGGTATTAAATATTCAGGTCCTTTTAATAGCCTTGATGATATGCTTGATGCGCTTCGCAACAGCACGGTTTGTACAGAAGAACACTGTATTGTTTTTTCTCCCGGTGCCGCCAGCTTCGGAATGTTTAAAAACGAATTTGACCGCGGTAATCGGTTTAAGGCAGGGGTAGTGCAGCGGTGGCAGCTTCCCCGCAATTAAGCTATGATCGGGACTGCTGTACATTGAAAGACAGCAGGGTATCTTTTTAAAAGATACCCTGTTTTTTCCCGCTGTCCGGTTAATCTTTCCAGGGAAAGATTAGGTTGCGGATAGTCCGGTTTCCGACCGTATCGCGGTCATCGGTAAGCAGCTCATCCCAGGGTATTTGCTTCCGCGCAATCCGTATCGGGATTTCAGGATGCTGTTCACACCAATCATACTTATACATCCGCAGCCGGAATGCATTATTCCATGCAAGCAGCAGTCCCGAAAAACCGGGAGCCAAAAAGGCGAGAATAGGAGTTACGGCAATGAGGATGATGCTGTAAATGAACATAAAAATCGTGAATGCGGTATTATCAAAAAAAAGAATGAAGCATTTTTTTATACATTTACCGAAATTCCGCTCCAGCTGGCTTCTGAGGGGAAAAAACCAGAGAAATGAAAACTGTACTACAAAAAAAATCCATAATACGCACACGCCGAGAAACAGACCGAACAGATTTTTAAACGAAAAATAGTAGGGCACGGCAATGCTGACCGCAAACCAGCACAAACCTTGTATCAGGGCAAAAAGACCTCCATGCCGCCAGGATTCTTGTACTTCCTGTGCAATATCCTTTATGCTAAAAGACCGGTATTGTGCAATTCGCGCAGTCAGATTTGAAACCGCTTGAAGCAGGGTTCCCATCACCGCAAGAAAAAACACAAAAAGCACTACCGGCACTATGGGCACGGCCGCTACCACGTGTATCAGCGTGAAAAAGAGGAACACAAGCAGCATAAACACCATGTTCACCAGTGCCAATGAAATAAAATTATCCCATCCGTCAAAAAAATTCTTTTTTATAAAAAAACCCGTCATAGCAGCGGATGATACCATAAAAGAAACACTACGGCTATATCATGCAAAAAAGAAAACGAGGCACTGCCGGCACTACATTTTAAAATCTTCACCTAGATAGACTTTACGGGCAATTTCCGACTGTAGAATCATCTCCCGCGGCCCTTGTTCTACAATTTCTCCCTTGTTGATGATATACGCGCGGTCGGTAATTTCAAGCGTATCGCGGACATTATGGTCGGTGATAAGGACACCGATATTTTGACCGGATAAGAGTCTGATAATATGCTTAATATCGTGAACTGCAATAGGATCGATACCGGCAAAGGGTTCGTCTAAAAGCAAGAACTTGGGTTCAATGGCAAGCGCCCGTGCAATTTCGGTGCGCCGCCGCTCTCCCCCTGATAGGGTGTATGCCGGCTGCTTCCGGTTTGCAGTTATGCCGAACTCGTCCAGCAGGGATTCGAGCTTTTTTTTGCGTTCACTGAGGGTTAAATCTTTGCGGGTTTCAAGTATTGCATCAATATTTTGCTCAACTGAGAGCTTACGGAATACCGAAGCCTCCTGCGGCAAGTATGAAATACCGATCCGTGCCCGCTTATACATGGGCAAGCGGGTAATGCAGACATTGTCTAAATAAATATTACCGGAATTAGGGGTGTAAAAGCCCACAATCATATAAAAACTCGTGGTTTTTCCTGCTCCATTCGGGCCGAGCAGTCCCACCACCTCTCCTTGAGTCATAGAAAACCCGACATCGCGCACGGCGTGTTTTTTACGGAAGAATTTATTGAGTCCCTCTATCCGCAAGATACTTTTGCAGGATTCTGTCTGTGCCGTTTCTACCGGTAAACTATCAAAATCATCACTCATTATAATTTTTCTTCCTTTGTTTCCTTTTTTTCGGATGCGGGAGTATCGTTTTTTTCTTTCTCGTCAGTAACCGAACCGGAAACTTTTCCTTCCAGCCGAATATCCTCCGTATCTAAGTCTACCGAAATACGTGCAGCTTTAAATTCGTCTTTTCCTTTTTTAACAACCGGTTTTCCGGTCAGTTCAAGCATGGAAGTGTTTCTATTATAGACGGCAAAAATTGAATCACAGACAATATCTTTGCTTTTTAATTTTACCGCCATCTGCAAAAGAATAATTTCGGTTTTTTGATTGTATTCGATACGTTCTGCAGCCGTTTCAACCTTGTTTTTTGTATCTTCGACTTTTGCCGAACCGAGGAACTCCGCGATTTCAGTTTCGCGGTCGTAGAGCAGCGACGCTGATGAAAAAGAAAAACCTTTTTCAGGATCATTGCCCGTTACCGCCCCGCTTGCCTTTATATACCGGTAATCTTTTCCATAAAGTTCAATATGCTCACCTTGAATGCTCAAAGAATCAACCGATACTTTTGCATTACCGGTCAAGAAAGTGGCGGTTTTTCCTTTTGCCCCGCTGCCTTCCAGCTTGTCGGCGGAAAACGTAATTTTTGCCGGAGCGGATGTTAAACCGGCTGCACAAATACTTATATAGATGAAAATAATGGAAAAACGGCGGAATGCATACATATAGTAGCGAGTATACGCTTTTTTTCTGTTTTCGTCAAAAGGATTTAACAGAGTGAAGCCTGACGCAATTCGAAAAAATAATGTAAAAAACACTTGCTTTAATTTTAAAAAAACAGTATATTAATATTAGTAATAGTTCTTATTATTAGGAGGTAACTATGCAAGAAAAAATAAATATGCCGCTTTTAGGCGATGCGTTTCCCGAACTTCAGGTACAAACGACTCACGGGCCGATGTCTCTTCCTGGTGATTTGAAAGGTTCATGGTTTGTACTGTTCAGCCACCCTGCTGATTTTACGCCTGTATGTACAACAGAATTTGTCGCGTTTCAGCAATTAACCCCGGAGTTCGACAAATTAGGCGTTAAATTGATCGGTTTATCTGTTGACCAGATTTTCAGCCATATTAAATGGATTGAATGGATCAAAGAAAAACTGAATATTCAAATCACTTTCCCGGTGGTTGCTGCCAATGATTCTATTGCGAATTCACTTGGTCTGCTTCATCCTGGTAAGGGAACAAACACCGTCCGTGCCGTTTTCGTTGTTGATCCTAATGGAAAACTCCGCCTGGTATTATATTATCCGCAGGAAATCGGCAGAAATATGCATGAGATTTTACGTGCAGTAAAAGCCCTGCAAATATCGGACAAAAACGGCGTTGCCATTCCGGCAGATTGGCCCGAAAACAGTCTGATCAAAGATAGAGTTATTATACCGCCTGCCTCAAATGTATCTGACGCAGAAAAACGCTTAAAGGAATACGAAGGCTTTGACTGGTGGTTCTGCCATAAGGAACTCAAATAGAAAATGATCGATTAACCCGGTTTCGGAGTTTCGATGTTCTGCACCTTATAAAGAAATCAACAACCCCATGGGGATTTTACAAGATTCTTGTAAAATCCCCTTTTTTTGTTTACAGCAGTTCGTGTCTTTGTTTATTACCGGCAGCTGCCTGCAAACGGCTTGACCTTATTCCGAAACTCAAGTATTTTTTGATGAAAATGAAACGGGAACTGCCAGACTATAATGCTCCGTCAGCCCTTGCAGCCGTACTGGATGAGCACGGGTTCGGAATGCAGAAAAAATTCGGACAAAATTTTTTAATCAACAATCATATACGCCGCGAACTGGTTAGTGCACTGGAACTGACCGGAAAAGAGCCGGTGTGGGAGGTCGGACCGGGGCTTGGGTCAATGACATCGCTCCTGCTCGAAACCGGCGCCGCCCTTACTGCCTTTGAAATAGACCACGGATTTGCCGGTCTTCTGACCTCCTATTTTGCGGCATACCCAAATTTCCGGCTCATTACCGGTGATGTCCTGAAAACATGGAAAGCGGAGTATAACCGGGCGGCGCCGGAGGCTTTTTTCGGAAACTTACCGTATAATATTGCCGCAAAGCTTATCGCGTCCACCATCGAATCGGGTGCCTTATTTAACCGGATGGTCATCACCGTACAAAAAGAAGTAGGGGTAAGAATGACTGCCCCTCCCCTTTCAGCGGATTACTCGTCTTTTTCCGTACTCTGCCAGTGGGGGTATGACGTACAGGTTATCCGTGATATTGCTCCCGCCGCCTTCTGGCCGAAACCGAACGTCGATTCCCGCGCCCTGCTTTTTACCAAAAAAAAAGTCCCCTACCCGGTATGCGACACACGGCTCTTTTTACTGCTTGTACGCGGACTCTTTGCTGCACGGCGGAAAACCGTTAAAAATAACCTTACTGCCGTACTCAGCTCTTTAGGGAAAAAAGACATTCCGGCAGAAGCCTTGCTGCTTAAAGCGGGCATTCAGCCATCAGCCCGTGCAGAATCGCTTGAAGTCTATGACTTTATCCGGTTATCGGATATACTGTCTGCCTCTTATGAATAAACGACTACGCCTGACTGCATTCTGTGTCTTGTGCATCATGGCCTTCACACAAGTACCGCTCTTTGCAGACGATGAAAAAAAAGAAGACCGGACACCGGTACCGTACACAAAAGAAGAATTTCCCTTATGGCAGCGGGAACTGCGCCGTTTTGAAATACTATCCTTCGGCGCCCTGCCCTTTGTAACGATTTTATCGTTTTGGGGCTATGATATGATTCGGTCTGCAAAACACCCTAAGGATCCCCGTTATTATCCCTGGCCGCTGAAACAAGCGGACAAGGCAGTTCCTCTTACAGAAAAAGAACAGCTCGGTGTTTTTTTTACGGCGGCCGGTATATCCGTTACCATCGCACTTATCGATATTACCTACCGTGCTATCAAACGTGCGGCAGAAAAAAAGCGTTTAGAGCGGGAAAATCTCTTTGTTGAAGATCCGATACGCTTTAGTCCCACCACCCTTCCTATCGAAGATGAGCCGGAGCCGTCTGCAACTGCGGAACCTGCAGAACAGAAACCCTCAGCGCAGGAAGCTGCTGCCTCATGACCGGCACCGTTTTTGAACTGACAGTCCCTCCGGTATCCCAAAAACTACGGCTGGACGCTTTTTGCAGCAGCTCCATTGCAGGGATGACCCGCTCAAAATTGAAAACGGGGTTAAAATCGGCGGAGGTGAACGGAAGGCCGGCAAAACTATCTAAAACCGTAGAAAGCGGCGACCGTATTGTTATAACGTGGGAAGATCCGGTACCCGAAACTCTTATACCGGAAGCTATTCCGCTTGATATCCTGTTTGAAAATGATGATGTCATTGTAGTGAATAAAGACGCCGGTACCGTAACGCATCCGGCAGCAGGAAACTGGACAAACACACTCGTGCAGGCCTTGGCATACTACCGCTTACACGTATCCTCTATTCATGATGAATATGCGCACTGTCTTGAATCGGAAGCCGGGACAAAGAATTTTACTCGGTATCTGCGTACCGGTATTGTGCACCGGTTGGACAAGCCGACCTCAGGGGTGATTATTACCGCCCGTAACAGCGCAGCAGAAGCTTTTTTAAAGAATGAATTTAAGTTCAGGCACACCGATAAGTATTATCTAGCCATTCTTGACGGCATACCCCCAAAAACGGCAGGCAGTGTTAAAACCTCCATTTTCCGCGGAGGACGTGCCCGGATCCGCTTTGCCGCCTCCGCCGATCTTTCAAAAGGCAAGTATGCGTATTCACGGTATAAGGTACTCAAAATATATGGACGATATGCACTGGCAGTATTTAAAATCTACACCGGAAGAACACATCAGGTGCGGCTTCATGCAAAGTTTATCGGCTGTCCGGTAGTCGGCGACTGCTTATACGGCAGAAAAAATGCCGCGTTTAAGCCCTACGGGTTGATGCTTCATGCCTACCGCCTGAAGATCGGTCTTCCTTCAATGCAGGAAAAACAGGTATTTACCGCTCCCCTGCCGCGCCGGTTTTTCACCCTCCTGCGTCTTTTAAAAGATCACGAGTAAGGAAAACAGCACCGCCTATGCAGACAGTACCGCCTCCGGCCCTGACCGGCGCTTCTTTTGACTACACAAGAACGGAACCCTGTATCATCCGGGAAACGCCTGAGTGGGCAGCAGTGTATAAACCTCCGCGAATGCCGACCGCCCCTCTGCGGGAAGGAGAAACCGGAAACCTTGTACACTGGTTTTTATGCACACAGCCCGGCACTACCGCAGCACAGGTACGCGGTAAAAAAATTATTGAGGCAGGGCTGCTTCACCGGCTTGACACCGATACCCGGGGATTGGTGCTGTTTGCAAAAGACCAGCCGGCATACGACTTCCTTGCTGCACAGCAGGAAGCCGGCCGCATAAGAAAAACATACCATGCCTTTGTAAGCCCGCACAGCAGGGAAGCGGTAGAACAGCTTGCTGCTGCACTTCCCTATACGGTTATCAGCCAGTTCAGAAATTTTGGGCCGGGAGCCAAGCAAACGGCGGCAGTTTTTCCCCATTCGCGCCGGTATAAAGAGAATGGTAGGCTGTATAAGACCGCCATCTACTGTCTTTCAACTGCCGGCAAACTCACTGCGGTGCAATGCCGTCTTTCCCGCGGCTACCGGCATCAGGTACGGGTGCATCTGTCCTCCCTCAGCTTACCTATCACCGGAGACCCGCTATACTGCCGTGCGCAGGGGGATTCCGTTCCGCAGCCGGTTGGTCTTCAGCTGTATGCTATCAGTCTTTCGTTTCCCGATCCGGAACATCCGCAGCAGAATATAGACGTTGTGCTTCCGCCGCCAGATAAAATGAACCCGTAATGAGCAGCGGACGGTTTTCCGCTCTGCTTTTCTCAAAGGCGGCTTTCAGGATGGTCTGAAAGTCTTCGCTTGACTCCATAAACACTTCTTTTTCTGCCCTGAACGCCTGTAAAAATGCGTGCACGGTTTTTGCCAAGTCTCCTTTTTTAAAGGCACCGGGCACCGTTAAATAAATATGCGAAACCTTCCCGGCAAACACCGGAGCGAGGTCTTCAGGATGTTTATCCTTTGCGCAGGCAAACACCAACAGTGCTTTCCGGCTGCTTAATGAAAAAAACGCTTGCGCACAGGTTTGTATACTATTGAAGGTATGCGCCCCGTCTATAACCGTTAAAGGAGAGGTTTGCAGCACTTGAAAGCGCGCCGGCAGCCATGCCTTAGAAAGGGCACGTTCAATAACCGCCTCCGGCGTATCGGGATACAAATACTTAAAGGCGGCAGCTGCGAGCGCGGCGTTTTCGGCCTGCACCGGTGTGAACAAGGGAATGTGCGTACTGATAGGCCGGCCAAATACTGCACCGGCAGGATGGCCGGATGAAAAACGGACTGTCAGTTTCAGACCGGCGGGTTCCATAGCATATTCAAGTGCTTCCACTGCTTCAGGCAGATAAAAAAAAGGCGCTCCGGCTCTTTCAGCTGTGTCTTTAAAGACCTGTAATACATCTTCATGCTGCCGCGAACAAAATACCGGCGTATTTTTTTTGATAATACCGGCCTTTTCAGCCGCAATCAAAGAAAGAGTATTCCCAAGATATTCACAGTGTTCACGTTCAACCGGCGTCAGCAGTACAAGATCAGGCTCTATGATATTTGTTGCATCCAGCCGCCCGCCCATACCGGTTTCAAACACTGCCCAATCAAGTCCTTCCTGCCGGAACAGGACAAAGGCTGTGAGGGTCAAAAGTTCGAACCAGCTCGGTTGAGGTTCTTGCGTATTTCCGATAAGCGGCGCCGTACCATCACGGATGGTACGGAAGGCCTTTGTATATGCCTCATCAGAGAAAAATCGGCCGTTTTCCGTTATACGTTCACGGAAATCATTGACATGAGGGGAGGTATAAAGCCCGGTACGGCGGCCTGTTTCCGTAAGCAGCGATGCCGTCATTGCTGCAACGGAGCCCTTACCTTTTGAGCCTGCAATATGCACGGTTTTATATACCCGCTGCGGATCTGAAAAAACAGCCGCATACCGGCGGATAACGTCAAGGGAAAATTCCCGGTCATGCGGCCGTTTTTCAAAATTAATAAATCCGTTCAGCCAATGATAAAAATCTTCGATACTATTCATGCACTGTGAAAGCCTTACGGAATAATCCCCTTATTTCCCTTTTCTAAAAGCAGCGTTTCGGAAGGTGCATCGCACAGCTCTGCCGGGCCGAAATACTGAATAGGGCCGGGATAAATATAGGACGTTTCAACTGCCCACTGTTCGCGCCGTTCGGCAAAGGCTTTAAACGGATTCCCGTTTAAGTCAACAACCGTTTTTTTAATGACAGGTTTCTTTTTGCCGGAGCGGATTTCCATATCCATTAGCTTAGTCAGCGGAATACCGCAAGGTTTCCATTCCGCAGGCGGTGCCGTCAGATTGTACACCGATGCCATATATCCGGTCAGCCCATTGGCAATAAGCAGGAAGATAGTACGGCCTAAAGCATAGCAGTAGTCTGCATCAAAGTTAGACGGAAACTCCGCTCTGCCCTCATATCCGAAGAAGTGTGCTTGCGTATTGAATTTGCCTTTATAGACTCCCGCTTTTTTCAATTCCGCCAACCGTTTGTGCACAAGCCCAATGAGCAAATGTTCCGTTTCGATACGGGAAACTTGCAGGTTGCCGTGAGGGTCGCGATCCATCAAAAACTGTGCAGATATATCATCGGGCATTGAATCAAACAGTGCAGCAGATTCAGATGAAATCGTTTTTTCTATCCATGCTTTCTGCTGCTTAAAGGTTTCCAATGCATTAAAGGCTTCAGGCTGCTGTGCCATTGCCGCATTTAATTCTTTGATGAGTTTTTCGATTTCAGGAATAAATTCGATAATACCTTCGGGGATTAACACAACGCCGAAATTTTCTTTTTTTTCAGCCCGTTTGATAACGGCATCACAGATAATTTCGGTAATCTGCTTGAGTGTCATCTGTTTTTCAGCAACCTCTTCCGCAATCAGACAAATATTCGGTTGCGTACGCAGTGCACATTCAAGCGTAATATGACTTGCATAGCGCCCCATCAATTTAATAAAGTGCCAATATTTTTTTGCAGAGTTCGCATCACGGGCAATATTCCCGATTAAATCGGAGTAAATCTTGGTTGCAGTATCAAAGCCGAAAGAGGTTTCTACCATATCGTATTTTAAATCACCGTCAATTGTTTTCGGTACACCGATAATTTGAGTTGCAATACCTTCCTGTAAGAAATATTCGGACAGTACCGCCGCATTGGTGTTGGAATCATCGCCGCCGATAATTACTACCGCATTCAGCGCCATCGCCTTTACCGTTGCAGCAGCGGCGGCAATTTGTTCGGGACTTTCAATTTTTGTCCGCCCGGAGCCGATAAGATCAAAACCGCCGGTATTCCGGTATTGATTAATCACTTCTTCCGTTATTTCGATATGTTTACCGGAAATCAAACCTTCAGGCCCGCCGAGAAAGCCGAACAGTTGAGATTCTTTGTGAGCACCCTTTATACCGTCATAAAGACCTGCAATGACATTATGTCCGCCCGGAGCCTGACCGCCCGACAAAATAGCAGCCACGCGAATCGGTTTTTTTTCAATTTTTGATTCTCCGCGGGTAAAATGAATAACCGGCCGTCCGTATGTACGGGGAAAAAGCGGCTGCATTTCCGCAGCACCGGCAACGGAATCGGTTGTTTCCCCTTTTTGTGCGGTAACCGATTCAACCGGTACCCTTAAAACATCGGGAATACGCGGTATATAGGCATACCGGGCACGGTGTAAATGTGATAAGGTCATGATAACTCCTTACATTTTCGATAGAATTGTTCGATATAGTTGTTCCGTCGATTGATTAAAACATACGTGATACACAAGCAACTGAGAACCTGTCTGATTCAGATAAGAACGAACAGTTGAAAGCGCGATATGAGCGGCTTCATCTATGGGGTAGCCATATACACCGGCACTAATGCAGGGAAAGGCGATTGTCTTACAATGAAATTTTTCTGCCAGCAGCAGCGAATTACGGTAGCAGCTGGCTAATAAGACCGCCTCATTTTCCGTTCCGCCGCGGTAAACGGGGCCGGGGGTATGAATAACGTATTCAGCCGGTAAATTGTATCCCTGTGTTATTTTAGCCTGCCCCGTTCTGCAGCCGTTTAATGCACGGCATTCTTCCAATAAGCCCGGACCGGCGGCGGCGTGGATAGCACCGTCAACCCCTCCGCCCCCCAGCAGCGTTGTATTTGCCGCATTTACGATAGCGTCTACTTTTAACGTTGTTATATCAGCACAAATAATTTTTATACCCATAGCATCCTTAATTGATAAACGATATTCACTATATCATGCTTACAAAAACGGTGCAATAATCCGAGTGAAGTGCTATCATCAACCTACAATACATTGAACACATCAGGCGATGCTGACGGTGTGTTACAGAACGCCTCCTGCATTCATCGTAGTCCCCGCTGGTTTAGTACCCTTCTATTATACCGGTATAACCGGGCCATGCAGTTCTATATGCATTAACGGAACCGGAAGGAACTTTTATTTTGGTTGCACCGCTGAATACTGAATTCGGCTGGTAAGGCAGTGCAGGCGGTGTAGGTGTATTAATGGTAAGTTCATACCCTCCCCATCCCAACTGAAAGAAAGCAAACTGCTCTATTTTTGAAAGAGCTGATAAACCTAAGATTTCTATCTTATTAAAGGTATGAAACTCTGCAGCCATGTTTTGAATCTCTTTTATCCTGCTATCCTGAATATTTAGAGTAGGATGTGTTGACGGCTTGAACACCACCGAAACCAGCGTTAAGTCAGTCAAATCATAGCTGCCGGACGAGTTTTGCTTCCCTGAACACAGGTGTCCATTCGTTGAAAGACAGTAGCGCGGATTGCCGGCAGTAATCACATATTCTTCTAAGGCAGTGCAGCCTGGAAAGACTTCGTTAATACCTCCGGTAAAATCTTTTGGAATGGTAATTTTTTTTAGAGCTTTACAGTTAAAGAAAGCATAGGAGCCGAGCGTTTTTAAACCATCCGGCAAAACAACTTCTTTCAGGGTAGTATTATCGATGAAATTGCCGCCGGTATTTTTCGTCCTAAAAGCGTCATTTGCTATGGCTTCGACGAATCCGAGCCCCATAGCATTCAAATCAATAATAGCCTGCGTACCGGTGTATTTTTCTATCGTTTTTCCGTCATCGGAAAGTTCAAACCCTGCGGGAAGCGTATCACGGCCGGCAAATACGGCGGTAATAGTTTTTCCCTTCATATTTGTACTATTCGGGTATGTTACGGTATAGCCGGACGGCGGCGTACCTCCTCCTGTCAATGTCCATTCCTTCAGGAATGTGGTTGACGCACATTGTGCCTCAAGTTTTATATTGGCAATATACGGACTCAACTTAAGATTATACGGCTGGGTTGTTATTGTTTCAGATTTTGCCGATCCGTTCTCTTCCCACGAAAGGGTGACACTATTACTACTTGCTACGCTTGCAATAGTGAATGCACCGTAGTTTTTTAATTTGAGCTGATTAGTAGTGGAGCTATCGAGACTCCAACCTTCATTAGCATTAGAGGACGGTGTAATAAGGAATTTTTTTGCATAATGGGCAGGAAGTGTGAAAGGTGATATCCCTTCTACCACAACGGTACCTTCAGTATAGGATTGAGGGGTTATGTATGCTATCGTGTCGTTTTCAGTCAAGCTGTCTGCAATGGTAATTTTTTGACCGTTTTTAAGATACACATCATTGTCACCCTTATTCGGCCCTGATGGAGAGGCTATTTTCGTGCCGTCTTTTATTGTAAAGGTGCTATTTTCCACATAGACAGCTCCGCCCTCTTTATCAGTTCCTGTAGCGGTACACATTTCTATTTTTGAATTGTGAGAGAGAGAAATAGTCGAATCTTTTGCATAAATACCGCCGCCTTTTTGAGCCGCGCAGTTTGAGATAGTAATACTTTTTGCTGTAAGGGTACCGCCTGCGCAATAGATAGCCCCGCCGCCATCCTGCAATGCGGTAGGCCTTGCTCCATTTAGAAGTGCAAGATTTTCAAGTGTTAAGTCGCCGCTCGGCCATATATCGAAAATAAAACATTTATTACTGGCATCCAATGCAGGGCTGCCTGTTCCGGCTTTTATGATTACCGGTCTTTTTACCATAATTTGTTGATTAGTTGCCTGTGCCTGTACTATGCCGTTTATGATAATAACCGGTACGGTGCCGGTTTCCACGGCAGCTTTGAGCTTTTGCCATGCATTCGTATCGGAGCTGCTTATGGTAACTGCTGCCTGTTTAAACTTCACCGTTACGGTTTTTGTTTGAGTTATGTTGTCAAGCTGATAATTCAGGTTTGTACCGTTTACACTACTACCGTTTACCTTCCAGTCTTCTATTTCATAACCTACAGCGGGCTGTGCGGTAAAGTCTACAGTTGAACCGTGATGTACGGTAAGACTTTCGGTGGTGCTGCTTGCTGTTTGTTCGGTTCCGTTATACGCGCTTTTAAGACTTCCGCCTTGTCCGCCTTCCACACTGAAAGTTACTATGATTTCCCTTGCCAGCTTAACAAAGAATGTTTTCACCTTACTATCGTTATAACCGGATCCGCTTGCCTTTAGGCTGATTTTGTATAAGGCTTCGTTTTCTCCGCTTGCAATATCCGGTAAGATTACGGCAGCTGTTGTTGTACCCGAAACATCGTCTACAGAAATCCAGCTGCTTCCGGTTTTTCTTTCTACAGTGCCGGTTATGGAAGCTCCTGTTTGAGCCTGTGCCTGTAAGCTAACCGCTATGGCACTTGATCCCGTGTTTATCAGATGGGGAGAACTTTCTTCTGTTTCCGTTATTTCAGAGGTCTTGTGATATAGTCTGACCGGCTCCAGTCTATTTGCTGTCGTGCTTATCGTTATTTCGGGAGAGGTTAAGCCTTTTTCGTCCATCAGTGTAAGACTGTATTCCTTTGTGCCGCCTTTTACTTCTACATCGGTTTTTAAACGGAGTATCCAGTCCTCTGTAGGAAGCTCATCAGGGATAACACCGTTTTCAACATCACCCGCCTCCAGCTTCCTTATCTTATCTGCAGCCAGCAGACAACCGTTTGGGTCGCTTATAGTAAAGTCCGTTTCGCTAACCGTAAGGGCAACATTTGTTTTTGCACCGCCGGCAGCCGTTACAGAGAGGGCTGCTATGTCTTTATGTAATAATTCCGTACCGGCTGTTTTCTCCATATCTTTGACACGAAAGCACAGCACATAGTACTGCTTGCCTGCAGCATCCGGATCTGCCGTTTTAGCGATTGCCTGGTACTCTAAAGCAGGCGGCGGAGTGTTCGCCCGTATTTTAAAGCTGAACGGTTCGTTAAACCTCCGCCCCTCTTTATTCCACAACACAATCCCCGGATTAAGATTGTGCACCCCGTATTCATTCGCGCGTAAAAATTCTTTTTTATACACTACTTTCAAGGTACTATCGTCACTCTGCCTGACCGTATAGTCACTACCCGGCACCGGACCGTTTGAACCGCCTGCGGCACTCCTCACCCCGCTTACAAAACTAAAAGCAGAAGGCTGATGAGCCGCCGTAGGCAGCTGAAACCGGTATTTTTTAG
>JARGFA010000011.1:0-165471 GCA_038397965.1 Treponema sp.
AAAGAATTTGCTTGCTATGAACTTTCCTATTGAGAATATTGTAAAAGCGACAGGTTTAAGTATGCAAGAAATTGAGGCTTTATAAGGTCAATATGTTAATAGCGGAATACGACTATGATACCGACATAGCGGTACAACGGCAAGAAAGTCTAATGATTGGTAGACAAGAAGGTATACAAGTTGGCAGACAAGAAGGTTTTGCGGACGGCTTGTATCAAAGTAAACTCGAAACAGCGGCAGCATTTAAAAGACTTGGAATCGATATTGCTAAAATAGCGGCGGGAACAGGTCTTTCCAAAGAAGAAACGGTGATGATCCTGTTGGTCCTGCTCCTCTTACTGATGAGCAGAAGATTGAAGCGGTACTGAAAAAGGTCAAGATTACTAATGATAGCTTTAATGTATTTAAATTAGGAGAAGATCCTAGTGAGTATGAATTGAATGCTATAGGAGAGAAAATTGACACCATTTTTGAAGATGGAAATACGGCATCTGCTTGGTTGGGTCTTGCCCGTAAAGAGGGTGATGACAAGTTGTATTTGATAGTTAGGGATATTAAAGCAGCTGATGGTACTGAATTGGATATAACTAATTTTATCATTGATCGCTTTAAACTTCAGGAAGACTGTGAAAAAGAAACTAGAGAATTGACAAATTTCACTCAAATAGATTTTGAAATGGAGGGTACTGGGCCTGAAAGTAATGATTTATACTTTGGATCTATCAGGGATGCATTGGAATGGAGATGGAAAAATCTTAAAAAAGGTTTTCCTGATTCTCTCAGTTCTAATCCTTTCTTTTTTTCCTCTGAAAGCTACCCTTGGCTAATATTTAACACTAATGTCGACAATGATGGAGTTTCCATAAAAACATTTAGATTTACGAGAGTTGTTTTATGTTTTGCAGCAAAAACTGATGTAGCAGATCCTGAAGTGTACTTTTTAAATGCTGATGGATTGTCGCGTGCCGTTGATTGGACAATAACATTTATAAAGGGTGGTGAAATATATTCTTTCAGGGTTGGACCATATTCTATAAAACAAGGTAATGGTCCACCATATCCTTATCCCCCAGTAATAGATGATATGCTTAATCCACCATATCCAGAAGGTTTGACTATAAAAAAGCATTATGATAAGAATGTTTATCATATGTTTAGATTATCATCACTTGTTAGACTTTCTTTGGAAAAACAGTTAATGGATAACGGTATTTCTGCGGATGTTGCTAAAGACAAAGCAAAAGCATATTTGGGGGATTTTGAACCCTTTAAAAATGATTTTGCTAATCTAAAGACTTGGGAAGTATACCTAACCATTGGAGAAATTAAAAATCCTAATAATGGTATGTATCCTCTTTTTGCATGGCGCAATACCTTTAAATTGGTTGGAGCAGATGCATCGGATTTTTGGTCAAAATGCTGGGAATAGTTAAATTGTTATGTTTACTATTTTTCAAAATTCTTCTTTTTTTGATCCCTCTTTTGAGGGATCTTAGAGTAAACACATCGGGCTTTAAACAGCCTATGTTTTTGCTAAAATAAAACGTTGATGCCTAAACCAAAAGGGCTGTTCAACGGAACAGCCCTTTTATCTATCTAATAATTTTATTATACTTACTCGAAGTAATCTTATAAAAAACCAAATACAAAATTAAGGTAAATCCCCCGCTTAAAAACAGGGCAGCAAAAAAGACTATCTTGTTAAAAAGGCCAAAGGCAAATAAGAGCTGGGTAAACAGAGGAGAAGCAAAGAGGCAGTGAACCAGCGAAACTAAAACAGGCAGAACAAAGAGCCAGACGAGCTGGGCGTGTGAAGTCTTTTTAATTAAAGAAGAATCCATTCCTATTTTGAGCATTATTTGCCATCGTCTTCTGTCTTCCAATCCTTCGGAAATTTGTTTAAAGTACATGATGAGAATAAGCCAGATTAAAAACATCAAACTTAAAAAAGTGCCTAAAAATAAAAAACTTCCGTCAAATTCTCTTCTGTTTTTGTAGGACTCAAATTTATTTTCAAGTTTTGTTAGTTTCAATTCTTTTTGACCTATTTGATGCCGTCCCGTTACTGAATGTCAGAGCGATACCGAGGATAATCTGCATAAGCGGAAGCAATCATGCGGGCGGTCATCGGCAGCCCCATTACCAACTACCCATTATCCATTAAATCACTTCCCAGCTGTCCACCTTGTTTTGAGCGTCTACCATTTCTTTATAAAAGGAACAGCGGTTTATCAATTCGGTATGTGTTCCCGAATCCAAAATGCGGCCCTTGTCCATAACTACAATTTGATCGGCGTTGCGGATTGTGTTCAGATGATGGGCTATCGTGATGACCGTTTTATTTTTTCTTAATTCTTCGATAGCTTCGTTTATGAGTTTTTCGTTTTCGCTGTCGACGGCGGCCATCGCTTCGTCCAAAATTAAAATCGGAGCATTTTTAAGAATCATTCGTGCGATGGAAATGCGCTGTTTTTCTCCTCCTGAAAGTTTTACGCCCATCTCGCCGGTTTTTGTGTTGTAGCCCTTAGGCAGGGCGGAAATAAAATCATGGCACCGTGCTTTTTTAGCGGCTTCTATAACTTCCGCTTCAGAAGCTCCCGCCTTACCGATTGCGATATTTTCAAAGATGCTCATATTAAAAAGGATAACTTCCTGCTGGACGCTTCCTATAAGGGCGGAAATACTGTCCGTGTCATAGCACGAAATATCTTTGCCCGAAATGGTGAGCAAACCTGAATCGACATCCCAAAAACCCATTATAAGGTTTGCAAGGGTGCTTTTACCGCAGCCGCTCGGACCTACAAGAGCATTTAAACTGTTTTCCGTAAATTTTAAATTGATATCTTGTAAGGCAAAGCCGTCTTTTTCGTACTTAAAATT
Organism: Treponema sp.; assembly: GCA_038397965.1. Classification (GTDB taxonomy): domain Bacteria; phylum Spirochaetota; class Spirochaetia; order Treponematales; family Treponemataceae; genus Treponema. Next base: position 2,881 of record JARGFA010000011.1, read on the forward strand.
TACATTTGTAAATTCTATGTCGCCGGGTTTTAATTCTTCTCTAATCTTTTCTTTTGCAAGAGGAGTACATAAAATCTTGGCTATGCTTTTGATTTTTTCGGTAAACACGATGGAAAAATGATGAAGGGTTGCCGTTTTACTTATCGCCGACACAAAGACCGAAGATAAAATAACGGACAGTATAAATTGTGCCGTAGAAATATTTTGATGTAAGAGCAAAATGCTTCCTAAAATCATAACCGCAACGGTTCCAGCTTCCATAAAAATATCTATGAGAACCATCGGGCCCGTAACGGCTCCCATACTCTTTTTTACATCTTGAACATAAGAGCGTGCAGAAGCCAAAGTTTGTCCGCTAAAGCTTTCTTCTTTTGCAAAAGCCTTTATGACGGAAATGTTTTTTACATATTCCATCATGTCTTCCCTCATCTTCATTTCTCTCGAAAAATACATTTGAAATCTTTTTTGCATTGTCTCTGCGGATAATTGTTTTACAAGAAACATGAGCGGAACCCCTGCAATCATTATCAAAGCAAGTCTGTAATCTATAAAAAGCATTGCAATAAAAACCAAGGCGGGAAGAAGGGTTGCCGACATAATTTCAGGAAGCCCGTGAGCAAGATATATTTCGACCTGCTCTACATCGTGTTCGATAATACTGGTAAGCTCGCCCGTGTTATGCTTTTTAAAAAAGCCTAAAGTGAGTTTTTTTAAGTGATCGATTATTGCAAGCCGTAACTCCGTCAATTTGCCGAAAGCTCTGTCATGAGCTGTCTTTGTTGCAAGATAGGTAAACACAGCTTTTAAAACAAAAGAAATCAACATACCCGTAATGAACATTTTAAAATGCGGTTGCGTAATTTCTTTTGAAAATAATTTGCTTATCATCAGCACCAATAAAACCTGCGGTATCAGATCAAATACGATTTTAAGCGTAAGCAGCAGATTGGGTAAAAAGTTTTTACCTGTTACCTGTTTTTTCAATTCTTTTTCATTCATATCTACCTCTATAAAAAATTTTTGCAGGACGCCTGAGCTTCCGAAAAAAGTTTTTTCAATGCAGTTTGAATAAACTGCATACAATGATGCGATGTTTGCCGAATGGCAAACTCGAAGATAAACAGTGAGGCTGAATTTCTGCCGAACTGTTTATCAGACCTCCTAAATCCATTTGTAAAATTGAATAATATTGAATTTTAATTCAATATTATTCAATAGTTTTCTGTCGCTAACTTCAAAGTCAGTTTTTACCGTTTTTCATCCTCACAAAATGCGGACCTTTAAATTACAGTGATTCAACGCCGTTAAAATAGCACTTATTAAGAACAAAGAGCATATCTTCGGCCCATTTTTCATTTTTATAATGCCGTGCAATTTCCATCAGATTTTCCACATAATTATTTGCTAAGATATGGGCAAGCATGGGATCGTGTTTTGTTTTTGAATACCGTTTTAAGCCGTCTTTTATATGCTGCTCCAACCGCTTAACCCACATATCTTTTGCATTTTCATGTTTGGTTCCCGAACTTTTATCAATTAAAATAATGAGCTTGATTCTTTCCCGTAACAGCTCCGGAAGCTGAATGCCTCCGCCTTGGGTAAATCTTTCGTAAGGGCTGCCGGCTTCCATTTTTTCCTCGTCTTCCATCATTTTAATAATTCGATTAAGAATACCGCCGACTACCTCATCAAATAAGGAAGCTTTATCTTTAAAATAGGTATAAATAAGAGCGACGGGAACATCGGCTTTTTCCGCAATGTCCGTGAGTTTTGCAGACCTATAATCTTTTTCATAAAAGACTTTTACCGCTGCTGCGAGTATTTTATTTTTAATTTCTTCTTTTAATACTTGGGGCATAATAATCTTTTTCCTTCGGCATATAGACACCTGCAAAAACTGAAACTTTTAAGCAGCTTTTGGAGCGGCATCAAATAATAGCTTAATATTAAATAAGTATTCAATATTAGTCAATAAGGCAGATATATACTACGTTTAGTAATACGATCACATACCAAGACATATATCAATTTTTAAGTTTCTTAACAGAAAATCTAAGATTGTATCAGCTTTTAGCGATACTTACCGGGGCGGGATGATTTAGTCATCTAGGAGCGGACGCACCGGTGAGTATACATAAAATCCTTTTTTTGAACGCAGCTGAAGCATCTCATACAATACCGCTCTATCGGCGGCACTGTATAACCGGATATTTTCGGTAAGCAAAGATTTTAAGAATCTATCAGTAAGCGGCGGCTCCTTATACAGCAGCTTAAGCGAATAGTTTTCTTGTATCCCCGCCTTTGTTGCTGCATAGCTGACTGCATCGGAAAAACTGCCCAGCTCATCGGCAAGCTGCACCGCTTTTGCCTGTGAGCCGGAATATATCTTGCCTTGGGCAAGTTCCTCTACGGTTTTTAACGGTAGGTTCCGCCCGCGTGCAACGGTCTGTAAAAATACGGAATAGGTATGCTCAATTTCCAGTTCTGCCTGCCTTTTTTCATCTGCACCCAAACTTCTAAATAGAGAGTAAGGATGCCGGCCGGTTACACTTACGGCATCAGGGCGAATGCCGAAATAGTTTTTGAGCGCCTGCTGGACAGTAGGCAAGACAGCCAATACACCGATTGAACCGGTTATGGTATACGGCGAGCAAAAAATATAATCGGCAGCGGAGGCAATCCAGTATGCCCCCGAGGCTGCAACCGCCCCCATCGACACTATCACAGGCTTACCGGCCTTCTTTGAAAGCCGTTCCACACTTCTGCGGATGTCTTCGGAGGCAGCAACCTCTCCGCCGCCTGAGTCAATACGCAAAACAACCGCCTTAATTGAATCGTCATCAGCGGCCCGGTCAAACAGATTCATAATAACCGAACTGTCGGCATTGCCGGATTCGTTTGTACTGCTGCCCGTAATGGTACCGTTCAGATGAATGATGCCGATCTTGTTTTCAGTATCACGCTTTTTAAAAGCCTTGTTGTAGTCTATATAGTGTATAAAATCACGCGAGGAAAACCGGTATGATTCATCCAATATTCCAAGCTCCACACCGCAGTCTTCATAGGTACTCATTCCGGTAATAAGATGTGCATTGAGGGCAGCTTGAACACTGCTGCCCTGTGCCTCTTGCAATGCCTCTGTATACCTGACTGCATACCGTTCTGCCTGCGCCCTCTCAATACCCCGGTTTTCAGCTATATCCTGTAAATAGCTTTCCCATAAATCCTGAAACACGGCATGATAATTGCTCCGTACCCCATCCGACATCTCGGTACGGGAATATGTTTCGGCCATACCTTTATAAGTGCCTGCCTGTATCACATTCCATTGAATCCCCAGCTTGTCTTCGGTTTCACCATAAAATAAGGATTCACTGTAAAATCCTGAAAGATCAAGCTCCCCCATCGGATCGAGGTAAATATAATCTGCAAAGGAAGCGATATAGTAACTTCCCATACCGTAACGTGTGGAAAACACGGAGAGCGGTTTATTCGAAGCCTTGTATTCAAGCAGGGCTGTTTTAAACTCGGGAAAATGACCGGCAGAAATACCGTAAAGGGCGGATAGATCAAACAACACCGCCGTTATCCGCCGGTCATGTGCTGCATGAACCAGCGCCTCAGTAATATCGGATAAGAGAACCGTATCGGAGGTGTCTTCGAGCAAATAGTTTTGCCATACAAACTCATCGGCTTTTTCGGTCAGGCGCCCTGAAGGGTTCAGTAGTAATACCGAATCGGCAGAGACGGCAGTATGCGGAGCCCGCTCAGTTTCGCCGTATTTACGGAAAAGGGCAATACAGATAAAAAGAAGGAAAAAAAATACAAGGTTCAGAATGATTAACCGTATAATATTCAGACCGCGCAGCAGCGAATAAAAAAATCCGCCCTTGTTATCTTTCATAAAGAAACCTCCTTAAATAGGAATACGGTTCCTATTCCTTTAAGATTATTTTGTTTACGGTTTCCAAATCTTGCAGATCATCGGAGAGTTTTTGTATGTTTGTCAGCTTGGGAATATTGATAAATAATATTAACTTTGCTGTGTTGTCCTTCCGTTTTGACTGGCGCACATTGGTTGAAAGAATTGAAATGGAATATTTTGTCAAAATATCTATAATCTCATTCATTTGGGGATCTTTGCCTGCAAAATGAATTTCCAAAAACTTATTTTGACGCGCAGGAAAAAGCCGAAGTTCAATAAAACTCATAACCGAAAGGGTTACGAGGGTAATGGCAATCATGGTAATACTGGCTGCATACATACCGCAGCCGGTTACCAACCCGATACAGGCAACAACCCATATCGAAGCCGCGGTAGTTAAGCCTTTTACGTTTGCCCCGAATTTTAAAATTGCACCGCCGCCTAAAAATCCCATACCGGAAACGACCTGTGCAGCAATTCGTCCGGGGTCTCCGCCGCCTTTTACTTCGGTCAGCCAGATGGAAAGCAGCATAACACCGGTCGCACCGAGACAGATTAAAATATGTGTCCTTAAACCGGCAGCTTGCCGCTTGCTTGAACGCTCCAGTCCGATAGCAGCTCCTGCGCAAAAACTTAATAAAAGCCGAATAACAATTACCGAATCGGTTAGCATAGTACCATCCTCACATATTTTTCATCTTACAGAAATGCAGGATGCCTCATCAGCAAAGCCGATGACAATTTGACGGTTAAGCTTTTGTATTGCACTAACGTAACTGTAACCACCGCTACTATATTACTGTGTTTTAAAAGAGACCTGCGAACGTTTCTATAAATGATTAGGAAAGTTGCCCTGGGGGGGACTTGAACCCCCATGCCCGTGAAAGCACTAGTACCTGAAACTAGCGTGTCTACCAATTCCACCACCGGGGCAAGAAGCATATTGCGCACTGCAATACAGCCACTAGTATAGAAAAAAAAAGAGGCTTTTGTCAATCATCTTTTTCTGATATAATCTATTAAATATGGCCATACACCCCTCAGAAAAACTGTACCGGTTGCTGTGCATCATTATTACCGTTCTCGTTGCCCTTATTGTTATTGGAACGGGTGCCGCTTTTATTAAAAAACGGTTCAGGCATACCGGAACACCGGAACAGAAAACCGCTTATCTGCCGCCGAAAGAATATGCGCTGTATGGCGACCTCGGTCAGATACGGGCAGTAACCGCAGATATGCCGCCCATAACCGTTGTATTAAAACCGTTTTTGGAATATAAAGCATCTGATACCGCCTTCCAGGAAGAACTGGTGAATAAAAAGGAGTATCTGAAAAAAGCAGTTATAGATTGGATCAGCCTTGAAAGCGCATACCGGCTCAGCAGTGAACTGCCGCAGGACATAAAACAGGCGCTTATCCGGCGCATAAATGAACAGCTGATATTGGGGCAGATACATAATATTTATTTTGAAGAATTTGTAATTTTATACTAGGCACGGTGTGTATCCGTAAAGCAGGGAGATTGTACGATGGCCGCAGTTCAAATTATTATTGCCGTTATACCGATTGTCGGTATTGTGATGGGAAGTACATTGATTTTTTTCTATTTTCTCTGGCGGCATAAGCAGATTATCCGGCAGATTGAAACAAATATCTATGTCAAACCGTCCTTTCATATTGATTTATTTTGTTTATTGTTGGGGATTGTTTTAACCATTACCGGCGCAGTCTTGTCCGGTTTGTTTTATGCGATTGCCGGAATCGGCTATATCTTACTAGGCGGTCTTATTCCCCTTTCACTCGGCATCAGCCTGCTGCTCTTTTACGGGATCATTCATGCAAAGCGGAATAAAAACGGAGCGGGTCATCTTCCCTTACCGGAGGGACACGGGGCGTGAAAAAAAGCGGTTTTTATTCTGAAACACAGCTTGGGCAACGGAATCAAGCCTTACGCGATTATGAGGTATGCCGTGCCGTTATCGGCGGCAATACGCAGGCCTTTGCAGTGCTCGCGGCCCACTACCAAAAACGGATATATATGCTGGGCTTAAGCTTTTTTAATAATACCGATGATTGCGAAGATTTTGTACAGGACGTTATGCTGAAAGCATATACGGCGCTTGATACCTTCCGTGCGGAAGCCCCCTTCGCAACATGGCTGATGCGTATTGCCTATAACACAGCTGTAAACTCCGTACAGAAAAGAAACCGCTACATATCCTTGGCGGAAGGCGTTGAAATTGAATACCAAGGCGATACTCCCGAAGAAAAACATTTAAACGAGTGTATCAGACTTTCGGTGCGGGAGGCAGTGAATAATCTGCCGGACAGCTACCGGATTTGCATAGACCTGTACTTTTTTTACGATATGAGCTATACGGATATTGCGGCAATCACCGAATTACCGCTTAATACCATCAAATCGCATATTTTCCGTGCCAAGAAAATTTTAAGAGATTACTTAAAAGAAGACCGCACGGTTTTTGAACATACACACCGGAATGCGGTTTTTCCGTATCCGGCTGTCTTAACCGTACAAAGGGATTAACTATGAAGTGTGAAGCCGTTTTAGACCGGTATACCGAACTGGATAAATATGAAACGTTGCCGATCGGCATTAGAGTTCATCTTTTACACTGCCGGAAGTGTAAAAAAATAATTGAAAAAATGGAGGCAGCGGAATCCGTTCAGCACTGCATACCGGCCGGCAGACTGGATAACGGAAGCCGGCTGCTGGAAGCAACGATGAATAAGATATATCTTCATGGAAAGAATTATACTTTTCCCTGCCGGCAAAAAGAACAACCGGATATGCTCTCATGGCTGACGGCGGGGCTTATTCTCATAGCGGGTTTCATTATTCTGCCATTCAGTGAAATCGGAAAATCAGGAATGCAGCAATTCGGCAATGCCTTCAGTATTCCTTTTGCACTGCTTTGTGCCGGCAGTGTTGTCGTCTATGCCGGAGTCTTTATTGCAAAAAACATTGCATTTTTTACCGAAAAGTTTGATCTGACAGCTGCTGTTGATTAATGATACAGCGGAAACAATACCCAATATTCAAAACAACCAAAAAAGGAACTATGATATGTTAAACACATTATGCAAACCCGGCGTTTTTTTTGTAAAGTATGCTGTCCTTCTTATTATGGCCGGCAGTCTATGCGTTCACGGTTACGCGGAAGAAAGCGGAACCGAAGGAGACAATTCTTCTGCCTCTTACCAAATTACTGCCGTAACATACTCAATTAAAGGTATGACTAGGCAGTACCCGCTCTCCCGTGCGGTACCTATTGATAAAACCCGCCTTTTTCATTCAGCCGAAGAATTGGAACTATATATTGATGAGCTGAAACAGAAATTCACAAATATCCGAGTAATTCAATCGGTTGAAATACAAGCGGATTATCAAGAGGCCGGCAATGAAAATATCATACCTGTTACGCTTAGTATTTCCGTAACGGATACGTGGAATTTCATTGCAGTACCCTACCCTTCCTTCGATTCAAACAGCGGATTTGAATTAAAAATAAAGATGCAGGATTTCAATTTTGTAGGAACACTACAGCCGCTGAAAGCCGACATAGTATACCGGTCAACAGAAACAAACGAATCTCATTTTTCTTCTGCCCTTCGGTTCTCGCTTCCGTTTAGTGCAAAGATGTTTGATATGCTTTGGAATACCAATTTCGAACTATTATATGCCTATAAAGCGGCACCGGAAATAAGACTGGGCAGCGGTTTAGAAGCTTCTTATAAAGCACATAAGCACGTTACCGTGGCATTCGGCATTGCTCCGGAATTGGTTATTAACGATCACTCTGCTGAACCTATTACGGACTCCGTACTTCCAAAAAAAGAATCGGGGGAATACACCGGAACTGACCGGAGGGATTTATTAGGCTATCTGTATCCGCATGACCGCTACTACTTTAAAACAACTTTTTTTACCTATATGCCTATACTGATTACCGAAGTCAATCATTTCGGCGCATTAGTGTGGACTCCGGGAGCCAATATCGGCGGCAACTGGGCATTTGACGGTATCCAAGCAAATAAGCTCAAAGCATGGTCGCTTAAATGGGAGCACTCCCTTTCTCTTTCACAAGTCAACTGGATAGGAAATTTTAGAAAGGGACTATCGTTCTCACTCGGCAACTCCTACTCCTATCAGTTCTACAAAGATAAAAAAATGAACATCAGCTTTGATACGGCTGTCAGCGGATATTATCCCTTTGTTGATAGAGTTGGAATATACGGCAGAATGCAGTTCTTTTATAACCTGTTTAATACCACAACTGCAAAAGCCGGTATCGCAATGCGCGGTATTTTAAACAAGCGTATTCATACCGATACCGCATTTTCATTCAATTTGGATATTCCTATAAGAATTGCAACCTTAGACTTTGAACGTATTACCGGGATTGAATGGACGCGTGTATTCAACTGCGACATCCATTTCAGTCCCTTCCTTGACATTGCCGTTACGCATGACAAAAAAACAGGCCGTTATTATCATCCGGCCGACGGATGGTATGCGGGAGGACTTGAAGTAATTGTGTATCCGCAAAAAATGCGGAGTATTTATGTACGTGCAAGTGCAGGCTTTGATCTAGCGGAATTGAAAAATGTGCCGGGCATCAATAAAATACGCGGACGGGCAAAGCGGGACGGCGAATCAATTACGGAAATATTTATTGGAATCGGTGTACACTACTAAACCGGTCAGCGGCCTTACTCTGCATTACCGGCGTCCCCTTGCATAAGCAATAGTCATTTTATATACTTTTTTTATGCTTAGTAGTTTTCATACCCATACCTATCTTTGTAAACATGCTGAGGGTACGCCGCTTGATTATGCACTTCAAGCAGAGGCGGAAGGCTGTTCCGCACTCGGATTTTCAGATCACTGCCCCTATCCTTATAATGATCTTTGGCCCTTTTGCCGAATGGCAGCTGCGGATCTGCCGCTGTATAAAAAATTAGTGGATGAAGCAAAAGCAGCTGTATCTTTTCCGGTTTACTTAGGGTTTGAATGCGAGTGGCACCCCCGTTACCGCAGTTGGTTTGAAGACGAACTGATTGGAAAATGCGGAGCGGATTATCTTGCACTCGGCTCTCATTGGTTCCCGGTAGACGGAGAACTTGAATATATCGCATACGTTGAAGATAAGCAGCTTTTATTTCAATATATTGATTTTACGATTGAGGCGATGAGATCGGGACTATACGCTTTTTTAGCGCACCCGGATCTTTTTTTAAGTGAGCAAATGTCTATGGATGCCGATTGTCGTGCCTGTACGGATGCCCTGATTGATGCAGCGAACGATTTACACATACCGCTTGAAATCAATGGATACGGATTAATAAAGCCAAAAATCCGCCGGGATTACGGCGAAGACTATCAATACCCGGTTACGGCATTTTGGCAGCGCGCAGCAGAAAAAAAAGCCTGTATTATCTGTAACTCGGATGCGCACAAAATAGCTCAGGTATTGGCCGGAGTACAAAACGGAATCCGTTACGCAAAAACACTCGGTATTTCCGTCTGTGATTCTGCAGAAGCGCTCGGATTTGCCCGGCTTCAAGCGGAGCGGTAGCAAGAATAGAAAAAGCCGCAGTTTCATTTAAAACTGCGGCTTCTTTTTAGCAAGAGTACCGGCCGGCCTATTTTTCCGGTTTCCTCTATAACTATAAACCTCTACGCAGTAATAACGGTGCTGTTTCCGCCCTTGAGTGCATTTCCGGCATTGGCAAGAGAAGTAATAATAGCCTGTCCTTGGGGATGGTTCCGCACAAACTGCATACACGCCTCCACTTTCGGCAGCATACTGCCCTTCGCAAAATGCCCTTCACCAATATAGGTTTCCGCCTGCGCAACCGTTAACGAAGACAGTGCCTGCTGATTGGGTTTGTTAAAGTTAATACAGACCTGATCAACTGCCGTTAAAATAACGAGCTTGTCGGCTTTTACATCGGCTGCCAATTTTGCGGAAGACTTATCCTTGTCAATAACGGCATCCACGCCGCAGAGACCTGCTTCTGTTTGCAGCACGGGAATACCGCCGCCGCCGACGGTAATGACAATATGCCCGCAGGCGATAAGGTCTTCAATAACCGGTTTTTCGATAATCGCAACCGGCTGGGGAGAGGGAACAACCCGGCGGTATCCGCGGCCGGCATCTTCCGTAAACACAAAATCAGGTTTTGCAGCCTTGAGTTTATCCGCTTCTTCTTTGCTATAGAACATACCGATCGGTTTTGTCGGATTTGAAAACGCACTATCGTCTTTTGAAACAACAACTTGCGTAACAATAGACACAACCGTCCGGGCAACCTTTTGCCGTTTTAACTCATCCCCGATAGCTTGCTGTAAATGGTAGCCGATATACCCTTGGCTCATTGCACCGCATTCTGCAAACGGCATTGCAGGAGTGCCGGCGCTTCCGTTTGCCGCATAGTCCATTGCCAAATTGATCATACCAACCTGCGGACCGTTGCCGTGCCCAATCACGATCTCATACCCTTCTTTTGCCAGGGCTACAATAGCCTTTGCGGTTTCTTTTACCAGCTCTAACTGCTCCTGCGGATTATTTCCAAGCGCATTGCCGCCGAGGGCAATGACAATTCTTTCTTTTTTCATATTGTGCCTCCTATTAATTCAATACTGAAAGAACGTAGGGCACCTCTAAAAAATCTCACCGAGTTTTTGGAGGTGCCCTGTGCATAGTATAGTTCAGATGGACTGATATAACAAGCCGTTAAAAAACTATACGGATAACAGTAGACTCCTATTTTTGCAGCAGCCGGTAGATGTGCAGCAGTTCGCTCCTAATACGGCTGATTTCGGTTATATGATCCGCAGTCCCCTGTTTGGATAAATCAGCCAACAGCTGCTGCCCCGCCCCCTCAAGCGTGAATTTACGGACTTCCAGCAGGTATTTGATGCGGAAAATCAAATCAAGGTCGCGGAGGGTATACAAGCGGTGCCCTTGTAAATCCTTCTGAGGCCGTAAGAAGGGCAGACTGTTTTCCCAATAGCGGAGAATATGCACCTTAATACCCGTTATCTTTTCAACTTCACCGATAGAAAAACCGCTCACATCTTACTCCGGTCTTCCCATTTAACGCGGCTGCCTTTAACCCGTATCAAAAGCGGAATTGCAGTGAACCCAAGGTCTTTTCGTATCCTATTTTGAATATACCGCAGATACGATTCCGGCACAAGATCGGGCTTATTGGCAAAGAGTAAAAACTCAACCGGACGTGCGGAGGTTTGTACCATGTATTTGAGCGTAAAGGAATTGCGCTGACCATGAGGAGGAGGTACCGCTTCAAGCCAGTCCTTGAGCGCTAAGTTGAGCGCAGAGGTTTCTATCTTTGTCGTCAGCTGACCGAAGAGGCTGAGCGCGGTGTTCAGCAGCTCGGGAATGCCGCTGCCTTTTTGGGCTGAAATAGGCACAACCGGCGCATACTCCATCTTACCGAACATGATTTTAATCTGCTGTTCAACCTCACGGAATTTTTTTTCTCCCTTCACTAAATCCCATTTATTGAGCACAAAAATCACTCCCAAGCCCCGTTTGGTTGCCTGTACAACGATTTTTTTATCCTGTTCGGTCAGCCCCTCTTCTGCATCAATCAGGTGGAACACAATATCGGCAGTTTCCAGACTTTTCATTGCGCGGACAACGGAATAATACTCAATATCCTCTTTTACCTTTGTTTTACGGCGGATACCGGCTGTATCCTGAATAATGAACTGCCGGTCTTTGTAAAAAAACGTCCCTTCAACCACATCGCGGGTAGTTCCTGCAATGTCGGAAATAATTGACGCTGATGATTGTGTCAGATAATTGCTGAGCGTTGATTTACCGGTATTCGGTTTTCCGATCAATGCAATACGGACGGCGGTTTCTTCCGGGGCTTCGCAAACCTTTGAAAAGTCCAAGCCCTTTGTTATTTCTTCGGCAAGCGGAGTAATATTATCTCCGTGTTCCGCACTGATGCACAGCAGGGACGGAAAACCGAATTGCAGATAGTTGTAGGCTTCCATCTCGCCCCGTCCGCCTTCGGTTTTGTTTACTGCAACCAGCAGCTTGTCCCAATAGGGGCGCAAAAAACGGATAAATTCTTCGTCTTCGGCCGTCGGCGCCGCCGCTTCAAGCAGCAGCAGTATCTTGTCGGCGCGCCGCAGGGATTCTTGCGTTTTTTCTATAACCAGCTCATCCATGAGGTCATCGTTTTTTGCGCCGCTGCGGGTAAGTTTAAAACCGCCGGTATCCATCAGCCGCACCGGTTTACCGTTAATAATAGCCTGTGCCTCGATGGGATCGCGGGTTACGCCGGGTGTCGGGTCGGTAATGGCGCGCCGCTTACGGAGGAACCTGTTAAATAAGGTGGATTTTCCCACATTCGGGCGGCCTGCAATAACCACAAGCGGGGTATTCTCATATTTCTTCCGGAAATCATATGCTTCTATTACTGTGTCTGCTGTGTCCGTATGCTGAGCTTCCATAGTCTGGGGGCTCAGCTTTTTTTGCTTTTCTGTCTGCTTCTTGTTCATCGTAAAAAACTTCCTCATCTTCTTTTTTAAGGGCGCATACTAGCGGAAATTATGGAAAATTGCAATTTTTACCGCGGAAAATACCGCCGTATCCGCTCCCGTATTTCATCAGGCGAATCCAGTCCGCACACCTCATTGTACAAGGCTTCCGCATCGGACATCTTTATTTCTGCAATCTGTCTGGCAACCGCGGGGATTTTCTGCGCAATCATGCTGAATTTCCGTAAGCCCATACCGAGCAGCAGCGGAACGGCTTCTTCGCGGCCAGCCATTTCTCCGCACATCGACACAAAACCGCCGGTTTTATTGTTCAGGAGGGGTTCAGCTTGTATAACCATCCGTATAAGCCGCAGCACCGCAGGATGAAAGCAGTCTGCAAGGTGGGCAACGGTAGTATTTTCTCTATCTGCAGCGACGGTATATTGAATAAGATCATTTGTACCGATGGAAAAAAAATCGACTGCCGGCGCATACATATCGGCTGCAATGGCGGCTGACGGAACCTCAATCATAATACCTAATGGAAGATGCGGGTTATGCGGCAGATTTCTTTCTTTACACTCACGTGCCGCCTCTGCAAGTAACTGCCGGACAGCCGTGATTTCCTTCATACCGGAGATCATCGGCACCAAAATATGTAAATTACCGTAACAGCCGGCGCGCAGCAAGGCGCGCAGCTGTGTTTTAAAAACTTCCGGCCGATCAAGACAATACCGTATGGCACGCCAGCCCAGCAAGGCGTTTTTTTCCGCCAATGTTTCCTGCTCCTCCAGCATCTTATCGGCGCCGGCATCAAAGGTACGGATAGCAACAGGCTTGGTTCCCATCCCCTCCAGCAAACTGCGGTATACCCTGTACTGTTCTTCTTCATCAGGCAGCGTATGACGGGATAAAAATAAAAATTCCGACCGGAAAAGCCCTATTCCTGCGCTGTGCTGCACTGCCGGCTGGGCGGCATCCTCCTCAAAGGCAATATTCGCGCTTAAATAAACCGGTATACCGTCCTTGGTATACACCTCGGCACAGTGTTCTAAGACTCCTTGATTTTTCTTCCGCTCATCATCCTGATCTTTTTGCAGGGCAGCCAACACAGCCGGATCCGGCTCGGCAATGAAGATATGCCGCGTTGAATCGAGCACTCCCTGCATACCTGTTTTTATCTGTGCCATGAGCCCGGAAACACCGACCAGCATCGGAATATTCCATGACCGGGCAATAATGGCAATGTGGCTGGTTACCCCGCCTTCTTCCATAATAATTCCGCAGGGGTGTATCTTTTTGAGTTCGAGCGCCTCTGACGGTTTGATCAGGCGGGCAGCCAATAAGGCTCCGTGCGGCAGATGGGCAAAGCGTGAACCCCTCGGCTCCTGTTTTGAATTTAAATATGAAAAAACCGGTTCGTAAGCATCCTGAATATCTACGGCACGCTCGCACAGATAGGTATCGCCCGAAACCGTCAAGAGTGAAATCAATTCATCTAATTTTTGCTTGAGCACATATTCGGCATTCATCAACGAACTATCCATAGCGGCATACACAGTGCTCATAAACTCTTGATCATCGAGCATAATATGCTGCGCCTGCAAAATCGTAAATTCCGGAGCATCCGGCTTCCGATCGCCGGCGGCATAGTTGGTAATCAGTGCTGCAAGTGCAGCTTGTGCCGCTTCCAGTGCCGCTTTCAGCCGTTTTTTTTCGGCCGGAAGTTCGTGAGGACTAATTGAGTATGCGGAAATGGGCTGAACTGCTTTTTCGGGAATACAAATAACAGTACCTATAGCAATACCGTCACAGGCAGATAGACCGGTTAGTTTATTCATAGACGCATTATAGGGAAAAAGATGATTTTTGCATATAAGGACTGAAACCGGTCCCTACGGGAATCGAACCCGTCTTTTAAGATTGAGAATCTCATGTCCTAACCGATAGACGAAGGGACCCTAGAAAAGACAGCTCTTTCAATACTTGCCTTAAAACAGCCGTTGAACTTTTAAAGAATGGTATCAAAATTCCCCAGGGAGGATTCGAACCCCCACAAGCAGAACCAGAATCTGCGGTGCTACCATTACACAACCGGGGAAAGTCAACGGAAGCGATGATAGCATATAAGTATTTTTTTTGTCAAGAAGGATGTTCAAATACTCTTGCATGGCAGAATATCTTTACAGGCTTTATGAAACATGATATGGTCTATAAGCAGTTCTTATTTTAAAATGTACGGAGCCGAAATATGAAAAAATGTGCCGAGCGGTTTTTCTTTCTCTGTCTAGCGGTGCTGCTGTCTTCCTGTGCTGAAAAAAAGTTGCAAATTCAACATATAGAAGATGTTTCGCTTTCACAGATATTGGTAAAACGGGCAATCGTGATCGGTGTTGCAGATTATATCCCCATTCTTTCATTCAGAAATGCAAATAATGAAATTGTCGGCTATGATATTGAGATCTTTGAGGAAGTATGCCGCCGCTTAAAAATCCGGCCGATTTTTTATCCCATCGACTGGGCAAAAAAAGAAGAATTGCTGAATACAGGGGCTATCGACTGCGTTATAAGCGGATTCAGCCTTACCGAAGAGAGAAAAAAATCTTATACGCTCATTGCGCCTTATCTGCAAAATGCACAGATAATGATAACATTAAGAAAAAATGAATATCACAACTTTTCAGATTTACAACATAAACGGATCGGTGTGCAAGCGGATTCTCTCGGCAAGGCAACCGTAGAAAAAATTCCGGAACTCATTTCAGCAGAAATTGTTGAATGCTCCAATTTTAATACTTTATGCTCCTCTCTTGACACGGAGTTTACCGACGGTATCGTTGTCGATCTTCTAACCTCGTATGATGTTCTTGCTGCAAAGGATATATATGCGGTTATGGAAGAGCCGCTGTCGTCGGAATTTTATACCTTTGCATTTAGAAAAACCGATAAAACACTGTCAAACAAAATAGAAGCCATATTGAAAGAAATGGATAGGGACGGCACCATTCCCGCACTCTCAAAAAAATGGTTCGGTGCAAACTTATCGGTATTAAATATCAGATTCTAAGATCATCGGGGTTCATTATGACACGGACAAGGTTCTTTGCTATAGTATTGTTTATCCTTTTCTTTACTTCCTGTACAGAGCAGCATACTGATCAGTATGCAAACGAAACAAATGATGCCTCGCTTGCCAAAATTATTGTAAAAAACGAACTTTCCGTCGGGGTTGATCCATCTATTCCTCCGTTAAGTTTCTACTCCAGTACCGGTAAACTGGTCGGATATGAGGTAGATATTGCACAAAAAATAGCCGATCGGCTCGGTGTAAAGTTAAAACTAGTACCCGTTACCGGTGAAAATAGAATAGAGCATCTCGAATCCCGTGCCATCGACTATATTGCAAGCGGATTTCTCAACACTCCGGAAAGTGCGGAGCAGTTTTCATTAACAATCCCCTATTTACGGGATGCCCTAGTGGTGGTGGTTTCCGAAAGTGTTGCAGGAGGTACTCCGTTTAAGCATTTTTCCGACTTACGCAACAAGCGGATCGGTATACTTTCTGACGACGCTATTGTCAGTATTGTCAATAAATCACCGCTTTATAGGGATAACGCCCGCGCCCCCTATCTGTATCCCCGCTTGGAAAAACTGCTAATCGCATTGGATTACGGACAGCTTGAAGCGGTTGTAATGAATCTCCTGACTTATTACAGTAAAATAACAAAAGAAAAAAAGCCCTACCGCGTAATAGATAATCCCTTAATCATCGGTACCTACAGTTATGCACTCAGAAAAGAAGACCGGCAGCTGACAGGAGTTCTTAATGCACTCCTTACCGATATGTCTGAAGAAGCAGAACTGAAAGCCATAGCAGTCAAGTGGTTCGGCGCAGATGTATCAATCGTCGGAAAGTATTAACCGGGCAGCTGCAGAAGCCCTATCACTTGTACGCGGGTCTAATACGTACTGTAAAGAAGTACAGCAGCATACCGAGGAGCGGAAATACATTAAAAAATAGAAAAAGTGCCGGATACCCTCCGTATTCAATAATATAGCCGCCCATCATACTGCCCATAACATTCGCAAGACCGTTTGCTGCGGTAAAAAACATAAGGGCAGTTGCGGTTTTCCCGCAGCTATACGAAACACAAAGGAGCACACTCAGCGGATGGAATAGCCCGAAACTGATCGAATGCAGCAGCTGTCCGGCAACGGCACCGCTTACTCCCGGTAAAAGAATATAGCAGGCATTACGGACAGCAATGCTCGCAAGACAAATAAACAGCAGCTTTTCTTTCCCGAAGCGGCTGATAAGTTTGCCGGACATAATCATAACGGGTACTTCTACCATTGCAGATAGTGCCCATAGCCCAGCCGCGACATCCATTTTAACATATTCTTCAACATACAGCGAAAAAAACCGCTGGCAAGGTACAAGACCGAGAAATGCAAGAAAAATTAGCAATATACAATTCCAAAACCGCCCGGGAAATCCGGAAAACGATTGTTCCGGCTGCTCCTCGGCTGTACTGTTGTAAGGCTGAACCTCTGCATCTTGTTTAAGCAGCACGGTATTAAATAAATCCGGCACCCGTAATAATGATAGTACAAAGATAAAGGCGGTTCCGCTGATAGTAAGGATAACGGAAAACGGCTTCTGCCCCGAAATAATCGGGTTAAGCTGCAAAAACACATTCATACATACAAAACCGATGGAACCGGCAGCCCGGATTTTGCCGTATTGTGCATCCCGTGCGCCGAGCGCTTTCGCCGTAAATCCGTCAAGAACCGGTACCAAGCCTTTAAACCCCACCGCAAAAACCCCAAAAAAAGCGGCGGTAATAAAAAACGATTGGAACCGTATCAGCGGCAGCAACAGCACCGCAACATCTAACCCAAATAACAGCATAACCAATCCGTAATGACCGGTTTTATCAAGTTTGGGTGTAATTAAAAACGGTACGGTAATACCCGTAATTTCGATAATCCCGAGCAAAATACCGATTTCGGCAGTGGAAAATCCGAGTGTACGCAGCACAATCGGCAAATAGGTATTAACAACAGCATACACGGAAAACAGTAAGAAATACGGAACACCTCTGTACATCGCTATGCCTGCCGCAAACTATGCAATATCTGCTGTTTCAGAGTAAATAAGGTTTGTGTTAATGACACTTTATATATATGCGGATTCAGCAGACGGCGTGAAGTAGGATGCAGGCATTCAAGCTGCTGTGCCGCCCGACGGTGCATATCTTTTAAGGTTTCCGTTCCCGGTGTATACGCCCCGTTTTTTATTTTTTGATGCAGCAAGGGCTCTGCCTTTGCTGCAGTAAAGCTGAACACTTGATAGTCATTCAGCGGATGATAATAGCGGTTTGGTTTACCGGCAGCAACGGTCTCATCATGTAGACCGATAACATCAGCTTTGAAGGTACCGTCGTCATTATACAGCCGCCACACTTGTTTTATCCCGGGATTGGTGATTTTTGCCGGGTTATCGGATACCTTCATAACCGGCTTCCATACCCCTGAATCGGTTTGATGAGCTGCCAGCTTATACACACCGGTAAAAGACGAATCAGTGCCCCCCGTAACGAGATGGGTGCCGACTCCCCAAGAATCAATCGGTGCCTTATTAAGCAAAAGCGATTCAATGATTTCTTCGGTCAGCTCATTTGAAATAGAAATTTTTGCGTCAGGCAGACCTGCATTGTCAAGACGCTTACGAACTTCAGTACTTAAATACTGCATATCGCCCGAATCAAGCCGTACCCCGAAATTCTTCCCTTTTGTTTGCAGTTTTTTCCCAACCTTAATAGCCGCTTCAATGCCCGAACCGAGTGTATTATAGGTATCAATCAAAAACACCGATTGATCGGGATACAGGGAGGCATACTGTTCAAAAGCGGTTTCTTCATCGGGAAACGACATAACCCACGCATGAGCCATGGTACCCATCACCGGGATACCGTACACTTTTCCGGCAAGTGTATTGCTGGTACCGGCAGCACCGCCGATTATTGAAGCACGGGTCGCACTCATTGCACCGTCCGCTCCCTGCGCACGGCGGAGTCCGAACTCCATAATTGCCGACTTCCGGGATGCAAGCCAGATACGTGCCGTTTTTGTAGCAATTAAACTTTGAAAATTTATCGTATTTAAAACCAGTCCTTCAAGCAGCAAGGCTTCAATAATCGGCGCCTCAATACGGAGAATAGGCTCTCCCGGAAAAATAACACTGCCTTCATCCATCGCCCATACCGAACCTGAAAAACGGAAGGTGCGGAGATAGTCCAGAAAATCAGAGGAAAAAATATTTAAACTTGCAAGATAGGCAATATCCGGCGCTTCAAAGCGGAAGGCATGAATTGCCGCCAACAGCGGCTCAAGACCGGCGAGGACGGCATAACCTCCTCTAAAAGGATTACGCCGGAAAAACATATCGAATACACAAGGCGTATTCCGGTTTTGCTTAAAATACCCCTGTGCCATTGTCAGTTCATAGAAATCGGAAAAAAGCGCATTGGTAATCATGCTATCCTCCTAAAATAGAAAATGAGTATGGAGCTATTCAGAACCCGCAGCTGCACCGGTTTTTTCTTCCAGCAGCCGCTTTGCCCGGTGCTGTAAGGTTCCCTGTTTTTCATCCTGTGCAATTTCTTCCACAACCGGGCGGGCTTCGGTGTAGCGGTTGGTTTTAAACATATCAAGCCCGATGCTTTTGGTTAAGACATCCGTACTTTGCAAAAAAGCCTTGCAAATTTCTGCCGCCGCCGCATTTTCGGTTTTTGCCAGTTCTTTTCCCAGCTCATACCGTAATTTTTTTTGCTTATCATCCCTCACAGACGGCAGTACCACCGCTTCCAAATCGCCGGCAATCATTGTAGGGTTATGTTTCAGCGCAGCATTAAGTACCTTAACACGCAGTTTTTCACTTTTTTTAGGATTACGGAAGGTTTCGGACAACCATTCATTTCCCTCAGGGACATCGAGTATCGCAAGAGTTTCAACGGCACTGAACCGCACCGCTTCTACCGGATCATGTTTTGCACGGTAAAGTACATAGGGTAAGGCTTCGCGCTGTTTTGTTTTCTGCACTGTTTGTAAGGCTTCAAGCCGTACCTTGTAATAGCTGTCTTTAAATCCTTCCAGCAGCAATTTTTGTGTGTCTTCCGTATCAAAGGCTGCTGCTCCCTTGATGGCCGCAGCACGCAGCAGAGGTTCGGATTCTTCAAAAAACGCTATCAACAGCGGTACGATGTCAGGGTTTCCCATCTGAGCAAGACCTGCCGCCGCGCCGGCACGGATATAGGCATTCTCGTTTTCGTCCCGTGCCCGTTCAATTAAAAAATCACGGGTAGCTTCACTGTGCAGTTTTTCGAGGGCGGCGGCGATGGCTTGTTTCAGCGCCAGCTCCTGCTTTGTGTCATCTAATACGCAGGTTTCAAAATAGTCAGCTAAAAACTGGGCGTCCTCATCACTACCGATTTCTCCCAACACAGCAGCAGCCTCTGCTCCATACTCCGCCGCCTCTTCGGTCAGCAGAGTCTGCAAGACGGTGCGCAGCCCGTCAGTCTGCTCCGGCTTTACGGCGGCAAGGTAGGACAACACTGCTTTAAGCAGTGTACGGTTTTGTTCGGCATAGTGTTCTAAAAGTTTTACGGCAGAAGGCACCAGCAGCGGATTAGTATATTTTTGATAGAGGCTGAATAAGGCCTCCCGGACGGCGCGGCTTTTTGTGTCCGTAAATAGGCGGATAAAATCGTCCTGAAGGGCTTCAAAATCCTGTTTATCTATTTTTCCGGTTACCTCAAGAATTTCGGACTCAAGGCCATACTGTAAGGCTTGGCGCGCCTTTTCAATTTCATCAAGGCTATCTGTTTCTTCCGCCGATTCATCATTTTTTTTCGGCTTGTTCACAGTTTCCTGCATCGCTGCCGAATCGGTGCCGCTGTCTGCACCGGACACAGGAGCCTCTGCTGCCTGCACTGTGCCGCATAATAAAACGGCTGCCGCCGTAATGATACATATAAGTTCTTTCATTAAACAAAAGCTCCTGCTGGGCGGGCTGTATCCGCAGATTTCCCTATCTGCGGGTCAATCCGTCAGTGTTTTTATTATTATTAATATCGGAATTCCAGTATGGTATTTTCACCGTGTTCAAGCCTAAATAAACGGCCGCTGCATATAAACTCCAACACCTCAGACTGGACATTGGTAATACTCACGGCGGCATAACAGCCCCGTGGAATTTTTACGGAAAAGAATTGCTCAGCTGAAACACATTCTTTGTACGGGTTGTAGAGCACATACCCGTCCCTCAAACCGGCACCGGCAGTATGCGGAGACGGCCGTGTCCGGTACCGGATGTTCGATTGATAATCGTTTTCGGAAGGAGAGCTGCGGGGCAGCGGCGTTTGCTTTTCAATACGGCGGTGGGTATCGGCATTTTCTTTTGAATGCTGAGCACTTACTTTCAACAGTCCATCATCACCAGCGGCATTGCGCAATGCTTTTTTCATTTTTAACGGAATAAAGGTAAAGGTAATGTCCGCAGAACCTTTAAGCACCGTAAGCGGAAACCGGGGACTAGTGCTGCGGTATGTTGTGCAGGAGCATACAAAGCCTATAAAGCCAAACATCGTGATAAGTAGAGGAAAAATCTCTTTTTTCATGTACTGTGCTCCTCAAGTCAATACCGTTCTGCTCTGACGTTTCCGATACCCGTTATCCCGCTGCGATACCGCACTTCTGTACGGTTCTTACCGGCGTTTGGCTAATGCGGTACTGATCCGTGTCCCGATAAACTGAATAACCTCAACCATCACCAAAATCACAATCACAGCTGCCAACATAATATCACTGCGGAAGCGCTGGTAACCGTACCGTATGGCAAGGTCGCCGAGACCGCCGCCCCCGATTGCTCCGGCCATAGCGGAATAACCGATTAAGTTAATTATGGTCAGCGTAATGCCGGCAACAAGCGGAGGTAAGGCTTCGGGGATCAATACCTTAAAAATAATTTCAGCGGTGGAAGACCCCATTGCAAGAGCGGCTTGAATAACACCGCGGTCAACCTCTAGCAGTGCACTTTCAATAACCCGTGCGACAAAGGGAGCAGCGGCGATGGAAAGCGGCACCACCGTTGCCGCAGTTCCGATGCTGGTACCGATGATAATGCGTGATAACGGAAAAAGCAAAATCATCAAAATAATAAAGGGAAAGGAACGCAGTACGTTCACCAGTCTGCTGATGAGCTGGTGCAGTACCGGCTTGGGTATCAGGTTTCCTTCGGCCGTTACGCACAACAGCACTCCGAGCGGCGCCCCAAGCAGCAATGAAAAAAACGTAGACAGGAACACCATCGTCAAGGTTTGACCGGTTGCTGTTCCGACTAACCGCAATAAAACCGCCGTTGAACTCATGCACGTGTCTCCTCTACTTTAATACCGTTTTGATTAAGATAGGCAAAGGCCTTTTCCATATTCTCAGGCGAACCGTCTATATCAACAAATAAGGTACCGACGACGGTTCCGCCGACCTTCTGCATTCCTCCCGCGCAGATATTAAATTCAATGCCGTAATCGCGGGAAATTCTACTTAGTACCGGCTCGCTTGTTAATTCACCGGAGAAGCGCAGTGTGTACGCACCTTCGTTCTTAGACCATCGGACAAGCTGCGTATCTTCCGGATTGAGCGGATTGATGTGCAGTAAAAAATCTTTGGTAACCTCGGAGCGGGGAGCGGAAAAAATATCCCGGACGGTTCCCGTTTCGGCAATGGTACCGTTATCAATAACCGCAACAAGTTCGCAGCAGTCGCGCACAACCTCCATCTGGTGGGTAATCATTACAACGCTCAGGTTCATTTCTTGTTGCAGCTTTTTTAATAATTCCAGAATTGAGCGTGTTGTCTGCGGATCAAGAGCACTAGTCGCCTCATCGCAGAACAGAATGTCGGGAGAAACCGCTAGGGCACGGGCGATTGCCACCCGCTGCTTTTGTCCGCCCGACAGCGTACTTACCCGCGCCCCTCCGCGGCCTTCAAGACCGACCAATGCAAGCATTTCTTCTACCTTATCGGCTATCATCCGTTTAGGCATTCCGGCAATTTCCAGCGGATAGGCAATGTTGCCCGCTGCCGTTCGTGAGGCAAATAAGTTGAAATTCTGAAAAATCATGCCGATTTTTTTACGCTGTGCACGCAATGCCTTACCGGTCAGCGTGTCTACACGGGTATCGCCGTAATAAATTTGCCCCGAATCGGCAGCCTCAAGCAAACTGATCAGCCGTACCAAGGTTGATTTACCGGCACCGCTTTTTCCGATAATCCCAAAAATCGTATGTGAGGGAATATCCAGACTGATTCCATCAACCGCCTGAAGCTCTCCATACCGTTTATTCACATCTAGTAAACGTATCATTACCTTTTATACAAGCAAAATACGGAGCCTCTGTCAAGGTTTGCAAAACACTGTCTTTACATCGTCTGCAAATGCAAGTAAAATGCCGCTTACATTTTTAAATTAGTGAAGGAAAGGTAATGAAACACGGTAAATGGAAACAAAAAAGTTTGTTATTGCTGCTGATTGCAGTATCGCTTGTCACTGCGGGCTGCCCGGCAAGTCACCCCCTGCAACAGCACACTTTCGAAGACCCGGTACCCGTTACTATTGAAGTTATCGATTCCGTCGGCGGCTCTTTTATCGCCGCACAGTCTGTGCTGACAGTATACGAACACGGAAATACCGTTCCGGTCTGGAACGCCGTGCCCATCACCGGAGGCAAACTCAATCTGATACTTTCCTACGGAAAAACGTATGATTTAGAACTTGCCGGCCGGAAAAACGTCCTTGCAGCCTCTGTGCTGGAAAACTACCCGGTACGCACACGGACGGCACAAACTATTACGATGATTCAACGGGTACCGCAGATGGGAGCGGATATTCAGGCACCTTCCATAGAGCGTATTACACTGAATAACCGGCCATTTACAGATGGAGCGGAGTGTACCGGCGGTAGTCATGAAACACTGGAAGTTATATTTTATGCCGCCTCGCGTGCCGTTCAGCAGGCACCAAAGGCCGGAAATTTCGGCTGCGCCTTTGCAATCGGCTCATCAGCCTCCTCATTAAACAACATCACGGCCGCCTCTATCAAAAGTACAATGCAGCCTAACGGCATTTGGAAGTGTATTGCGCAATTTGATCTCAGCAGCGTCATTTTTTTGAACGAAACTGATGATATGAGCATAACAGCCTATGATCTCGCCGGCAACCGGGTTGAACGACGGATTAATGCTGTAACATTCAAAGAAAAACGCCCTGCTCCTTATACGCTGAAAGGAGCAATAATCAAAAATTTTAGAGTAGAGATGCATCGATATCCTCATTCGATGAGAACGTATAACGTTTATTCTCCCTTAGATGTGCAGCCGGCGGGTCTTGAGCGGCATCGAGGACGCAGCACTTCCAGCCAAACACAGATATGGTTCTTAATAAAAAACCCGACCGGAGATATTGATATTCCTATACGAGGGTTTGATATTTACCGCCGGGAGCAGGGTACTGCAGAATGGAAACTAACGACCCGAAAAAAATACAATGGAGAAAGCACGGGATTCCGCAGTAACGATCCGCAATTCACCGCTCAAAACGGCTATCACTTCGGGTATGATACCGACAATTCACTAACCGAAGGAACCGTATATGAATACAAAATAATCGTATACGGCGGCACGGATGAACGTGCCGAATCATATATTACAAGTGCCTCGCTACTCCCTGCGTGCTCGATACTTTTGGAATATCCTGCTGACAGCGGAACCGTAAAAAAGTCCGAGCTGGCTTCCTTTTCTCTTTCGTTCCGGCTGACAAATCCTTCCCTTTGGGAACAAAAAAAAGCAGACTTCTTTTCGTTCGGTGTACTGATTACGGACAGAACCTCCGATGAATCGGTTATTTTTGCCGGAAAAATAAGTATTGCCCTAAAAGCTCCTCAGGGCAAACAACTACTCTTAAACTATACTGCCGGTACGCAAACTAAATCACTGACTTTAGCAGAAATACAAGAGGCAGGACTAATTGACGGCAGTATAACGGAAAACGACTTAATCAACTACAAAGACGGTGTGATCACCCTTAAACCGGCATATCTGCGTACCGGCGGCTTTAACCATCCGCACTATGCCGGCGCCCAAATGAAGGCCGGACATACATACAGCTGGGATATTTTTGATTGGGGAGCAGATCCCCTTAGTCCTTTCGATAATGAACCGGCAGCATTTGCCTCGATGTGGTATCATAAAAATGCTGACGGAGCCGCTTTAAAAACCAAACCGTTCAGCACCAGTGAATCATTTGCGAATATACTGCGATCCGCCGGCAGTTTAAACGGCCATACCTTCTTCACGGTAACAAACGAATAAAGGAATCTCAATACTATGAAATTACCGAATTATCTTCTATTATTATTCTTATTTTTAAGTCTTGTTTTCGGTAGCTGCACCCAGTCTGTACAAACAAGCACGCCCCATAACCCGGAAGCATCGGCGCAGCGGCCTGCTCCGGACAACCTGAGCGGACAAGAACGTCCTTACCATACTATAATCAAAACTGTTGATGATTTTGATACCGGCTTGTTTGCAGCCTTAAATGGTACCGTCATATCTTCATTTCAGCTTGCAGACGGCTACCGCTATTTTCTCATAAAAACGGCCACGGCAGGCAGCAGTTTCCGTACCGCCGCAGAGCAATACGAAGGTGTGCTGTATACTCAGCCTGACTATATTTCCAATCTTCCGCACACTGCATCGGGTCATACTGATATCGTTCCCCCTCGATTCCGCAAGCCCCGCTACCGCAGTCTTTTAAACACCCAGGAAGGGAATCTCCGCAACGATCCTGCTGCCCTCCTCTATGACTGGGGGTTGACGGTAACCGGTGCCTTAGAAGCATTTCAGCGCTACGATGCTTCCGATGCAATACATCCTGTGCTTGCAGCTATTATCGACACCGGTACAAACAGCCTTCACGAAGACTTTTTCGATAATTCACAACAACCGGTCATCCTCTGCGGAAGATCGTCATTAAAACGAGGCAGTCCGGCTGAACTGCCGTCAATAACCACAATCGATCCCCATATTAACTGGGACAATGCGGGACACGGTACACATTGTGCCGGTATAATGACAGCAGCCGGAAATAACAGCCGCGGGATATGCGGAGTAGCCCATAAAAATACCCGGCTGATCACCTACCGCGGTATAGATGCAAAGGGCAGTACGGAGTTTTCGGTATTTAATTGTTTAGCCGATTTAACCAAGATTGTTATCCAACTGCGGAAAGCCCCTGCCCAGCGGGATTGGCGGTATGTTCCTGATGTGCCGCCTGAGCTGCGCAGCTATCCCCAGCTGCTGCAAGCGACCATACCCGTTAATATGTCGCTCGGCGGCAGCTCCAGCCATCCCTTTGAAATGGAAATATTAAATCAGGCACTGGCAGCAGGCATACTTCCCGTTGTAGCAATGGGCAATGACGGCAAAACAGCAACAGCCTTTCCTGCTGCCTATCAAGGTGTTATTGCAGTGGGGGCTACCACGATGTACGACACCCGGGCTCTTTTCAGCAACGGAGGAAGCTGGATGAGCGTTTGTGCCCCGGGAGAAAGTATTTATAGCTGCGGAAACGGCGGCTCATCATGGAGCCATTCTCATTCGCCGCTTCTTAAGCAAAGCTATTTATGGCTGAGCGGCACATCAATGGCAGCCCCCTTTGTTACCGGCACCGCGACCTATCTGCTGTCAATAAATCCGGCATTAACGCCCTATCAAATTAAAACCGCATTGGAACACACCGCAGATAAAATTAACGCTGCTGACCCGGACTACGGGTATAATTCGCGGGGACATTCTAAATGGTACGGATATGGAAGGGTGAATGTATTAAAAGCAGCACAAATGGTGCAAGAACACAAGGTTCCCCCTGCCGGCAGCATATATGCAGAAACAGCCGTAAACATAACTATACAGCGGAGCGGTTCCGGCCCGATAAGCAAGATACCGGTGTGGATATACGAAAAAAAATCAGGGGTATGCGCAGCTTCAGGCATCACAAACAATGCAGGATTTATTGCATTCCGCGGATTGCGGAGTGATACTGAATATGAAATTGGGGTGAATGTTTCCGGCACTTATCAGAATCTGACAATTACACCGGACAGCACAAGCGATACGGCATACACTTTTTTGTTTTAAAAAAACAGCAGCAAACTACTCCCTGCCGGGCAGTAGTTTGCCGCCGGGTGTTACGGTTTTGCCGTTTTTATGCCGGCTTTCATTGTTGAAGACATCGAGTTATGGCTGCCTTCCGGAATAACAGGAAAGGCTTTCTTTATTTCATCGGTGTCATACGTAACAGTAAAGGAAAGATATACCTTTCCGTCATCTTTCTTTTTGTATATAACGCCGCTGATTTCGGCGTTCGTTCCGACATCGAACGGCTTATTGTCGTTTTTGCCGTATCCGATAACTCGGCCTTTTTTTCCGTTCAGCCTAAAAAACAGTCTGTTTTCTGCCGGACTAAGACTAAGAGCATCAAAGGTATACCCAATATCTATAGGCATAACCTTATACACCACTTTTGGGGATACAAACCGCAGCGTACTGGAATGATGTTTGGAAATAGTCAGCGTTTCCGTATACGGGCCATATGATTTACCGTCCATTAACACGGTAATCTCTCCCGTATAGGTTCCCAAACAGTCAGATTCCCGCATAGTATCCAATTCCTCAAAGCTGGGAAGATCCGGTAGTCCGGATTGCGGGAAAAACCTACGCTGCTGTATATTTTGCCCCGCCTCGCAGGAACACAGCAAGAGTATACAAAATAGAAACAAATAGAAACGATATTTCATACATAATCCTTAACTATATAATTTTACTGACAATACAAACAGAGCCTCCCAGACTATAGTCCGGGAGGCTCCTGCATTCAAAAGAGAATAATTCTCCCTCCGGCTAAACGCCGTGCCTTATCGCACCTCATTCAACGTAACATCGAAAGATGAGCCATTAAACCGTATTTGACTTCTTTCCGAGCTTCCGGTATATTTTCGCTTAGACTCGGTTGTAACGACTACCTCAACAAAGTATTCACGGCCGTCCTCCCGCATAACTTGCGGAACAAATACGGAACGAAGCGACTGTACATCGTCAAAGAAGTTTTCCGATTTTTTCTTATAATACCCCACTAAAACCGTTTCATAGTCATCTTTATACTTGGCATCATACACAAATACCTCCAGTGTATACTCCCGTATAGACGGTGAAATCAGATTCACGTTTACCGAATAATTCGTCCGCGGACTGCCTAAAATAGTAACCTCTTTACGGAGCTGCGCGACCGGACGTCCCAGAGTGTCATAGGCAATGATACGGATATCTCTCTTACCATTGCCAAGTTCCGTAATTTTTTCAAAATTTGCAGTAAACCCGGTGCCGGTTATTTCCGCTTTTTCCCATTTTTGGTATTTCATCTGTATCGGCAAGGCAGAGGAGCCTACCCAAATTTCATGGATACGGTTTTCAGGATCGGTAAACGTACCGTTTACGGTATATCCGCTGCTTAAGGTATCGATATTCAGCGAATCGGGAATAGCCGGCGCCTTAATCTCTAAAGCCGGAAGACGCCTAACAGTGATAGTATAGATTTTCGTTTCACCATTTTGTGCAACGACTTGCACAGCAATAACCTGTCCGTCCTCCTTTACCTCAAATTCATTTTTATGTGAACCGCCCCAGCCTTGAATCCCGGCTTTAGAATCCTGAGGCGTTGCCTCAATACGGAGATTAGTAATATACGAAGAAAGCTCTACCGTATAGTCCGTCTTTTCGGGGCTAAAGGTTTCCTTCAACTGCAAGCCGACTTCTTTCAATCCGTTATGGAACGATACGGATAAATTTTTTAACGCCGAATCCGCCGCCCCTGGCTGTGCTCTGGTAATGTGCAGCCGGTACACATTCTCACCGCTTGAAGGTGTTATCCTAGGGTCTTTTGCCTTTACAGTTACTAGAATCGCATTTAGACCGGTATTTAAAGGAACCGTTTCCGGCCCGGTTACTTTTTTTTCTGCACCGCTCCCAACCTTTATGTACACATCCATATAGTCAGGATAGGCTGCTTCGGCGGTAATGGCGGTTTGCGTCAGCGTATGCGGAGCCTTTACTTGATAAAGCTTCGAGGATTCTTTCGGATCAAAAGCGACATCCATACCCTCTGCAGTCAGCTTTTTCAAGGAGAAGTTTAACTGAAGTTTTTTCACTTGAATGGTATAGGTCTTCTTTGTCGTATTATCGGGGGCAGTAACCGTAATGGTAACCGTATAGTCTTTTTGTTCCCCAATCTTAACAGGATAGTCTGTAGCCGGAAGCGGGGCTACACCGGATCCGTCTAGAGAAACGGTCATTGTTGCATGATTGTCCTCCGGTACGGCAGCAATCCGCAAACCGTCAAATTTTCCCAATGTTGTATAGGTATAGGCAGTTTCGGCACCGGTAAAATTCTTATCCCAGCTAAAGTAATAGTCTGAATTGTATAATTCATACCAAAGCGGCAGAAGCGTGAGTGTTTTCAGGTTTGCCTGTGAAGAGGCTGAGTCCGGAGCCTTGTTTACCGTAATGGTGTAGCCGACATTCTTTTCGGGGATGCCCTTTACAGCAGCGGTTACCGTTATTATTTTAGTACCTTCTGTAAGGGGATATTTTTGTGCACCCGTTACTTCAATGCCCTCTACGGCACCGGCAGTAATGGTAACCGCATCAGCATCGGCGGGAACCTGGACTGTGTATTTTTTTATATGAGGTTTGAAAGCCGGTGTCATTTCAACCGGTGCACCCTTTACTGCAACGGTCAAGGTCTTCAGTTCAGGTACCAATTCTTCAGCTGCTTTATCATATGAAGACACGGTAAGCGTATAGCTCCGGCTGATATTTCCGCTTGTTACGGTAATCGAAATCTTCTTTGTTTCTCCGAAGGCGGAAAAAGTTACCTCTTTTGTATCGGTTTTTGTACCGTCAATAGAAACAGCAGCCTTAGGATCCTTTGGGGTAACGGTAATACGGGCCTTTGTTGCAGGAATACGGAGATTATAGACAGTCTCGCCTGTCTTAACTGCCGTAAGGGATTTGTCCGTATCATATACTGCTGTAACTGTTTTTATTTCCGCATTGGGCTGCGGCGTATAGGTGATTTTGAGGGTATATACCGCTGTTTTGCCCGCCTTTGATACGGCGATTTTAATCGTTTTTACCGTTTCATCTCCGGTAAACGTAACTGATGCTGCCGTACCGTTTTTTCCTTCAATGGCAACATTGACAGTTTTATCAGACGGCACAACCGTAATTTCTGCCTGCTGTGCCGTAATTACTGCTGTATAGACGCCGTCAGCTCCTTTTGCAGCCGGGATAGCTTGTGTCCCTGTTTTTACGGTTATTGCTTTTATGCCCAGATCAACTGTCAGAGGTACATCAATAACCTTGTTACATCCGGTTATACTAACCGCGAGTACAGCCAGTGCAAAAAACAACTTTTGCAAATGTTTCATAAACACTCCTTAACTTTTTAGTCAGCTGTAAACAGCCGCCCTAATACTCTGCTGTCTGCGGCCGCTGTGCATACACACAGTGCGCCAGCTATTTAGAGCAATGCGGCCGAAGCTGTCGGTCGAATATGAGGAAAGAATTTCTTAGAAAATGTAATCCTACAGAAACTTTTTCAAACGGAGCGCATTCTATCGAAATGAATTTCAAATGTCAATAAAAATTAACATTTGAATGCAAAAATGCAGCGGCTTGGATGTACAAGACGTACAAAACGTCCTTGTCCGTTTAACCATTCGGGTATATACTGAATAAAGGAGCTTCCGGACGGCCGAAGTTCCCTTACCATTTTCAGCTGAAGGTTAAGGAGGATACCATGCGGCAGGAACACGATCTTCTAGGGTATCGGGATATCCCCGGCGAAGCATATTACGGCGTACAGACACTTCGGTGTACGGAAAACTTTAATATTACCGGTGTACCGCTGTCGGCGTATCCTGACTTTATCAAGGGGCTTGCAATGGTAAAGCAAGCGGCTGCACAGGCGAACTATGAACTGGGACTCTTGGACAAGGATATGACAGAGGCTATTGTTACAGCCTGTCAAGAAATTATCGGAGGTAAGCTGCATAAGGAATTTCCGGCAGATATGATTCAAGGCGGTGCAGGTACTTCCACTAATATGAATGCAAACGAGGTTATTGCCAACCGTGCACTTGAACTTTTAGGACATAAAAAGGGCGAATATCAATTTTGCCACCCGAATAATCACATCAACCTTGCACAATCTACAAACGATGCCTATCCGACGGCAGCAAAAATCGGTATTTATTTGAGTACCGCCGGTCTGATTATCGAATTGGAAGCGCTTATCGCTTCGTTCCGTAAAAAAGGCGCGGCATTCGGCGGTCATATCAAGATGGGCAGAACCCAGCTGCAAGATGCCGTACCGATGACGCTCGGACAGGAGTTTGAATCGTATGCAGCAGCTTTGGAAAATGAAATACCTCATATCCGGTATGCAGCGGAAAACTTGTTGGAAATCAATATGGGAGCTACCGCTATCGGTACGGGAATAAACAGCGACCCGGCCTATGCGGATCTCGTAACAAAACATCTTGCAGCCGTTTCCGGCTGTGCAGTCAGAAAAGCGGCAAATCTCATTACTGCAACAAACGATACAACCGATTTTGTTTCGTATTCGGGGCAGCTGAAGCGGCTGTCGGTTAAAATCTCAAAGATCTGTAACGACCTGCGCCTCCTTTCATCCGGACCGCGTACCGGTTTGAATGAAATACGGCTTCCGGCAATGCAGCCCGGCTCGTCAATTATGCCCGGAAAGGTGAATCCTGTTATTCCCGAGGTGATGAATCAGGTTTGCTTCCGCGTTATCGGTAATGACACTACGGTTATGATGGCCTGCGAAGCGGGACAGCTTGAACTCAATGTGTTTGAACCGGTCATAATTTACAGTATTTTAGAATCGATTGCCATTTTGAAAAACGGAATGTCAACCTTTAGACAGCGCTGCGTTGACGGCATAGAAGCAAATATCGAACATTGTAAGGAATTGACCTACCGGAGCATCGGTTTGGTAACCGCGCTCAATCCCGTACTGGGATACGAAACTTCAAGCGATATTGCCAAAACCGCATTACAAGATAACCGCAGTGTTTATGATCTGGTGCTTGAACGCAAGCTGCTGTCAAAAGAAGAATTGGACGAAATTTTAAAACCCGAAAACATGACCCGGCCGAAAAAAATGCATAAGCTGTAGGTCATACCTGTAAAGATACACAGGTAGCCGGTTTGTGGGTCTCCCATAAATCGGCTCTTATTTTTTCTGCCCCGCGCTTTGCCGCTTGTGCAGATATTGTTCCGCATACCGGAAATCCGCCGGGGTGTCAATATCAAACATTTCTATTTCACTGCCTAACTGGGAAAGCATAAGGATATCTTTATGTACGTTGATTACCTCTCTGCCGCCGTTCGCTCCGTTCAGCTGCATAAGTTCTTGCGAAAGGCTAAAAGGAAAAACCGCCGGCGAACAGCGTCTCTCTCCAAAAGCAGAGGAAACAATATGTTCACTATTATTGCGGAACACGGTACAGAGCCGGGCAACGCTTTCAGCATTCAAAAAAGGCTGATCTGCCGTACAGAATAAAAAACCGCTCGGTCTTGTCAGCACAGCGGTTTTTACCGCTAAGGCCGCTGAAGAGCCCTGACCGCGGTCAGGCTCAGTATTTACAACAAATTCACAGGACAGTGAACGGCGGCGCGAGGTTTTTTTAAGCGTTACCGCTTTGAAGATCGCTTTAACGGTTTCGCGGGTAAAAGGATTGACCGTAATAACAAGATTGGTCAGCCCTGCTTCAAGCAGAATTTCAATGGTATATTGAATAAGCGGCTTTCCGCACAGCGGCAGCAGCTGCTTACAGCTGCCCATCCGCGTTGAAAGTCCGCCTGCCAAAACAATCCCTACCGGAAAATCAACGGACGGCATATAAAAACTCCTCAAACGATTGAGCTTGTTTAAGCTCTTTGTACAAAGACATTCTATTTTCTACCGTAAGACGGAAAACACATACAGAGGGTATTTTCTGTAATAACGGAAGAAATACCGTACCTTCCGGTTTAACGGTTCCTATTACGGAAAAAGCAGTGAACGCACGATACACACTGCCGCAAAACAGATTCGCACCGCTTTCCATTGTGCCGAGCTCGTCCATCAGTATACATTGTTGTTCCGTATTCCGGGCCTGTGAAATAAATTGAAATGCATTATGCAGCACCTTCACACCGTAGGAATCAAATACATGAACATAACCGGCAGGCCGAGGTTTTCGGCAGATACCGACACAATTTTCAGCAGAATAACGGATATGTCTTACTCCGTCAATAACCGGATGAATATAGAGAAAGGATTGCTCTTCGGTGTCTTTTTTTTGTGTAATAAAACCGGAGGGACGCAAAGCGAATTTCTCTATCACCGCAGTAAGAAAGGTTGACTTTCCCACACCTCTTTCACCGGTAACAAAAAAAATCCGCTTTGCAGATGTATATTGTTCTGTGCGTACACAGGTTCCGCACATTAGTTTGCTGTTTTCGCTTTAGGCAAAATAATATTTAAAATAAGCGAGGTAACAAACGCACCAACAATTGCCTGTTTAAAAATATTTTGGAACCAGACCGGCAGGTGCTGCATAACCTCAGGAACGTTGCTTAAACCGAACGCAACACCCAAAGATGCGGCGATGATTACAACATCCCGTTCTGAAATCTTACCGCTTTCAAAAATTAGGTTTAACCCGCTCATGGTAATCATACTGAACATCAGCAAGACACCGCCGCCGAGTACCGGATTGGGAATGGTCGAAACGAGGGCACCGAGTTTGGGGAAAAAGCCGCAAAGCACTAAAAAGCCCGCACCGATACCGATGGTAAAACGGTTTACTACTTTAGTCATGCCGATAAGTCCGACGTTCTGACTAAATGAAGTATTAGGCATAACACCGAACAAGGCGGCAAACATACTGCCGAAACCGTCGGCATGAACCGCACCCTGCAATTCTTTACCCGTTATGTCGCGTCCAAGACCGCCTACCGCAATACCGGTGTTATCACCGATTGTTTCAACGGTAGTCGCAAGATAGACCAGCAGGAAAGGCACAATCGCTTCCCAATAAAAAGACAGGTGAATATGTTCGGTTAAGAAAAACGGCAGCGGAGCGGAAATCCATGCGGCATTTTTAACCGCAGCAAAGTCCACCATACCGGCGAAAATAGCTAGAATATATCCTGCAATAAGCCCGATAAGAATGGAAGAGATACTTAAAAAACCCTTACACATTTGTCTTATTAAGATAATGCTTAAAAATACAAATAAAGCAATTAAAAGATTTTTTATCGAACCGAAGCCGGGCGTTTTTTCAAGACCAACGCCCCCGCCGACAAATTTAATACCGACCGGAATAAGCGAAATTCCAAGCGTGGTAACAACGGTACCCGTTACAACATGAGGTAAAAACTTACGAAGCGGTTTCACCACAAAACCCAGCAAGAATTCCATCAAACCGCCGACTAAGGAGGCGCCTAAAATTGCTGCATACCCATGCGACCAGCTTCCCCCTGAGGCGGCAAACTGTGTTCCGACACCGATAGCAACGGGAATAAAGCCGGAGCTGGTACCCATAATTGTCGGCAGCCCCGAACCGATTTTCCATAGGGGGTGCAGTTGTACAAAGGTAACGGCACCTGCAACAAACATTGCACTTTGCAGCAGTGCTACTTTAACCTCCGGCGGAATATTCAATACGCCCGACACAACTAAAATCGGTGCAAGGTTTCCTGCATACATTGCCAATACATGCTGCATACCAAGCGGAATAGCTGTTTTCAGCGGCACCCGCCCCTCAAGTTTATAGATATTTTCCTTAGAAACATCCATAATCTCCTCCTTAACTGAAAAAATGCGATCAGTATAACACCACATTTATTAAATGGTGCGAATGATTACTGTTTCAGTATAGCCGTGAATGCTGCAAATAGCAAGAAAAATTTATATGATCACCTAAAAATTTTTTAGATTTTTACAGTACGGAGAGGAACCGGTTATAAGGGAAATTAGAAGACGGTATAGGGTACGATTTCTTTAATGTACAGATACACGGTCAGCTCAACGGTAAAGGTTCCGTGTGCGGCATAGAGGCGGGGATTATCCTTAATGAGCATTTCTCCGCTGACATACTTGGGCTTGTTTTTTTCATTTTTCCGCAGGTAACTGCGCACGGCATCCAGTGCTGCGGCAGTGTAGGCCTGCTGCACTCCTTCCGTTCCGTCCCTCCGCTTCCCGCTTCCGGAGCCTTTTGCAGTTACATAGGTACTGCGTATCCAATGCTGCTGCCGTAAAGCCATTGCATCGGTTATGCGGTACTCCGCCCAACAATACAGATAGGGATACTGAGGGCGCAGCTCGGTAATATGCAGACGCCTGTCATCGGGAGAAAGCGGGTGTACGGGATTTAAACCAAACTCTTCTGCAACGTTTCTTTTTTTATCAAAGGGCGTATACGAAAATGTCCAACCGTATGTCATCCCTTGCAGTACCTGTGCCGACAGTGCCGCCAGTGCTTGCCGGGGCGGCAGCTTTCTGGGGACATCCAGTTCTTCCATCACGCCCGGCTGCGGTTCAAGAAATACCCAGACAGGTGCCCGCACTATCACTGCTTCGTCCCGGCTTGAACCGGAATACGTGTCCGTGTAGAGCAGGGGAAGGAAACCGCAGAAGAACAAACTTATCAAACAGAACTTACGGAAAATCATAGGCTTACCGGCTGAATTGCCAAACTTTCATCGGTTTTATCCTAAACCTGACACGGATATAAAGCCATGCAAAAAACAAACCTGATAAATGCACGGAATGCGCAACCGAATCATGGGTAAACAGCATATCGTAGACTTCCATACAGCCGTAAATAATCACCAGAATAGGTGCCGGCATGGGAATGAGTCCGAAAACAAAAATAGTGGAATCGGGATACAGTACCGCAAACAAGTATAAAACCGCAAAGACTGCCCCGGATGCCCCGATAAGGCTGACACGTTCAAATCCGATCAGCAGATAGCCGGCACAGGCAGCAACCCCGCACAGGGTTGCCGTCAGCAGATAAAAAAGCAAAAATTCACGTGAGCCGATTTTTTTTTCAACCGCTGTTCCGAAGATGAGTATTCCCAACATATTTGAAAACAGATGCCAAAAATCTCCGTGCAAAAACTGATAGGTAAATACCTGCCAATACATATGAGCACGTACCATGAGAATAGGGGTCAGTGCAAACAAACGGTAAAAATAAGAACTGTTGGCCGTTAAAAACAAGATGAATATATTTAAGGCTGCAATCTTGAACGCACTATGCCGGTATTCATACCGGAAAGGTTCCCGTAACCATTTCATACCATCAATATCGGCAAAATCTTTTGTTTCGGCAACTGCGGAAACTATTTCACCGGTGCATCGCCGGTCCTGCCCTGCTCTATCGAACCGAAAACCGCGTAGTTTTTCATTATTTCGAGAAACTGGGCAAATAGCTGCCGCTCCTGCTCCAGACGTGCAAAAGATTCACGGTTTTTTGATGAGGTAGAAAGCGCTCGGAGATTCGTTACAAACTCTGGGGCGGTTGCCTTAGTATCATCTAAGATATTACCGGTAAAGGTGTAGAGATCCGCATACGCCTTGCTGCCGGTCTGCACAATGGTTTTTGCCTGCATATTGGCAATTTCTACAATTTTATGCAGCTGCTTTTTTAAATCTTTCCCCTTTTCAATTTCGACAATATAGGATTGAATTTCCTGTATACTGCACTGTCCCTTAGGTTTAAACAGCTGCTCGAATGTCCTAATCTTACTCATCAGCATCTCACATGAGCGGTAAATTGATGAATATTTAATTTCCAGCTGCTTATTTGCAAAATACCCTTCAACCAGTAATGATTGCAGAAAGATTTTGTACCGGCCTTCAAAATACATCTCCGTAAATGCCTTTAAGAGCTGGATCGGTTTGACCCAGTCAAAAGAAATGGTTGATAGGCTTTGAATTGCATCATTGATTGTTTCGTTATACCCTTCCAAAGATTTTAATGGGGCTGAACCGAAGCATTTTTCTATTAAGCCGGCGATATTGTTTTCTTTATAAATTTTTTGCAGCCGCTTTGAATCGGCTTGAAACCCGTCATTGAGCCGGTTTAAATATTCTTGTAAGGGCTTTGATTCCGAAACTACTATCTTTTCTTCAAAGTTGGGATCTTCTTTAATCAATTTCAGCATAAGAGGAATTGATGTCGTTCTTAAACGGTTAAATATGATATTTTCAACCGTGCGTAGGGTTTTTTCTATTTTTTGACCTGCTTCGTCGGTAAAATCTTCCGTATTCTTTGCTAAAAAAAGGAACTGCGCAATAACTTCCGGATCTATTTTAATATGCTGAATGATAAATTGTAAATCCAGTAAGTTTTGTACCACATCTCCGGCAAAAACTTCTTCAAAATCTTCTTGAGGTGGGCTATCTTGTGCCGCAGAATTAAGTTCAAAATGTTTGTTAAAATGCGTTAAAAAAGCTCCATAATCAAAACTACAAAGATCATGCAGAAAGAAAAGATTAACCAAAGCCTGCTCGCGGAGCACAAAAGACTGCTCCGTAAAAACCTTGAGAAAATTTTTAAATTCATGTATTTGTTCTTGGATTCGGTGCTCCGCATCTTCATAAGAGGTGCAGTCAGTGAGGCTAATATTACGCTCCTGAAACACCAACAGTTTCCGCAAATTGTTTTGCTCTTCGGATAGGAGCGCTTCAAAAAACAAACCTTGATATTTTTCGGCAGTACGGATATCCGGGGAACTGACTGTTTTTTCCAGGATTATTTTAACCGGCTGTAAAAAATGATAGAGCTGATACAGCATAGAAGCAAAAGCCGGCAGCAGGGTCTTATCCGTACGGTACAGCGGCGGGGTTAATTTTTTAAGTTCCGCCGCACAAAGCTTTAATTGTTTTTTTTTCTGATATTCCGGCGAGGAAGAAAAAAATAATCCTTCAAAAAAATCCTGCACAAAGGTGATAATAGCATTTACAAAATTAAACATTCCGTAACCCCGATTTTTTTGTTAGGTCGTATTCGTTATACGGCCTGCAAAATTGTTTCATATTCTTCTATAGATGATGCCTGTACGATCCTCTCACGGATTCGTGCACCGCCTTCAATACCCTTGGTATATGCGGCAAAACGTTTGCGCATTTCGCGGCAGGCCGTTTGCTCACCGTTTTCCTCACATAACAGCATCAGTTCTTTTCTTCCCGTCCGTATTTTTTCCGCTGCCGGTATATCCGTGTATGTGCCGGTTTGTAAGAGTTCCTTTGTCTGCTTGAATATAAAAGGATTTCCCATTGCACCGCGCGCAAACATAATACCGGCACAGTGCGTTTTGCTGAGCATATCACACGCACTTTCAGGTGTAAATAAGTCTCCCGAACCGAATACCGGCAGATATTTTTGCATCATGTCAACAAGCTCTGCAAGAATATTCCAGTCGGCAGCGCCGCTGTAGCACTGTGCACAAGTACGCGGATGGAGAGTCAGCGCGGCTGCGCCCGCTTCAACAGCAGCACGCGCAGCATCCTTCCATGTTAATTCAGCTTGCGACCATCCGGAGCGGATTTTAACCGTTACCGGTACGTCTGTACCGGTTGCTTCAACCGCATCGGTAACAGCCTTAACAACCGCATACAGCTGTTCGGGTCTCCGCGTCAGTGCCGATCCCGCCCCCGTTTTTGTAATTTTCGGCATAGGACAGCCGGCGTTAATATCAATACATTCAGGCCGGTACTTTTCAATAATCCGCAGAGCGGTTTGTGCCATATATACGGGATTGGCGCCGAAAATTTGCACCGCATACTGCCGTTCATTATGTGCACGGGTCAGCAGCTTCTCCGTTTTAGCGGAATTACGGATATACGCCTCTGACGATACCATTTCAGTATACGTAAAATCGGCACCCCAATCAACACAGATAGAACGGTAGGTTTTGTCGGAATAGCCGGCAACCGGTGCTAAAAAAATATTTCCCGGCAGCAGCAGCTTCCCTATTGCCGCCGGTCTATACAATTCGGTATTCATCAGGCGAAAGTTTATTCAGAGAGCTGAAATGCGGCGCAGCTGTTTTTCCACAGCTGTGCGGCTAATTCTTCGGTATCCATATCCAGCAGGTCTGCCATAAATTCGACGGTAGCAACCGTATTTGCGGGCATATTACGCTCTTTCCGGTGAGGTGCCGGCGGCATAAACGGACTTTCGGATTCTACTAATATACGGTCCAGCGGCAATACCAGCACCGTTTCATGTAAGTTACGCGCATTCCGGTAGGTCAGATTCCCCGCAAAAGAAAAGTACAGGGGAAGATCGAGTGCCAGCCGCGCAAATTCCGCGTCTTCGGAATAACAATGCATGATGCCGCCGGCAGCGGGAATACGTTCGGCCAGAATATTCAGAATGTCGTGTCCTGCATTTCTATTGTGAATAATAACCGGCTTTTTTGCCTTTGCAGCAATATCAAGCTGGGTAATAAATAATTCTATCTGAGAGCGCTGATCACCGTATTTTTTATAGTAATCAAGCCCGGTTTCACCGACTGCGACAACACCCGGAAGCTGTAAACCTTTTTCAATTTGATCTGCCCAGTTTTTTCCCGGAGCAAGAACTTCCGACGGAGAAACACCGATAGCATGATACACAGCTCGTTCGGCTTTTAAGTTTTCATACACCGTATAAAAATCATGCAGACTATTACAAATACTGAGTATTCTAGTTACAGAAGCCCGTTTTGCTTCTTGAATAGCACGTAATTGTGCCAGAGGATCGCTATACAGCAATCCGATATGAGCATGAGTATCAAAAATTTGCATGGTAACTCCATCTTAACGCATCACTAATGACATTTCTCTTACAGCCGCAGAAACAGGAACAAAACAAATAAGAGAAAACAACAATTCTAAGGAATCATGACGGCATCTTTATCCCTTTTGAATCGCAAAAGATGCCCTCTTGTTAAAGATAGCATAGGTATCCTATACCGTCAATGTAAATACCGGGTATTTATCTTGAGAACAGCTACCGGTTATGCAGAGCTGCCAGCGCAGAACAAAACAAGGTGCCTGCCTGTGCGACATTAAGGCTTTCAATAGCACCGCTGCCGCGGATTTTAATCAGTACATCGCATTGTTTTTTTGCTTCCGGCGTAATACCGGTTTCTTCATTTCCTAATACTATGACGGCAGCCTCTCCGGCTTGCAGCACTGCGGGTAAATCTTTTAGACTGCGGTATGCCCGGTGGTCGGCACCTATTCTGACTAAAGAACCTTCGCAGGCGCTCAACAAGTGTTCAGCCGTCTGTGCAGTGTAGAGGTGTACAAACTCCATACCGCCCTGTGCAATCCGGTAGGCACTCGGAGTAATCTGCGCCTGAGCATCTTCACCGCTGATAACAATATGTTCTATACCGAAAAAAGCAGCACTGCGGATCAGGGCACCGAGGTTATTGGCATTCCCGATACGGTCGAGCATTAAGACCGCTGCCCCCTCCGCTTCCCACTGCCGGATATGAGAAACGGTAACCGAAAGAATAGAGGGGGGCCTAATCATTGCAACAACCCCTTGGTGATGCACTGAGCCGCAGAGTTTTTCCAGCTCAGTGCCGGATTCCACTAAACGGTAGAGCCGCTTTTTTTGTGCCAGATATTTGCATAGACTGCCGAAAGCCTTAGCCCGGCTGCCGGTAAAGAAAAACCGTGAAATTTTTTCAGGATGCTCAGCTGCAAGCGCTTTAGCCGCTTCAAACCCGCATACCGCTAACTCTTTTTGATATGATTCATTCATACCAATAGTTATAAATGGAAACGGGGAAAATGATAAGCCCTTATAAGGCGGAAAAAGCAGCCGGCAGCTATAAATCGTCCTTGAGAGCCGATGATTTTGCGTAAGCGGTTGACTTCGCTTCAAAAAAATCGGTTTTTATCAGGTTCGCATTGCTATACTGGCTGACCCAGCTCATTGATGCGGGTTCTTCGCGGTGCCCGTCATACAATGGTTCAAACCCGAGATTCTCGCAGCGGAGATTACCGAGGTATTGAATATAATCCGTAACCATCTGCCGGGTTAAGCCGGGAATGTTATCCCCAATAACGTAATGCCCCCACGCAATTTCCTGTTCACACCCCTCCCGAATCATCTCTCTGAATAATGCATTATTTTCTGGGGTAAAAAGCTGCGGTTCTTCTTTCTGTAATTCGTGAATAATAGACCGGAACAGCCAGAGGTGAGTGTTTTCATCGCGGTTAATGTAACGGATTTCTTGAACGGAACCGGGCATTTTGTTATTTCTGCCGAGATTATAAAAGAACATAAAACCGGAATAGAAATACACACCTTCCAAAATGTAGTTTGCAACCGCAACTTTCAGCAACGCAAGAGCACTTTTATCATCCTGAAATTCATTGTAAAGGTCGCCGATAAATTTATTCCGATTGAGCAGATGAGCATCATCCTTCCACTGATAGAGCACGGCAGTACGCTCATCCGGGGAGCAGATGGTGTCAAGCATATAGCTGTAGCTTTGCGAATGCACTGCTTCTTGGAAAGATTGAATGGTAAGACAGAGATTTACTTCGTTTGCGGTAATGTACTGCCCGATATTCGGCAGATTGGCTGTTTGAATACTATCTAAAAAAATGAGAAACGAAAGAATCTTATCGTAGGCTGTTTTTTCAGCCGCTGAAAGTTTGCGGTAATCCTGCACATCGGTGCTCATATTAATTTCTTCCGGTATCCAAAAATTGTTCATTGCCTGCCGGTACCATTCGCTTACCCAGGCATACTTCATATTATTAAAATCATTGAGATTTGTTGTATTTCCGCCGATCATCCGGCGCAAATGAACCTCAGAATCCCCAAATTCATTAAAAAGTTTTTTACGGGAAAGAATAGTATCCGTATGTATCACGCTATGCTCCTTATAAGGTTATGACCGCACTGTCTTCTGCATATCTTGAATAACCATTTGCGGCACCGTATTGCCGTTAAAGGTATTACGGCTAATGGTAAATACCGCATCAATGCTATCACCGACCGAAAATTCGGTATTAAGTTTTTCGGCAGCCTGCCAGTACAGTGCCGTCCATTTATGCAATCCGCAGTCTAAAGTCAGTTTCAAATGCTGCGGGAGGGTCTTGCCCATGATGTTTGCCGCGGCAATTTTCATATTTTTTGCTGCAAAATGC
This sequence comes from Treponema sp., assembly GCA_038397965.1. Taxonomy (GTDB): domain Bacteria; phylum Spirochaetota; class Spirochaetia; order Treponematales; family Treponemataceae; genus Treponema. The sequence goes on from JARGFA010000011.1 coordinate 44,773, forward strand.
AGCACCGGAAAGCCTTCGCCGTAGGGTTCAAACGTATCGAGTACCGTTAGCAGGTCCGGAGTTAAATACTTATGCGGCAGCTCGGCATCAACGGAAATAGCAGGGGTTTCCGAATCGGGATCAAATTCAATCGTAGCGGCATAGTACCGCAGCTTCTCCAAGAACGGTTCGATATTCTCTTGCATCAGACTGAACCCCGCAGCAAAATTATGACCTCCGTAATCAATAAAGAACTCGGGATAAGATTCCAGCAGTGAAAGAACCCGGTAGTTACGGGCAGACCGGAGCGAACCGACCGCTGTCCCGCCGTCCATTAAGCACATTACCATACTGGGAACATTAAAGGCGCCCGCCAGCTTACTGGATAGGATACCTGTTATACCCCGGTGAATATCTTTGCTGACCACAACCGTCAGTTTTTTTCCGTATGCTTCCAAACTTTCACGTGCGATCGGTTCTGCAACTGACCAGCCGATCTTACCGAGTTCTTTCCGCTCCTCATTCATTTTTACCACAGTCTCTGCCAACTCCGCACGTGCTATCTTGTCTTTCTCAAGGAAAAGACGGAGCGCGGTTTCAGGTTTACCCATCCGGCCGGCTGCATTGATTACCGGCGTAATATTCCATGCGATATCCCCTGTTCCGACCTGTTTACTGATCAGTCCCTGTTTTGACATGAGCTCTGAAAGACCGGGACGCGGAGCAGCATTAATGGCTGCAAGTCCCTGTTTGACTAGTATCCGGTTTTCTCCGTCCAGCTGCATAAGGTCGGCAAGCAGCGATAAGGCAACAAGTTGAAGCTCTTGCAGTTCCCGTTCTCCGTACAGCTGATATGTCTGCTGAATAACCGTAATAAAGAGGTTAAAAAAACCGTCGATTTCCGAAAGCGGAGTATCGGCATATTTTCCTGCCCGGGAAAGGCTTTTAATACGCAGTAAGCTCAAATCCGTCAGTTGCGGAGCAGATTTTGCACATTCCTGACGGAAGTCGGTTACATAAAATTCAACTGCCTTACCGAAAATTTTTTCCAGCTGCCGCAGTTGTAAGTCTTTATCCCAGACAAAAATTTGCTGCCCCTGTAAAAATGAGGCAAGGCGCGTATCGGAAAACGACACCATTCCGGGAATAAGGGTTTCGCTTATCCGTGCGGTTTCGGTTAAATTGACCGTGCGGATCGCCTCCACTGCAAATGCATCATTCACGGGACGGACATTTAACAGGCACATTTCCTGCTTATATAAATCACGCATTCCGAAACGCAGGGCGGTAATAACTTTCCACGCAACAGCACAACCTGAAAGATGGCTATTCGGATACCCGCAATCCGGCATTTTTGGGTTTATAATCACTGCGGCATCCGGTACGGTTTCCTGCGGGGTATGGTGGTCGATAATAATGACATCTATCCCTTTTTGCGCTGCATAGGCGACTTCTTCCCTATTTGATATACCGCAGTCTACCGTAATAATGAGAGTTCCGCCCTGCGCCTCATGCGCATCAACCGCCACGCAGGTCAAACCGTAGGGGTCATCGCCGGTAGGAATACGCCATGAGGTTTCAATACCCAGATCGGTCAGCGCTTCGTACAGAATAGTTACCGCAGTAATACCGTCAACATCGCGGTCGCCGAAAATTAACACACGTTCACCTTCTTCTTTTGCATCAAGAATCCGGTCAACTGCATCCTCCATATCTGCAAAGAGGAACGGGTTATGTACATAGCGCAGCTCTTTTTCAAGGTAAAAAAATGCCGCAGCGCCGTCTGCAATCCCTCTCCGTAATAAGATAGAAGCTACGAGAGGGGGGCAGCCGTATTGCTTTGCCATTGCACGCACTATTTCAGGGTCGATTTCTTTTTTGTTCCATATCATATTTTTCCGCCGGTTTTTCAGTCTTATAGGTCAGCTGCGGTAATTTCTTTCAATATAAGAGACGCGGGTTGGGGGCGGGCATCGGCATACCGGATTGCGCCTTTGATAACAGCAGAGGCTGCCGGCAGACAGACAGCATCTTTGCCGTATACTTCAGCAACTGTATCGCCTCTTTTAACCGCATCGCCGGCTCTTTTATGAAAGAGCATTCCCGCATCGGGACACACGGCATCTGCGGTTGTATTGCGCCCGACACCAAGGTGTACACCTGCAAGCCCGATTTGAAAGGCATCAATACCCGCAATAAAGCCGTCCTGCTCCGCAGTAACAAGACAGGTATGCGCACTGCGGCGTTTTCCGCATTCGGCAGTGAACTGCTCAGGATTGCCGCCCTGCATTCTGATATTTTCCAAAAAATGCTCCAGTGCTTTTCCGCTGCGCACCGCTTCTTCCGCCTTCTGTATTCCATCTTCTTTTGATGCTGCTTTACCGCCGAGCACAAGCATCCATCCGGCAAGCTGTAAGGTTAGTTCGGTTACATCCTGAGGGCCGGTACCGTTTAGGACATAGTATGTTTCTTCCATTTCCAAGAAATTACCGACTGCATTGCCTAAGGGGTTATTCATGTCGGTAATGAGCGCAATCACTTTCTTTCCCATTGCCGTACCGGTACCGACAAGACTTTTGGCTAAGGCTTCCGCTTCGGTCAAGTTCTTCATAAAGGCGCCGCTGCCGCATTTTACATCAAAAACGAGTGCTTCGGCTCCTTCGGCAACCTTTTTTGATAGGATACTGGCGGTAATAAGCGGCACTGATTCAACGGTGGCAGTAACATCCCGCAGCGCATAAATCAGCCGGTCGGCCGGGACAATTTCTTTTGTTTGTCCTGTCATCGCAAAGCCGTTTTTGGTAATGTATTCACGGAATTCAGCAACACTCAGCCCGGTTTTATAGCCGGTAATGGATTCGAGCTTATCAAGGGTACCGCCGGTATGTCCCAGCGCACGGCCGCTCATCATCGGCACCTTAACACCGCAGGCTGCAACAATAGGAGCAAGCGGTAAAGACAGTTTATCGCCGACACCGCCGGTAGAATGTTTATCTACAAAGGGGCCGGGTATACCCGATAAGTCCATTACAGCCCCGGAGTGGAGCATAACATCAGTGAGAATAGCCGTTTCATCAAACGTCATACCGTTAAAATAGACTGCCATGAGCCATGCCGACATCTGATAGTCCGGAATAGTACCGGCAACATAGCCGTTGATGAAAAACTCAATTTCTTCCCGTGAAAGGGCGCCGGCCGCGCTGCCTTTAAATCCGCGTTTTTTCATAATAATATCAACTGCACGCATAACAATCTCCTCATGGTACATAAATAAACTGTAAAATGTAGTGGAAAATGATAGCACAATCGCCCCGCTTTACTCAAGATAAGGAGCAGTAGGGAGATTCAATACCGCGTGAAAGTCCCGGTAAGCTACTTGTACATTCACCGGTTTTTATACATAATTATAGAATCAACAACCCCGACGCAGAGCATCGGGGTATGTTGTTCTCATAAGGTGGTTGCAGTCGGCTTTAATACCCTTTGTTACGACGCAAAGCGTCGGGGGTATTAAACCCTCCACACGAATAAGGAACCGTGCGTCCTAAAGGAGTATTTTTAATGAAAATTCGATCGAAAATTATCTTCAATACTGTTATTGTTTGTTTAGCGGCGGTCGCTGCAGTATCAATAATCAGCTATAGCATTATGCTTGATATATATGGTACGGCCATTAATAAAGGAAATCAAACTTCTGCGGAATATACGGCACATCAGATAGATGTATGGTTCAGTGTAAATAATACCGTCCTAACCCAAACCATGAACACAATGACGGAGCTTAATTTATTTACTGCCGAAACGGCGGTTCCTTTTTTAAAGCATATCAGCAAGCAAAACGGCGGTAATGTATATGCCGTCTGTCTTGATGATAACACACTATTTAACAGTAAAGGCTGGATACCGCCCGCAAATTATGATGCCCGCAGCCGGTTCTGGTATACGGAAGCAATGAAAACAGACACGGTATTTATCAGCGACCCTTATATCAGCACGAGTGCTAATGAAATGGTAATTTCATTCAGCCGGCGCTTTACCGTCTCCGACGGACGCAAAGGGGTCATTACGACAGAAGTACCCTTAACTCAGTTACAGGAAATTATTGATAGGTTTAACCAAAGCAATTCTCAATACGCTTTTTTACTTGATAGAGACCGGCATATTGTCATTCATAAAAACAAAGATTTTAACCACGGTAAAGATACGTCCACAGCTCTTTCCGAGGCGGTAGGCGATAAGGACTTGGAACAATTTATCGAAAGCCGTATACAGCCCCAAGATAACAACAACCTCTTTACCGATTATGACGGAGAACCCAGATTATTTTATTTTGCACATTCGGAACATTCAGGCTGGATTGCCGGTATTGCCATTTCCCATAAGGCGTTGTATGAACCGATACGGACATCCATCTACTATCTTGTGTTGTCTGTATTGGCAGTTCTTCTGATAGGATTGCTGCTTTCGTTTTTCATCAGCCGCCGTATCTCAAATCCCATTAATAAAATAGTACGGGTCTTACAGCAGGCCGGCGCAGGAGACCTAACGGTACGGCTTCCCCGCCAAGGAAATGACGAAATTATGGAGTTGGCCGGCTATATTAACCAGATGCTTGAGCATATGTCAAAATCAATAGCTAATGTGCTGTTCTTTACACAAAAGATGAAAGCAGTGGGTTCGGAACTCTCAGGTAATATGAATAAAACAACCGAATCTATCCAGCAGATCAGCGGCACAGTAGAAAATGTACGCGAACAATCATTAACACAAAGCGCCAGTGTAAGTGAAACGGCAGCAACAATTGAACAGGTTATCCGTAAACTCAATCACCTCGATACAAGTATCCAAAATCAAGCCGAAAGCGTTGCCCAATCTTCTGCTGCAGTTGAAGAAATGACTGCAAATATCGCTTCCGTAGCCGACACGCTTGAAAAAAACAACGAACTAATAAAAACGGTCTATGATCAAACCAAAAAAGGAAAATTGGGAGCACGGGCAGCAAACGAGGTTGTTACCCAAATTGCGGAAAAATCGGCAGCCCTGCTGGAAGCAAGCCAGATTATTCAAGCGATTGCAAGCCAAACCAACCTGCTAGCGATGAATGCCGCTATTGAAGCCGCACACGCAGGAGAAAGCGGTAAAGGCTTTGCTGTTGTCGCCGATGAAATACGGAAACTTGCAGAAGAATCCAATATGCAGGGTAAGCAAATCGGAGAGGTTATTAAGGAATCCATTCAAATCATTGATAATCTGACAGTTGCAGGTGCCGGTGCAGAAAAGAACTTTGTTGAAGTATATGAGTTAGTAAATCAAATTTCTCAGCAGGAAGAACTCATTGTCCAAGCAATGAATGAACAGGAAAACGGAAACCGTGAAGTACTGATGGCTATGAAAAATATCAATGCGATAACCGATGATGTAAAAGATAATTCATCGGAAATGCTTTTGGGCGGCACACAAGTTGCGGACGAAATGCGGAAACTTGCCGACTTAACCCGTGTGATAACCGACAGTATGAACGAAATGGCAGCGGGTGCCGTAGAAATTAATCAAGCTGTAGAAGAAGTAAATATGCTGACAGGGGAAAACAGTACCAGCATTGATAGTTTAGCCAAAGCGGTCAATAAATTTAAAGTGGAAACAGAGGATTAACTGCGAGGTACTGCCGCAGCTCACCGCTGCGGCAGAGTGCATTTTAAAAGCGCTTAATAGCGTTCCGGACAATACGTACCAGCAGCTCTGTACCCTTATAGATAGAACTAACCGGAATACACTCAAACCTTCCGTGAAAATTAAAACCTCCTGCAAAAATATTCGGACACGGCAGCCCCATAAAGGAAAGCCGGGCACCGTCCGTTCCTCCGCGTATCGGATGAACAATCGGCATAATCCCGATCTCTTCCATTGATTCTTTTGCCAGTTTAATAATTTCGATATGCGGTTCAATCTGCTTGCGCATATTATAATAGCTGTCCTTTAGCGTAAGAGTAATAACGTCTCCGTATTTTTTATTGAGAAAATCAACAGCACTGTGCAATAATGCTTTTTTTTGTTCAAACTTTTCTGCAGAATGGTCGCGGATTATGTAGGACATTGAGGTGTGATCCACCGTACCGTTAATATGAGTGAGCAAAAAAAAGCCTTCATACCCTTCCGTGTACTCAGGCCGTTGGTCAGCGGGAAGCAGCCTATCCAGCTCGTTTGCGATACACACTGAATTAATCATAATATTTTTCGCGCTGCCGGGGTGAACATTTTTTCCTTGAATTTCGATTTTTGCACCGGCGGCATTAAAGTTTTCATATTCAAGTTCGCCTATTTCGCCGCCGTCAATAGTATACGCAAAATCCGCACCGAATTTTTTTACATCAAACAGATCAGCGCCGCGGCCGATTTCTTCATCCGGTGTAAAGCCTATTTTAATAGTACCGTGTTCTATGTCCGGATGATTCCGGAGATACTCAACCATTCCCATGATAATGGTTATCCCTGACTTATCATCGGCACCAAGCAAGGTTGTACCGTCTGTTGTGATGAGCGTTTCTCCAATCAACGTATTCAAAAAAGGAAATTCTTTTACTGTCAATGAGTAGGTATCATTTAACGGTATATCGCCGCCTTTATATTCTATAATTTGGGGGTTAGAACATTTTCCATCCAAATCAGGAGCTGTATCTATATGGGCGATAAAACCGATAACGGGCACACTCTTATCCGTGTTTGCCGGAATTGTACCGTACACATAACCGTACTGATCTTGTTCAACATCACACACCCCCAGATCACGCAGCTCCTCTGCCAGCATCTTCCCGAGAATGAGCTGCCCCTGCGTACTAGGACACTGACCGTTAGCCTCATTCGACCGTGTATCTACCGCAATATACTTTAAAAACCGTGCTACTGCATCCATATACTATTCATCACTCCTTATCGCTGTATACGGGATACGCTCAAAAGTCTGTTAGTCCTTCAGGCATCCCGTCCTTTTTACAAACTGTATTATATACGGTATTGTAAGAAGAGAAAACAAGATATGTGTGTGTATATACACTATTCATGCCGTACCGCTCCGCGATATACTGGCTGCACGAACACTATGAAGATAATGCAATGGAAAACTCCGGCTGAAAAACTGTTTGCCGGTACGGTTATTGTTGTTTGTGCGGTACTTGCGTATACCATGCCGCGGATGTGGCAGTCTATCCGGCCCGTATCAATTTTTAACCAAGATTTTGTACTCGGCCGCGTCCAGCGGGTGCTGAGCGAAGACTTAACCCCTGACCCCGTTATAGAAAACCGCTTTAGAGGGACACAAAGCCTTGAGGTGTTGTTGCTGGACGGTGCATACAAGGGGCAGGTTTTTACCGTCTATAATACGCTCAGCAGCCTGCACCATACGCGCGCCGCAGCCGGTATGGAAGCGCTTTTTACCGTCCGCAGTGAAAACGGAACACAGCATATCTGGCTGTATAACCAAAAACGGGATAGCCTTGTGTATGTACTAGCGGGCATCTTTATTTTTTTACTGCTGCTGCTCGGCAAAAAGCAGGGCTTTCAGTCTATTATTGCACTGACGTTTACGGGTACCATAATTATTACGCTTCTTGTTCCTGCTCTTTTTGCCGGTTTTAGTCCGGTACCTGTTTCCGTTGCACTTGCTTCACTCATTACGGTGGTTAGCTTCATTCTGATCAGCGGGTTTTCACGGAAAACGGCTGCCGCTATACTCGGTACGGTATTCGGAATAACCCTTGCAGGCAGTATCTCTCTTATTGCCGGACACGCAGCACAGCTTTCTGGTGTAAATATGGCAAGCGGAGAACAGCTTTTGAATATTGCCCGCGATTATGCCCTCCGGCTTGACGGTCTATTGTTCACCTCGATTTTAATTGCCTCACTCGGGGCAGTAATGGATGTCAGTATGTCCATTGCCTCTGCGATGCAAGAAATTTACGCCGCTTCTCCCGGCATGGATAAAAAAGCGCTTTTTATGTCGGGACTTGCCGTCGGCAAGGATATTACCGGCACTATGAGCAATACCTTAATCCTCGCCTTTGCAGGAAGTTCACTTCCGCTGGTGATGATGATTTGGGGATACGGGATGAGTTACCGGCAATTTATGAATATTCCGCTCATTGTGATTGAGTTGATGCATGCGCTTTCGGGAAGTATCGGTATTGTGGTGGCTGTTCCTTTTACTGCTGCTGTTTCTGTATTCTTATTGAAAACCCGGCCGGAACAACCGCCGGCACCGCCGGTTCCGCATAAGCGGATTTTAAAACGGTGATGCCGAAACGGTAGGTTTTATTTTACATCCTTAATATTGATTGATTTCACATTCGGTGTTCTGCCGTCTGCCGAACGGGGAACGGCAATTTCACCTGAACGGATTTTTTCAAGCACTGCTTCACGGCCTTCAACCCTATCGTTAAACCCGATGAGCTTCCAGTTATTGTTTACTGCCGGTGTAATGGTTTTCTTTCCTTTCACATACTGGACAATGAGGTCGCGGATACGTCCTGCATCCTGCATGGTTTCGTAAGAATCGTAGTACACATCTTCTGTCTTTGCCAAGCCGAGTTTTTGCAGGGTACCGAAGCGGTAGTTATTGACGGCAACCTTGTACCGTTTTTTGGGGTCAAGCGCAACACCGCCGATTTTTGGATTGGTAATCCGGGATCCTGCCGGTTTTGAAATATCAATATCGTAGGTGATACCGTCGAACATATCATAGTTATATGCGCGGATATCGGGATTGAATGAAATAGTAATATCCCCTTCCTGGGCGGTATTGTAATAGCTTGCAGACCATTCCATATACTTAAGCAGGTTTTCTCCGGTCATATTCACACCCATTAAGGTATTGTTGTATTTATAAATAAACGCAACATCTTTTTTCTTAAAATCGCCTTTTTTGATGTTGATATCCGATCGGAAAGCTGCAACCGATGCAATTTCAGCCTGTGCTGTATCCAGCTGTACCTCATTGATAAAGTCGATAAGGGCGGTATCCTCAAGCTGAATGGTCGGCATCGTGGTTACCTTGTCTTCTCCGGTAATATAGTCAACCCGGTCAATAAAGGTGTCGGTTACCGCACCGATAACGGTGTTTGCATCCGCTAAAGACTGATCATGTACAAACTTAAACTCGGCTTCAAGCGCTGCATCGCTTGCAATATTCTTGGTTTCCTTATTTTCGGCCTTTACCGCAACAACCTTCCATCCTCCATTCTCTTTTTTAACGGTAATTTCACCGACGGATAATGCCCATCCGTATGCACCCGGTTCAAGCACCCATGTTTTATCTCCGTCTTTTCCGTTTACTTCCGTTACATATTTTGCGTGTTCATGGCCGCCGAAAATAAGATCAAATTCGGGAATCGCTTCCGCAATGGAGAAGGTACTGCCCTTTGAACCGTATTCAGGATTACGCCCGAGGTGGAATGCGCCGATGAGAACATCGTACTTACCTTTTAAAGAATCAACGGTTTTCCGTGCGGCAGTAAGCGGTTCTTCAAAAGTTAAACCCTTAAAGTGTGAAGGAGATGAGGCCTCCCACATGGGAATATGAGGCGGAATAAGTCCGACAACCGCGACGCGCACCCCTTCGATATTTAACAGCTGATAGGGAAGAACAAAATGGCTCTTATCGGCCTCGTTGTAGATATTTGCGCTGACAACACCGCCTTTAAAGTTTTTGATATTCCGTACTAAAAATTCTTTTTCAAAATTAAATTCATGATTTCCGAGTACCCAAATGTCGCAATTCATGTAATTCATTGCTTGCACCATGGGATGGGTTTCGAGGTCGTTAAACAGTTCCGCACTGTTATCCTGCACCGTGTCGCCCACATCCATCAGCACCATATTGGGATATTTTTCGCGCAGCTGCTTGACGATGGTATAGGTTTTTGCATAACCGGCATCCGTATCTTCTTCCGTAACGGCGTAATCATAGGGATAAATTCTTCCGTGCACGTCAGCTGTTGCGCCGAATACCAAGTGCACTTCATCGGCACCGGGCGCACCTTTTGTAATGAGCTTGTGCTCAAGTTGTACCGTATCAGACTGCCGGCCGCGGGCACGGGCTTCGCGCCCTGCGGATGTTCCGGCGTTCGCACCAAGACAAGCGGTAAATAGAACCGCAACTGTCAGCACTGCAACACTATGCAGTTTCCGTAAATGTTTCATACTCTGCCTCCCCTGCCGCAAAACAACTCCGGCAGTATCAGGCAATATTAGCACAAATATATCGGAACCGCAATTTATCTTATTATTTTTCGGCGCCTTTTCCTTTTTTCCGTTTCCATGCTTTTATTAGAACGAAACATACTGCGGCCGCAAGAAGAATAAACACCCAGCCGTAGAGCAGTGCAATACAGAGTTTTCCGAACAGTACAAGCCCGCCCTTTACAGCATCCCATATCGGCTCAAAAAACGATGAGGCGCCGGCGGGCGGCGTGATGTTTTGGTACATTCGCATACGGATTGTGCTGAAATTGACGGAGTTTTCCAAATACCGCAGTCTGCCTTCGATCGATTCGATATCCGAACGCAGGTTTTGAATCTCATTTTGAATATCAAGAATATCTTTAACGTTCTGTGCCTTATCCAAGAGGCGCAGATACCCCGCCTCCGTTTCTTTCTTTACTTTCAAACGTGCATCAATATCAATAAACTCCTCGGTTACATCCTGAATGCCGATTGATTTTTCATCTATTTTCTTCACACCGTCCGTTAAATCCGTCAGGAACGAATCAAAATGCTCTTTCGGTACCTTTAAAGTAATGTTTTGGTAAATCCGTGTTTCAGCACTTTGTTCATCCTCCTGACTGATATAGGCACCGTATTTTTCGGTTAGTGTTTCAATAGTGTGCCGCGTCTTTTGAATGTCGGCGGTTTCAAAGCGGAGATACCCTTCTTTGATCAGTTTCCGTTCAATAACCGGGCCGGTGCTTTGCAGCTCAGGAGCATCGGCAGCCGTGTTTGCAACTGCCTTATATGACCGTGCGCCGCCCGCACTCCGCTTCAGTGCAGCCGCTTCTTGAATGGTATCTTTTGCAGCGCTGCATGACATAAGCATAACAACGGCACAAACAGCAGCTGCAATGATCGGTAAACGGTGATGTTTCATACTATTCCCCCTTCAAAATAAGTATCGTACTTCTGCCGATGAATGATAGTAACCGTAATACGGAAAAAAATCCATCACAACGAGTTACGGAGAATGTAAAAGTTGTTTGACAGACCCGCAATTTGCCGGTATACTTTCTTTTATAGGATAATTTTTAGGAGGCCTTAAATGGCAAAAGTTGAACTGAAAGGTATCGGTAAAGTATACGACGGCGGAGTCCGTGCGGTAGACAATGCCAATATCACAATTGAAGATCAGGAATTTGTTGTATTTGTCGGTCCTTCAGGATGCGGTAAGTCTACCACTTTGCGTATGGTAGCAGGTCTTGAAGAAATCAGCGAAGGATATCTGTATATTGACGGAGAGCGCATGAACGATGTACCGCCGAAAGACCGCAATATCGCAATGGTATTCCAAAACTATGCATTATACCCCCACATGACGGTATATGATAATATGGCATTCGGTTTAAAAATCCGTAAAGTCGATAAACAGGAAATCGAGCGGCGTGTCCACGAAGCGGCGCGTATTCTTGACATTGAAAAACTGCTTGACCGTAAGCCTAAGGCTCTGTCCGGCGGTCAGCGCCAGCGTGTTGCCGTAGGACGCGCTATTGTCCGTAACCCGAAAGTATTCTTATTTGACGAACCGCTTTCCAACCTTGATGCAAAACTCCGCGTGCAGATGCGCGCCGAAATTTCAGACCTGCATAACCGCTTAAAAGCAACCATGATTTATGTTACACACGATCAGGTAGAGGCTATGACAATGGGCGACAAGATTGTTGTTATGAAAGACGGAAAAGTGCAGCAGATCGGTTCACCGCTGTATCTGTATAACCACCCCGTTAATAAGTTTGTTGCAGGCTTTATCGGTTCACCGCCCATGAACTTCTTAAATGTTAAAGTAATTGAAAAAGACGGCGGTATTGCAATAGATGAAGGTTCGTTTGTGCTGCACCCCACAGAAGATCAGCAAAAACGTCTGAGAAAATACACGGGCAAAAATGTCTTCTTCGGTATCCGGCCGGAAGATTTACAGCTTGTCGCGGATAACGACAGCACTGTGAATAGTATGAGGCTCAAGATTACCGTAAAAGAGCCGCTCGGTGCCGAAACGCACCTCTACCTCGCATCGAATAACCAGCAGATCATTGCACGTACATTCAATGCCGTCGATGCGGGTATCGGTGAATCCCTCACCTTTGTGCCCAACATGGAAAAAGCTCGCTACTTTGACAGCGAAACGGAAGAAAACATCTGTGAAGATGTCCAAAAACAATAAAAAAACACTGTCCCGGTAAGGGGCTGTTATTGATGAGGCATCTGCTTACACTGCGGTGTTACAGCAGATGCCTTTTATTTTTTTCTTTGACTGCTGCGCTAAACATAAAAAAAGCGGGATGTATCAACTCCTTCAAATTCAAGCAGCTGTATCTTTACGTCCAGACCGCCGGCATAACCGGTTAAATTACCGTTTGCGCCGATTACCCGATGGCAGGGAATAATAATAAACAGCGGATTATGTCCGACCGCTCCCCCGATTGCCTGTGCCGACATTCTGTCCCTTCCCTGTTCAGCTGCAATTTTTTGTGCAAGTGCACCGTACGTGGTAACACTACCGAACGGAATTCCGCATAACCTCTGCCATACAGCCTGTCTAAAGGCAGTTCCTATGGGGGCAAGCGGCAGCTCTGCCGGCTGAGGCTTTTCTCCTGCAAAATAACGGTCAAACCACTGTACCGTATCTTTAAAAACGGCTAACTTATTGTTATACACCGGATATTCCGGCAGAGAGCGGTAAAAATATTTTTGGCCGTACCTCCATGCGCCTATAAGATGCCGGCCGTCAGCAACAAGGGCGATAGTACCGAAAGGCGATTCATAATCCGTTTGATAATACATCACTCGGCATTCTACCACATTGTCTCCCTATTCTGTACAGAGGGCTGCATACTTGCTAAAATATCCTATGCGCTCTTTTTTATCTTACTTTAAACCGCACTGGAAGCTGTTTGCGGCAGATCTTATATGTGCCGCTTTTATTGCTGCCGTTGATTTATCATTTCCCATGCTGACCCGCTCTGCGTTAAACAATTTTCTTGCCGCTGAGGCATTCAGAACTTTTTTCTTATTTATTGCCGGTATGTTTTGTTTATACTTTGTGCGGATGGCGGCATCATATTTTGTCAATTACTTTGGACACCTTTTCGGCGCACGGGTAGAAATGGATATGCGGCGTGCTATCTTTCGGCATTTGCAAACTCAGTCCTTTACCTTTTTTGATCATAACAGAACCGGTCAGCTCATGTCCCGGATTACGACTGATTTATTTGAGATTACCGAGCTTTCCCATCACGGGCCTGAGGATGTTTTTATTTCGGTGCTGACTCTTGCAGGGGCATTCATTTTGATGGCCTCAATACGCTGGGAACTTGCAGTAGTGCTGGCAGCCTTTCTGCCGGCCGTTTTACTGCACACAATACGTTCCCGCTCGCAGCTGATGAGCGCATCTAAAAAAGTAAAAGAAGAAATTGCAGAAATAAACACGGCCGTTGAATCGACACTGTCGGGTATACGTGTTACAAAAATATTCACTAATGAAGAACATGAAAGAAACCGGTTTGAACACAACAACACTCGTTTTTACACTGCCAAGCGCCGATTTTACCAAACAATGGCTTTGTTCCATTGCCGGCTTGAATTTTTAACATCTTCTTTAAATGTGCTGATTCTCGGCGTAGGCGGTTTTTTCATTATGCAAGGCAATATGAATCTGGCTGACCTGATTACCGCAGTATTGTTTGTATCGGCTTTTTTGCAGCCCATCCGCCGGCTTACTGCCTTTGTGGAACAGTATGCAACCGGTATGGCAGGTTTCCGGCGGTTTCAAGAAATTATGAACACCCAAGAACAGATACGGTCAAACCCCGCAGCCGTCAGCATCGGTACTGCCCGCGGCGATATTGTGTATAATAATGTCAAGTTTGCCTATGATTCCAGTGATACCGTACTGGAAAATATCAATCTTACCATCAAGGCGGGGCAGACAGCCGCCTTTGTCGGACACTCAGGCAGCGGAAAAACCACCTTATGCAATCTCTTACCGCGCTTTTACGAATTGAGCGGCGGCAGCATCACCCTTGACGGGCGGGATATACGGGATATAACCGTAGAAAGCCTCCGCCGTCAAATCGGACTGGTACAGCAAGATGTCTTCCTCTTTGCCGGCACTATCCGGGAAAATATCGGCTACGGGAAAATCGGTGCAACCGATGAGGAAATTATCGAAGCCGCCCGGCGTGCGGAAATTCATGATGATATTATGAAAATGGAGCAGGGGTATGACACGGTAGTAGGCGAACGGGGTATCCGCTTATCAGGCGGCCAAAAACAGCGGGTTGCGATTGCCCGAACCTTTCTTAAAAATCCGCCTATTCTCATTTTAGACGAGGCGACTTCAGCACTCGATACCGCTACCGAGTTAAAAATTCAGAAATCTTTTGAAGCACTGGCAGTAGGGCGGACAACGCTGGTTATTGCACACCGTTTATCTACTGTGCGGAATGCCGATATGATTGTCGTAGTGGATGAAAAAGGTATTTGCGAACAAGGCACTCATGCGGAACTGACGGCGCGGAATGGGGTATATGCCGCACTGTACAACGCACAAAATACTGCTTTGATGCTGTAACCTTCCGGTGTCTACGGATACCGCCGTATCACAAAAACCGTTATAATAAGATTATGAAGCGCCATAAGGTACGATTTTCATTATTTTTTTTATTAGTTACCGCTTTTTTGACGGTAACGCTTATTCCCGGTCTAACGGTATTTATCTACTTCTACGGCTTGAGTTACAATGCGGCACAACAGCATCTGGAAACCCAGTGCGGTGCGGAAATGGATAAGAGTGTACAGACATTCGTAACGCTGATAAACGAATACCGGCATAAAGCCTATCTGCTTGCTTCAAATACTGCACTGCCTTCCCTGTTGCAAAAAAATCATAACCAACGTCTTTCAGATATTACGATGTATCAGCTGCTTTTTACCGCCATGAAAGGAGATGTTTCTAAAGCCGCGGTGCATATTGTATCGGTAGACGGGACGGTGTACTACTCAACACACTCCTTTCCTGCAGAATATAATCCGCGGCTCAGCAACAGTAGTGATTCTATTTTTGTGCGGATTGGAGATTCAGTCCACAGTGAGCCTGTACTGCTTCCGGCACCGCGGAAAATACAGAGCGATACGGCGGCTTTTACCGTCATAAAAAAAATAATTGATCGTCAAACGCTCATCGGCTACATATTTATTGATATTTTTGAAGAAACCTTTATCAATGCCTACAAAGACACGCTCTTTTCCGAGCTGCTTCTGATAGATTCACACGTTTATTTAGCCTATTCGCTTCTGTCAAAAGAACGGCAGGGAAACTTCAGCAGCTTTCCGTTCCTCAAACATATTTCTTTTCCGCCGGATACGGCCTTTTACCAATCGGATATGAGCATGATTACCGTACGTGCACTTCCCAATACGTCCTTTTTTATCGGCGGCGTAATGAACAGCGCCCCGTACTTTGAAAATTTTCACCGGATACGCGGCTCTTTCATGCTTATTTTTTCGCTGTTGTTTATTGTGTCCCTCATCCTTGCCGTTCTTTTTTCAAAAATCATACATCGTCCGTTAAAATCGTTACTCAACACCATGCAGTCGGTACAATCGCATACGCTGACCTATAATAACAGCAACACCTGTATTTCCGATTTTTTAGAGCTTTCTGCTGTATATAATGCCATGATAGAAACTATTCAAAATTTAATTACTGCAGCCGCAGAAAAAGAAAAACAGCTCCATACCGCACAGCAAAACGTGCTGCGTGCCCAGCTTAATCCCCATTTTCTTGCTAACACGCTGGGAACCGTCAAATCATTGGCAAAACTGCATAATGAGCACGAAATAGCGGCAATCATAACGGAGCTGCACACCTTGCTCCGTCATACGGTGGACAATACCGAAGCCTTTCTTTCCGCGGCCGAAACGGTAAAACTCATAGAGAGCTGGATAAAAATAATGAAGCTGCGGTTTGGAGAAAAGTTCCATACGGAAATAGTGTTACAGCCTGAGTGCCGCGAAGTATTCATTCCTTCATTCACTATTCAGCCGTTTTTGGAAAATGCCGTCTTACACGGGCTTGAGCCGAAAATAGGGGATTGGTTTTTATCACTGTACATTATGCGCGACGCGGATATGCTTACCATTACCATCAGCGATAACGGTATCGGATGCCCGTATACGCTCTCCCCGCAAACATATACAGAATTGAAAAAAAACGGACATACGGGCTTATATACCGTTTATACGCGGCTCAATCTCTTGTATAATGGCAGAGCATACATAGACCTCACCGGTTCTCCGGAAGGTACCCTCGTTAGGATTGGGATTCCGCTTGACTGAGAAAAGTAATGAAGCATTCCGTTATTATTATTGAAGATGAAAAACTCCTCCGTGATGAATTAGTGCTGGCAACGCCATGGGATACCTTTCAGTTTGAGGTAGCCGGATGGGCCGATAACGGAATCAGCGGTGAAGAGCTGGTGAAAGAAAAGAATCCCGATTTAGTTATCACCGATATACGGATGCCCGGCCAAAGCGGTTTACAGCTTTTGGAACATATATTTGTGCCGTTTTCGCTGATTATCACTGCATACAAGGATTTTGACTACGCCTGTACCGCGCTTCGTATCGGTGTATTCGATTATCTGTTAAAACCGCTGGACGATACGGTATTTTACGCGGTGCTTTCCCGGATTCAAGAAAAACTCACGGCGCAAAAAAATACACAAATCCGGCACAGCAGCCCGTATTTTGATATACCGCTGCCGCCGGACGGAAATTATATCGTTAAGGAAGCCTGTGCGTTTATTGAGCGGGAATTTGCCGGCCCCATTAGCCTGTATGAAGCGGCTATCAGCCTCAATATATCTGAAAGCCACTTGGCTCGTCTGTTTAAAGAACAAACAGGCATGACTTTTGTGAATTATTTGACGCTGTACCGGCTCAACCGCTCCATAACGCTTATGAAAGACAGCCGCTTGAATATTTCAGAAATTGCTGCACGTTCGGGCTTTGTTTCTGCGGGCTATTACGCGAAGCTGCTCAAAAAACTGACCGGCATGGCTCCCACCGAATTCCGCAATACGCTGTAGCAGCGCGGCTTCCGGCGGGAAACAAAACGCAGCACCGGTGCAGCAGCTTTTTTACTTGCATAAAGGCGGCTATTTATTTTTCAGATGCAAAAACCCTTCAGTACGGAGATTGTCAAGCATTTACAGTTTCACTGAAAGAGCCGCTGCAAGATTGCAATTTTCACGTGTGAATGCGGCATTTTTAAAATCCGTAAGCACGGTAAACGCCGTATCAAAAAGACATAGCGGCGTAATATGCCATTGCAGTCCTAAACCGAACGAACCTTTTGCAGTAAACCGGTGGGTAAGGCTGCGGCTGTTTTGCCCCTTCCCGGGTTCGGTTGTTTTTTGATAGGTTTCACCGCCAGAACCGGCAGTAAGCGTACCGGTTACCTTCCCGATGGAGGGGACACTTACGATTTTACTAGTCCTGATATAATCCATTTGTACATTGATACCGGCATTCAAAGCGAGCTTGTCTTTTATGATACGATACTGCACCGCTAGCGCCGTAACAGGTGATACGGTTATCCGCTGCTCCGCCGTTTTTTGTGTGTATTCTTTGATATAGCGTTTTGTAGCCTTATTAACGGTTCCCTGTTGAACTACCGTATGCTCTGTTGTGATAAGCGTATGGGGGATGGTAAGGGAGCGTATTTCACAGGCCAGTGACAGCGACGGGGTAAAGAGCACGGTAGAATCTGCAAATTTGAATGAGGGTTTATAACCGGCAGTGATTTTATTAATCATATCCTGCCGTCCCTTTTGATCATAGGATTGGTTGACTTGTACCGCCGTTTCTGTACCGTGTACTTCAGCATGACTGCGGTATTCATACCGTTGCGGAATGCGGGGAAAGAATTTATATGAAAAATAATAATTCAAACTAAATTCCCCATAACCGGTATTCAAAAATGCTTTAAGATCGGTAGTGCCGTTATTCCATACCCCTTTTGTCCGGGAAGCGGGAATAACCGATTCTGCCTGCGAAAGACTTCTGTTTACATCTACCCCAAAAAACGGCTTGACGGTAAGGGTGCGTGAGCCGATCGGAAACCGGAAACCCGACCAATCAAACATCAACCGGACAGCAGATTTGTCAGTACCGTCGGTTTTTACCGGGGTTCCGTGTGTATCCTTAAAACCGAACCGGATGGGGTTTGACGGATTAAGCGGTGCAACCGTCAGCGGATATTTACCATACAGTTCTTCTTTCGTATGCTTTGCCGAAAGCGTTTCTACCGTGAATTTAAATCCGATATTTTTAAAATAAGCGCTTTGCAGTCCCTCCGCACCGATTATCAGTATTGCTTTATTTGAAAATAGCGGTCTTTGCAAGTTACCGGGTTCCGTATTCGGGGTAATGCTTACGCGCCGCGGCTTTATTACGTTGAGCGCCAGCAGGTTCACACCGGTGAAGTCGAATACATTTCCGCTATAACCGAGTGCCGTATAGATATTTCCAAAGCGGAATGCCGCTCCAATATCCAGATAGCGGCTGTTTATCCCCGTATATGCAAACAGTGTATCAAATTTTATGGAGTGAAAACTCCCCGGATTAAACACCGCATCAACCGGCGTACTAAATGCGCCGCTTGCGCTGTAAGACGGCGATTTTGATTGAGCTGACAGCAGCGGCAGGTATAGCAGTATACATACAGCTGCTGTAGTCATTTTTTTATTTATCTTCATCAGTCTACCTCTTCTTTTTGTAATAGTATGGTATATGTCTTTCCGAATGCTTTTCCCGCGTTAATCCGCAGTGTATACCCGCCGCCCGTTTTTTCAGTGCGGATAGCTGCATCCGTAGTAACAATGCGCAAAGCAGCTCCCGTTAAGGTCAAGACTATTTCAGGCTGTAGTTGGGTAGGATCCGAGACGGCAAGCGTTATCTTTCCATCCTGTTGCCGGAATACCACCGAGCACGGCTGCTCCGCATGAATAGACTGTATTCCCGTTGCAGAAAAAGCCGAATTAGTAAGCGGAAGCATTCCTGCTTCCCAGAAATTACAGCCTACAATGCCCGTTTCTTTTTCATACACAGCCTGCATTGCTTTTGCATTTGCCAGAATTGCAATATCAGGCGATTCGCCGTATCTTCTTGTTTGTTCACGTGTCAAACAAGGCAGCAGGACATACGCATACCCTGCTTGTGCAGGATTATTGCCATGCGGAATACTAACGGATAAAAAATTTTTTAAAATTTCTTCGTCGCTGAGCCAATCATTTACGGCATACCAATTACCGCTGCGTAATTCACGTGAGGCGGTAATAGCCGTTTTTTCCGGAAAATAATAACCAATTGTGTCGGTCCCGTTTTCGGTATTTGTTCCGAGAAATGCCCAGCGCGGAGTAATCTGCACAGTGCCGAATGAGGGAAGGACTTCTTCCCCGTCGGCAATAAAGACGGTATCACCGGCATTTTTAAGCTTACGGTGTTCTACGATTGTTTCTACCGGACGGTTATCGGAAGCGGTAATACCGGCACCGAGGCAGACAATTTCATTATCAAAGAAAAACCATGATTTTTTTGCAGTAAGCGAGCTGAATTTTTTTTCAGCGCTGTATTCCATACCTGCCGCACCGTATTGACCGGACAATACGGCTCCGCCTACCCAATGCTCCGAACCGGTATTGAGTGCCCAATTTTTATTTGTACGTTCACTATGATCCGTCGTGGTGCCGCTTAAACGATGATGATCGACAACGGCCCAATAGTCATCCGTGTATTGCGTTTGATCATCGTTATAGAGTGAAATAAACCCGTCTGCTGTATGCCAAGCCCGTTTGTTTTCGCCGTTGCCGATTTCAAAAGCTCCGGTACGGCTTGAATGCATACTAATTCCAAGTACATAGCCGCTCCGTCTAAATACAACTCTATCCATCCCCGCAAAAATATGCAGCATATTTAAATCCCCGCGCGGCTCAATACTTGTATCTTTTAAAAGCTGCTTAAAAGCAAGGGCATCATTCGGATTCATTGTTGTGAAATAAGATTCGCGTGCTTCCTCTGCCGCACCTATAAGGTACTCACGGTCTTCCAGAATATTTTGCTTAACCAAGGCCCGTATGCGTTTGCGTTTTACCGGATCGTCAGTCAATTCGCCTAAGGCAAGAATACGGGCAAGGACTGCCTTACCGCGGCTATGATCGCTTGCATTTTTACGTACAATACTTCTGCCCGACACCATATCCATTATCGCCGTTTTATACATAAGCGGTTCAAAAGCAGTGTGTACCCATTCAAAGACGGTATTGATATATGAATCTTGCAGCTGCCACGGTGTATTTTTCGAAATGTATAATAGGTTTTCAATCCCGGCGAGTGTTACCGCGCCATAACTGCCGGTATACGGGAAAACCGTATGCTGAATAAAAGAGCCGTCTGCATAAAATCCGTCTCCCCGTGTTACAGCGGGGATAATAAAACGCATCGCATCGCGGGTTTCTAAGAGCCGTCCGTTATTTTCTTCGAGAGCGGCGCTCAGTGCACATACGGCAGCAGAATCGAGCAGATTAGCTCCGGTTAGCGGATTCGGCCCCTTGAGCACCAGGGCTGGTTCTTTATTAAAATGCTTAATAGCTGCAAGATAGCGGTCCATATCTTTTGTACTGATGTAGTCATACATCAAAATGAGAATATCACAGAGTTTTTGCGGTACCCCTATACACCAGTCCCACCAATTACCGTACATTGCTGCCGGTGTTATCCGCTCGTTGTAGCGGTTTTCATAAAACCATTGTAATGCCTGCAAAATATCGTTTTTCAATTTACGGTTCTTGTAGAGCGGAGAATCTTTTGCGGCAAATGCACGGGCCATAAAACGCAGATCAATAAGAGTCTGTGTAAGATGATCGGAAATATATGAACTGCCGTATTTCCCCCACAGTTCGCTTCTGTTTTTTCCGGTAAGCAAGATTTCCCAGCGCAGGTTTGCTTGCGCGGTCAGCTGCTCTATTACACGCAGGTAGTCGGCATCTTGAACATTTTTACTGCGGTTCATTGACATACGGGCTGCCCATCGCCGGCGTACTTCCGCATACTGCGGACGAAGACTCGTATCTTCTATGCTGATTTTGCATGAAGCGGTGTTGCCGTCAGCGGTACGGGCCGTAATAACTGCCGCACCGGTTTTCAACAGGGTTACTGTTCCGCCGCTATCTACAACAGCATATTCCGGTGCGGAAGATGTCCACGTAACCGGTTCCGCACTAATACCGGCAGGGATAACCGGTTTCAGACGAACAGTTTGCCCTTTATTTTTCTTGACTGCCGTTTCGGTTAGGGCAAAGTCATAGGATTCACTTAACCGGACAGAATCAATCCATGCAGTACCGACTGAACTATCATAAAATAATTCTACTTTGACCTTTGTTGTCCCTTCCGGAATATCTTTCAGTAAAGCTGCTTGCTCTTTCCAGTCCTGCGTACCGATAGCGGGAATAGAGCCGGAGAAGTGCTTGGGTATGCTGAATTTTTTCCCGTCGGAAGAATATTGCACACGGAAATATATTCCTTTACCCATAACGGAATCGGTTTTTACATCCATCGAAAGCCGGTAGGTTTTTCCCGGATCAATAGAGTAAGTACTGTGCATAACAAGCCGGCTTTGTCCTTCCGCGGCAATACGGAGGGACTGCTTGCCGCTTGTAGCTGTTTCAGGGTCAAGGGCAAGGGAAAGATTATTCCCTTTTTGAAAAAAATACGGAGCCCACCGTTCGGGTGCATTGCCGTGCCACAACGGATTATCTGCTGCTTTTTCCGTTTCAAAACTGGGATTCGCAAGGAGATTTTCCGAAAAACGGTTTTCGGCGGTAAGCGGAAATGGGAGTACTACAGCTGCCGAAAACATCAGTAGCACCGGCAGCTGTATACGGAGGCGGAAAATGGGCAGAGCCGCCTCCCAAAAGTCGGACAGCTGCTTTTTCATTCGGTCTCCTCAGTCAGTGTGCAAGAATCAAACCACACGGTTCCGGCGGCGTTATCTGCAAAGCATTCTACTTTTATTTTTACCGCTTCGGGCGGAGGTGTCAGTTTAACACTGTAGTCAGTCCACGGGGTTGTACCGCGTACAATATGCGTTGTCGGTAATTTTCCGGCAATTTGCGTGTTGTTTGCGTCAAAGTAGACGGCACGCAGGTAGACGCCACCGGTTATATCCGCTGTTTTTACCGCTGCAGAAAGCCGGTAGGTTTTGTTGCCGTCTATTGCTGCTGCGGTGTGCACAGAAAGACGGGTTTCGCTGCTCATCTGTAAACGGACGGACTGCGCACCTTCGTGCTTGTCTGCCGTATCCAGCCCGGCTTGTACGCCCTTTGCCCCCTTAGCCGTCCACAGTGTCCACTGCGCAGGTTCGCGTTCTTTGTACCAGACAGAACTGCCGGTATTGGCATGTTCAAAACCGGCATTCGGTAATAGATTGAGTGCTGTACCGGCTGCCTGTTCCGTAATCTGTAGTCCGTCAACCCATGCGGCAGCTCCCTTTTTTACCGGCCCGTGGGTACCGATGTATGCACGGACGGTAAGGGTATGGGTTTGCGGCGACGTTTTTACGGCTGTTTCGTACAAAGTCCAGTCCTGTGTATTTTTCCCGATTTGTATCGGCAAGGTCTTTTTTATATCGAGCGACAATGCAGTATCGGAATCCGCAGGATATTCAATCACCTGTATTCCCATGCGGTTATACGTAACCTTTTCCGCTTTAATGGAAGCTGTCAGCACATACACCATACCCGGCTGTACGGTAAATCGCTGTTCAGCCCAGCCGCGTGTGTTATCGTCGGAAGCGGACAGTTTGAGAGCCTTGCTGCCCTCCGGTACTGTGCCGCTTTCAACTGAAATAACCGGTTTTGTGTAACTGCCGAATGTTCCTGTTTTCCAGCCGGTTAGGTCTTGTTCAAAACCTCCGTTGGTAAAAGACTTGTTTTCCGGTGTCTGGGCAGCTGTATAGCCTGTGCATAGTGCAGCGGTTAGAAGTACCGCCGCCGTTTTCCGTAGTATTGTACGTGTATCCATAATTTACTCCTTTGTAAGACTGATATTTGAAAAAGAAACAGATTTGTTCTGTAGACCGCTTGCTAATAACTCTAACTTTGCCGAAGTATTACCGGTTATCGGTATAGTATACGTTTTGGTTCCTCCATATAATTTTTCCGATTTTCCACACAATTTAATTTCACAGCCGCCTTTATGCTCTCCAGCACCGGTATTTACGAGTTTTACCGTTACTTTTAATGTATAATTTTGACCGTTTTCTAAGCTAATTTGCTGTTGAAGCCCTCCCTTTGTTAAGGGATTATTACCACTTACCATGGTAAATACTCCACCTGTTACGGCAAACGTAATAGCTTCTGTCGAAGATTGTGTTCCGTTCACCCAAGTCTTCCACTCTTTAGGACTTGTGCTGTTAATCCAATAACCGGCAAATGGTCCGCTTGCGGATTCGGTTTGCGAAAAATCGGCATTCTGCACGAGGTTCTCTTTTTCCCATTGGGCGGTATATTCGGTATCATTAAGCGGGAATGTTGCAGGCAGTGTTCCGCCTACGGTGTTCCAGCCGTTGAATACTTTACCGGATTGTGAAGGTTCCGCTACCGTCAAGAGTGCACCGCATTTTCCGGTAAGACTATTTCCGCCGGTCAGCGGAGTTGTTGTGGTACCGCCATCTAGGTTAAAGGTAAGGGTTACCTGCTTGCGCACATATTTTAAAATTGCTTTTGCCGAACCGTCGGCCGCTATTTTCTCAGGAACCGTAGATGCGTCTTTATGATAGTTGAAACCTTTATATGATTTAGGACTTACTTGCAAAGCCGTGCCAATAATACCGTATTGTTTTTCAGTTTCTTTTACGGTGTAGTCATTATTGTCAAGATTTTCCTGATGATGCTCTACTGTATAGAATGCTTCATTTTGTTTGAGTTTCCGCCAGTGTGCTTTGTATACTGCTTTCCGTGCAGGGAAAAAAGCAGAAACCGTACCGCCTTCCGTATTCCAACCGCTGAATACCATTCCGTCATTCCGCTGCGGAGTTGCAGTAAAGACAAGCGGGCTTCCGGTATTACCGATTATTTTTTTTACCGCTGTTTGCCCCGGCTTATCCCAAAATCCTCCATTCGGATCAAAAAAAATCTCTACATTGATGCCCGTATCATTAACGGGAACGGGAATACGGTCATCCGGGGTATGCCCCTGTGTACACGAAAAAATACACAGACCGGTCAGTAGTACAGCAATATACAGCCGTATAGAACCTTTACGCTTTTCGTACATTATGCAGCCTCCTTACTTTATTCGTCTATTGTGTTAAGTATGAAAGGCGATTATCAATGTGCGCAAGCCGTATTTTTTACGAATAGCCCGTATTTATTACGGGAAAGGATACTGGGAACCGCTAAATCGAAAACTCTACGGAAACGCAGTATTAGGTCTGCCCGAAAAGCCGGTAATTGAAGGACAGCGTTTTTTTATTATGCTATAATCCTTACAGAACTTTCAAAAAGCTTCGGTTTTGGGACATCCCCAGAGCTGCGCAGGGAGGTATGGTATGGAACGGACACGCAAAATCCCCATCGGGGTACAAAGTTTTGAGGTATTGCGGAGAGAAGATTTTATCTACGTTGATAAGACCGAATTTATTTGGAAATTAGCCACTGAAAGCCGTGTGCATTTTTTAAGCCGCCCCCGCCGGTTCGGCAAGAGTTTATTCCTTTCAACGCTCAAAACATACTTTCTAGGACAAAAAGAACTGTTTGCCGGTTTAGCCATCGAAAAGCTGGAAGAGAGCCAAGCCGGTAAGCGGGATATTTGGCAGGAGTATCCGATGCTGTATCTGGATTTTAATGCCAAAAACTATGTGAATACACAGAGCTTACACGATCTTTTGGATGCTCATTTACGGAAATGGGAAGAACAGTTTGCAGTAGAAAAAAAAGAAGAATCGCCTGAAGGCCGTTTTAAAGAAATTATTGAGTGCATATATAAAAAAACCGGCAAACAAGCCGTTATACTGGTAGACGAATACGACAAACCGTTACTTGAAACCATGCACGACGATCTTGAACTGAACGAAACCTATCGCAAAATACTAAAAGGCTTTTACGGTGTCATTAAATCGAGCGACCAGTACATCCGCTTTGCCTTTCTGACCGGAGTAACCAAGTTCAGTAAGGTGAGTATTTTTAGTGATTTAAATAACCTGCGTGATATTAGTATGCTGCCGGACTTTTCCGCCGTCTGCGGTATCACCCAAGAAGAACTGGAAGCATCGTTTATCCCTGAAATCGAACAGCTTGCTGCTGCTAATAAGCTATCGGTTGACCAAACCCTTGCAGAACTCAAACAGTGGTATGACGGTTACCATTTTTGTGAAAACAGCATCAATGTGTATAATCCGTTCAGTATCCTCAATGTCTTTGCCGGTAAGGTATTCCGCAGTTTTTGGTTTGCAACCGGTACGCCGACCTTTCTGGTAAAGAGCTTGCAGCAGCAAGGCGGGGATGTGCGGGAACTGCTTGAAGGAGCAGAGATGAGTGAAAGCGCCTTACAGGACTACCGCCCCGATATGCAGAACCCCGTGCCGATACTGTTTCAGTCGGGCTATTTAACGATTAAATCCTTTGATGAGCGGTTTAGACTATACAAACTGGGCTTTCCAAATGATGAAGTTAAATACGGCTTTTTAGATAACTTAGTGCCTGCCTACACGGCAATTCAGAAAGACCAAAGCGGTTTGTTTATCGGCAACTTTATACGGGATATTGAAACGGGAAATGTGGCGGGGTTTATGGAGCGGATGTATAGCGCGTGTGCAGGTTTACCGTATAGTTTTGCTGCCAAGGACAACATGAAGATGCGGGAGCGGGATTATCAGGTAGCGTTTTATGTACTGTTTACGCTGATGGGACAATTTACCCAGACGGAGGTTGTCAGCTCCCGCGGGCGTGCAGATGCGGTTGTGCATACTAAAGATGTTATTTACGTGTTTGAGTTTAAGCTGATGGGAAGCGGCACACCGCAGGATGCTCTTAAACAGATAAAAGAGAAAGGCTATGCCGAACCGTACCGCATGAGCGGCAAGAAGGTTGTGCTTATAGGGGCAGTATTTGGGGACGGAATAGACGAGGATACTCCCGATACCTGGCTTACAGAAGAACTGTAAAATAAACGCCCCGATGATCCGCCACGGATGGCGGTGGTTTTAAGCAAAAAACTTGCGTCCAAAAATTGACATGGAAGTCAATTTTTGGACTTGCCACGGAGGGGCGTGTAACTAATCAGTAGTGAGTTTTTCGGAACGAAAAACTCATCGTTTTCACATTTAAGAACAATGCGGGTAATTCAGGCAGGATACGTATAAACAAGAATTAGCGCATAACGTTTTTTGATCGGTTAATCATATAGGGCACTTCTTTCGGTTCAGTATAGATGACCTTTTGTAAGATGATGTGCTCTAAAATCCTGCCCCGGCTGAAACCGTACAATTGCGAAATTCATCCGCAGCCTGCTCGTTATCCTTTGCGGGATTCGTATACAGCGGAACCGCCGATAAAGTATTTTGACAAACCGAAAAAAATTAAGAACATAGGAATACTCGCAATCACGGCGGCAGCCATCATCGCTCCTTCGTCAGTACTGCGCTCAGCAGTAAATGAGGTAATATACTGCGGAATAGTCTTCATTGTTTCCGTTTGCGAAACGAGCAGCGGCCATAAGAGGTTATCCCATTGCCCTCTAAACGAAAGAATAGCAAGCGTCGCAATAACCGGCCCGCAGTTCGGCAATACAATATGGGAATAGATGGAAAACTCATGCATTCCGTCAACCCGTGCGGCATCCAAAAATTCATTCGGGAAAGTGATAAGATACTGCCGCATCATAAAAATGCCGAATGCGTTGACAATAAACGGCAATATTAAACCGGTATAGGTATTTTGAATATGCAGCTTAGTGGCAATCATATAGAGCGGAATCATAATGGCTTCAAACGGAATCATCATGGTTGCCATAATCATCATAAAAATAAGATTTCTGCCCCGGAATCTAAATTTTGCAAGCCCGTAACCGGTCAGCGAGGCAAGTAACACAGTGCTGAACGCAACGCTGCCGGCCACAATAAACGAATTGAGAATATTGCGGATAAAGATATAATTCCCATCATTTCCCTGCAAGGCTGCTAAAAAATTTGCAATATGGAAGCCGTCTGGAATCCACTTATACGGCATCTGCATAATCTCTTTTCCGGTCATTAACGAGGCCGTCAGCATAAACACTAACGGCATAACCGTAAACAGGGTAAGCACAATTAAGATTAAAACCGTCAGAGCCGAATATACGTATGTTTGAGGTGATTGTTTCATAGTAGTCTTGCAGCTCCTTTTAGTAATCCGTTTCATCCGCTTTTGAACCGCGGAATTGCAGCCAGGTCAGCAACAGCATCATCAAAAAAAGGACAATACTCATTGCACTTGCCCGCCCGATACGCTGGAGTTTGATACCGGTTTGGTAAATGTTCAAGGTAATAACATTAATCGGCCCGAGCGGGGCACCGTTTTGGGTAAACAAATACTGTGTACTGAACGTTTTAAGGCATTGGAGCATAGACATAATCGAAACCAGCACAACCGTCGGTTTTAACAGGGGTAAAGTGATACACCAAAACACCTGTATACGGTTTGCTCCGTCAATCAGCGCCGCTTCATAAACAACCGGCGGAATGGTCGCTAAGCCGGTGATAAACAGGATAACAAAGTAGCCGATATATTTCCAGAAATAGACAATCATCGTTGAAATTTGAATCATCGTGCCGTTTAAAAGCCATTGGTGATCCACTCCCGGAGTACCGAACAGCATATTCAGCCAGTAGTTCCCCAGCCCTCGCGGATCAAATATCAGCAGCCAGATTGCAGCAGCAACTACAGAGGACAAAATAGCCGGCGTATAGTAAGCAATTTGGAAAAATTTTTTCATACGCGGGCCGTGCAGCGAGCTGATCAATACCGCAAAAAAAAGACTGCACACTACCAGCGGAATAAAGGTTCCTAAACTGAACACCGCCGTTGCACGTAATGAGTTCAAAAAAGACATAGGGTTCCCGTATCTGCCGGGATCAAAAATATAGGTATAGTTCTGTAAGCCGACAAATTGCGGCGGTGCATTACTAAGCACCCGTTTATCAAAAAAACTTTCGATAAACGCATTGATAATCGGATAAAAACTGAACAGCGAAAAAAAGAGCAAGGATGGGAGGACAAACAACATACCCCACCGTGCGGTTTTCTTTTCTATTCCTGCTTTCTTGTGTACTGCTTTCATAAGCTCCCTTTTTTGCACCGTAATCGGCAAGGTGTACCGCTTCCGTTCCGGCCGGAAAACGGACACCTCACCGGCAGTAAACCGTTTTACTGATTTTCTTCGTCAAGAATTTCCTGTGCCGTTGCTTTCAGTGTTGCAAGGGCTTTTTCAGGGCTGACACCGGCCAGCATCACAGACTCTATCGCCGAGCGGATTGCCGTCTGCAATTCCGCACTGTTTGCTCCGTAATACACCATGTGTGCCTTATTCATATCGTTGATAAAGACATCGGAATAGGGCATATCCTTCAGCGTTTGAGAGTTAAGCAGCGTTTTAGTCGGCTGTACAAGACTGCCGCCTTCGGTTAAATAACGCTCTTCGTGTTTTAAAAGGAATCCGATCAGCTTCCATGCAGCTTCCTGTTTTTTTTGCGGAATATCTCCGTTGACCATAAGAAATTGACCGTAATAACAGGAAGCGGTATCCTGCACCGCATCTTCAAAAACCGGAAACGGAACAACCATCCATTCTTTACTGTCATAAAAAGCGGGATTATCCGCCTTTATCCGAGCTTCCTGATATAAACCGCTGTGCGCCATTGCAATTTCATTATTGTCATTGTCGAATATTTTACGCGCATTTTTATACGTCGGAGAACCCAGATTTTTTCCCGCCGGTCCCCACTGCTGCATAAACGTAAGAAATTTCAGCCAGGCGGCATCGCCGATTATTGCCGTTTTGCCGTCATCGCTGATGAGCTTACCGCCGAGCTGTTCAACCATCGGCATACATGCAACAAGATAAAACGGATAGCGGAAGTCAAAACCGCGCCGTGTGATAATATCGCCGTCCCGCAGTACCAATTTTTCGGAAACGCGCACCATATCCTCCCATGTTTTCGGATAATCCGTGTCGGGATTCAAACCGGCATCGCGGAAGATTTTCTTGTTGATGTAAATACACCAGTTCACGATTTCAAGCGGCAGTGCATACAGTTTATTATCCTTTGAAACCGTATGCAGTATATTAAACTCATAGGCATCGTAGATTGCCTGTATACTGTCGTAGCCGATTGCCTCAGGCTGAACGGGTGCTACTCTGTTATTGGCGATATATGCATAGCCGTTTTCAATAGGTTGTGTAAAAATATCCGGCCCCTGATTGGCGGCAAAAGCCGTTTGTATCAACTCAATCAATTTATCGGAACTGTGCGTCGATCTGCTTACTTTAATGTTCGGATTTTCTCGTTCGAATTGAGCAATCAGCTTCGTTTCGAGTTCCGTGCGTGAGGGATCTTCGTGCGTCCAGTAATCAAGTGTAATCTGCTCCTTTCCTTTCGGCTGCGAACAGGCAGCCGAAAACAATACCGCGCATATCGGCATTGCAACAAACAGTATTTTTTTCATATAACCTCCTGATAAACGGTACCCGTTAGAATTATGCAAACGGTATGACTCTAAAAATGCATACCTGCTTTGCTTCGGCAAAACAGATAAAATATTGTAAAAAACTCAGTTATTTTCTTCGTCCAAAATTTCCTGCGCAGTCGCCTTCAAAGTCGCTAATGCTTTTTCGGGACTGACACCGGAGAGCATAACCGACTCCACTGCCGAACGGATTGCCGTTTGCAGTTCCGCGCTGTTTGCCCCGTAATACACCATGTGCGCCTTATTCATGTCGTTGATAAAGACATCGGAATACGGCATATCTTTCAGCGTTTGAGAGTTAAGCAGCGCTTTGGTCGGCTGAATGATATTGCCGCCCTCGCGCAGATAATCTTCACCGTGTTTGAGCAAAAAGCCTATGAGTTTCCATGCCGCTTCCTGCTTGTCTTTCGGAATATCGTTGTTTACCATTAAAAAATGCCCGTAATAGCATGCGGCAACATCCTGTACGGCATTCTCAAACACGGGAAACGGAACAACCATCCATTCGCCGCTTTCAAAAAATTCGGGGTTGTCTTTTCTTATGCGTCCTTGCTGATACAATCCTGTTGTCGCCATGGCAATATCGTTGTTGTCTTTATTGAACAAATTACGTGCATTTTTATATGTCGGAGAACCCAGATTTTTACCGGCAGGCCCCCACTGCTGCATAAACGTAAGAAATTTCAGCCAGGCGGCATCGCCGATTATTGCCGTTTTGCCGTCATCGCTGATAAGTTTTCCGCCCAGCTGTTCAACCATAGGAACAAAAGCGACAAGGTAATACGGATAGCGGAAGTCAAAACCGCGGCGCACTAAAATATCGCCTTCGCGGATAACCAGCTTTTCCGAAACTTTTACCATATCCTCCCATGTTTTCGGATAATCTTTTTCTGGATCCAGCCCCGCACTGCGGAAAATCTTTTTATTGATGTAAATACACCAGTTAGTAATTTCAAGCGGCAGTCCGTATATTTTGCCGTCCCTTGTTACCGCATTCAAAATTTCCGGCAAATAACTGTTGTAAATGCTTTGAATGTCTTTATAGCCGGCGGCTTTTGGGTTAACCGGAGCGACACGCCCGTTTGCAATGTACGAATATTCGTCTTCTATCGATAAGTTGAAAATATCCGGTCCCTGATTGGCGGCAAAGGCCGTTTGTACCAATTCGATAAGTTTTGCCGCTCCCTGAGTGGTGCGGACAACCGTAATGTTCGGGTTTTCTTTTTCGAATTGAGCAATCAGCTTTGTTTCAAGCTCGGTACGCGCCGGATCCTCGTGCGTCCAATAGTTTAACGTAATGAGTTCCGCTTTCGCTGTTTTTTCTTTTATACACGAAATACAAAAGAGCGTGCACAGTGCGGCGGCAGCAATCAACAGCTTTTTGTTCATATCATACCTCCAAAAGACTATTTAGGCATCTTTGCAATTCGGTTTTATTATTAAAGATACCCGCTCCGTCTTTTTTATTTTCTCACACTCTCAGCTGTTGTCAATGAAAAGATTTTGCTTTTTTTAGTCTTATTTTGATATGGGGAGGGATGCAATGAGGGTACGGCAAAACCATTCAGCTTTTTACCGCACCCTCATTCATTGTATGACCGGCATTGACGGGCATCTGCAAAAAATCGGTTAGATTTTCGGCAGATGCGTTAAGAATTGCTCTACGCGCTTTCGTAATGTTTTTCGAGTTTTTTCATCAAGAGCGGTGAAAAAATGCTAAAGATACATAAAACGGCAAGTATCCAGCAAATAGGTGTTGAAAGCAGTATCGTAGGGTCCCCTTTTGATAAGAGCAAGGAACGGCGCAAGCCTTTTTCGCCGATAGGCCCTAAGATCAGCGCAAGGACAATCGCTGCCGGATTTAAATCGAACAATTTGACCAAATATCCGATAACACCGAAAATAAACATAATCGCCACATCATCCATACTGTTTCTGATTGCATAGGATCCGACTACACTGAGCGTAAATACCACCGGTATCAAAATAGCATCCGACACACGCGATATTTTGGCAAATAAACGGCTTCCGGCAAGACCGAGTATGAGCATAAAAAATTGCACCAGTACAAAGCCGGCAAAAAAGGTATAGGTAACAGCCGAATACTTATTGAAAAGATCCGGCCCCGGCTGCATATTCTGAATAAGCAGCCCGCCCATAAGAACAGCTGTTACGCTTTCTCCGGGAATACCAAGGGTTAAAGTCGGAATAAGCGACCCGCCCGTTACGGCATTATTTGCAGCTTCCGATCCGGCTATCCCTTCAATACTGCCGTGTCCGAATTCTTCCTTGTGTTTTGAAGCCCTGCGTGCCTCATTATACCCCATAAAAGACGCGATTGAAGCTCCCGCCCCCGGTAAAATACCGATGATGTTGCCGATTAACCATGAACGGATAACCGTAGGCGTGATCTGCCTTAATTCTTTTCCGCTCAAGAGTACACGGTCGTCAAATTCAACCAATTCACCGGCTTTTCTGATTTTATGGTCGGCAAGTACCAGCACCTGTGACATTGAAAATAAGCCGATAAGGGTTGCAGTAAAGGGCAGCCCTTCATATAAAGATGCCTGCCCGAATGTAAAACGGAATACCCCGCTCATCGGATCCATGCCGATAGTCGAGAGTAACAGTCCCAAAGCACCGGAAATTAAACCTTTCAGCATTGACCCCGTACTGACACCGGCGATAATCGTCAATCCGAAAATAGAAAGCCAGAAATATTCAGGGCTGCCGAATGCCATCGCAAGTTTTGCCAATGTCGGAGAAAAAAAATACAGCGAAATACAGCTTAACAGTCCGCCGGCAAATGAAGCAATACAGGCAGTCCCTAAGGCTTTTCCCGCTTTTCCTTTTAACGTAAGCTGATACCCGTCAATCGCGGTTGCCGCGGAGGCGGGAGTGCCCGGGGTATGAATCAGAATAGCGGAAATAGAGCCGCCGAATATGGCACCGCAATAAATACCGGCAAGTACGATAAGACCGGTAGAAGCCGGCATACCGAATGTGATGGGAATAATTAAGGCAACACCCATCGCTGCCGATAGTCCGGGGAGGGCACCGATAATAATGCCTACCGAAACGCTTATCGCCATTGCCAACATATTAATCGGCATGACCGCATTTAAAAAACCCGCAGTGATATCAGATAACATAACGGCCTCCTAAAAAAATAAACCGCCGGGCAGCGGGACACGGAGAAATTTTGAAAACGCAAAAAAGATAACACAGCCGAACACGATAACCGTAATCGCAATAGCGGGCAGCCGGACTTTTAAAAAGTACAGCGTTCCGATAAGGTATAAAAAACTTGCAGGGTAAAAACCTATAACACTTATACCAATTACATATACAAGTGAAAATAAAAAAACAGCAATAAATTGTTTCGGGTGAAAATCTTTAAATATGGTTGTATAATCATTTTCAATCTTTTTTTCTTTAATGAAAGAAATCACACATTTTACCAAATACACGGTATTAAGTGTAAATAATACACCCATAACGAAATAGGGATAGATACGGACTTCCGGTTTGTACTGCGTAGTTAATGCAAAAAAAAAGGCAAGAATGCAGTAAACGGCAGCGGTTAATCCGATGTCGCTTTTTTTCATATACAATACTCCTTATAGCATCGGCAGCGGATAATCGTACAGAACTGTCTTAAAACCCGATCGGTTTTAAGACAGTTCTTGCTGATAGATACCACGCGTTTAATCAAATAGCTTAGGAAGCGTGTTTTTTACAAAATCATCTTCTTTATCAATGAATGTACCGAGGGCTTCAGGCGACATAAAATTGAGCGATAATCCCGCATTCTTACTTTTTTGAATATTATCGGGATCCTCCATTGTCTTTTTAAAAGCTTCCACATAAAAATCTATAATGTTCTGCGGGGTACCTTTGGGTGCAACGAGTGCACGGGCAGAGCCGTAGACAAGATTATATCCTTTTTCTTTCAAGGTAGGCACTTCCTGCAAGTCCGCAAGCCGTTCTTCTGTAAAAGATGCAAGCACTTTTAATTCACCGTTTTCTCCGATAAGGCTGGTGATGTCTCCCGCCTTAGGTACGGAAACTTGCACTTCGCCTTGCCGAAGAGCAAGCAGCTGATCCGCAGTACCGCCGTACGGGATGCAGCTGAAAACAAAACCGGCACTTTTTGCCAAGAGTTGTGCCCCGATGTGATTTGATGCTTTTACACCGTTTGTTGAACATTTGACCTCATTCGGATGATCTTTACAGTAAGCGATTAAGTCTTCAATAGTATTCCACGGAGCATCCTTCCGTACAACTACAACGGAAGGTTCAAACAGGTGATTGACAATAGGCACAATTGAATCGACCGTAAAAGAGCTGTTTTCTTCAGCGGCAAGAGAGTTGAACGTCGGCAAATTGATAAATCCGATGGTGTATCCGTCAGGTCTTGCGTTTGCAAGTGCCGTATATCCGATCTTGCCGTCAGCTCCTTCCTTGTTTACAACAACTAAGGTTTCTCCGACGTATTTTTCCGCTATGGAACATAAAATACGGGCACCCGTATCGGTACCGCTTCCTGCCTTATACGCGACAATAACATTTACGTCTTTTGCGGGTTTCCATGCAGCACCGTCATGTGCCGATGAAGCAGTACCTGCATCTTTTTTCATACAGCCTGCTAGAAGCATCATTGCCGCTGCTGCTGCAACCACTACATTAGTTTTTTTCATAGTATTACCTCCATTCTCTATTTAAAACTAAGTGCTATTTAATTTTTAGGGCAGTACGCGATATAACTTTTATTGTACTGCCGCTTATTTCAAGTTCATATATAATAGGTGTTGTATTTGAAATTTCCAAAGAACTGAGTTCGTCGGGGGTCAGTTCCGGTTGAATGCATGATGAAAGTGCACGCAAACAGGTGCTATGCCCGACTACAAGAACGTTTTTACCGGCACGTAATGCAGGCATAAGCGTATTGCTCCAATACGGTCTTACACGAATAATCGTATCCTTGAGACTTTCGGATTGCGGTAATAGATTTTTATCTATGTTCATATAACGGATATTATTTACCGGCGAACGGGGATCGTCCAAAGAAAGAGGCGGCGGCGGTACATCATAGCTTCTTCGCCAAATGGTTACTTGTTCTTTCCCGACTTCATCCGTAACTTCGCTACGTGTTCTCCCTTCAAGAGTACCGTAGCAGCGCTCATTAAGACGCCAATGTTTTTCGAGCGGCAGCCACATATTCTCCATACTTTCCATTGTAAGCCAAGCTGTTTTAATTGCACGGCTAAGCATCGAAGTATGGACAACATCAAATACAATATCTGCATCTTTTAGAGCAGTACCGGCATCCAATGCTCCCTTAATACCTGTTTCTGTGAGAGGAACATCAGACCAACCGGTAAAACGGTTTTCAAGATTCCACGTACTTTGACCATGACGTAACAGAACAAGAGTCCTTTTCTGAGGTACTGAAACAGATTCTGACGCTGTTTCCTGCTTAGCGCCTGCAAAAGATAGTGCGCCTATACAAACAAAGGCACAAAGCAGAAAAATCTTTTTGACTTGAACCATACTGAAAGTCTCCTTATTCATTGAAAGTTGGAGGGCTTCAAAACTTATTCGCCTATTTTGCTTTGAAAGCCCTATTTCCTATAACTTTAGTTTAAATCTGCATATATGAAAACACAATCCGAAAAAAAGGGAAAAAAGTCAGGAAAAATGAACTAACGAAGAAGGTGAATAGCCGGTATACCGTTTAAAGACCGCAGAAAAATATTTATAATTTATAAATCCCGTCATATCGGCAACTTCATAGATGCGGTATTGTCCGGTACGCAAAAGCTCTACCGCACGGGTTATTCTATAACTGTTTAAAATATCCAAAAAGGTACGGTTTGTAATTTTCTTGATTTTTCGGCTTAAATAACTGACGGAAACCTTTAAGTCCGCTGCAACCATTTGTATAGTAATGGGCTTATTGTAATACTGTTGTACATATTTTATCGTTTGAGTTACAAAGAAATTTTCTTTTGTATCGGGTATGTCGGGTAAAATGGAAATCTCGCCGGAAATAGCAGCGTTTTTATGTGCTTTTTCATCGAGTTGTTTTGCTATGCGGGCAATTACCAAAGCTAAAGCCCGTTCATCTATGGGTTTCAAAAGATATTCAAAAACGCCTAAGTGTATTGACATACGTGCATATTCAAAATCGGAATAGCTCGATAGTATAATCGGATAGAACGATTTTCCCGCCTCTTGGGCTTTTTGAATCATTTCAAGCCCCGACAGAACAGGCATACATATATCAGCAATGACAATATCGGGGGCAAGTTCGTATATTTTCTCAAGGCCTTCTTCACCGTCACCTGCTTCACCTACAACCGTACATCCGAGTGCAAGCCAGTTTGTTGTGAAGATCAGACCTTTCCGTATCAATTCTTCATCTTCAACAATCAATACTTTGTACATATCCGGCCTCCTCAAATACCGCCGGAAAAGAAAGCCCTACGGTTGTACCTTTTCCTACACTGCTTTCGATGGTAAAATCAGCCATTGCCCCGTATAACAGCGTAAGTCTCCGCCGAATATTATATAATCCGAAATGTTTTGCCGTACGGCGGTTTTGCCCAAGAATAGTACGCAATTCTCCAAGCTGATCTTCACTCATCCCAATACCGTCGTCAGTAACATACACGTATAATTTTCCATCCTGTATCTGCGTCTGTACGGTAATAGCAAGCTGCCGTTTTTTCCCCTTACCGTATCCATGCACAATGGAATTTTCTATGAGCGGTTGGATAAGTAGTTTGGGTACAATACAGTTTTTTGTTTCAGGTGCAATATCAATAACATAGGTAAGTGAAGTCCGAAATCTGAATTTTTGAATCGATAGATAGTTTTCCGTATATTTCAAATCTTCAGCCAAAGATACATTGCCTTCACTTATGCTGATACTGTAACGCAGCAGTTCGGAAAGATTATTTATGATGATTGGAATACTGTGCGGCTCCAGTTGTACCATGTACTTTATATTTTCGAGTGTATTAAACAGAAAGTGAGGGTTAAATTGACTTTCGAGCTGCTTTATTTGTGCGGATACCGTTTCTTTCATAATTTCTTGATTCTTTTGTATCAAAGAACCGATACTGCCGATCATAATATTATAAGAGTCCGCAATAATAGCAAATTCGTTGTCAGTTTCTATATTCATATAAGACGAGAAGTTGCCTTTTTGAACTTCTTTTAAGCATGCAACAATAGTATCAATGGCCGCAGTTTTTTTATTGATAGTTTTAATGGCAGCATGACAACTGATAAAACCTGATAACAAAATGAGAAAAAAGAGGATAAATCCCTCACAAATAAGTGTAATAAGAAGCCGCTTTATTGAGGATATGGTATATATCCGTATGTTGTTTCCTCCTATTATAAGGTTGCTTATTTTTTTAAAATACCATTGATTATTGAACTGAAAGAAAGAAGCATCCGAGACAGCTTCCCGCCGCATTTTATTAAATGACTCTAAAAACAGACGGGATGATGCATTCAATGCTTCATCGTATTCATTTGCAATAATGATCATTGATTGTTTTTCAAATAGATGGGTATGAAAAAATGTTTCGGGAACGGAAAAAACCGCATAACCGTTCCGTATTTTTTTTCCGATAAGAAAGCTGCCGTAAAAAAACGCACAGCATACCGCTTCCGGCTGATCGTTCATCTTATGAACTAAGCCCCAATTCTTTCCGGCTTCCGGCGGCATAAACGCGGGGGATGCAGATGCAGAAGTGATAATACAAGAGTATGATTCATCAAATAAATAAAAATCAGCCATGTTGCCGTGGCGATTCATGCACTGTATCATCATGGTCAAAAACGATGAGGCTTTATTAGTATCGTTTTTTATGGAATGAACATCAAATACGAAAGCGGACGAATTAAGTTCGGCACTGTATACAGTAAATAAGGCATTGAGTTCCTGACCGATAAGCTCATTATCGTTTCTATTTTCGGCAAGCACACCCCTATCGAAAGAAAGAATAGAGAAAACAAACACCGCTGCAATAACCAAAAATAAGGGAAAGAGCGTATGAATCGTTATGATGCGGAGAATTTGATCATGAAATGATAACGAGGTATTTTTTTGCACGTGTTATTCCGTTTTTACTATAAACGATAAAGTACAGAGTTGTCCATTATCAACCCCACCGTAGATAGTGCAGCTGCATAAAAACAGATGCTTTTCAGCATACCCCTTACTCTGCCCTGATATAGTATCGTAAAATCTGCCGGTTAGTCGTAAGAAATAAGGCTTGCTGTCAGCCGGTTTGACCGGTACGATTCACTACAGTAACTGTGGAAAGTTCCGCTGCCGTTCAGATACCCGTATATTACAACGGATTGACGGAACAGCTTCTTTGTCATATCGTTTTAACGATAATAAGCGGGATGCAGTCCTATCATCATATTTTGAAAGAGGTTATTATGGATATTCGCTATTCGGTCAATCAGCGTGATGTTAAACGCTATACTTCGGAAGAGCTCCGCAATGAGTTTCTTATCGAAAAGGTCTTTATTGCAGACGATGTAACTGCTGTGTATAGTCATGTAGACCGTGTTGTTACCCTCGGGGCAATGCCGGTACGGCAGCAGTTAAATATTGAAAAAAACATCGACTGCTGGAAAAATTTCGGTGTACATACCTTTTTGGAACGCCGTGAGCTGGGAATTATTAATATCGGCGGTAATGGAACGGTGCATACCGTCGATGCCTCCGGTGCGGAAGTAAACTATCCGATGGGACAGCTATCCGCACTCTATCTGCCGATGGGGACAAAGGCCGTTTCGTTCAGCAGCGATGCTGCCGATACTCCTGCAAAATTCTATATGTCTTCCGCACCGGCGCATAAGGCCTGCCCCGCAAAGCTGATCACCCGCGAAGAAGCAAACAAGGTGCCGCTCGGCTCCGCGGAAACCTCCAATAAACGGATTATCTATCAATTCATACATCCGGCAGTGCTTGAAACCTGTCAGCTTTCGATGGGCTGTACTGCCCTTGATACCGGTTCCGTGTGGAATACCATGCCGGTACACACCCACGAGCGGCGGATGGAAGTGTATTTCTACTTCAATATTCCGGAAGATAATGTGGTGTTCCATCTGATGGGAGAAGGGAATGAAACCCGTCACATCGTTATGCAGAATGAGCAGGCGGTTATCTCACCGAGCTGGTCAATCCATTCAGGCTGCGGAACCTCCAATTACACCTTTATTTGGGCGATGGCGGGCGAAAATAGAGTATTCGATGACATGGACGGCATCAAGACTACTTCATTAAGATAGGCATGGAGTCAGATATGATTTTAGATAGCTTTAAATTAACGGGCAGGGTTGCCGTTGTTACCGGCTGTAATACCGGCTTGGGGCAGGGCATTGCCTGTGCCCTCGCAGAGGCAGGGGCTGCCGTATTCGGCGTATACCGCAGCGATGCAGGGAACACACCGGAGCTGATTGCACAGCGCGGCAGCCGTTTTACTGGTATGCAGGCGGATTTATCGGACTCTAGCTGTGCTGCAGCTGTTATTCAAGAGGCCGTAAAGGCCTATGGGCGTATTGATATTCTGGTTAATAATGCCGGGATTATCCGCCGCCAAGATGCAATCGCTTTTTCCGAACAGGATTGGGACGATGTATTGAATACCAATCTAAAAACGCTTTTTTTTCTGTCGCAGGAAGCAGCAAAACACTTTATTCCGCAAAAATACGGCAGAATTATCAATATCGCTTCGATGCTGTCGTTCCAAGGCGGTATCCGCGTGCCGTCCTACACATCTTCCAAAAGTGCCGTTAAAGGTTTAACGATGGCTCTGGCAAACGAATGGGCACCGTTTGGGGTTACGGTCAATGCGATTGCCCCCGGCTACATGGAAACCAATAATACGGCGGCCCTCCGTGCCGATGAAAAACGCAATGCGGCTATTTTAGAGCGTATTCCCGCAGGCAGATGGGGCACTCCTGATGACCTGAAAGGAGCCGCCGTATTTTTAGCTTCGGATGCAGCAGCATATATTAACGGTACAACCCTTGCCGTAGACGGCGGCTGGCTTGCGCGGTAACACAGAAAGGCAGAAGATTATGACTATTTTTGAACAATTGGAACAGATAAAGCTCATACCGGTTGCGGTATTGGATAAGGCTGCCGATGCACGGCCCTTGGCACAGGCATTAATAGCTGGAGGGCTTCCCTGTGCAGAGGTAACATTTAGGACGGCAGCCGCCGCGGAAGCGATTAAAATCTTGAGGACTGAATTTCCCGATATGCTGACCGGTGCGGGCACAGTACTGACCGTCGAGCAGGCGGAAAAGGCTCTTGCTGCAGGAGCCCAGTTTATCGTAAGCCCCGGCTTTAATCCCGCTGTCGTACAATACTGCATTGACCGCAGCGTCCCTATTATACCGGGGGTTTCCTCTCCTACGGAAATAGAGGCGGCACTTGCGTTCAGTCTCACCGTACTGAAATTCTTTCCGGCGGAAGCACTCGGCGGACTTTCGATGATTAAAGCCCTATCTGCCCCCTACGGTTCGGTACGCTTTATCCCGACCGGCGGCATCAACGAAACAAACATGACGGACTATCTGAAATCGCCCAAGGTGCTTGCCTGCGGCGGCAGCTGGATGATACCGAAAGACCTTATAGCGGCAGGCGATTTTGCAAAAATCGAAGCCCTTACCGCAGCTGCTGCAAAAAAAATTGCAGCATTCAATGAACCGACACCGCAGGCTGCCGGATGCTGCACCGGTACGGCTGCTCCGGCATACGGTAAGGCTGCCTGTGCGGTACCCGCATATACTGAACATCCGCACGTCGTTACCTTCGGCGAGATTATGCTGCGGCTTGCACCGCCCGGCTATACCCGCTTTGTGCAGGCCGAAACTTTCGGGGCAACCTACGGCGGTGCAGAGGCAAATGTGGCGGTGTCGCTGGCAAACTACGGTATTGACGCCTCGTTTGTAACAAAGCTGCCCGCTCATGAAATAGGCCAGAGTGCTGTGAATGCGCTCCGCCGCTTTGGAGTGAACACCGCACACATCGCCCGCGGCGGAAAACGCATCGGTATTTACTATTTGGAAAAAGGTGCATCCCAGCGGCCTTCCAAAGTTATCTACGACCGGCTCCCCTCCAGTATATCGGAGGCGGAACTCACCGATTTTGACTGGGATACTATTTTTGAAGGTGCATCGTGGTTCCATTTTACCGGCATCACACCGGCTCTCAGCCAAAACACCGCAGCACTGTGTAAACAGGCGTGTAGTGCGGCGAAGGAGCGGGGACTTACCGTCTCCTGCGATCTAAACTATCGGAAAAAGCTCTGGTCTAAAGAAGAAGCCCAACGCGTTATGAGCGAGTTATGCGGCTTTGTCGATGTCTGTATTGCAAATGAAGAAGATGCTGCCGATGTGTTCGGCATTGTTTCTCACAATACCGATATTCATTCAGGCAAGCTCAACCGTGAAGGCTATCAAGAGGTTGCCTCCGCATTGGCGGAACGGTTCGGCTTTAGAACGGTTGCCATTACCCTGCGGGAATCGCTTTCGGCAAGCGACAATAACTGGTCGGCTCTATTGTACGAAAACGGAACGGCGTATTTCAGCCGGACATATCCCATCCGCATTGTAGACCGTGTCGGCGGCGGCGACAGCTTCGGTGCCGGACTGATTTACAGCTCACTGAAAAATATGCCCGCTCAAGAGCGTATTGAATTTGCAACGGCAGCTTCCTGTTTAAAGCACTCCATCGAAGGAGATTTTAATGCCGTTTCAGTTGATGAAGTGATGCTGCTTGCAGGCGGTAATGCTTCTGGACGTGTGCAGCGGTAGGTTTTAGCACACAAGATAGAATACTCTCGCCGCTGCTTACACAGCGTAAGAGTATTCTATCCGCCGCGTATCTGTTTTTGATAATCAGCCGGCAAAATCTTACCGTATTTCAAAAAGAGGCGGGTAAGAATATCGGTACTGCATCCGCACTGTGCGGCAACCTCTTTTAATTTCTTAGACGGATCGGTGCAGATAAGCTTACAAGCAGCTTCATATCGGCAAAAATTCAAATAGTCTTTGAAGTTCCGCCCGAAACACTGCTTAAACGTAGTAGAAACATAATTCGGCGACAGATTAACTTCTGTCGCTAAATCATCAAGACTGATGTTCCGCATATAATTGTTTTTTATGAATGCTTCCATTTGATGTACTAAAAACGGATTTGCCGTTTTTTGGCTGCTGCGGATATGCTCACTGATATGTATTAAAACCTGCTTCATCAACCGGTATAAGTCTTCATGCTTTTTACAGGCGGTAATATCTACTAGAAGATGAGTGTTGAGGCCGAAAACCTCCTCCGGTGTTTTTTGGATACCATCGAGAATACGGTGTACCGTTGCATTGAGTAAAAGGGCAAGCCGTGCAATCCCTTGCCTATCTTTATCATGGTTGTCGATAAAAATATCCGTTAAAACTGACTGCCATAATTCAATTTTTCTATGCATTACGGCATTGATAAGGGTTTGTTCGGCAGCTAACGAATAATACACTGTTGTCTTTATAGCAGCTCCGCTAAAATCATTATTAGTAATAATGATTTTGCCGCTTCCTCTATACGACTGCATTTCGAGCAGCCACACTGCATTCCGGTATGACATACCAATTTTCCACAGAGTATCCACAGCATACCCTATTGCTGTACAAATACCGAGGTCTTCCGTCAGCTCATGTTTTGCAAGTATGCCCGACAATAAACCGTACAGCGTATCTCCGGCGGCATCGGTAATGACGACATGGCTGTCAAAAGAAACATCAATAATGCGGAAAAACGGAAATTGTTTTCCCGCATTATGCAAGACTTGTTCAAGCTGCTGCTTAACAAGGTAACAGGTGTTGTACGGGATTCCCTGTTCCGATGCAGTGTAGGCATCGGTGTTTCCATACCGTATTACAGCAGCGCTCAGCGGTAAGGAGTATTCCGGTAAACGAAGCCGGGCTATTTGCAGTTGTGCATCTTCTTGAGGAATATAGTTACAAAGAAGTTCCCGTAAAAAATTCCGTTCAAGCAGGGCGTCATAGTTTTTTAATGAGCTGGACATCACATCAACTTCGTGATTCAGAGTCTGTATTGTGTGCGATATGTAAGCAAACTCATCTTGAGCTGTTACGGGGTAATCAGTTAAACGCAGAATATTCTCAATCGGCGTGTAGAGTCTACGTGTAAACCGGGTCATCAGCAAAATAATACCTGCCGCTGCTGCAATACCGGTTAAGACAATTGCTGCAACTGTTCCGGTAATCGGCAGGTTATACGGATACTCCAATTCATAATGAAACAATCCGGTGTCGGAAACAGCCCTACGCACTTCCGTATAGAATTTTTTGCTTCCCGCCGTCTTGTTATTGCGAGTATATATCTGCCGTCCGTTGTGATAAAAATGGAATATACCGTCGCCGATTGACGCCGTATCAAAAAATTGTTCTTCCGTATAGAGTGAGAAAAAATAGACCGGTGCCGCATACCAGTTTTTCATGCAGCGGATATATACAAGAGCGCATTCTTCTCCCTTTTTCACCGGCAATAAATAGCTTACTGCATTAAAATGTTCATCAAAATATCGGATAACGGTTTCCAAATCTTCCCGCGTCATATAAAACAATGACAGCATTGTTGCAAGGTCGGTATTATACTCACTGGTAATTGCATAATCATTATTCAGATAAGAAACTGCAAAGCGGGTTTGCTCCGCCGGGGTTACCGTATATAAACTTTTAAGATAGTTTGAAAATACCACCAAATTATATTCTTCGGGAGGTGCTTTACTGACATACCGGTAAAGATAATCAGAAGACGAAAGAATAAGGGTTCTGAGATGATTCATCGCCAGCCGGGAAT
The DNA here is from genome assembly GCA_038397965.1 of Treponema sp. Classification (GTDB taxonomy): domain Bacteria; phylum Spirochaetota; class Spirochaetia; order Treponematales; family Treponemataceae; genus Treponema. The sequence goes on from JARGFA010000011.1 coordinate 88,708, forward strand.
CGGTAAATTCGGCAATGCGTTTTATTCTGCCGTCAATATCCCTTTGAAAGGTACTGCGCGCACGCGAAACGGTATTCCATAATAAAACGCTATCAACAACAATAACAAAAAACAGGGACATACCGAGCAACAAAGAAAATATTTTTTTATAGTATATCATCAGTACTTCTCCCGGCCTCCGCGGAGATAAACTATAGCATAAGGCGGATGAAGTTCCAACCGTTTAAACGGCGCCGTGTCTATCACAGCCGCGCTGAAATAAGCGGGGCATCATAGCGGAAACGCTTCCGTTTATTTTTATTTTCCCTTGTAGTTTTTTTTGCATTATGTCATTATTCCTCTCCGATGATTGATTTATATTCTGAAATCCGCAGGCGGTACGGCAATATCCGGCGCGCCCGCGGCTATTATTTGTATACCGAAAAAAATATCCGGCTGCTTGACCTTTGGCTTGACGGCGGAAAGGCAATTTTAGGACGCAGAAGCGGACAGGCTAATCTGGCCTGCAAGCAGCTTCTTGACCGCGGCTTAACCGGCAGTTTACCTACTAAGGCAGATAGGCAGCTGAAAGACGCCCTGTCCGCTTTACTGCCCGGCTATCCGGTAATCCGCTGGTACGTCAGTGAGGAGCGATCGAACGAATTGATCCGTGCAGCACTGGCTAAAAGTACACACGATGAGCTTCCGGTATGGCGGCCGTTTTTAGGAGTTAGAACAGCAAAGACCTGTTCTCCTTCATCCGATACTGTGGACTATCCAATCATATCCGTAACCCCTGTCTATCCCGTTTCTTACGGAATTATTGCTGCACAGCAGGATTTTGAAGACCGGCTGCCGCCGTCCGATCCGCTGTTTCCGCCGCTGGCGTATAGTTTGGCTCGGGCTTTTTTTGATGTGCAGCATAAAATCCGGAAGCAGCAAGACAGTGTCCCGCTTGGCGGAACTTCAAAAGCCGGCAGCACAAGAAACCCGTACGCAGTGCGCAAGCAAGAATCCAACCTTACCCCCCTGCTGCCATACATCTGGGAGCAAAACAGCCGCTATCTCTTCCCGCAGATAGCAGAAGAAGATTATCCGCAGCTCTTTTCCGAGGCTCTTGATGCCCGTATTGTTCTTTCACCCGACTATCACATTCCCTCAATACTGCCGGATTGCGGGACATACACCGAACTGCTGAAATTCTTAAAAACAAGGATAGCCGAATGAAAACAAAGACATTTACACTTATTCACACCGATGAAGATATAATCGCAGTTAATAAACCGGCAGGATTACTGGTAGCCGCAGACCGCTGGGATGAAACCGCTGAACGGCTGGATGTGCTCCTTCAAGAGGAACTGCCCCGCATTGCTCCGCACTGTCAAAAGCTGTATGCCGTGCACCGGATAGATAAAGACACCTCCGGCCTTATTCTTTATGCTTTGAATGCAGAGGCTCACCGCAACCTGAATACAGCCTTTCAAAACCGTGAAGTTAAAAAGACCTATCATGCAGTTGTACACGGGCGGGTAACGGAAGAACAGTTTACCGTTAGTCTTCCGCTCCGTGCCGATGGAGACGCCTTGCATCGAACCGTCGTAGACAAACGGCGCGGGAAAGAAGCGGTGACTCATTTTACCCTGCTTGAAAGCTTCGGCAGGTTTTCTCTGCTGGAAGCGTGTCCGGTTACCGGCAGAACCCATCAAATCCGGGTGCATTTGACAGAAGCAGGTTATCCCATTGTATGCGATCCCTTGTACGGCAGCCCAAAGCCGGTACTTCTTTCCGCGCTCAAACAAAAATGGCGCGGAGATATATACACGGAGCGGCCGCTGATAAGCCGGCTTGCCCTTCATGCATACCGGCTTGACTGCCTCCATCCCGGTTCCGGTGTGCCGCTCGTTTTAACCGCTGAATATGCTAAAGACTTTAAAAGCCTGGTGCACCAACTGCGGAAACTCTAATCGAGTGTTTTTCAAGTGCGGATAAATCTAAATCCTCCGCTTCGATTTGAGTATTGAGGTATCCATTGTGTATACAGATGCGCATCTTCACTTAGCGGATTATTTTGAATGCCGTACCGATGAGGGGATAACAGACAGTTTGTTTGCACAGCCTACCATAGTGTGCTGTTCAGCTCATAATCGCGCTGAATTTGAACGGCAGCAGACTATCACCAAACGTTTGGCTGAACAAAAAATCTATCCCAAACCCAGCCGCGTATTGTTTTCATTCGGTATTCATCCGCAAAATCCCGTCCGGGACGAATTTGATTTTTTACGGCAGCTTTTAGAAACAAAGTGTATTCAGGCGATTGGAGAATGCGGGTTTGATCTTTTTGATGCGCATTATAAGCGAATGCTCCCTGCACAGCAGCAGGTATGGGAAATGCAATTAGCGCTTGCTCAAGAATTTCATATCCCGCTTGTTATTCATTGCCGGAAAGCGCTGCCGCTTATCTTTGAATCAATGCAGCAGCTCAAGAAACTGCCGGCGGTGATATTTCACGGCTGGGGCGGAAGCCCGCAAGAAGCCGCTGCATTCTTGCGGAAGGGGGTAAATGCTTACTTTTCTCTTGGAAAGGCGGTGCTCCGCGGTCAAAAAACGGTCTGTGCAATGGCGATGGACTTCGACATACACCGCCTCCTTACCGAAACCGATGCACCATATATGAAGCTGAAAGACGAACCGTACTCTCATCCGCAGGATATTGCTGCGGTTGCGCTGCACTGTGCTGCCTTACGGAAATACGGAAGGGCGGCAATACGGTCTTTTGCCTCTACTACAGATGTACTTTCCGCAGCGGAACAGGCATACCCGGCTCTTAATGAAGAAGATACACTACAATTTCTGAATACTATTGCCGGTAATTTTACCCGTGCATTCGGCCTGTATCTGCATTAAAACCGATTCGACAGCAAGGCTATCGAACCGGTCAATGAAAGATTACCGATCAAGCAGCCGGTTAAGTGCCGCCGTTTATCTCCGCAGATTAACCGGCTGCTCTATACCGTTAGTACGCAAATTCTGCGCTTAAACGGATATAGTGATTAAACTGTTTACCCCGTGCAGCACTCCGCCAATCAGCTAATTGCTTATCGGCTTCATCTTTGATGACTGCTGCACCACCTATATCTTTAATAGATTGTTCGTACCAGCCCTTTGTGCGATCATTCGGCCGATAAATGTTTTTTCCTACTCCAGGATTAATGTTCGCCTCAAACGTATAACCGATTTTAAACAGCATATATCCGCCCGATTTGACAATCGGCAAATGACAGCTGACATCCAGTCCCAACTGATTTACATACTGTATCGTTTTTTGTTTCATAAAAGGGGTAGAATACAGAAACGCCTGATCTTTATAACGAGATCCGTCATTGCGCGGTTCTGTAATTGCCGCATGATTTAATGTAGATCCGTCCGTGGTATAGTTTTTTGATACATAGTCTTTCAGCATAGCAATATCCGTAACGCTTTCCGTTATATTTGCATGACGGATAAAGGCATTTGAAAAGTTAATATCAAGGCCGTGCAGAGGACGAAATTTCAAACGGAGCTGTATTCTATCTGAATTTGGTTCAAGATTTGAACCGAATGGTACTCCATTGTGGGTATAGTTACTATAATTCGGCCTTGAGATTGTATGATGATCATAGTGTGTATACGCATAAGGCGTAATGAAAGTATAGTTTAAATCTATAAACGAAAACCAATGAGTTTTCGGCATCGTGTATGATAAACCGAATTGTCCGGACATACGCCATTTTGCATCTTTTTTAAATTTTACAATTTCGTTAAATCCTAAATCATCTGCATACAGCACCCCATCGATCCGCAAGTTTTTAATAGGTTTAACTGTAAAGGTACCTCCAATTAAACTATTATCCGGAAAATCGTATAAGCCTTGACTAATGAAGAAGGCAGAAAACGGAATAAGGTAAATGGGCTCAAACCGTTTACCGTATATAATGCTGTCAACAATCCCAAAAGAAAGCCACGAAAACGGCCGAATATTTAGCGAGTGAATCATCATAAACTTTCCCGGCTGCCTATTGCCTCCGGCATCGTCTGTTGCTGTAAGTGTTAAAAAAGCTTGATTATATGTCCATTTTTCATGATTTATCACAAAACTAAATTGTCCTTGGTGCATGGCATGCGAACCGACTAATAAGCTATTTTCATAAAAAGGCCCGTAACTTGTGCGGGCAATTCCTGCAGTTACATAGTAGTGGGGGGTACCTACAGCAACACCGGTATTAAACACCGGTAATAAATAAAAAGGCCCGACATGGACGGAATCATCTGCTAAGTCATATTTTGAATATTGAAACTCAGGTACAAGAGCTTGGTGCGTAAGCTTGTTGGTAACAGCAGCACTGATTCGCCCGGTAACGGTTAAAAGATTATGCAGAGAAAAATTTACATCCATCGACGGTAGAATATTGAGTTCAAACTGCCTTTTAGGTGCTTTCACCGCTATTTCGGCTTTACCGCCGAAATGCAGCGGTCTACCGAAGTATCTCTTATAATACTCTTCTGCACGGCGCCGTTGCCCCATATCTCCTTTTTCTATCACAACATTGAGTAACCGCTTTACTTCTTGTAACGGATACGGCCTAATGAATGGTGCATCATGAATGAGCCCTGCTCCTTCCCAAATGGATACATCCTCATAAAAGGGATCAAAAATATCAGAAGATACCTGGCCGTACAATCCTGTAACAAATACACAAATACACAATAAGACAGTCAAATGTTTTTTCATATATCACCCTCGTATAGTATTACCGCACAGCATATTTAATACCGGTATAAAAATCAACTGCACGGCCCCGTTTGTTTCCGTGTACAAAAGTACAATTTAGTCCAGCACTGAGTTCCAAATGTTTAATTATATTATATGCACCCGCAAGAGAAAATGTATGAAAATAAACCGGAACTCTTGACGGCGTCTTTGCATCTGTTAATGGATCATATTGCGATGCTTTGGGATAATAAGCAGACGAAGTATCCTTAAAAAATTTATCTTCATTTTCACCCTTTACGAGAAACCGGTATTGTATCTTTGCACTATATTTTTTGGGTTGTACCAAAGCACACTGCAAGAAGCCTCCCATAGTGTCGGGACCATAGGGATTAGCCATCCAAATCATAATGGGACTATCGGTTTTATTCTTTCCCGCAACCGTATCTTTTCTGCGATGATAGAGGCTGATATTTTTGTTTTCCATAATATACATCCACGGGTTTGCATAGAGAAATTCGCCGGTTACCGAAAGATGGCCTATTTTAAACGGATGGATGTATTCAATACCGAACAATCCGCCTAAACTGTTAGGGATATTTGCAGCTCCACTATAATTTTTCTTTTCAAACCTTGTTTGAAATTGATTTTGACCATATTGACCGTATAAACGCAAACCGCGTACGGGCACCATATCAACGCCAAGACCAAGCTGACAACCGATACGGGATACTGTTTTGCTGCTACCCGGAGTGCCTGCGGCAGTATGATTAAATTGATCTTCCCACCAGCCAAAATAGTTATGAAAGATCATCATAGGGTTTAGGTACTTAGGATCAAAAGGAGTGTTGAGTACTACGCCCTCATAAAAGCGGATTGCAAGCCAATCTAAAGGACGGAAAGCAGCTTCGTGGGAAAAAACAAAGCGTGTCGGTTCCAGCTCCATAACATTCATCGATAAGCGGACTTTTTTATGAAAAAACGAAGCGGTCATATAGTCGATACGGTCAAGGGTGCCGTCTAAAAACATACTGCCGGCCAAGGAGCGGCCTATATGTAAGGCACCGCGACCGATCGTTAGATTACAAAAATTCCCGCCAATACTAATTCCTGCTTGTGTAGGGAAATGTGCATCAAATGCATTCGCTTCAAAAGGAATATTTGTATAAGGATAGGACAGTTCATTTGCCCAGTAATTTTTTTTAACCGCAAGATCAGCATAAAAACTGACATACGGAGTAAACATAACTTGCATCGGCACAGAAATAATCGGCGGAGTCCGGTTATACCGTAAAAAGCTGTCAAGCCGCACCTCATTGTTGGGGCGGTGTACATACTGTCCCTGCAACGCAAATATACTGTTTACATCAAACCGAAGATATTTTTTTGTAATAAGAAACGGATGTTCACCGAAATAATTTTGCATCATACCGTACAGAGGCTCACTCGCAGCCGGTATTTTCGCGGTTTCAAATACGGAAAAATGCTCATACAGTTCACCTTTTGAAAGCGGCCGGCGATCGGCAAGTGTGGTTTGCCGCGATTCTACCGATAGGATATGCATAGCATCATATATCCAATGATTGTTTTCCACAAACAAGGCATAGGGAGTATCTGCAAACCCAGAGACCGATGCAGTACACAATAGGATAATGGATTGTAGTATTCGCTTCATTCTCCGCTCCTAAAAGTTGTATATAAACTCAGCAATAGCGTCCAGACCATTTTCTATACCGATTGAATCAATTTTCTGCTGCATCCGGTTCAAGGCAGCCGGTTCCTGCAGGAGTTCAATGACTTTCTTGATGATTTTTTTCGGCTTCGGAATATACCAGCCGAGTCCATTGTTTACCACATACAGCATATTCCCTAATTCTTGTCCGCGTACGTAGCTCGCCAAAATAAGCGGTTTACCGGCAGATAGGGTTTCCATCACCGTTGCAGGCCCGCTTTTTGTGATAACACAGTCAGCAATGTTTATCAGATCAGGCATACATGACACAAACCCGAAAATCTGAATAGTATCAATTTGTACTGTTTTGATAAGGAGTTCCAGCTGTGTTTTTAGAATTTTATTTTTACCGCAAATAATAATCAAATGAGCGGAGCACCGCTGGAGAATAAAAGCACGGACAATAGCTAGCGTTGCTTTTAACCCTTCGCCGCCGCCGACCATCAAGACTACCTGTTTATCAAGCGGGATACCGTGTTTTATCCGGGCAGCAATTTTTTCTTCGGCACTATAGCGTTTGTCGAAGCTTCGAGAAAGCATAATGGGAAAGCGGTGTACCTGTTCCGACCGGAATCCGTAGTGTGTAACTGCATCCTGTTTAAGTTTTTTTGAAAATACAATCAATTCGGTGTGTTTTTCGTAAAACCATGAAGGATGGGCAGTAAAAGGATCCATTACGATAGAAATAAGCGGAATAGAAGGATCAACTCTATCAATCGCAAGACGGACAAAAGAAATTAAAATTTCATGTACGCATACTATTTTGGTGATTTTTTCTTTTTTGATAAAATCAACTAAATTTTTTACAATAAACGGCCGCAGCAGGTTGCCAAATATTGATAATACTTTTTCCGATTTAGTAAGCTGATAAAATGCAACATACCCTAATTCAAAATAATTTGAGGTTACGGCATAGCCTTTTTCAAAAAAAATCCGAGAAATTCTATTTTCGTTATTAAACCCGTTTTTAGGTATGTAAACGGCGTCATCGGGATACTTCTCCGCTAAGTGCGCAATAAGAGCATTTGCACCTGAAATATGCCCTCCTCCTGTTCTAAGATATAAAAACCCGATACGTTGTTTCATTCGAAAGACTATACCAAAAATAGTAGGTAAAGACAATCAAGCAGGAAAAATATGTCAGCATTCAAAATTGGAATGCTGACATCCGCTATTCGTCTTTTTTCAAAACAGCCTGCTCAAGCATAATAAAGTTATAGATTTTCGTATAAACGGCATTCATCCACTCTCCTATCGGACGATCTGAATGCTGTTCAATTTCTTTCCAGTTTTGCAATAATTCACGGCGGGGCTTTTCATAATCGGCAATACAGCTTTTGATAATATTTCCCAATGACATGATGTTTTTTATAGAAATTTTAAGCAATTTGAGTGCTGCTTCGTTTACTTCATCTAAGTATTTCTGCGCTTGACGGCCGGCTTCTTTTTCACGTTCCATACGGGAAAGCAGGGTTCTGAATTTGACTCCCAACTCAGAGACCTCCGACAGTTTTTCATCAAACTCCAGCGCTTTTGTTGCAAGGTGCATCAAATTATGATAGCTTTCGGAGTATTCCGATGAAAGAGCGGGTTGTGTCCACTGGCCCCGCACAAGTACTAAATCGGAAAGAGCACGTATATCGCTTTTAAAATAATCGACTAAAAATGATTTGAGATAATTCATTGCATCGGCATAGATATAGCCTGCAAGGCCTCGCTTTTCAAAAGCGCTGTTTGAGCGGGGATGATAATATTTAGTTCCCGAAGGTATTTCGTTACCGAATGCCCGCTGCACAAGTACAGCAACTTGGGAGTTTTTTTGAGCAATCAGAATTTTTTTCAATGTGTCTTCTGTCGTCTGCTCCATTTTTTTCAAATACTCATCGGTAATTTTTTCGGTGAAGGGGGTGTTTTCGATGGTATACGAAGGATCTTTGGTTAAATGCTGGATAATCTTTTCTAAAATATTTGAACGCTCTACTTCATATAATACACTCAACTGTTTTTTCCATTGTGCGGGATTGACGGGCTGTACATTTTTATACGCGGTAATAACAGCAAAGATTTTTTCCCAATCTGCATCAAGAGAAAGAGCATAAAGAGCGGTTAGAAAATCTTTTAATTCGTCTTTCAAGTACTCACCGCTGACTACGGCATATTTAGGGCTATACGAATATTTATCTTCGGGTAAGGCAGGATCAAATTTTTTGAGAAAGAAATAATAATCAAAAAGGACAAAGTGTATAAATTCATTTAATTGCTGATAGATCAGATCTATTTCACTGATCTTTTTGCCGTCAAACTCCTGCATAAAGGCCGCAAGCTCTTTCCGTACCTGAATGCTGAGTTCCTTAGGCTTCACTGTTTTTGCCCGTTCCTGAATAGCTTCCGGTGTTAGCCGCTCTTTTAGCTGCTGTTGCCGTTTAGATAAATTTTGTTCAACCGTAATGGCCTTGAGTACCTTAGAAGAAGAGGCACTTGCCAGTAATGCCCGTGCGGGGCCGACAATTTTGTAGATTTCATAAAAAAAACGGCCGAAAGGCGGCTGCAATTCTTCCGAAGAAGGTTTATACCATTTGCTGAATTTATTCTTCGTGATATCTTTTGCCAACGCCTTCAGATGCCGCTTTTTGATCGCTTCCGCATCGTCTTTCGGGAAAAAAAGCTGAATAAGCTTGGTAAGGAAAGATTCATTCTTCTGTGCCATAATACATATAATGGAGAAAATAACGCAATCTGTCAATGAAAGGTTGGTTACTTTTTCGCTATCAGTGCTTGTAGCCCTGTATCACCCGCCGATGCTCTTAGATAAAATGCACTTTTTCGGCAAAGGGTTTGCGCTTTTTATCACGCAGCTCATATCCGGCCTTAGGATATCCGGCTGCAATGACAAGCCGGATACGCTGTTTGCTGGCAATAAGTTGCTGTAATTTTTTTTCGTCAAACATTCCGAGAATACAGGTTTCAATCCCGCAGGCACAGGCAGCATTAACGAGATTTGCGGTTAGAATACCGATGTCTATCGCTTTAAAATCCACTTTTTTAATCACCGAACCGATTTTTGCCGGTAAAGAATAGTTTGATTCCGTAATGATAAAAAAAGTATTGCATTCTTCAATAAAGCTATTAAACGATACGGCCTTTGCCTCGGCGACTGTTTTAGCCTGTTCCCCCTGTACCGCAAATATGTGATACGGCTGCGAATTGCAAGCCGACGGCGAAAGCAGGGCTGCTTCCATGATAGAGATAACCAGCTCGTTAGGCACCGGCCTGCTGTAGTCAAAACTGCGGCAGCTTTGCCGCCGCTTCATTAAATCAAAAAACTCTTTACTTTCCATAAAATCGGTCCTCATTGGTTTAAAGCACCGGTTGCATTAAAATACCGGGCGTTTTTTATAGGCGGCAGCTCCTCCGGAACTAACCGGCCGTTTTTTCTTATTATCCTTTTCACGGAAAAAAGCATCCCGCCGGCTGTCCTCCCGCATCTTACGTGAAGAACTTTTCTTAGGATAGCCTCCATGAGAATGAACCGCGCCGTGTAGCGGAGCGCTTCTTTTTTCCGTTCCCGTACCTGATTTTACATCAAGATGAATATGCGGTACATTCGCACGGCGTTTTGAGAGCCGGACAGCCTCATGGGCAGCATCGGCAGGAAGATCGGCAAGCGAAAACCGTTCAAATAATTCAATGCGGTCAACGGCATGATCGGGAATGGAAAGCAGCGAACTTAACAGCTCCGCAAGTCCCCGTTTGGTCATTCCGTCTTTCCGTCCCAGTCCGACATATACCCGTACAGCGCCGCTGCCTGCTGTCTTACCGCCGCCTTCGGCACGGGGTACTTTGATATTCCGGTAGTGGGAAGCGGATAGCACTGTACCGTATTGCAGCTGAAGAAGTCCGGCAATTAAACCGGTCAATTCATCACCGTGCATCGCTCCTTCCGGTACCGTGTTATACAGACTTATCAATTTATGAGCAAAATCGGTAAAGGTTTTGCTGATACTCTGCTCACCCTGTAAGGCTTCCAACTGCTGCTTCAAGCCGAAAAAAATCCGCTCCTGTTTTTGTACCAAAACCTTTTCTATAGAAGGAATTTTTCCTTCTTTTAATTCTCCCCGTGCATGGCGGCGGAGATAGTCGATACGGCGGCGCTCATTGGGACGGATAAAACTGACGGCAATCCCCTTTGCACCTGCCCGTCCCGTTCTTCCGATGCGGTGTGTATAGGTCGGTCCGTCATAAGGAATAGAATAATTGACGACATGAGAAATTCCTTCAATGTCGATACCGCGGGCGGCAACATCGGTGGCAACCAATATGCGGGTTTTCCGCGCCCGGAACCGGCTCAGGATTTTTTCACGCTGGCTTTGCGGAATATCCCCGTGCAGGGCGGCGGCTTCATAATGCCGTTCATCCAATTCTTTAGCAACCGCATCCGCATCAACCTTCGTTTGACAGAACACCAGCCCGTAAAAGTCTTCGGCTGTGTCGATAAGCCGTACCAATGCTTCGGTTTTATCTTCTTCACGCACCATCCAGAAAAACTGTTCGGTAAGCGGAAGCGGTTCTTCGGAGGCTTCTTCTTCTACGATTTCATATTCACCCATAAAGTCGGCGGCAATCTTTAAAATCTGCTTGGGCATGGTTGCCGAAAACATAAGCACCCGCGAAGCGGGATTCGCCTTTTTAAAAATGGTTTCAATGTCTTCCACAAAGCCCATATTCAGCATTTCATCGGCTTCATCCAAAATGAAATATTCGATATGTTCCAAATTCAGCGAACCGCGCTCCAAGTGATCGATAACACGACCGGGCGTGCCGGCGATAATCTCGCAGCCGAGCTTTAAATTCCGTAATTGTGCAACGATTGACGATCCGCCGTAGACGGTTGCAACACGGGGATGCGTTCCTTCTTTAAACGATTCTATTTCGGAGGCAACTTGTAAGGCAAGTTCACGGGTAGGCACTAATACCAGTGCGCGCGGATAGCTGCGGGTTTCCCGCAACTGTTGTACTAAAGGCAATCCGTACGCGGCGGTTTTACCGGTACCGGTGCGGGCTTTTGCAATCACATTTGCATCGCCGTTTAAAAGACGCGGAATTGCAAGTACCTGAATGGGTGTGGGTTCTTCAAACCCCTTTGCAATTACTGCGTTCAATACGGACTCATCAAGTCCTAAATCTCTAAAAGATATATCCATAATTGCCGTGAGTATATCAAATACCGTAACAAGTTCATAGGGTACCGGCATACCGGTTACCGGAGAATAAAACACCGTCGTTGAGGATTTTATACGGCTGTGTTATAATCGGCTGCATGAACACGGAACAAACGGCGGAGGTTCTCATTGCTTCACTTGAAAAAGTCATTAAGGGAAAAAGAGATGTTCTCCGTCTTTTTATTACGGCCTATCTTTCAGGCGGCCATGTATTGCTGGAAGACGTACCCGGAGTTGGAAAAACCACGCTCGTAAAAACCTTTGCCGCGCTCATTGAAAAAGACGGCCGGCCGGCACGGTTTAAACGAATCCAATGCACCCCTGATTTACTCCCCTATGATGTAACCGGTGTGGAAATCTTTAATGCGGGTATAAATACCTTTGAATTTATGGAGGGGCCGGTCTTTGCAGACATCCTGCTTGCCGACGAATTAAACCGCACACCGCCTAAGGTGCAGTCTGCCTTATTGGAGGCAATGGCGGAAAAACAGGTAACTGCCGGTACGGTAACCCGCCGGCTGAGCCCTTTTTTCTTTACTGCAGCAACTCAAAATCCTATCGAAAGTTTAGGTACCTATCCGCTGCCGGCTGCCCAGCTTGACCGCTTTTCGCTCTGTCTTTCGATGGGGTACCCTGATGAGGAGGCCGAATGTGCGCTGTTACATGAACAGTCGGCACCGTCTATAAAGCAGCCGCTTCCGAAACCTGCGGTTTCAATACAGGACATTGCAGCCTCTCGTGAAGAACAGAGAACTGTTTTTGTTCATCCGGCACTTGAAAAAATGATTGCCGCCCTTGCACGGACAACCAGAGAGCATTCCGCTTTCCGGCTCGGTGTTTCCCCGCGGGCGGGTTTGCACTTACTGAGAACTGCCCGTGCCTTTGCCCTCATTAACGGGCGGAACTGGGTGGAAGATGAGGATATCTGCCTCCTCGCCGTGCCGGTATTGGCACACCGCTGTTTAATTAAAACCGGCAGCGGCAGTGCAGCGGAATTAATTGCCGATATTACGGAAGATATTATCCGGTCAGCCGATAAAAAAACGGACTGGACACGTTCTGCCGGTGAATGATGCATATACGGATTTCGGGAGCGGGAGCTGTATATACCGTCTTTTCCCTGCTGCTTTTAAGTACCGGGTTATATCGCGGGGAATTATTGAGTGCCGCCTGTGGCGGTATATTAAGCGCCTATCTTCTTTTTGCCGCTGCCGCCTTGCTGCCTACTGCGTGGTTTTGGCGGCGGGAAGAACCTGAAATAGCGGTACATGGTACCCGTTTTACCATCAACCCCGATTCAGGTGTTTTTCCTGTTTGTGCGCCCGGTGTTGTTGTTTCATATATTTGCGAACTCTCGCTTGAACCGCCGCCGGCAGCACCGGCAGCAAAGATTGTAATTCCCTTACAGGGGCGGGATGCCTGCCTTACTGTTGAATATCTGCCGCGCGGGAGGTATTTTTACCGGCGGCAGTATCTGTGCCTGCACGATTTTGCCGGTTTTTTTTCTATTATATTTATAATGCAGTGTAGTACGGACGGGTACCGGAATAACCGGCTTTTGCGGCAGCTTCGCACCTACACGGTTGCCCCCGCCCCTGAGCCGGTTGCCGGACTTGAGCTGCCGGTTCTCCGTTCACAGCATATTTGCGAGGCTCCGGCGGCGGAACGTACCGCTGAACTCTATGAATCCCGCCCATACATCCCCGGCGATGATCCGCGCAAAATCCATTGGAAGCTCTACGCGCATACCGGCAGCCTTTCCATCAAGCTGGGGGCATACCAGCCGCCGCCGGTTAAACACGTAAGCATTTACATAGAAGAGCCGTCCGTGCCGGATAAAAAAGATCGAAAGCTGCTTGCTCCGTTTTTTGATGCGTTTATCGGGCGGGTAAGCACATTGATTTTGCACCTGCTTGAGGCGGGAATCCGCTGTACAATTATAGTATACGATTACCCGCAGGGGCACGCTGCCGGTTGGCAGCAAAATACGGCAGACAGCAGCCGCAGAGAAAACCGAACGGCAAGCAGCAGAGCCTCGGTACCCGCAGCGCAAAAACTACTTCATACTTATACCGTATCAAATGAAAATCCCGATGCGTTCCAAACGGTATTGCAGCTGTTAGCGCGGCCTACTGTGCTATCCGCACCGGCGGCTGATTCTACCGAGGTATTCCAGACAGTATCCAAAGAAGGCAGTCTTTTATACTGCTATATGCCGCTGCCGTCTGCAACAGCAAAGACCTTCGGGATGCGGACGCATGAAGGAACAGCTGCCGGGATATTTCGCCAAGAAGAACACAGCAGCGGTGCCGACGGAAGAATGAATGCAAGCGGTCAAAGCGATGTGCAAACCCTCTTTTATCTTGCCGCTTCCCCTGCCATTCCTGTTGCGAAAAAAAACACCATACCGTACCGGATGCGGCAGCTGCTCTATCCTCCCGCGGTTTCCGCCCGTCAAAAAACGCTGATGCGGCGGCTGGCGGCAGCAGCGGAATATGACCTGCATCTTTTTACGGAAAGGAATCACCATGCAAAATTGCTCTAAACCGCCGGCCGCACTCCGTTTTATTTCGCTTTTTCTCCTCCTTTCCGTGCCCCACCGCTATCTTGGCGAGCTGCTTCCGGCGGCAGTGCTCTCCTTGTGGGGAGCAGCCTGCGCATACGGCATCTGTCTGCTGCATAAACGCGGACTTCGGGGAACGGCAGCTTTTATACTGGGTTTTGCCGCTGCGCTGCTGTTGCCGGCTGCGGTGCTTGGTTTTCTCGCTTTGATTCCGCAGCTCGCCGCTGACACGCTCTATCTTCGAATCCGATTGATTACCGCCCTTCTCGTAATAACCGCATTCGCTTCTATGCTTTCGACTGCCGGTTTTTTATATTCAAAACGTTGGCACCGGTATGAACCGCTTGCCGCCTTAGCCCTCTTTGCCCTGCTGTTTATTCCGCAGCACGGCTACCGGCTGACCGTCTTTTCCAATCCGATTTTTGCGGCGGGTTTTGCAGGCGGTTTTACGGTGCTGCAAATTATTCTGCTGTGTATCCCTGCCGTGCAAAAGCACCGCATTCCGGTATTTTTACTCGTATTTCTGCCGCTTACGGCAGCTGTGCTGATCTTTTTGACACAGTTTTTTAACAAGGCTGCTGTAGGAAACAACGGCGGACTGCTTGAACAAAAGCTCTTTGATTTCGATTTTTCTCAATTTTTGCAGCTGCAAGATGAAGTGAAAATGAATACGCAGCTGGTTATGGTTGTCCATATCGAGCAAGACTATGCTTCTCATCTGTTCCGCCGGATGTATCTTTCGGGCTGGCATCCTCAAAAAGGATTTTATGAAAAAACGGCACCCGGTGAAGCTGCGCAATTATTACAGCTGCCCAAGCAGCACCAAGACCTGCCGCATCAGCCCTTTCAATGCCGTGAAAAAGTCAGACAGGAAATCTTCACCGTTAATCTTGATCCCGCTTCTGTTATTGCGCTTGACTATCCTGTTTCAATTACGCCGTACACCGTTTGGGATAGCCTCAGTTTTAAGGGAGCCTATCAAGCTGAAAGCGAAATTCTGCATGGAGTTCCGCTTGATTTAATCACTGCCGAAGCTCCGTCCGGGAACCCTGCTGAAGGTCTGACACAGGCAGCCTTGGACTTTTACACTGAGCTTGACAACCGGACGGAGCAGCTTCTCCGTCCCATCGCCGAAGCTCTTACCGGCGATCTTTCATTGTATTATGACAAGGTGTATACGCTGCTTGACTATTTCCGTGAAGGAGAGTACCGCTATTCTCTGCATCCCGGACAGGCACCGGACGGAGATCAGCTCCGCTATTTTATCACCGATGTGAAAAAAGGGTATTGTTCGTACTTTGCCTTTTCTTACTGTCTGATGCTCCGCAGTATCGGGATTCCTGCCCGTGTTGCTGCCGGTTTTTTCTTACAGCCTGAATCGGGCGTGCTGAACTATTATCCCGTGCGCTCTAATATGGCGCACGCCTGGGTAGAGGTGTTTTTTCCCTACCTCGGCTGGATCAGTTTAGACCCCACAACGGAGCAGCTTGCAGACGGTGAAGCGCTTGATGTTTCATTTCAGGCGGGGGGAGACGGGTTTACCGCACTGCTTGATGAAATTCTGCTCAACCGCGCGGAGCTTAAACCGCGACTGGGCGGCAGTATTACCGATGAGCAGCCTTCGTTCCCCCAGCAGATACGCCGTTTTTTGCAAACCCATCCGAAGGGACTTGCCGGAGTTGCTGCCGCGCTCATTCTCATCCTCGGTATGATGGCTGCGGCATTTCCGCACCTTATCATCCGTTTTTCAAAAAACAAGCGGCGGATTATCCTCACCCTTAAAAAAATCCATAAACAGCCGAGTGCGGAATTCCTTGTACTTACTCAAAAAGCAAAGTTTGCCCCCTCATGCAGCGATGAGGATGTACAAACCGCAAAAGAGCTGTATCGGTCGGAGCGGAAACGCTTCCGCTTCCGGTTTTTACTGCCCACGCTGTTTTTTATGCTGCCCGTCATGTTATTCCCCGATAGCGGAGCAGAGTTACTACTTCAGCAAGCCGATAAGGCAATTCAAGCAGAAAATTGGGACACCGCCGCAGCCTTACTGAAAGAAGGAATTTCACGCTATCCCGGCAATGAACTTTTTCATTTAAAAGCAGGAGATATGTATCTTAACAATGCGCTGCATGATCTTGCCTACCGGCATTTTACCCAAGGCTTGCAAATCAATACGTACAATATTAAGCTCTTATACGGTGCGGCAAGTGCGGCGGCAGCGCTCAACAGGGAAGAAGAGGCACGCAGGTTCCTGCATGAGTATTTATCGTATAATCCCGCCGATGTTTTTGCGTGGTCGTCATACGGATGGCTCTGTTTTAAAACGCATAATATTGAAGAAGGAATTCAGTCAATGCTTCAAGCGCGCAGTAATTACGGCGACGACGGCAGTATTGCCAATGCACTGGGAAATTTATACGGTGAGCTGTTCGATTATGAAAATGCGGATTCTTACTACCGTAAAGGCATTGCGCTTGCGCTGGAAAAGGAATCATACTATTCCGCATCCGTTTATTCCTATAATAAGGCGATTTTACAGGCGGTGTTTTATCATTTTGATGCGGCTGAAACGGATGCGCGGAATGCGGTTGAGTATTTTTCCCGGGCTTCCGGCTATTTAATGTTGGGAGAGCTTGAAGAGCGGAAAAACAATTTTGACCGTGCAATTGCTTATTATATTCAGTCAACCGAAAATAATCACACCCCGCTTCCGCTCATCAATCTTGCAAAAATGTATTTGCGTATGGGACGATTGGAAGAGGCTGAACGGTATGTTCGGCAGATTGAGCGAATAACCGACCGGTCGTGGATTGCCAATTTTGGTATGAGCACTGTTCAGTTTTACGCGGAGCAGTACAGTCTTTATAAAACACTCTATGAAAAAAAATACGCAGCGGAAAAAATGCGGATACCTGAAAGCCTCACGGATTTTTTTGTCCGGCAAAAAAATCTTTTAGGGCTTGCGGCGGCGGTACGGTATTACCGCGCCTTGTTCAGCATCTATCATGTAAAACTGGCAGAAGAGTACACGCTGCCGGACAGTTACGGCACGCCTCATGAACTGTACATGAACAGCTTTTATTACCGTGCCTTTGAATCGGTACCTTTCAAAGCGCGGCGGTATTTGCAGCGTGCGGAGGAATTGGAAACTCAGTTTATTCCGCAAGCACAAGCCTCGTATATTGCCGAAAAAGGGATATTACTCCGCGATGTACGGCTGTTGCAGGAAGCCTTACGACGGCTTGACCCGGTGTGGGAAAAAGAGCTGCGTGAACAAACAACCGCCGCGCTTATTACTACGGTGCGCAATGCCGAAACACAGGCAGCGCTCTGCATCGAACTCATGCGGAGCAATCCTGCCTGTTTTCCCGAACATTGGATACGGCTCCCGATCCGGCTGGTATGTACCGGTGCAGAGCCCGCTATTCAAGCAAAAACAAAAAAGCGGCTTACCGCTGCCCTGTCAAAATCGCTGTACAGGCTGTCTAAAACGGCTGATAAGCCTCCCTTTGTCCTGACTGCCGATTGTGCTTCCGAATCTTTGACCCTGACGCTGACCGGAGCGGACGGTTCTACCTATTTCCGTTACACCCATCCTTCACCTGTGCTGACAAAGCGGGAAGCTGCTGCCTGCATCAACCGGTTTACCGCACAGCTTTTTCGGGTACGGGAATAGACAGGGGTGTTTTTGAGCTAAGATCGGGCTTGTTATCAAAATACGGTGACGTTGATTTTCGGGCACGTTTGTATTAAATTTATAATAACGGTGAGCAAAGGAAGACCCCCTGTATAGGAGCGAGGGAAGCTACGGCGAGGGCAGTCGGTTCAAATCCGGCCGCCTTTGCTTATCGTATTTTCTGCATAAATGACAGAAGCTCAAAAAACTTTGATACGATAACTTGCCGATAGAATGTGATAGTGCTATTTTATAAACGAAGTTATGCTGGAGGTAGTTATGCGTTATTTTAAAAGAAATTCAAAACCATCACTTGTATTCGGTGCACTATTTTGTGCTTTCGTTATGGCCGGTGCCACGTATTGTTCTGCCGGGCCGGCTTCGGCAGCAACTGCTTATGCCGAAACACCCCGCTCACATACTATTACGAAAGACACGGTTACCTTACTGGAAAGTCTTCAAAATGCAAACCGGCAGGTCTCTGCAGCAATTTTACCGTCTGTTGTAACGCTTTCCGTTACCGAAACGAAAAAATTCCGCAATCCGCTTTCACGGGACGGTTTCCCTTGGTTCTTTTTTGGACTGCCAAATCAAGAAGGCAGTGAAGAATCCGATGAAAAAACAGTTCCCGATCAGGAGTACAAAGCCGAGGGAATGGGTTCAGGTGTCATTGTCAGAAAAGCCGGCAACACATACTATATCCTTACTAATCAGCATGTTACCGGATCAGCTGAAAAAATTATTGTAAAACTGCACGACGGACGCACTATGGATGGAAAGCTTATCGGCGGAGATCCGCGTAAAGATGTCGCCCTTGTGTCTTTTGAAACTACTGAAAAAGATATCGTGATTGCCGAATTAGGGAACTCCGACAGTGTAGAAGTCGGTGATATTGTCTTTGCAGTCGGTTCACCTCTCGGATATATGTCTACGGTTACGCAAGGAATGGTTAGTGCTGTCGGACGTTCCGGCGGGCCAAACAATAATATCAATGATTTTATTCAAACCGATGCCGCTATTAATCAAGGAAATTCAGGCGGGCCGCTGGTTAATATTTATGGACAAGTAATCGGTATTAATACTTGGATAGCCTCATCAAGCGGAGGGTCACAAGGGCTCGGCTTTTCAATACCGATTAATAATGTGAAGAATGCCATCGATTCTCTGATTTCAGACGGGAAATTAAAATACGGATGGGTCGGTGTACAGCTCGTCGGTACTGATGAAGCTATACTCAAAGCACTTGGAATTGAACAGAATAACGGTGCCTTAGCGGTTGATGTGTTCTTAGGCTCTCCTGCGTTCAAAGGCGGAATACGGCCCGGTGATTTTGTGATACGGCTTAATGGAAAAGAAGTAAAAAATGTTGACCAGCTTGTCCGTGATGTCGGAGATCTTCGCAGCGGAACTACTGCCGAATTTACCGTAATCCGCGACGGCAGTGAAAAAACGGTTTCAGTCAAAATTGAAGAACGTGATCAAAAAATCGTCGCCGATTCCGCAAAACTGTGGCCGGGTTTCATTCCGTATATTATTGATGACGAAATTATTAAAAAGCTCAAGCTGGATAAAAAACAGACCGGTGTAGTGGTAACGAATATTAAAAACAAAACCCCGGCAGCTATTATCGGTTTAAAATCAGGCGATATTATTACCGCCGTAAATGATGTACCGGTAAACGACATCCGGAGTTTTTACCGGGAACTTGCAAAAGCAAAAAAAGAAATTTGGTTTGATATAATACGTGAAGAACAAACGCTTTCAACCATGCGCTATAAGTTTTCGTAACATCCTTCTACCGTAAACGGTGCAATTATCATCAGGGGTGTTCCTAAAGGCACTTTAGAAACACCCCTATATTTTTTTGTTTGAACATTAAAATTTTGCTTGAAAAAACCGATGTCATGTAATAAAATTTACAAAGATATGAATAGTACTTGAAACAGCCTCATCTTTCGCCCAGCCCTGAGCAGTCACAGCATAAACACTTATTAACACACAACCGATCCGAAAGGATTTTAATATTAAAAGGAGTATGATCATGAGTATTTTGACCATTTTGTATGTTGTATTGGCCGGCAGTATTGCAGCGCTTTTATATGCGCTGTATAAAACCAAGTGGATATATCGGCAGCCGGTTGAAAACGATGATTTGCGGCGCATTAGCGGGTATATTACCGAAGGCGCAATGGCCTTTTTGAACCGCGAGTACAAGGCGCTGCTGCCGTTCATCGCAGTAGTAGGCATTTTTCTGGCTCTTGCAAACCGCGGGGCGCTACGGTTTGAAGCATTGGCTTTCATTTTGGGGGCAGCCGTTTCTCTATTAGCCGGATATATCGGTATGAAAGTTGCGACCGCAGCAAATGCCCGCACCGCGCAAGCGGCAAAAAACGGCGGACTTACTCCGGCACTTAAAGTAGCCTTTTCCGGCGGCAGTGTTATGGGGATGAGTGTAGTCGGATTAGCCCTGCTCGGTCTTTTTATCATCTTTATTACAGCAACAACCCTTTATGGAAGCGGTATGCAAACCTTCTATACAATCATTTTGCCCCTTGGCACGGCGTTCTCGCTCGGCGCTTCATCAGTAGCACTTTTTTCACGTGTCGGCGGAGGGATTTTTACAAAGGCAGCTGACGTCGGTGCAGACCTTGTTGGAAAAGTAGAAGCAAATATCCCGGAAGACGATCCGCGCAATCCTGCAACAATTGCAGATAATGTCGGCGATAATGTCGGCGATGTTGCCGGTATGGGGGCAGACCTCTTTGAATCTTTTGTCGGCTCTTTGATTGGGGCAATGATTTTAGGCCTGACGGTTTCGGCATCCGACGCTTTAAAAATGAAGCTGATGCTCCTACCGCTCTTAATTGCAGTATTAGGAATAGCCGCTTCGTTGATCGGAACCGTCTTTGTACGTGCAAAACCGGGAAGCGATCCTCAAAAAGCCCTGAATGCAGGAACCTTCGGTGCAGCCGCTTTAGCAGCGGTATTTTTACTTGCCGTCCTCAAATTCTTTATCGGCGACTCTGTCTTTAATGATGGAGCAGGGATGTATCATATTTTCGGCGCAACCCTTACCGGTCTTGCTTCCGGTGTGTTAATCGGCTTACTCACCGAATACTATACGGGAACCGGCAAGGCTCCGGTCGTTTCGATTATGAAGTCCTGTGATACCGGTTCCGCCACTACGATTATTACCGGGATCGGTGTAGGGATGCGCAGTGCCTTTCCGACGATTGTACTGATTGCAGCAGCTATTTGGGGCAGCTACAGTTTAGCCGGACTATACGGTGTCGGAATTGCAGCAGTCGGTATGCTGGTAACACTCGGTATTCAGCTGGCGGTAGATGCTTACGGCCCCATAGCCGATAACGCAGGCGGACTTGCACAAATGGCCGGCTTCCCCGCCGAAGTACGTGAAATTACCGACAGCTTAGATGCAGTCGGGAATACCACCGCAGCTATCGGTAAGGGCTTTGCAATCGGTTCGGCGGCATTAACTGCTATCATCCTATTTACATCATTTAAACAAAACACCGGTGTTTCCTCGGTTGATATAACCAATATTCCGGTACTCACCGGCATTCTCTTGGGTGTTGCCGTACCCTTTTTATTTTCTGCAATGGCAATGTCTGCCGTCGGCAAAGCTGCATATAAGATGATTGAAGAAGTACGCAGCCAATTTAAAAATAAACCGGGTATTTTAAACAATACGGAAAAACCCGATTACAAACGCTGTGTTGATATTAGTACGCAAGCAGCCATCCGGGAGATGATTCTGCCCGGATTAGTGGCGATTGCTACCCCCATTGCAGTCGGTTTTATCGGCGGGCCTACCATGCTGATCGGCCTTTTGACCGGTGTTACCGGATCCGGTGTTGTACTGGCTATTTTTATGGCCAACTCAGGCGGTGCATGGGATAATGCAAAGAAAATGATTGAGTCGGGCAGCGGTGCCGGGAAGGGGTCAGAAGCACACAAGGCTGCGGTTGTCGGCGACACCGTTGGAGACCCTTTCAAAGATACTGCCGGCCCCTCGATCAATATTTTGATAAAACTGATGTCGATGGTCTCGCTTGTGATTGCACCGATGCTTAAAATCTACTGGGGTTTATAAGCAGACTGTCAGGATATTGTATGATCTATCAAGCAAAAGAATTTCGCCTGAACGGCGGCCGTGTATGTACCCTTCGGAGTGCGGCTGTTTCGGACGCTCCTGAACTCCTTGACTTCCTGCGTGCCGTAAATGAAGAAACGTATTTTCTGCTGCGTTATCCGGAAGAAGTTACGTATACACAAGAGGAAGAAGAAACTATTATACAGGAATGGAAGGAACACCCCAATAAGCTTTTGCTGCTTGCGGTTATAGACGGGTGTATTGCCGGAAACTGCGGAATTACACCTGCTGCCGGCCTCTTAAAGACACAGCACCGCGGGAGTTTTGGTATTTCAGTAAAAAAAGCCTTTTGGACTTTAGGTATCGGCAGGCTGCTTATGTCTGAGGTACTGGCTTTTGCAAAAAACTGCGGTATGGAGCAGGTAGAGCTGGGGGTATTTTCCGATAATACACGGGCACTGGGCTTGTACCGGCAGTTCGGCTTTACCGAATGGGGACGTATTCCCAGAGCCTATAAGCTGAAAGACGGTACCTACCGTGATGAAATACATATGGGGCTTCCGCTTATCAGCTAACCCCATATGAAAGGTACACTCTCAGGCGGTACGGGGCAGCCATACCGCCATACGAGTACATAATTCACAAACGGTTTTATCTTTAAATAGCAGCATTATTCAAAATTTTTGTTAATCTTGTGATGGAAATTGACAGCAACAGAGACTGTGTTATACTTACAACATAAGAGGTTACAAAATGAATGTGAGTGAACTGAAAAACCAAGTATGTGATATTTGCCATAAAATGTGGCAGTTGGGCTGGGTTGCAGCCAATGACGGTAACGTGTCCGTTAAACTTGACAACGGTACCTTTTTGGTAACCCCGACAGGGATTAGCAAAAGTTTTATTACACCCGAAAAGTTGCTGATTGTATCCAAAGACGGTACTATTATCGAAGGAGCAGAAGGGTATAGACCTTCTTCCGAAATTAAAATGCACTTCCGCTGTTACGAAGAGCGCGATGACATCGGTGCTGTTGTACACGCCCATCCTCCTGCTGCAACAGGTTTTGCCGTTGCTCATGTGCACATGGACCGCTACTCAATGATTGAATCCGTTGTTACAATCGGATCGGTACCGGTAACTCCGTATGCAACGCCTTCAACCCTTGAAGTTCCGGAAGCCATTGCTCCCTATCTGCAAGAGCACGATGTCATGCTGCTTGCAAACCATGGAGCATTAGCGGTAGGCTGTGATGTTATGACTGCCTACTACCGTATGGAAACACTGGAATTATGGGCAAAGATCAGTATAAATGCCGCCATCCTTGGCGGTGAAAAGGAAATTTCCCCTGAAAACATTGAACGTTTATGCAGAATGCGGGCTGACTATAAGGTAACAGGCCGGCATCCGGGGTATAAACATTATCGAGAAGAAAAATAGCTGCGTTAAGAGGCCGAAAGCGTATGATATCCGGTAATAAAGTTGTATTGGCACTTGATTTCGGTGCTTCAAGCGGGCGTGCTTTCTTAGGCAGCTTTGACGGCAGCCGCATTACGATGCAGGAAAGCCGCCGCTTTTCAAATGATCCTGTTATGCTGAACGGAGTGCTCTACTGGGATTTTCACCGTTTGTTTTTCGAAATTACACAAGGGATTCTGAAAGCGCAGCAGGAAGCGGCTCTTTCAAGTATCGGGATTGACACATGGGGGGTAGACTTCGGCTTGCTGCGGAAAGACGGCTCGCTCATTGAAGCACCCGTTCACTACCGTGATGTACGGACTGAAACAAGTTTTCCCCGTGCTTTACAGAAAATCAGTGCCGAACGGTTGTACCGTATTACCGGTGTACAGCTGATGCCGCTTAATACGGTGTTCCAGCTCTATGCGGTAAAAGAACAGCGGCCGTATCTGCTTGAAGGTGCTGAAACAATGCTCTGTATGCCGGATCTTTTCAATTATTTTTTAACCGGTGAAAAGCGGACAGAATGTTCCATCGCTTCTACGACACAGCTACTCGATGCCGGCACTCAAACATGGTCGGAAGACATTATCGGTACGCTGGGACTGCCCGCCCGCATTCTCACCCCTATTATTCCTTCCGGCACCGAAATCGGCGTATTGCAACCGTCGGTGTGCGAAGGTCTTGCGGATACCCCCGTTAAGGTAACAGCCGTGTGCGGGCATGATACGCAAAGTGCCGTTGCCGCCGTTCCTGCCGATTATGATGATTTTATCTTTGTCAGCTGCGGAACATGGTCATTATTCGGAACAGAGCTGGATGCTCCGCTGATTTCGGAAGACTCCGTGCGGTTTAATATTACCAATGAAACCGGTTTCGGCGGCAAAACAAACTTCCTCAAAAACTGTACCGGCCTTTGGCTGATACAGGAGAGCAGACGGCAGTGGCAGCGGGAAGGTAAAAACTACTCATTTGCAGAACTTGAGACAGAGGCGTGTAAGGCACAGCCCTTTGTGTCATTTATTGATCCGAATGCTCCTGAATTCGGAGTTCCCGGAGATATTCCTGGACGGATACGGACATACTGCAAGAACTCAGGTCAGCCAGTGCCGGAAACGGTCGGGAGTATTATGCACTGTATTTATCAGAGCCTCGCGTTCCTGTACCGGAAAACCCTTGAAGAAATAGAGCAGTGCACCGGTAAACGGTATCCTGCCATTCATATAGTCGGCGGCGGTATTAAAGATACGCATCTCTGCCGTCTTGCAGCCAACGCCTGCGGCCGGCCGGTAAAAGCGGGCCCGACGGAAGCCTCTGCATTGGGTAATATCGTAGTGCAACTAATCGCTTCCGGCGATTTACGGAATATTAAGGAAGCCCGGAAGGTTGTCGTGGCCTCATATCCGGTTGCGGAGTATGAGCCGGAAAATACCCGCCTGTGGGATGAACAGTACGGCGCATTCCGGAGGGTTTGCCGTTAAGCAGAAGCAGTAAAAAAGACGTATAATGATAAGAGTTTCGCCGGGCTGCTGTTTAATCAGACAGCCGATATAAGTTCTATGAGGAGGATGTATGTCAACACAGTTTAAACAAACAGAGCCGGTAAACCGGTATAAAGGGCACTTACCGAAAATCGGTATCAGACCGGCTATTGACGGCCGACAACAGGGAGTTCGTGAGAGCCTTGAAGATCAAACCATGAATATGGCAAAGAGTGCAGCAGCTCTTATTAGCGGAAATCTCCGCCATCCGAACGGTATGCCGGTTGAATGCGTCATCGTAGATTCTACCATCGGCGGTGTCAGCGAAGCTGCTGCCTGTGAGGAAAAATTTCAGCGGGAAGGTGTGGATATTACGCTGACGGTAACTCCCTGCTGGTGCTACGGTTCCGAAACCATGGATATGAATCCCATGACCATCAAGGCTGTGTGGGGCTTTAACGGTACGGAACGACCCGGTGCGGTCTATCTTGCAGCCGTACTTGCGGGACATACTCAGAAAGGACTGCCCGCATTCGGCATTTACGGACGCGATGTGCAAGATGCCGATGATACAGCCATCCCCTGCGATGTAAAAGAAAAAATCCTGCTTTTTGCCCGGGCAGCCCTTGCCGCTGCATGGATGCGGGGTAAATCGTATCTATCTATCGGAAGCGTTTCGATGGGTATTGCCGGTTCAATCGTTTCTCAAGACTTCTTCCAGCGCTATCTCGGTATGCGCAATGAAACCGTCGATATGTCGGAACTTATCCGCCGCATGAATGAAAATATCTACGACGAAGAAGAATTTAAAACGGCTCTTGCATGGACAAAAGAACACTGCAAGGAAGGTAAGGATGACAATCCGGAACAGATGCAGCATTCCCGCGAGCGGAAAGATAAAACATGGGAAACCTGCGTTAAGTGTATGATCATCGTCCGCGATTTAATGATCGGAAACAAGAAACTTGAGGCAAAATTCCCTGAGGAAGCAAAGGGGCGCAATGCCTTACTGGCAGGTTTCCAAGGACAGCGGCACTGGACAGACTTTATGCCGAACGGCGACTTCTTTGAAGCCATGCTGAACTCCAGCTTTGACTGGAACGGTATCCGTGAACCCTTCTTAGTAGCCACCGAAAACGATTCACTGAACGGCGTTTGTATGATGTTTGAACATCTGCTCGGCTACAGTGCAGCAATTTTCTCCGATGTCAGAACCTACTGGAGTCCCGAAGCGGTTGAGCGGATTACCGGATGGAAACCCCAAGGAGATGCGGCAAACGGCTTTATCCACTTGATTAACTCCGGCGCAACCTGTCTTGACGGTACGGGAAAACAGAAAAAAGACGGAAAACCCGTTATGAAGCCGTTCTGGGAAATTACCCCCGAAGAAGCAAAAGAGTGTTTGGATGCCACACAGTGGCGGTATGCAAGCCTCGAATACTTTAGAGGCGGCGGTTATTCTTCCAACTTCTTAACCGAAGGCGGTATGCCGGTTACTATGGCGCGTCTTAACCTAGTGCACGGATTGGGGCCGGTACTGCAAATTGCTGAAGGCACCACCGTGTCGCTTCCTGAAGAAGTAAACGCAAAACTCGATCTGCGTACCAACCCGACATGGCCGACAACATGGTTTGTTCCCCGCCTGACCGGTAAGGGAGCGTTCACTGATGTGTATTCCGTTATGGCAAAGTGGGGTGCAAATCACGGAGCAATTGCATACGGACATATCGGTGCGGAGCTGATCGCGCTGGCCTCCATTTTGCGGATACCCGTATGTATGCACAACGTTGAGGATGCAAAGGTCTACCGCCCGCAGTATTGGAATGCTTTCGGCGATGAGCTGGAAGGTGCCGATTACCGTGCCTGTGCAACACTTGGGCCGCTGTATAAATAACTGTTGTTTTCGTGCAGACTGACGGAACAGTGGCTGCCTCAAAAAGCGGTTCGCTTTGTGGGGGGAATCCCCCTGAATCCTTGATAAAAAACGCACCTTAAGGTGCGTTTTTTATTCGTGCGGAGGGTTTAATACCCGCCGTTCCTCGGCAGCGCTCTGCGTCGGGGTTGTTGATTAGTTACCTGTGTACCTACTGCTTAAAACTTGCCGCCGCCGAGTTTAAAACTCAGGGAATAGCCGATTGTGCCTTTTGACTGAGATTTTGCGCTGAGCGGATAGGTGAAGGCCGGCCCTGTGCTCATACTCACAAATTTATAAATATTCCAGCGTAGGGTTAACACGGTAGTGCCCTCACGCTCCGAAACGGCAAATTGCTGAAAGAGATTTGCTTTGAGTTTTTCCGTACCGATTTTATTCTGTGCAAGCGTAAAAGCGATATAATGCCGGCCGAGATTACCCATTGCAGCAACATTTCCCGCTTTTGCTACTACTGGGTGCATATAGTTTTTCTTTTGCAGTTCTATACCTGCCTGCTGCAAAATGATCTGAGCAGCATCGGTATTCTTATAGCCGAACCCGTTATAGAAATATTGCAAAGCAACTGCGGTGTGTGTATCAGCATTTGAGTAGGAACCGCCCGCCGTTGCTTGGAAAAAAGGCTTGTTCTTTTGCTCATATCCGCTCAAAACCGTATCATTGTTGTAATAGGTATAGTCGCTGCCCCATGCGAATACTCCTTCCGCAAACACGGCAACCTTTCCGGCAATGCTTCCCGACAGAGTAGTAATAAAACGCGGCGCCTGCTTATATTTATACCAGCCGCCTATTCCCCACTCCCAGTTACCGAACACCAATTCAGTCTTGGCAGCACCTGCCGTGTATTCAGGTTTAAAATCGTCTTTCTGCATGGGCGGTAAAAGGTAAAGCCAAATATTGTGCTGTGTTTTCGGAATGATGATATGAGTCCGCAGCGACACCGCTCCTTCCCGTTCGGCATCCGGGTCTTGCGGGTCGATACGGGAAAGATTAATGACGTCAGCAGGGCTGTAGAAATACCCTGTTCCCCATTTTACAGCGTGCTTACCAAAGCGGAAAAAGGCAATATCCTTTGCAGAAAAATCCGTATACAATTCTTGAATTTTGATATTGGGTGAACCGTTGACGGTAACCGGAATGAATGGTGCACTTGGAATAATACTACTTGGAACCTGTAGACCTCCCGATAGCTGCTTTTCAAAGGGAAAGCCGAATAAAAATTTTCCGTACAATTTGAGGTTTTCCGAAGGACGCGCATCAAAAAACAGATTCGCATTCAGATGCGTTTTCAATGAAGAATGTGCATCAAAAAAAGCTTTTTTATAATCGGCTTTCTTGGAGTATGGATCGCTCCACAGATAATTCAATTTAAGAGACGAATCCAGCCCTCCCCCGATGCGCACCTTATTCGATTCCAAGGCCGCTGCCGCCTTATTTAAGTCAGCCTGAAACTTCAGCCCGGAACCGGGATTATCCGATCGGGTCTGCTCTTGAGTAACAAGCGTATCCTCATCTCCGCCGAATAATTCATCTTCCAAACTCGCGGTATCCGCTGCGGCAGCCTCTTGTGCAGCTGCGGTTATACCCCAACCGAGTATCCCAATTAACATCGCTATCGAAAAAAACTTTTTCATCTTTTTCTCCTTATTAAGTAGGCCGGCTGCTTTTAGAGCAGCCCCATCGCTATTAGTTGATTTTTTCCAAATAAGCCTTTGTAAATACCACATCGGGAATGTTCGTCAAGTCAAAATCTTGAAAAATCTGGGTTGTTTTTTCTCCTTTCACCAGTTCATTAATGTAAATCTGGTGAACGGGCAGCGGAATATTATTGACCTTTGCATATTTAGGGATCAGCGTTGTCCGCATATGCCGGCCGCTTGCACCGTAGCTTTCAATTTTCAGAAGAAGCTGTTCATCTTTACGGACAAAATATTTTTGCTGTGCATAGCTCGCGTCTTTTTCAAGTGCTTTTGCCGTTACCGCATATACGGCAAATTTACCGAGCTTTGCTTCTTCAATATTCACAATTTCCCATGCAGATCGGAATTCCGATTTTTTATTCACATCGGAAATTTTTGCATCGCTGTTTCCTAAATTCCGTTTCAGCGATGAGTGTGTAAACTGATGTGCTACCGGATCATACGCCCATAAATTATCTTTTTCCTGCAAATAACCGGTACCCTTATCGGCCTCAGGGGCAAGCTGTACCAAACAGGTTTGATCTTTGCTGTCGCGGCGGAACAGCTTATACTGGGCAGCTTCTTTCGGCTCATTCGGTTTTTCGATAATAAGCGACAGGGTACAAGTAAAATCTTCCGAAAAATTATTCCGGTCAAATACCGTATCCATAATTTTGTACATTTCTTCCGTACTCGGAACCTGTGTAAATGCTCCCGCAACTGCACACATCAACACACACAGTGCTATTGCTCTTTTCATCATACGTCTCCCGTTACAGACAATCGGAAATTACCGGTCATCTTTCTAATCACGATTTACAGCTATGCAGTCATACGCTTTCATAATGGAAATTGTGATACGCAAAGCTACACGCTGTATTATATTATACGGATTATAGCGTATAATCCTGTCATTGTCATCATATACAACCATAATCAGAGCCGTATCATACAATTTTTTCCGGAAACAAATCATGCCCTACACGGCAGACTGCATATACCGCATTAAACCTGATGTTTATCATTTCTTATCTTTTGATTTTATACTATACTTGACATGATATTATAGAGTGAATATTATGTCTATATTAAACCTGCTCGGCAACAAAGTTATCGAACAGGTCAATTTTATACGGCCGTATAGGGAAGAAGCACTACGCTCCTTCCGTTGCGATATACGTTTAAGGAGTGTTGATAATGAATATTGTAGAAGTGAGAAATCTGAAAAAAAACTATTCTCTCGGGAAAGTACTGGTTGAAGCGGTCAAAGGAGTTGATTTTTCGATTGAACAGGGAGAGTTTGTGTCGATTTCCGGACCGTCAGGTTCAGGGAAGTCTACAATTTTAAATATGATAGGCCTTATTGATACACCGACCTCCGGCGAACTGATTATTAATAACGAAAACATCTACCAAGAAGCAGATTTTAAATCACTTTCAAAAAATCAGCATAAAAAAGTTAAGATTCCCAATAAACTGGATAAAAAAATGACGGTACTGCGTCATGAATATCTCGGTTTTATTTTTCAGTCCTTTAACCTTATTCCGGTGCTGAATGTCTATGAAAATATCGAATTTCCGCTCCTGTTCGGCAAAGTAAAAGGCAGCAAGACCAAACGCACGGAATGGATTGACTATCTTATCGACAAAGTAGGACTGACCGATTGGAAACATCATAAATCAAATGAGCTTTCGGGCGGACAGCGGCAGCGTGTTGCAATAGCGCGGGCATTGGTAACCAAGCCTCAGATTGTGCTTGCAGATGAGCCGACCGCAAACCTTGATTCCAAAACCGGTATTCAAATTCTTGAATTGATGAAAGAAGTCAACCGCGATATTAAAACCACGTTCATCTTTTCAACACACGATTCAAAGATTGTTGACATGACCAACCACCGCATCAAAATATTGGACGGAACCGTTATTGAAGATAGCAAGACAGCGGGGAATGTGTAAATAGAGAGCGGTTAAGAAGATGGTAAGAGAATACGAATAAGAATCCGCTGAAAATCTTAATTTTTAGAGGTGCGTAAATTGTATTTGCCTGTTCGATAGGGGTGTTTCCGAGCAGGTTGAGTGATCGGGTAGGAGATGTGCTTGTATGAATTTTAGCCGGAAGCTGCCGATAGGTGTGCAAAGTTTTGAAGTATTGCGTAATGATAATTTTATCTATGTCGATAAGACCGAATTTATCTGGAAGCTAATAACCGAAAGCCGTGTGTATTTTTTAAGCCGTCCGCGCCGGTTCGGAAAGAGCCTGTTTCTTTCCAGCTTAAAGGCGTATTTTCTCGGTCAAAAAGAACTGTTTACGGGGCTTGCGCTTGAAGCATTGGAGAATGCACAGGCAGATAAACGCGAGATATGGCAGAAATACCCGGTTTTGTACTTGGATTTTAACGGTAAAAATTATGCGGATAAGCAGGCGCTCTATGATATTCTCAATGCACATTTAAAAGACTGGGAAACCTCCTTTGCAATACAGAAGCAAGACGAATCTCCTGACGGGCGGTTTATGTACCTGCTCAAAGCGATTTACGAAAAGACAGGGAAACAAGCTGTTGTACTGGTAGACGAATACGATAAGCCGCTTTTGGAAACCATGTATGACAATCCTGAACTGAATGAAGAATACCGCAAAATACTGAAAGGTTTTTATGGAGTGCTTAAATCAAGCGATCAATATTTACGCTTTGCGTTTTTGACGGGAGTAACCAAGTTCAGTAAGGTGAGTATTTTTAGCGATTTGAACAACTTACGCGATATTTCACTTGAAAAGGACTATGCAGGAATCTGCGGTATCACGGAAGCGGAGCTGAAAGAATATTTTCAGCCGGAGATTGCCGCATTGGCAGCAGAGCGGAAGATCAGTTATGAGCAAACCCTTGCGGTGTTAAAAAGACAGTATGACGGTTACCGGTTTCACCCTGAAGGGGCGGGGCTGTATAATCCGTTCAGCTTGCTGAATGCTTTTGCAAAAAGAGATACAGGGCTGTACTGGTTTTCTACCGGGACACCGACTTTTTTGGTGCAGTTTTTGCAAAAGCAGACGGGGAATGTGCGGGAAATATTGGAAGATGCGGAGATGACTGAAAGTGCCTTGCAGGACTACCGTCCCGATATGCAAAACCCGATTCCGATACTGTTTCAGGCCGGCTACTTAACGATAACCGACTTTGAGCCTGAGTTTAGACTGTATAGGCTGGGTTTTCCGAATGATGAGGTTAAATACGGTTTTCTCGATAATTTGGTGCCGGTCTTTACATCAATTTCAAAGGATGCAAGCGGTCTGTTCATTGGCAATTTTTTACGTGATTTACGTAAAGGCAAACTCAATTCATTTATGGAGCGGATGTATACCGCATGTGCGGGTTTGCCGTACAGTCTTGCAGCAAAAGAGAACAGCAAGATGCGGGAGCGGGATTATCAGATTGCATTTTATATTTTATTCACGCTGATGGGACAATTTGCACAAACGGAAGTCGTCAGCTCCCGCGGTCGTGCGGATTGTGTTGTTCACACTCCCGATGCAGTCTATGTGTTCGAGTTTAAACTGATGGGCAGCGGCACCGCGCAAGAAGCTCTCCAGCAGATAAAAGAGAAAGGATATGTGGAGCCGTACCGGATGAGCGGAAAAAAAGTAGTCATCATCGGAGCGGTATTTAATGACGGCATTGATGAAGATACCCCTGATACGTGGCTTTCAGAAGAGCTGCCGCTGGGAAAGTAGGATAAGAGGCATGACACTATTGCTTTAGGAGCTAAATAAATGAAGAAGTATTTTTTTATGTTGTGCTGCGCATGTCTGTTTACCGGTTGTATGGCTAACTTGGTAAGGAAAGAATTAAGGAGTATATATGAATAAAACAGTGTTTAAGATGGCAGTGAAAAATCTGTTTGCGAATAAGGCAAAGATGATTATTACACTGTCGCTTATTGGGATTGGAACCTTTTTAGTTATCTTAGGTTTAGGGGTATTGAATTTTGCATTGCAGCAAACCCGTGATGTTTGCATCAGTGATTTTTCCGGAGATATTTTGATTACCGGAAAATCGGAAGAGAAAGGGGTTTCTGTTGAATTATTGGGTGCAGGGAAGGTCGGAGTAAGTTTTAAGATGCCTAAAATGCCGTATCTCATGCCGGCGGGGAAAATTCAGGCAAAACTTGATACTATGCCTGAAATCAGCGGCCGCACACGGTCAATTATCGTAACGGGAATGCTGAAACCGGTAGACTTACCCGATTCATGGAAGGTAAAAGAAGAAAACCGCGGATCGTATCCTTTTTTGCAGACTTTGGGGGTAGAACCCGTGCAATATCAAAAGGTATTTCCTACCGCAAAAGTGTATGAAGGACATTATCCAACAGAAGACGATGCTGCATTTCTTCTCGTAGCGGAAGAGGTAAAGCAAAAGTATGAAAAATACTATGAGCGCACACTCAATGTCGGTGATGAAGTTGTTATGACAGCATTTTCGGAAAAAAGCCGCCAGCAAAAGATGATTGTAACCGGCTTTTTTACCTACGCACACCCCGACACTGCCATCGGCAGAATTGGGTATGCAGATGTTAATGCGTGCCGTATCCTTGCAGGTATGACGCTTGGTGCACGGACAGCGGCAGCAATTCCCGATTCTATAGACCTCAGCTTAACCGAAAAATCGGAAGATGATTTATTCGGTACCGACGAAGACTTTGAACTCATTTCGACAGAAGAAACGGCACAGGGAAAAACCGATTTTGATAACCTTTTAGGCAGTACGGAGCTGCGCGATCAGCTCAACCTTGCTGATAACGAGGCATGGCATCACATTGCAATAAAATTGCATGATTCGGCACAAACAGCAAGCGTTATTCAGTCTTTAAACGAGTGGTTTGAAGCGGAAGGGATTAACGCGCTTGCAGTTGATTGGGAAAAAGCAATGCTCACGTTTGTCACGGCAATCGGGGCGACCCGTGTACTGCTCGTCACCATGCTGGTTATTCTTTCGGTAGTAGTGCTTATTGTTATTATGAATACGTTAGTAGTCGCCGTTATGCAGCGTAATGCGGAAATCGGTACCATGCGTGCAATCGGGGCAAAAAAGAGCTTTGTCCGTAAGATATTTTTTACTGAATCCTTTTTTATGTCTCTTACCGGTGTGTGCATCGGCGTAGTACTGGCACTGATTGCCGCATTCATTATCAATTCATTTGATATTCGGTTAAATGAAATTCTTTCGGCAATGTTCGGCGGAAAAAAAGTACGGGTGAGCATTTCGTTTATGTCCATTATAGGAACAATGGCAGCAATGCTTATTGCCGGGCTTGCAGCAAACTGGTATCCGGTACGGCTGGCATTAAAAATCAGCCCGCTCGAAGCTATCAACAAATAAGGAAAGACCTATGAATATATTAAAGATTGCATTTAGAAACTTGAACCGGCAAAAACGCCGCAGCATTTTGCTGGTGATCGCGATTGCTTTTACCTTTTTTGTTGTCATCTGCATGGACGGTTTGACACGCGGAGCCTTAAAAAGCATTTCCGGTGAGATTTCAAAGATAGTCGGCGGACACGTGTATATTATCGGTGCGCAAAAAGATGCGGATAAAGCTGCGGATGATCCTGCAAATGAGTATCTTGATCAAGAAGCAGTTGCAGTAATCGAAAAAACCTTAGAGGAACTGAATATTACACCGCAGTATACTATAAAACGGCTCAGAACGGACGGTAAACTCATTTTTGAAGGTAAAGAACTGAGAACACAAATTGACGGCTGCCGGTTTGACGAAGAAGCACTGTTGCACGACAGCATCCTTTTTAAAGAAGGAAGCTGGGAAACGATGAAAAAAGAGAACGCCGTACTGCTCTCCGAATCAGTTGCAGAGGAATTAAATGTCAAGCTGCACGATGTTATTTTGATGGAAGCAAAAACATTGAACGGTCAGTTGACGGTTGCGGAATTGCAAGTTGAAGGTATTGCAGTCAACCGCTCTCCGTTCGGCGGTATTACCAATTATGTGAACTTTGATTATGCCGGTAAAATTACGGAAATACCCGCAGGATGTCTTGAAGTATATGCACTCTTTTTGCAGAATCCCGATATGCAGGATCAAATTGCACAAGCTATTGAAGCAAACCTAGGGGAAAAAGCACCAATAACCAGCAGAGCACAGGCACGCATTATAAGCCCCTCAAATCCTGCCAGTAATATTTTCACACAACTCAAAGAAGGAAAATGGGAAAAAACAAAGTTCGGAGTTGCAACCTTTTACGATTTTGCACCGCAAATGGTTACGCTCATGAATACCTTAAATTTAATCGGCTTCGGCGTACTGGTTGTGCTGTTAGTGATAACAATGATCGGTATATCCAATACTTTTAAAATTATTGTGCATGAACGGAAGGGAGAAATCGGTACTATGCGCTCCTGCGGTATTATGAAGCGCAGCGTCCGCAGCCTTTTTCTTGCCGAAGCGTCGTTTTTGTCATTGATCGGAGCTGTTACCGGTCTTGCCCTTGCGCTGATTGTGATGCAGGCAATTACATTTATCCCGATTTCCAAGGATTCCTCATTTTCGGTATTTACGAGCAACGGAAATTTCACCTGGTTATTGCCGATTATTCCATTACTGCTCAAATTTGCGATTATTTGGACCTTAACTCTGCTGACCGTTAGCGGTTCCGCCTCCCGAGCTGCTAACATGATACCGGCAGAGGCCTTGCGTACCGGAAAATAAGAGCGGATTGCAGAAAATAAACGGGATCGTTTCTGTACTCGCTAAATACTGAAACAAGCGTTCAGCTTCGGTTTTATTTTCTACGGGTAAATATGCTGATAGTACACGAGGCAGGTGTCTCAAAAACAATCATCATCCGGGACACACTGCCTCTTTTTGCCGATTATTCCCGTGTCAATTCAGAAATAATCAGCTGTTTCTTAAAAGGCCGGAACATCTTCGGTTTCTGCTTCCGATTTTTGTAGCTCAGCCATATCGCTAAATGCATCAGCAGGAGGTTTGCCGTTCTTAAAACGGGGTTTAAATTCGACGTGCTCTGCAACTACCTTAATCTTGCTGTACTGCTTTCCGTCGCTGCCTGTCCAACGGTCTTGCTTTAAACGCCCGACAACCCGTACACCGCGTCCCTTCGTACAATTTTCTCCGCAAAGCTCAGCTAAACGCGACCATGTTTCAACATCAAAAAATGATGTTTCCTGTGCCGTTTTATCATCCTGTCGGAAAAAACGGTTTGATGCAATCGAAAAAAGACACAGGGGTGTTCCTCTGGGTGTAGCTTTTACGATAGGATCACGCACTACATTCCCTTCGATAATCAAAGAATTCAAATTATGCATAGCAGCCTCCTCAAAAAAAAGACCGTAATGCTTTTGTAAGCGGTACGGTCTCTTTCATCTTGTAACTACTATATAAAACACCCCTGCAAAAACGGCAAAAAACCGGCAGTTTTTTGTCTTTTACTTATTAAAGAACGCGGCAAAGGGATTGTACTTTGTACCGTCATCATCGCGGCGGGGGCGGGTTTCTGCAAGAGCCCGGCTGGATCGGACGGTAGGCCGGCGTTCTCCGCGGGTAGTCAACTGTTTTTCACCTTGCAGTGCCGGAGCGCCGCCGGAGGTTTTAACCGCAACGGTTTTCCCATCCTTAGTTTTTACGGTGATTTTTTTAACCTCCGCTTTTTGTTTGGCGGTCAGTTTTCCCTGCACTCCGCTCTCGCTTTTCCGGCTTAACGAAATCCGGCGGCGCGCCTCATCCAGCGCAATAATCCGGCATTCGACAATATCGCCGACCTTTACCGCTTCAAGCGGATCGGAAACAAAGCTGTCGCTCATTTCGGAGATGTGCAGCAAGGCAGTTTCCTTGATTCCTAAATCCACAAAAGCCCCGAAATCAACGACGTTCTTAATCTTTCCCTTTACCGTCATACCGAGTTTTAAGTCTTCAAAGAGTAAGACACCCTGCTGCATAATCGGCTTAGGGCAGTCTTCACGCGGGTCGCGGTTGGGCTTTTTCAATTCTTCGATAATATCGCTGACGGTTTGTTCCCCCAGCTGATACTTTTCTTGCAGCTCGGCTTTTACCGCATTGGTAACCGGCTCGTTTTTGCGTACAATCTGATAAATAACCTCGGCAGCGGGATAGTTTTCGGGGTGTACCCACGAATTATCCAGCGGATTGGCACTTTCAGGGATTTTTAAAAAGCCCGCACACTGCTCGAAAGTTTTCGGCCCCATACCGCTGACCTCACGGAGCTGTGAGCGGTCGGTAAAGATGCCCGATTTTTCGCGGTGGCTGACGATTTTCTTTGCCAAGCCGCTGCTGATCCCCGAAACATACTTTAACAGCGAGGCACTTGCAGTGTTCAAATTGACCCCGACATTATTCACCACTGAACCGACTACCGTATCGAGTTCCTCAGACAGCTTCTTTTGGTTTAAATCATGCTGATAGAGGCCGACCCCGATGGACTTCGGATCGATTTTAACCAGTTCGGCTAGCGGGTCTTGCAGCCGCCGCCCGATGGAAATTGCCCCGCGGATGGTTAAGTCAAGATCGGGAAATTCCTCACGGGCGACATCACCGGCGGAATACACGGAAGCGCCGTCTTCATCTACCACCGTGAAAAGCACATCGGGACAGTGTGTTTTAATCACATCCGAAACAATTTCCTGCACTTCATGGGAGCCAGTACCGTTACCGACTGCGATAAGCTGTACGGCATAGTCTTTTACCGCCTTGAGCACAGCTGCCTTTGCTTCTTCCGCTTTGTGCTGATAGATCACAAAGGAGCCGAGGTACTTACCGGTTTCATCAAGGGCGGCGCATTTGGTTCCCGTGCGGATACCCGGGTCTACCCCCAGTACGCGGGTGCCCTTAATGGGCTGGGTCATAAGTAAGTGTTTTAAGTTTTCGCTGAACACGGTAATGCCGTGGATGTCGGCATCTTCACCCAAATTACTGCGGATTTCGCGTAAAACCGCTGGGCTTAAAAGGCGGACAATACCGTCTGCAATCGCTTCCGTGTGGTACTTATTGTGCTGTACCGAACGGCTCTGCACCCGCGTAATTGCCTCATCGACATCAACATTGATTTTGACTTCGAGTACCGCCTCGCGCTCGCCGCGGTTAATTGCCAGTATCCGGTGCGGTTTTATCTGGTTAAGCGGTTCCGAATATTCCCAGTACATCTGATACACGGACGTTTTCTGCGCTTCTTCATCACCGATTCCCTTTACCTCAAAGGTGCCGGTACCCATAAAATAGTCATGCACCGCCTTACGGTTTTCGGTATCTTGCGCAATTTCTTCGGCGATAATATCGGAAGCTCCGGCAAGTGCGTCTTCTACAGTCGGAACATTCAAGGTTTCATCTTCACAATCGGTTTTTACAAATTCCTGCGCCCGGCTTACCAGTTCTGGTTCTTCCAGTTCTTTCATTAAATCGGCCAAGCCTTGCAAACCCCGCTCCACAGCCAGCATACCGCGCGTTTTTTTCTTCTTTTTAAAGGGAGCCCAAATATCTTCAAGTTCGGTCAGGCTTGCCGCCTTCATAATATTTTCATACAGTAATTCAGTCAGTTTTCCCGTTGCAAAAACACCGCGCACAATTTCAAGCCGCCGCGTTTCCAAATTGAGATACGATTTAAACAGCTTATCCGAATCACGGACTTGCACCTCATCGAGCGACCCGTGCATTTCTTTGCGGTACCGTGAAATAAAAGGAATGGTACAGCCTTCGTTTACCAAGGTGATAACCGCGGAAACCTGCTGCATTCTGATGTTCAGCTCCTCCGCAATCTTTTTCATAATTTCGACCTCATTTACTGCAAGGCCGTCAATAAATTCTTGAGTTAATTCCATGCGGGCGAGTATAGCGGATTTTGTCTTTTTTTAAAAGAGGAAATTAAACGAGTTTACGGCAGGAAGCGGTACGAAATAACCGCAGTGTTCAATACTTCAAGCGATTGACTTTCCTTTGAAGTACACCAAAAGCTGGTTAGTTTCGGTACATTCTCCCCGCCGTTTGTTTCATGTATAGCAGGATTTAAAGCTGCATAGCGTTCAGTACCGTTTTTAAGGCTGCTGCTTCCTCCGCACTGAGTGTAATACCCTTTCCCATCTTTTCATGATCGGGAGACCAGCTGCGGATATCGAATTTTGGACTGCGTCCGTTCCACGATACTGAATTTAACTCCATTGTCCAACCGCTCTTAGATGTAGAAAGCACACCATGTTTTTCAGTAATTTCATAGCTGAATTCTTCGGCCATAGGATTTCCTCCAAAAAAGGTACATGAAAGCCGGAGCTCTGACAAACACAAACGCTTGTTACAGCAAACACAGCTTACAGATTAAGTATAACATATTATATCACAATACACCATAAAACGGCAAAAATACCGCAGGCAAACCTTTGAAAAAGCAAAAAACCTCTTGCATAAGACATCGGGTTGTGATATAGTTATTGCGTTATCGGCGCCGTGCCCAAGTGGTAAGGGAGAGGTCTGCAAAACCTTCATTCATCAGTTCGATTCTGATCGGCGCCTTTTTACATTCACACTTATTTTTATATAGAGTCAGCCGGCTCACAACCAGCAAAGCTGCCGATACTTGATGCTACGGCAGCTTATTTTTTAAGCCGGCTGTTCAGTCAGCGTGTTTTTAAATAGCATAAAATCCAATTCCTGAAAGTCTTCCAATACGTGGTCTGCATAAGGCGGTATGCTGCTGCGGCTCACCCGCTCCATTGCCTGTTCCCAAAGCTGTAAAGAAACGATATCAAGCCCTACGCTTTCGGTAAGCAGCATACTTCGGTAGGGCTGTTTGTGCAGCTGAATATTACCGTACATCGCATGATTTAATAAGCGCCAGTTCCGGTGAATATAGCTGCGTACCTGTGTATACACAGCCTCCCGCAAAGGACAAAAAAGCAACCGGATACCGGATAATGTTTCCGCCGGATAATGGTTTGTAACAAAATCGGCGGTTTTAGGATTGTTGGTAATAATCAGTATCATAAAATTGTGCTATGAAAGCAGTCTTACACTTTCTTTATATAAGCATCGCGGATTTCACAAAAATACACATAGTGAAAATCTTTCTTAGGATAACAGTCGATAATCACCTGCGGGTCTAAAAATAAATCCGTATCAAATTGACTGCGGTAGAGCTTCCGGCATGAAACCGTCAGCACCGCTTCTTCAAAACCGACAACGGTATTATCGTGCATAACCGGTGTGAGACCTGCTTGAACTGCTTTATCGGTATCCCTGCCGGACACAGTACCGCAAATTTTCAAAGCTTCACACATTTTTGCATCGGCTGTATTAAGAAAAGATACACTGAGATAGTCTTCTTCCTCGGCAAATTCAGCCGTATACCGTTGAGGACGGATAAATAATGCTGCCATAGGGCGGTTCCACAAATACCCCGCAAGCGCCCATGCGGCAGTCATCGTGTTCCATTCACCCGATCCGGTACCGTGTCCGGCAGTTACCAAAACACCGTGTTCGGCAAAGGCGGAAAAAGGCGCAATAATTTTATCCATAGCTTCCGCTGTTACTTTTTCATAATTAAACATACAAGCCTCCCTCTCATACATCTTCATATACCCCTACCGATTCGCACCGTATACGGGGTGTTTTATCATGTCAAAAACGAATAATCCATTATGCTCCGTTTTCTTGCTTTGAAAAAAAAGAAACGAGACTATAGCCGCCGAAGAGCAGTGCCGCAGATATAAGCCGCAGGGTAAAGGGCTGACATACCTGCGGATACAGATACACTACAGAACCCGCAACTAAACCGAGAATAAAACCGTATACCGGTGCCGGAAACCGTTTCAATAAAAAGTCAATAAGCCGGGCACTCAGTACAAGGCCGGCCGCAACACCGATACCGATGGGAATAAGCAGCGGGATATTGAAATCGGAAACCGCCTGCAAGACCGTTTGATATGCCCCCAGTACCAGCAGCACAAAAGAACCCGAAATACCGGGAATAAGCATTGCGCAGGCAGCAATCGCACCGGCTGCAATCAACTTTACTGCAAAAGCGGGAGTGAAAGCGGTTACAGCAACGGCGGCCGATATTCCGCGGCGCTGTAAAAAAAACATACCGAGCATCAGTGCAAGGCCTGCAAGACCGCACACCGCCGCTACGATAGACCCGGCCGAAAACCGTGTTCCGCTGCCGGCCCCCAAAACGGCAGTTTGTACTTTTTTGTACAGAAACGGAATACTGCCCACAATCACGCCGATAAAAAAGAAATTAATCTGTGCGGGGTAGGCGGAGAACAAGAACGTAATGAGCTTGGCAAACAGCACAATACCGGCACCCAAACCGAACGCAAGGCACCCCAATTCTTTCCATTGCGCTTTAATCTGCCGGAATTGAAGCGAGCTGAGGATAATCAGCTTATCGTAAACATTACAGATTACAGCGATAGTTCCGCCTGATACCCCCGGAACAACATTGGCTGCACCGATAAAGATACCGGTGCAGAATAATTTTATAAGAGAAATCATGCCGCTATTATCCACAAAATCCTGCCGATGACTAGGGAGTACACACGCGGTTCCGCCCCTGTTCTTTTGCACTATAAAGCACTTCGTCCGATCGCTTTAAAATCTCTTGTGCAGTATCGTTATGGGCACAAGGCACCAATCCGATAGAGCAGGAAACCGCTAAGTCGGGATACTCGGCAAAGCGCAGGGCATGAACCGCTTCACACACGCTGCGGCAATTATTTTTTGCCCGTTCAAAATCTCCGCTGATGATAAAGCAAAATTCATCACCGCCGTACCGGATCAGCGTATCTTGATGTTCAAATTTTGCTTTAAACACTTCGGTAATAGCAAGCAAGATATTGTCGCAAAAGACACTGCCGTATTTTTTATTCAACGTGCCGAAGTGATCAATATCGACCATAGCAAAACTGATACCGGTTGTTTCCGTATGACTGCGGATAAGATTTTCGATATTGTCATCAAGGTAGCGGCGGTTAAAGAGTCCTGTAAAGGGATCGGTAATAGCACGCTTTTTAGCGTCATTACCCCACTGAATGACCTGTGTTAAAAAACTATTGGTTTTAAGGAGCCGCGAAACGGTACTGGCAAGCATCTGCTGTAAGATGGAAACGGCAATATCGGGATAGTTTACAATAATCTGAGAAAAATCCCGCGCTTTCAGCATAAAGCAGGCCGTATTCTCCAATGCAGTGCAGGTTGCAGAACGGGCTGTTTGTTCCAGCAAGGACATTTCGCCAAAGAAATCACCTGACCGGAGCCGTCCCAGTTCAATATTTTCATCTCCCGATTTTACCGAAATTGATACGCTTCCTTCTACTATAATGAAAAGCTCGGAACCTATTTCCCCGTCATAGACCAAGGTCTGCCCTTCTTCAACTTCACAGTAAAAGAGTGAAGATAATACGGCAGCCATTTGCTCTGCCGTCAGATGTGAAAATATCGAGGTCTTTTGTAAAACTTCAAACCACCGCTGTTTTACTTCAAGCATTAGAGTTCCTCCGGAAATAAGATCAATGAACCGCCGCGCTGTCTGCCGGTAAGCGGTATACCGGAACATACCGTTACAATATCGGCATAAGTTTTGCCGTGTTCGGGGAAGAGCACAATACCGAGGCTCATACTTAAAAAGATTTGTTTTCCGTCAAATAGTTGGGAAATATCCAAAGTTTCCAACTCTTTTTTTATTGTTTGCGCAAAGGAATGAGCTGCTGCACGGTCTGCATGAGTATGAGAAAGTACCGCAAATTCATTGCCTTCATATCGGAATAAAATTTGATCGGAAAAGGTCTTTTTTAAATGCCGTGCAATAAATACAAGTGCCGTATCGCCTGCTTCATGGCCGAAGGTGTCGTTAATCTGTTTAAAATTATCGGGCTTCATCATAATAAGGGCAAACGGCTCTTTGCAGAATTCAGCGAAAGCTTCTTCCAAATAGGTACGGTTAAAAAGCCCGGACAGTTTATCGCTATATACCTGATTGCGTAATTCACGTACAACCGGAGAATTTTCTTTGATAAGGGTATTGGCGGCCCGGGTCCGCTGTGCAGTAAAAATTAATAGCGAACGGAATAAATGCGCAAGAATCCGCGGATGCTCCCCAAACACTGTTTCAAGCGGTAATCCGCCTTTGGGAAACTCTAAAAGACGCGCCTGCTTATGCGCCGTCGCAAAAGCTTCATGCGGTTTCCGTGTCAACAGAGCAATTTCACCGAAAAGCTCTCCGGCAACAAATTCGGCTAGTATTGTTTTTTTATCAGGTGAAAAAATTTCCACACTGCCGTTTAACAGCAAATAAATCCGTGAACCGTTTTCTTCAGGAGTAAAAATAGTGCTGCCGTCTTCAAAATCAACACATTGGCTATGCAGCATAATTTCATCAAGTTCTTCATCCGTCCATCCGGAAAAAAAGGACGTCTTTTGTAAAAATTGCTTTGCTTGAACAGTCAAGTCGGCTGATAATTGAGATTCATGCATATATATAACTATAGCATAAAAATTGCAGATGAGTCAGCTTAAAAATTACTTTTATCTAAAATTTTGGCGATCCTTCCCGTTTTAAGATATTCTAAAAAACCCCGTAATCCCGCATCTTCCGCTTGTTTATATCAAATCCGCTATTCGGCAGGTGAGATCGCTTGCAAGCAGTCCGTAACCGGAACCGGCTGCTGCCTTTGCATGAGCCAAACTTGCAGTACAAGCGGCATCTAACGGTGAATAACCTTGAGCTGCTAAGGCAGTAATCATGCCGGTCAGTACATCTCCGGTGCCTGCTTTAGCGAGGGCATTGGTGCCGCACGGATTAACAAAAATACGGCTGCCGCAGCCGATGAGCGGATAGGCACCTTTTAAAAGCACTACCGCATGAGGAAAGGCCGTGCAAAAGAGCCTGAGATAAAAAAAACGCCGTTCCTGTATTTCGGATACTGACGGCTGTGCCAGCCCGCTGTTCAGCAAAAGGCTGTGAAACTCCTTAGGATGCGGCGTTAAAACAGGCTGCTTAAATCGAGGCAGCAACACCGGCAGTTTGTCATTATGTAAGATGTCGGCATCAAGAATCAGCGGTTTTGCCTGCACAGCCGTATTTTGCAAAAATTCAACAGCTTTTTCCTGCTGCGCAGCCGAGCGTCCTAATCCCGACCCAATAGACACCGCAGAAATGTTTTCGGGCATCTGTGCCGAATACATGAAATCGGGCGGAGCAGATGAAATCGTTTCTCCGTAAACAGTTACCAATCCTGTACCGAAACGGAGTGCAGCGGTAGCAGCTAACACACAGGCACC
This sequence comes from Treponema sp., assembly GCA_038397965.1. Classification (GTDB taxonomy): domain Bacteria; phylum Spirochaetota; class Spirochaetia; order Treponematales; family Treponemataceae; genus Treponema. The sequence continues at coordinate 132,589 of JARGFA010000011.1, forward strand.
GGTTTTTTCGCCGCAAAAAAAGAAGCAATGCCCGTAGCTCATTTTATGGGTGTTTTGCACTGTCCGGTGCGGCAGCCGCATATCAGCTTCCGTCAAGAGGAAAGTTTCCGTTTCTCCCTCGTACTGTACACGCGGAAGACCGAGGTTTATAAGGTGTATCGTACCGGTACAGTCTTTTGCAGCATCGGCGTACAAGGCTGTTTTAAGCGCGCCCATTGTACAGGTTGCATCGGCACAAAAAGCCTGCGGCGACGGTATACCCCAGCCGTTCAACCCGCTGGGAATATCACAGGCAATTTTATACGCATGAACGGCATTGAGCTGTTCAATCACGGCACATAAGGCCTCGTTTAATATCCCTTGCAAGCCGGTACCCAATACGGCATCGACTAAAACATCACAGGTGTCGGCAATTTCGGTATACACCGGTATACCGAGCAGCTCAAGCCGCTCTCGTTGCAGCTTGCACAAGGGAGATTTAGGTTCTTTTACCGAAACGGTACGTACCGTACAAAAATCGGTAAGCATCCGTGCAAGCGCAAAGCCGTCGCCGCCGTTATCGCCGGAACCGCAAACAATCTGCACAACAGGCAATCCGTCCGTGCGGCGAACACGCTCCTTCCGGAAGCGCTCGCTGTTGAGATACCGGCGGATATGTTCCGCAATACCGCGGGCAGCCTGCTCCATCAGAACTCCATGTTTTAAATTAAAGGCTTCCTCTGCCCGCCGATCTAATTCCTGAACCGAATCAAATATTTTTTCCATAATTATACTTGTACGCATCCGCCTTTTATAAAAAGTGAGCGGGTGCAGTAACGTTCTACCTCGTCTTTATTATGTGATACAAACAAAACCGGACAGGCAGCCTGCTGAAGAGTGGATTTTAATTCATCATGCAGGGAATCTTTTAGCCCGTTATCAAGGGCGGAAAAGGGTTCGTCCAGCATGATAAGAGAGGGAGAGGCGGCAAGAAGACGTGCAAGCGCAACCCGCTGCTGTTGTCCGCCTGAAAGCTGCCCGGGATAGCGGGATGCAAAGGCACTAATATGCAGCATATCAAGAAAATGAGCCGCCCGTTCTTTTTTTCCGTTGCGCTCTTTTATCCCGCAGCATACATTATCCAATACCGTCATATAGGGAAAAAGTGCATAGGACTGAAACATATAACCGGCATTCCGTTCCCGTGCAGGCAAATTGATTCTCCGCTCAGAATCAAAGAGAGTGCGGCCGTTTAAGACAATCTTTCCCGAATCAGGCTGCACAATACCGGCAATCGATTTTAGGGTCATTGATTTTCCGCAGCCGGATTCTCCCAGCAGTCCGGCAATTTCCCCCTGCGCTACCGAGAAAGAGGCCTCAAGGGTAAAATCCTTTAATTTTTTGGTAATTGCAACTTCTAATTTCATACCTGCTTTTCCCTTGAAAGCATACTCATACTGAAAAGAGCAATGCATGAAACCGCGGTAATCACACCAACCCATACCCATGCAGTCTGCATATCGCCGCCGGCTGTCGCAAAGTAAATTGCCATCGGGATCGTTTGCGTTTTGCCCGGGATATTTCCTGCAATCATCAGCGTGGCTCCAAACTCGCCAAGCGAGCGGGCAAAACTGAGCGCAAGCCCTGCAAGAATACCCGGCCAGGCTTCCGGCAGCATGATACGGATAAATACCGCCGTTTCACTCATGCCGAGTGTGCGCGCCGCCCAAACATGATCCTCATTAACCTGCTCCAATGCGCCCTTCGCACCTTTATACATCAGGGGGAAAGCTACTACCACCGAAGCAATAACCGTTGCTTGCCACGAAAATATCAGTGAAATACCCGCTTTTGCAAGCAGACTGCCGAGTACGCTGTTCCTGCCGAACAGCACCAAAAGAAAAAAGCCCAGCACCGTCGGCGGAAGCACCATCGGCAGGGTAAACAGCACATCTAAGAAGACGAGGAGTTTACCCCGTATGTTCAAGCAAAGACGCGCAGCCGCCGTTCCTAATATGAACACAAAAATACTTGAAAGGAGGGCGGCACGCAGTGAAATAAAAAGCGGTGCGTAATCAAACATACCTTTTCAGATTAGATAACGGTAAAACCGTACCGGGCAAAGACCGCTTTTGCCGCATCGGAGAAGAAAAAGTCCACAAACTTTTGTGCTTCCATCTGTTTTTTACTATCCTTCACAACGCCAACGGGGTAGATGACTTTTTTATGGCTTCCGCTAGGAGCGGCGGCACAAATGACAACATTGCTGCTGATTTTTGCATCGGTTTCGTACACAACACCGGCATCTACATTACCGGTTTCCACCCATGAAAGCACTTCACGGACATCTTTTGCAAATATCAGTTTAGATGCAAGGCTACCGCTTAAAGAGAGGGATTTGAAAATCTGCTCGGTGTATTGTCCGACCGGAACGGACTTAGGTTCCCCTACTGCAATTTTCTTTACCGCTGCACCGGCCAATGCTTCAAAAGACTCAACAGCAGGCGCTCCTTTCGGCGTAATAAGCACTACTTTATTTTCGAGAATATTTTTTACGGTAGCGTCCGCCATCAATCCTTTTTCTTTCAGAGCATTCATCTGTTTGATACCTGCCGAAAAGAAAATATCCGCCGGAGCACCCTGCTCGATTTGCTGCTGCAAGGCACCTGATGAACCGAAGTTCGCGGTAATTGTTACGTGCGGATTTTGAGCCGTATACATATCCGCAAGTTCTTTTACGCAATTTGTTAAACTTGCCGCAGCGGAAACTAAAATTTCCGTCTTTTCCTTCATCATCGCTTGATCAGTCATCGGCTGCTCTTTACCGCCCCCTGCACAAAGCGGAGCAAATACCATACTGCCGATCAGCAGCGCTGCAACTGTTTTTTTCATACTTATACCTCTTTCATTAGAATAAACCTGTCCGGCAACAAAGCTATCGAACAGGTCAAATATCTGCACCGGCAGCACAATCCTGTGTACCGCCGGTAAGCATCCTCAATCCATGTTCTAAGGCAGGAAGAATACCGGGCAGAACTTCCCGTACTGCTTTAGGACTTCCAGGCAGGTTAATAATAAGTGTTTTTTTCCGTGTACCTGCTATACCGCGGGAAAGCATTCCAAGCGGGGTTATTTTCATACTTTCGGCGCGCATCGCCTCAGGTATTCCGGGTACGGAACGGTCAATGATCGAAGCGGTTGCTTCGGGTGTTACATCCCGCGGGGAAAGACCGGTACCGCCTGTCGTGATAATCAAGTCGGCACTGCCCTCATCGGCAAGTACGCGCATCGCATCAGCCAAGCACTGCTGCTCATCGGGTAAAATCTGTTTTGCAGTAAGGACATATCCCGCTTGCGTCAGAATCTCTTCTATTATTATGCTGCTCTTGTCTTCGCGTAATCCTTGAAAACTCCGGTCTGAAGCACAGATAACCGCCGCCCGGTACGGGACACCTTCCATTACGGACATAGACCGCCTTCTCCCAACAAGGCAATATCATCAACCGTAATAGGCTCCCGTGCGAGAATCCGGGGTAAGAGCCTGTCGAACACGGTTCGTTTTGCATACATAACACAGCCCGGCAGTCCGCAAACCGGCACCTCACCGAGATAGGCAAGGAGCATCATAGCCCCCGGTAATACTGGAGCACCGTAACTGACAATCTGTGCTCCGCTAGCACGGATTGCCGCCGGTGTTTTATCATCGGGGTCAACGCTCATACCGCCGGTACAAAGCACCATTTCACTTCCGGCCGCTACCGCTTTTTGAATTTCCGCAGTAATGGTTTGCACGTCATCACCTGTTTTTATAATATTAAGTGTTTCAACACCGTAATCTGCAAGTTTTGCCTGCACTACCGGCGCAAAGGTGTCTTCGATAATGCCGGTTAGAATTTCATTACCGGTAACTAAAATGGTACAGGTTTTTATTTGATAAGGAATAATAGCGATAAGCGGATTGGAAGAATCGGCAATGGCGGTAACTTGTGCGGCTTTTTCTTTAGCAATAAGGAGGGGGATAACCCGCATACCGGCTACCGCTTGACCTTTCTTCACCGGTATATGATTCCGTTGGGTTGCAATCATTACCTCACCGAGTTTATTAATGTGAAAAAGCCGTTCGGTATCTATCTTGAGCATACCGTCAATAAGAGCTTTTAGCTCAATTTTGCCTTCTTTGGGGGCAGTTTTTTCAAGGTTTGCTCCCATTGCTGCGGCAGCAAGGATTTCCGCTCCTTCGTCTTCATGCAGCATACTCTCCGTTTTTTCCCATACAAACAGATGCTCCTTCCCCATCGACCGAAGCACCGGGATATCATCTTCCGTAACGATATGCCCCTTCCTAAAACGGGCATCCTTTGATACCCCGACAATAATCTGCGTAAGATCGTGGCAGAGGATATGTCCGACAGCTTCCGAAAGCGGTATTTCTTTCATAGCGTTCTCCCTTCTGATTAGTACCGTCTCCGCTCTTGGCGGTTTTATACCGGTCATATTTTTTATTGCGTATTTTATCTATTCTAACACACTCTGTACTCTTTGTGAAGCAAACGACACAAGATAAGAGTAAACCGTTTTTTTCCTATACAAGAATATCACCCTTATCATAACCGTATTTTTTTGTTATAGTCGCAGACACTATGTCTGACGATTTTGTACATTTGCACGTTCATTCCGATTATTCGCTACTGGACGGGGCTTCATCAATAAAAAAACTGGTTGCAACCGCAAAGGCGTTGAATCAAAAAGCACTCGCTATTACCGATCACGGTAATATGTTCGGCGCCTTACGCTTTTTCCGGGAATGCAAGGCACAGGATATAAAACCGATTATCGGCTGCGAAGTATATGTTGCAAACGGCAGCCGTTTCAGCAAACCCGAAAATACCGGAACCCGTAAATATTTTCACCTTATATTGCTGGCGGAAACCGAAAGAGGCTACCGCAATTTGATGGTGTTGTGCTCCAAAGGCTACACCGAAGGAATGTACTATAAGCCGCGCATTGACGAAGATCTGTTGACGCAGTATTCTGAAGGCTTGATCTGCCTTTCCGCCTGTCTTGCAGGTGAATTACCGCAGCTGCTGCTCCAAGGGAAGACTGCGGAAGCCGAACAGCTGGTACGCCGCTACCGCACAATATTCGGGGCAGATAACTACTTTATAGAACTGCAAAGCCACGGCTTGGCAGACGAAAACAAGGCAGCACCGCTGCTCATCGACATCGCCCGCAGGCTCGGTGTACCAATGGTACTTACTAACGATGCACACTATGCGGAGCAAAAAGATGCAACCGCTCAAGATATACTTCTTTGTATCGGGATGAAAAAAAACCGTACTGACACCAACCGCATGAAGTTTGAAACGGATCAGTTCTATCTTAAATCGGCGGAAGAAATGGCGGCACTTTTCCCCGGCTATCCTGAAATGATGACGAATACCAGCCGCATTGCCGACCGGTGCAGTTTTGACATTCCGCAGCCGGGAGCTCTCTTACCCGTGTATCAAATTCCCGAAGGTTTTGCCGCAAAAGAAGACTACATTACCCATCTTGTAAATGAGGGACTAAAAAAACGCTATAATCCCATCACCGATGAGATACAAAAACGGGCAGAATATGAACTCGGCGTCATTATGAAGATGGATTTTGTCGGATATTTTCTTATTGTATGGGATTTTATCAACTGGGCAAAAGAACACGGCATCCCTGTCGGGCCGGGGCGCGGATCAGGAGCAGGTTCGATTGTTGCATATGCCCTCCGTATCACCGACATAGACCCGCTCAAATACAATCTGCTGTTTGAACGTTTTTTAAACCCCGAACGTGTTTCCATGCCGGACTTCGATGTGGACTTCTGCTTCGAGCGGCGCCAGGAGGTGATTGACTATGTACGCCGCAAATACGGTGATGAAAGCGTCGGACAGATTATCACCTTCGGAACCTTGAAGCCGAAAGCAGCCATTAAAGATGTCGGACGGGTCTTGGAAATACCATTGAGCGAAGTCAATGCCATCACAAAAATGATGCCTGCCGATCCAAAGCTCACATTTGAAAAAGCCTTTGCAGAAATTCCTGAACTTGCCGAAATGCGCAGCGATCCCCGCTATACGGAACTCTTTTCGATTGCGGAAAAACTTGAAGACTTGAACCGCAACAGCAGTCTCCACGCCGCAGGCATCGTTATCGGTAAGACTCAGCTGACCGACTATGTGCCCCTGTATAAAGATTCTAAAACCGGAAAAACCGCAACACAGTTTACAATGGATCTAATAGAAGATTGCGGCCTTGTGAAGATGGACTTCTTGGGACTAAAAACCTTGACTCTGATCAAGCATACGGAAGACCTCATCAAAAAACGGGGCGGTGCATATACGCAATTTTCCATCGACACGATTGACGAGCGGGACGCAGCAACCTTTAAGATGCTCGGAGAAGGCAAATCGGCAGCCGTTTTTCAGTTTGAAAGTCAGGGAATGCAGAACATTCTCAAACGCGCAAAGCCGGATAAAATCGAAGACCTCATCGCCTTAAATGCCCTGTACCGCCCGGGACCGATGGCTTATATCGACCAATTCATCGAATCAAAATTCGATCCTTCAAAAATCCAGTATCCCGACCCCTGTCTTGAAAGTATCTTGGCTGAAACGTATGGAGTCATTGTCTATCAGGAACAGGTTATGCAAGTAGCCCAGCGTATCGGGGGCTACAGCCTCGGGCAGGCAGATCTCCTGCGCCGTGCAATGGGAAAAAAGAAAAAAGAGGTCATGGAAAAAGAGAAGACACGGTTTATTGAAGGAGCGGTAAAAAATAATTTTAAGGCGCAAGATGCCGACCGTATTTTTGAAATACTGATACCCTTTGCCGGTTACGGGTTCAATAAAAGCCACGCCGCCGCATATTCGGTACTGGCCTACCAAACTGCCTATTTAAAAGCCAACTTTCCTGCGGAATTTATGGCGGCAAACCTTACCAATGAAATTACCTCCGTCGATAAACTGCCTGAATACATTGCAGAAGCGGAACGCATGGGACTTTCCCTTCATGCACCCGACATCAATACCTCGGAAGAATATTTTTCCGTGTATGACGGAGCGATTGTATTCGGCCTGCTCGGTATCAAGGGTGTCGGTGAGCAAGCAGCCCGCGACATTGTTGCGGAACGCACAGCGCACGGACCGTACCGTTCATTTATCGACTTTCTCGACCGGCTCGACTTACACACAGTCAATAAGAAAAATTTGGAGGTGCTTATTCAAACGGGCTGCTTTGATAAGCTCGGCCAAAACCGTGCCGAATTACTCACCAACCTTGAGGCGGCAATGGCCTTTAGCGCACGGAAAAAAGCGGGTACAGCCGTCGGGCAGGCAAGTCTGTTTGAGGATACCGGTATTCAAGAATTTTCCGACTTTGTATTTGAGCATATCAGCGATTTTCCGCAAAAAGAGAAGCTAAGAATAGAAAAAGACTTGATGGGATTTTATATTTCAGGGCATCCGCTTGATGAGTATAAAAAAGCCATTGACCGCTCAGCTACCCTGGAGCTGGCACACTACCGGCGGGCACAAAAGGAGAAACTATACACTATCGTCGGTATGGTAACCGGTATACGCCCCTATCAGACCAAAAACGGAAAATGGATGGGATTCGGAACCTTTGAAGACCGTACCGGCACCATTGATTTAACCTTTTTTTCAAAAGTATGGGAAGAAAACCGGAGCGAGATACTGCCTGAAACCGTTTGCGGGCTGATTGGAAAGGTTGACTGCTCCCGGGATACGCCTTCGTTTTTGGTAGAATCGATGGTGAGTATTGATGAACTGAAAGACAGGTCTATTAAAGAAGTTCATCTGGAACTTGACCCATTCATCGAAACGGACATACAATTTCAGCCCCTACGGGACTTCCTTTTTGGGGCAGAGGGGAATTGCGACATCTTTGTGCATCTGTCGGATGAAGAAAACAGCTATCAGATAAAAGGGTCATCTCAGCTGAAAGTTCCTGCTACCGACGACTTTATTGAAGAACTTTCCAAGCAGCCCGGTGTACTGCAAGTGTGGCGGGAGTAAGGAGAAAAGCATCCCCCGTTCGAACACAAAATAGTCAGATTGAAGCGGGAGCGGAGTATGTGTGATTATTCAGTGAACCCAACTTCAAGATGTTTCTTTTCTTTTACACAGTCCAATAGATAATAATTAATAATATTTTTATAAGGCATTCCTGTTTCTGCTGACAGATTTTTAAAATAATCTATTACCTGTTCATCAAGACGAATTGTAATCTGCTGTTTTAATTTTCCAATATATGGATTCTGTATTGCGTTTGAAAAATCATACTGGTCTTTCATAATCTCTTTCTCCGTATTGTTGAGCTTCTTGAGAGTCTGCTTTGCGTGCTGAAATAATTCTTATTACTTCTTTACTTTTCTTATAGCAATGACAGACAACCAATAACTTCAACTTATTGCTCATTCCCATAATAACAAACCGATCTTCTTCATCTGAATGTTCCGGATATGCAATTAATAAAGCATTTGGATCAAAAAACACCGTTTTCGCTTCTTGAAAAGAAACTTTATGCTTTCTGAGATTGATTTCCGCTTTATTTTTATCTCATTCAAATCCAATATTCATAATTATACTACAATACTTGTTCAATTTTAAGCTACATTAAGCCTCTATATATGTCAATTATTTTTCCATTTGGGTATCAAAAGAAGCATATTTAGCGCTTGACCTGTCCATCAAAACTGATGTACAGTTTCATCCCTTGCAGAGTTTCTGGGTATTTGCAAAAAACTCGGTTAGTTATGTTTATTATAGGAGTAGTATATGTTAGATTCGCTTTTATTCACTGTTAGGCAAGCTATCAGCATCTATTCATTTCTGTGTCTTATTAGAATACTAATGTCTTGGGTTCCGTCCATAACATACTCTCCCGTTGGGCAGTTTCTGGCAAGCCTCTGTGATCCGTATCTGAACTGGTTTAAACGGTTTAAGTTTACTCAAATCGGGATGGTAGATTTTTCTCCGGTCTTAGCGCTCGGTACCTTGTCTATCGTATCGGAATTTTTTTCAACCTTTATTAGAACCGGACAGGTTTCTCTCTGGGGCTTGTTTATCAGCTTTATCCTGATGGTATGGTCATTTGTGGGTTTTGTTCTGAATTTATTGATGATTTTTCTGATTATACGGCTCTTGTATGATATTTTCAGTTCATCAAACACATCGCAATTTTGGTACACCCTTGACCGTTTTTTGAACCCTGTCATCTCAAAAACAACGGGAATGTTTTCTTCAAAGCCCATGCGGTACCGCACACGGCTCATTTTAACGATTGTGATTGTACTCGCCGTCCGTATTGCACTCGGTATGTTGGTCGGCTCCCTTGCAGTCAGCTTTTACGCCGTTAGAATTGTGTAAGGAAAGACAGGGCTGTTTCAAAAGCCGTTGCTTTAAGAGCAGCCCTATCTGCTCCACCGGTTTTGAACTATTGTTTTTCGCCGAGGTTTTGCAACATGGCTTTTTCTACGGCACGCAGGATGTTTTCGTAGCCGGTACAGCGGCAGAGGTGCCCTGAAATCAGCTTTCGTAATTCTTCACGTGTATACTTTTTCCCGCTGCCGACAATTTCCACCGCCGTCATAATAAGCCCGGGAGTACAAAATCCGCATTGGACGGCTGCTTCGTCGATAAAGGCCTGCTGCACCGGATTTAACTCTCCGTTTTTACCCTGCAAGCCTTCGACGGTCAAAATACTTTTGCCGTCCGCCCATACTGCAAGATAGATACAGCTGTCTATCGAAATACCGTCTACCAATACCGTACAGGCCCCGCACTCCCCTACCTCACAGCCTTTTTTGACGCTGGTTAATGACAGCCGGTTCCGTAAAGCATCTGCAAGCGATTCACGGGGGTCAACCGCCAATTCGTGTGTTCTTCCGTTTACTTTCAGTGTGATGATTTTTAACATGATTCTCCTCGCTCCCTTAAAGCCCTGTCTGCAGCGCAACGGCACTCCGTAAAGACCGCACCGCTATCTCTTTTGCAATCGCAATTCTAAATGCTTTTGAAGCACGCCATGAATCGCGCGGATTAATATCCGTTAAAAGAACCTCCTGCAAGCCTTCATACAATTCATCGTTGACAACCTTACCCGTTAAAAAAGCCTCCGCGTTCTTGCAGCGCAAGGGTACCGGTGCCGCAACGCCGAAACATACCCGGACAGCCTCAATAATCAGCGCTCCGTTTTCTTTTTTTGTTTTAACCAACGAAGCACAGCTCAAATTGGCAATATCCATCGCGTTGCGCATTGCGTATTTGATGTAGTCGCCGGTAAAGCCTTCGTAATCCTCTTTTTTGATTAAAAATGAGGTTACGAGCTCTCCTTTTTGCAGGGCGACCTTTGCAGCCGATACATAAAACTCCTGCACAGGCACCGTGCGCACCCCTTCGGGGCCGGTAATTTCTACAATAGAGTTGTAACACTGCTGACTGGGGGCAGTGTCGGCACTGGTTACACCGTTGGAAATATTGCCGCCGGCCGTTCCCATATTCCTGATTTGCGGGCCGCCTACCTGATCGGCTGCATAAGCCAGCATCGGTAAATGTTTTTGGATGATGGGGCTTTCCGTCAATTCGGTAAACGTTGTGAGCGGTTTAATACGGATGGTTCCCTCATTGTCGATTTCAATGCCCTTTAATTCCGGTATCCCGAAAATCGACACTACATTTCTGCCGGCCAGCTTTCCTTCTCTAATTTGAATAAGCACGTCCGTGCCGCCTGCAAGGATAACCGGATTTTCGGTACGTACCAATGCCTCAACGGCATCAGCTATCGAATGTGCCTGATAAAACGTTTCAATATCGTACATATTAGACCTCCTTCCTACACCAACCCATGCTGTGTAAACGCTTCGAGCAGCCGTTGCGGATTAAGCGGTAATTTGTTGATTGCAACTCCGGTTGCATGAAGCACTGCATTGCGGATTGCAGGCGGCTGTGAAATAATCGGCGGCTCACCTAAGGATTTATTCCCAAAGGGGCCGGTGGGATCGGCATTTTCGATAAACAGTTCGTGCAGATCAGGTAAATCCATCGAGGTAGGAAGTTTATAATCCAACAAGTTGCCGTTCAGCAGCTTGCCTTTTTTATCATAGAGCATTTGTTCTGCTGTTGCAGCTCCAAGCCCCATCCCCATACCGCCGTGTACCTGCGCTGCCGCAAGCTGCGGGTTTATCAGCCGGCCGCTGTCATGCACATTCAGAATATTCAAAACTTTGATCTTTCCGACCCGTATATCCACCTCGATTTCGACAAAGGTTGCCCCAAAAGAAAAACAGTTATCGGTGCAGTGGGAGGTTTCTTCCGCACTGAGGTGATCGGTATTCTTCATACTATAGCAGCTTTCCATCGCGACATCCTGCAAGCTCAATTTTTCCTCGCCCGAACTGCGGACAATAATTTTTTCGTGCTGTAAGTCGAGTTCTTCGGCATTCATATTGAGCATACCGGCTGCATAGGCCAAAATCTTTCTTTTAAGAGATTCTGCGGTCTTTTTAACGGCTTTACCGCTGACATACGTTTGGCGGGAAGCATAGGCGGCACTGTCATAAGGGCTGACTTCCGTATCCTGTTCGGAAAAAATATAAACCTTATCCATCGGAAGCGACAGCACCTCCGCGGCCATCTGGCAGAACACCGTATCGGCACCCTGACCGATTTCCGTTGCACCCATTTGAATCTGAATACTGCCGTCCTGATTTAAACCGATACGGGCAGCTGCCGTTTCCAAGGCAATGGGATATACGCCCGTTTTATAGTTAAAGCAAGCAGCACCTACCCCGCGGCGGATGTCTCCGGTTTGATTGGCATATTTTTTTCTCAGCTCATCCCAATGGAAAACCTCTCGTCCCTTTTGCAGACACTCGTATAAGCCGTCCGAGTTTGCCCGTATCTTTGTTACCGGATCTTCAAACCCTTTCCGCATACAGTTTTTTAAGCGCAGATCAATCGGGTCCATATTCAGCTTGAGCGCCATATCATCTATGAATGATTCAAGGGCAAAGTCAACCTGCGGAATCCCGTAGGCACGCATCGCTCCGGCGGTTATGTGATTGGTAAAGACCGAATAGGCTTCCGAAATGGTACCCTTTTCGGCAGTATAGAGCTGTTTAAATTCGTTTGCGGCATTTGCGGTAATTGCATGGCCGTGAGAGGCATAACCGCCCTTTGTCGAATAGCAGACCATCTTCCGCGTGATAAACCGCCCATCCTTACGCACTGCCGTTTTCAGGTGAAACTCCATCGCATGGCGGGTGCGGGTACACATAAAGGTTTCTTCCCGCGATACGGGCAGCTGCACACAGCGCCCCCCGACCTGTGTACAAAGATACGCGTTGAGCGGCTCATAGAGAATATCCTGCTTATTGCCGAATCCGCCGCCGATATAGGGTTTAATAACCCGGATTTTTCCCCAGTCAATACCGAGGGCTTGCCCGCAAACACGGCGGCAGATATGCGGCAGCTGTGTTGAAGACACGACAACAATCTTTCCCGCTTCCATGTAGGCATAAGAGCCGGGATTTTCGATATGGCAGTGTGAAATTGATGAAACGGCATAATCTCCTTCGCAGCAGAGAATATCATCCGTTTCTTCAACATCTTCATAGGTACCCATACTGAACGTGGTATGTTTGAGCACATTGTTCGGAAAGGCTTCGTGCAATGGGGGAGTGCCTTCCGCCATTGCTTCATGTACGTCTAAGATCGGCGGATATTCTTCATATTCAACGGTTATTGCTTTTAACGCACGTTCGGCCGCGACATTATCTTCAGCGATAACAGCTGCAATATCATCACCGTAGAAGCGTACCCGCTGATTCAGCAGCTTCCGATCAGCAATATCTTGATGAACTTCTTCGGTTGACCACGGATGCCCTGCCGTCGGAAAGCAAATATCGGGAACATCAAAGCAGGTAACAATTTTTACTACCCCGGGGATTTTTTCTGCTGCACTCGTGTCAATTTTTTTAACTAAGCCGTTTGCGATTGTGCTGTGTAAAACCCGCGCCGTTAAATAATTACCGTGAAAATAGTCATCGGCATATTTTGCGCGGCCGGTAACTTTATCATACGCATCTACGCGCGGCACCGCTTTTCCAACTGCCATACTTCAACCTCCATACTATTATGGGCATCTCTAAAAAACTGAGGTTTTTAGAGGTTCCCTTATACAAATTTATATAAATTGAAATTTCATAACATCAAACAAACCGGTGTCCGTCAATTTTAATTCGGGAATTACCGGCAGCGCCAAAAACGAAAGACCGATCAGCGGCTCTACATGGGGATATACCCCGATTGCATGAGCCTTTTCGGCAGCGGCATGAATACATTCCGCCAGCTGTTGCGGTTCCGCAGGACTCATCAAACCGGCAATCGGCAGGGCAAGACGGGTTAATACCTCCCCCCGGCACACCACGGCAATGCCGCCTTTCATTGTAATCACTTCCTGTACGGCGCGGTACATATCGGCAGAATCCGCACCGGCAACAATGATATTGTGCGAATCGTGCCCGATACTCGAAGCGATTGCTCCCTGTGAAAGCCCGTATCCGTGCAGCAGCGCCCGGCCGATATTGCCGGTATTCTTATGCCGTTCCAACACAGCGAGGTAGCAGAGCTTTCCCTCTTTCAGCAGTCCGCTGCACTCATCCCGTGAAAACAGATGATGGCGGGTAAAGAGCGTTTGAGGCTGCATTCCGATAACATGAAAATTATCCGAACCTGACGGCATGAACCGGCTGGGACTAAAAGCATCTTGAGAAACGGGAGCCACATGAACGCTATCCGTAATTCTGCCGATCGAAAACGAACGGTTCTTATCGGGTTCCGCTGCCTGATTATTTTCTGCAATCGGAATCTCATTAACGTCAATTCCTGCCTTATACACAGTATGCACCGAAAAATCCGTCAGATTATCAAACACTACGAGGTCGGCATGATAGCGGGAGGCAACAGCCCCCATTCCGCTCAGTCCGTAGCACTGCGCCGCATGATAACTTGCCATACAGAGGGCATCTTCTACCGGTAAACCGAGCGCGACAGCTTTCCGGATATTATTGTTGATATGTCCGTTTGCTAAAATATCGCTCATTTTTTTGTCGTCAGTACAGAAAGCAAAGCGGCTAGAGTCGGTTTTATGCTCCAGCATCCCCCGGACGATGGGTTCCAAATCTTGAGCGGACGATCCTTCACGTATCAGGATATACATACCCTGCTGCAATTTTTCATACGCTTCTTCGTAAGAGGAACATTCATGATCGGTGCGGATTCCCGCAGCGCAATAGGCTTGTAAGTCTCTTCCGCGGACACAGGGGGCATGGCCGTCCGCAATTTTGGAGCGGACTGCCGCCAGTTTTTGCAGTACCGCTTGATCCCCGTTGATAACCGCAGGATAGTTCATCATTTCTCCCAGTCCGAGAATGTCCGGTTCATCCAGCAGTTTTTCTATATCATAGACGGTGATAACGCCGCCGGTATGTTCAAAATCCGTAGCAGGTACACAGGAAGGAATCATAAAATAGATGGAAACTAAGGGCTGTTCCGTACCGGCAAAGACCGCCTTCCGTGCATCATCCATCATATATAAAATGCCGTCAACTCCTGCAACATTGGCAATTTCATGGGGATCGGCAATAACGGCGGTTGTGCCGCAGCGGAGCGCCTGCTGTGCAAAATTACGAGGAGAGGCCATCGTCGATTCAATGTGTAGATGAGCATCGATTAACCCCGGGCAAACGTACTTACCGGTTAAATCCTTTTCGGTAACCCCGCTGTATGTTCCGACACCGGCGATCACGCCGCCGGTAATTGCTACATCCTGCTGTACAAATTCTTTAGTAAAAACATTAAACACAAAGGCGTTTTTCAGTACTAAATCGGCTTTTATCCGTCCGGCAGCCACATCGATTATTTTTTTTTCATCCATGGTATATTGCTACTCCTCCCTTGCAATGGGATGTTTTCAAAAGTTGCTGAGTTTTTGAATAGTAAACCTGTTCGACAACAACGTTATCGAACGGGTCAAGTGCACTAATGCTTATTTGAACACTTATGCTTATTCCAAACACACCGGCCCTGTACGAATTTTGCCGTAATATGCTGCTTTTCAGTCAAGTATACGGCACGTTCAAGCCGCTGTTCTATCGAAAAATCCTTCCGCGCACTAAAATGCGTATCGTCAATAACGAGTGCATCAAACCAGAAGTTTTTTTCAAAGCTGCCGGTATTACCGAAGAAAGAGCCGCCGCCTTTTGTGCCGAGGTACAGAGCTTCCTTTACGGTAAGAGTACGCTCATCGGCACAGAAACAGCGGCGCATTTTTGAAACCTGCAAGGCTAAGGCCATTGCTCTTAAAATGGAAAGCTGAGAACCGGCTGCAATATCAGATCCAAGGCCGACATGAACACCGGCATCAAGCAGACGGGTTACCGGAGCAATACCGCTGGTTAAGTTCATATTGGATTCAGGACAGTGTGCGATATATGCGCCGCGTTTTGCCAACAGTTCAACTTCTTCATCAGTTGGATGGACACAGTGTGCCAAAATGGTTTTCTTGTTAAGAAGGCCGTAGCGGTCATAGACTTCGGCATAGTTTTTGCATTCGGGATGCAGCGCTTTCACCCATTCAATCTCTTTTTTATTTTCCGAAAGGTGACTTTGCACCGGAATATGCTGATTAACTGCAATCTTTCCCAGTCCGTTCATTAAAGCCGGAGTACAGGAGGGAACAAAACGGGGCGTTAAAATAGGAGAAATACCTTTATTGTTCTTTAGTAGATCAATAAAGGCCTGTGTTCCCTTTAAAGAGGTTTCGGCAGTTTCACACAGATAGTCCGGAGAGTTCCTATCCATATTTACTTTACCAATGGAGCACGGAATACCCGTTTTTTCCAACAGCTCTGCTAACACGGCATTCCCGCCGGTATGTATTGTCCCAAAAACTACCGCACGGCAGGTAGGGCTTGCTTCAAGGTCTTCGGCAAATATGCGATAGTTTTTTAAGGCATAGTCCGCATCGGTATATTTCGCTTCTTCGGGAAAGGTATAAGTATTAAGCCAGTCGATAAGTTCAAGTTCCATCCCGATTCCGCGGAAAGCATATTGCGGTGCATGAACGTGCAGGTCAGTACACGCAGGCATAATGAGCAAACCGGAAAAGTCAAAACAGGGAGCATAAGCCCATTCACTTCCGGCCGGTATTTTTTCAATAAAATCAAGAACTTTTCCGTGTTCGCACAGGGCATAAGCATTCGGATGAGTCAAAAGAATATCTTTTGCTACGGCAGATACAAAATCGCCTTTGACGGTAAAACGTGTGTGATTCATACTAAAATTACCCTTACACGAGTATAGCACAGCTTAACCGAAAAATAAAGCAAATTATGAGGAAAGCTAAATTTTTTTTAGATTTTCCAATAGATTTTCAGTAATATAAAAATAAGCCAACTCTCGGACTCGAACCGAGTACCTGCACGTTACGAGGGTGCTGCTCTGCCGGGTGAGCTAAGTTGGCAGTATATTCGGAGACCGTAAACGCTCTATCCGCGTTTTTCGGGTACCCGCACGATAAGCCGGAGTATACGCAAAAAAACGGTTTTCGTCAAGGAATCCCTGAGGTATCAGCATGAAAACGAGTAAAGACAGTATTGCTGCTGTACTATCTGTAGGGCTGGACACAAACAGACACCATATCACCCGCCGCAGGACAGTCCCTTAGGTCAAAAGCAGGGTACCCGCCTGAAAACGGCAGTTTTTTTGCTTGCGCGGTTGTATAATAATGTGATAACATTCTTTATATAAGGACTTTACCGATGCGGTTTCCATTAAAAAACTCTGTGATACCTGTACTGCACCGTATCGGTCATTTAAGGAGTGTAAGATAAAAGCCGTACAAATAGCACGGCTTTTATCTACTCACGTTTGCATTCTGCAAACGTGCATATTATTTTATTATATGCACGTTCTCACTTCGTTACGAACGTGCTTAAAAAGTCAATCGAAAGTTGCTACTTTCTGCTTGACTTTTTAAAGGAGAAGAGTATGAAAAAGATGTTTAGGAATCCTTGTATCGATAAAATAATATCGATTGAGGGGGGGGGGGGGGTATTACTTGTTAGTATCTTTGTAAGTTATTTACTGTTAAGCGGTTGTAAGCATTCAACATCACCGGACACCACAGTAGAGGTACCGCAAACAGTAGTGCTGACCCTTAAAAAAGGCGGTGATACGGTAAGTGCTGTAAAGCCGGAACGCCTTACGCTTAAAAAAGGTATAAAATGGAGCGAAGTAAAGGCAAAGATCACGGTAAGCTATAAAGACGGTTACGAGGCGGCGGGCTTTAGGCTGGATAAGAAAGACGGAGCGGTCCTGAAAGATGATTATGTCTTTACGGAAAACAAAACCGTCTTTGTACTTTCAAAAGCAAAAGGTCTTGTCTACACAGTAGAACACTGGCAGCAAAATATTGAAAACGATGAATATACTAAAATAGAAAAAGATACCGAAACAAAAACAGGCACTATAAACACATTGACCGAAGCCCAAGCCAAACCTTACGAGGGCTTTACCGCACAAACCTTTAGTCAAGTTACAATAAAGGCGGACGGCAGCACGGTAGTGCAGATTAAATATGACAGAAAGATTATTACCCTTACGCTGGATTTAGCAGGAGGCAGCACAACCACAGCACTTATAGACGGAGAAGCCGGCAAAAAGCTGTTACAGGGCAAATTCGGGGCAGCAGTAACGGACATAGCGGCACCGGCGAAAACAGGCTACACATTCAGCGGTTGGAACCCTGTTTTACCTGAAACCTTCCCTGCCGAAAACACCGGCCATACCGCTCAGTGGGCGGCGGAGGGAGATTACAGCATCGCCTACCACTTAAATGGGGGAACGGATAACGGCGGTAATCCTGTTTCTTACAACGTAGAAAGCGAAACAATCACTCTCAACGATGCAATACGGCTCGGTTATACCTTTAAAGGCTGGTTTGCCGATGAAAGCCTTACGGGAAGTGCCGTAAATACCATCAAAAAGGGAAGCACCGGTAACAAGGTGTTTTGGGCCAAGTGGGAGCTTGCAACGTACAGCATCACCTACCGCTTAAATGGGGGAACGGATAACGGCGGTAATCCTGCTTCTTACAGCGTAGAAAGCGAAACAATCAATCTTAATAATGCAATACGGCCGGGTTATACCTTTAAAGGCTGGTTTACCGATGAAGGCCTTATGGGAAGTGCCGTAAATACCATCGAAAAGGGAAGCACCGGCAACAAGGCGTTTTGGGCCAAGTGGGAGGCACAGACGGACATCCCCTATACGGTAGAACACTGGCAGCAAAATAGTGAAAACGATGCCTATACTAAAATAGAAGCCGATACGGAACAGCTGACGGGTACCACAGACGGAAACACCAATGCTCAAGCGAAAACCTACGAAGGTTTTACGGCAAAACCCGTTAGTCAAGTTAAAATAAAGGCGGACGGCAGCACTGTTGTACGGATTAAATATGACAGAAAGATTATTACCCTTACGCTGGATTTAGCAGGGGGCAGCACAACCACAGCGCTTATGGACGGAGAAGCCGGCAAAAAGCTGCTGCAAGGCAAATTCGGCGCACCGGTACAGGTGAAGACTCCTACAAAAAGCGGTTCGGCATTTTACCGGTGGAATCCCGCACTGCCGCAAACCTTCCCGCCTTCTTCCCCGGCTGAAACCTATACTGCCGAATGGAGCGATAAGTACCGTGTTACGCTTGCAGGCGATGACAGAATCCACATTACTGCACCTGACTTTATAACCGTTCCGCTGAATAAAAATAAGACGTGGGGTGATATCAAGGCCTTAGCACGGACTAAAACAAGCGTACAAAGTCAATGGCAGGCAGATTATGCTATCTATGAATGGAGGCTTGAAGGGGAGGACGGGGAAGCGCTCTCCGATGACTATCCGATAGACCGGAGCCTAACCGTCTATGCCGTAACCAACTATACTAAGTTTAGGATTGAAGACTCAACATTAAAAGGCTATACGGGGGCAAGGCCGGAAGGGAACATCATTATCCCCGAAACCGTTATCCTAATAGACAGCTATGCTTTTTTCGGCTGCACAGGATTAACGCAGCTGGCCTTGCCCGATAACCTTACTACAATAGGCGGCTCTGCTTTTTCCGGCTGTACGGGATTAACGGGAACGCTCGTATTTCCTGCAAGCCTTAAAAATATTAACGGTGGTTGGGGAAATACCACAGAAGGTGCTTTTAAAGGTTGCACAAACCTTACTGGTGCTGACTTTTCAGCCTGCACAAACCTTACAGCAATAGGTAGCTCTGCTTTTGAAGACTGTAGCGGATTAACGCAGCTGGCCTTACCTGATAATCTTACTACAATAGGTTACTATGCTTTTGCAGGCTGTACGGGATTAACGGGAACCATTGTATTTCCTGCAAGTCTTAAAACGCTTGGTTTTCCTGAAAACTGGGATACTTATAAAGGCTGCTTTGAAGGCTGTACAAAGCTTACCGGTCTTGATCTTTCTGCCTGCGCAAGTCTTACCAAAATAGGCAAAGCTGCTTTTTCCGGCTGCACAGGATTAACGCAGCTGGCCTTGCCGGATAATCTTGCAACGATAGGCAACAGTGCTTTTAAAGGCTGCACGGGATTAACGCAGCTCGCCTTGCCCGATAATCTTACTACAATAGGCGCCTCTGCTTTTTATGGCTGTACGGAATTAACGGGAACCATTGTATTTCCTGCAAACCTTAAAACGCTTGCTTCTCCTAAATATGGGTATTATTCTGATGATAAAGGCTGCTTTCAAGGCTGTGCAAAGCTTACCGGTATTGACTTTTCAGCCTGTACGGAACTTACAACAATAGGTGCCTCTGCTTTTGCAGGCTGTACAAGATTAACGGGAACCATTGCATTTCCTGCAAGCTTGAAAACTATTGAAGATGGAGAATACTATGATCCCTATCCGATTAGGATTGTGATGGGTAGTTTTGAAGGATGTACTAATCTTACTGCTCTTGATTTTTCCGCCTGTAACAAGCTCACTACAATAGGTAAAAAAGCTTTTAAAAACTGCACGGGATTAATGGGAACGCTCGTATTCCCCGCAAGTCTTACAACTATTGGAGGCGGTTATTTTAATGATACTTTACTTACAAACGGCGCTTTTGCAGGCTGCGCCAATCTTACCGGTCTTGATCTTTCTGCCTGCACCAGTCTTACTGCAATAAATGAATATACTTTTTCAGGCTGTACGGGATTAACACAAATTAGACTCCCTATAAACCTCAAAACCGTTAGCGGGTTTCAGCGCTGTACCGGCTTAACAAGTATCGACTTTTCTGCCTGTACAGACCTTACAACAATAGGCAAAGCTGCGTTTAAAGGTTGTACCGCTCTAACACAACTAACGCTGCCTAAAAGGCTCACTGCAATAGGGTCCGAGGCTTTTTTAGCCTGCCGCATTGAAACTTTGATAACAAAATGTAATGTTACGAGTTCAATCACTCAGAACCTTACACAACAAGCTGCGATAAAAGAGCACCTAAAAAATCTCACTATCGAAGAAGGTGTTACCGCAATAGATAAGGCAGCTTTTGGAGGATGCAGTCTTGAAACTTTGCTCATAAAATGTGATGTTACGAAGTCAATCACCCAGAACCTTGTACAGAACGTTGCAGTAAAAAAGCTTACTTTCGGAGAAAACGTTACCACAATAGACAAAGCTGCGTTTAAAGGCTGGACGGGATTAACGGGAACCATTGTATTTCCTGCAAGCCTTAAAAATATTAACGGCGATGATTCTTCCTTTGGATATACAGAAGGTGCTTTTCAAGGGTGTACAAACCTTACCGCTATTGATTTTTCAGCCTGTACGGAGCTTACTGGAATAGGCATTGCTGCGTTTAAAGGCTGTACGGGATTAACGCAGCTGGCCTTGCCTGATAATCTTGCAGCAATAAGCAAAGGTGCTTTTGAAGACTGCACGGGATTAACGGGAACCATTGTATTTCCTGCAAGCCTTAAAACGCTTGGCGGTTCCTATAATCCAGTGAAAAGCGCCTTTGGGGGCTGCACAAACCTTACCGGTGCTGACTTTTCAGCCTGTACGGAGCTTACGGAAATAGGCCGCTCTGCGTTTAAAGGCTGTACAGGATTGGCGCAGATAAAACTTCCTGCAAATCTTACTACAATAAACGAATATGCTTTTGAAGGCTGTACCGGTTTAACGGATATACAGCTGCCTGCAAACCTTACTACCATAGATTCCCATGCGTTTAAAGGCTGTACAAGATTAACGCAGCTGGCCTTGCCTGCAAATCTTACTACAATAAACTCATGGGCTTTTGAAGGCTGCACGGGATTAACCGGTATCGATTTTTCAAAGTGTACACGCCTTAACATGAGCTACAATAACAACAATATTGTTGACGGCTGTACTAACTTAACAAATATCGATCTTTCAGGCTGCACAAGCCTTACGAGAATAGGCTGGAGTGGTTTTCAAAACTGTACGGGTTTAACGCAGATAAAACTTCCTGCAAATCTTACTACAATAAACTCATGGGCTTTTGAAGGCTGTACAAATTTAATAAGCGCTGTTTTTGCAAATACTAACGGCTGGGCTGTGTATGACCATGGCAGTAGCGGTAATAAGGTTGCAGACATCGTTTCAAACGATTTAGCCGATCCTGCAAAGGCTGCCGAGTATTTACGCAGTACTTTTGCGGATAAGCACTGGAAGAGAAACTAATAAACCTGTTCGGCAACGCAGTTATCGAACAGATCTAATGTAAGGAGGAATGGGGAATAATGCTTCATAAGAAATGAGTCCCGGTTTGAAAGGCGCTGCCGTTTCTTTAGCAACCAAAAGTGAGCTAAAAAAACGGCAGCTTTTTGTGTTTACAGAAAGCCATCAGCCGACGTATCCAGCACGGTACATCCTTAGCTCTTAAACCGGAGCCGTACCTCGCCGATACCGCTTTGAATGCGTATGTGATGTTCGGCATTACTGCCCGCTGCACGGACTGAGCCTCCAAATGAACCAATATGGGCACCGTCTACCAGTACTTCTCCAATACCGGAATCAATATCAAGCCGGTAATCGTCTTTTTTTCCGTTTATCCGTAAGTCAGCTGAACCCACACCGGAATCAATATCAAATTTTTTGAGGATATTCCCTTCAAACAGTACCTCGCCGACTCCGGTTTGCATAACAGTATCGGTAAAGGTACAATTACGGAATTCGGCTTGTCCTACACCCGTTTGAATGTGCACATTAGAGGCGGTGATGTTCTTTACCTCAGATTCGGCAATGCCGGTTGTTAAGGCAAATGACCGCTGTGCCTGAAACCCGTCCAGCACAATTTCTCCTACACCGCTTGTTATATCGACAGTTTCAAAGATAAAATGAGCAGGTATATTAACGGTTATAGCGGTTCTGTGCGTGTTTCCGCCGCCTAAGTCGATATGAAACCATTTGGAGAAGGCTTTATGTTTTTTTGTGGTTATGTAGAGTGCATCATGTTTGATTTGAACGGCCGCATTCACCTTGTCAGTATTATTAGTGATAGCATACGTAAAGCCATCTTCATCATGAGGAACAATTTCCAAAGAAGCAGAGGAAATATCCACAAAAAGACGCTTTATCCGTGTGCTGTCATCGGTAAGCACCGTTTGATCGATTGAAGCTGCCGGCAGAGATTTTCTGCTGTGCAGCGGACGTCCTTCATTTTTAAAACCGAATATCGGCCCGATAGCGAATGCCCTCGGTTTTCCGCCCATCCAGTACCCCGCAGCCATTAAGCCTCCGCCGATAAGAATAAGCAAGAGTGCGCTTAGTATTTTTCTTTTCATATTATCTCCCATACATAGTCAAGAAAACTATCATCTATACTATTTACTAAAAAAGCAGCGCAAGGCCGCCGAAAAACAGTCCTGCGAGCAGTGCGGGTACTCCAAACAATAAAATAAAACACAGAAGAACGCCAAAGACCACCAGCTTAATGGATAGTTTAATCAAACCGCCTACAATCGCAAAAAACAGCCCGCTAATACCAAAGAACCCGAATAGAATACACAAGATAAGTATGCCTACCATTGTTTTTCCTCCTCTGCTATCAATTATGATCGTACTCTGAATCAGCCCTATGAATATATTCATATTCTATCGGCTCATCTTTTTCCGCCGGCATTATCAAAGCGCAAATGAGATAGCATAAAAATCCGCTGCCGAAAAAGAATAAAGCGATAACCCACAGTAAACGGATAATTGTAGAATCAATTTCCAAATACCGTGCGATTCCGCCGCATACCCCAAAAATTTTTTTATCGCCTGCACTCCGCTGTAATTTCTTTTTCATCACTGAACTCCTTAATTTGATTTATTTTTTATGTGCTTTCCAATTCCTGAAATCAATGCGCTTACCCCGTAAAGAACCAGTAATGCGACCCCGATGAGAACAAGCGCTCCGCCGAACAAGAGAACAGCAGAGGCAGAACCGAGAAAAAGGAACCCTATTCCTTTTATAAATATGGCTCCTGCGGCCACGAGCAAGGCAAAAATGACGGCAAGTCCGGCAAAACCAAGTGCAAAAACCGTTACGACAGCGGCAATAATAAGCGGTACCGCAACAGGAGCGGCACATATTGCTAAAATGGTAAACCAAAACGCTCTCCATCCGCTTTTTGTCGATGAACGGG
Organism: Treponema sp.; assembly: GCA_038397965.1. Taxonomy (GTDB): domain Bacteria; phylum Spirochaetota; class Spirochaetia; order Treponematales; family Treponemataceae; genus Treponema. The sequence goes on from JARGFA010000011.1 coordinate 156,344, forward strand.
CTATTTTTGCCTCTTTGACTGCGTAGTCGGATAAAATTTTTGCTGCAAGGTGAGCAGGACTTCTGAGTTCCCGTATTACATTCTGTTCTCCTCCGCTGCCTGCCTCATCAAAGTATTCTTCGTAATATTGCAGCACTGCTTGCAAATCATTCTGCGGCAAATGCCGCAACCGTGCCGCCAGTTCGCTCATAAATTCTTTACGGGTCATTATTGCTGTGCTCCTTTAAAAATCCGTTCTATTAGTTCCTTATACGATTCCCATTCATCACAGTACAGCCCTTGCTGTCTTTTTCCTTCAGGAGTTATTCGGTAATATTTTCTATTACGGCCATCAATAGGCATATCATAGGTATCCAAAAAACCGGCAGTTTGCAGCCGTTTCAATACAGGATACAAGGTCGATTCTGAAATTGACATCAGTGCTTTAACATCCTGTGTCAATTTGTATCCGTAAGAATCTTCATTACTCAGCAAAGCAAGCACACAGGCCTCCAGCAATCCTGAGTTAATCGAAAAAAGCACTCTTTACCTCCGCCGTTCTATCTTCTATGATATTATTTAAAATATAATATAGTGTCAAGTATGTTATTTTTAGATTGATGTGCGCAGTTACGGATACGATAAAATGAAACAAGCATTATATAGATAAAAAAACATAAAATTGACACCGCTTAAAACTGATCCTATAATAAAAATATCATCAGTCTAATTTTTAAGGAAGAAAAAAGTGATCCGATCCCAGCAATTAAAACCTAAAACCGAAGAAAGACGGGCTTACTGGCTTTTTGTTTTACCGGCTTTTATCGTGTATATTTCCGTATTGGCTTTCCCGACTATTTTTTCAGTCTTACTGAGTTTGACCAACTATAACGGCGGCAAGCTCTTTAACAATCCGATCCGCGCAACTAAATTCGTCGGTCTTAAATGGTATAAAGTTTTATTTTCCGATCCGCTCTTTTATATTTCATTGAAAAACAATATGGCTATTGTACTTATTTCAGTATTCGGTCAAATTCCGCTCGGATTTTTGCTTGCCTATATTCTTTTCCGCGGCATCATCCGGTGTAAAGATTTTTTCCAAACTATTGTCTATTTGCCTTCCATCATTTCTCCGGTTATTATCGGTATTTTATGGAAAGCATTTTTTTCTCCGTCAGGTGCAATGCCGGAAATTATAAAAATTATTAATCCTGCTTATGAGATGGAAGTCAGCCGGTATCCTATGCTGAATGTTTTATTTGTTATCCTGTGGATGTATACCGGCGGCTATCTGATAATTTTTGCAGCTAACTTACAAAAAATCAATACATCCGTCATTGAGGCATCAATTATTGACGGCTGTACGGAATTACAGAGTTTACGGCATATTATTTTACCCAGTTTAAGCGGGGTTATTGTTACAAGCTGTATTCTTGCCATTAGCGGAAGTTTAAAAAGTTTTGATTTGGTGTACTCACTCACCGGCGGCGGACCGGGAAATAGCACGTCAGTTTTATCACTCTATATGTATAACAAAGCTTTTGCAGGTATTCCTAAATACCCGCTGGCAAATGCAATTTCAACAGTGATGGTACTTATCTCTTTTGTGCTCATTTATATCACAAAATTGCTGGAGCGCATCTATGGAGGGCGGGAATAATGAAACACAGCCGCGCAGAAACAACACAATCGTTCGGTTTATTAATGACCTACTGTATGTTAGGTACATTTGCCTTATTTTCAATATATCCGATTATTTGGCTTTTGATTAACTCATTCAAAACTACACAGGAGTTTTACCTCAATAGGCTCGGTTTACCCGGTAAAATTCCTGAATACGGTTGGACGTTGGTGAATTTTATAACCAGCTGGAAGGCCGGTAATTTTTCCGTTTTAATCGTCAACAGTGCAGTATATACTATGCTGACCGTATTTGCTACGCTTTTGTTTTCTCTTATGACCGGATTTGCCTTTGCAAAACTGCATAATACAGCAACGCCGTTTTTACACGGTACGTATATTATCGGATTGTTACTCACCATACAGTCTATTATGGTTCCTCTTTTCCTATTGATTAACTGGACAGGCCTATACAACACACGGATAGGAATCCTTATTCCGTATATCGGTATTGCACTTCCGCTTGCAGTCTATCTTGCCACAGAGTTCATCAAAGGAATCCCTTCAGCGCTCATAGAATCCGCCCGGATAGACGGAGCACCGTTTTTTACTATTTTTTATAAAATCATTGTACCGATGTCTGCACCGGTTGCAACGACAATAGCCATTTTTACTACCACTGCAACATGGAATGAATTCATGCTTATCAATATCCTCACATCCGAAGACCGGCTGAAATCGCTGCCGGTCGGTATCCAGCAGTTTTCCGGTACGCTCTCTACCGATTTCTGTAAACAATTCGCAGCTTTAACAATCGGTATGCTTCCGATTCTTATTTTTTATCTTGTATTTAGAAAAGAAATTACCAAAGGGATTAGTGCAGGAGCTGTAAAAGGATAACTCATTACTATATCACGGTAATAAGCAAGGGAGGGTGAAAAAGCAACCAACTTTTGAGACATTCCCATGCTTACTATAAAAACGGTCAATGACCGAAGGAGGAAATATGAAAAAGCAACTAACGGTATGCGTACTGGTTTGCTATGTAGTAGGCCTGCTTGCTGTTCTGGGAGGATGCAGCAGTAAGGACACAACAAAGGATGAGAAAGTCGTCCTGAAGGTGTATAACTATTCGGATTTATCCGAGCCGCGGGGAATTGGAGATGAAACCGCCATTTGGAAGCGTTTCGAAGAAATGCACCCCCAAGTGGAAATCATCCGCGAAAACAGTACCAATGAAGCGTACCACCAAAAATTAGCGGCATATATTGCATCCGGTAACTTACCTGATGTGATGTACTTATGGCCAAGCGGACGTTCCGCCGCCATCCAAGGACATCACATGGTAAAAGATTTGATGCCGTTTTTAAAGCAGCGCGGACTTGATAAAAACTACGTTGACTCTGTCCTTATTCCGCAAGATTCAGGCTACTTAGGTGAACTCCCCATTACGATGACCATCACGCACATGATGTATGTGAATGCAGGGCTCCTGAAAAAGCACGGTTTAGCAATACCGAAAACCTTTGCAGAACTGAAAGCGCTCGTTGAGCCGCTGAAAGCAAAGGGTATTGAAGTTGTCGGTATGGATAATATGGACGGATGGGTTATGCAGAGCTGCTTATTCAGTACCCTTGTCGGCCGCTACGGCGGAGGGGATTGGGATAAACAGCTGAAAAACGGCAACATCAAATTTACCGATGCATGGTTTGTTAATGCGTTGAAAGTTATTGATGAGCTGTATTCCAGCGGTGTACTGAACCGCAATTCGCTGCAATCATCCTACGGCACAGGACGCGGTAACTTTGCTACCGATAAATGCGCCTTTTTTATTGACGGAGACTGGTCGTGTTCGGCGTTTACCACAGATCCGACTACCAATCTGCCCCTTTTATCGCGTGATAAACAGCAAAACGATATTGAATTGATGATTTTCCCCGCTGTTCCCAACGAAGTATACGGTAACTGTGTTTCAACAATAGCAGGCAGCGGTTTGGGCTTTTCGGCGGATATACCGGCCGGCAGCGCCCAAGAAAAAGCAGCGGTAGAATTAGTGTTATGGTATGCCGGTGAAGAAGTACAAACCTACCGGTTCTGCCAAGGCGGCGTTATTCCCTCGCTTAAAACACTTGATACCGATAAGCTGGTAAAAGAGAATAATCTCGACCCGCTTGTTGCGAAACGGGTACTGTTTTCAAAGTCATACAAGCCGGTTCCCGTTATTGACGGTGCTTTAGACCCTGATGTCTATAATGTTATCAATACATGCTTACAGGAAATCGGTCTCGGTCAAAAAACACCTGAACAGGCAGCAGCCGACGTTCAGCAAGCATACGAAAACTGGCTGAAAGAACAGGAATAAATACGGGTCTGACAATCCAGACTGTCAGTATATGTTTGGTATTATAAACACCGGATATTTTTAAACAAGGTACAATTGCTGTACCTTGTTTGAGGATAGCCTCTTTATGGGTATTAGAGCTCAATCAGTTCTTCCCCGCTCAATACTTTCAGCAAAGGCTATCTCCCTCTTTTCCGCACGCTGTACTACTATATCCGTTTCATAGTCATATTCTGCCAATAACATATTCATCATCTCCTTCGTCTTCCTCTCAAGATATTCTCTCAATATATTATTCGCGATGCATTCTTTAAAAACCCTGTACCCGATCTCCTTCCTTCCACTTTCTCACCTCTTGTACAAAAAACTATACTCCCTCATCGCTGTACATCTTGCTAACAATCGATGTCTCTTCTCCTCATTTATGTTTACCACTTTTACAAGCAGCTCTAAATTCGGTTGTCCCAATTGTTCAATAAAGGCATCTGACAGTTTCAATATTTGATTACACGGAAAAGGTCGTTCTCTATTATAAAAGACATAGACCTCCGGCGTTGTTTACCGCTCTTTTGCAAAAAACTCGTCATTGAGTAGTTGTATACGGATGTACAAGTACTCAGCAGTGTTTCGCATTTACCCTGTCCAGTGCCTTCAACTTGAACTAAAACGGTTATTGTCTGTGGTTTCTTTTCCGCTATTTGTGCAAACCGTGCATTCGTTACCACCGCATAGACAGGTATCCCCGCTTGCTCGACTCGCCGTTTCTCAATTACTGACAGTTTCCGCACTTTTATGCTATACTTTTGGTATGAGTGAAGCAGTACAAAACCGTAGGTATAAAGCTGTCCAGCAAGGTACATTCTTGTACCTTGCTGGACAACGAGTTTTGAGCAAAGCTCAAAACATCGCTTCTACTGAGAGCCACCGCCATCCGTGGCGGACTTAAAAGTGAGAGAGTATGAATACTGCAAACAGAAACTATAAAGATTCCGTATTCGTCGATTTATTCAGCACCGATGAAAAGGCAAAGGAACGATTTTTATCACTCTATAACGCATTGCATGGAACTGAACTACCGCTGCATTGTCCTGTCGAACAGCTAAAGCTCGATAATATCATGTATCGAGGTCTTATCAATGATGTTTCCTGCCTCGTTGATAACAAGATCATTGTTCTAGCCGAACACTGCAAAAAATTCCGACACCTGAATTTTATGTCTTTTACAACGGGGAGGGAAACTATCAGGTCAACACTACGCTCAAACTTTCTGACGCATTTATAACTCAACCTGAGCACATTCCACTTGAATTAACAGTCGAAGTCTTTAACATTAATAAAAATAAAGAAAGTCAACTACTGAAAACCTGTAAAACACTCGATGAATATAGCCTTTTTGTGGAAGAAGTACGCAATCAAAAACGTCTTGACCCTGAAAACGGCTTTACAAATGCGATAACGATATGTATTCAAAAAGGGATATTGAAAGAATATTTGCAAAGAAAATCGAGGGAGGTAATCAATATGTTAATCGCCGAATATGACTATGATACCGATATTGCCGTACAACGTGCAGAAGAACGGGAAATAGCCTTTGCAGAAGGTATTGAGCAAGGTAGAAGCGAAGGGTTGCAGCAAGGCTTATATCAAAAAGCTCGTGAAAGTGCACGTATTTTAAAACAGCTGCATTGTGAAACCAACATGATTAGCCAAGCAACCGGTTTAAGCGAAGCGGAAATTGAAGCACTGTAGAACCGCCACGGACGGCAGTGGTTCCAAGCAGTAACGACGTTTTGCGAAACGCAAAACTCGTGTTTCAGTGTGTACAAGGACGTACACACTGAAACTGGTTTCCCTCCTCATCGTAGGTATAGTGGACGGTTCCCCGGGTCAGTAAGCGGTTTTCTTTGTCATATGTGTAGTGTATAGTGCCGTAGGGGGTTGTTTTAGTTGCAATGTTGCCGTTTGCATCATAGGTATACCGCTCACTCCAGACCATCTGGATGCTGTTCACTCGTGAGCCGAGGTGTGATCCTCGTGCTCCGTTTAACCGGTTAAAGGTGCTTTGTACCCCGGCAAGCACGAGAGGCTCCAGTATCTCGCGTGCAGCATACGTGCCTTGCTCATCTATCAGTACGCCGGTTTCTTCCGCCTCTCTTTTATGATAGCTTCGTATCTCATCGCTTGCAGGGTAGTGTACCGCCTCTATCCGGTAGAGTTCATCATACGCATAGCGGGTAAAGTTGCCTTTTTCATCAGCGGTATAGATGCGCCTTCCTTCCCCGTCATAGCCGTAGCATTCCGCTCTGATAACCGCTCCGTTCGCAGCCGTCTCGACAATGCCGAGTAACCGGCCGTTTTCATCATAGGTGTACTGCTGAATGTTGCCGTTGCCTAAGATGCGCTTAATCTCTCGGTCATTCCCATCATACGCTGTCTTTACCGTAAAAAGCTGCTTGCGGTCGCTTACTGCCGTTACCCGCCCCCGTCCGTCTACTTCATACACGATGTGCCGGTCGTTGGTTTCAACTGCGGTGCGGTAGCCTGCCTTGTTGTACGTGTACCGTATGCGGGTACTTGCCCCCTTATCTTCTACTTCAGTAAGCAAGCCTCCTTCATCATACCGGTACTGTGCTTCAGAGGTAATGCGTCCTTTCCCGTCTATCCCTTTCTCCGCTATTACATTCCCTGACACGTCGTAAACGATTTCATACACACTGCCGTCACTATAAACAGTCCGCTCACTTCCTCCCTCCCGCTCTTTCCGTATCACCTGACCGTTCCGCTTCCGCTCTTCCTTGAGCTCATCTTCTCCATCATACCCGTACCGTCTTGTTCCGCCGAGCCGGTCTCTTTCCTCTGTTAAAAGCCCGTACCCGTCTTTTTCAAAAAGGTATGCATTGCCCTTTCCGTCTATAAAGGTTACGGTCCTCCCGTATGCGCCGTAGCGGTACTGTGCACTCACCCTTCCGGCAGTCTTTACTTCGATCACCCGTCCCAGTGCGTCATAATTATACGTCTTTTCAGGGCTTTTGCAAATCTGCGGGCATCTGCTGCGTCGCACGTCCACTGATGTACGTCCATGTACATCAGTGGACTACGAGTTCGCTACTGTGCAAAGCTCAGTAGCGAACATCGTTTCTGTTTCATTCAAGCGGCATCCATGCCGCTTCTGAATACCTACACCTTTCAGTACCGCCACGGATGGCGGTGGTTCCAAGCAGTAACGACGTTTGAGGCTTTGCCTCAAACTCGCAGTCAAGCCTGTACAGGGATGTACAGCCTTGACAATACCGCTTCAATCGCTATCCGAAGAAATTTTTAAATGAAGACATTCTAAAATTATCACCATTCAGGGAACCACTCTTCAATGGTTATATTCTCCGTATCTATCGAAAACATCTCCATAACTTCTGTTTCATACGGTTCATCTTGATAATCAAGGGCAAACCCATTAATAGTAAATGGATGTTCCAACATTTCTAGAGACAGTCCAAGTAAATGTTTTTTCATAAAATCAGTGTTCATATTTACACCATATCGTCTAGTAAAATTAGTTCCGTTTGCATCTAAAAAACCAGTCTTTCTTGAAAAACTTCCCAATATTTTCTTTTCATCATGCTGATTTATGAGAATGTAATAGATTTCGGCAATATATTTATAATCACGAAAAGTATCCACTTTGTAATATAAATATAATCGCCCATTATCCTTTACAATATCATCCCAGTTATCTTTTAATGTATAGCTATTCTTCTGTATTTGATGAATAGAGAAACCGTCTAATATTATACTGTTTGTTTTTGTTTCACAAACAGCATATACAATGACAAATACTAATAAACACCAACTAACTACTATCTTTTTCATTCTTTATCTCCTTGTGTTCTAATTTAGTAAAATCAATTTTACCCTGAATATCAGGGCTGGTTTTCGTTGAAAACGGTGCCCATGTTTTATTGACTTTATCCGGTAAAGCTTTCGGATTTTGTATATCTCCTTGCTTATTCCTTCCGGCTTGCCAAGTATCTCCTTCGCTAGCATCGACAATTTGATTTTCTGTTTCAGTTCCTTGCTTTCCAACTCCATAGTTCATGTGAACAACATAATCGTTTCTAAATTTATAAAAATTCAATACCCCTTTTTCACCTTGCCGTGCATTATCAACATTATCAAACAGCTCAATCCATGGAACTTTACCGCTTGCCATTTCTTTTGCAGTTAAATTCTTATCAACTTTATATCCCATTTTATCAAGTGCATAAACGCACATACCGCTGCAATCCATTTCATTACGAGTCGGCATACGAGTATGTGAATAATCAGCTCCTACGGTACTTCGTAAAATACTCACAAATTCTTCTAATGGTTCTTGCTTTTTATTCCCCTGCTTCCCATCACTTGCACTCAGCCCCCATGGGTCCACCCAGTTCACAGGGTTATTTGCTACATAGCTATACCAGTTATCCCCGTCCCGTATGGGGTCTTCGGTTATAAAGCGTGCATGAGTAGGGGAGTAGTCTCTAAAGCCGTAGTCACTTAAGCCGGTTACTGCGTCGTAAGGCTTCCCCGTGTAGCCGGTCTCAAGACCTACTGGGGAATCTCCTTGGTAGATGCCTCCAAAGATGTCATAGCCGATGCGTTTTATCTCTTGCCCATGCTGTCCCGTAATGAACTTCACACTTCCTAAGATGTCCGCTCCGTAATAGTATTGTCCGTGATTCGTGTTGTACAGGTTGTTTATAGCTACCCGCTCGCCGTTCAGGTATAGGTACGTGCGCACTCCCCGTGTCCTGCCTGTAAGCGGTGCCCCGCTTCTCCCCCTTTGCTCTCCCTCACTGTTCGGGGCTCTCCAGTAGTACCGCTCTCCTTTGGTGTGCTCGCTTCCGTGCGGGTTGTAGTTTTGGATGTTCGCCTCACCGCTTAGATCACTCGTAATGTTCCCCGTGCCGAGGAAGGTTTCCGCCTCTTTTACTACTTCAAAGGTAAGCCCGTCATAGATTCTTCTCATCCCCGGCTTATCCTGCTCAAAGGTCAGTACCCGTCTTCCAAAACTGTCATAGCGGTAGCCAGTGATGGTATGTGTGTAGTCAGTATGATTTAGTACATCACTTACTTCTATCCGGTTAAACCCTGTGTACGTGTACCGCTTGTTATACCGGCCGTTGCTTTCTTCTTCTAAGAGGTTTCC
>JARGFA010000012.1:0-238069 GCA_038397965.1 Treponema sp.
AAGCTCAAAAGCCTTTCGGCTTTCTCGCTTCTTGCAACTTGTCCGCCGCCCATTAGGTTTTATTAAAACTAAATTTAATTCTTCAATTTGTTCAAAAGCTTTATCTGCTGTAATCAATGAAGTTTGATTTACTATTGCCGTTGCAGCAATAATTGCATCCGGTAATTTTGTTTTATAGTGTTTACGGATTTCAATAGTTTTTTCCTTGACTTCTTTTGTTAATTGCAGCTCTGGACATTCAGATAAAAAAGCTTTTATATTATTTTGTTCTTGATGACTTATTCCTGAAAACGACAAAAGTTCTTATCAAATAAGCAAGGCGAAGCCTGAGAAAGTGCCGTCAATGAAACAAGTTTTGCCGCATGACAAAACTTGAAGTGTTTTTAGCCGATACTATTTGTGTCGGCTAAAATAAACATTCCATTTCCGAAATTATTGAAAATCCTATCTTTTTTTAAATATAAGGCTTCATACAGGAATTACCGGCAAGCACATAAACTAAAACATTTGTATCAGCTAAAAAATCAATTCCACTCATTACGCATTTCCTTTTGAATTTTCAATGCATCTTGATGAAATGTTACTGAACCGAAATATTTTAATAAATCCGAATATTTCTACCATAAAGGACGCTCCCTTCCCCTTGACTTTTTTCTTTTTTTTAGATAACAATGCTAGCATACAGTATTATCAATTAGTAATTAGGAATAAGTAACGGGAATTTGAAGGTACTTATGAATCACGAATCGGAACACAGCGTTAGGGATTGCAGCGATAGCCTTTTTGCTGCCGGTTTTAAGCAGCTGTGAGCTTTGTAAAGGAGAACTTTGGAAAAGCGGTTGCAGCAAAAAGCTACAAGCGGAAAGCCCGACCCTGCTGAAAGCAGGGGAACGCCCAAAACAATTCCTAATTATGCATTAAGAATTAATTTTTAGGGAGGGTTGTTGAAGCTTCAGGTGCAAATGGCAGCTTCCGCTTCAACTAGAATTTTGCGGCAAGCGCAAAACAGGTCTATCCAAAAACATCAGTTTTTTGGATAGTTTCCTTAATTTTACACTCGTGGGGATGGTGAAAAAGTAACCGGCTTTTGAGACCGCCCTTGTCTCTCATTAGCATTGCGAAACGGCGTAAAAATTGTTCCTCGGTTTTTGATAAAACCTGCGTAACAATTTTTAGGAGGAGCGTTGAAGCTTCAGGTGCAAATGGCACCTTCCGCTTCAACTAGAGTTTTGCGGCAAGCGCAAAACTCTCATCATTGTATGCCGTTTCTCATTACCATTGCGAAACGGCGAAAAAAGTCAACTCGGAAATTGATATTTCCTCATTGACTTTTTTAGGAGGAATAAAATGAACAAAGATATGAAAACACAGTTACTGACACAAGACTTGAGGGGGCTGCTGGTTAAGCTGGCGGTTCCCGGAATAGCCGGTATGGTTGTTATTGGGTTGTATCCGTTTATGGACGGAGTATTTGCCGGAAGGATTATCGGCGATTATGCGATGTCTGCAATCAGTATTTCCATGCCGCTGACGCTGATAAACGGAGCAGTGTCGGCCTTGCTCGGAGTCGGAAGTGCGTCCATTTTGTCGCGGGCAATCGGCAAAGGTGATACGGAAACGGTAGATAAAATTTTCGGCAATGTGTGTTATTGGGTGCTGCTTTTTTCGGCAGTGATTACGGCGGCGGGTGTGCTTGCCGCTCCGTACTTTTTGGAAATGGTGGGAGCAAAGGGAGCAATTAAAGATTTCGGCGTGAGGTATTTGCGGATTGTGTTTTTAGGTTCGGTATTCGTAAACTTTGCACAAGCCGGAAATATGACCATGCGCGGCGAGGGTGCTCTAAAGCAATCCATGTTCATTATGGGAGCGGGGGCATTGCTGAATATCGTGCTGGATCCGATTTTTATGCTCCTGATGGGGGACTATGCTATTGAGGGAGCTGCGGTTGCCACGGTGCTGTCGCAAATGGTGCAGGCGGTTTTGACTCTGCGGTATTTTGCGAAAAAAAGCCCCTTTGTCAAAATACACAAAATTAAAAAGTATAAAGAAATTTACCGTGAAATGTTCGGCGTCGGAAGCTCGGCTCTGCTGATGCAGCTTTTGTTTGCGGTGCAGCAAACGGTTTTGTTCAAGCAGGCGTTTACCTTCGGCGGTGATAACTGGGGGATTTTGATGTCCGCCGCAATGCGCCTGTATATGTTTTCGTTTATTCCGCTGTGGGGCATGAGTCAGGGTTTGCAGCCGGTTATCGGGGCGAACTACGGAGCAAAGCAGTACGGCAGAGTGCGTGAAACGATGAAACTTTTTATGTACGGCGCAACGCTTCTTGCAGCAATCCCGTGGGTATCGGCACTACTTTTTTCAGACAGCCTTTTGTCAATCTTCAATGTGCGCCCCGAAATTATTGCAGCAGACCGTATAAATTTCAAACTATTTTATTCAACCTTTATTTTATACGGCATTATGATTATGACACTCACCTTTTTTCAGTCCATCGGCGATGCAAAAAAAGCGGGAGCAATTGTCCTCTTGCGCCAACTCGTTCTTTTTGTTCCTGCCATGCTGATTTTACCTCATATCTTCGGAAGCCTCGCCGTCTGGTGGGCGGAACCTGCCGTTGATTTTACAATGATACTCATCGGCTTTATCATGCAGCAGAGGGTGTTGAGGAAGTTGTGATGTGATAATGGGGAATGGGGCGTGCCGGTTTAACTACATTGCTAAAAAGCCGCCGAACAGCATAAAAACCTTTTGTTCTCTACCGTGTTGGGTCTAAAATCGGTGTCCGCCTCTGCAATGGGGATGCGGGCATAATCAAACTCCGGATCACCGGTTTCGTTTTCCGCAGCATTGAAAAATTCAATCATCCTTTCAGAGATAAAACGGTAAAACAGGATGCCCAGTATGTATTGCTTAAAATCCCAACCGTCCACAGCACCCCTGACGTTATCCATAAAACAGCCCACGCCGCGGCAAACTATTTGCGGGACACCTGCTTTCAAGCAGTCAATATCTTAACCATACAGGTCAAGATACAGTCTTTCTGTAATCTTTATACATAGTTATATCAACCGATCGTTTTTTTCAACTAGATGCGGATGGCTTTCACAAAATAATCATTGACATTTGTCGTTTTACCGGTAAAATGAGCACTGGTGGGAAAAAGTGGAGGAAGGTAGAAAATCGTGGAGAAAAATACCTTTGCAGGCGAATATAACAACAGTATAGATGAAAAAGGCCGTATTATGTTCCCTGCAAAGCTGCGCGTACTTGTACCGGAATCAAAACTCGTCATTACAAGGGGAATTGACCGCTGTTTATGGCTCTTTCAGCCGGAAGAATGGACGGCATTATCGGAAAAAGTTATGCAATCAGCGTCATTATTCCAAGCACATTCCCGTCTTGTGCTGCGCAGATTGATTGCACCTGCTCAAGAAGTTGAAATTGATAAAGCAGGACGTCTTTCCATACCCCACAGCTTACGTGAATATGCACATCTTGAAAAAGACTGTGTACTATTGGGAATTAGCCGTTATCTTGAACTATGGGATGCGGAGCAGTACAGCACTTATTTGGAGGAAAGCGAATCAGAATTCTATCAGGCAAGCGAAAACTTGGGAATTATACGCTTTTAACTATGTATGAATATCGTACACACTTCAGTTTTATTACAAGAATGCTTACAGTTTCTTACTCCGGAAACCTCCAATCCGCTGTTTATCGACGGAACTTTGGGCGAGGGAGGACACACCTACGCCTTTTTAAGCAGTTTTCCGCAGCTGAAAGCCGTCGGTATTGATGCAGATCCAGCCATTCAGGAAAAAGCCAAAATCCGGCTTGCCCCTTTTGGAGATCGGGTACAATTCTTTTTAGGGTGGTCGGATGATTTTTTTGAACACTATCCTCAGGATGCGCAGCCGCCGTCGCTCATTCTCTTCGATTTAGGGATTTCGCTTTTCCATTATATAGAATCGGGGCGAGGGTTTTCTTTCAGAGCCGATGAACCGCTTGATATGCGCATCAATCCTACAGAAACACTGACTGCTGCGGGCATTGTCAATTCATATAACGAAAAAGACCTTGCCGACTTGCTGTACCTCTATGCCGAAGAACGGTTTTCCCGTCCGATCGCCCGCGCTATCGTTGCAGAGCGGCAAAAAGCTCCATTTACAGATGCACGGCGGCTGAGCGAAACGGTGTTTCACGCCGTACCGGCACGGTACCGGCACGGTGCAATACATCCTGCGACAAAAACTTTTCAGGCATTGCGGATTGCCGTCAACAGCGAACTTGACCGTCTGCCGCACCTGCTTGAAAGTGCCTTTGAACGGCTCGAAGAAGGAGGAAAAATGGGCGTTATCTCGTTCCATTCCCTTGAAGACCGTATTGTAAAACATTTTTTCAGAGACTTGGCAAAAAAGTGTATTTGCCCGCCTGAAATGCCGATATGTAAATGTGGAGGTCGGCCCCGTGCAGAATTGCTTACCAAAAAACCGGTTGAACCCTCCGCAGAAGAGACTGCTCATAACGCACCGTCGCGCAGTGCCCGGCTCCGCGTTATCAAAAAGTGCTCTTTGAGGAGGTGGTAACCGCTATGAAACATTTTTTTGCCTTTATTCTTACATTAAGCATTCCTTGCCTCTTGTTACTGACGGTGCGTCAATCATGGGCATATAATGCCCTTGACCGGGAGGTACGGGCATACGACAATGAACAGCAGCGTTTAATCGCAGAAAATAAACGTAAAATTTCAGCTATCTCAATTTTATCAAAACCGCAGCGGATTGAAAAAATTGCGGTGGAAGAACTGCAAATGCGGAAAGCGGAATCGTCTGAAATTATCCGGATTTCATTGGATACGGGAAAAAAAGGCAAGTTATAAATGTTAATGAGCTTTGAGATGCTGCGCCGTGCAGTAGATGGAACCCTCATTGCAGATTTTTCTCACACAGCAGGTTTTGATACCGTGGTTACCGACAGCAGAACAGCTGTGCACCGCTCCCTGTTCATCCCCTTACGCGGTTTGCAGCAGGACGGACACCGCTATATTGAAGAAGCACTTAAAAACGGTGCCGTTTGTATACTGGCCGACACGGAATATCTGCGCACGAAACAAGCGTATATAGCAGCACTCTGTAAGCAGTATCAGGCTGTCTGTATCTCGGTTGAACATACCCTCACCGCTTTGCAAAACGCTGCCGCAGCCTATCTGGAACAGTTCCCTAATCTGTTAAAGATAGGAGTAACCGGTTCAAACGGAAAAACAACGACAAAAGAGCTGCTGGCCTCTATTTTTTCTCAATCGTATAACACAATCAAAAACGAAGGGAATCTAAACTCTGAAACGGGTCTGCCGCTGTCGGTCTTCACTGTACGGAAAGAGCACGAAGCCGGTATCTTTGAGCTTGGTATGAACCGGAAAGGAGAAATTGCAGAGCTGGCAGCGGTGTTAAAACCGCAAATCGCAGTTATTACCAACATCGGTACTGCTCATATCGGCATATTAGGCTCAAAAGATGCGATTGCCGAAGAAAAAAAACAGATTTTTTCCTGTTTTACCCAAGAATCTGCGGGTTTTGTCCCTGAATCGGATGAATATGCAGCCTTCTTAAAGGATGTGCCGCACGGAAAGATAAGCGGTTACGGCACCGCGGCTTTTACCGCCGAAGGTCTTTTAGGCTCCGCGCTCAGATATAAAAATGAAACCATTACCCTACCCCTTCCCGGTATTCATAATGTCTGCAATGCATCCGCCGCTCTTGCCGTAGCCGAATACTGCCGGATTCCGGTGCGGCAGATAAAAGCCGGCATTGAACAGGTGCAGCCCCTCTTCGGCCGCTCCCAGATTATCCGCGGATCGGTAACATACGTGCTTGATTGTTATAATGCCAATCCCGATTCCATGCAGGCAGGCCTCTCATTGTGTGAAGACATACCGGTGAAGGGACGGAAAGTATATATCCTTGCCTCAATGCGGGAACTGGGTGCTGAAAGTGTCCGTGCTCATCAAGCGGTTTGCACGGCAGCCTTTGCATCCGGTGCCGACGCCCTCTTTTTTTTCGGAGAGGAAATGTGCACGGCAGGTACCGAACAAGGGCGGCATTCCAATAAGTCCTTCTTTTGTTTTCAGGAAACGGAAGCCGATCAGCTGGCAGAAGCCCTCGACTCCTTTTTAAAAAACGGCGACTTTGTCTTTTTAAAAGGTTCCCGCAGTTTGGCCTTGGAGCAATTTGAACCGGTGCTTCAAAAGGAGCGGCCGCTATGATGATGCAGCAGCTTATTGCCGTTGAAAAAAATATCAACCGCGACCGCTATAATTTTGTTTTTATCATGCTCGTTGTATTGATGGTGGGACTGGGACTTGCTACGCTCTACTCCGGGTCTCTTCATTATGCGGAACGCTTTTTCGGTAACCCTTTTTATTTTGTCCTGCGCCAATTCCGCAATTTACTTGCAGGTGTATTCGGCCTGATCTTCTTTGCCTTCTTCGGTATTGAACGGCTGCGGAAACTCTTACCCTATCTTTTAATACTGGGTTTTATCTTAGCGGTACTCCCCTTTGTACCGGGGATCGCGTCTCCACGCAACGGTGCTAACCGCTGGATTGCCATAGGAGGCGTAAGTTTACAACCGTCTGAATTTATTAAATTGATCCTCATCATTTTTCTTGCAAATTTTTTTGATAAAAAAGCGGAACACCTCGATGCGCCGTTTATTTCCGTACTGCCTCCTTTTTTTATCGCCTCCTTGTTTGTACTGTTGGTATACCTTGAAAACGACTTTTCCACATCAGTATTTCTAATGCTCATTTTTATGATGATGTTTTTTGCCGCAGGCGGCCCCATCCTCTGGTTTATCAAGGGACTGGTCGTTATGGTTCCCTGTGCGGTACTGATGGTCGTTACATCAACCTACCGGATGAAGCGGGTGCTCTCGTTTCTTTCACCGGAACATGATCCCCTCGGCGCAGGCTATCAGATCAATGCGGCTCTTGAGGCTCTTGCAAGCAGCGGACTGTGGGGTGCGGGGCTGGGAAACGGTGTACATAAAATTTCAAGTGTTCCGGAAATTTATTCCGATTTTATTTTTGTTGTGTGGGCTGAAGAAATGGGGTTTGCAGGCGTTTGCTTGTATATTTTTTTGCTGTTTTTATTTGCAATAACCGCATACCTCATTGCATTTTCCTGCGGTAACCGATTCGGTGCCTATCTTGCTTTCGGATCCGTATCGGCAATAACCGTACAATCATTTTTAAACCTCGGTGTAGTGGTACGGCTTGTACCGGCAACGGGAATACCGCTTCCGTTTTTCTCGTTCGGCGGTTCATCACTGATTACAACCCTGTGTTTATGCGGATTGATTATTAATGTTTCAGGCTGCACAAAAAGGAGTATAAACGATGTCTGACACTGCCGGTTTACAAGGACACATATATACCGAAACCTCTACCGTCCGCACCGTAAAACAACAGACGAAGGGAACCGGTATTCTTAAAATCTTTATTATTCTCCTCTTCATTGTTCTCACTGCGGAAACCGTATTTTATCTGCTGATCCTGCCGTTCAGTTCTGCTGCAAAGGTACAGTTTTCAGGATCGGAGTTTATTACTGACAGTGATTTTAAAAAATTGGGCGGTTTAACGGGAACGGAAAAATGGGGCAGCTTTGACACTCACACGCTCTCCCGGAAATTGGCAGCCTATCCGCTCATTCAAACGGTAGAAATAACCAAAAAGTATCCCGACAAGGTTTTTGTAAAAGTAACTGAACGGAAGGCTGTTGCCGTCCTGCTGGCGGTTGTTGCAGGGCGCACTGTTCCCATGGAGATAGACAAAACCGGAACGGTATTTAGAATTAGGCCAAAAGTAATCAACCGTACCTTACCGGTGATCAGCGGATTGGAATTTCAGCACGCACGGGCAGGTATGAAAGTACACAAACAGCTGCTGCCGCTGTTTAGCCAGCTTGATATTTTACAGAAAAAAAATCCGGTTTTGCTCAGTGAAATTTCGGAAATGAAGATTGAACAAAAAAAATACGGCGGTTTCGATCTCATTATCTATCCGGTACGCACCCGCATTAAAGTTCGTACTACGGGTACCTTGAGTGAGGATCGATTACGGTATATGATGCTGGCATTGGATGTCATGCGCGATTTCGGCCATGATTCGCAGATTGAAGAATTGGATGTGCGGGCAGGTACTGCCGCGTACCGTTTAAGAGAGGTTACCAATGAGTGATGTCATTGTCGGCTTAGATATCGGTACCAGTGCAATCCGTGCAGTGGTAGCGGAAAAATTGGAAACCGGCGTATTACAAATTATCGGTGTGGGAACCGGTGTATCACAAGGATTGAGAAAAGGCGCGGTTGTCAATATTGAAAAAACCGTCCAAGGTATCCATGAAGCGGTAGAAGCTGCGGAGATGATGTCCGGTGTTGAAATTACGCAGTGTATTACCGGCATCGGCGGTACCCACATCGAAGGTCTTAATTCACGCGGCATTGTTGCCGTTACCGACAAGGGCAAAGGGAACCGCGAAATAGATCAGCAAGATATCGACCGTGTCATCGAAGCCGCAAAGGCAGTCGTTATCCCGATGGATAGACGGGTCATGCACGTTATTCCTCAATCCTATATCATTGACGAACAGCGCGGCATTAAAGACCCCCGCAATATGATCGGCGTAAGGATTGAAGCGGAGGTACACATCATAACCGGATCGGTTACCTGTATGAAGAACATCATTGACTGCGTAAAGCGCGCAAACTTACAGGTAACAGACTTTATGCATCACGGCTTAGCTGCCGTAAAATCTATCATGACTGAAGAAGAGCGGGAACTCGGATCGGTGCTCATTGATATAGGCGGCGGCACAACGGATATTGTTGTAATGTCCGGCGGAGCGCCCGTACTGACGGCTGTGCTGCCGGTAGGCGGAGGTCATGCAACGAATGATCTTGCAATCGTAAAAGGCCTTTCTACAGAAACAGCCGAAAAACTGAAAATTACCGACGGCCGCTGCTGGCTTCCTCTGGTAGAAGATAATGAACAAGTGCTTATTTCAGCGCCGGGAGGCAGGGCACCCATGCAAATTTCAAAGATGGAAATATGCGAAATACTGCAAGCCCGTATGGCTGAAATTTTTACGATGGTCAAAGATAAAATTGCACCGGCTGCTGCGGCAAACCGCTTCGCAGGCAATGTTATCCTGTGCGGCGGCGGGGCATTAATTTCCGGAGCAACGGAATTGGCCTCAGAAATTTTTGAAACCCCGGCCGTAAGGCTCGGTATTCCCGGTACCTTTGGAGGACTTACCGGTGAATACCGCAGTCCGGAATTTGCCGCCGTACTCGGCCTGATTTTATCCGAATATGAACGTATCGGAAATGTACCTGACGAAAAACGGCTGCCTGAAATCCCTTCAGGTAAAATTTTCGGAAAGATGAAAAGTTTTTGGCGGAATTTATTTTAAGAATATGTTTTTGGGAGGGAAAAATATATGGATTATCACGTAATGACTCAAAATGATCAGCTGCCTGTCAATCCAACGATTATTAAAGTAGTCGGAGCAGGCGGCGGAGGCTCCAATGCCGTCAACAGAATGATGGACTGTAATGTGCAGTTTGTCGATTTTATCGTAGCCAATACCGATGTGCAGGCGCTCAATTATTCAAAAGCTCCGATAAAATTGCCGATCGGCTCAAAACTGACCGGAGGACTCGGAGCCGGAGGAAAACCGGAAGTCGGGGAAAAGGCGGCAATGGAAGACACCGATACGATTGCAAATGCAATCCGCGGGGCCCACATGGTGTTTATTACTGCCGGAATGGGCGGAGGAACCGGAACAGGTTCCGCACCGGTTATTGCAAAGATTGCCCGCGATCAGGGAGCCTTAACCGTCGGGGTTGTAACAAAGCCCTTTCATTTTGAAGGAAGGGCAAAGATGCGCCTTGCCGAAGCGGGAATAGAAAAACTCCGGCAAGCAGTAGATACTCTAGTGGTTATTCCCAATCAGCACCTCCTAAAACTTGTGGATAATAAAACACCGATAAAGGACGCCTTTATTATGGCAGACGATATTTTACGCCGTGCCGTACAGGGAATTTCCGATATTATCATGCTAAACGGATTGGTCAATATTGATTTTGCCGATGTCCGATCTACAATGGCCGGCCAGGGAGAGGCTTTAATGGGTGTCGGTATCGGAAGCGGTGAGAACCGTGCGGTAGATGCTGCCACCAATGCTATCAACAATCCGCTTTTAGAAGATTCCCGCATTGAAGGTGCTACAAGAATACTGGTCAATATGTATGCCTCCGAAATGCTCACAGCAGCAGAGGTGAGCGAAATCATGGAAATCGTTACGGCAAATGCCCATCCTGATGTGGAAACCATCCATGGAATAACGATTGATGAAAGTATGGAAGACAAACTCACTGTTACGGTTATTGCCACGGGCTTTGGAGACGACGTACTAAAACAAATAAAGGATCAGCAGATGATCGCCGTTCCCCAAAAACCGGAAGATTCACCTGCCTCATTTTCTCCCAATGAATTTATTTCAGCAAGCGAATGGGTAAAATTGCAACATCCGAAACAGCCTTCCTTACCCGGCCTCGGTCCGCGGAATGCCGGTACTTCTCTTCCCCAGATGCGGGAGACAGCGGAAAAACCGCGGCCCGCTGTTCATGTGCAGCTGCCGGCTGCCAATACCGACTTGGACATCCCGGCAGTGTTACGGAATAAAAAACAGTCTTGACGGAATTACAGCTGAACGCTTTCTGCGGTTATCTCATTTCTGCGGAGGCGCGTTCCCGGCTGACTGCGCAAACCTACCTTAATACCCTGAGGTTGTTTCAGCAGCAGCTGGGAGCGGAGCGCCCGATAGAAACTGCCGGTGAAGATGACTGCATTGCATTTTTACTGACACGCTCCCAAGACGGGGTAAAGGGCAAAACACTTGCAAAAGATCAGGCTGCGCTCCGCTCTTTTTACCGGTTCTTACAGCTGGAAAACGTCCGCACCGATAACCCCGCTGAACATCTGGAAAGCCCCCGCTGCGAAAAGACGCTCCCGCGGGTACTGGAACCCAGCGAAGTTGACCGCTTACTTGCTGCTATTCCTTTACATACGCCCAACGGTGTCCGGGACCGTGCACTTTTTGAACTGATTTATTCAGCGGGGCTCCGAGTCAGCGAGGCTGCAGCCCTTTCGCTGGAAGATATTTTTTTTAATGAACAGCTCCTCAAAGTAAACGGCAAGGGCGGTAAAGAACGGATCATTCCGTTCGGTGCACAGGCTGAAATGCGGCTGCGTACCTACCTGCAAACGGCGCGGCCGCTCCTTTTAAAACCCTCAAAACCCCAGCATACCGAAACCGGCGGCGCTGTGTTTATCAATCGGCTCGGAGGACGGCTGACACGCAAAGGCATTTGGAAGCGCTTGCAGGAAATCGAACAGCTTAGCGGTGTTACTTCAAAAATCCACACCCTCCGCCATTCCTATGCTACTCATTTGCTTGCAGGAGGCGCCGATCTCCGTTCGGTACAATGTCTGCTGGGGCACTCGAACATCAGTACCACCCAAATTTACACTCATATCGAAGATAAAGACCTAGCCGCCTACCACCGGCGTTTCTTTGAAAAAAAAGACGGTGAATAAAAGCCTATCACCTCTGTCCAAGGCATCGGGGTGTTAATTGAATAACCATGGTTCTTTTTGCGGCAACCATGGTTCTTTTTTTTAAAAGACCCTCATTTTTCTCTACAATGATGATAGTATTGAACGCATCAAACCGGAGACCGCTTTGAAAAGAGCGGCTTCCTGTCATCATAGCCTCTAGGGAGAATGGTATGTTAAAAAAGATATTTTTTACGGCGGCAGCGCTTATCAGTTTGACGCCGGTCTTCGCGGAACTATCTTTTGATAATCTTGCAGGTACGGTACAAACCTTTTGGTCGGATACAAACGGTCTGCCGTCAAACAGGCTTTTAGATATTGTGCAGGACGAAACGGGGTATATTTGGCTTGCCTCTTACGATGGATTAATCCGTTTTGATGGAGACAGTTTTACCGAATTTACTGCCGAAGATCATGGATTTACCGGTATAGCCCCGCGGGTGCTATGTGAAGATATATACGGTTCGCTGTGGATCGGTACTAACGCAACCGGCTTATATGAATACCGTAATAAGCAATTCAATTCCTATGGATTACAGGAAGGACTTCCGAATTTATCTGTACGGGCGGTAAAATTTGACAAATACAATAGGCTCTGGGTGGGGACGGCTGACGGTTTGGTGCAGCTTGATAAAACAGGCCGGTTTGTTCCGGTACCGGCGGAAAACGGGCAGAGTTTGGGGATTATTTCCTTTATACTGCCGGTAAACGATACCGTCTTTGTCGGTTCCAATCTCAAAGGAATAACGGCAATTAGAGACGGTAAAGCGGTCAAACTGCCGTTTTTAGAGCAAATGGCGCCCTATACGTTTTCTACCGCCTATGCGTCTTCGGACGGGCTGTTATGGTTCGGTACAAAAGACGGTATCATCGTTAAGGTAAAAGATGAAAAGATTATTGAAATTATCGATTCGGAATACTTAGCGGGTACCGGTATTAATGAATTTTTACGCACCCGCAACGGCGCCATGTATGCCGCTACCAATAAGGGTATTGTTACCTTAAAATCCGATAAAATCGAACTGTTTTCGGAAGCAAACGGCTTACCGAATAACATCGTTTCAGGTCTTTGCCAAGACCGCGAAGAAAATTTATGGGTAGCAATGGAGCGCGGCGGACTGGGAAAATTCAGCCGCGGTAAATTTCTGGATCTTACCAGTGCGCAATCTTTACCGGCTGCAGTGGCAAATGCCGTAGTTGAAGATGCAGATAAAAATATCTGGATTGCAAAAGATGACGGTGTTGTTTGTTTAAAAAACTCCTCTCTTCTGCCCGAAAGAAGCAGCCGGATCGATGCGGTCATCGCAGCGCTGCAAAACGTGCGTGTCAGACAAATACGCGAAGAAGAGGACGGGACGCTCTTTTTTGCAACCTATTCGGACAAGGGTCTCGTCGTTTTTTCTCAAGACGGGCAGATTCGTTTTATCACGAAAAAAGACGGTTTACCGAATAATCGGGTGCGGTTTTCATACCGCAGCTCAAACGGGCTTTTGTGGATTGGAACAACGGCAGGGCCGGCAGTGTACTATAAGGGGAAAGTAACGGCATTTACACAAGATGACGGACTACCAAATCTGTTTATCCTCTGTGCACTGGAAAGCAAAGACGGCACTATGTGGCTTGGGACGGACGGAGGAGGCGCGGTAGAACTTTCCGTAGACAAACTGACCGTCGGAAGGCTGAAAATCAAAATGGAACACATTTATACCAAGGCGGAAAGGTTGTCCGGAAATGTCGTATTCCGTATCGTACAGGATCCGGAAGGTCTGTGGTTTTGCACCGGCGAAGGCCTCACGCTGTACAAAAACGGAATGTTCTATCCTGCCGATAAAGCGCTCGGATTTTCTAAAGCCGGTATATTCAATATTGTCCGTGATAAGACGGACAATCTTTGGATTGTTACGGCAAAAGAATTACTTCTTATCAAAAGAGAACATCTGACACAGGCAGTGTTAGCTAACAAACCTGCCGAAAACCTTATCCGGTATAACCGGCTTGACGGACTAACAGGACAATTAGCGGCCAATGCATGGGCGCACCTGAGCGAAAAAAATACCTTGTTTATTCCTACGCTCAAAGGCGTTGCTGTCTGCGATCCTACCTATTATATCGCAAATAAACAAACTCCGCCGGTGGTTATTGAAAATATTTTTTTGGACGGAAAAAAACTTGATACGCCTTTAACCTCCTTTACGGTACATGCCGACACAAAGCGCATTCTGTTTAAGTTTACGGCGCTGAGCTTTACCATTCCTCAGCGGGTACAATTTGAATATCAGCTTGAAGGGTACGATACCGGATGGAAAAGCTGCGGCGCCTCGCGGGAAATTGCCTATACCAATTTAAATCCGGGTAACTATGTCTTTCGGGTAAGGGCGGCAAATAATGACGGCTTCTTAAATAAAGAAGGAGCCGCTGCCGCTTTCTATAAAAAGCCGTTTTTCTATCAAACGGTGTGGTTTTACCTTGTAATAGCCGTATGTATCGGCGGTACGGTCTTTTTTACCATCCAGCTGAGGTTTAGAGTTTTGCAGCGCAGAGCCGATGAACTTGACAAAAAGGTAAAAGAAAAAACAAAGGCGCTTGCAGCAGAAAAAGAAAAAAGCGATCAGCTGTTGAAAAACACCCTGCCGCTTCCGATTATAGATGAGCTCATTCAGACGGGAACTTCAACGCCGAAAGTATATCCCGCAGTAACGGTGCTCTTTGCCGACTTAGTAAGTTTTACCGAATGGTCGGGCAACCATCCGCCTGAAACCGTTATTTCGGAATTAAATACGCTGTTTACCCTGTTTGACGATATTATGGACGCCTTCGGATGCGACAGAATAAAAACGCTCGGAGACGGCTACCTTGCCTGCTGCGGTCTCCGCGGAGAAAAAGATCATGCGGTTCGTTTGACCGGCGCGGCGATTGAAATGCTCCATGCAGTGGAAAGGCTCAATGGCAATAACAGCGAACGGTTTCAAATAAAAATCGGTATTGATTCAGGGCCTATCACCGGCGGCATTGTGGGCGTACATAAATACATCTTTGATATATTCGGCGATACGGTCAACACTGCTTTCCGCCTTGAATCGGTAACCGCTCCGATGGCTTGTACCGTTTCGGAAAAAACCGCCGAACAAATATACACTGTCCATACCGTCTATAGAAGACCAAACCAAAATTTAAAGGGAAAGGGACTTGTTTCCGCCTATTATGTCAATTACCGGCACCCTGAAACCGTCTTGGAGTTTAACGAAATAAAAAACTTATATGAAGAGCTGCGGCAGCAGTTTCAAAATAAAAACTTTAAAAGGTGCCAGACTATTATCGAGAAGCTGGATAGAACCCTGCTGGAACCTAATATGGCAAAAGACGCTATGCTTATCAAAAAAATCCTTTCGGCATAAAGGAGTTACGATAAAAAGCTCTGCCTAAAATTGCGTTGCCTTAGATTTAACTAATAAATTAAAAGGAGTATAAAAAATGATAAAAGGAAAACGTTTTTCTATCCGTAATAAGCTCGTGCTGATCTTCGGACTGTTGATTATAGCGGCGGGGGCGGTACTCGGTCTTTTTGCAGTCAGAGTTGCCCGTAAAGCGGTAACAGAAAAAGTAGAAGCACACTTAAAAGATAAAGCAGCTGATACTGCAGAAATTATAGATAGTAAAATAAGCATTTTCTTCCAATTTCTTGAAGATATTGCAGAATTTCCTATCATAAAAAGTGAAACAGTTACCATAGAAAAAAAGTTAGACTATTTAAAAGTAAAGACCGCCAGCCATCCGGAAATTCTAACCGCTAATTTTGCAGATACGAAAGGCATACTCCATTTACAGGACAAGAATATCAATGTAGCGAAACAAAGCTGGTATCCGATTGTCATGCAGGGCAAGCGCTTTATGTCTGAACCTTTCATATCTGCTGCCAATGGAGAAATTATTATGATTGTTGCAGTACCGGTATATAATGAAGAACGGACAATTATAGGTGCATTAAATATTTCACTTGATAGGCTATGGCTTTCCAATCAAATTGACGGTATTACCGTAGGAAAAACCGGCGCGTGTTATATACTTGGCACAACCGGCATTAATATAGCAGACAAAAATATACAATTAGTACAAGAGCTATCAAATGTTATAAAAAATGCTGAAAAAGACCGTTCTCTGCACAGTCTAGCTCTATTTCACCGGCAAGTACTAAATGCTGAAAAATCGGAGATAGGATTTTATACGTATCAAGGAAGTAAAACAATTGCTTCTTTTGCGAAAATACCTTCAACACACTGGAATGTGGTTGTCCACGCTCCATTCAGTGAGTTTATGAGTACTATTGATGAATTAAAACGGCGTATGCTCATCATTGGATTAACTACACTTACTATAAGCTTGATGATTGTATTTTTTATTGCAGGACACATGGTTTCCCCCATAAAAAATACAGTCGCTGCATTGCAAAATATTGCAAAAGGAGAAGGCGACCTAACGGTCCGTCTTCCGCTTACCGGAAATGACGAGGTAACTGATTTATCCGAATACTTTAACCAAACCATTTCAAAAATAGGAAATGCTATTAAATCTGTCGGTGAAAGCAGTACGGAAATGACCGAAATCGGTACTAACCTTTCAAGCAATATGACACAAACTGCAAATGCGGTACATCAAATTAGCGTTAATATTGACGAAGTAAAACAGCAAGCACTAACCCAATCCGCCAGTGTAACGGAAACCGCCGCAACGGTAGAAGAAATTATCAGAACAATAAAACAGCTGAATGCGAGTATTGAAAACCAAGCAGCTTCTGTTGCACAATCTTCTGCTGCCGTAGAACAAATGGTAGCAAACATCGCTTCCATCACCCAAACGCTTGATAAAACGAATGACACTATTAAAAGCCTTGCAGCAGCAACTGCCGACGGCAAAGAAACGATAACCGGCTCTACGGCAGTAACGCAAAAGATAGCCGAAGAATCAGGGAGTTTACTTGAAGCAAGCAATGTTATTCAGCACATTGCAAGTCAAACGAACTTACTTGCGATGAATGCTGCGATTGAAGCCGCCCATGCGGGAGAAGCGGGGAAGGGTTTTGCCGTCGTTGCTGATGAAATTAGAAAGTTGGCAGAAGAATCGAGTGCACAGGGCAAAATTATCACCGCAACGCTTAAAACCTTATCAGGTGAAATTGACAGTCTGTCAGGTTCATCCAAAACGGCAGGAGAAAAGTTCAATGTGATTTTTACTCTTTCCGAACAGGTAAAAGACATGAGTAACCGGCTGATGGAAGCGATGCGGGAGCAGGAAAATGGCAGCCGCGAAGTACTGGAGGCAATAAAGACGATTAACGCGGTAACGAACGAGGTACAGGCAGGCTCTAGTGAAATGCTGCAGGGCGGAGAGGGTGTTGCCGAAGAAATGCGGAAACTGGATGAACTGACCGGTGTTATCGTCGGCAGCGTAAATGAGATGTCGGCAGGGGCGGCGCAAATCAACGAGGCAGTACAGGACGTGCGCACTATTACACAAAAAAATCAGAACAGTATTGAAAACCTTGCCGCCGAGGTTGGAAAATTCAAAATATAGCGAAGTTTAGAGAGGAAACAATGCAAGAACTTGAATAAACTGCCCCCAACGGCTGACGGTATCGGTAAAATTGAAACAGGGGTGTTACCACTTATATTGCAGCAGTAAAATACGCAATGCTTCGCGGTTGGTAACACCGAATAGCTTGCAGGCTGCTGCCATGTCTTTTTTGACAACAGAAACACTGACGTTATAGCGTTCCGCAAGAACTTCGTATGTATCTCCTTCCTTTATTGAACCGATGATAAAGGCCTGCTGCCGCTCCGAAAGGTTATAACGTGAAAGTTTTAAAGAAGAACCCTTAGGCGGCAGTTCAATTTTTGCAGCAACAACATCCGTCGGCAGGAGCAGATAGGATAACTTTTCCGAAAGTTTTTCATACACACAGGCAAAAAGGGCAAAATAGAAAAAACTCACTGCAATTTCAAATAAAAAAAGCTTTAATCCGAAAGACAAATACAGCCCGCACACAATAAGTGTCCAGTATATTCCAAGAATAATCAGTTTTCTCTTTCTGTTTAGGATAAAATCTCCATTAATAAAACAGAAAATAATACCTGTTATAAACAGCAGCGTACCGATGCCGATAAAACCGATGTGCGTGGTCATTCCTCCTTCAAGAAAAAAGAGAATATATGAAAGTTTTTTATAATGAGGAAAAATGAATAATACAAAACAAAGTATCAGACAAAAACCGTTGACGGCAATCTCAAGCCATTTTACCCGGGGAATAAACGAAACAAAAGGGATAGCGGTTGTAATATTCATTATTAAAGCAACGCATAATGCAATGATTCCAAAACCATACATAATGCGGTATGGATTAAAAAACTCCTTCATAGCAGGCGTTACTATATCAGAACATTTTTTTCCCGTCTACCTAACGCACTTTTCACATCTTCATTGAGTAACCATGGTTATTTCTGCGGTAATCAAGGTTCTTTTTTCTGAAAAAACGGCATTCTTTTCTTTAATTTTTCTTTAATAATGACATTATTTCGTGATATATTATTGAGGATCTCTCAAAAACTCAGTTTTTTGCAGATGCCTGATACTCTTTACGTTATCTTGGACAGATGTGATATGAAAGCAGAACGTATAAAACAGCTTTTTACACTTCATGACACAGGCGCCTTTGCCGGTCTTTTTGCGGATGTTTTTTCTAAAATTGCAATCATCATCACGGTATTGACTGCCGGCGGAACTATGCCGGCAAGCCTAGTTCTCGGTAAAATACTGCCCGGGCTTGCTGCCGGTTCAATCGTAGGCTCTCTTCTGTATGTACGGGAAGCCTACCGTCTCGGCATAAAAGAAAACAGAACAGATGTTACCGCCCTGCCCTTCGGTATCGGTTCCACGCAGGTATTCGGCTGGCTGTTTATCATTATACTGCCGGTATACCGTCAAACAGGGGATGCGGTACTTGCGTGGTCTGTGGGCATTGCCGCCTGTTTTATCGGCGGGCTGGTAGAAATAGCAGGAGCCATCACCGCTGATACCGTGAAAAAATACATTCCTCAATCGGCCCTGATCGCCAATATGGCAGCTGCCGCTTTTATTTGGCTTTCATTTAACGGAATAGTAACAGTTTTTAACCAGCCGGCGCTTGCCTTACCTGCGTTTTTTATTGCCCTCATCAGTATATTCAGACGGAAAAATATCGTCCCCCGTATTCCGAATACCCTGCTCATTCTCGGGATCGGCAGTATATCCGCATGGCTTACACATACTGCCGGTACGCAGCAGCTTCAAACAGCCTTGAACGGGGCAGGCTGGTATCCGCCTCACCTGTGCCTATCGGCGCTTATCCGGGGACTGCGCTCTTGTACTCCCTATCTTTCAGTGATTATCCCCTTACAAATTGCAAATGTTATCACCACGATTCAGGCAGCAGAAAGCGCCGCCTTGTCGGGAGACCGGTATCCGCTCCGCCGGACACTGATGATCGACGGCTTGACCACGATTATTTCAGCTCTTTTCGGCAGTCCCTTTCCTACTACGGTGTACTTCGGGCATTCAGGCTGGAAGCGGATAGGAGCACGGAGCGGATACCTCGCGCTGATGCCTGCCGCATATATACTGCTCTTTTTCGGAATACCCCTCATTATGACGGCGCTTATACCCTTTGAGGTCATCATCATTTTTGTGATCACGGCAGGTATCACCGTTGTTATTGATGTACACAATACATTGCCTGAAGATCACGGCATAACCGTCTATCTTTCCTTTATCCCGCTTCTTGCGCAATATATCATCAGCATATTCGAAACTGTGCTGCCTGTCTTAGGCACTTCATTACAGGCGCTGCAAACCACGGAGGAGATTGCCGGAACAGCAGTTACCGGGTTATTGCATCTTTCGCAGGGTGCCTTTGCCTCCAGCCTTTTGTACAGCATCTGGATTGCGTATATTCTTGAAAAAAACTACCGGGCGGCAGGCATAACGGCTGCCGTCCTTGCGGTACTTGCTGCAATCGGGTTTATCCATCAGCCGGAAATCTCCTTCTTGCCCGCCGGCAGTATCCCATTCGCTGCAATCTACGGCTGCCTTTCAGTGGTATGCATGATGATGAAAAAAGAAAACTAAAGAGGGAAAACAGGGGCGCTCCTAACCGCACGGGCTTTTGGACGCCCCATCTTGTTTTATTCGGTACCGAGGTTGTCTACGCTGTAGTTATACACTGTCCAAATATCATCGCGGGAGGCAAGATTATAGGTAAAGCGCTTTTTTTCACGGAAGCTCGTATAATCAAACCATTCAAGTACCGTTACCTCAGCTTCGGTAGCGCTGTATGTCGTCCGCTCAATTTTAAATTCAACGGGAATCATCGCAACATCCTTATCTGTCCGCGCCTGCATCAGATCATGCTTATAGGTATTGATCATACTGATTCTGCCCGCCTCTGCCTCGGCTTTGTAGCGGCGGTTTCTCACCGGATCCCGCGCGATCATCCGTTCAATGTCCAAATAGAGGAAAAACTGATCCCATTGAGACTTTTGACGGGCTGAAAGCATATATGCTATCACCTTATCGGGAGAAATCGGCTGCGGCTGCAATACCTCACGCGACACGGACGCAACAGGTACTGCACCAAGGGCTGCTGCAGCAGGAGAAGGTTTTACTTCAAGCCCCAGTCTATTAGAGGTAACATGGAGTTCACTTGTATTGGTCAAACGTTTCAGCTCAGGATAAAAATCAGCTGAAAGTACATACATCCCCGGACTTTCAATCGTAATATAGTCTTTCAGGTTTTCAACAAATGAGTATGTTTCACCGGTTTCAATCGAAATTTCACGGAAATAAATATGCTGATTTGTATTGCGTTTACGTACCCACGGTTCGGTATGAGGTAAACTCTTATTTTTAGTACTGAGTACCGAAAAATCAAGACTAAACATCCGGTCATTGGCAAGTTTAAATCTCAGCGGCTGAGCACTTTTATTTGTAATTGACACTTTGACAAAAATAGGCTCCGCCGCATCATTACCCGGATAATACACCCGTCTATCATAAAAACGGATAGAAACGTCCGCATCGAAGATTTGATTTTCAACTGCATCCTCGGCAGCAGCACACCATACACTCAATAACACCATAGACAATAATAAGATTATTTTTTTCACCGATGTATTCCTTTATTGCTCTTATATTGATGGTATAGTACAGTCCGACTCTCAGACAGATTTGAGCGCTGATCATAGCCCCGCACCGTATTTACACCATATCTTTCTTACTGTTATATCGGCATTTTGTTTCATCGGCTTGATACACTATATCATTTAACATATACAAGCGGGAAAAAACTGCCTGCATCCTCTAGCAAATAGGCACAGTTATCCGCATTTTTTCGGTAAAAAAAATAAACCGGCCCCAAAGAACACCAGTGCAGCAGCCCAGCCTAAGGCAGCATTTAAAAACATTCCTCCTACGATAAAGCCTGCAAAGGCGCATACGGTAATAAACACGGCATACGGCATCTGCGTTGCCACGTGCTCCAAATGAGGACAGCCGGCACCTGTAGAGGACAAAATAGTAGTATCGGAAATAGGCGAAGCATGATCGCCGAATACGGCACCGCTTAAAACAGCCGAAGTACTAATCAGTGCAGCATGAAGAACGGCACCGTCTGCAAACCCTCTCATCTTTGCCAGTGCCACAGCAATCGGCATGACAATCGGTATCATAATCGTAAAGGTACCCCAACTTGTTCCGGTTGAAAACGAAATGAGAGCCGAAAATAAAAACACAGCACCGGGCAATAGCCATAACGGAAAAACACTGTGAGTTACCAATTCGGCAAGGTATTGTGCCAATCCAAGGCCGCCGTCGGCAGGTGAAGATCGGATAACCGCTCCGATTGTCCATGCAAGTGTCAAAATAATCAGCGCAGGGACCATTGACGCAATACCGTCCTTAATTGCTGCCGAGGCGGTTTTGACTGTCAGCAGTTTACGCACAAGAAAATTGATATATGTAAACACCACCGTAACCACTGCCGCATACAAAAGAGCAACCGAAGCATCGGTTTCGATAAAGGCCTGCCCGAGAGGAATGTGCTGTATGGCCATTGCTACCGAGTGAATTGTTTTACCGTCAACCGCATTGTTCCAAGTAGTAAAAGGAAAGAAAAAAACGGCAGTAATAATCAAAATGAGAATCGGCAAAATCATATCAAGCGCATTTGCTTTTGTATTTTCAAAAATCGGAATTTCGCCGCTTGGCGTCCCGTACAAGGTTTCATTATACAAACAGTTATCGTAATGCGCCATCCGCTCGCTTATTTTCATAGGCCCGAAATCTTTTCCCGTAAAGATAAGGATCACAATCATCAATAGCGTGAGCAAGGCGTAAAGATTATAGGGGACTGAGCGTAAAAAAAACTCAAATTCAGATATACCGAGTTCTGAAAATCCTTCCGATGATTTTACCACCGACATGACAGTAACAACCCAGCTTGAAATGGGGGCAAGAATACAGACAGGCGCAGCCGTAGAATCAAGAATATGCGCAAGCTTTGCCCGTGAAATCTTATGATGATCGGTAATCGGCCTCATGATTGTGCCGACAGCGAGCGAGTTAAAATAGTCATCAATAAAAATAAATAGTCCCAGCAGCCATACCGTAAACAGCGTACTTTTCCTATTGTGGAGTACAGCGGCGGTAAACCGTCCTAATGCAGCTGCTGCCCCCGTTTTAGATAGCATTCCGACCAGTCCGCCGAGCAAAGCGCAAAAAAGAAAAATTCTAATATTCCATCCGTCATTTAAAGACTGTGCTATTAAATCCGTTGCAGCCATGAGCGCGGTAAGCGGATGACCTGCAGCCACTATCAAAGTTCCTGATACAATTCCTAAAAAAAGTGCAATGATAACATCTTTTGTAATAAGTGCTAAAACAATCGTTAAAAGCGGGGGTATCATTCCCCACAAACCGAAGTGTTCCATAAGTAAAAAGTGCCTCCCGGTACCCATGTTGTTATAAGGGGCTATTATCGCTCAAATCCTGCAACTCATCAAGCATAAAAAAAGCACCTCTAAAATGCAACTTTTAGAGGTGCTGCAAGAAATCTCAAGGAACATCTCTTACCGGCCTACACGGAGGCCGCAAGAAACCGAACCCCATCTTTCCTGGGAATTAGTTATCGGAATTCTTCCATGTTTCAGGTGCTTTTCCGTCTCTGTCGATAATTTCAAGATCAGATGCAGGATTGATCTTATCTACATAGAATTTATAAGAAACCGGCTCTGAAACGTTACCGACATTATCAATCGCTTTAACATCAATATTGTATACAGTGTCGTTCACAAAGTGAATAGGCTCAACATACTTCACGTAGTCATCATCGTTAATTTTTACGTAAATTGCTTCAACACCGGACAGTTCATCCTTTGCACCGAAAGCAACTGCTTCTTTTGTAGAAACAATAATGCGGCCGTCTTCATCAACGACATCGGGACTGGGGAAAACGGTATGAACAGCATCTTTATTGATCAGGCGGTCATTGTTTTCGATAAAGACAACAGGTGCGGTGGTATCAACAATAACTGACATCAGTGCAATGGGGGTAAGATTACCGACATTATCGACAGCAGTATAGTATACCTTTGTCGGGCCTTCTTCCGTTAGTGAATAATACGCATCCTCGGTTTCTTTTCCTTCACCGCGTAAAGCCAGAGATTTGAGATCCGTTCCGATATACGCAGCAGCGGTGCCTGATCCTGCTAAATCATCTTCAGCTGAAATATACCATTTGGTATTTGCAGAACAGTAAGCTGCCAGTCCTCTGCGGTATAAGGGTTCTGTTGTATTGAGCGCAGTTTTGGGAGCTGTATTGTCTACAATAACAGAAAATGTTTTGGCAATTTCCAAGTTGCGGCTATTGTCAAAACCGCGGTAGGAAATTTCATGCTTTCCGTCTTCCAACAGATGGAAGGGATTATTATACATCATAAAGGGTGAACCATTGACTGAAAATTCAACAAAATCCAATCCGGTTTCTTTATCCGATGAATTGAGTTTAAAGAATACATCACTATTTACAAAATACTTATCATTTTCAATGTGATGCATTGCTGCGCGGCGGTAGTCAGGGCCGATTGTCTGAGGCGCCTGCGCCCAAACAGAGAAACAAAGTGCTGCAAAAGCAGCGGTTAAGAGTGATTTTTTCATAAATCTTTCCTCCACTTATGTTTTATTTAAAAGATGTAACACATCTCTTAATAATGAATTTCTACCCTGCGGTTATTCTGACGTTCGGTAATTTCCGCATGAGGTCCGGCCGGCTGAGCGGCACCTGCTGCCGAGATTTCAATATTCTCGGAGCTAAATAACCCAATATCCTGAAAATAGCGGGCAACAGCCAATGCGCGCCGTAAGGATATTTGTTCTTCTGCTTTTGACGAGTTTAACCGTGAACTATGACCGACTACTTTTATCCGCGAAATATTCTTTGATTTCAGATCGGCGGCAATAGCGTCAAGACGGTATGCAGTAGAAGAATCAACGGTGTATGAATCCGGAGCAAAATAAACGATAGTACCGGCGCTGACGGTGTTTTTCTCTTCATGACGGATGGTCTGTTTATTTTCTTCGGGTACAGGTTCGGCAGCTTTTTCTTGAACC
Organism: Treponema sp.; assembly: GCA_038397965.1. Taxonomy (GTDB): domain Bacteria; phylum Spirochaetota; class Spirochaetia; order Treponematales; family Treponemataceae; genus Treponema. The sequence continues at coordinate 24,371 of JARGFA010000012.1, forward strand.
GTAATTTCTTGTTCCTGTGTAATAGGCTGCTGCTGTTCTTGCGGTTTTTGCTCTGCTTGCTTCGGTGTACTGCTGCACGCAGAAATACCCGCAATCAGCGATAGTATCAGAAGCAGCATAAATCCCTTGAGTTTGTTCAAATTCTTACCTCCTAGAACTCACTATAAGTGTATGGATTTAGTGAAAATCTATTAATTGTATGTGATAATAACTTGGGTGAATTAATGTGATAAAATTTTAGGTCTATCGTCAGTCAAAGACAGTACACTAAAAGAAGATATGTTTATCAATTACAAAAATAAGTAATTGTAATTGCCTCAGATTTAGAAAAGCAGAACTGTCTTTTATCAAACCTAAAAGACTTTAAAAACCGATGCTCCTACATCGCAGGTTCTACGCGTATATTATCAGGTCAAATTTTTTTGTCAAGTATTTTTAAAAGGAAATATCGGCAGATTACACATATTTTGAAGTTCTCCCGGACTTATTCCGGTATATTTTTTAAAAACAGCATGAAAATACTTATATTCCGAAAATCCGCACAGCACCGCAACCTCATTCATCAAATAACGGTTTTCCTTAATCAGCTCAACCGCTTTATATATACGGTGAATATTCAATACTGAAACAAACGTTTTGCCGGTGTACGATTTAAACCTGCGGGATACATAACTGACACTGACACCACACTCAGCGGCTATTGTTGTAATACTGAGCGGTTCATTATACGCTACAATGATTTTTTTAAGCGCTTTGCGTACATAGCAGTCCCGGCACTGTTCCAATGCAAGGGTTATATCAAATAATGCGGCGATTTTCAAAAGATACGGGGCAAACGGGCTGCCGGAAATGTCCGCTAGACGGTGATGTTTTTTGCGTATAAACGCTTCATCTTTTGCAAGTTCCGATTGAATAGCCGCAATTACCCGTCTTAATACGGCTTCTTCAACCGGTTTCAGTAAATATTCAAATATATGCAGACTGACGGCTTTTTGAGCATATTCAAATTCGGAATAGCTGGTTAAAATGATTGTTTTAAATACACAAGCGTCTTGGCATTCGGCAATCATTGCAATACCGTTTTTTTTCGGCATTTTTATATCCGTAATAACAATATCAGGGCGGACAGCACGTATAACCTGAATACCTTCCGCACCATCCCGTGCGGATCCGGCAATTCTGCACCCCATAGAAGCCCAGTCAATGGTGTATATCAGACCTTGGCGGATAATATCTTCATCTTCTACGATAACCACATCAAACATACCAATAATCCTTTCTCTATTCCATACCTGCCGTTATAAGCGGCATAGAAAGCTCTACGGAGGCACCTGAGGGTATTCTATTATGCATTCTTATCCCATAGGACGATCCGAAAGACAAGACGAGCCGCCGGTGAACTGTATACAATCCGATATGTACTCCGGCAGCCTCAGCATTTAAATTTTCGGTAATCGTTTCCAAAAGTTCCGGTTCAATACCGGGGCCGTTATCTTCAATGGAAATCACTAACACACCGGATTTTTCAGCCGCAGAAATGTCAATATGTATAGAATCTTTTTCTTCTAATCCATATTTAATACTGTTTTCGATAACCGGCTGAAAAATGAGTTTAGGAATTCTGCATTGCAATACATCATCGGGAATTGTAATGGTATAACTTAAACGGGTACTAAACCGGTATGAAAGAATGGTAAGATAATTTTTAACATGATTAATATCCTCGCTTAATGCAACCGTTTCTTTAGTGTCGGTAATGCTATAGCGGAGCAGCTGAGAAAGACAGATAATAATACTCTCTGCTTTTTGAGGCTCGATACGGATCATAAATCGGATGGTTTCCAGCGTATTAAATAAAAAATGAGTATGAAACTGCGATTCCAGCTGTCTGAGATTAAGCAAGACCGTATGCTGCATCTGTTCTTCGTTCGTCCGCATCAGTGCTTGTAAACTGTCAATCATGCTGTTATATGACTGCCCGATGCTTGCAAATTCTACCGGACTGGTAATGTCCAGCCGGGTATTCATATTCCCTGCCTCCGAACTCTTAAATGCATCAACGATCGTATCAATGAGCTGAGTTTTCCGTACTGCAATAAAGTGAGCACTCATCCATACAGAGATAATCACAACGGCAAAAATGAAAATAACCGCACAGAGTAAAATAAAAAACAGCGAAACACTATCTTGAACGTATTTTACCGCATACAGGTGCAGCGGTGCAGTATGCAAGGCCGTTTTTTTGCTATAAAAACGCTGTCCGCCATGACGGATAAAACCATGATTATTATACACTGCCGGAGCAATTTTTCCAAAACGCCCGCTGAAACCGTCATGTGTTTGTCCGTAAATACGGCCAAAGCGATCGGTGAGCACTAAAAAGAAAGACCGCTCCCCCAAAACGGCAAATAAAGAATCTGCCGGAATAACGCAGCATAAAACGCCTTTGCCGCCGTATACGGTATGCAGCATACATAGGAGTGGAAACGGTCTGCCGGCTTCATAATAAAAAAAATGATCGGCTCCGGCCGTCTTGAAATAGTGAACATTCCGCAAAAATGTATCGGAAAGATGGTTAGACGTATAGGGCCTATCCTGTGTTACCGATAACACCAGCTTGCAATCGGGATCAATCACATAAAATGAACCGAGCCGGTTATGTTCCGCAGTAAAACGGTACAGCTGTTCATGTATTTTTACCGCATAGCCGGAATCGGCAGTAATTCTTTGTATATCAACTGAAGCGGCAAGATGTGAAAGAAAATCCCGATGATCTTCCAATAGAGTATCTATGCCGGATGAAAGCACACGAAGCGCCTTTTCAGTTGAATGAACAAGCAAAAAATACCAGCCGAAATAAGCAAACAGTACAAATGAGAGCATAAGAACCGCTGCCGGTATTATCGAATGCACAATGAGGCTGCGCCTCAATTCATCCTTAAACCGATTTTCTCTCAGTCTGCGCCGCCTCACATACTTACCTCTTTACCTCCCGAAATTTTAAAGAACAGCAATAATGAAAGTACCGTAGTCAATGTTAAAATTGAAGCGAGCGCTGCCGCAGTTCCGTAGCTTGCACGTATGACCTCATTATAAATAGCAACGGACATAGTCCGTGTACGCGCAGTGTAGAGCATAACCGATGAACTCAATTCATTTATCAAAGTTATCCAGCTTAAAACCGCACCGGATAATACCCCCGGCATCATCATTTTTGCGGTAACATTCACAAAGGCCTGTGCCGGAGTATTACCGAGACTTATTGCAGCTTCTTCCATGCTGGGGCTGATTTGATATAAAATCGCGGAGCTTGAACGTAAGGTATATGCCATACGCCGGATGACTAGCGAAAGAATAATAATGAACGCCGTTCCCGACAGTACGATAGTACCTTTATTGAAGGCCGTCAACAGCGTTATTCCCAATACCGAACCGGGAACGATGTACGGGAACATCGCAATAGTATCAATCAGACCGGTCAGCCAGCTTTTCTTCCGTACCGATAGATATGCAATCAGCATCCCGAGCAGTACGATGAGTACAATAGCAATAAACCCGTACAAATAGGTATTGGTAATTGAGGAGACGGCTTTACCGAAAACACTTTGATAACTCCCCAAAGAATATCCTTTTACAAAAACCTGTAAATGAGTTTTTCTAAACGATGTCCATATTACCACTGCTTGAGGGATAATTGACAAACCTGCCAGCAGATAAATAAAACAATGAACGGCAATGTTCTTTATACCGGTAAGCGGAACCGGACGGATAGGGCGCAGAGAACTCATCGTAAAGGATTTTGTATTTACATACCATTTTTGCAGCAAAAAAAGTACAGCGGTAATCAGAACCATTATAGTTGCCATAGAGGCCGCAAAATTCGCCGAACCGCCGCTTTCACCCACAAACTCGGAATAGACCATTGTCGGCATCACTTTATATCCTTCGCCGATCAGTGCAGGAGTACCGAAATCAGCCATACAATTCATAAATACCAGCAATGCTCCGGCGACAACGGTCGGTGTTACCAGCGGCATAATCAGTGTAAAAACCTTCCGTAAACCATAACAGCCTAAGCTCTCTGCCGCCTCGCTGAGTGCGCTGTCTATTTTCTTTAAAGCCCCTGAAACGTACATATAAATAAACGGATAGAGTTTTAGACTAAAAACAAGCAGCATTCCTCCAAAACCGTAAATCGACGGCAAAGTGATGCCGAAATAGGTTTTAAAAAATACGGTAATAATTCCGCTGCGCCCCAGCATTAGAATCCATGAATATGCTCCGATAAAATTCGGACTGAGCATTGAAATAATAATTAAAATTTCTAAAACAACCTTGCCGCGTATACTATACACCGTCATAAAATAGGCTAAGGGAATACCGAGTAAGACGGCAGTAGCGGTAACGGCGAAAGTCAGCTTAAAAGAATTTATCAGTGCAGTGATATAATATTTACGGGAAAAAAAGCGGTAATAATTATCCAGTGTCCACATACCCGTTTCAGTATCGCGGAAACCGCTTAAAAAAAGACTGAGCAGCGGATACAAAAGAAATAAGGCAAACACACATACAATGATAAGTGTTATGAATTTCCAAAAATCAAATCGGAACTTTACCGGCATACGAACCTCCTTATAAACATACCGCCCTAGCGGACAGACTGGGTTAAGTTGATCTGCATATCAGCCGTAAACACATTGATTTTTGCCGCATTCGGTTTTAACCGGATTACATCGCCGTCGGTATAGAATGTATCGGCATGACCGAGGTCTTGAGAAAACTCTATTGTCGGCTGCTGCTCAAGACAAAATCCTTCGGGAAATGCCAATACATAGTTAGTATATTTACCGAGGAAGGTTGAGCGGATAATCTTACATTCAAGTCCGGTATCATCTAACGAGAACTCTTCCGGCCGAACCGAAATAATAACCGGCTGTCCGTGCTGTGCGGAAGCGGAAAGATTCGGTATAGCGGCCTCGTATCCGTTTGCAAATACAACCGATGCCGTTCCGTCTCTTTTGACGGTTCCGTAAAATAAATTTGAATGTCCAATAAAGGTTGACACAAAGGTATTTGCAGGCCGTTCGTATACATTTTGCGGCGTATCGACCTGCTGAATAATTCCTTCTTTCATAACCGCAATACGGTCTGAAATTGCAAGGGCTTCTTCCTGATCATGGGTAACATAGATTGTTGTAATTCCTACTTGCTTTTGCACTTCACGGATAGTGCCGCGCATTTCTATACGGAGTTTTGCGTCAAGATTCGACAAGGGTTCATCCATCAGGAGCACCTGCGGGCGGATAACAATAGCCCGCGCCAATGCAACACGCTGCTGTTGCCCTCCGGACAGTTGTTCCGGCAGCCGGTCGGCATATTCTTCAATTTTTACCGCTTGCAGCACCTCGTTTACTCTGTGCTCCAACTCCGCCCGCGGGGTTTTCCGTATTTTCAGTCCATAGGCGACATTCTGCCGCACGGTAAGATGCGGGAATACTGCATAACTTTGAAATACCATTCCGATATTACGCTGATGAGCGGGGATATCGTTTATGATCTGCCCGTCAAAGGCAATGGTTCCGCCTTCAATGCTATTAAATCCTGCTATCATCCGCAAAAGGGTTGTCTTACCGCATCCTGAAGGCCCAAGCAGGGTAAAAAACTCTCCGTTTTGTATCACAGCCGATAAGTCGGGGATAATCGGCTTATGTATGTTACCGCCATAGATTTTTTTTACATGATCAATACTAATAGAAACACTCATTTTCCCGCTCCTGAAAATTTCAGCTGCCGTAAAAGCGGCTGCATTTACGGCAATCCGATCAGCTGTACCGTTTATTCAGTAAAAATATCTTTAAATTTTGAAATCCATTCCGCCTTATGTGCAGAGGAGTAGGTTTCATCATCGGTAATGACATTGATGTTATCCATCGACATCATTACATCAGTTGCAGGCACATCTTTGCGGATTGTTCTGCGGTACTGAGTGCTGTTCATAAACGTCTGCACTTCTTTACCGGTCAGCCAGTCAACAAAGGCACGGGCATTTTCTTCATTCGGACAGCCTTTAATGATATACACCCCGTCGCCTCTAAAGATTACCCCTTCTTCCATATAGACAACTTCTACCGGAGCGCCGGCACCGACATACTGTGCAGCTCCCTGTTCAAATGTAAGCCCGACCGTATATTCTCCATCTGCAACACCCTTATACACGGCAGAAGAACCGCCGAGCAATTTTCCGTCCAGCTGCTTGATCAGCGCCGCAACATAGTCCCACCCCTCATCGGGATTCCCTTTTCCCATTGCGTACAAGATATTAACAAGATGTTCAAATGAAGATGAAGAAGCCTGAGGATCCGCAAAGGCTATTTTTCCTTTTAATGCAGGATTAAGCAGATCGGCATATCCTTTAATTTGTATATCACCGATAAGGTTTTTATTGACCATCAATACTGAAGGTATGGTATCAAAACGGGTAAGGTTTCCTTCGGTATTTTTATACTGGTCATAAAAGCTGTCCTCATGTGCGCAGGTATAGTCTGCAAAAAATTTACTTTTACTTTTTACCGTTCCGATAGTGCCGGACCATAGTATATCGGCTTGCGGCGCATTTGCTTCGGTTTCAATCCGCTTTAATGCATCGCCGGTTCCCATTGCCAAACACTCCACATGAATACCGGTATCTTTTTCAAACATGGTAGTCATTGAAGTGATCATAGCTTCCGTCAGCGGACTATATATAATCAATTTCCGGCTATTTACATTTTCTCCGGCACCGCTTTCTTGTTTTGCGCATCCGGCCATCACACATACCATACCTACTGCCGCCAGCAGTACTGCAAGGAATTTTTTCATTATATCCTCCTAATAAAAAGTCAAAAAATGAACGGGGATGTCTGAAAAACCGGTTGATTTTCGCCATGCTCATTCATTTTCATACATTGAGTATAAGAGCCTTAATTTCAGTACACAATCTTCTATTATGCTTTAATATCCGAAAAAATGAACTTTCATAGTATAAAACGAAAATGTATCAATTATAAAAAAACGCACCGCATACTTGACTTTTTTTTATTTATCTGTCATTATCCACTCCGTTCTTGGTGGGTGTAGTTCAGTGGTAGAGCGCCAGATTGTGGATCTGGTTGTCGTGGGTTCGAACCCCATCACCCACCCTTTTACCTTCATGTTTAATCTTCTATAATATGGCGGGGAATGCGCCTGTAGCTCAGTTGGATAGAGCAACGGACTTCGAATCCGTAGGTCGCACGTTCGAGCCGTGTCAGGCGCAGAATTCATTCATGTAATGCTTTTGTTTTATCGTTCAATACGGTATAGCTATTAGAGAGTATTATAATTCTTCAGATTTACTATTTTCTTTGATAAGTATCGTACCCGTACTGCCTTGGGTAAAAATAAAGGATTTAGCTGCCGTATTTGCCGCAAAACTCGTTCCTTCTATCTGAACGGTATCTCCTTGGCTAATTTTCACTTTTTCTTCAGCAGGGGCCGCTAAGCGATTCTCTTTTTTTTTCCATATAAGAGCAGGGCTGGTTACGGAAAAATCATCTTCAATAAGATGAAAAAACACCGTCCCGCCAAGAGCATATTCTTCCGATTTTTCATCAATGTATAAAATACCGGTTTCGCCCTTCATCGACTCTTTCTGTGTTTTTTCATCATACTGAACAAAAATAATATGTTTGCCTGCCCATATTTTTTCTTCGTCATACATTTCCAAATCTTTTGCATATACATTTAAGTCAAGCCGTGTGTCAGTATACCGCCTCAGGGTAACATTGGTAAAAATCATATCCGGCTGCGTACTGCCCTGTCCCTGTATATCCTGATACCGGAAGGAGCATGACAAAGGCAAAAGCAGAAGAAAAAAAACAGGCAGAACTTTCATCTACCGGTCATCGGCGCAGGCTGCAGCGGTTTCTTCCGGGCAATCGCACATCTCTTCATCATTTTCCGGCTTACGGGAATAACTGACGGAAAGCGTACGTCCGCGGTATGAAAAATCGTTTAACTTTTGAATGATATTATCAGCATCCTCACTCATTACTTGCACAAAGGAATAGTTTTCCAATATACGGATATCGCCGATCCGTTCACGGCTGACATCTGCGTTTTGAATGAGCAAGGTAATAATATCTCGGGGGAACACCCTACGGCTTCTTCCAACGCTAATAAAAATACTCACCGATTCGGCAGGATCTAATACGGGACGTTCCGCTGGGGCAGGCCGCTCGGAAAAAAAGTTCCGGGGACGGTCTTGATAGCGGGGATTTGAACGCCGGCCGTATGGTCTGCGCGAAAAAGACGATGCTTCAAACTCTTTGATAAGATATGCTGCAATATACGAGCGCAGGGTAAACGGAACATATTTTTTAAACACCTTGCGGTACGCATTCAGTATATCAGGGTCTTCTTCTGTTTTAACGGCATTGACAGCCTCTTTCAGGAATTCTGCAATTTGTTCTTCATTTAGTGCTGATGCATTACTTTTTAACACAATCATCTCCTCTACAACGTATAACATCCGTCTAAACGGGGCGCAAAGTGCGCACATCAAAAAAAATTTCGGAAAACGCAGATAAAAGCCGGAAGAGCATTACCAGCGATTCCCTTGGCACCGCTGCTTTCCGGTTCAGCGGCACCGGAAATATAGGGATAATACTGCCATAGATAGGCAATTTACTCAAGGGTAACAGAAAAAAATTATTGGCATCTCTAAAAATTCAGTAAGACTTTTAGAAGATGTTTATCGGATATTAATATAAAACCCGGTGATATACCGTATCCGGGCATCGGCCGCCGCCCAATACTTACTTTGCGGAAATGCCTCCGTTACCGTTTTATACGAATCAAGGGCAAGCCGGATATTGCGTGCCGGCCCGTTCAATTCATACGCTCTGCCCCGCAGAAACCATCCCTCATCAATATTTTTTGCTGAGCGGGCAAAAAACAGGTCCAATGCCTCTAACGCGGCGGGGGCATCGGCTGAACTTAACGCAGCACGGGCTTTTTTCAGCAAATCTTCCGGTGCTAAGGCGTTTGCTTCTTTTTCAGAAGCAGCTGGAGGTACCGCGGCCCTCCCCCCCGTTTCCATGCCGGCAGCCTCTGCCATACCTCTTTTTTCTGCTATCGCTTCCGCAGTTTCGGGTCGCTCCGCCGGATCATAATGCTGCAAGCCGTTCTTCGCTTCGCCTTCCGTCCCCGTTACGGGCGCTTCCTCATCAGCGGGGGGCTTACTCTTGTACTCAGGAGCCCGTACCGTTGTTTTCGCACCGCTCGACTTTGCAGCACCTACCCAAACGGCAACCGCATCCGTGATAAAATCATCGGAAAACACATCAAAATACGAAAAATGCAGCACATACTGCCCGGTCTTTTCCGCGCTAAAGGTAAAAATCGAGGTGTTACCTTGAAGCTTCCGCTGCTCATACCGCAGCCCTTGCTGAGCTGTCTGCTCACCGACATAGACCCAGCCGTGCCCCGGATACACAATTTCAAGCCGCTGTTTTTCCTCAACTGCCGCACTGCGTGAAACGCTTACCTTCTGTTCGGTTTCCGGCTCTTTAGACAATGCCACTGAAAAAATATGCGGAGAAAACAGATCTAGCATTTCTTCATGGAAGGTACGGGGCGGTTCATACCCGTGGCTGCCTCCCTGGTCCTCAAAATCACTAATCAGCGCTGCAAGGGACGTTTCATAGGTTTGCCGCGCCGGCAGCTCTGCAGCAGCTTGCTGCACCGGCGGGGCTAATTCATCAGAGGAAAGCGCAGCACGTTCCGTAGCTGCTTCTTGCGGCGCAATCTCCTCAGCAGACGCCGCTAAAATAGGGGCTGCCGCCGGCACGAGCGGAGTAAGCGGGATGATTGATTTCGGAGGTTTTGCAACAGGCTGCGGAGGCAGCTGGGCAGCTTCACGCGGAACCGGCGCAGCAGGGGCATTCACCGGCTCACCTAACAAATCGGCTGCCGAGAGGTCTGCGTCCTGAGCTTGTACCGGGGATAGACCCGCTGGCTTACGGGACTGAGGTACCTTCCGGGACGCAGCCGGAGCACCGCCAGCAGACTGCACTGTGCCGGATTTCCGCTGTGCGGGCTTTTCGGCTGCTTGTACCGGTTTGACGGATACCCCTGCTGCAGTATCCGTTTTTTTTGCGGGTTTTTCCGCCGGGGCTGTCCTGTCTGCCGCTCCGGAGCTGTTCTGAGGATACACCGCCGCAGAACGTTCCTCCTGTTCAGGCACATCCGGAGCTTTCTTTCCTGCCTCAACGGTACTGCAGGAGGTAAAAAACAAAACTATTACACACAAAAATAGATAACAAGACGGATAGACAATTTTTTTCACGGTACGCTCTCCCAGAGTTTTTTCATTTGCTGCTCATTGACCTCATGCAATTTTTGCATCTGGTCCGCATCAGGAATGGTGTACCAGTACTCTAAATCAGCTTCCGTCCATATTTTTTTCTGCTTCCTCGAATACTGGACAGGAGGCAGCTCAAGAGGCTCATCCGGCAGGAGAAAAACGGCAGGATCGATGGAGATAATAACCTCATCAGGATCGGCCCCGGTTTTCCGTGATCCCTGCACTAAAAGGAGAACCGAAACCAACATAAGCAGAAGCAATATGCCAAGCAGAGCTCCTAATACAATATACTTATGTTTCCGTATGTTCTCTATAATGTCCATAGTCCTGCTGTTCCTCCTGACCAGTATGTATCCGTTTCGGCGGACGGGAAGGAATGTATATTCCTTCCTCCGGTGCAACATCTTCCTCTATAAAAGTATCGGCAGTTTCTTCCGTTTCCTCTCGTTTTAAAACCTCAGTATCACTATCTAATTTGATTGCAATAACCTTTGAAACGCCGGATTCTTCCATTGTAACACCCAGCATTGTATTTGCACCGAGTACCGTCTTTTTATTGTGAGTGATAACAATATATTGACTGACATTCGCAAATCCCGACAAGGCAGTTACAAAGCGGTTCACATTTTGCTCATCAAGGGCGGCATCGATTTCATCCAATAAGCAGAACGGCGAAGGTTTTACCATATATGTAGCAAAAAGGAGCGCAACAGCCGTCATCGACTTTTCTCCGCCCGATAAAAGACTGATATTCTCCAGTTTTTTTCCCGGCGGCTGTGCAAAGATCTCAATGCCTGATTCAAGCACCTGCTTGGGATCGGTCAACTTAATCTCTGCCCTACCCCCTCCAAACAGTCTTCTAAACATATTATGAAAATTCTTTTTGATTTTATTATAAGTTGCCAAAAAAAGCTCGGTAGATTCAGCCTTTATTTCATCGGTAATGCGTTGTAAGTCGGCACGAGCCTTATCAAGGTCGTTAATTTGTCCGGTTAAAAAATCAAACCGGGTTTTCACTTCCTGAAATTCTTCCGGTGCCATCAAATTGACACTGCCGAGTTCTTTCAGCTGCCGGCGAAGTTCCGCAAGCTCTGTCCGCAAATCCATCGGCGATGCGTTAATAGTATACATCCGTTCTTCAAACTCCATCAGTTCACGGGAATGGGTTTCCCGGAAATTATCCTTGACGTTTTTGATTTCGATTTCAAGCGTTGCAGTATCAACATAGTATTTTTCAACCAGTGCATTCTGTTTGGCAAGTTCTGCATTGAGCGTTTTTAGCGTTCCCTCATTACTGGTAAGCTCGCTGTTTCGGGAAGCGATTTCTTTTTCAAGCTGCTCCAAAGTCTCTGTCAGCTGCCGCCCCTTACGATCGATTGAAGCAATTTCACCCTCAATTTCAAGCAACTGTTCCTTAATTTCATCAAACCGTTTTTGCTCGGTATACAGCTCATTTTCAAGTTCGCGCAACGCAGCTTGCTGAGCAGTCAACTCACGCCGTAAAAACGCTGCCTGTTTTTCGGCAGCTTCCGCCTCTGCCCGCATTTTTGTTTTGTTAATGCGCAAATCTTCAAGCGTTTTGCGGTATTCGTTTATTTTAACGGATAATTGTTCATTTTCGGTTTGAAGCTCGCCGATTCTTCGGCGTTTTTCTTCGATAGTCAGGCGATTTTTTTCGATTGCCGAATCAATACTTCGTTTTTGAGTAATGATTCCCTCAGGTGCTAAAAAATCGTCGATAAAGCCTGCCGAAGATTTCTTATATTCTTGGAAGTGCTGTTCAAGGGTTTGCATGAGTGCCAAGACTTCGGAAAAAGACTGCACGGCATTTTCCGCAAACTGGGCGGTTTCTTTTTCGTTATGAGTGCCGAGGGCGGCAAAGTCCGAAAAAAGATTTTTTCGTCCTTCAAGCAGCACCCGTATCTGTTGTAAGCAGGTAAATACTTTTTCTTCAAGCGCACCGCGTCCCTGTGCCGAATAGCCTGCTGCTGAAAGATTTTTATCGAGTTCGGTAACGATATCTTCGGTGATTGCCCGCAGTTGTACTTCCATTTCACTGCGTTTTTTATCGAGTGCGGTAATGTCGTCCTGCAAACCGGCACGAGCGGAATCGTTATTCGTAATTTTTTGACCGGCAAGCCGGATACTTTCTTCAAAATCGCCGATATTTTTTTCAATATCCTGTACTTGCTTTTGTAAGCTGTGCACTTTTGAATCTTGTTCGCCGGCATCTTCCTGTAATGCTTCAATGCGTTCCTCAAGGCCGTTTTTCCGCAGTTCAAGCTGTCCGAGCTTTGTTTTCAGTTCCGCCTGCCGTTCAGCCTGTAGACGCGCCTGATTTTCTTTCCCGCGCTTTTCGATAGCCAAACCGTAAATTTCTTTTTGATGAGCACCGAGTTTTTCTTCAAGACTATTGACCTCATCCATATTTGCTGAAAGCATGGTATGGATAGAATCAATTTTTGCCTGAATATCATCGCGCCGCGCCTTTGTTTCTTTGATATTTTCTTCACGCTGTGCGTAGTCATCGGTAAATTTTTTTAAGCGCAGCAGCTGGATATCAAGATCGTGTTCAAAAATAGAGTCGCGTAACGAACGGTGCCGTATGGTTTTTTCCGCCTGCACCTTTAATACGTCGTAAGAGCGGCGCACTTCACCTAAAACCCCTTCCACTTGGCGCATATTTTCTTCGGTTTTTTGCAGTTTCCGTTCCGCTTCGGCACGGCGCACCTTAAAGCGGGTAATACCGGCCGCCTCTTCAAACAAATAACGGCGGTCTTCAGGTTTGCTGGAAAGAATTTGATCGATCTTTCCCTGTTCCATAACCGAATAGGCAGCCTTCCCCACTCCCGTATCCCAAAAAAGCTCCCGCAGCTCTTTTAAACGCACCGACGTATTATTGATAAAATACTCGCTTTCACCCGACCGGTAGAGTCTGCGTTTAATAGCAATTTCACTTACTTCCAAATTTTTTAATAAGCCGTTTTCATTGCTGATTATCAGTGTAACTTCTGCAACATTGAGTGCTTTGCGCGTTTCGGTACCGTTGAAAATCACATCTTCCATTTTTTCTGCACGGAGCGTTTTTGAAGCCTGTTCGCCCAGCACCCATTTCATCGCATCTACAACATTGCTTTTTCCGCAACCGTTCGGCCCGAGCAAGGCGGTAATACCTTGCGAAAACTCTATGCGCGTTCTATCTGCAAATGATTTAAATCCAAATATTTCAAGACTTTTAAGAAACACCCTGTATTTTACTCCTAAATCAACAACCCCGACGCAGAGCATCGGGGTATGTTGTTCTCATAAGGTGGTTGCAGTCGGCTTTAATACCCTTGTTACGACGCAGAGCGTCGGGGTATTAAACCCTCCGCACGAATAACCGTCTTAGTTTATACTTTTTTTTGAAAATTGTCATTAGGAATGATGAGGAGTAATAGAACACCCGCCTTATAAATATTGTTACAGATTTCCGGAGATAAATAAGATACGGTTTGTACAGGACATCACAAGGTTCACACCGGTACATTCCTTGATAAGGTATTGACATACATAAGAAAAAAGTCGTATATCTGAAAAGTGCCTAGATAAGTACATACTCTGGAGGTGTCGGGATGCGTTCATTGGGAACAAAACTGGTATTTTTTACGCTTGCGTTGTTATTAATCCAATATGGACTTTTGGCATATAAAGATTGGAGGAGCATCGACAGCTTTGCCCAAAATCAAATCAAAATCACTGCCGATTTAAAGCATTCCGCATTCACCAATGAAATCAATAAATATGCCCTTATCGGAAGTTTATTAGCCGATAAGGTAAAGGCGGAAAAAGAGATTATAGCTGCATTTGCAGCAGGCGATCGGGAAACCCTGCTGGCTCTCACCCGTCCGTTGTTTGATGATGCAAAAGCGCAGTACAGTATGTCTCAACTTCACTTCCATACCCCCTCCGGCGTTTCTTTCTTGCGTGTACACAATCCTTCAAAATTCGGTGATGATCTAACCCAATTCCGTCCCGCAGTTCTAAAGGCAAATAAAGAAAAGACCAATGTATACGGACTTGAAGTAGGTGTGAACGGACTCGGTTTCCGTGCGGTACAGCCGGTATATAATCAAACCGGAGTCCATATCGGTTCCATCGAGTTCGGCGGCGGAATAAATAAGGAATTTATCGAACGGTTTATACAGCAGACCACTGATGCGGTCTTGCATGACGGAATGAATATTAGCGTATGCATCAGAAACTTGGATAATACCTATGCCGTCATCGGTTCAAACTTCGAAGAAAAAATTAATGAAGATGCGGACAGTATTATGCAGTCAATCGGCACCCGGTTAGTTAAACTGGAGGGGAATACCGCCCGTGCGTATTACCCGCTCTATGATTTTTCCGACAGTCCAATCGGATATGTCAAATTTGTCTATTCGGCTGAACGGATTACCAATAGCCGGAACGGGTTCTTTTTAAAAACAATAATCATTTTAATTTTCAGTCTATTCTTGTTTATCATCACGATTGTATTGTTTACCCGCCGCTTTATTATCAGGCCGATCAAAAAAATCATTACTTCCTTAAAAGATATTGCAGAGGGGGACTTAACGGTTAAACTGGCAGTAACCGGTAAGGATGAAATTGCAGAAGTAGCACGGTATTTTGACGAAACTATTCATAAGATAGGCACGGTAATAAAGTCTGTATTGGATAATACCGCCGAAATGAATACGGTAGGTGAAGGTCTTGCCGCAAATATGAATCAGACCGCCTCAGCTATCCACCAAATCAGTGAAAATGTGAATGGTGTTAAACAGCAGGCACTTAATCAGGCATCGGGTGTTGCGGAAACTGCGGCGACGATTGATCAAATCATTAGGACGGTTAAACGGCTTGATAGCAGTATCGAAAAACAAACGGCAAGTGTTGCACAGTCTTCCGCATCGGTAGAAGAAATGACGGCAAATATTGCATCTGTTACAAAAACGCTTGAAAAAAATAATGATCTTATTCAGAGTATGTATGATAAAACCCGCGCCGGAAAAAACGGTGCAAGAACCGCTAACAATGTTGTTGCACAAATTGCCGAAAAATCGGAAAATCTTCTTGAGGCAAGCCAAATTATTCAGAATATTGCAGCGCGTACTAATTTGCTGGCAATGAATGCCGCAATTGAAGCTGCCCATGCCGGCGAAACAGGCAAGGGATTTGCCGTTGTTGCCGACGAAATCAGAAAACTTGCTGAAAAATCAAATGTACAAGGTAAACAAATCGCTTCTGTCATTAAAGACACAACTGAAATTATTAAAAACCTCACCGTTGCCGGAACCGGAGCCGAAAAGAGCTTTATAGAAGTCTATAGGCTGATGAAAGAAATTTCTCAGCAGGAAAATCTTATTCTTGATGCGATGCGGGAGCAGGAAAACGGAAGCCAAGCCGTCCTTCTCGCAATCCGCGACATCAATGCAGTAACCCGGGAAGTAAAAGACGGTTCGGCGGAAATGCTTGAAGGCGGTGAAGAGGTAGCCCAAGAAATGACTACTTTGGATAATGTAACGCGGAATATAACCGGCAGTATGAATGAGATGGCTGCGGGCAGCCAGCAAATCAATCAAGCTATTCAAACGGTCAACGGCCTTACGCAAAAGAATAAAGAAAGTATTGCTCAGTTACTGGCTGAGGTGCGGAAGTTCAAGGTATAGTGCCGCCCATAGCGGCCGTATCCAATATTACCTCACAAAGTAGAAAAATCAACAACCCCGACGCAGAGCATCGGGGTATGTTGTTCTCATAAGGTGGTTGCAGTCGGCTTTAATACCCTTTGTTACGACTCAAGAAGCGCTGCCGAAGAACGGCGGGTATTAAACCCTCCGCACGAATAAAAACAAGAGGAGTTTTTGATGGTTATTTTAACATTGAATTGCGGTAGTTCTTCCGCAAAGTATCAGGTGTACGATTGGGACAATAAGAATGTTATCGCCTCCGGTGTTGTGGAACGGGTAACACAGCCCGGCAGTGTTATTACGCATGAGGCAAAAGGAAAAGAAAAATATGTACAGGAAAGTCCCTGTCCTACTCATACCGAAGCGGTTCAGCTTATTATTAAAACGCTCACCGATCCTACTGTCGGTGTTATCAGCGATATGAGTGTTATTAAGGCGGTCGGACACCGGGTACTCCACGGCGGAGATAAATTCATCAAATCGGTCATCGTTACTCCGCAGGTACTGGAAACCTTCCGTGAGGTACAGGATTTAGGCCCCTTACACAACCCTGCAAATATCATGGGAATTGAAGCAGCTCAGAAGGTATTGCCCGATGTTCCCCACTGTGCCGTTATGGATACCGCATGGCACCAGACCATGCCCGAAACCAGCTTTATGTATGCAATTCCCAATGAATGGTATAAAAACTTTGCCGCGCGCCGGTACGGTTTTCACGGAACCAGCTTTTTATATACCGCAAAGCGGGCTTCCGTTATCCTCGGTAAAAAGCCGGAAGATACCAATATCGTCATTGCACATATCGGAAACGGGGCCTCAATGTGCTGTGTAAAAGAAGGGAAATGTTTCGACACCTCAATGGGTATTACCCCATTGGAAGGACTGGTCATGGGAACCCGTTCCGGCGACTGCGATCCTGCCCTGCCTTTTTACATTATGCGCAAAACCGGCATGACAGCTGCGGAGATGGACACGGCGCTGAATAAAAAATCGGGATTACTCGGTATTACGGGGAAATACGTTGACCGCCGCGATGTCGGTAAAGCAATGGAAGAAGGCGATGCACAGGCAAAGCTTGCCTTTGATATGGAAGTATACCGTCTGCGTAAATATTTCGGTGCCTATATTGCCGCCTTGGGACAAAAGCCCGATGCAATCGTCTTTACCGCAGGTGTTGGAGAATTTGGGTTTGATGTGCGGCTTGCAGTCTGTGAAGGGCTCACGCACTTCGGCATAAAAATCGATCCTAAGAAAAATGCGCTTGCCCGTACGCGCAATGCCGAAACCTGTATCAGTGCCGATGATTCGGAGGTTAAAATTTTTGTCATTCCGACCGATGAGGAACTGGTTATGACCGAAGACGCTTATGCCTTAATGAAAGGAACCTATGATGTGCATACTAAATTCACCTATTCGTTCCAATCTCCCGATTATGTAAACAAGGCGCGTGCAGAGGGTTTGAAAAAAGAATTGGAGAAAAAACCCGGACTGGCGGATATCGTGGTAAAAATCCCCGGAGCACATTAATTCCACAGCTCCAGCGCAGCCTGCCGTGCGCGCTGCGTCTATACCGGAAAATATCGGTTGAATGAATACGGGACTGCCTGAAAAACAAATGCTTTTTTCGGTAGTCCCGTTCCCTCTATTTATTTTTTACGCTATAGTATAAGTATTGATTATGAAAGTTGTGATTTTTTACGAACAAACAGAGAAAAAGACCTCAGAGGCGATTGAAAGGATTATTTCAGCTCATAGCTGTGCAGTTATATGCCACCAAACCGATGAAATTTGGAATGCAGCCAAGTACACAAATCCTCCGGCGCTTTTACAAGACATAACTCATATTCTTTTGATTTTCGGTGAAAGAGGAATTGACGATCCGGCTTTTATTTTTTTCTCAGGAATGGGAATCGGGAAAAATCTTCCTGTTCTGATCTTAAAACAAAAAGCAGAGCACCGGCTTCCTGATAACTGTAAGAACCTTGCCGTCCCGCTTACAGTTGACACCTTTGAAGATTATTTTATTAAAGAGCAAAAAAATTTTCTTGCGATAGAAAGGAAACGCGCTGCCCGTATGGAGCTGCTTAATCTCGGATATCCTTGTTTTGATGTAAATTTTATCGGTGCAGTCAAAGAAGGGCAGACCGGTGCAGTACAACTCTTTCTTGATGCAGGTTTTGATGCTTCTTTACGCGATACTCGCGGTACGCCGGTTCTTTCACTTGCCGTACGGGAGTCTCAGTATGATACTGCCGTATTACTGCTGTCATACGGTGCGGAAATAAATCTCTGTGCAGAAGACCGCTCATACTCAGCCTTGATGGAGGCGGCTCAGCTGGGCGACCTGCGAACTGCACATCTTCTGTTATCAAAGAATGCCGACACAAATATACAAAGCAAGGACGGACAAACCGCCTTAATTTTAGCAGTCGGCCGGCAGGATATTCCGATGGTGAAACTGCTCATCGAAAATAATGCGGATTGGACAATTACCGATCATCTCGGTATGTCTGCCCTCGGATATGCAAAATTATTCAATAATAAAGAAATTATTGCGCTTATGCAAAATCCTTTGTAGTACTGCATAGACCTATTTCATTATTTATCCTCTTGATGTATCTGCGTAATAGCATTACAGTAGACCACTATTAAACCTGTTCGGAACCTTCCGTTTCTGAACAGGTCAATTATCTGCCGCTGCCCGGCAGCACTAAAGCGAGTAATTATGAAAGAAAAACTTGAAAGTTTATCAATCCGTTGGAAGGAATTGGAAGAAGAAATACAAGACCCTGCGTTAATTAAAAATCCCGCCCGTTATAAAGAAACGATGAGAGAACACGCATATCTGGCCAAGCTGATGGAAGAATACGGCCGGTTCTGCCGGTATGAGGAAGAAATTACGGAAGCACGTATGCTCATGCAGGAAGAAAGCGACCGTGAATTAAAAGAGATGGCGAGGGAAGAACTGCACGCACTTGAAAAACAGCTGGAAGAAAGTCAGGAACATCTCAAAGTGCTGTTGATCCCGCCGGATCCGCTGGAAGAAAAAAACATCATCATGGAAATCCGCGGCGGTACGGGCGGAGAGGAGGCTGCCCTCTTTGCGGCAGACCTGTTGAAAATGTATACCCACTATGCGGAAGCAAAAAACTGGAAATATGAGCTGCTTTCTTCCAATGAAACGGAATTAGGGGGCTTTAAAGAAGTTACCTTGTCCATTTCCGGTAAGTATGTGTACGGCAGCCTCCGCTATGAATCGGGCGTACACCGGGTGCAGCGGGTGCCTGAAACCGAAGGGTCGGGACGGATTCATACCAGTGCCGTAACCGTGGCCGTTTTACCGGAAGCGGAAGAAACGGAAATCGTTATTAAGCAGGAAGACCTCCGCATTGACGTCATGCGGGCAGGCGGCCCGGGCGGGCAGTGTGTTAATACAACCGACTCAGCGGTGCGGCTGACCCACATTCCGACCGGTCTGGTGGTTATCTGCCAGGATGAAAAAAGTCAGATAAAAAATAAAGCAAAGGCAATGCGCGTTTTACGGAGCCGGCTCTACGATTTGGAAGAATCGAAAAAACAGTCGGAGCGGGCGGAAGACCGCAAAAATCAAGTAGGTTCCGGCGACCGGTCGGAGCGTATCCGTACCTATAACTTTCCCCAAAACCGCGTAACCGATCACCGTATCAACCTTACCCTGTACAAGCTGGATGCCGTAATGCAAGGAGACCTGACCGAAATCATCGATGCACTCTGTATTGCCGCCCGTGAGCAAATGCTGAAAGCGCAAGCCTAGACCGATGTTTACGATTGCGGATGCCCGCCGCTATGCAGTGGATGCCTTTACCCAGTCGGCAGTTTTTGCAGGGCAGCCCCGTTCTTCCTGTACCCTTGATGCTGATGTGCTGCTTCAATATTTTCTGCAAAAACCGCGTGCATGGCTTTTTGCCCACAGTACCGCCGACATTTCCCCGGTGGAAGAAGCCTTTTACCGGGCGGTAGAAAGGCGGTGTACCGGCCTTCCGATTGCCTATATCACCGGTGAAAAAGAATTCTGGGGGCTTTCTTTTTCGGTTTGTCCCGCCGTACTTATTCCTAAGCCCGACACGGAATTACTAGTTGAACGGAGCCTTGTGCTCATACGGGAAAAAGCGGCCCGCTCGGATCATCCCATTTCCGTTTTAGACCCCTGCACCGGATCCGGCTGTGTTATTATCTCTATTCTGCATACGCTCTGCCGGGAAAACATACCGCCTGTTTTTGCGGTTGCCTCCGACATTTCCCAGGCAGCATTGTCTGTTGCCCGCCGCAATGCGCAACGGCTGCTTCCTCCTGCCGTACAAAACAATCTCCTCTTTCTACAGGCGGATATGTGTAGACTGGATAGGCTTGCAGACAGCCTGCCGGAAACAAGGCGCCGCTTTGATCTGATAGCAGCAAATCCCCCCTATGTGCCTTCTGCCCTCACGGAAACACTCCTGCAGGACGGCCGCAGCGAACCGGTTCAAGCACTGGATGGGGGAGCGGACGGCCTTGATTTTATAAAGGTTTTGGCAAATAATACCCTTGATTTATTGAACGATAAGGGAGTTCTTTTAAGCGAGGCCGGTGAATATCATGCCGCCGAGGCCGCTCTTTGGTTTAAAAAGTCCGGGTTTTGCGGTGTGCATATTCACAAGGATCTTGCACAAAAAGACAGAGTAATTGAAGGTATGCGGCATGATACAAAAAATTGACAACCTGACCAGTAAAGAACAGTTTTTTTCACGGTATCCCTGCTATACCGAGAATGCAGAAGATATGCATCGTATCGGTACTGCATGGGATATTCTCCTTACAGAGCGTATTCCCGCCTCCGGCAGCGGTACTGCTGCCGGAGATGTTTCTGTTTCCGCCGCTCCTGCCGGAAACTCCCGCGCAGCCGGGGAACTGCCCCATGATGCAGCCCATTCGCTGCGGATGGCCTATATCCTTGCCGATCTGGAAATGGATGCCGGCAGCATTATCTGTGCCATCCTGTATAGCGAAAACGGCAGCTTTTCACTGCCTGACCACGAACTTGAAAAAAACTTCGGTACGGCGGTTAAAAACATCCTCGATGCAGCTTCAAAATTTTCCGATGTAAAATTATACAATAAAAACAAAGAACACAGCGATACTGTCTGCCGTATGTTTTTTTCAATGGTAGATGATTTACGGGTTATGATTGTACAGCTTGCCGACCGGTTGGATAAAATACGGTATATTTCCGCCTATCCTGCCGAACGGCAGCGGAGAATTGCCGGAGAGATTATTGAAATCTGGGCACCGCTTGCGCAGCGTATGGGTATTTCCCGTGTGCAAAATGAACTTGAAGACCTCAGTTTAAAATACATCAACCGTGAGGTGTTTGACCAAATCAAAGAAGTGGTTTCGGCAAAAAAGAAGGAGCGGGAAACCTTTTTGCAGGCGGCGGAAAAAGAAATTTCTGCCAAACTGGCAGCAGAAGGTATTACAGTAACCGTTCAAAGCCGTGCAAAGCATTTTTGGTCTATCTATCAGAAAATGAAGAAGCGGAATAAGGCGGCAGATGAGCTGTATGACTTGCAGGCTATGAGAATTTTATGTTCAACGGTGAACGAGTGCTATACTATTTTAGGAGTTGTCCATACGATTTGGAAGCCGCTTGACGGACGTTTTAAGGACTATATCTCGATGTCAAAAGCGAACGGTTACCAAAGCCTTCATACCACCGTCATTTGCCCGGAGGGGCAAACGCTTGAAATTCAAATCCGCACCTATGAAATGCACGAGGTTGCCGAACGCGGTGTTGCAAGCCACTGGGTCTATAAAAAAAGAGATTCACACACGCAGGTTGCTCAGTCAGAGCTGTCATTTGTGCAGCAGGTAAAATCCCTGACGCGCCAAAAATCAAATACCGAAGAATTTCTCAGCACCTTAAAGCGCGATTTTCTCAAAGATTCGATTTATGTGTTTACCCCAAAAGGCGATATTATCGAACTGCCCGCCGGAGCAACCGCAATAGATTTTGCCTATAGCATTCATTCCGCCGTCGGTGAAAAAATCGTGGCGGCAAAATCAAACGGTTCCATTATTCCGCTTTCAAAGTCGCTTAATAATGCGCAGGTTGTCGAAATCATTACGCACCCGAACGCTCATCCTACTCACAACCATTATGAATATGCAAAGACCGCACGGGCGCGCCAAAAAATCCGCGGTTGGATGCAGCTCCACGATATGCTGCAGCCTACGGAAAAATTAGAAAAAGAAGACAAACTGCGCCGTACTACCCGGACGCTTACTCCACCGAAGCCAAAAGAACAGCATGAATCCGGGAAAGAAACGGACGAGTTTTCCAAAGACCAGCAGGATGCCTCAAGACAGCCGCCTCCTGCAAAAGATTCTGCAACCCTGCATATCCGCGCAGGCGACGGTTCCAATTTTTTAATAAAATTCGCTCATTGCTGTAATCCGAAACCCGGCGATGCCATTTGCGGCTATGTTTCGAGGGGGCGAGGGATTATTATTCATAAGCAGCTTTGCAGCAATTTAAAAAACATTCCCGATATTGCAGACCGCCTAATAAATGTGGAATGGGTACCGGATAAAAAACCGAAAACCTCTTAATTTCGCCGTTTTTTGTTCGATACTAAAGATATGAAGAAGACTTTCATCCGCTCACTGCTTATTTTGGGAATGTGCCTTCCGCTCTTTGCCGTTGATTTGGAACTCGAACAGCGTGATCTTGCCGTCATCCAGGACCCGAAGGGGGAAGGGTATCATTTTTACATCCGCAAAAAACCTGATATTGCGTCGATTTTGATTACCGAAACAACGAAAGACCCGGAAAGGCGGCTTGATAATTTTGCCTACCGGACAGCAGACTATAACAGCATAAACGGCGATGAAAAGCGTCTTCTGAACGGCAAAGAGCTGGATAGCCGCGGTAAAAAGCTCTACAGCCTCATCGATTCCACACCCGAATATGATACGCCGATCGGTGAAGCCTTTCATATATGGGTGCCTTATATCATTTACTACGGTTATGAATGGACACGGAGCGGAGAAGTCCAGGTGCTTGACGGTACCTTTTTCAATATACGCGCCTTTGAAAAACCTTATGCCGATTATGCGGGAACCTTTTGCGACAATCCCTTTGTCTTACGGGTAACACAAAAATCCGTTAAAGAAGCCGATGAAGAATCGTTTAGCGAACTGGCTGTTTCCGCCTTTTCCGATTTTGCCCGTCAAACGGGTAACAAACTGATCTATGCAAAGAGTGTAGACAGTATTATCCCGGCTATTGAAGTTATTTTGATGCCTCATAAACGGAAAAATCTTGATGTCGTTTTTGTTATTGATGCAACCGAAAGCATGAAAGACGATATTCAAAAAATCAGAGAATCGCTGCAAGCCCCCTTAGAAAAACTGCTGGGAAAATATACCGCCTACCGGATCGCGCTGGTATTGTACAAAGACTATAACGATGATTTTTTGGTAAAAACAGCCTGTGATTTTACCTCAGACCTCAAGCGGTTTTCTGCCGCCCTTAACAGCTTTAGGGTGTTCGGCGGCCGCGATATTCCCGAAGCCGTCTACGAAGGTATGCAGACCGGTCTTGACCTAGACTGGAACAGCGGAGAAGACACCGACCGGCGGCTTATCCTCATCGGAGATGCTCCGCCCCATCCCCGTGCTCAGGGTTCCGTTACAAAAGAAACGGTTGCAAAAGCAGCCCGGGAAAAAAATGTCCGGCTCTTCCCGATTATTCTTCCGCACAAGAAGACCTATTAGGGGGATATTATCTCTCTTCATATACCATACCTAGCATCTTTTTATCTTGTCTTTTTAAATGAGATATGATAAAATAATAAGCAAATGGATACAGAAGATCTTAAAAACCTTGCATTTTTTAATCCTGATAACGGGACTGTTGAGTTGGATTCTTCAACCCTTGCCGGTTTGAAGAAGATGCCGATTGATATATTTGATAACGTATATCTCGGAGATGTGAAACCGAATGCACTTATATTGTGTGTGGATGTCCGCGGATTCAGCAACTTCCTGTGTGCACATAGTGAAAAAACGGTATTCTCCTTGATCACTTCATTTACTTCCAATTTCTTGTCATGTGTCAATCAATTCGGATACGGCTGTTCTTACTACAAACTACTCGGTGACGGTGCGCTGGTCATTTGGGATGAAACAAACGCAACCACATTAGGTGAAGCCATCATGGTGTTTCAAACCTATACCGAATTTCTTGAAGAAGAGCTGTTCAGTCCATATCCGGAACTGGGCTTAGGCGGCGCTTTAGTGATGGAAAAGGTCTATAAGTATGAAATTTCAGCGGAGGCCTCCGCACTAAAGTACCGTGATTATGTCGGTTACGGTATTAACCTTGCCTGCCGCTTACAAGGACTTGCACGTAAATCAGAATTGATCATTAATAAAAACCTTGCCCAGCTTGATGCGGTTACTACCATCATCAAGGATGCCCCCGGCCTTGTAGAAGAAGCACGGCGTCTTAAGGGTGTTGTCGATGAAGACAAAGAAACGCTCTACTTCTATTCCGGGGTGAATCCCGCTAATACCTTCGGTTTATAATAATGAATTGACATTCCTGCGGTAAAGAGGCGGGAATGTCAATCACTGCTGCAGAATCCCAAAAACCGATTTCTTTTTCGGCATCTCACTCCCGGCCTTTGAGGTCATTCTCTCCAATCCTTTATCTAAACGCTCATGATATCTTCTGCGAGTGTTTCCAGCGCAGCTTGCGGGGAGGCATTGAATATTTCTACCGATTGCACGGCAGATAATACAAACTGAGATACCGCAGCATACTGCTCCAGCTCAAGGGGCAAGCAGCTCCCTCTACGGAGACTTTCCTGCAAAAAAGAAAGCACCGCTTCTAAAAATAGTAAATATATCCGGCGCGGCTTCCCATTGTTCAGTAATTTCAAAATAGTTCCGGCGGCATTGCTGCCGAGTTCCGCATGAGGAGCAGCACCGGCACTCACCGTTTCCGCCAAGATAGCCGGTACGGACCGGCCGCTCTGCTTCCGTCTAAACACACAGTATTGCCAAAACAGCGCTGCCGCTTCTCGGATTTGCATTTGTGAAACCGGTAAAAAACTTTGTAAATAGGCTGCAATCCTGACGGGGCTATTCGGGGGGAGTGTGCTGCAAAAAAGAGAATCCCGGAATACCCGTTCGATAACCGCTTGCTGATCTTTACTATCCCGTTCTATAAAGGTATAGGTACGGACACGGGACAGAATGGTCGGCATAATGGCAGAGCGGCGGCTCGTCGTCAAAATAAAAACCGCATATTCAGGGGGTTCTTCCAAGACTTTTAACAAAGCATTGCGTGCGGATTCTTGCAGTTTATCGGCATTTTCTATAATCAGAACTTTTTTCTCTCCTGCCGGTATCAGACGCACCCAAGCGGACGCCTTTCGCACCTGATTGACAGGGATGGTGTCATACATACATTCTTCTTGCAGTTTTTCACACAGCGCCGTGATCTTTTCAGTCCGCTTTTCCAGCTTCTGCTGTTCACACAACTGATGAGCAGTATGCAGTGCAATCAGATCTGATAATTCTTCTTCAATATCTGCCAAAATCGGGGCAGCTTTTAGAAAACGGGCTTCATCGGTGTCCCAGAGGCGGGCATCAAAACGGGCAGTCAGCTTCCGTACCGACCGGGTAAAAAGATACCGGGCTGCCGGAGTTTGCGCTTCGCGGAAGGATCGGGCTGCCGCCCTCGTTTCAAGCAAGGTATCCCGCGCCCCCAGAATGAGCACATCACTTGCTGCAAGTTCTTTTTGATGCCGGCAGGATTCACAGGTGCACATCCATTCACCATCTTCCGTGCAGGACAACACCCGGGCTGCCTCCAGTGCAGCAGTCAGTTTACCGCTTGCTTCAGGCCCTGCAAACAGCACCGCAGGGGGAAATGTTTTATGCCGTATCTCATCACACAAGAGCCGGACAGCCGGCTGTCCCAATACATTTTCGAACATACACAGTCCTCGTAGAACCGCAGCGCAGGCGGTAGCGTACAACAGCAGGCTTTATTTTCCGACACAAAACCCGGAAAATATCCTGTCTAAAATATCATCAGAACGTACCTCGCCGGTGATGCTGCCGAGATGGTGCACGGCATCTTCAAGGTCTTGAATAACCGCATCCACGGGATAGCCGCTCTGTGCGGCTTTCAAAGCATGTTCGGCAGCAGCACGCGCAGCTTCTACCGCCTGCTTTTGCCGGGAAGTACCCAGCGACACCTCCGCTTCTTTCCGCTCAGCGGTATCTGCCGTTGCCGCTGCAATAACAGAGTCAACCAAGCGGTCAATTCCGGCACCGGTTTTTGAACTGACCTGTACCGAAGGATAGTCCCGCAGTAGCGCCGGCAGAGGCTGCGGTTCTTCCTTGTCGGCCTTTGTCTGCACGATAATTACCGGCACGGCGGTGCGTTCGATAAAGCGGATATCTTCCTCCGCCGCAGGCTTTGTGCCGTCAATCAGGTATAAGACGGCATCAGCCGCCTCAGTCAGCTCTACACTGCGCTGCACTCCGATTGCCTCGACTGCATCATCGGTAATACGCAATCCGGCAGTATCGAACACATTTACCGGAATGCCCTTAAAATCAAGCGCTGCTTCAAGCCAGTCGCGCGTGGTGCCGTGAATATCGGAAACAATCGCACGGTCTTCTTTTATCAGCGCATTAAACAGGGACGATTTACCCGCATTGGTTTTTCCCGCAAGTACCAGTTTGATCCCATCCTGATATATTTTTTCGGTTTGCCACGAATCGGCAAGCACCCGCAGCAGGGTAAGCGGTTTTTCAAGCAGGGTTTCATCAAAACTATCGGCAATGGCGGCCTCGTCTTCGGGATATTCTATTCCGACCTCAAGCGCGGCAAGGGCGGTTACAATATCCGCCTTCACCGCCTCTATTTCATGGAATACGGTGCCGGATAAACGGCCTGCCGCTTTTTGCCGCGCAGTACCGGTTTTGGAGTCGATAATTTCCCGCACCGCCTCTGCCCGAGTCAGATCGGTTTTACCGTGTATAAATGAGCGGAATGTAAATTCCCCGCGCTCTGCAGCACGGAATCCGTTTTTAATACACAGGTTATACACCGCTTTTACCACACCGGGGCCGCCGTGACAGATGATTTCTACAGCATTCTCACCGGTGTTGCTTTTAGGGCTCCGGTACACACAGAGCATAACCTCATCGACTTTGACGCCTTCATCATGTACCCAGCCGTATACAAGGGTATGCCCGGGCGCCTTGAGTAAGGCCTGCGGGCGGGAAAAAAAACGGGCTGTCAATTCAATGCTCGCCGCCCCCGAGGTTCTTACAATACCGAGGGCAGCAGGGGCAAGGGGGGTTGCAATCGCGGCAATAGCATCATCCAAGCTGTAATCAACCGGCTTCATGAACGTACACTACCGGTTGAGCGGAAACAGCGCGGTAAACTTTTCTAAAATTTCAGCGGGGGTATACTGTGCATCTAATGAGGTAAGCAGTTTTTTTTCCCGATAAAATTCAATGAGCGGCAGAGTCTGCTTCCGGTACATTTCGAGCCGTTTCATAATCGATTCTATTTTATCATCCTCGCGGATAAGCAATGCCCCCTGACAGTCGTCGCAGCGGTTTTCGGTCTTAGGCTTCATAAATTCAATATGAAAACTCTTGCCGCACACGGAGCATAGTCTCCGTCCCGATAAACGGCGGATAACAATCTCATCAGAAATATCAAAATTTACCACTGCATCAAGACTGCAAAACCGCTCCAAGGCTTCAGCCTGTACGATAGTCCGCGGGAATCCGTCCAATATAAATCCGCTTTGAGCATCTTGTTCGGCCAAACGCTCCTTTACTAAGGCAGCAGTCGTTTCATCATCGACCAGTCCGCCGCCTGCGATAATTTCTTGGATTTTTTTTCCGAGCGGAGTTTGATTTTTTATCGCAGTGCGGAACATATCTCCCGTTGAAATATGAGGAATACCGTACCGTTTAGCGGCTTCAAACGCCAATGTCCCCTTCCCTGCTCCGGGCGGGCCTAAAAAAACACATTTCATATACATCCTCTTTAAACAAAAGCGCTGATAAACACACGGAGTATTTATCAGCGGTTCTTAACATACAGCGGAAACAAGTATCATCGGGCATAGCCGGCCCTGCACCGTTTCCTTAAATTCTATTAAACAAATACAAATCCGGCAATGTATGGCAGCTTTCCGCATCCAGCTCCCGCTTAACACCGGAATCACTGATTAATCCGAGTTTAAAATGATAGTGGATGGGATCATAGCCTTCACGTTCCGCATGAAGGTAAAAATTGAAAATACGCTTTTCACCCATTCCGGTTGAAAGGATGGGGAATGGCCAGAAAGTATAGGTACCGGGGGTACGTTCCGAAATATTATACGGATTGTCCCATAAATGATTCATCTGTGCAACAAGTGCATCTTCCAAATAGAGGGAAACCGGTAAGTCAAACACCGGAGAAAAGGTTTGTCCGTCTAAAATACGACCGGTAATAGTAGGAAAGTTAAATACATGACCTGAAGGAAAGACTTGCTCTGCAGAAGTATGGGAACGCTTTGTGTTTAAAACCGTCTTCATTCCTTCAAAAGCAAGAATAGAAATATCAGCAATGAGCTGATTTTTTTCGGCTTGTTCAATTTGTAAAAAATGAGCCATTCCTCTCCCTGAGGTAGTATACCGCGGTTTTATCCGGTTTAAAACATAACACACTGCATCTAAACGGCATTGCAGACAATTACAGGTAAACCAAGATTCGTTTTTCTCTTTTGCCGCATCAAACACTTTATTTACTTCGTTATATACGAAGTCTTCCATGAGGTTATGTATTGTCATTACGAAAACTCCTATGCTACTAGTGTACCGTATCAACCGATATTCTGCAAGCCTTGAATTACAGCTGACGTAAATTTATACCGATGACAATTCCAACCGCAATCATCGCAGTCCACAGAGAAGAACCTCCGTAAGACAAGAACAGCAGAGGAATACCGGTAATCGGCATAAACCCCATAACCATACCGATATTCACGACAAAATGAAAGAACAGCATACCGATAATACCGGAGGCAATGAGCTTGCCGAATAAGTCATTTGTTTTTTTTATAATCAGCGATATTCTTAAAAAGATTACAGCATACAATCCAAAAACCAGCAAACCGCCGGTAAAGCCCCACTCTTCCGATAAAATACTGAAAATAAAGTCGGTACTTTGTTCCGGTAAAAAACGGTAGTGGCTTTGCGTACCTTTTAAAAAACCTAAGCCCGTTTTTCCGCCGGAACCGATAGCGGTCATTGACTGGATAATATTCCAGCCTGCACCGAGCGGGTCGCTATTCGGAGCAAGAAAAATGATGAGCCGTTTCATCTGATACTCTTTTAAGACTCTGCTGCCTACTAAAGCACCGGTTATAGAAACGGTTACAATGCCTAATACATAACCAATCCAATAGTAGTAACGTTTTTTTAATAAGAGAAAGCCGATGGCGGCAATAACGGCAGCACCGGTCAGGGACAAAATAATGAGTAAAGCAATATTTTTATTGCCTAAAATTTTTACTGCGATGGACGGACGGCGTAAAATCGTGGTTTCCCATAGCGGCAGCAAGGTAAAAATGATCGTGCAAGCTGCAACTCCCAATAGACCGAATACATAGCGGAGGGGCAGACCGGCAATAAAGCACATAACTAAGAAAATCGGCAGATATACCGATGCAGTTCCCAAATCAGGCTGTAACAGAATTAACCCCATCGGGACAAACATGATGAGCGCTGCCTTGATAAATCGGCGCAGCTCGGCTTCATTTTGAGATTTGGTCAGATACCACGCAAGAAACACTATATAGATGATCTTGGTAAACTCAGAGACTTGTATACCGAAATCTCCGATACCAATCCAGCTGCGGGCGCCTTTGACAGTCCGGCCGAAAAAACGGGTGTACAGTAAAAGGAGCATAGCAAAGATAAACAGCAGGATCATTCTATCGCCGATTTTATTGTAATCGTACAGACTGACTGCAAATAATAGAATTACGCCCGAAAGCAGCCAGACAGTCTGCTTTATATACTCATTTGAAATCGAAATACCGTCGGCATTCACGCCTGAGGAGTAGATAAACAGAATACCGATAACCGATAGGGCAATCACCGATAAAAAGAGCAGATAATCAAAATTGATGATATTTCTAATATTCATTCCTGCCGCATCCTTACTGCCGGTAAAAAGTTTTTACCGCCAAGCGCTTCAACCGCTTCTTCATATGTTTGATCCGCAAAAATACCTTGAAAAATAATGTTTGCCGCATAGGGCGCCCACCATTCCCAGGTATTTTGCGCCTCTACCAAGACCACCACAACAACAGCATCCTCTGCCGGGGCATTATAAGGCCCATACGCCGCCATCCATGAATGCCAGCGGTCGGTAAAACCAACCTCTGCCGTTCCGGTTTTACCGGCAAGCTGTACCGTTTTATTATTCATCGGATAGCGCGCCGTTCCGTCGGTAATCGTATACCGCATATCCGCGCGTACCTGCGCAAAAACTTCGGCAGGAATATCATTCTTTTTTAATATTTCCGGTTTTTTTTCGTACACCAGTTTATTGGTACCCGCGGCACGGACTTCTTTCAACAAGTGCGGTTTATAAATCACCCCGCCGTTGACGGCCATCGCAACCATATTTGCCACCTGCAAGGGGGATGCCAGCATGAAGCCCTGCCCGATGGACATATTCATGGTATCACCCGCAAGCCATTTTTGATGAAAGCGCCGCTCTTTCCATGCAGGAGTAGGTACCAGCCCTTCAGTCTGACTCGGCAAATCTATTTCTACCGGCTGCCCGTACCCGAAGTCATGAATATAATCGATCATCTTGTCGATACCCAGATTGTCTCGGCACACCGTCCAGTAATAGATATCGCAGGATTGTGCAAGCGCATTCCGTAAGTCCAAATAGCCGTGCCCCGGTTTTTTAATATGACAGCGGAATAAGCGGTCGCCATAGTCTATTTCACCGGCACACTGTACCTTTTTTTCTGCAGGAAATGCTTTTTCCGCCAGAATAGCGGTAGACATGACGATTTTAAAAGTCGAAGCAGGCGGATAGCTCGCATTAACTGCCCGGTTCAACAGAGGATTGCGGGTATCGCGTAAGAGCCGCGCATACATCTCATTACCGTTATCATGCAAAAACAAATTGGGATCAAACGAGGGATATGAAACCAGCGCCAGGATTTCTCCGGTTGCCGGCTGCAGAACAACTGCTGCTCCGATACGCTGTCCAAGAGCATCTTCGGTAAGTTTTTGGATTTTACGGTCAATCGTTAAAATTAAATTATTCCCCATTTTCGGAGGAATAACGGAGGTACTGTTTTCGATAAACTTTCCTTTTGCATCTACCGTCCGGTATTCGCTGCCGTCCTCCCCGCGCAGCAATTCATCATAATATTTTTCAATTCCGGCCTTACCGATTGAGGTGTTTGCAGTATATCCCTTATTGTAAAAGGTCTTGAGTTCTTCTTTTGTGATGTCGCCGACATAGCCCAGAATATGAGAAAACGAACCGGTTTCGACATAGTTTCTGATCGGTTTTGAATGCCATGACACACCGGGCAGCTCGTCAATGTTTTCAGCCAGTGCGGTAATAACCTCATAGGAAATATTCGACCGTATTTCAATAGCCTGAAAGGAACGGCGGATGCCGGCCGGCAGTTTTTTTTCTATATCTGCAACGGAGATTTGCAGTATATTTGCAAGCCGTGCGATGACCGTAGATAAGGCTGCACGGGGTATTTCCCCCGGAGTTACCGCAACAGCGAAGGTATTAGTATTTAATACCATCGGAATATTTGCATTCCGGTCAAATATTTCCCCGCGCTGTGCAGGAATACGCTTTACACGCTGAGAAATGGTCTGTGATTTTTTTCTAAACTGATCACCGCGGATAATCTGCATCGAAAACAGTTGCAGCAGATACATGAGTAAAATAAAAAAGATAAATCCTGTAAAAAATTTAAGCCGTCCGTTGACAGACTGAAAGTCCTGTTCATACATCAGCTTCGAATCTCCTGAGTTTGAAAGGCAGCAGGAAATAAGCCGAACAGACCGAACAGCAGGGGCGTACAGCAGGCATTAAACACAGTCTCAAACCAGAATACAAATGACAGTATATCGTACACCTGAATTGCCTGTCCGAATAAAAAACGTAAAAGGAAGAGGCAAAGTGCTTTTAAAATAGTGGCTGAAAAACCGAGTATCAGCGGAAAAAAGAATCGGCGGATATGATACTTTCC
Source organism: Treponema sp. (assembly GCA_038397965.1). GTDB lineage: Bacteria > Spirochaetota > Spirochaetia > Treponematales > Treponemataceae > Treponema. The sequence goes on from JARGFA010000012.1 coordinate 56,821, forward strand.
GCATAAAAGGCCGTATAAGAAGCCGAGTAAGGTAAAAATAAATGAATGCAGTCCGAAGGGCGCTAAAGAAAGAAAGTCAAAGATCAAACCTGCCGAAAAGCCCGTTACGGCACCGGCTGCGGTACCGTTATAAAGCGCAATGTATATGACTAAGATTAAGACCATATCCGGCAGCATCGGTAAAAATCTGATATGCGAAAGCACAGCTGTTTCAAATACACCCAGTAAAAAAGCGGTAAGGGCTGTCCCGAGTATAAGGTTTTTCATTATGCCGGCTCCTTTTCCGGTGCCGATACATCCAGCACAAACACATAATCAAGACGGGCAAAGTCGATGATCGGTTCCACCGTCAGCTCAAGATAGGATTCATAGTCATGAATTTTAATACTTTTTACCGTACCGATAGGACTGTCTTTCGGGAAGAGATGATTTTCTCCTGAAGCAAGTATTTTATCGCCGATTGCAATTTCATCCTTTGCACGCTTTTGCACATATTTCATAATGAGCGGCCGCTCCGCAGACCCTTGGCCGTTTATCAGTCCGCGGTGTTTAGTGGTTTGTACCCGCGCCGCTACATAGCATTGGTAGTCATAAATAGGAATAATCATACTGCTGTCGCGGCCGGTTTGAACAATTTTTCCTACCAAACCGGTATTGCTGCCTTGAAATGCAAGCACGGGCATATTTTTCCGCACTCCATGTTTTGTTCCGCGGTTAATAATAATACCGGAGTATAAATTGTCTGGATCAAAGCCAGTAATTTGTGCCGGAATGTTTTTACCCCCCATCTCCTGCGAAAACCCCAGCAATTCCTTGAGTTCCCTATTTTCCCGGCGGATGTCGGCATTCGACCGTTGAAGCAGTTCATAGTCTTTCAGCTGTTCGGTCAGTGCGGCGTATTTTGTCCGCAGTTCGGCAAGTTCCCGCACCGAAGACACGGCATCCGTTACAAAAGCGGATACAGAGTAGACGGCATTTTCAGTACCGGCCGCAATGGTAAAGCCAACTGATTTAAAATCGACCAGAAATTTCCCGCCGGAAAAGGTAAGCATTACCGAGGAAAGCATGAGAAAGACAATCAATAAAAATACATCAAGCTTAATTTTAAATGAAAATTTTTTTTTCATTTTATTAGCGGTTTAAACTCTCATATAAACTGCGGTTTCCCGACATATCCTTATAAACATCATAATAAAGACCGGCGCCGATTGCGACGCAATCCATCGGATTTTCGGCAAGGATAACCGGTACGTGCGTTTCTTTAGAAATAAGCTTAGGAAGGCCTTTCAGCAGGGAACCGCCTCCGGTCATGACAATGCCGCGTTCAACGATGTCCGCTGCCAGTTCGGGAGGAGTTTGCGCAAGGGTTGATTTGATTTCTTCAACAATCTGGGTAATCGGTTCGCGGAGCGCCTCCCGCACCTCTACCGAATCGATTTCAAGGCGGCGGGGGAGTCCGGTTATAGCATCGGTACCTTTGATTTCAACCCGCTCCATGTTTTTTTCCGGGAAGGCATTACCGATTTCGATTTTTAAGCGTTCGGCAGTTTGTTCTCCGATAATGAGGTTATGCACCGACCTGATATGCTTGATTATTGCCTGATCAAACTCATCTCCGCCGACACGGATAGCATTCGTTACTACCATACCTAATAGGGAAATAACCGAGACTTCCGTTGTACCGCCGCCGATGTCGCAGACCATATTTCCGGCCGGTTCGGTAATGGGAATGCGTGCTCCGATTGCAGCAGCAAGGGATTCTTCAAGCACCTCAACGGTACCGGCACCGGCTTTAAGTGCACTTTCATGAACGGCACTGCTTTCAACATCGGTAATGCAGCTGGGAATTCCAATAACCATACGGGGTTTAATTAAACGGTGCCGCGGAAGTACCTTGGAGACAAAGTAGCGGATCATTTTTTCAGTAGTATCCTTATCTGCAATAACGCCGTCCTTTAAAGGGCGGATGGCGATAATATTTCCGGGAGTACGCCAGAGCATACGCTTTGCCTCCGCACCGACGGCTACAACAGACTTTGTACCCCGCTCAACGGCAACAACGGACGGTTCGTTTACAACAATCCCCTTCCCTTTTATATAAATGATGGTATTGCAGGTGCCTAAATCAATACCTATATCGGCAGAAAATCTTTTAAACAATCTCACGTTGCGTACCTCCTTACGGTCGTTATTTTATATTCAATTTTGCGCGTGTTTCCGTATGTATGGGATTGAGCCGTAGTGCCTGACGCCACTCATACCGTGCCTTAATCATATCACCCTGCCATTCGTATATCAAACCGATACCGTAGTGGGCTTCCGCAGAGTTGATATCTTTTTTCAGCACAAGATTAAATTGCTCCAGTGCTTCGGCGGTTTTGCCCTCTTCCAAGAACAAGAGACCGAGCTGATTTCTGCACCGCAGCTCTAAGACGGCATCAGCGGTTTTTTTAATCGTTTCAAATAGATAGAGCTTTGCATTCTGTACATCGCCTTTTTTTTTATAATTTTCCGCAACGGCATACAGTACGAGATCCGAGGGATTAAGGGCAAGCGCTTGAGTAAAGGCGGCGATTGCCTTATCGGTATCTCCCAGCAAGGAAGCTGCCATACCGCGGAATTCTGCCAAATCTTCCGCTTCAATGCCGCCGGTATATGCCTGATCCAGATATTTTACGGCTAAATCGGCATAATAATAGCCTTGCTGGTAATAAGCCTTTCCGAGAATGTACGCAATTTTCGGCGTGTCTTTTTTCTTTGTAAGATAGAGCGCACGGCGCAGATACACAACTGAAGCGGTCAGATATTCGGCACCGGCTGAAAGGTCGGTTTGTTCCGCAAAAAGATAGTAGGCGGAAAAACCGTGCAGTGCAAGGGCAGTACCGTCCATCGGCCGTTTTTCCAAAATCTGCGCCGTTTTCATATACACCGCAGCATAGTCTTTATGCTCCCAGTCGGTATACACTGAATTGAGCGACGGTACCTGAAAATACCGGCTGCGGTAAAAGCCGGTAAAAAATACCGCTCCCCCAACTGCAAACCCAATAAACAAAAAAAGAGCGGCATATTTAAGGATATGCTGTTTTGAGGAATACTGCGCTGTTTTTTTTTGTCTATATGCCATAGCTGCCTTAAAAATAAAAAATAGAGAGTTATAAGCCGGATTCTGTACTGCCGAAGCAGGGTAACCATCTATCTTATTGCCGCATCACTGCGGCAATTTATGCAATCAACCCGTAAATGAAGGATCGGATATCCTTTACTGCTCGATTTTGCTCCTGATGAGGCTTGCACTGCCGTCTTGTTGCCAAGAACGCGGTGGGCTCTTACCCCGCCTTTTCACCCTTACCGTTTTACCGGCGGTTTGTTTTCTGTTGCGCTGTCTGTCGTGCCCATCTTACAATGGACACGCCCGGCCGTTAGCCGGCATCATATCCGACGGAGTCCGGACTTTCCTCTGTCTACACAGCGGTTACCAACTCTCTATTTACTATCACCATTAATCTTCGCTGTCGTCATCACCGGCATCATCATAATCGGCCGAATCGTCCAAATCTGCCAAACTGCCCATATCCGAATCATCAAACAGCATATCTTCCACAGAATCAAGTTCGCTTTCTTCATAGTAGAGAATTCTACTACAATAGGGACAGTACATGATACTCTTCCCCTCGCGCACATCAATCGCAAACTGCGCGGATAAAATCATGTGGCAGCCCATACAGACATTTCCTTGTACGGGAACAATACCGACTCCCTGCTTATTCTTAATAATGCGGTCAAACTTAAATAGGGTATCGCTATCGAGATTGGGGGACAGACGTTCCTCCCCTTCGGCAAGCATCGCTAATTCGTTTTTCTTTTCTGTAATTTCCCGCTCGATTACCGCTTTCCGGTCATTTAAATCTTTTTCCTGCTGCTCTATCAGCGCTTCTTCGGTTTTGATTTCTTCATCAAGCCGCTTATAGGCTGCCTCGTTTTTCAGGATTTCTTTCCTCAATTCGGCTTCTTTTTTCGTTGCCTCCTGAATTTCCCGGTCGAGAGCATCATATTCACGCTGCGTAGTGATACTGTCCATTCCTTTTTCGGCACGCTCAAGCTTTTGTTCGGTTTCAAACAGCTCTGCCTTGAGGGCGCCGATGGTCTGCCGCATCGTTTCATAATCGGTATTTTTTTTAATATAATTTGTCTTATACCGCGCCAACAGCTCTTCCTGCTTAACCAATAACTTGGGAGCCTCCGAAATTTCGGTTTCAAGCTGATTTTTCCGTGCAAGAATATCCTGTAATTCACGCAGTTTGTCAAAAACTTCTGTAGTAACCATGGCATTCACCCCTCTATGTATCCAAATAATCTTTTAACTTACAGCTTTGCTTAGGATGGCGCAGTCTGCGCAATGCCTTTGCTTCTATCTGCCGGATGCGCTCGCGCGTTACATTAAAGTATAAACCGACTTCTTCCAAGGTCAGTGCATAACCGCCGTCAAGTCCGAAACGCATTTTAAGCACTTCCTGTTCGCGTAAGGGCAAGCACGACAGCACACCGCGCAGCTGTTCCTGCAGCAAAATATACTCCGTTAAGTTTGACGGATTTTCCACATCCTTATCTTCAATAAAATCGCCGAGTGAGGAATCTTCTTCCTCTCCAATCGGTGTTTCAAGCGAAATCGGTTCACGGGCAACATTTTTTACCTGTTTAACCCGCTCAACATTCCAGCCGAGCTGCGCGGCAATTTCTTCATCAGTCGGCTCTCTGCCGAACTTCTGCATCAGCTGACGCGACTCTCTGGTAACCTTGTTAATCTGTTCAATCATGTGCACGGGTACCCGGATCGTCCGCGCCTGATCGGAGATAGACCGCGTAATAGCCTGCCGTATCCACCAAGTCGCATAGGTAGAAAACTTATATCCTTTCCGGTATTCAAATTTCTCGACCGCTTTAATTAACCCGATATTTCCTTCTTGCACAAGATCGAAGAAATGGAGACCGCGGTTCGTATATTTTTTTGCAATGGACACAACCAAACGCAGGTTTGCATTAATCAGCTTATCCTTCGCCTTTTTCAGCATAACATGGCCGTGATGAATCTCCCGTGCAAGCCCGATAATCTCTTCGGTTGGGGCTTCAAAATCGTATTCAACCTTCCTGATCTTCCGGATCAGCGTCTGGATATGGGTATAAATCTCCCGAATATCACTGGTACTCATACCGAGCTCTTCTTCCAGTTTTTCACGCTCCCGCGGAATGGCAAGCCGCTTACCTAACTTGCGTAAATCCGAATATGCCCGTACCCTCAGCTGCTTCTGCTTTTTCTCCCGCCTCCGGCGGTATTCTTTAATTTTACGTGCAGCTTCTAAAAAGTGATCGGAAATTTTTTCAATCTCTTCAGACTGAAACTCAATCTTTTGCAAACACGACAGCACTTTCTTCCGCATCTTTTGCAATTCTTCATCTTCCAAGAAGCTGGCAACGGTTTCCCGGTCATAGAGCTTTTTCTTTAAGGCAATATAGAGCTTGATGTCGGGGTAGATCGATTTAAGCTGTTCCCCGTATGCCTGACGCAGCCGTTTTTTTTCTGCATCCTCGTAGCTTAGCTCCTTACGCGGCTTATTGTTTTCCGACGAATTGATTTTTGCAAAAGCCTTTTGTGCAATACAGGAGACTTCCGAAATCAGCACCCCGGAGTTCTTAATAACATTTTTGATAATATTCTCACCGTCTTCCATAGCCTTTGACAAGGTTACCTCTTGATCTGCGGTGAGTAAGTTTTCCTTTCCTATATCGCGCAAGTACAGCTTAATAGGATCATCTACAATGGCATCCCGATCATTATTCAGCAGCCGCTTATGCGTTTCTTCCGGCTTTGAAAACTCAGAATCGTCTTGCTCAAGCTCCGCTTCTTCAAGCAGCTGCTCATCGCTTTCAAGCTCAACATCATCAAGTTCATCGGCAAACATATCCTCAGAATCTTCTGCCGCATCATCAATAATTTGGATTTGCTCCTGCTCGAGCAGCTCCAAAATTTCATCCATAAGGGCTTCCGACGAGGTTATTTTTTCAGGTAATAAATCAGTAATTTCATCCCACGTGAGATTCTTGTGTTCTTTTGCGTGTGCAATTAACTTTATAACTACCGGATCATCAGCGATATCTATCATTTACATCGTTTCCTTCAGTTCTGCAAGCTCCCTATCGATGCGCAGCTTTTCACCCAGCAAATCATTGATATGCCGGATTTCATCGATTGTATCCGCTCCGTGCGCAGCTTGCAATTTACGGACTATTAACTCTTTCCGCCGCTGTAAAGCATATTGTTTAATACGTAAAATACCGTCATATACCAATTTTTCAGGATTTTCCGCAAACTCTCCTTTAATAATTGCACTGCTTACCGCATTCCGTAAGACTTCAGAGGGACAATGCGCTAATAAGCTGTCATATGTGTTTGCATCGGCACGATAGCATTCTTCCAATACGATAAACAAATCCTTTGCAGCAGGATCCTCAAAATCATCCGAAGTCAACTCTATCCGCATTTTTTTAAACAGATAAGGATTCGCAGCAGCTGCCAGTACAATCCTCAGTTCTGCGGTCATTTTAAGAGCAGTCTGTTTGTGCGGTTCTATTTTCCGTACAGGCGGAACCGGTTCTTGTTTTTGGTCATACTGAACATAATCAGTAAATAACGCTTTTGAGCTTATACCCAAGTCCGCTGAAAACTTATGTATAGTCGACTCTTTTTGAATATCGGATTCCAACACCTCAATATATGGGAATAGAAAGGCAGCGGCCTGCGCCTTTCCTTCAGGACCGGCTACATCAAAACGCTCTACGGCAATTTGAATAAGATAGTCGCTATCTATTATAGCGCTTTTTACAAAAGCCGTCAAGTTTTCCGCCCCTTTCTGCACCAACAGCTCGGCAGGATCCTTGCCTTCTTTAATCATCAAAACCCTGACTTGCAGGCCGCTGCTGCGGCACAGTCTAATTGCTTTATAGGTTGCCGCCTGTCCTGCACTATCGGAGTCAAATGCCAGAATAACCGTATCAGCAAACGATTGAATCAGCCTAACCTGATCTTCAGTTAATGCGGTGCCGAGCGGCGCAACCGCATTGGAAATCCCCGCTTGATGAAACGCAATAACATCCATATAGCCTTCACAAAATATGACGGTTTTTTCCTGCCGTATGTGAGGCAGCGCTTGTGCAAAGGCAAACAGGGTTTCTCCTTTTTTATACTGCGGCAAATCGCCGGTGTTCAGATATTTAGGCCCATCACCCTGCAAAATTCTGCCGCCGAAGGCAACAGGCTGCCCATGCCGGTTGCAGATGGGGAACATAATTCTATCGGAGAAAAAGGCGGCTTCCGTATTTTTTTTTGAAAACAACCCCGACCGTGCCAAAAATTCTGCAGAATACCCCTTTGTCTGCAAGAATTTAAACAGCCACAACCGGTTTGCAGGCGCATAGCCTAACTTAAACCGTTCAATCATCTGCGGGCTTACCCCGCGCTGCCGTAAATACTCTAAGGCGACGGCTCCTTCCGGAGTTTCCTGCAAAAAATAATGAAAGGTGCCGCTTACCCGGCCGTATAGCTCAAGCAGTTCAGCCTTAAAGTTATCTTGAGGATCCGGTGTAAAGCCGCCGTCTGCATACCGGACTTCAATACCGGCCTTCTTTGCCAATGCTTCAACCGCTTCCGTAAACGATAGTTTTTCCATTTCCATGATAAATTTGATGGTCGAACCGCCGGCGCCGCAGCCGAAGCAGTAATACATCTTTTTATCGGGAATAACATGGAATGAAGGGGTCTTTTCATTATGAAAGGGACAGCAGCCCCACCAGTCATACCCGCGCTTTTCCAAATGGGTATAGTTTTCAATGAGCGACACTAAATCCGTATGATTATTAACCGCGTCAATCGTTTCGGTAGAAATCTTAGGCATACGCGCTTAGTACCCTGCCGCCCGTTTTACCGGTAAAGAGCCTGCCCGGGCATGATCGGTGAGATTTTTGGTAAAAATATGCCGCCCGCTGCCGCTATCTTCAAGGCGAAAATAAAAATAATTATTTTTTTCTGGGTTACAGGCTGCATACAGCGCCGTTATGCCCGGATTGGATATAGGCCCCGGCGGCAGTCCGCGCCACTTATACGTATTATAGGGATGATTAATTTCCAAATCTTTTTTTAACAGCCGCTCCGGATGCGGTTTATGCTGCACTTCCGTTAAAATATATTCAACCGTTGCGCAGGACTGTAAGCCCATACCGATCTTCAGCCGGTTTGAGAACACACCGGCAATTTTTACCGCCTCCTCCGGCACACGGTATTCCCGCTCAATAATGCTTGCGAGGATAACGGTATGATACCGTTCAAGGGAGTCTTGCGGGAAATTTTCAATGAAAGCTGTTTTAGCAAAAAAATTATCGATTAAGAGCTTCAGTACCCGCTCCGCCGTTTCTTGGTAGGAAAAAAAATAGGTATCGGGAAATAAAAATCCTTCTGCAGACTGTGCGGGAATACCGTACGATTCCAATACCCCCCTGCTGCGTGCCGCTGCAAGAAAATCCGCTGCCGCCACAACCTTGTTTTTTTCAAGGATTGCCGCCGTTTTTGACAGGGTAAGCCCTTCCGGCAGGGTAACTTTAATATATTCCTGCTTCCCTTCTTGTAAGTATACACAGAGAGCTTTTGCCGGCAGTGCAGGTGAAAGCTTATAAGTACCTGCTTTAATGGGAATATCCGTGAACCGGAAATACAGATATGCCGCATATTCGGAACGCACAAGTCCGGCGGCTTTTAAATCGGCGGCAATAGCCCGTGCAGAAGTACCGCGCGGAATGGTAAACAGCTGACCTTCGGCGGCAGGATCAAATGAAACCGGAACATAAAAAAGTGCCAATACTGCCAAGAACACAGCCGGCATTAGCACACAAACGGTAATAACTATACCGCGTATCATTTTTTTCACACTAATCATTTTGAACGAGTATACACCATCACTAGCTGAAAATCTATCGCCGGCGGAAGATTTCTCCGAACAGACCTTTGTAACCGGCGTTTTCTCTGCTTGTATTTAACCGGTTTTATATGTATACTTGACCTGTAGATTGAGTTCACTTTCTATAAGGACGGACCGGAATGACAACAGAAACAAACGTACAAGGCAAGGTGCTCTACGAAGACGCCGATCATAAATTTATTTGGCTTGGAGCCGAAACAAAATACCGCAAGGGTGCGGTACAGACCATGCAGTATCTGATTATCAACAACGGCAGAGGCATCCTGCTCGATCCGGGCGGAGTACATCTTTTTTCGCAAGTAGTAACCGCCGTCAGCCGTTTTATTTCGGTCGATAAAATCGATACTATTTTCTTTTCTCACCAAGACCCTGACGTATCCTCCGGTATCGCGCTGTGGCTGGGAGTTACTCAGGCAAAAATTTATATTTCTTCGTTGTGGATACGCTTTATGCCGCACTTCGGTATTGTGGACATATCGCGTATGATTCCCATTCCGGACAAGGGGATGACCATTTCCCTCCCGTCCGGGAATAAGATGCGGTGTATTCCCTCTCATTTTATGCACTCTCCGGGACAGTTTTCACTGTTTGATGAACGTTCCCGTATCTTGTTCACGGGCGACATCGGTGCTGCGGTATTTGATGAAGGTGAAGAAGTGCTCTTTGTTGAAGACTTTAAAAAACATATTCCGCTGATTGAACCCTTCCACACGCGGTATATGGCATCCAATAAGATTGTAAAACGATGGGTAGATACTGTGCGGCTTTTAAATCCTACTATTATAGCGCCCCAACATGGTGCTGTGTATACGGAAGAAAAAGTAGATATGTTCTTGAATTGGCTGTCCGCTTTACAATGCGGTTCCGATTATATCGATAAACTGTTTTAGCGGGAACAGTCTCTTGCAGGGCATCCCCTTTTATACGGAGGCTTTTTAACATAATGACAGATGAACAGACAGCTCTTCAAAATTTTGCGGACTTAGTTGATAAAATTGTTGTAAGTTATAATAAAGGCGTTGTTTTAGACTTTATTACCAAACATTCCTTTCAAATTATTGATGAATCGATTGAGCAGCTTCAGGATCGGTTCGGAACGATTCTGTCGGTTTTTGAAGAAATTCAAAAAGAAAGCAGTTCTTCAGCAGCAAATACTACCCGTGTCGATTCAATGCTTGAAGATATCTTGGCAAGCCGGAAGCGGCTCCAAACCGAAATACATCAGCGTGTCGAAGAAATTGACGGAGCTGCGCTGAATGCACAAAATACCGCATCGTCATTTGAAATGCTGAAAGAGCGGACTGCCGAAGTAAAATCAATGCTGGCGGGTATTCAAGATGTTTCCATCAAGACCGGCATCCTGGCCATCAATGCGTCAATTGAAGCCGCCCGTGCCGGAAAAGCAGGAGACAGCTTTAGAATCATTGCGAATGAAGTACGCACTCTTTCCACACAAACAGGCGATTTTGCTAAAAATATTGAAGCAAAGCTTGCAGAGCTCCAATCATCGGTGAATGATATAAACCAAAGTATGGCCTTGTTTATGTCTCTCTTTTCAAAATTTCAAAAATCGTTTAAGGGTGTTCTTACCGGTTTTGACAAGGATTCCGTAACATTAAACGAAGCAGGCCTTTCGCTTGCCGAAGTAACTTCCTCTATTAAAGAACAAGATATAACAATACGCGAAGGATTTATGTCTTTAAAGACCATAGATGAATTTTTAAAAGAAACGGTCGCAATACTCGAAGTTGTTCAGACCAGTCACGGACACTTGGGTACCTTACTGCAAAGCAAATAATTGACCTGTTCGATATCTTGGTCAGAATAGAACAACAGCGCATTTCAAGGTAGCCTGTTCCGAAACGGAAGTTTCCGAACAGGTTTAATAACCGCTGCAGCAGTTATACACTCTCTTGCGGCGGAATCCGCATAAAAACCCCGACAGCCGCGGCTTAGTAAAAGCATCCGCTTTTGAAACCGCCCGGCTCCTTCCCGTTTCTATTGAGAACACCGACTATATGAGGAGAACGTTGTGAGTGATCTGGAAAGTGAAATACAACGCCGCGGGTTAATTAAAGTTTCCCGCGACGATGCCGTAAAGGAAAATTCTTACCGGCGGGTAGCAAAGTTTCTTTACTTAATCGGAGAGGAGCAGGCCGCAAAGGTACTGCAAAAATTAACCCGCGATCAAATTGAAAAAGTAGTAGCTGAAATGCTCACGATCCGGTATGTGGATAAGGATGAAGCTGCTTATATTTTAAGCGAGTTTACGGCGCTTTATAATGATGCAAAAAACTCATTCGGCGGTGTTGAAACGGCTGAAGGGATTTTAACCGCAGCCTTCGGCGGCGATAAGGCACAAGAAATCATCGAGCGTGCAGTACCGCCGGTTCCTGAACGCCCCTTCGATTTCTTAGACGGCATTGACGGAGAAAAACTCACACGGATTCTTGCCGATGAACTGCCGGCTACACAAGCACTCGTTATTTCCCAGTTAGAACCGAAAACCGCTGCTGCATACATTATGAGTTTACCCGATACGGCAAAAAAAGACATTGTATTGCGTCTTGCACGGCTGGAAACCTTAAATCCTGAAATTTTGCGTACGGTGAGCACTTCGATGCGTGAAAAACTGACCCGGATACAAACCGGTTCGCTGGAAAGTGTTGACGGCCGGGCAGTGCTTGCCGCAATTTTACGCAAGAGCAGCTGCGAAACGGAACAGCTGATTTTAGAGCAGATTGCCGGTGAAAATCCTGAGCTGGAACAGGATATCCGTGAACGGCTCTTTACCTTTGAAGATGTCCTTTTGGCGGATGACCGCTTTTTACAGAAAAAACTATCGGGAATGCAGGATGCAGACATTGCCGCCTTGGTTTCATACAAACCGGAGGAGTTTGTCCGGAAAATATTCAAGAACATCTCCTATAATAGACGCACGTTTATTCTTGACGAGCAAGCGGGCAATACTGTTTCTACCCGTACCTGCCGTGAAATAACCGACCGTTTCCTCCGGGAATTACGTGAAAGTTGGGAAAACGGCGATTTAATTTTATATGGAAAAGATGGAGATGATATATGGATAACCTAATACATGGGTTTCACATTATTTCAAAAACACCGCTTGAAGAAATACAGTCAACAGGAATTTTTGCACGCCATGCAGTAACCGGTCTGGAAGTGTATCATATTTATAACGATGACAAGGAAAATCTGTTTTCCTTTGCCTTTATGACACCTCCTGAAAACAGCCGCGGCACAGCTCATATTATTGAACACTCCGTCCTCTGCGGCTCGAAAAACTATCCTTTAAAAGACCCTTTTTTGGTACTCTCAAAACAAAGCGTGAAAACGTTCTTGAATGCGATGACCTTCCCCGATAAGACCGTCTACCCTGCATCAAGTATTATCGAATCAGACTATTTTAATTTGATGTCGGTGTACGGCGATGCCGTTTTTTTTCCCCTCCTGAAACGGGAAACATTTGAACAGGAAGGCCACCGGCTTGAGCAATCCCAAGACAGAACTCTGCACTATTCCGGCGTGGTATTAAATGAAATGCGGGGAGCATATACGGATTTTGATTCGGCAGTGGACCGCCTTTCACGGCAGTCCCTCATGGAAGGTTCCATTTATGCCTACGATTCGGGAGGCTGTCCGCTTGATATTGTCGACCTCAGCTATGAAGATTTTTGCCGTTTTCATGCAACATACTATCATCCGGTAAACTGCAAGGTCTTTCTCTACGGTAACATTGATACGGAAAAACAGCTTGCGTTTCTACAGGAACGGTTCTTACGGTTTTTTGAACCGGCCGAAAAACCTGCTCCCATTCCGGCTATCCCCCCCTACAGCGAACCCCGCACCTTTTTGTTTGAAGCTCCGGCAGGGGAAGGCAAAAATCCGGATAAAGTTTCCATGACAATGAACTGGCTCCTTCCCGAAAGTACCGATATAGACCGGCTCATGGATGTCATGCTGCTGGAAGAAGTCTTACTGGGACATGACGGAGCACCCTTACAGAAACGGCTGCTGGAATGCAGTTTTGCAGAGGATGTTTACCCCTATAACGGGGGCCAGTCAGAGCTAAAAAATCTCTGCTTTACTGTCGGTCTTACCGACCTTGATGCGGGGAATGAACATACTTTTGAAGATTTCATTCTTTCTTCGCTGGATACCATAGTACGGGAAGGTATTGAACCTAAGCTGATTGAAACGGCACTCAATACCCTTGATTTTTCAAACCGTGAAATCATCCGCAGCGGCGGGCCTTTTTCGCTTATTTTGATGCGGCGGGCGCTCCGCGGCTGGCTGCACGGCAGCACTCCCGACGCTTCGCTCCGCTACATTCCTGCCTTCCGGCGGCTCAAAAAGCGGATAGCGGAGCAGCCTCAATATACTGAAAACCTTATCCGGCGTTTTTTGCTTGAAAACCGGCATAGGAGCCTCGTTGCAGTCCGTCCCGATCCGCAGTTTTGTGCAAAGCTGGATGAAGCGCTTGCAAAAAAAGAGCGCGAAGCGGCAGAACTGCTGAAAGCAAGCGGAAAGCCGGCTCCGTCTGTCTGCAAACAAGCGGCGCAAAAGAGCTCAGAAAACAGCGATGAGGTACAAAACCTGATTCCGCATATTTTAAAAGAGGATTTACCGCCGCTTGAAGACCCCATCCCTGAATATCTGGAATATCTCGGACAGGTACCCGTCATTTTTCACGAACAGCCGGCCAACGGCATCAGTTATCTCGACATTGCCCTCCCCGCTGACGGCCTGTCCGTAGAAGACTATACTTATCTCACCTTGTACAGCGCCGCACTTTCGTCCATGGGAACCAAAACCGAACACTGGGCTTCCGCAGCCGCAGATTTTGCCTATTTAACCGGCGGGTTTTCAGCCGTCACCCTCGCAGCAGGCAGCTACTCTAAACAGACGGCAGTGTTTTCCCCGGATGCCGTACCGGCAGCGGATATAACTAACCGGAACTGGATTCTTATCCGGTCAAAAATGCTGCCCGAATATATAGAGCAGGCGGTGAGCCGGATATTTTCATATCTGCATGATATTTCCTTTGATGATGAGGCACGGCTTACGGATATTTTTATCCAGCTGAAAAATGATTTGGATTCCTTTCCCGCCTATGCGGGGCACAGTTTGGTATCACTCCATGCAGGAGCTGCCTACTCAACCGCAAAACAGGCAGAAAACAGATGGATCGGCATACCTCAGGTAAGATTTCTGCGGGAATGGTACCGGAATGTAGGAACCGGCCGCACCGGAATCCGTGAGCTGAGCCGCCGGCTTTCGGATATCCATAACACCCTGATGCACAGCGGAATGCTGGTGAAGGTATGCGGAACTTCTGCCGAAATAACCCGCATGAAAGAAGTGCTGCCTGCATATCTATCCGGCTTCGGCTGCCCGCACCGCAGCACCGGCAGCTTTAGAACCGGTTCCTTTGAAAAACCGGCTCCCCTTTGCGCCTTTCCCAGCGCGGTACAAGTCGGCTTTGCAGGCTTCGTACTGCCGGCCGCCTTCGATGAAACGGAATACGGTGCAGCAATGGTGTATGCCCAGTGGATTGAAACCGGAATGCTGTGGGAAGCGGTCCGTGAAAGCGGCGGAGCTTACGGCGTAGCAGCACATCCCGATTTAGTTCCGGCGCTTTTTAGCCTTACCACCTACCGCGACCCGGCACCGCTGAAATCCTTGGCATATATACGGGCAATCATCGAAAAAAGCTGCACCGCACCGCTTCCCGATTCCGAACTGAATGCCTTAATTACCGGCACATACAGCGCCTATTTGCAGCCCCGTACACCAGCACAGAAAAGCTCGGCGGCTTTTTCGCGCCTCTTAAACGGAATATCCCATAACACACGGCTCCGCATCGTTGAAGGGATTTTATCCTGCACACCGCAGTCTCTCCGCCGCATCGCCGAACGCCTCACTGCTGCAATCCCGGAAAGCACCGCCGCAGTGATCGGATCGGAAGTAATGCTGCATCAGGACACAGCCGAAAGCCTCAGACTTCCGCCGCTGACCGTCCTTCCGTCCATTTAAGCAAGATTTTAATTCTTAATACCGCACCGTTTATTTTGACCTGTCCGATAACATCGTTGCCGAACAGGTTTAATTATGAGGAGAATCCAATGGCTGCAAAAAGCACCTATGATGAATCAAAAATAAAAACACTCAGCTCGCTTGAGCATATCAGACTGCGTACCGGTATGTACATCGGCCGGCTCGGCAACGGTTCCAATCCGGACGACGGAATATATATATTATTGAAAGAAATACTGGATAATTCAATCGACGAGTTTATTATGGGAAACGGCACCCGCATTGATGCACGTTTGGACGGACGCAAGGTGATAGTCAGAGATTACGGGCGGGGTATTCCGCTTGGAAAGCTCGTTGAATGTGTATCTGTCATCAATACAGGAGCAAAATACAATGACGAGGTTTTTCAGTTCTCGGTAGGACTGAATGGAGTCGGAACCAAGGCGGTCAACGCACTGTCGGAATACTTCCGGGTGGTTGCCGTCCGTGACGGAAAATATGCTGAGGCTGTCTTTGAACGGGGCGTCCTGGTAAGCGAAACACAGGGAGATACAAAAAAAGGGATTAAAAACGGAACACTCGTTGAATTTATTCCCGACACGGACATCTTCGGCGATTATGCTTTTAATATTGATTTTATCGAAAAAAGGATGTGGAACTATGCCTATCTCAATGCCGGCTTAACGTTGAACTTTAACGGATCCGAGTATATGTCGGAAAACGGCTTGCTTGATCTGCTGAATGCCGGTATTGGGGAAGAAGTATTGTATCCGGTTGCTCACTTTAAGGATGCTAAACTTGAATTTGCCTTTACCCATACCAACAATTACGGAGAAACCTACTTTTCTTTTGTAAACGGTCAGTACACCTCAGACGGAGGAACTCATCTTTCCGCCTTTAAAGAAGGTTTACTCAAAGGGATTAATGAATACTACCGGAAAAATTATAAGAGTGAGGATGTGCGCGAAGGCACGGCAGCGGCAGTTGCGGTAAAAATTCAAGCTCCGGTGTTTGAAAGCCAGACCAAAAACAAGCTGGGAAATACGGAGGTACGCACCTGGATTGTTAATGCGGCCAAGGCTGCAGTAGTGGAATGGCTGCAAAAAAATGCCGATTCTGCCCATAAGCTCGAAGAAAAAATTGCTGCTAATGAGCGGCTCCGTACGGAACTGAACAGCGTAAAAAAAGAAGCAAAGGCTGCGGCAAAAAAAATTGCGATTAAAATTCCTAAGCTGAAAGACTGCAAGTTTCATTTAGGCGATAAACAGTACGGTTCCGAATCGATGATTTTTATTACCGAAGGCGATTCAGCTTCCGGTTCAATGGTTTCAAGCCGCGATGTACTGACACAAGCGCTTTTTTCTTTGCGGGGTAAACCTGAAAATATGTACGGGAAAAAACGGGCGGCAATTTATAAAAACGCCGAACTTTATAACATGATGATGGCGCTCGGTATAGAGGGCGGGCTTGAAGGCCTCCGGTATAACAAAATTATTATTGCAACCGACGCCGACAATGACGGCTTCCATATCAGGAATTTACTGCTGACATTTTTTCTCACCTTTTTTGAAGAGCTGGTATTAAACGGCCGGGTTTTTATTTTGGAAACACCGCTGTTCCGTGTACGGACAAAAAAGGAAACGTGCTATTGTTATTCCGAAAAAGAGCGGGATACGGAAATGAAACGGCTCGGAACAGCGGCGGAGGTTACCCGGTTTAAGGGGTTGGGCGAAATCAGCCCAAGCGAGTTCGGACAGTTTATCGGCAAAGATATCCGGCTCTTACCGGTCAGTGTTCAGACGGTAAAAAAGATCCCTGCAATGCTGGAGTTTTATATGGGAAAAAACACCCCGGAACGGAAAAACTTTATTATGCAAAATCTGCTTGCTGAAATAGATGCATAAACAGCGGCTGCTCCGGTCTTTCCGAAAGAAGCAATAACTCAGCTATAATCGGCCGCACACAGTCAACTAGAAACCTCGGCAGAAAAATCCTCTTATTCCTTTATTGTTTTATGAAACTAACCGATACTGCATATACGGAGTGTACATGATGAAAAAGCGGATACCGCTTATGCTATTTTTATGCACTGTTTTATCTACGGCTGTATCTGCAAGAACCATCGGATTTACCTGTATGTGTAATTCTGATGCGCCTTCATATGCATTTGAGGTGATAACAGCTCTTGAAACGGAATTGTTTGAACTTTCCTTTGATTACGGTTTGATAGCAACCAGTGTTGAACATACAATGAACGGATTGGATCAATATAACAGTAATCCGCTATTGGTTAAGCTGTTTGACTCTTCTTTAGACTATTTAGTTGCTGTGTATTGCGAATATGGTCAAGCGCCGGTACAAAAGCCGGATAATGCCGATAAGGGACTGAAATGGAAAGAGATGCATTGGAAAATCATAGATTTTTCTTCACGCACCGTTATTTTTGAAGGAACGGTGGAACCGGATTCAGTACCGGAACCGGATATACTGCAAAAAGCAAAAAATATCGGTAAAATGATCGGCTATCAAGTACTTAAAAATTTGTAAGCGGAAAAGGGGATACGGATGATAAAAAAAACATTCACGGTGATTAGTATGTTTTTATTCACAACAACGCTGATGTGGGCAGTTTGGGAAGGAAATGCTGCCGCCGGCTCGAACGATGAGTTTCCTGCCGGACTGTTCGCATACAGTACCTTGCTGCCGAAACATACGCTTATTGAAGTCCTTAATCTTGAAAACAACAGGAGTTCCCGTGCCGTGATTATCGGCAATACCGGAACTGACGGATTAATCATAAAAATGTCTCCCGATTTAGCCGCAGCTTTAGCGGTACGGATAGGAAACACAGTACGCATCAGACTTTCGGTACCGGCTCATGTTGCCGAAACGGGAGCGGACCCTGTATTGATTGCAAAAAACCCGGACATACCTTTATCCGTACCGCCTGTGCCTGTTGAAGAACCTGCCCCTTCTGTGGAAGACACTGTTGTGTCCAAGCAGCCGGCAGCACGCGAAGAAAGTGCCGGCACAGGAGAAATGTATCCGGCACCGAAAGAAGTTGCCTCCGTGCCGGAACGGCGTCTGGCTGCAGAAATGCCTCCTGCACCTCCGGAAGAAGTGGAACCACCGGTTCGTCCCTTAGACAGTAAAGTCCCCGAATCGCTTCATCCTGTTGCTGAAATAGAAGCACCTCTCCAGCCGGAACCCGCAGCATCCCATTCAGATACCTCTGCAGTCGCCGCAGCGCAGCCGGTACAGGAATCTCCGGCAGAACGTGAGGCTGACATATTACCTGTTACCGAAACAGCGGTACCTGTTAATGCCGAACCGGTTCTCGCAGAAACAATACCTCCTGTTGAAGTCGAAGAGCCGGCCGATCATGCCGAAAATTCCAGTATAGAGGCATGGGAACCGGTTGCAGAGGTCGAAGAGCCCCGAACTCCCGCAGCTCCGCTTATAACGGAGACCATGCCTGCTGAGGTGGAACCGGTTGCTGAACCGGAATTGTATGAAGCATATCATGAAATCCCCGAATCTCTTGCTCTTGAAGATGAAAAACCGGCACAAGAATCAGCAGATGATATACCGGCTGCTGAAGAGCCGGCGGATACAGCAGGTGATACGGATACTTATGCAACGCTTGCAGAAACTTTGCCGGTAGAAGAAGCTGCCCCGGAAGAAAAAATAGTTGCTGCCGTTCCGGCTCAACAGACGGTTATGCTCATACCCGTTGCCCCGAAGGAACCCGAAGGTGAGGATCCTGTAAAAACGCACAGGCCTCACAAACCCGTTCCGCAGTCCCCGGCACCTGATCCATTTACGGAAAAAACTCTGCTTGAAACAGGTGCTCAAGACTCTGTTGCCGGTACCCTAAAACCGGGTGCATTTTATGTGCAGATCGGAAACTTTACCGATTCTTTAAATGTCCAAAGTTTTATCGGGCAGTACGGAAAGCAGTATCCTGTAGCGGTCGAAAAATCAGAAACCGGACACTCTGCCTTTTACCGTGTCTATATCGGCCCCTTAAAAAAAGATGAAAGAGGTGCGGCTCTAGAAACATTTCATAAACTCGGATTTAAAGATGCTTTTTTAAAAAAGGTTCGGTAACTATCATTCTGCCGGCATCGGTTGAAATGCTCATTCACGGAGCTGCCCCGTAACTGACCGTTTTCGCAGCAGCCCGTGAATTTTAATAGTAAGTCTTTATTCGTGCAGAGGGTTTAATACCCGCCGTTCCTCGGCAATGCTTCTTGAGTCGTAACAAAGAGTATTAAAGCCGACTGCAACCACCTCGTCAAAAACGTACATTCTTATTATAGTTTTGACGAATGCTTTGCGTCGGGGTTGTTGATTTTATGCTCACTTCATCATAGAAACCGGAATATGTATTATTCCTGCTCCTACAACGGCTTCTCTCTTTTTATACAATTCTGTGCACTCTGTACGCATATCAGCTTTTTTCGTTACTCTTAATTTTTTTACTATCGGTTTTTTAAAACTTTTGGTAAAATAGTATTTAATATTTGAATCAATGGAAAGGAGTACGGATGAAACGCCGATATGCATTTCTCTCTATTATCATACTGTTATGCTGTAACACGGCACTAACCGGCTTTGCCGATACGCTGACGGCAGCAGCCGGTTCCCAGCCGGAGGGCACCCATCCTGCGGGTCTTACCGCGTTTTTACAACAACGCCCCGATTATACCCTAATGGCGGAAAACCGCGGACGCGCCCTGTTGCTGAATAAACAAAACCTTGCAGTTGCGGTTATTGATACCGCTACCGGTACCGTATTCGGCGAATCGGTTATGAACGGCAGACAGGGGAATAATACGGTAAAAAATTTGCAAAAATCAGCCGTGCAAGTAACCTATCTGGCGGATACCGGACAGCGGAACATCGGCACCCTCCATACCATGGACAGCTATTCATTCTGTACGGAACTCAAGGGCTTTGAAATACGGGAAATCCCTCACGGTTTTGAGCTGGACCTAACCCTCGGCAGCAATGCCCTCTGCATTGATGATCTGCCTAAGATGATACCGGTTGAGAAATACAATGAACTGCTGCTGCCGTACTTTTCATCAAAAAACGATAAAAATTTCCGCGAACAATACCGTGTTGTAAAAGACAAGTATTGGATACGGGTAAAAGATAAAGATATGGGCGATATGATGATTGCCTATCTTCACAATATACTGTTTGAAAAAGGGAAATATACACAGGACGATTTGATTGCGGATAACGCCGTATACGGCTATGTACCTGAAAACGCTAACCCCCGTATTTCATTAACGCTGCGCTATGAACTTGACGGAGAAAGCCTTGTACTGACCATTCCGCTTCAGGCGGTACAGGGTAATCATCAAATACAGATGATAGAACCAGCCCCGTATTTTTTGTCTTCGGGTACCGAAGACAGCGGCTACCTTTTCGTGCCCGACGGTTCCGGCGCCCTCATCCGCTTTAATAATGGAAAAAACTCCGCAGCGGCATACAAGGAGCAGGTGTTCGGAGCAGACATTCTGAAAGATGTGCATAAGTACCGGGCACAAACCTTTGACATCACGATGCCCGTTTACGGAATAAAGAAAAATGATCATGCAGTGCTCGCGATTATCGAAAAAGGGGCGGAACTGGCGGAAATCTTTGCCGATGTTTCCGGCCATTCCGATGAGTTTAACCGGATTGCCTCCCGTTTTATCTTACGGGATATAGAAAATATCAACTTACTCGGTAATAGCTCCGCTACTACCGCACGCTGGCCGGAAGATGTGTACACTGGGGATATTGTACTGCGGTATACATTTTTATCCGGCAGCACTGCGCACTATACCGGTATGGCAAAATGCTATCAGCAGTATTTACTTGACCGCGGACAGATTGCAAAGCACCCGCCCGAACCGGCGGCTCCATTCTTTGCGGAATGTATGGGAGCCTTACGTAAGCTGAAATTCTTTTTAGGAGTCGGCTATCAATCTACTATCTGTGCCACAACTATCAATCAAGGAGAAAAAATTTATCAAACCTTGCGGAACGGCGGAGCGCAGAATATCAAGTTCATATTCAGCGGGCTGTATGCAGGAGGGGTCAAAAACGAATCGCTTAAGAAGATGCGGCTGAACAGCGGCATGGGTTCTGCGGAGGATTTTGCACAGCTGCAAAAAACGGTTTCGGAAAGCGGCGGGATGCTCTTTCCTTCAATATATACAGCAAATGTGTTTGGATCAAAGCGGTTCAGCCGTCTGTCAGATGCTCCCCGCAGACAAAGCGGAGAACCCGCCGGCCGCGTACTATTCCTTGAAAACATGATGCTGAGCATGAATTTACGCTATCCTGCCTTCTATGTTTCGCCCTACCGCATCCCGTCTTATACGGAAACGGTCAAGCAGAATCTTGCGGCATGGACTACCGGCGGCGTGGCGCTGAGAGATTTAGGCAATACCCTCATTCCCGATTACCGCAGAAAGAAACATCTCTCACGTATTCATGCCATGCCGGTGTTTCAAGACGCACTACAGTCGCTTGCGGAATCCTATCCGCTGATGCTCAGCAATCCGAATAGTTATGCTCTCGGTGCTGCCTCATACATCAATGATCTTCCATCCTCTCATAACGGGTATGCAATACTTGATGCAGCGGTGCCTTTTGTGCAGCTGGTACTGGACGGCTGTCTGCCGTATTCTGCAACGGCATGGAACGGTAAGGCCGCTGCCGGTTTAACAAAACCGCTCCTCCATGCCATTGAAACAAAGTCTTCCCCGTATTTTCTCTTTACCTTTCAAAAAGAAACGGTCTTTCACAATATCTTAGACCGCGATCTTGCTGAAACCTTTTCCACCTATCATGAGGATTGGACGGAAACGGCAGCTGCCGTGTATAAACAATACAATGCATTCTATATGAAAGTAAAACATTCACAGATCATAGATCATGAAATACTGGACGGGGATCTGCGCCTCATAAGATACGATAACGGCATAACCGTTTATGTCAATTACAGTTCAGCCGAACGGCAGCTTGACGGC
This sequence comes from Treponema sp., assembly GCA_038397965.1. Taxonomy (GTDB): domain Bacteria; phylum Spirochaetota; class Spirochaetia; order Treponematales; family Treponemataceae; genus Treponema. Next base: position 78,932 of record JARGFA010000012.1, read on the forward strand.
ATCCGGATACCCGCACAAGGCTATATTATAAAAGGAGATAAGTTATAGCTTATGAATACGATACCGAATAGACAGCTCAAAAAAGGCTGGTATTACCGCCTATCCTTTCCCCAAAAAACAGCCGTGTGGGGTCTCGTGTTTATTGCCCCGTGGCTGATCGGGTTTGTACTGTTTTTTGCCGTACCGTTTTTTCAGGTACTGCTATACAGTGTCCATACCGTAGCCGTGAACCCGAACGGCGGCTTAAATCTTGATTTTCTCGGTTTTGAAAACTTCAGAATAGCCCTTGCCGTCGACCCCAACTTCAATAAAGACTTAGTTACTACCTGCATTAAGGTCATACTCTATACCCCGCTTGTTATTATTTTTTCACTCTTGTGTGCGATACTGGCAAACGGGGACTTTTTCGGCAGAACATTTGTACGTTCCGTCTTTTTTATTCCGATTATTATGGCGACGGGACTTTTGATGAAACGGGTCAGTAATCTTTCCGTTCAGATGATGAGCGATCCTTCACAGTCAAGCGGGTTGTACGGCGCCGAAATGATTGCAGAACTCCTGTTCAATATCAGCGGCAGTGAGGCGGTTGTTGGGTATATTATTTCTGCCGTCGGAAATATCTTTGAAATCGTTTCTTTAAGCGGTATTCAAATTCTCATCTTCCTCGGTGCCCTGCAAGGCATTCCCCCTGCATTGTATGAGGTTGCCAAGATAGAAGGAGCTACGGGCTATGAAACATTTTGGAAGGTAACGGTCGCTATGCTTTCACCGATGATTTTAACCTGTACAGTTTACACCCTCGCGGATTTATTTATGCGTGCAGATATTATCGAAACAATCTCAGTCATTGCCTTTAAGCAGTCCAAATACGGTTTGAGTGCGGCAATGAGTTGTGTCTATCTTGCCGTTAATATCGTTGTTATTCTGATATTTATGGGATTTTTACGGAAGGCGGTGTTTTACCATGAATAAACAATTTTCACGTCCTTTACTGAAAAAATATACGGTACAAGGTATCTTGGGCTTAATCAGGTATTTTTTGATTATCGGCCTAACCTATCTTATTTTAGCCCCGATTTTGCATAATCTGTCGATAGGATTTACCCATCCTGCCGACTTGGGGCTTGCAACTTCGATATGGATTCCCGCACGCACCTCTATCGAAAACTGGTACACGGCAATGCTCATGCTTAACTACCGGTCTGCGCTGCCGTATACATTCCTGCACACTGCTGTAGTGGCCTTTTTGCAAATTGTTTGTTCTGCCATGGCCGGTTATGCCTTTGCCCGCTTAAAATTCAGATTCCGCGAGGTACTCTTCGGCTGTGTCATTTTAACTATCTTAGTACCGCCCAATATCTTTATGCTGCCGCAATATCTTTATTTTAAAGATTTCGATATTTTAGGCATTTTTTATCTTATTACGGGACAGCACCTTAATTTACTGAACAATCCGGTTTCAATCTATATCATGGCAGCTACCGGGATGGGATTAAAAGGCGGTCTGTTTATTTACATTTTCCGGCAAACCTTCCGCGGGCTTCCGAAAGCGCTGGAAGAAGCAGCCTACATTGACGGTGCCGGTTTTGTGCGTACCTTTACCTCGATTGTGCTGCCGTCCTCCGGCGCGGGGATGATAACCGTTGCAGTACTGTCCTTTGTGTGGAACTGGAACGATGCCTATTTTACCAACCTTTTTGACAACACGAATTTAAATCATCTGATGCTTGCCTATACCCGCGCTGCAGCGTCCGTTGATGAGGCACTGAACACCATTTCACGGAATATCCCTCCTTCGTTTACTTTTTTGATGGAAAATCCGGTATATGAAGCGGCTATTGCAAAAACGGCTGCGGTACTGGTGTTTGTACCGCTTGTTGTACTGTACCTCATTGTGCAGCGGAAATTCGTACAGGGAGTTGAACGGTCAGGACTGGTAGGATAAGAGCGCAGTCCGATAACAGACAGAAAGTACGCTTGTTTTTCAAACATCTCCTTGTATAAGCCGTTTTGTTCCATCAATTCCTCACGGCTGCCGTACTATACCTCCTCCTAATAGTAGCTACAGTTCGGTATTTACATTATTAGTAGATATTTTTTTCCTTAATCTATAGATACGATTAATATTTACTGATATAATTATATCAAAAATCAACAACCCCGGCGCAGAGCCGGCAGCCGAGGTTGTGTGTATAAGAACTTCCTGATAAGTGAAAGATTTTTCTGCACGGATAAACGGCATTCTATTGTGATGAAGGAGTAGTATTATGATTGTAAAAACTAACGAGGATTTAAATGAGTTAGTGGAACGCGTTCAAGCGGCGCAGCGAAAATTTGCGGAATTTTCGCAAGACCATGTCGATTTAATTTTCAGACATGTCGCACAGGCAGCCAACGAAAACCGGATTGTTTTGGCAAAAATGGCCGCGGAAGAAAGCGGCATGGGGGTTTTTGAAGATAAAGTTATCAAAAATCACTTTGCAGCCGAATACATCTACAACAAATACCTTAATGAACGCACCTGCGGTGTCATTGAGCATGATGCGGAAGCGGGGGTTGTAAAAATTGCAGAACCGCTTGGTGTCATTGCCGGCATTGTACCAACTACCAATCCTACTTCAACAGCTATTTTTAAAAGTTTAATTGCATTAAAAACCCGCAACGGAATTATTTTTTCTCCGCACCCCCGTGCAAAAAACAGCACCATCACCGCTGCAAAGATTATCCGCGATGCGGCTATCGCGGTCGGTGCACCGGAAGATATTATCGGCTGGATTGATGAGCCGACCGTTGAACTGTCAGCGCAACTGATGGGACATCCCGGCATTGCCCTTATTTTAGCAACGGGAGGCCCGGGTATGGTACATGCAGCCTATTCTTCGGGTACGCCTGCAATCGGTGTCGGTTCTGGAAACACTCCGGCGGTTATCGACGAAACTGCACATATTAAGATGGCTGTCAGTTCGATTCTCCTCAGTAAAACCTTTGACAACGGTATGATTTGTGCAAGTGAACAGTCTGTCATTGTCGTTAAATCAATATACAAAACCGTAAAAGAAGAATTCTTAAAACGCGGTGCCTATTTTTTAAATCCTGAAGAAAAAACAAAAGTAGGCGATACCATTCTCAAAAACGGAAAGCTCAATGCGGCGATTGTCGGACAACCTGCATATAAAATTGCCGAAATGGCCGGTGTTACCGTACCTGAAGGCACAAAAGTCCTCATCGGTGAAAGCGATGTACTTGAACGATCGGAACCCTTTGCGCATGAAAAACTTTCACCGGTACTCGGTATGTTCAAGGCACAGGATTTTGAAGATGCCTGCGACAAGGCGCAAAAGCAAATTGCCCTTGAAGGAATGGGGCACACTGCAGTCCTTTATACCGATGCGCAGAATACCGACCGTATTAATTTATACGGAAGTAAAATGACTACCGGACGTATTCTGGTGAATATGCCCGCTTCACAGGGCGCTATCGGCGATATTTACAATTTCAGACTTGAACCTTCATTAACGCTCGGCTGCGGAAGTTGGGGCGGTAATGCAATCAGCGAGAACGTTGGAGTAAAACATCTTATGAATATCAAAACCGTTGCGGAACGCCGCGAAAATATGCTCTGGTTTCAAGTACCGCGCAAAGTGTATTTTAAGCAAAATGCCGTCAGTGAAGGGCTGCGGGATTTGTCGGATCGGAAGCGTGCTTTTATTGTTACCGATAAATATTTGCACGAATGCGGAATGGTCAATCAACTTACCCGTACCCTTGATACAATGGGAATTGAGCACGAAATTTTTTCGGATGTCAAACCGGATCCCGATCTGACGACAATCTACAAAGGTGTCGATTTAATGAACTCCTTTAAGCCGGATATTGTTATCGCATTCGGCGGCGGCAGTCCTATGGATGCGGCTAAAATTATGCGGATGCTCTACGAACAACCGATGGTGCAGTTCGGAGAACTGGCCTTGAGATTCATGGATATCCGTAAGCGTGTATTTAAATTTCCTAAGCTGGGCACAAAGGCGGTATTGGTTGCCATTCCTACGACGAGCGGTACCGGTTCGGAGGTAACTCCGTTTGCAATTGTTACCGACGATAAGAGCGGAGTAAAATATCCGATTGCCGATTATGAATTGACTCCTGATATGGCGATTGTCGATCCTGATTTTATCATGGGACTGCCGAAAGCGCTCACCGCTTATTCCGGTATTGATGCCTTGGTACACAACCTTGAAGCCTATGTTTCAGTGTTGGCAACCGATTTTACAAACGGCATTGCTTTGGAATCAATCCGCTTGATCTTCAAGTATCTCCCGCTTGCCTACACCGAAGGAGGAAAAAATCCTAAGGCCCGTGAAAAAATGCATTATGCCGCAACCTTAGCGGGTATGGCATTTGCGAATGCCTTCCTCGGGGTCTGCCATTCAATGGCGCATAAAATCGGTGCACAGCACCATACTCCTCACGGTTTGGCAAACGCACTGCTGATTACAGAGGTTATCAGATACAACGCGACCGAAGCACCGCGCAAGCAAGCGATTTTCCCGCAATACAAATATCCGATCGCTCTTGAACGCTATGGAAGAATTGCCGATCATCTCGGTCTTGGCGGCAAAACAAATGAAGAAAAAACCGAACGGCTGATTGAAAAAATCGAGGAATTAAAACGTATTTGCGAAATTCCTGAAGACTTCCGCGCCACCGGTATCCCTGAAAAAGATTTCCTTGAGCATCTTGATGATATGTCTGAAAAAGCCTTTGATGATCAGTGTACGACGGCAAACCCCCGCTATCCGCTGGTCAGCGAGTTGAGGGAACTCTATTTGAAATGCTACTACGGAAAAGAGTATAAACCGGCAAATATTGAATTGGCAAAATCGGTTGGAATAAAGATTCCCGCCTCCGCTCAGTAATCAGCACCCCCGACGCAGAACGTCGGGGGTGCTGATTGCACAAGTGCCGTGTGTACGTCGGGTTCCGTTTCATGCAGTTGACCGGTAAGCATATCTGCAAAATAGCGGAATCCGATACATTTTGCAAGCCGCTGCGAAACGGTATTGGTGTTGCTGCACGACCAAAGCGGTGTTTTTCCGGTGCCAATTATATGTTTTACACAGGCTGTGAAAGCTGTCCGGTCTAATGCCTGCTTTGAAAACAGTGCGAGAACTTATTTTCCAACATAAAAACTTTCATAACTGTACTCACACCATTTTTCGTACATCGGAATATATTTTTCTTTGATAAATTCTTGTATCTTCCTTAACTCTTTATCAGTAAGAATCCCTCTATTTTGAATTACCGTATCTCCATGTTTGTTTCTATCAAAGTTCCATCAGGGTTAAAAACTGCAGCACCATAACCGTTATTTAGATTAAAAACTTTTATTCCATCAGGAATTTTCTTAAATGCAAAACCGTTATCAATAACATCTGCCTCATGAGCAATTTTGTATAAATCAGGCATAACGCACTTTCACTTTTTTAATAGGTGGTAAAAATTCTTCCGTATCAATATATAAATTTTTCAATATAGGAACTAAGTCAATGTATTCTTCTTCCGGTTCTGAATTATGAGTATATTTTGCTAAGACTTCAAGATAACCGTTGTCCCATCGAAGCACTTTTTCATATTTTTCCAGTGAATACGGAGCTGCAAATTTTAATCGAGTATTGTTAAAAAAAAATAATGTATATGACCCATCATTGCTTAAATAAGCGGTATCGAATCTACTCATAGTTAAATTATAGCATAAAAATATAAAATAAACTACTTGCAGAACAATGATACACTGAGTATGTTTATTTTAACCGCCTATCTATTCACTTTCCGTTTTCTTTTCCGTGTAATACTGCGCTTGGGCGTTCCAGAGTTTATGATAAAGACCGTCCGAATCGGTTACAAGCGTTTCGTGCGTACCCTGCTGCACAATGCGTCCCTGATCAAAGACAAGAATGGTGCTGCAAAAACGGCAGGAAGAAAGCCGGTGAGAAATATAGACGGCGGTGCGGTTTTTTACCATGCCGTTAAAGTGAGCGTAGATTTCCTGCTCCGTCAGCGGATCAAGGGCAGCGGTCGGCTCATCCAAAATGATATACGGCGCATTTTTGTACAGCGCACGGGCAATAGCGATTTTCTGAGCCTCGCCGCCCGAAACCGTAACCCCCGTTTTTTCAAAATCCTTATACAAATACGTGTTTTCTCCGGCGGTAAACGTATCGGGATTAAGATTGAAATCGGTTTGCGCCAGTACCTCCTTCACACGAGCCTTGTCATAGTGTTCACCCGCGGCGATGTTTTGTGCAAGGGAAAAGGCAAGCAGTTTAAAATCCTGAAAAACCACGGAAAATGCGGCAAGATACGAGCGGTAATCATATTCCGTGATATTTACGCCGTTAAAAAAAATTTCTCCTTCATCGGGATCATAGAGGCGGCACAGGAGCTTGATAAAGGTGGTTTTTCCGCTGCCGTTTTTACCGACAATGGCAAGCCGCTCATTGGGCGAAAGCGTAAAGGTAAGATTTTGCAATGCCGGTGTTTCGCTTCCCGGATAGGTGAACGACACATTTTTAAATTCGATGATATTGTGCCCGTCGGGGCGGAGTACGAGCGGCCGCTTTCCTTTTTGCATAGTGTCGGGGGTATCTAAAAAGTCAAAGGTATCCTGCAAAAAAGATGCATTGATTTTTGCCTTGCCGATCAATTCGAAGATACCCGCCAGAGCCGAAGACAGTGCGGTAATGCTTGCGATATACTGCATAACTTGTCCTGCCGGAAAGGCTCCGCCGAAGGCTTTTAAACCGACAAAAATATAGATGAAGATCATCAAAGCGCTTTCCGCGCATTGAGATAAAGCTCCGTAGAATCCCATTTGTTTACGGGCATAGGCTGCCAAAATACCCTTTGTGGTAAAAGTCGTATTTAAAGAAGCGACTGTTTCGGCAAAAGCATACTGTTCGTAGAGCCGCACGTCCATCGCCCGCTGTTTTGAAAAGATTAAATTCATTACAAAGCCGAATACGCGGTTCCCGTGCCGTGCCTGTTCATCGGCTTTTGTCCAATAACTGTCCGATTTAATCCCCAGCCGGGCGGAGAGCATCGGCAGTGCAATTAAAACAGCCGCCAAAACGGCAATAAACACCGGACTGTTAAGAAACAGCAAGGCTTCCGTTTGTACCTGCGCCGTAAACAGTGTCAAGGTTAAACCGATTGACGCAATGAGGGCAACAATATGACCGCACGCATTTTCATACAGCCATAACAGATGATTGAGCCCCCATGCGCCCCACTGATTGTTTTGCTGTATTTTTGTATACAGTTCATTCAGGCCGGTACTCTCTCTGTTTTGAAAATCGGTCTTGAGCCATTTTTCCATGTAAAACGCATTGGTTTTAAACCATGATCCGGTATATTCGTAGTTTTTCCACCGCCGTATCACCGAGGCGGTAAGCATAGTGCCTGCCGTTACTGCAAGGCTCAGTATAATCAGCGGCACAAGGCTTGTGTGTGCCTGCTTTGTGCCGTCATAGACGAGAAGCAGCTCATTGATAATGCGTGCGGAAAAATAAATGCCGATAAAGGGCAAAATACCCGAACAAACCTTTTCACAAAGAATGGCCGCAAGAAGACGCGGGTCTTTGTGCAGATACAAAGCAAAACCGCGACAGGTATAATACCAATGCCGTTTTTTTTGAGGCTTACTCATTCGGTTTCTCCGTGCAGCGGCAGCTGCTCTATTTCGTCTTGAGTTAATCCGGTCGCTTGCATAATTTGGCTGATATCAAATCCCATTGAGCGTAACGCAGTCGCCGTTTTCAGTGTTGTTTTTCGCACACCGTCGGCAAAAGCTATTTCCCGTTCTTCCGCCCGCTGCACCGCTATATCCGTTTCATAATCGTATTCGGCAATGAGCATATTAATAACCTCCTTCGATTTTCGTTGTAAATATTCTTTTAATATTCCTTTTTGAATGCATATTTTTACCGCATTCGTAAAGCCGTTTTCAGGATCAAGCTGTTTTTGAATGCGTACTTCTTCGAAAAAAAGACTGTATTCATCCAGTGCTTTACAGCTTTTTAAGATTCGGTTCTCTTTATCTTTATTGATATTTACAACCTCTACAGTCAATTCCAGTGGGATAGGGGCAGGTTTGGTTATAAAAGCGTCGGAGAGTTTGAGTATTTTATTTACCGGGTAGCTTTCTATTCCGTTGTAAAACACATAAAACTCCGGCGCGGGTATTTTTTGCAATGTCCGGTGATAGCGGGCTGTCGGGGCCAAAATGTGCTCGTAAAGACGCGCTATATATTCAAGACAGCGTAACGGCATATTTTCATTAATTGTTGATTGGTGTTCGGCAAGTACAATGATTTTGTTATCCACAAGGCAGGAAACATCGTTGCTAAGACCTCTATACATGACATTATCCAGCTTCAGCTGTTCAACCGGGCAGTATGGCGGCAGCTGTGTCTGATGCAAAGCGTTATACAGTGATAAAAATCGTTCTTTTGCCTTTTCGTCGGTGCTGAATAGATCAACGAATACCGAATCTTTGTAAGTACGGTTTTCCCTGCCTTTACTCATTCGGTTTCTCCTTATAGTACTTGCTTTGTACGGCAAAAAGATTGCTGTATGCACCCTTGAGCGCAAGTAGCTCTTTGTGCGAACCTTCTTCGATGACGGTGCCGTTTTGTAAAAACAAAATCCGGTCGCAAAAGCGGGTGGAAGCAAGCCGGTGAGAAATAAAAATCGAGGTTTTATCCGCTGCTAAGCTATTGTACTTGGTATACAGGTCGTGCTCGGCGATGGGATCAAGTGCGGCGGTCGGCTCATCCAGGATAAGAAAGGGACAATTCCGGTACAATGCCCGCGCGAGCAACAGCTTTTGTGTTTCACCGCCCGAAAGTTCCGTCGCATCAAAGTGAATGTCTTTGCACAATCGGGTGTCGGCTTTGTGCGGAAGGCTTTGCACTTTTTCGGAGAGCCCCGCACGTTCTAAACATTCGTGCACCCTGTCCATATCGGTATTTTCGGCGGTTTGTGCGATATTGAGGGCAATCGAAAGCGGTAAAAGCGAATGCTCCTGAAAAACGGCGCTGAATGCGCGGTAATACTCCTTTCGGTTTACGGTTTTAACATCGACACCGTTGATGAGGACTTGCCCCTCGCTCGGATCATACAAACCGGTAATCAGTTTAACCAAAGTGGTTTTCCCCGCTCCGTTTAAGCCGACTACGGCGATTTTTTCGCCGGCTTCAAGTTTAAGATTTATCGAATCAAGAATGAGGGCTTCGCTTTGAGGATAGCGGAATGACACGTTTTTCAGTTCTATCACGTTTTTTTCGGCAAGAGGTACCGGCAGCCCCTCTTTAAATAGGAAATATTCCTTATAATTGAGAAATTCCCGTACGCAGGAAAGGTCAAGCGACTGTTTGTGTAAAACCGAAAGCTGGTTCAATATGCCGCCGATCCATTGGGTAAAAGAACCGACAGCGGAAAAATAGAGCACAAATTCGGGGATTGTCAAGGCGCGGCTGACAACCAGCGATACCAGCCAGTAATAGGCAATCCCGTTCCGTGCGGCAGTCAGCAGAATATCCGTCAGGTCGGCAATAAAATACCGTTTTTCTCCTTTTAACTGAAAACACCGGTAAAGGCGCAGATGTTTATGATACAGGTCTTCCAGCCAAGACTGCATACCGAAAAGCCGTATATCCTTTGCAAAATCCCGGCTTACGCCGGTATTCATCACATAACGGATATGCTGAATGTGCCGCTCTTCTTCTTCACGATGCCGGTATTTCCATAGGCTTACGCGGTTGGTAACAATAAAACCGGCAACGCTTGTCAGCACCACCGCTGCAACAATAAAAAGATTGAGCGAGGCAAGCAGCCCTAAATACAGGGCAAAGCCGATAAGACATTGCAGTAATTCTTGCAGGGTTTGCCAAACCGCTTCCGTAGCTTCATCGTTCCCTTGGCAGCATTGATCCGCCTTATTTTTCTTTGCGTTAAAGGCTTGTTCTTCCAAATTGAGATACGAGGTTTGCATGGTTTTATTGCCGATCATCATAAGGATGTGCTTACGCACCTCAATTCGGCCGAATAAGTGGTTGGTTCGGCAATACGACAGCACACCGCGCAGCAAGATAATAGCGCCTGCAAATACAAGCACTGTGATACAAAGCCGATACACCGTTGTACGGCTTTCAATGACCGCCAATACCGCAGGGGCAAAAAAGAGGGAAAGCATATTTTCGGCAACCGCCAACACCGCTTCGGCGGCAACAAACACCAATACCGACTTACAGGTGCCGAATGCCAGCCGTATCATAAAAAGGACATTGCTGATGACCCCATACTGCGCTTTTTCTTTCATACTGTTTATTATAACATGCTGCAAATTAAAAAACTAGAAAATACTGTATCAGAGGATCATCAATTTTGTCTACTAGACGTATTATTGCTAAATAAATATAATATAAGTAAGTGTATTGTTACTGTCCAATAAAAAATAGAAGAAGATTTGAGGAGACTACTTGACATGAAAGATGAAAATCACTATATTACCCCCCCCCCCCCCCGAAATTTTGATGTAGCGGGAAGCTTTAGTGCCCCTAACGGTAGGGAGGGAGATTTAGAAAAACGTGACAAAAAAGGCAAAATGAATTTTTCGATTGTAGGAAAATTTATTACGTCAATGACTATAACGGTTGCAGTTTTAATTTTATTTATTTGTACGATCATAGGAATGCAAATTTATAAAATGAATGTTGAAAAATTTGACAAGATTATTCAACAAGAATTTTCAATAATCGATCAGGCCATTGATCTTTTTATGCAATCCAATAAAAAGATCGTGAGTATGCTTGCAGAGCATCCTGCATCAAAAAATGCTGATGACACTCTATTCAATTACAGCGATCAAACAAACAATATTTTTGTAAAAGACAGCCAACCTAGCAAAGCAGAAAAAGATCTTCAGATACTTTTTACGCAAACCAAAAAAATTTATCCGGAGTTTATTGTAACATACCTAGGAACAAAATGGGGCACACATAGCACATCCAGAGAATCAATGCCGAAAGGTTATGACCCAAGAACAAGAACGTGGTACAAACAAGCAATGGACAACATCGGCAAACCTATAATAACCGAAGCATACATCGCCATCGATTCTACTCCGGTTATAACTTTTGCTCAAACGGTAAAAGCGGAAGATAACGAAATAATCGGCTGTTTCGGTGTAGATATAGATCTTACGGAGCTTACAAACTTTATGCGCAACATCCGTATAGGGGATACGGGATATGCTATGCTGGTTCAGGATGATGGAATTATTTTGGCCGACCCCGCACATAAAAAGTTGAATTTTAAAAATGTAAAAGAGGTAAACATATCCGCTTTATCTCAACTGGAAAACATCAAAGACGGTTCCGAAATTCTCAATATGGACGGAAAAAAATGGCTGACTAAAGTATTTAAAATACAGGGGCTTTCGTGGAAAGTTATTATTTTTGTAGATTATGAAGAAATTCTTGAAATGTTTTATGATTTAATAAAAAGAATAATAGCAGTAGGAGTTATAATTTTAATACTCGCAACAGCGTGTGTCTATGTTGTTTCATATCGAATTGTAAAACCGATACGTAAAGCCGTTACAGCACTGAAAAACATTGCACACGGAGAAGGAGATTTAACCGTAAAACTGCCGGTTACAGGCAATGATGAAGTTACCGATTTATCAACGTACTTTAACAGAACGATTGAAAAAATAAGAATTACAGTTAAAACTATCGCAGAAAGTGCCGAAACAATGCAGCACGTAGGAGATGAGCTTGCAAGCAATATAACCGAAACGGCAAGTGCCGTATACCAAATAAGCACAAATATAGAAGCCGTTAAAAAACAAATGCTCACTCAATCTTCAAGCGTGCTTACAGTCGGATCTTCTTTGCAAGCAATGTCCTCTTCAATAAAAAAAGTTGATGATCATATACATATACAAATAAGAAATGTAGAAGATTCTTCAAAATCAATTCATCGCATGGTCTCTCACATTCAATCAGCGGCGGACGCTGTTGAAGCAAATTTAACAACACTCGGTATTTTAAACGCCGAAACGGAAGCCGGTAAAACGGTTATCAGTGAGGCCGTAGAATTAAGTAAAGCAGTTGATGAAAGTTCTGAAGTACTTTTGGAAGCAAGCAGTGTTATTCAGCACATTGCCGCACAAACAAATCTTTTGGCAATGAACGCCGCCATCGAAGCGGCTCACGCAGGAGAAACGGGTAAGGGCTTTGCTGTTGTTGCTGATGAAATTAGAAAGCTGGCTGAAGAATCCAATACGCAGGGGAAAAACATCACGGCCATCTTAAAAGACTTAAAAGAAAAAATAGAGCGGGTAAGTGATGTTTCGCTGTCAATTGAGAGGCGGTTTGATACAATTACAGATTTGGCGGAACAAACGAAAAATCAAGAACATATCATTATGACTGCAATGGAAGAACAAAAGGACGGCAGTACGCAAATTGTAAAAGCAATGCAAGAAATAGAACGGATGACCGAAGAGGTAAAAAAAAGCTCAAACGAAATGCTGACAGGAAGTGTTTTAGTTTCAAACGAGATGAAGCGGCTTAGTATGCTTTCGGACAATATAGCAAACAGCATGAACGAAATGGCTTCTGGGGCTGTACAAATAAGCAATGCCGAAACCGAAATAAGCGATATAAGCCAGACAAATAAACAAAGTATCCGGAATGTCGTAACCGAAGTTAAAAAGTTTAAGACGGCATAGGCTTCACTTTACCGGCCGATAACTTTCACGGCTGAAACTCTGCCTTATTAAACTTTTTTTCTTGCTTTTTAGCAAAAAATGGCCTATACTAGTTCGCATAAGACATCTATAAAAAACTTTATCAAGTTTTTTACAATGAGTCCCATCTTTATTAGGTACCTTTAGGAACTGCAAGCTGTCGGCTTGTTCTGTAAGGAAGCTCCATTAACGTGTCCGCTCAAGCGGACTGCGAATCAGTTTTTATAGGTCCCGCTTACCATAATTAAATCGTTGAAAAAAATTTATAGGGTTGAACAGCCGGTTTACATGAAACCGTAATAACTATCTGCACAAGGAGAACTGTATGTCTATACGTTTTAAACTCACTTTTTTTATGACAACGACCGTGTTGATCACCTCTCTGCTTAGTCTGGTGTTCATAGTGCTTTCCATTAAAAAGCAGTTTGAACACCGATTTTATGAAAGCACAAAAGCAATTCTCGATTCAGCGGCAATCGATATAGAAACCGATTTTACACGCGGTTTTTTATATGCTCAAAATTGGTCTGAAGATAGTGACTTAGTAAATTGGATAGAATTCGGCTGTCCCGATGGAGAACTTAAAAATACTGTCATGGAAAAGTTTCAGAAATTGGCCGCAAAGGATGGTATTATCTCGGTTTTTATTGCAAGTGAAAAAACACAGACCAATTATATGTCGGATGCCGATAGGATAGTGCAAGTAGGACGGCTGAACAAAACAAATCCTTCAGATACATGGTTTTATACAACGTTAAGACTAAAAGATAAAACGACATTCTTCATCAATGAAAATAAAGAAACCGGTTTAACCGGCTTATAGATTAATGCACAGGTGGTCGGAAAGGATCAGCACATACAAGGTGTTGCGGGAATTGGCTTAAATTTGGAAGAATCGGTAAAAATGCTAAAAAATATCATACCGAGTAAAAATTCCCATCTATATCTTGTTGATGTAAATGAAAATATCGTCATATCGTCTCAAGATGATATTTTCGGGAAAAATCTGTCCGAGTATATTCCTTCGGCACTTAACACGGTAACGGGATTTTCGCATATTAAAACATGGACTGACGAAAAAAGAGGAAAAATGATCTATGCCGAAAAAAGTGCAATAAAGCATTTTCCGTATAAGATGATTTTGCTGGTACCGATTGACGATTTTCTTCCATCCTTTTTAAGCATTGCAAAAGATTCGATATTTGTAACGATTGTAATGCTGATTATTGTTATCATCGTAATTGTGTTCGGCATCAGAAAAATATCAAAACGAATTATCAGTATCGGGGAAGTCTTAGAAACACTTGCAGAGGGCGATTTCACCGTCCGGCTTGCGCCCCATAACGATGAACTGGGTAAAATCGGTATCTATTTAAATTATACTGCCGACACAATGCGGAAACTTTTTACGCATATTAAAGATGAAGCAAATAATATGACTGCTATCGGCGGAGAGCTGTTTATTGAAATGCAAAAGGCCGGGAGCGCTATTACCGGAATATCCGAGGATATTGAAAACCTTCATTCGGAAGCGGATGTACAAGCACACAGCGTTTCTGAAACGGCAGAAACAATTGATCAGATTATCAAGTCAATTAGAACACTGAATACTTCAATAGAGGTGCAATCCTCAAGCGTGAGTACAGCATCGGCAGCAATAGAACAAATGGTTTTAAACATACAGGCCGTTGCCCAAAGCGTACAAAAAGCAGATGAGTCTATCTCAAGTTTAAGCATAGCAACAAATGACGGAAAAAATACCTTGCTTGAAGCAAATACGATTTCTCAAAAGATCGCAGAGCAGTCAGGCGGTTTAATTGAAGCCTCCAATGTTATTGAAAATATTGCCTCACAAACCAATTTACTGGCGATGAATGCCGCAATTGAAGCAGCCCATGCAGGAGAATCGGGCAAAGGTTTTGCAGTCGTTGCGGATGAAATACGTAAACTTGCCGAAGAATCCAGCGCACAGGGCAAAACCATCAGCGCCACCTTAAAAATGATCACGGCGGAAATTGATCAGCTTGCGAAAGCCGCTGCATTGGCAGTAGAAAAATTTACCGCAGTTTCGGAACATGCAGAAAAAGTAAAAGAATCTGCGGTGATGGTAAGCGATGCCATGACAAAACAATCAAATGCAGGCAAGAATGTCATTAATTCCATGCATAATATTAATGAGATAACCGTTTCGGTCAAAAAAGATTCGGGAGCTATGTTTGCCGATACCGAAAAAGTAATTCGAGAAACGGATAACCTTGGTACGGTAACGAGAGCGGTTCAGGACAGAATGAAAACCATTTCCGTCAGCTTTGCACAAATCCATGATTCCATTCAAGAAGTGCAGGCTTTTACACAGAAGAATAAGCAAAGTATTGACATACTGGTTGCAGAGGTAGAGAAATTCAAAGTCTAAAAAACCGGGTATCAAAGCTGTTATTCCGCAACTTTGATACCGTGCTGCTGCACTGTGTTCTACACAATCAGTTTATAATTTTCCGCCGGAGGTAGCAATGCCTGCGATAAATTGTTTTTGGAAAATCATATATATGACAATCATCGGTAAACAAGCCAAGAAGGAAGCTGCCATCAATTCAGGATAATTGGCGGCAAATTGACCTTGCAGTTTTGCCAATGCTGCCGACAGCGGAATAGTATTTTGATCCGTATTGACAATGAGCGGCCACATCAGTTCTTTATATGCAAACAGTGCAGTAAAAATGCCGAGAGCCACCATAGCTGCCTGCACAAGCGGAGACATGACAAAAAGAAAGGTCTGCCCGATATTGCAGCCGTCAAGGCGAGCTGCCTGCTCAAGGTCTTTCGGCAAGCTCATATAGGCTTGCCTGAGCAAGAAGGTACCGAAAGCAGTTACCAAACCGGGAAAGACAAGTGCAAAAGCAGTATTCAACAGCCCCAGTTTACTGACAATAAGATACTGCGGGATAATAAAAATTTGCGGCGGAACCATCATCTGGAGCAGCACCAGTGCAAATGCAAAGTCTCGCCCCCGGAAGTCGAGCCGTGCCAAGGCATAGCCTGCAAGTGTTGCAGTTCCTACTGCACAAATAATGCGGAACGCAATGAGCACAAGCGTATTCCAATACAGCCGAAAAAAATTCATTTTTGCAATAACCGATGCAAATGCCTCCGTCCGCCAAACCGCCGGAAATATGATAAACGGATTAAGTTGTGTCGACTCGGAAACGGATTTAAATGCCGTTAAAATCATCCAGATAAAAGGAACAAGCATCACCGATAAACCGGCTAACAGCACAAGATGTATAACAAAAGACTTTCGGCGATGAGCGTTTGTCATCATGATTTTCTCCTTGTCAAACTGTTTCTATTGGTATAAAACCCATTTTTTCTGTAAGCGGACTTGTACTACGGTAATAATCATAATGACCGCCAGCAGTAACAAGACAACAGCAGAACCGTAGCCCCTATTTGATTCCATGAAAGAATAGCGGTAAAATAAAAAAACAAGCGATTGTGTTTTATAAAAAGAAGGACTGGTCCGGTCAAGCATAATGTAAATAGTATCAAATACTTGGAGTGCAGCAATAATCCGTGTTACAGTAACAAAAAACATCGTAGGCGACAAAAGCGGTAATGTTATCGTGAAAAATTGACGGATAGGACTTGCGCCGTCTATTTCGGCAGCTTCGTAGTAATCTTTCGGAATTTCCTGTAATCCTGCTAAAAACAAAACCATATTGTATCCGATAACCGACCATACACCGACAAAGGCAATCGCAATAAAAGTCGTTTCGGGATGTGAAATCCAGTTAAGAGCCGGTAACCCGATTGAGCGCAGCAAATAATTAAGTAAGCCGAATTCATAATTGTACAACCAGCGCCATACCATGGCCACTGCAGCAGGGGCTGCTACCATCGGTAAAAAGAAGCCGGTACGGTATGCACTGCGGCACCGTATTTCACGGTTTAATAATACGGCAAGAACAACCGCACAGATAATAGAAAGCGGAACCTCAACTATGGCATATTTAAAGGTATTAATTAAGGCCTGATACACTGTTTTATCGGCAAACATCCGTGCATAATTGGCAAAACCGATAAACACATTTCCCCTACCGAATGCTCCCGTTTTAAAAAAGCTCTGCCACAGTGTTTGGAATATGGGAATAATATTGAGCACCATTAAACCGCACATCGTGGGAAATAGAAAGAGCCACCCCCATATAAATTCTGCTGTTTTTGCTTTTGTGCGTGTTACTGCCGGTTTTTTCATACTATCATCCTAATAAATATGATACAGGGGGCAAAAAAGAAACCGGCATTCGCGGTACCCCCTGCCCCCCTGTAATAAACGGTTTTGAAAACCTTAAAATTGAAGTTTTTTACAGATGTTTTTTATTCTTCTGCAAGCATTTTATTCATTTCTACTGCAATTTCAGGACATACGGCAGAAGCAGGCCGTTTTCCGGTCCATACGTCTATTAATTTTTCGACAGCCATATTTTCCCATGCAGCAGCTTTTTTCGAGTGCGGATTCAATACGATATCTGCCAGCATATCTAAATGCGCTTTAAGATTAAACTGAGGATGTGCTGCAACCCAATTCTTTGCAGTACCGGAATATGCAGAGATAGCAACCCCTAAATCTGACTGGCGTACCTGTGCTTCTTTTGAACCCAAGTATTCGATAAGCGCCCATGCACCGGTGGGATTTTTGGTATTTGCCGCAGCAGCCCAGCCTAATCCGTTATAGATTGAAACACGCTTACCGGTTTTTGCATCCTTCGGTAACACGGTTAAATCACAGTTTGCTTTTACATAGTCGTCATTGCACAGTTCGGCAACCAACCATGACCCCATCGTTACCATAGCTACTTTTCCTGCCTTAAACAGCGCTTCTTCTTTGTTTTCAGTGATAACTTCATACGGCGGAAGAGAACCGTCTTTAATCATATTTTCCATGAATGTAAGAGCGCTGATGGTGCCGGGCTTGTCAAAACCCGATTTTTTCATATCAGCAGAAATAATTTCACCGCCCATATCGTACACCATATTGTACCAACCGATTTGATACTGCGAGGGGCGGAGGGTATATCCGTACTGACTGCCGTCTGCTGCGGTAAGTTTTTTTGCCGCTTCGCGGAAGGTGTCCCATGTCCAGCTTGCATCAGGATACTTCACACCGGCTTTGTCAAACAAGGTCTTGTTATACCATAATGCTATTGTATCGACATCCTTCGGCATTGCGAATTGTTTACCGCCTGCGTTATACAGCTTCACAATATCTTTCGGAAATTTGCTCATATCGACGGTTTTACTTGCCTTTATTTGTGCTGAAAGATCAAGCAGCATATTGTACTGGGCATATAGTGCAAACTGTCCCGGGTGCATCCAAAATACGTCGGGTAAGGATCCTCCGGTAGCCCCTGCTTCAAGCATTGTCCAGTACTGTTCCCACGGGGTTACCTGAATACGGGCTTTAATGCCTGTCTTGGCAGTAAAATCCTGCACAATTTTCGTTAATCCCGGTTCTTGGTTTTTATCCCAAATTGCAATGGTTAATTCATCCGAGCTGCTTTTATTCGCGGAGCCGCTCTCGTTTCCGCCCATTGCAAACAGCATACCGGCAGCTAACAGTGCCGATACCACAACCGCACATCTTTTTTTCATCGCATCCTCCTCATGTATGCTAGTACACACACTTGTATATTACACCTGCATACGCAGCCGTTTGAGCGGTAGAGAACCGTATGTTCCAGTATATTCATTGCATATGGCACAATATTCACCGCTGAAGTTTAACTGCCGTATACGGAGCAAGCATTGCCGCATAGCCCTGCCCATCGCAGGCCTACCGGTATTTTGAATATTATAGTAAAATAGTTACTGCTGTCAAAGATAGGTTCTTTGTTTCCTTGCATTTGTCAATTTGTTGCATTTTATGCGAAAGGGAAGGATGAAGCATGAACGAAAAAAGCGGACTGTACTTCTATTACTGCGGGCACGAAAAATGTTCAAGCGGGCATTCTTTCGGACCGGCAGTGCGCGCGCATTACCTCGTGCATATTATTATGAAAGGAAAAGGTATATATTCGCATGGCACTCAAACGGTAACAGCCGGTAAACACCAGGCTTTTTTGATCCGCCCCCAAGAGGTTACCTTTTATGAGGCAGACAAAGATGATCCGTGGGAATATCTTTGGTTTGCCTTTGACGGCCGCGATGCACAGCACTTGATTTCCTCGTTTTTTTCAGATGAATCTGCTTTGGTCATTTCTGCAACCAATCCTTCACGTTTAGATGAATTGATTGCAGTTGCACTTCCTTCGTTCCGTAAACGGGCGCAATCGCAGCTTGAGTTAAACGGCTGGTGTCATCTCTTTTTTTCATGCTTTAAGAATCATATTTACAACGTACCGAAAGACTGCAAAAATACCTATCTCACGAAAGCTTTACAGTATATCGGATCTCATTATATGCAGGACATCAATATCGATCAGCTCAGCACCTCATTAAAAATTGACCGCACCTATCTATATAAAATCATAAAAAAATACACCGGCACCTCTCCCAAAGAGTACATAACCGTACTGCGGATTACCGCAGCAAAAAATATGCTGCAATATTCACAATACAGTATGACCGAAATTGCGTTCGCCTGCGGCTTTCATGATCATTCGTCATTTTGTAAAACCTTTAAACGGTATGAAGGAGAAACCCCTTCACAGTATCGGGAGCGATTTCTTCGATAGCGAAAGCAAGATGTGTCTACATCGAAAACTTCTTTTTCATTTGGGCAAACATCTTGGCAATCTCGGCTTCTTCCGCTTCCTTATCGGGTTCGTGGAATTGTACGAGCTCAGCCGGAATTTCGTCCAAAAACGGCGAGGGGCTGCATTCCAGTAAGCCCGCCTGCTTGCGGCGGGTACGGCAGCTCGTAATAAACAGCTTATCCCGTGCACGGGTAATTGCCACATAAAAGAGTCGGCGCTCCTCTTCGATGCCGCCACCGGCTGCACCGCCGCTTCCAGCCCCGCTGGCTGCACCGGAAGTTCCGCCGCCGCTGACTGTACCGCTCCCCGAACTGTCTGCATCTTCACTTTCTTCCATGCTGCGGGCGTGGGGGATAATCCCGTCCTCTACACCGGCAATAAACACCACCGGAAACTCCAATCCCTTCGCCGCATGAATGGTCATAATATTCACCTCGCCCCTATCTTCATCATTTTGATCATCACGGCTGAGCAGCGTGATGCGGTTCAAATAGGTGTACAGCGAGGGGTCAAAATTGTCAGGGTTCGTTTCCCACGTGTCGATAGATTGCAGCAAATGTTCAATATTTAAAAACTTAAAGCGGGCTGCCTTTTCATTTTTTTGAAACTCCTGCGTCAGATAATCAAGATAGTGAATACGCTCCACGAGCTTACGCACCTTACCGGCAAGCCCGCGCCCCGAAAGCAGCTGTTTCCGCTCGGAACTGATCAGCTCCATAAACTCCTGCACATCAACAAGGCTTTTTTCACGGAAATCCTCCGGCGGGCGGGCAACCAGTTCATGCATCGCCGTGCGGATTGAACAGTTTTTTTCAGTCGCAATCGCCGAAAGCACCTCAATCGTCTTTTTCCCGATACCCCGCCGCGGGGTGTTGATAATCCGCAAAAGATTAATGTCATCATCAGGGTTTGCAATCACCCGCAAATAGCTGATAATATCCTTAATTTCCTTGCGCTGAAAAAAACTTGTCCCGCCGGACATCCGGTAGGGAATATTGGCATCTAAAAAAGCTTCTTCCAAAAACCGTGCCAGCCCGTTCGTGCGGATCAGCACCCCAAAATCAGAAAACTTCCGGCTGTCGCGCACTTTTTCTTCCATAATCATATCAGCGATGAAATCCGCCTCGGCGGTTTCGTTTTCGGGGATAAAAATTTCAATCGGCTTTCCCGACCCGTTCCCCGACCAGAGGGCTTTTTCCTTGCGGTTGGTATTATGGGCAATCACCCCGTTTGCCGCCGCCAAAATCGTCCCCGTCGAACGGTAGTTTTGTTCAAGCTTAATCTCTACCAAATGCGGAAAATCCCGCTCAAACATACGGATATTCTCGTAGTTCGCCCCCCGCCACGAATAAATCGACTGATCATCATCGCCAACTACACACACATTATCTTCTGCAATCAGATGCATCATCTGATACTGCTGAATACTCGTATCCTGAAATTCATCAACCATCAGATAGCGGAACCGGCTCTTGTAATGTGCCAGTACATCGGGGTGTTCGCGGAACAGCTTAATCGGCAGCATGATAAGGTCATCAAAATCAACCGCATTAAACAGCTTTAACCCCGCCTGATACTCATTATACAGCGGACGGTACACGGCAGTTTGCGCCGTAAAATGCTTCTGCCCCGACTTGATTTGAGAAAAAAGCGTTCCGATGCCGTACACATCAAGATTTTCCGTTGCCATTTTTAACTCTTTTGCCGACTCCCGTATCAGCTGATTGCGGTCAACCTCATCATAAATGCTAAAATTCTGCCTCCAGCCGAGCCGGTCAATATACTCCCGCAAAATCTTTACCCCCAGCGCGTGAAAGGTGCTAATGGTCAAGTTTTGCAGCTTCTTTCCCGTTAATTCTTTAATACGCTCCTGCATCTCCCGCGCTGCCTTGTTCGTAAAGGTCAGCGCCAAAATCTGCGACTGCGGAATCCCGCTTTCCAGCATGTGTGCAATGCGGAACGTAATCACCCGCGTCTTCCCCGAACCGGCTCCCGCAATAATCAGTACCGGCCCGTTAATGGTATTGACCGCCTTCGCCTGTTCAGGATTCAAGTGTTCTGTATTCATAGGCCGGTGAGTGTAACATAAAATTCAGGAAAGAGAAAGAACGGTGAACTGCCCCCAAATTTTAGGACAGTTTAAGCCGATTTTTTGACCGGCGGCTGCCAGCCGAGATTTTTTTGAATACGCTCATTATTGTAGTATGTGATAAAATTGTCAATCAGTGTTCTCACTTCTTTTTCTGTCGGAGTTCTGATTTTGATCAGTTCGTTATATCCGCTTCCGACTTTGAGAGTTCCGAAAAAATGTTCCATGCAGGCATTATCTCAACAGTTTGCCCTGTATCTCATGCTTTGAGTGATTTTCTTTTCTATAAGGCGATTTTTATATGCATTCGAAGTGTATAATACCCTTTGATCGGAATGAAGAAGCGCGCTCCATGTGCACCTTCGGGAAGTTTATCCAACATATCCATAACCAATTGTGCATCATTATGAGTCGACATATGGTAGGCAATAATCTGCCTTCGGTATAAATCAAGCACAGGGACTTAGATACAGCCAACCTTTTGTAGTACGCAAATACGATACATCCGTACAGAGTTTTTTAAGCGGTTCTGCTGCACAGAATTGACGATGTAGTAGGATTTTCTGGGGCAGTTTCTTAAGCAACGTTACGATTTCTGCGTCCTTCTGTGCCTGACTGTCGTTGTTCCGATTGTAATAGAATGTTGACTTTGAAACTCCTGCAACTTCACACACTTTCCGTATCTTCGTGTGCGGTGCTAGTGACAGACAGTCCTGCATCGTTTTCAGAACGAGTTTTTTTTACCCTGTTTTGCAAATTCCGCTTCGATATTCTTTGCATAGGTTTCCCAAAAAGAGCTGCCGTTTTGTAGTATTCAAGGTCGTGATCTTCGTTGTTGATGTGTTTTTTCCGAGCCATGGAAATTACCTCTTGCAGATGTAGATTTAGACACCACTCTCGCACGGTGTCTCGAGAAAGTCCGTATACTCCGGCAAGCTTCTTGTACCTGCACGTTCTCTGTTTGTGTTTTCCTACAACATCTAGTTTGAAGTCAATACTATACTTCTCTGTTTTCCCCATTAGTACACCTCCTGTAAGTGTCCTAATTTATGGGGTCAGTTCAAGGATTGGCGCATTATTTTTTCTGTGCGGTTTCGATATACCCGTTCATCGCCTGCTTTATCGCATAGCCAAGCACAGGATTTGCGGTACCACTATCAATAGCAGAACTATTGTCTCCGGCATCATTTTGTTCTCTTCAAAAGCGGTAGAGACAATAGCTGACAGCAACAACACTGTATGCTATACTATAACCATGTCTGAAATTAGACCTCTCAATCGCAGGTATAAAGATTCTGTATTCGTCGACCTTTTCAGTGAAGATGAAAAAACAAAAGAAAACTTCTTATCGCTGTATAATGCTTTGCATGATACGAAACTTAAAGATACAGAACAGCTGAAAAACGTCAGGCTTGATCAGGTTTTGTATATGTCATTTTATAATGATGTTTCCTATCTCATTGAGAATAACATCATTGTTCTTGCAGAACATCAATCTACTATCAACCCGAATATGCCCTGTCAAAGAATGAACATCCGTGGACATTCTTTGACGGCGAGTTTGCGTACCGCAAACATCGCTACTATTTAAACCACTGCCCTCCTTGCCAGTTCTGAAATGAGCCTTTTTGAAAATAGACCGAGCAGATGTGCGGAATTAGGCAAAAAAGTACCGCAGGCGTATCAAGTATACGTTGAGGACACTTTTTTGCCGTATGACAAAGCAGATGTCCGTTTATTTTCAAAAAAACTGAGTTCTATGTCTTTTACAATGGGCAGGAAGAATATCCTTCTGATAAAACTCTAAAACTATCTGATGCTTTTATAGAAAAAAACAGGAGAAACGAATTTTGAATTGACAGTTAAAGTAATAAACATAAATAAGCAAAACAGCCATCCCATACTTGAAAACTGCAAGACGATGTATGAATATACTATCTTTGTAGAAACAGTACGGAGATGGAAAAAAGCTGCTCTTCAAAACGGCTTTCAAAAAGCCATTGAGGAGTGTATAGCAAACAATATGTTGAGGGACTATCTAAAACGCAAAACTAAGGAGGTTATTAATATGTTACTAGCCGAATATGATTATGACACAGACATATCAGTACAAAAACAAGGAAATAAAGACTTTATAAAAACCTGATACAAAGACACTCTCAAAATTCTTTGAGTTCTTGGCAATCTTAGAGATTACATAATACAAAATCCCCCTGGGGGGATTTTGTATTAGCGGCACGGAGGCCGCCGGTACTGCTCAAACTCGCCTCCGACACTGCAATGGACTGTCCAAGAAAATACTTCCTTGTATTTTCTTGGACGACGAATTTACTTTTCAGTAAATTCGCTACTGCATAGAACAAGCAGTAACGAGTTTAGGCGTTAGACTAAACTCGCAGCCCAAGAATGTCCACGGATGTTCATTCTTGGGCGAGGATGGGCGTGGAACTAATCAGAAGTGAGTACCGTCATTTTACAACGTCCGTGTTGTAAAGTGACGTGCGAGTTTTGCAAAAGATTTGCAAAACATCGTTTCTGATACATACGACCGGCTTCCGTGCCGGTTCTGCCCGAAACTCGTCATCAGCACGGACAGGATGTCCGTGGTTCCCAGCAGTAGCAAGTTTTGCTATGCAAAACTTGTCCTCTACCGATGTACATGGACGTACATCGGTAGAGAGGTACACGGACGTACCTCAGAAGCCGACAGGAGGTCGGCTGGTTCTCAACAACAGCGATGTTTGAGGCGAAGCCTCAAACTCGACGTCCAAGAATTGACAAGGATGTCAATTCTTGGACACTTTTACTCCCACTTGAGGGTGTAAGTTACTTCGGCAGAGCCTTTACCCGCATAATCGTACTTGATAACAAAATCCTTTGTTTCGTTTTGTTTCAGTGTAAAATCTGCCGGATAGCTAACCGTAACATGCGGAATATTAAAATTATTCGGCGTATTACACTTCCAAGAAGAGCTACCACGGTCATACTTAAATGCTATGGCACTTTGCCGATAGTCCGATAGAATTTCTTCGCTCGTTGGATAGTAATACGTATCACCACTATATTTACCATGATAATGGATAAGCTCAGTATCAAGCTTAACATATTCATATTTTACTGCAAATCCTTTATTATTTATTTTCGACTGGTTTTCTTTAATATAATGAGCGATCTGATAATTAGTGTTTAAGTTATGCCATATAGCAACTTCGCCCCATATTGGAATTTTTTTCCCCTTATATTTCTCCCATACCGTTACAAAATCATCGGATTTAGCCGTATCGTAATAGTTTGAGATTCTAAAATCATGTACAAAATAACCATCGTCACCTGAAGAATGGTTATTAAATGTAAGATTCTTCAACATTTTCGGTGTTACCGTCAATTTTCCCGGCGGAATATAGGCCATATCGCAGACCGTATTTTTAGCATCTTCTTCGCTGTTGACGGTTATTTCAGCCAGATTGATATTCTTGGTTACTTTAGCACCTGTCCAAGCTTGTGTTTCATACTGAGGGTTACAAAATGCGAGAAATTGTATTTTACTCCCCTTTTTTACGTATGAGTTAAGCTCAATAGGTTTCCCGTCATTGAGAGCAACAACACGGCCCGCATCAGGATCATTGACATTGAAAATAAGCTGATACGATTCTTCAATCTCTATGACAGCCTTGTTTGTTTTTAGGACAGCGGTCTTTTTTCCGTCAACCATATTGTTGGTATTGGTTACTTCACAATAATAAAAGGTTTTTCCGGCAGCACCTGTATCGGTATTTTCAAGTTTAAATGAGTACTCTGCTGTATTTGCAGTTTCAATCTTTTCTCCCGCAGCGGTTTCAGTGGCAGCCTTATACCACTGATACGACAGTGCTCCCTTATCCATCGAAAGTGCTTCCACTTTGAGTTTCACTTCTTTTGAGGTATTAATAGGAATCACATAACTTTCCGGCTGCTTGATAATGCGGGGCTGTTCGGCATCAATGGTCAATGAGCCTTCTTTTATCAGCAGTTTGACCGCATACGAGCGTACCGTTTCGACGGCTCCATTTGCCGTATTCGTATTTGTTACTGCACAGTAGACATAGCAGTCCTTTTGTTCTGTGTTATCGGGGGTATAAGTCCTACCATCAGCACCGGCAATAGGTATACCGCCTTGATCCGATTGAATGGAGTTTTCATACCACTGATACGAAAGTACCTCTCCGGCGGGAGGTTCCGCAACACGGACTTCAAACGATTGGGCTTCACCGTTCGGATTCATACGGATAGCAGCAGGCTGTTTGACAATATTGGGAACCGTTACCGTATATGCAGGGTTATCTGTTCGTATTACTTCCTGTTTCTTCCGTTTAATCTTATCCCGATACGGGGAATAGCCTGCTCCGCTTGCCTTTTGTTCCGCCGGCTTTGTAAACGCAGGATTTTCTTGCGCAGTATAATTATTATTGGTAATATTTTCTTTTATCCAGCTGTACAATACCACCTGACCGTCTTCTTTCACAAAACCGACCGGGTCGCTTAAGTAAAACGGTTTATTAAATTGCCGATGGCTGCCGCTTGATGGAGCGGCATAATCAGTCCACCCGCTCGGCACACCTACGCCGCTGATAGAATCGGGATCGCTGTAGTAAAAGAGAAACTTAGAATGCGTATCAACACAGAACATGGAATTATCAAGCGATACTCCGCCTGAAGCGGTAAAGCGGTAAAAATAAAAGCGTTTTTCTTTCTCCGCGTCAAAAAGCGGCGGGGGTGTTCCGTTCCAGCGGTCTTTCCGCGACTTATAGCGGTAAAATTTAACATTTCCCATTGCTTTCAAACCGGAACCGAAATCAGGACCTGCATACTGGTCAGGTACGCCTGTCCAAGTACCGGGCTTAAACTGATAGCTGGCTATATTCGTGCTGTTATTGAAGCCGCTAATATACACTATCCAGTCATCAAATTGAGCCGCAGAAAATGCAAAAGAATCCGTGTAATAATCGAAGGGTTCTATCTCTTCTTCCGTCGTTTTAACCGACATAATATATTTCTTATTTCCATGCTTATCTTGAGGATTAATTACCATTGCCGGATCCTTCACCAAACGGATATTCTTTTCCCATGCAAGATAGCTGCCCTTCCGCGCAGCTATGGAAATAGTGAGCAGTGCAGTATCCGTTAAAGAGAGCGGACCGTTTTCAAATACAACATTAAGTACACCGAAATCTTTAAAAGCCGCAACCACATCATCCGGAGTAAGCGGACGCCCCATATCAGGCAGCAGAACTGTTCCGCTTAATGCGTCAAAGCCCAGCACAGTCAGGCTTTCAAGCTCCAGTGCAGTATCTTCATCCTCTTTTTTCTGTTCCCGCAGCACGGAAATCTCTTTTTCAAAAGCATTATACTGTCCTGCTTTTTCTTGTACGCGTATCTTAACAACCGCCGTTTTATTTTCTTGCAGTTCGATAGGTGAATGTTCTACTTCAACCGGTATAACAGTGGTTTCATCATTAAGTTTAAAAACTGCTTTAATATCCCCGGAAGAAACGGATGATTTTGCATAGGGAACCGCTACGGCACCGGAAGCGGTGTCTACCGCAATACCATGTACTTCCAAAGATACCAGCTCAAGATTCTGCTGCATTGCCGCCTGATTCCGGCGGGTTACTTTAATTACTTTCTCGCTGATCCCGAAAGTACCCGTCATATCCTGTATTTTTATGGTAACAGGTAATGCTTTCCCCGGAATAAGCGGAACGGTTTCACCGTTCATGGTAACTTCTACTGTTAGCGGTTCTTTGTTGATAAGAGAGCTGACAGCTTTAACAGCTATATCAGAAGCGGATAGTTCTTCACAGGTGTAGGGTACCGTTACGGTATATTCCTTTGCAGCAGCATAAAACTCCAATCGTTGCAGTTCATCTTTCGGTACACCGGAAAGTACCGGAGTAACCTCACTGCCGGCAACCGTAATTTTAATGCTGAACATTGCGGGTACGGTTTTATCTGCTACCCGCGGGTACCACGGAGTACCTATTGCAGGGTTACAAGCCGAAAAAGCAAGAATAAAATATACTAGAAAATATACCAAAACAGTATTCAGTGTTTTTTTAGTCATATCAGAGTGCCCTCCTTAGACCTTAAAGTTAAGACCGACAGTAATGCCGAAATCAAGCGAGTTCATGTAGAAAGAATTAATAGGAGTGCCGGTAACATTCTTGGCCCCCTGCTTTTCAGCAGCATGAATAAGTTTAGGCGGCATCGTTACATATTTCGGTTTATATATCGTATAAGATAAGAACATTCCAAGTACAATTTCCATATTGGTAATAAAGGGTTGGTTATATTCGATAACTCCCTTAAACATATAGCCGACAGGATTAATTTTCCTCATCTGATCTTCCGTAATCTGGAGAGTTCCGGTTTCGTTCCCAAAATCAATAGGTGCGCCGTCAGTGTTAGTTGCATCCTTAATCTGATCAACTTCTTTCGGCGTCAAATTAGTGTACATTTCATAAATCGGTTGCGGATCAAGGGGCATCCGGATGCCGACTGTACCTCCCAGTGCCAATCTATTCCGCAAAAAATAACTGCGTATCCCGCTTCCGAAGGTCAGAACCGGAGTCATGTGCACACGGCAGAAAACATTGACTTGCTTATGGATCGTCTCATTATACGCCCCAGAAACCTGTCCCGAAAACCCCTGCCCTAAGCCGAGTGCAAAGCTCCAGCCCAAACCGCCGAATACTTCATTGTCCTGACAGCGGAAATACTTGATTGAATCAAACAGATAGGTTAAATCGGCTTCTCCGGTGGTAACATATCCCAGCATTCCCTTCATACCGTTACCGCCTAAATATGCCATATCGGCTTTGCTGATTTTAGGACGGGTAAGGGAGCCGGTTAAATTGGCTCTTAGACCTAATCTAAGACCGGAGTTAAATGCATGGAGGGGAAAAATACATACGGCAGTAAGCATAAGCAGTGCCGCTCTTTTGTACAATTTCATAGAACCTTCTCCTTTTTAATGAGAAACCGGCGGAACTGCTCAGCAGAAGGATGCCGGCTGCTTTCTTCCCATTAATACGGTTTCAGTAGCGCTACATATCTTATCAAAGAAGATCATCACCAAGATCAACCCCTAACATACAGTAAGAACTACCAAAGCGATAAAACTTCCGTAAGAGTAAACACCGCTGCTACGATACCTGTAATACAAAAGTTCGTCAAGAAGTCAGGATTTTTTTAAAAAAGATGCAACAAATTTACATTTCATTTGTCGCTGAAAGACCGGTAAAACCGTCCAGTTTACGATGCAGGGTTTTACGGCCGATACCGAGTATTTCCGCCGTTTTTGATTTATTGCCGTTATAGGCGGCAAGGGTTTCCATGATGATGTGCTGTTCCGCTTCCGCAAGGGGTGTACCGATTTGAATATGGATGGAAGCGGTCTGTTCGGCATCCCGTACCGGCTCCGGCAAGTCTTCAAGGCGGATGGTGTCATCCGAGCTCATCACTACGGCACTTTCCAGACAATTCCGCAGCTGCCGGATATTGCCGGGCCAGTCGTATGCGTAGAGCGCAGCCCGCGCCTTAGGTTCAACGGCGGTAATGGTTTTGCCGTTTTCTTCCGAAAACTCTTTTATAAAGGCGGCAATCAGCAGGGGTAAATCGTCTTTCCGCTCCCGTAAGGGCGGAACATGGATATGCACCACATTTAAGCGGTAATACAGGTCGCTGCGGAATCTGCCGGCAGCTACTTCTTCCTCAAGATTACGGTTTGTTGCAGTAATAATGCGGGTGTCTACCGTGATCGGTTTTTCGCCGCCGACCCGCTCAAACTGTTTTTCCTGTAAGACACGCAGGATTTTTATTTGAAGGGTTTGATTGATTTCACCGATTTCATCCAAAAAAATAGAACCGCCGTCCGCCAGCTCGAACCGGCCGCGCTTTTGGCTGACAGCCCCGGTGTAGGCGCCTTTTTCATGCCCGAACAGCTCGCTTTCCAGCAGACTTTCGGCAAGGGCTGCGCAGTGTACCCGAATGTAGTTATGCTGTTTCCGCGGAGAAAGGTTGTGAATGGCACTCGCAATCAGCTCCTTCCCTACCCCGCTTTCGCCGGTTATCAGTACGGAGGCACGGGAGGGCGCAACCTTGCGTACCATTTCGAACACGTGTTCCATAGCGGCGCTTTTCCCGATAATTTGTTCAAAGGCCTTACCGGACTGCATTTGTTCCATCAGTTCGCGGTGCTGCAATACCAGTTCCCGGTTTTGCAGGGCGCGTTTTACCAGCAGGGACAAGCGGTCAAGATCAAGCGGTTTGGTTAGAAAGTCATAAGCGCCCATCCGCATGGCTTCAACGGCGGTTTCTACGGTACCGTGACCGGTTAAAACGATGACCGGTACGCCGGGGGTTTCGGAACTCACCTTCCGGAGAATTTCCTGCCCTCCTACGCCCGGCATCCGTAAATCGGTGATCACAAGGTCTACGGCCTCGGTTAATGCAGCCTGCAAACCGCTTGTCCCCTCAGCCGCGGTTAAAACCTCATAGCCTTCATCCTCAAGTGCCATTTGCAGACCCTCACGGATGTTTTTTTCATCATCTATCACTAAAATTCTAAATTTCATACCGTGTTCTCCTCAGGCTGCGGCCTCTTGCGGTGTCAGTTCCCGCAAGTGCGGGCAGGATGTATTTCAAGAAGCAGGGGCTTGCCGCTGCGGCTGACCGGCAGAATGAGCGTAAAACGGGTTCCCATCCCCGGCTCCGAGTGTACCTGAATATCCCCCCCGTGCTCTTTAATCACCTTATAAGTCATGGTAAGGCCGAGACCGCTGCCGTCGGGTTTTGTCGTAAAATAGGGTTCAAAAATCTTGTGCAGCATATCGGGCGGAATCCCCTTGCCGGTGTCGGCAATGATCAGATACACCGTGTCATCTCCGTGCCGGGTGGTAATGCTCAGCTCCCCGCCGGAGGGCATTGCAGCCTTTGCATTGGTTAAAATATTCATCACAGCCTGCCGTAAAAAACGGTCATCGGCTTGAATACTCACCATTTCACTATCAAGGTGGGTCAGTAATGAGATGCCGGCAGCAGTAAATTCTTCTTTAAAGGTTTCCAGCAGGTTCTGAATAAGGCTATTGATATTAACCGGAGCAAATTCGCATTGCAGCGGCCGCACGGCAAAAAGGAAGTCCACAACAATCTTATTGAGCCGCTCTATTTCTTCATCAACCACATCAAGGTGTCTTTGTGCCTTGGTGTTGATGTCTAAATTGCAGGCTTTAAAGTTTTTCCGCAAAAGCTGTACGTGAATGCTGATTGCAGCCAAGGGATTTTTTATCTCGTGTGCAACCGCTGCGGCCAAATTGGTGAGACTTGCAAGGTTTTCAAGCCGGCGTTTATTGATTTCTTCCCGCTTCCGCTGGGTAATATCTTCAACCGTGATAATCGTGCCGCGCACCTGCTTTTCTTTTACAAGCGGCAGTACCGACAGCTCAATGTACTGATTCCCCTCATCGGCTGCAATAACAAACTCTTCCGCACTGCGCGCTTCTTCGTTTTTAATCACCGTGCGGATAAAGTCTGCCAGTACCGCATTGGGAAGCACCCGCCACAGCGGCCGGTCAGGGGTTTCTGCAAAGGGGATGCCGAGGATACGCGAAGCTGCGCGGTTGGTCTTTACAATAACGTGCTTTGAATCCAGGATGATAACGCCGTTTGTCAGCGAATCCATCATAGCATCAAAGAGTGTATACTCCTCGGCAATTAAACGGACTAAAGAGCGCAGCTGCGAATCATTCATCCGTTGCAATTTCCGCAATGCGCGGCTGATAAATTCTCTCATACTTCAGGTGCGCTCCCCTAAGCGGTTTATTTTTTCTTGAGGTACTTTACGCTGTCCAGCGCAACGGCGGCAATAATGATAAAGCCTTTGAACACAAACTGGAGGTTGGTGTCGATTCCAAGAAAGGTTAAACAGTAGGTCAGCCCCGTAAAGATAATAACACCTATTACCGCTCCTTCCAGCTTACCGATGCCGCCGTTAAACGAAATACCGCCGACCACACAGGCAGCGATGGCATCAAGCTCATAGCCCTGTCCGGTTCCCGCACTGGCATTTGCTTTAAAGGCTTCAAAGAATGCCCCAAAACCGTAGAAAATACCCGCCATGATAAACACGCTCATCGTTACACGGAAGACGCTGATACCGCTGACGCTTGCCGCTTCGGGATTGCCGCCGACAGCATACATATTTTTGCCGAGTACTGTTTTATTCCATATAAACCATGCAACGGCTATCGCAATCACCGCCGGAATAATCAGCTTAGGGAAGGTAACGAGTTCCCCGTTTACCACCCCGAGAATCCACCGGCCGCCGAAAAAATCCTTAATGCCGGAATCGATGGATCCGACCGGTGTACCGCTCGTGCCGAAAAATAAGAGTCCGTAGATGATGAGCTGGGTTGCCAGCGTTGAAATAAAGGGGTGAATTTTCAACCATGCAGAAAAAAAGCCGGCAAAAATACTAAAAATGACGCAGAGGATGATGGAAATGCCGACGGACAGCAAGACGCGCACGGGCATTGCGATTGCAGTAAAATCCCAGGGTCCCATTCCGAAAAAGGTTACG
Organism: Treponema sp.; assembly: GCA_038397965.1. Lineage (GTDB taxonomy): Bacteria > Spirochaetota > Spirochaetia > Treponematales > Treponemataceae > Treponema. The sequence goes on from JARGFA010000012.1 coordinate 111,202, forward strand.
ATGTTCGGCCCCGGATGGAGAATCAGACCGGTAACAACGGCGCCCATTGCAACCATACGGCCGACACTCAAGTCGGTACCGGCAAGCAAAATAATGCCGGCAACACCGAGGGCATAAAACATACGCACCGATGACTGCTCTAAAATGGTCAGGATATTTGCAAGTGTTAAGAGGTTTCCGCTTCCCGACAAGGGTGCCACAATAATACAGACCACAAAAAAGATCGCAATCGCAATGTACAAACCGTTTGCCAAGAAAAACTGTGCCGGTGTAAATTTAAAGGCATAGTCCTTAAAGCCGAGCACCATGTTTTCCGAAAAACTGGTTTTACTATTGCGCAGATGGATATTTTTTTGTACCCGGTCGACAAATACCTGATGCTTGGCATTTTTACAATTCCACACCGCAGTTTGGTACTGATTTTTTGCATCAAACAGCGCGGATTTCATTGCAGCATCCGCTGCGGCTAATTCTTCCTGCTGTTCACGGCGGCTTTCCGCTGTGCTCTTACCTGCAAAAGCAGCGGCAGCGGCCTGCCGTTTTTTTTCTGCGGCTGCGTGAATATCCTGCACCTTGGCTTCATAGTCTTTCTTGTACTGAGCGGCTTTTGCATTTTGACTCTTTTTTACCTCTTGTTCAAAAACCGCCGCTAGCGCGTTCACGCGGTAAACTGCCTGCTGAGTAAGCTGCTTTTCTTCGGTTTTATGCTGTGCAGCGATGACCTTAGCCTCTTCAATTTGTTTTTTGTACTGCGCAATATGGGCAGCTTTTTCTTCTGCAGTCATCAGTTTATTTTTCCGTACCGCCGCAATTTCCTGGGTTAACACCGAGATTTTATTGACGCCGGGTTCCCGTAATTCATCAAGCTGCCGTGTATATTCGCATAATACTTTATCTTCTTCCAAAATTTTTGCCATATCCGCCTGAGCAATCTGCTCATCGGTGAATACATAATGCGCAAGATTTTGTTCCGATATATCCTTCATTCTTTCCTCCGGTAATGTAAGTTTTTAAAGATATTTTGCAGAAAGCCGCAGTAAGGCTTCTTGGTCGGTATCCGCAGTGTCTACAATCCCGGCAAGGCGGTAATTGGACATAACGGCAATCCGGTTGGTAATTCCCAAAATTTCGGGCATTTCACTGGAAACGACAATGATGGTTTTCCCAGCCTTTGCCATATTGATGATAAGCTGATAAATTTCATACTTTGCCCCGACATCGATACCGCGGGTCGGCTCATCAAGCAGCAGAATATCGGGCTGACGTTCCAGCCATTTACCGATAATCACCTTCTGCTGATTCCCGCCGCTCAAGGCGCTGATCAGCTCATCAGCAGACACACATTTTGTCCGCATGGTTTTAATTTCACGGTCGGCCGCTTCCTGCATTTTACGGTTTGAAAGTATACCGAAATTTTTATAGGCGTCGATGTTGGCAATCACCGTATTAAACTTAATGGATGCCTTGCCGAACATTCCGTTAAATTTGCGTTCTTCCGTTACCAGCGCAAAGTTATACGACATTGCCTCCTTACTGGTATTAAACCGGAGTTTCTTACCGTCAAGCAAAATGTCGCCTGAGGCAATAGTACGCAGACCGAACAGACTTTCCAGCAGTTCGCTTCTGCCGGCACCGACAAGACCGTACAACCCGAAAATTTCTCCCTTTTTAACCGTAAACGAAATATCCTTGAGCTGAGGTTCGTAGCGGGTAGAAACATTCCGCACCTCAAAATAATCGCGGCCTACCTCGTTATCCACATCGGGAAAGCGTTTTTCGAGGGAACGGCCAACCATTGCGGAAATCAGTTCATCCATAGTGGTGCCGTGAATAGGCTTTGACAGGGTAAGCCGTCCGTCGCGCAGTACCACTACTTCACTGCATATCTGAAAGATTTCATCCATTTTGTGCGAGATATAGACAAAGGAAACTCCTTTTGCACTCAGCGATCTGATAATGGAAAACAATTTTATTACTTCCCGTTCGGTTAAGGATGAAGTCGGCTCATCCAGCACAATCACCTTTGCGTTATACGAAACCGCCTTTGCAATTTCTACCATCTGCCGCTGTGAAACGGACATGGTACGCATAACCGTACGGGCATTGACATTCATTTTAAGGGAAGCGAACAAAGTATCGGAATCTTTTTGCATCTTTGTTTCATTGACAACACCGAAACGCACAGGATATCTGCCGAGAAACAAATTATCCATGACCGTGCGGTCAAGACATTGATTCAATTCCTGGTGCACCATTGCTACACCGTTTTCAAGGGCATCCTTGGGGGATTTAAAGTCAATCAATCTATTATTAAGAAAAAAACGGCCTTCATCCTTTGCATAAATACCGAAAAGACATTTCATCATCGTAGATTTTCCGGCACCGTTTTCTCCCATTAAACCGACAACCGCACCTTTTTTTACCGTGAGGTTGATATTTTCCAATACTTTGTTTTTTGCAAACGATTTAGAAAGATTTTTAATTTCCAGTACGATATCATCCATGTGTAATCCTCATTACCGGCATAGTCTGCCGGAGATACAGAGAGCCGGGGCAGCCGCAAAAATTGGTTTCTTTTTGGGCAGCCCCAAAGCAGCGGCAGCCTTGCAGCCGCCGCTGAGTCAACAGTACCTGTGATTAGTACTTGAGTTTATCGGTGTAATCGGCACCTGAATTGGTTTTTACCATGTTGACGGCAAATGCGTCAAAGTTGTTTAAATTGGTAAAGCGGTCCAAGCAGCTTGATTCGTTTTGCCCGTCGCCCTGTACAATCGTTAAGTCGATGTTCAGAAGCGGTGCATAATATTTCAATGCCGGTACATAGGACGAAGAAAGGAAGTTATCGGCCGAGTTGTAAATGGTTAAAAGAACTTTTTTCTTTTCAGCCTGTGTCTGCTTTATTCCTGCATCGCGTGTACCGCCGGCATAGTTTTTCCAGTTTGCGCTTGTTACACCGGAGTTTTCGGCCATGACGGCTTTTACATCAGCCCAATACTGTACCGGGGCAGAGATTTTATTGCCGTATTTATCGGCGGCAGAAATACCTTGAGTGTATACATCCGCACCGGTTAAGCCGTCAAGCAAGTTTCTCAGCACCTGCAGCAGGGCGGTTGCCTGTGCGTCTACGTTCTGGGAAACGGTTCCGGTCAATTTACCTGCACCGACTGCATCAATTGCATCGGCGTTTGCATCATAACCGAAGATCGGCACTCCTGCCGGGTAGTTGGAGGCCTGTAAACAACCCATTGCCATACCATCGTTGTTGGAAATAACAAGGTCGATCTTATCGGCAAACTTGGTTGCCCAGCCGCCCATTGCTTCGGTTGCAGCATTGGCATTCCAGGTAGAACCGTCGGTACCGGTCATTGCCTTTCCTTCAAGTTCAATAACCTTAAATGTTGTGCCGCCGACCATCACGGAACCTTCCTGCACGGTGCCAGGATCGGTAGAACCCGCCCACGTATCAAGTGCCTTGCGGATACCTTCGGTACGTGCCTGCGAATCGTTGTGTCCGACGTCGCCGATACACAAAACATAGCCGAGAATACCGTCGCCGTTACGGTCAAGCGAAGCGTCAGCCGATGCAAGGAAGTCAGTAATGAGTTTTCCCTGAACGGCACCGCCGCCCATAGCATCAAAGCCGACATAATAGGTTTTGTCGTTCCAATTCATGCTTGTCATATCAATTTTACCGGTCGTCGGATCGGACGGCTGCCGGTTAAAGAAGACAAGCGGCTTATCTTTGTTGAGTACTGATGCAGTGCCTTTTTCACCGCAGCCGGCGAATAAGAGGGCGCCGAATACAACTAAAGCCGGAAGACCAATGCGAGACATTTTTGAAACCGTTTTCATCAATATCCCCTCCTCAAATAGTGGTGTTTTCTCACGATAGCGGACCGGGAATATCTTAAAAAGCCGGTTACTTTTTTGACAGCCCCATAAACCGCCAGATGATAACTTAGAAAGTATACTATAAAATTCAAAATGAGGCAAAAGGTTTTTTAGTCTGCGGCCTCGGCTGTGCTCTACCCCTTAATTGCACCGCCGGTAACTCCATTAATTATTTTTTCGGATAAAAATAAATACAGAATAAAGGTCGGCAAAAAGACAATAACCACACTGGCAAACATTCCGCCCCAATCACCGGTGTAGCGCATTGCAGAAATCATATTGTAGAGGCCGACTGCAACCGGCCGCACAGCCGTTTTATTTGCAAAAATCAGCGACATAAAATATTCATTCCATATCGTAATAAAGTTAAAAATGGACACCGTGATAATTCCCGGCTGCGCCAGCGGAAACATAATCGTCCAAAAGGTACGCATCGGGGAGCAGCCGTCAATAGCGGCCGCCTCTTCATAGGTAAAGCTTAAATTTTTAAAAAAGGCCAGCAGGTAAAATACTGCAAAAGGAACATTAATAGCCGTATATAAAAAGATAATTAAAAAGCGGTTATTGGTTAATCTGAATGAAGACGCCAGGCCGAACAGCGGCATAATAATCATGATCACCGGAATTCCGAGGGCGGACGCGAACATATTTTGCAGAAGCAAGTTGCCTTTGAATTTAAAGCGTGAAAGGACATAGGCCGCCGGTGCTGCAATAATGACTATCAGCGTACAGGATACTACGGTGTATAACAGGGAGTTCATAAAGAACACTGATACTTTCTGCGTTTTCCATGCCTTTATATAATTTTCAAAATGAAAGCCGGTTTTAAATGCAAACATATGATCGGAAAATATTTCACTTGAGGTTGAAAGTGAAGCAAAAACTACCCAGCCGACCAGCATAACGGTAAAGACCGTCCATACAGTCAATAGGATATAACCCGGTGTGTTGCGCACTTGATTCGTATTGAACATACCGCCTCCTCTTACATTTCAATATCGTCATTTCTGACAATGCGTTCGGTAGAAAAGAAAATGATAATAACCAAAAGCATCATTACAACACCGATTGCCGCACCGCTTCCGCTATCGCGGATAGTGGCTGCAGACGATGATGAGCCGAAGACCAATTCATACATATAATTCATCGGTGCAACCGTATCGTTCGACAAATTAACGGGACTGAATAATTGTCCCCATACAAAAAAACCGACTGTATAGACTGTCCACATTACAATATTGGTTCTAAAAACACCCCGTAAGAACGGCAGGGTAATATGCACAAAGCGCTGCCATATATTACAGCCTTCAAGATAAGCTGCTTCGTAATAATCGGCAGGTATCTGCTCTATACCGCTCATAAAAATCAGCATATGATAACCGACCATCCCGAAGCAGTAGGCAATCAGCATACTCCAAAAGCGCATTCCCGGCCCTGTCCATAACACCGCAGACAAATCCTTAAAACCGAGTGCTGAAAAAAAACTGTGCAGTAAACCGTAGTCACTGTTATAGACATAGTTAATCCACATCGTACCCATTGCAACGGCACTGACAACATTCGGTAAATACACAATACTGCGGTAAAATACCTTGAGCCGATGCGGAACCCCGTTGGTTAAAATAATTGCCATCAGCAATGCAAGAAACATCACTGCCGTGCCGCCCCAAAACCAGATACGGGCAATATTTTTCATTGACTGCAAAAACAGCGCAGTCGTAAAGATTTTGATATAATTACCGAATCCGTTAAATGACCAGCCGGATACGGGATCCGAAACGCTTTCAACCGCAAAAAAGCTCATAATGAATGTTCTAAGTGTAGGATACAAAAACACAGCAATATAACAAAATACAGCCGGTGTCAAAAAGACGATGATCATCGGTTTGTTTTTTCTAAGCATTGATTATTCTCCATTGATGAGTTTTTCCGGAAAGTTTTTAAATAGGAAGCCGGGAACGTCTTAAAAGCTTTTTTTGGCAGCCCCAGCTTCCGCAAGACCGGTTATTACACGGTCTTATTTTGCCATAGCAGCGGCAAAGCCTTCGGCATTCAGATCGCCCTTAATCAGCTTTGCAAAATTTTCTTTGATTTTTGCATTGATTTCAGGATCATTTTCCATACCGACTGCCCAGTCAAGGCGGTTGGTCGTATTATCAACGATCACTTTTGCTTCTGCCAGCTGTGCAGGCCATGCAGTATTATTACCGGCGGGAATACCGATACTTTCTTTTGCCAAACGGGCATCCCATTCTCCCGTGGTCAGCCATACGATCAGACGGAAAGCTTCTTCGGGATATTTGGTATTTTTGTTGATACCGAAACTTTGACAGCCGTAGTTATTTGCTTCGATACCGTCGCCGGCGGCAGACATTGCAGGCCATGCAAAGGCTCCCCAGTTTAAATTGGGGGCCTGAGCTTTGATTTCATTCGGCAGCCAGGTACCGTTTAAATACATACCGACCTTTCCTACCGCCATTTCTTCAACCTGTCCTGCCGGCCAAATATTGGATGCTGCTTTAGCGCTGATATAACCTTTTTGAGCCATATCTTCCCAGATTTTTCCGAATTCAAGTACCTGCGGTCCGGTAAAGTCTTTGTTTTTTACCATATTAAGTGTTTCCTGTTCGCCAACCAAACGGTCCATATTATAGCCGAAGAAGCAGGCCATATAGGCATCATCAACGGTAATGGCAGGAATACTGATTGCCTTTAATTTTTCGCAGGCTGCTACAAACTCATCCCATGTTTTGGGGGTATCCGTAATACCGGCCTGAGTGAAGAGGTCTTTGTTATACAGGGTAACGAAGGCAGAAGGCTGATAGGGAATGTTCTTCACGGTACCGCCGCCGAGTTCTTTTGCTAAGTTATACAGTGTTTGATTGACAACCGTGTTATAGGGCTTTCCGTCTGTGGTCGAATATGCTTTTGCCGCATACTGATCAAGCGGCAGTAAGTAATTTCCCCAGGCATTCAAAACCCGTTCAATATCTTCATCGAACAAGTCGATGGTTTCACCTGCATCAAGAGCCGGCTGTAAAGTTTTACGGATTTCCCGTCCATTGAAGTTGACTTCAACTTCAATCCCGGTGTCCTTTGTAAAGGCCGCAACCGCTTCTGCAATTACCATTCCCTGGGGTTCAGCTTCATTCCACATTGTCCAATACACGAGCTTTGCTTTTTCCGCTTTTGAACCGCATCCTGCAATAAATACGGCAGAAGAAACTAAACACACACCCAACAGAATTGAAAAATACTTTTTCATAGATTCCTCCTCATAAATGAAACAGTTTAAAATGTGAAGAATGATGATCTTAAACTGTTTTACAAATGCAGTGTTATTGTAACCCTGATTTTGAGATACTGCAAGATAGTTTTTTAGGCGTTCTGAAAGTCAACAACCCCCGCGCGGTATGTGAGATACCCCGCCGTACGAATAAAAAGGGCTGCTCCGAAACCCGTTAAGATACGGAACAGCCCCTATTCTATAAACCACAGTAAGGATATTTTCTTGTATCTGTTTTTCAGAATACTGCCTAGACAGTTCTTTTAATAATATCGAATCCGCAATAGGGTACTAACACCGGCGGTACGATAATGCTGCCGTCTTTTTGCTGATAGTTTTCCATAATTGCGACAAGGGCGCGGGATACGGCAATAGCCGTTCCGTTGAGCATATGCACATACTTATTCTTTCCGTCATCATCTTTAAAACGTACATTTAAACGGCGCGCCTGATAATCGGTACAGTTTGAAGTAGAAGTTACCTCTCCCCACTCTCCCCCGTTACGGCCGGGCATCCAGGCTTCCAGATCCCATTTGCGGTATGCCGGAGCACCCAAATCGCCGGTGCAGGTGTCTACAACACGGAAGGGCAAACCTAATCCGGTAAAGATTTCTTCCTCGATAACGCGGAGCTTTTCGTGCAGTGCATCTGATTGTTCCGGTGTACAGTACACAAACATTTCAAGCTTAGTGAATTGATGTACGCGGTACAATCCCTTAGAAAATTGCCCGGCAGCACCGGCTTCTCTGCGGAAACAGTGCGAAAGACCGCAGTACATCAGCGGCAAACGTGCTTTTTCTAAGATTTCATCCGCATGATAGCCGCCGAGGGTTATTTCCGCCGTTGCTACCAAGCAGGTACCTTCTTCTTCCAGTGTGTATACATTGGATTCAGCCCCGCGGGGATTAAACCCGATTCCGCGCAATATTTCTTCTTTTGCCACATCCGGGGTAATAAACGGCGTAAATCCGTGTTTACGGAGCACATTCAACCCGTATAACACCAAAGCCTGTTCCAAGAATACCGCTTCATTTTTTAAATAATAGAACTTAACCCCGGAAACCTTAGTAGCCGCATCAAAATCTATTAAATCAAGCGCCTCCGCAAGCTGCACATGATCTTTCGGTTCAAAGTCAAATTGCGGAACCGTGCCTACCTGTTTTACCTCGCAATTATCCTTATCTTCCTTACCGATGGGAGCATCAGGATGTGCCATATTGGGAATCTGCCGCATTGCCTCATCTAAGGCAGCTTCTTTTTCTTTTAATGCCGCTTCAGCAGCAGCGATTTCTGCCTTAACCGCCTTTCCCGTTTCGATAAGTACGGTACGCTCACCGGCATCTTTTACGTTTTTCATTGCCAGAGAGTTTTCATTCCGCTTTGTTTGCAATGCCTGCAAGGCCGTTACCAGTTCCGTACGCTCATCAAAAAGCCGGACAGCGGCTTCCGCATCTGCATTCATAGCCCGGTTGACAATATTTTGTTTCACCGCTTCTAAATTATTTTTGATAAATCGATAGTCAAGCATAGAGTAGATTATATGGCCTTCCCGTCCTTTGTGCAAGAGCGGAAAAAGCTTTCTACGGAGAGCAATACCGGCGCGACATATAGGATACCCCTCTCCCGGCATCAATAAGTTAAAAATGTATAACTTAAAATGTAAAAAATCCGATAATAAAAAAATATAGGTACGATTGACAGAGATACAGAAAAAGCTATATTAGTTCTTGATATTAGAACTAATAATCAACAATCCCGACGCAGAGCATCGGGGTACAATGCTCAATGTTTCGCATTGTATGTTCTATAAGGTGGTCGCAGTCGGCTTTAATACCCTTTGTTACGACGTAGAGCGTTGCCGAAAACGGCAGGTATTAAACCCTCCGCACGAATAAAAGGGAATATGCATTATGATAGTAATGAACGTAGAACTTGATAATCTATTCGGATTTCAGGATTTTAAAATAAATTTCAGCTATCCCAAAAAATTAGTAAAGTCCACTATTAAAAATGAATATTTAGAAACAAAACCTAATTTTCGCTATAAGAAAGTTAATATACTAATGGGAGCAAATGCGGCAGGCAAAACATCTTTCGGCAAGGCTCTTATGGCCATTTTTAATTTTATCGCAAAAAGAAGTCTACTGTCATTTGATGATGCCTTGTTACATGAGGACAAGCAAGCATATTTCTCAATTGATTTTTTAATTGATGAAGATTATTTATATAGGATTGTCTGTTCATTCTTACCGCAAAAAGTTCTATCGTTAGATGTCTTTGTATCGGAAATATCCAGAACCGCTTCTTACGAAACCTGCGCCGATAAGCTAAAAAAAATGCATTCAGAAGAAGCGGATTATATGCAAAAACTTGATCAACTTCCGCGTATAGGCTGGATATTCACATTTCCAAGGGATGAAAGAAATACGTATTTATTAAAAAATGATGATATACTTAATTTAGATATTCTAAATGCAGTTTTACGTACACTTGACCCTTCTATTATTCAAGTTTCAAAAAGCACTGAAGTTGAAAAAAGCTATATTATTAAAAGTACAAATGGGGATCTTTTTGTACAAAACGGCGAAGTCGTCGATAAAAATATTTTATCAAGCGGCACAAAAGCCGGTCTTGATATTGCATTTTTTCTCAGTGCTTTATGCAAAAACAGTTACGGATTTTATTATTGTGATGAGCAGTTTTCCTTTATTCAAAGTGATGTTGAACAGACAATTTTAAGTTTAATGATCTCGATGATGAAACCAAATACCCAGTTATTTTTTACCACACACAACCTTGATATTTTAGAAATGACCTTGCCGCTGCATTCATTTACGTTTTTAAGAAAAAATAACAAGATTGAAGTTATTCATCCTGAAACTACAATAAAAAAGAATGATATATCACTGCGGAATGCAGTAAAAAATGATATTTTCGATATTTCACCGGATATATCAAAAATACTAGCAATCGAAGATATCTGTTCGGAGATCAGTTATGCCCAAGAATAATACATATATTTATTTAGTTGAAGGTGAAACTGAGGCAAAAATCGTCAAAACTCTAAAAGAAAAATATATTGTTTCAGGAAAGGTTGTTGTTCTGCATCAAAAACGAATCAGCACTACTCTATTACGAACTTTAACGGCAAACTCAAATGTTATTCTTGTTTTTGATACCGATGTGGTTTCTACAAAACAGATTATAAAAAATAATATAGAAACATTGCAAACATACGGACAAAATATTCATTTGATTCTAATCCCGCAAATTAATAATCTGGAAGATGAGCTGGTGTTTTCAACATCAGTTAAAAACATAAAAGAATTATTAAACAGCAAATCTAACACAGAATTTAAAAGTGATTTGCTGAAAGAACAAAATTGTTTAAAAAAATTACAAGAAAAACAGTTTGATATACATAAATTTTGGTCAAGGAAAGCTGATGAACATTCCGTTTTTCATGAATATGACAATCACTCAAACCTGATTAAAATAAAAAACACTACGCGATAACATACGAGGAGGAGTTCCCATGAGTCCGCACGGAAAAAAACAGTGTATTTTACTTGCCTACCTTGATTCAGGCAGAGAATGGAAGCCGGAGGATGTATGTGCCTATCCGCTCACCCATATTTGTTATGCCTTTGCACGTATTGAAGACGGCGAGGTTACCGCAAAACATTTTAAGCGGCTTGAGCGTTTACAAAAAATACGCGAATTGCGCCCTGATATACGCATCCTGCTTTCAATCGGCGGATGGACAGCCGACGGCTTTTCCGATGCGGCGCTGACTGCAGAAAGCCGCGCTCTTTTTGTTTCCACAACAAAACAAGTTTTACAGGAGTACGGCTTTGAAGGTGTAGATATGGACTGGGAATATCCCGGAAGCGATCAAGCAGGTATTAAGGCACGTAAAGAAGATAAGCAGAATTTTACGTTTTTAATGCAGGAACTGCGCACCATGCTTGACGGTTTACCGCTTCCGAACGGAAAGCGTGCCTTACTGACCACCGCACTGGGAGCAGGTCAGCGCCGCATCGACGAAATTGAAGTTGATAAAGTTATCCCTCTGTTTGACTTTATTAATGTGATGACCTACGATATGACCACCAGTTCCCGGCGGACACGGCATCACACAAATCTCTATTCGCCTTCTTATGATCCGCAGCAAATCAGTCTTGCAAAGGAAACCGAACTTCTAAAACAAGCAGGCTTTCCGTCTGAGAAAATCGTCCTCGGCGGGGCCTTTTACGGCAGAGTGTGGAACAACGTGCACAATGAAGGAACGGGACTTTTTGCTGATTCGGAACAAGAAGTGGCAAATTTTGAAGACTACCGTTTTTTAGCGGCCGGACAACTCAAAGACCCATCCTTTAAACAGTATTGGGATGACAGTGCCTGTGCCCCCTACTTATTTAACGGTTCAACTTTTATCAGCTATGATAATGAACGGTCAATGAAGGAAAAAATCGAGTTTGCCGTTAAAGAGAAACTCGGCGGTTTTATGTTCTGGGAGTTTAGTCTTGACGATACCCATACGCTGATAAGAGCACTATCCGAGGCGGTACGGAATAATTACCCGCCTCAGGGATAAAGCTGCCGATTTTTTTGCCGATAGAAAGAGTATGACCCTGTCTGCCCATTGTACCGTGATGAAATATCTCCGTTTTCCAGTCCTTTGTGCTGTGTTTGCGGCAGGGTTCATCAGTCCGCTCTTTTCCGAAGTATTCCGCTTCCGGTTTAACCAAGGCGACAGGTACCGGATTAATTCGCTGGTTTCCGAAGAAGTTTTTTTAAACCGCATCTTTGCTCATAAGGCCGAAATTACCAACAGGGTTACCGTTGAAGTATCGGACATCCGCCAAGCGGATAACGGTACTCCCGCCTCCGCCCTCTATACCTGCACCTTTATGACCAGCGAAAAAAACAGTAACCGCACCTTTTCATGGGGGCGGGAATACCCCAGCACGTTCCGCCGCGATGAACTGGGTATTTACACAATAGATCCACAGTACTTTATGCCGGTGGTGCGGGATGTCCCGGTGTTCCCGCGCAGGGATATACAAATAGGCGAAAGCTGGCAGCATCCGGCAAAAGAAGCCCATGATCTGCGGGATAATTTTAATATCCAACAGCCGTTTACCGTTCCGGTAGATGTTACCTATACCTACAAGGGTCCTATAGAGCGGAACGGCAAAACACATCACCTCATAGAAGTAAGCTACGATCTCTATTACGAAATACCCTTGAATACTATCCGGCACAAACAAGGCGGTTTAAAAAAACTGCCTCTTCTCTATCCCGTACGGACAATGGGGTATTCAAAACAGCACCTCTATTGGGATAACGAAGCGGGGATTCTGCCTGCCTATGAAGAGGTGTTTACCATACAAATGGAGCTGAATACCGGTGCAATCATTGAATACCGCGGTACTGCAAAGGCAGAGATAACCGAGCTCGAACGTATGGATAAAGCAATAATGGCGGATGAACTGGATAAAAATATTAAAGAACTCGGTCTAGGCAATACGGCAATTACGGAAACGGACGAGGGTATTACGATTAGTCTTGAAAATATTCAGTTTGAATCGGATTCAGCTCGCCTGCTTCCGGTAGAAAAAGAAAAATTGAAAAAAATCGGGATACTTTTGAGCCGATATCCCGGCTATGAATTACTCATTTCGGGACATACCGCACTGGCAGGAAAAGCGGAGGACAGACAGCGGCTTTCCGAAGAGCGGGCGGCAGCGGTTGCCTCGTATCTGATTGAATTGGGGGTACGGGAAGCCCATCATATTTACACCCGCGGCTTCGGTGCCGAACGGCCGGTTGCGCCGAACACTTCGGAAGAAACTATGTCGCGGAACCGGCGGGTGGAAATTACCGTTCTCGAAAAATAAACACGTAACCATACAGGCAGCTTAGGCATTACTGTATACTCTTGTTTGATAATTTTATGACCTGCGCTATAACACCGCAGGGCCGGCAACCGGCAGGGAGGATTGTATAAATGCGGATATTGATGATTACAAGCGAAGCGGTACCCTTTGCAAAAACAGGCGGTTTAGCGGACGTGGTTTCTGCGTTATCATACGCACTCAAGAAAATCGGATATGATGTCCGGATTGTCATGCCGCGTTATTATAAAATTAACCGGAAAGATTTAACCCCGCTTCCGGGAGCATTAGGAGTAACTATCGGCAGCAGAGAATACTGGACTGAGGTATTTGAAACCACGCTTCCCGATTCCGATATACCGGTCTATTTTATTGACCACGAAGAAAGTTTCGGCCGTGACGGTATTTACGGTTGTCCGTCCGAGCCGGATTACGGTGATAATCCTAAGCGGTTCTCGATACTCAGTCATGCAGCCTTTCAATTATGCAGAAAACAAAATTGGATACCCGACATCATGCACGCGCATGACTGGCCTACCGCGCTGGTACCGGTGCTCCTCAAGTTTAATGAACAATATAAAGATTTCCGGAAAACGGCAAGCGTTTTTACCATTCACAATATCGGCTATCAAGGCATTTATTCTAAATTACTCTATCCGGATATAGGGCTTGATTGGCTCCATTTTTACAGCAGCGGGTTTGATGATTGGGATAGAATTAATTTCTTAAAAGCTGGTTTAACATCGGCAGATGAACTGACAACAGTCTCTCCAACCTATGCCCAAGAAATACAGCGGCCGGAATACGGATTCCGTATGGACGGTATTCTGCAATTCCGCAAAGATCATCTTACCGGCATCCTAAACGGTGTCGACACCGCCGTGTGGAATCCGGCCGCCGATCCGTATATCCCGTTCAACTATACGCTCGATACCCTTTCAGAAAAAGCAAAAAACAAAGAAGCCTTACAACAACGGATGGGCTTACCCCAAGATCCTTCAATCCCCCTCTTTGGTATGGTAACACGGCTGACCGATCAGAAAGGTATTGCCGAGCTTTTCGGGCCGGCATACGGTGCGGCATTTAAAATATGTACGGAAATCAAACTGCAAATGGCGGTACTCGGTGCAGGAGACCGCTGGTGTGAAGATGAGCTGACTTCACTTGCCGGCCGGCTCCCGAACTTACGGGTATATATCGGCTATGATGAAGCATTAAGCCGGCTCATCGAAGCAGGAAGCGACTTCTTCCTCATGCCGTCCCGTTATGAACCCTGCGGTTTAAATCAAATGTATTCGCTGTTATACGGAACGCTTCCGGTTGTCCGCAATACCGGCGGCCTCGCCGATACGGTAGAAAACTACAATGAACAAACCGGCAGCGGAACGGGGTTTGTACTGAACGACCTTACTCCGCACAGTGTGTATAATACCGTCGATTGGGCGGCAAACACATGGTTTAAACATCCGGAACATATTGCAGCTATGCGTAAACGCGGCATGAGCAAAGACTTTACCTGGGAAAAATCCGCACAGCACTATCTTGAGGTATACCGGAAAGCCTCGGTCGGCAAAACTGCCCTAACAGCCGATACACCCGAGCAATAGGCCACCGAACCGTATGCGGTATCTTTCCGGAACAATACATGAAAGAGAAAAGCAATCAACAAACCCGATGAAGAGTATGCGTCCAAGAAAAATACGTCCTTGTATTTTCTTGGACGACGAATTTACTTTTCAGTAAATTCGCTGTTGTTGGGAACCAGCCGACGGCCTGTCGGCTTTAATACCCTTTGTTACGACGCAGAGCGTTGCCGAAAATGGCGGGTATTAAACCCTCCGCACGAATAAAAATGCCGCTTACAATATCAAACCTCCCGTCTTGTATAAGGGCACAGCTCTTGTTATAGTATCCTATGCACACTGAAAAAATTATTATCCTCGACTTCGGCGGTCAATACAGTCAGCTGATTGCACGCCGTATCCGCGAATGCGGTGTATATTGTGAAATTCTCCCTTTTGATGCAGAACTCAGCCGCATACAGGTTGTTTCCTTAAAAGGTATTGTTTTAACCGGCGGGCCGGATTCGGTGTATGCCGCCGATTCACCGAAATGTGATCCTGCCCTCTTCAACCTCGGCGTGCCGGTACTAGGTATTTGCTACGGTATGCAGCTGATGGCGCAGATGCTGGGCGGCACTGTCCAGGCCGCCGGCAAAAGTGAATTCGGAAAAGCCGCATTACATATCGAAGGCGGCAATGCAGCTGCATTTTGGAAAGATTGCGCCCCGGATTCTGCCGTATGGATGAATCACACGGACACGGTTACCTCATTACCCGGCGGTTTTGAGCGCACCGGTTCTACCGATAATTGCCCCATTGCTGCCATGGCTCATACTGCACACAAACTCTACGCCGTGCAATTCCATCCTGAGGTACAGCACTCCGTATACGGTACTCAAATGCTGCACAATTTTGTGCGGGAAATATGCGGCTGCACTCAAAGATGGAGTGCCGAAACCGCTGCCGATGCGGTAATAGCCGAAATCAAAAAAAATGTCGGTGATAAAAAAGTATTATCGGCACTTTCAGGCGGGGTTGATTCGTCAGTTGCCTCGGTGCTGGTGCATAAGGCAGTCGGCGATCAGCTTACCTGTATCTTTGTGGATCACGGACTTTTGCGGAAAAATGAAGCTGCTGAAGTCCTGAAAGCCTACCGTGAAACACTCGGACTGCATATCATTCATGTGGATGCATCAGAGCGCTTTTTAAAGAAACTGGAAGGAGTAACGGAACCTGAAAAAAAACGGAAGATCATCGGTGAAGAATTTATCCGGGTTTTTGAAGAAGAAGCAAAAAAGATCGGCGCGGTTGACTTCTTGGTACAAGGTACCATCTACCCTGATGTTATTGAATCAGGCGGCAGCAAAAAAGCCGCAGTGATAAAAACCCATCATAATGTCGGCGGTCTTCCCGAACACATTGACTTTAAAGAACTGATTGAACCGCTGAGAATGCTTTTTAAAGATGAGGTGCGGGTACTGGGAAAGGCACTCGGTATTCCTGCTCATCTGGTAAACCGCCAGCCCTTCCCCGGCCCGGGACTCGCCGTACGCATTTTGGGAGAAATCACTCCTGAGCGGCTGCGGCTGGTACGTGAAAGCGATGCCGTGCTCCGGGAAGAAATTGCAGCAGCAGGATTATCGGATTCGATATGGCAATATTTTACGGTACTCCCCAATGTCCGTACCGTCGGTGTTATGGGCGACGGCAGAACATACGACAACCTCATTGCCATCCGTGCGGTAACCTCAGTTGATGCAATGACCGTTGAAGCCGCAGAGATTCCCTACCCCGTGTTACAAAAGATCGCACTTAGAATTGTTAATGAGGTACCGGGAATAAACCGGGTTGTGTACGATATTACTCCGAAACCGCCGGCTACCATTGAGTGGGAATAACCGGCAGACAAACGGAAACCGGTGCTATTTTTAACTATATCTAATTCAACGTGTGCAAATGCACACGTTGAATCTTCAACTAACTCGTTATCCTTCCGGACAGCTTTTTTTCATCTGCCTTTTTCTGAAATTTTTCATTGTTGACAATAAACCGTTCATGCAAGCCTTCTCCGATTAAACCGGCTTCATCATACGCTTTTACGGAAAAGGTGAGTTTTTTACCGTCAATACCGGTCAGTTCGCTTTCGCAATACACCTTCATCTCAAGCGGTGTCGCAGAAATATGTTTTATGTCCAACGATATTCCTACCGTCCCCTGCCCTGCTTCCAGATGCCCCTGAACGCTTTTCCAAGCGGTTTTTTCCATCAATGCAATCATTGCGGGTGTTCCAAACACCTCCAATGTTCCGCTTTCCAATGTCTTAGCCGAATACTTTCCGCTTACACAAAGGGCTTCTTTTCCCTGAATGCCTATCTCTAGCATATATTCTTCCTTTCCGGTTTTTGAATTTCAGCACTCGTGAAAACCGTTTTAAACTACATAACATTATTTTTAAAGCACACCCGTATGTTGTACTCTTATACCTTAAACTTTTTTACCTCGTTCGCTAAGTTTTCTATGGTATGCTTATTTTTTTGACTGATTTTGTTCATTTCTTTTACTGCATTGCTGATTTGCACCGAACCCGAAGCCATTTCCTTCATACTGCCGGTAATAACACGGGTCAGTTCATCCAACTTCCGCATTTCCAATACGGCATTTTCACCGCCTTTCAGCATTTCTGCAGCACCGGCGTTTACCTCATCGGTTACGGTATTAATATCCCGGATTGCCGTTAAAATTTCACGGCTGCCGTTTTCTTGTTCCTGCATCGCCTCCATCAACCGCTGGCTCATATTCTTGACTTGATCGGATAAATTAAAAATAGTATTAAATTTTTCCTCAGCGGTCCGTGATGAACTCGACAGCGTTTCTATTTCTCCGCCCAATACTTTCAGCGTTGCGGTAATAGCCTTACCTTGCATACTCGATTCCTCTGCAAGTTTACGGATTTCGTCGGCAACAACTGCAAATCCCTTGCCGGCCTCTCCTGCATGAGCCGCTTCAATGGCAGCATTCATCGCAAGAAGATTTGTTTGACTTGCAATATGCTGAATAACATTACTGGCTTCCAACAAACCGCCCGATTCCTCAGCTATCTGTTTGGTTACCATACTGGAATTGCGGATTGTTTCTTTACCGTCAACAGTAGCACATGCAAGCGTTTGTATCACCTCGTTTGTCTTTTCTAATGTTTGCGTGATCGCCGCTATATTCGAAACCATCTGCTCTATAGCTGCAGAAGATTCCGCAACACTCGATGCTTGATTTTCTATGCTGCCGTTTAGCTGCTTTATGGTGTGGATTATCTTTTCAATAACGGCTGAGGTACCCGTCACGCTTGCCGCTTGCACTAAGGCCTGCTGTGTTACCGCATCAATGTTCGCATTGATCTGATCAACGGCACTCGCAGTTTCCGTCATACTGCTTGCAAGTGCATAGCCTATATCCGTCATCTCAAGACTGTTTTTTCCGACTGATTTAATGGATGAACCGATCTTAGCAATTGTCCGGTTAAAGTATTCGGATAATTCCGCCATCTCATCATTACCGGCAAGCGGCAATCTGACGGTTAGGTCTCCTTCCCCTTGTGCGATGTCTTTAAGTACATTAACGGTACTGTGTATCGGCTGTATCATTTTATAAACCACAGAAAAAATGATAATTAAACTGATCAGCAAGGTACTCACACTGATGATAATTATTTCAAAACGCAGGTTATCAACGGTGCCCATAAATTCATGTACGGGAGCATTTATGATAACAGTCCAACCCGCCGTTTTCATTTTACTGAACGAAGCTATCTTGTAAATGTTATTATAATAATAAAATCCTATATCGGTTTCGGATGACAATGCGTTTTTTTCAAATGCCGCCAGCGACAGCAGGGATGCATCTTGTTTTGCAGCTTCTGTAATATTTACTCGGTTTACAACCAAATCGGTTATTTTATCAGCTATAGTCGTACCGGTACGCCCAAGTAGATAACAGACCCCTGTCTGTCCGACTTTGATATCTTTAATTTGTTCAGACAGCCATAGACCGTCAAGGGCAATGTTTAAAGCACCGATAATGTTTTCCCTGTCATCATATACCGGTACGGCGGCAACGATAATCAATTTACCGTCCGATGCCGAAACAAAGGGTTCGGAAATAAAACGGTTTCCTTGCATTACAGCCGGATACCATGCTTGTTTTTCCACATTAATCGTTTTACCGCGTAAATACAAATTACCCTTGGAATCTGCGATATTCGCCGCTATAATTTCCGGCTTCCCTGCCGTTCTTTTTTTCAGGTAGTCTAATTTCACTTCGGTAGAAAGCGCCGTATCCCGTATAATAGGAATTTCCGCTATATCCTCCAAAAATTGAAAAAAAAGATGTATTTTACTGTCAACGATTTCTGCTGTGTCGGTGACCTTATCTTTTAAATGCGTTTCGATTTTTTCCATTACGGCCTTACGGGCTGCACGCATACTGAAAAAGGCAAATGTAAACCCGATAATAAAAATCAAGAATCCGAAGATCAGTAACAGTTTGTTTTTAATTGAAAAACATTTTTTGTCTCTTTTTTCTGTATACCGGCTATAAGACATACTATGATGATCTTTCATTTTAACTCCTCTCTTCTATGTTTTTCATCCGGGCTGTCAATACAGAGTGATATGCTCATAACCTGTTGTATTATGGTAAGTCTACTGCTGGGCTCTCGCACATGAATCAGCCGGTCAAAACCTCGGAAGATTGACACTACACACCAAAAAACAAGAATACTGTCCCGAAATATTTGCAAATGGGAGAAAACACACTCGCTGTGTTGTTACGTTCTGCAATAGCACCGCTTAACATCAACCTGCTACTTTATTCCGAAGGATTCGGTAATAGGCAACACAAATAAAATTCCGTGTCCGTCTTGTTCAACATTACTGTTTTCTCTGATAGCGGTAACAACGGTTTCAACCTGTTCGGTATCTACAATAGTTAGGACAATCTCTTTTTCCGGTTCAATTTCAATATCGAATATCAGCTTTGTTTGATTTACTCCTGAACCGCGTGCGTGTAAAATCGTACCGCCGCGTGCACCGGCTTTTACCGCTGCATCTACCACATCATTTGCACAGCCTCTATTTACAATTGTGAATATTGCCGATTTCATCGCTTTTATTTCCTCCGTTGTCTTAGTCTGTATTGCCTTACCGTCTTTTTTGTTGAAATAGGTAATCGGAACAATAAATGCAATACCGAAATTTTTTCTTGTTACATCATGACGCCGGTTTAACTCCTGCATAATAGACACAAGCGCCGTATGCTCGCCTACCGTAAAAATCAATTCTTTTTGTATTTGATTAATACCTAAAAAATCCAGCAGTTTGCTTTTTACCGTTCCATCTGCAATCATCGTGGTAGCACCGGCCAGTCCTAATTGCCTTCCTTCATGAATTATTTTCCGTGCTTGCCCGTATGGGACTAAAATAACTAACAATGAAAACCCGTTCATCTTATTGTGCCGTCCTTTGTTTTAAATAAAAAATCAATCCCAACACTTGCAGCGAAATAATGGGAGCCAAAGCAACTGCGGCGATAATACCGAATCCGTCAACCAATACATTTGCACCCGGAGTTGCAGCAGCCACTCCCTGTGCAAAAGAAAGCACAAAGGTGGCAGTCATCGGGCCGGATGCAACACCGCCGGCATCAAACGCCATACCGACAAATAACCCCGGCACAATCCACGACAAGGTAAGCGCAACGAGGTATCCCGGCAGCAAAATATGCCAAAGCTGAAAAGAGGGAATGATAATACGCAGCATCGAAAGAAAGGTTGCAATACTGACACCGAACGCCAAAAATATCAATACCAATTTACGCGGGATATAACCGGAACTGACGTTCTCTATCTGTTTAGTCAAAACATACACTGCCGGTTCGGCAAGAATAACCAGACAGCCGATAAAGGCGCCGATAACCAAAATCAGGGGATTATTCCCGATCGTACCGATCTTATTCCCGATAATAAAGCCCAAATCCAGAAATCCTGCTTTTACGCCAAGCAAAAAAAGCATCAAGCCGATAAAGGTAATAATGATGCCTTTTATAATCGAAACACGGGCAGCCCGCTTTAATTTTAATGAAAGCATATCGGTAAGCAAAAAGATAACCGCAATCGGCAGCAAGGATAGGGCTGCTTCAGACGCTGCATGAACAAAGGCATCGTAGAGGGCTGCAAGAATCGAGGAGCCTGCCGTGGGCATTGCAATGGTAAAGCCGTCATCAAAGGCAGGCAGCGTTCTTACGAGCGTAATAAATAGAACACTAATGATAGCCCCGGCTGATACCATACCTACAAGACCGAACGAATCGTTTTCGGATGCAATCGAATCTTTTTTCATCCGTGAAACACCGGCTGCAATGGCTAAAATAAACGGAACGGTAATGGCACCGGTAGTTGCCCCCGAAGAATCAAATGCAATGGAAATACCCTCGCGTACGGAAAAAATCGAAAAAATAAGAATTAATGCGTATGAAAGGGTGAATACCTTGTGCTGCGGAATATGATAGACAATCGTGAACAGTCCGACCGCTAAAAAAACGGCAACCCCTATTGAAACAACTACCACGAGAGCCGCTTGAGGAATAGCCCCTTTTGTAACCTGCATAACTTGGCTGCCGAGAATTTGCAAATCGGGTTCTGCAATCGAAATAAAAAAACCGAGTATAATACCGCCGATCAGTACCAGCAATATCTTATTCTTTGCCGTAATAAAATGCCCCATTAAGTCACCGATCGGGGTAATACCGATATCTATACCGAATAAAAATACCGTTAGTCCGATACAGATAAAGAACACACCGAACAAGAATTGAATAAAAAACAGATAATCAACCCGCACAAAAGCAAAGTTCAGTATGCTAATCAGTACGGCGATCGGTAAAACTGAAAAAAGCACTTCTTTAAACTTTTCAGCTAAAACATTCATAAAGGACTGCGCCTCCTAAAAACAGTTAAGACATCAATAGGTACCGCTTCAAAAGCCGCTTACTTTTCGGACAGCCTTTCCGGATGATGCAGTAAGAGTTATTCTACGAGTAAGTAGGTA
This sequence comes from Treponema sp., assembly GCA_038397965.1. Classification (GTDB taxonomy): domain Bacteria; phylum Spirochaetota; class Spirochaetia; order Treponematales; family Treponemataceae; genus Treponema. Next base: position 132,938 of record JARGFA010000012.1, read on the forward strand.
TATTCAGGGTGTTTTTCAAACCAGCCGACAGCATAAGGGCATTGTGCCTTAATCTGCTTATCTTCTTCTTTTGCAAGCGCAACAACTTTTTCAACCAATAGGTTGCCGATTCCCTGCCCCCGCAGCGACGGGTCAACGAAGGTACGATCAATACAAAGTACCGATTCCGTCAACGCAGGAAAGGTTATTTCTGCAAGTAGTGTACCGGTATCATCTTGAGCATATATTCTATTTTGTTCTCTTTTAAGTTCCATAACGACCTCTTGGAGCGGAGTATGCCAAAAAAAAGGTTTTGTTTCAATATCCGATATTTTCTCCGTTTACCGCTTACAAGAGCGGAAAAATTTGGTATAATCGCGTATGTCCTTGTGTCTTGACTGCGGAAAAACCTGTGTAATAACAACACAGCTGCCTGCATTTATTATGGGAATCGTAAATGCGACCCCCGATTCTTTTTTTGCACCGAGCCGTTCGCTTGAGCGTGATAAAAACATCAGCCGTGCCTTGACCTTAGTCCGCGCAGGTGCCGATATCATAGACATCGGCGGAGAATCAACACGGCCAGGTTCATCATATATCAGTGATGAAGAAGAACTGGAGCGCGTTATCCCCCTTGTTGAAGCGGTAAAAAAACGCAGTGAGGTACCCGTTTCAGTCGATACGCGTAAAGCAGCAGTAATGAAAGCGGCATTTAAGGCCGGCGCTGTTATGTGCAATGATATTTCGGCATTATCCGATGATTCTGCCCTCGGCCCCCTGATTGCGGAAGAGCACGGCAGTGTTGTACTCATGCATAAACAAGGAACCCCCGGCACCATGCAGCAGGCACCCCGCTACAGCGATGTTATCGGTGAGGTAGCCGCTTATTTACGGGAGCGTGTAGACTATGCCCTCTCCTGCGGGATAGAGCGGCAGCGCATCATCATCGACTACGGTATCGGCTTCGGTAAAACCGCCGATGATAACTACCGGCTGACCGCTGCAAGCGCACAATTTGCCCGCTTGGGCTATCCGCTGCTCGCAGGCTTTTCACGCAAATCGTTTATCGGTGCAATAAGCGGCAACCCGCCTGAAAAGCGGCTCGCCGGTACTTTGACCGCAGCACTGTACGGAGTACAGCAGGGAGTGTCGATCATACGGGCACACGATGTTGCCGAAACACGTGAAATGTTATTGGTTTTAAGGGAATTGCAAAAACATGGAACTGCTTAAAAATATATTTTCATTTTATCTAACATACATTTGCCGGACATTGGATATTTTACTCCTCGCTTTTTTGATGTATAAATCCTACCAAATTTTAATCAAAACGCAGGCAGTACAGCTCAGTAAGGGAGCTTTATCAATGCTTTTGATTTATGCAGTTGCATTCATCCTCCGGCTGAATACCTTACTATGGCTCTTAAATACCGTAGCTACCGGCTTCGTTATCGGCGCTGCCATTATTTTTCAGCCTGAACTACGCAAAATGTTCTTAACTATGGGACAGAATGATTGGTTTAGGGGTAACTCGCGCGCTCAACACAATCATATTGATTTTATATTGACTGCTGCAGAGCGGCTTTCCAGCGAGCGGCGCGGAATGCTGGTTGTGTTCCTCCGCCAGAATAATCTAAAAGAGATCATCGACAACCCTGCCGTTACCCGTCTCAATGCCGAAATCAGCTCCAGCCTGCTGATAACCATATTCGGACATGACACGCCGCTGCATGACGGAGCTGTTATCATCGAAAGCGGTAAGGTACTTGCTGCAGGATGCTATCTTCCTCTTACCAAGCAGCAGGATATTAACAAAAGCTTCGGAACACGCCACCGTGCAGCACTCGGTATTGCAGAAGAAACCGATGCTGTTGTACTCATTGTATCCGAAGAATCAGGTTCAATAAGTCTCGCCTATGATTCAAAACTGTATTATGACTTACGGACAAAAGATATTCAATCCGAACTGGAGTATCTTTTAAATATCAAAACAAAAACACCGGCACGGTCTACAGCCGAAGGAAGCGGTTCATGAACATAAAACATTTTTTTACACATATAACAAAAAATTGGCCGGCAAAAATTATTTGTCTTGTGATTGCCGTTTTTCTTTCAGAATTTTACCGCGGAACACTCCTCGGTAAACGGTATATTGTTGTACCGCTCAGCCTCGAAAACCGCGGCCCTCTTGTACCCGCAGAACAATATCCCCGTAAAGTAAAAATCATGATATGGGGAGAAAACAGCAGTATTGCTTCTATAGATGACGATGATGTGATTGCCTTTGTTGATATATCGGATTTTAAAACCGGCGGAACCTACCGTGTACCGATCCAAACAAAACTCAGCAGCGGGGTTAATGCACTCGATACCCTGGAAATCAGCGCAGAACCGGCAACGCTGTCTCTTACACTCGCAGAACGCATACGCAAAGAAGTCCCCGTGCTCCTTTCCCTGAAAGGTATTCCCGCTGACGGGTATGAGGTAAGCGAAAGCGGAATAGAGCCTCCGGCGCTCGAAATAGAAGGTCCGGCCGCAGTTATTCAGAAACTTGATGTTCTGCTTACAGAACCGCTTTCAATTGAGTCGCGTACCAACGGTTTTTCGGGTACTGTCTCGATTATCAACAGCGAACCCTTGGTTTCGGTACTCGGAAAAACACAGATTCAATATACCGTAAAAATTAATGAAACAATAACGCAAAAACGGTTTGACAACATTCCGCTCTATTTTGAAAAATCAAGCAGGATATTTTCTATTACTACAGATCAAAAAACAGGCTCTGTAGAAATACAAGGTCCGAAAAAATTGCTGGAACGCTGGACGGTACCGGAGAATATTCTTACAGTGTCTTACGAAAGCATTACAGAACCGGGTACATATACGCTCCCGGTTATACCCGTAGTATCGGCGGGCAATTCAAAAATGACAGTCTTGAATTTTAGCCCTAAATCGGTGGAGATAACAGCTGTTCCGCCGGAGATAAAAACGGAGGACTAACCGGAAAAATGATACTTGGTCTTGGAATCGATGCGGTGGATATTACACGTATCCGGCATTGGCTGGAAAACAGCGGATTGCTCCAGCGTTTTTTTCACCCGCTGGAATTGGCAGACACCCGTACGCGGGGGATTGCCGCTGCCTATTCGCTTGCAGCCCGCTTTGCCGCGAAAGAAGCATACGGAAAAGCGCTTGGAACCGGTTTAAAAAATATAACGCTGAGAAACATCCTTGTTACCAATGACTCTTCCGGTAAACCGGCACTCACCCTATTTGATGATGCCCTTGCCCCCTTCCGCCGCCTACAAGGCCGGTATATACATCTATCGCTTACGCATGAAAGCAATATTGCCATTGCCTGTGTCATATTAGAAGGAGATACCCCATGTTAAAACCCGAAGAAGAATTGCAGCAGCCGAAAAAAGATATTTCTTATTATTCAAAAGATCAGATTGAATGCCCTGTTTGTACTACAAAATTCAAGCGGGAAGAACTGTATTCAGGCGGCGGCCGCCTCATTGCAGGAGACTTAACCGACGAACTCCGCCGTTTATATGAGCCTTCCGCGAAATACGGTGAAATACATCCGCTCATTTACAACATGACTGTATGTCCCAAGTGCCTCTATGCCGGGTTTACGCAGGATTTTAGAATTGTCGATCGGCATACGGCAGAAAAACTGCTTGAAACCATGAACGACCGGTTTACTGCTGTCAATAGACTATTCGGCCATGTAAACTTCAACACAAACCGCCGGATCCATGAAGGAGCAGCCTCTTATTATCTTGCATTACTGTGCTATGATGCCTTTGATACAAAGTTTTCTCCGACAATCAAACAGGCAATTTGCGCCCTCCGTGCAGCATGGCTTTTTACGACACTCGGCGAAAAAGAACCGGAAGAAAACTATTCGTACATTGCTCAGCTTTTTTATCAAAAGGCCCTCTTTTTATACCGCCGGGCACTCGAACTTGAAACAACCGGTCAGGAGATGATTGCAGGCTTAAAGTCTTTCGGTCCTGATGTGGACAAAAATTATGGATATGACGGCGTCATTTATCTCGGCGCCCTATTGGAGTACCGGTACGGGCAAAAAAGAGATCCGGATGTACGGCAAAAACGGCTGGAAATGCATAAAATTGCACTGGCAAAGCTCTTCGGACTTGGTAAATCGTCAAAAAATAAGCCCGGCCCTATTTTGGAACACGCACGCGCCCTTTATGACGGGTTAAAAGCCGAACTGCACGAAACTGATGATGACGACTAATCATAATCCCCAGCTGCGCACCATCCTCTTGCGCATATCGTATGACGGTACCCGGTTTTGCGGCTGGCAAAAACAGCAGCAGAACGGCACGGAAAGTTTCCGTACCGTACAGGGAGAAATAGAACGCGCTTTAGCACTGCTGCACAAACACCCGGTAGAGGTATACGGGTCGGGACGGACTGATTCCGGCGTACATGCCTGCGGACAAGCGGCGCACTTTGTTACCGATATTGCCCGCATTAAACCGGAAAGCTTTATTCCTGCACTCAATTCCTCACTGCCGAAAGATATACGCATCATAGAAGCCGTACGGGTATCCGATCTTTTTCATGCCCGCTTTAGTGCCCGCTCCCGTACCTACCGGTATTTTATCCGCTGCGGAAAAACGGCTTTTGCACATCAGCTGCCTTATTGCTGGCATATCCGCCGGACACCGGATATTAACCGCCTCAATGAAATGGCACACGTATTGCAGGGAGAACTGGATTGTACCACATTCTCGGCTGCCGGGGATCAAAGTAAAAGCAAATCGAGGTATATTCACACGGCGCATTTTTTTTTCGACGGAGATGTTCTTGTGTTTGAAATATCGGCAAATGCTTTTTTATGGCGGATGGTACGTTCCATAACAGGAACATTATTGGACTACGAACAGCAGCAGAGAACACGGGAGGATTTTGAAGCGGCACTCCGATCAAAAGACCGCCGGAAGGCGGGGCAAACGGCACCGCCTCAAGGCCTCTTTCTCTGGTCTATCAGCTACCCGGATAATCTTATTTTTACAGAATCCCTTTAGTCTATAAGACTGAAGCGGTCGGCAATGGTTTGCCGCCATTCTGCACGGTGATTTTTATCTTCCCATTCAATAATGCGGACAATCGTAAACTCTTTCATGGTTACCATTGAAGCATACTTGATGACGGCAAACCGGCCCTGACCGATATAGGTAAGCGCCTCATTCTCCTGCAGCGTTTCACTGTTTTTTAAAAAATTCAGAACACAATCAAAATGCACCGGATTGCCGTCCGCTTTATCCGCTAAGGCAGCACTAATGTCCTTTATCGGCTTACCGCATCGGCCGCAAAGTGCTTCTGCAGATTCCGGTGCCTGCACGGTATCGCCTAAATATTTCTGATCAGAACCGGCATCTTGAGTATTATACCGGGTGTGTTTTTTATAACCCCGCCTCGTATTCATATTATTCATCATCCTTTATATACATCAGTTGCTCGCTTAATATCGAAGCAAGCCGATACACGGCAGCTTGTATATAAGCTTCATCCTGAAGTTTTGTTTCCATTTCTCGAAAATCGGATTCGGTAAGATATTTGCGGGGGAAATACCGCTCTTTTTTCGGAAACACGCCAACATTCATACATAATCCTCAAAAGCATTCTTTAGATGTATAGGCTCAGCATCTTTTACGGTACGCGGATCAAACGGTAAAACAAGAACATCAAAGCGTATATGCATCTTGTTATATTTTCGATGAGTTATAAGAAAATATTTAGCGGTTTTGCAAATCCTCTCTTGTTTTCTGCGTCCTACAATTATATCCAAATCTGCCAGTGACGTATGCGGCAGCGTTTTAACCTCAAAAAATATGAGCCGGTCTGTATGTTCGGCAATGAGATCAATTTCCCCCGTTTTTGTACGCCAATTTTGTGCGACGATCACATAGCCCTGCCGTTCAAGCCAGTTTTTTGCAAAAGCTTCCCCTGCAGGGCCGATCTTCAGATCCGTCATTTCTTTTGATATGCATGAGGATCAACGGCACTGACAATAAAGGTATTTTTATGCTCCCGTAAATCGATGAGACTGCCGGTATCATGCGGAAAATGTGTTCCCGATTCGTCAATTAATATTCTAATAGCCGGACGTAAAGGCGCTTCCGGCGCAATTTTGATAACCCGCGCAATAGACGTATCATTCATCAGCACAATCGATCCGATAGGATACACTCCGATGCACTGAATCATCGCTTTAATAACCTCATAATCAAAGCGGCGTCCCTTATCTCCCAGAAGGGTCTTCATGGCATCATAACCCAGTAAGGCCTTACGGTACGGGCGCGGTGCCGTCATAGCAACAAAAACATCGACAACAGCCAGTATACGGGCACCTACATCAATATTTTCTTTATTTAATCCGCTCGGGTATCCCCTGCCGTCCCAGCGTTCGTGATGCTGTAAAACAGCCAAGGCAACTTTTTCGGTATACATAAACTCGGAAACGACTGTTTTATATCCGTAGGCAGTATGAGCCGCAACCGTTTGCATTTCCGTATCGGACAAGGCACCATTCTTTTGTAAAATTGCGTCAGGAATATGGAGCATCCCGCAATCATGCAGCAAGGCTGCTATCACCAATTCAGTAATATGCTCGTCGGGCCGCTTTAAAAAGGAAGCAATCACTTCAGTTAAAATGGCAGAATCCACCAGTGCCTTCGCCATAGCTCTATCGGCAATCTCGGAAGATAAAATAAAGGCAATAACAAGCAGCTTATCCGCTGCAATTAAATTACGGAGCTTTAATGCAATACCGTCCACCGGCCGGGCAGGAACCGGCTTTTTTTGCTTCATATCAGTGAGCAGGACATCGAGCGATTGAATAATTGAAAGATATTCGATATAGAGTTCATTATTTGTCAGAATGGCCGGAAGGATTAAAATATTCCCCTCATCTGTCCGGTTCTGTTCTGTTTGGACACTACCGGCAGTATCTTCGTCATCAACCGAATCCAGTTCTTCCAGCTGCTCAACCAAATCCGTTATCTGTGTATCCCGTCTGACAATTTTACCGGCTGTCATAACAAAAGGTACTTTCCATTGCTTTAAGACTGATAATTCGCGCTGTGTAACGGGAGACATCTTACCAAGGACTCTATTTTTGCCGTCATCAAAAAAAAGAGGTTCCGAAAACATCATCCCTTCTTTTAAATCTTCTACCTTAATCCGTTTTAGCACAACACACCTCATTCCTTCTGTGTATAAAAGCAAAAATAGCAGCCACCGCCTGATAGGTTTCTTCAGGAATGCACGAACCTATCTCAGCTTCAACCAATACCTCTGCTAAAAAAGAATCGCTGATCAGGGGGATCCGGCACTCCTCAGCAATTTCCCGTATTCTTTGTGCAACGGCACCCCGTCCTGAAGCAGTAATAAGCGGAACTTGTTCTCCAAATACATACGACAATGCAACCGAACAGTCTTTCTGTTTTTTCATACCGGTTCAGTCTCCATAAGTGATACTCCTAAAAGGCCGTATATACTCTCTTTTATTTTACACTGATATATCAATTGATGCAAGCCGGCGCATTGCATTACGTAAGTTAGGGGAAGATATTTCTTTTTTTTCGATAAAAAGAAATGTATTCCCCTATGACCCCATCTAAAGAAAAATGACGACTTAGGGTTCTACCCTAAGAACCCGCATTGGAACCAAGTATTGGTTCTAAGTTAACGCATAGTACTATTATGTTTTACTAAAGCGTGTCAGTTCCGCCGCGGGCGGCGGTTGTTTTACGTGATCAAATATCTCGCTCTCGCGACATTCGAGTGTTTTCGGTTTCTTTTCCGCTATTTGTGCAAGCTGTGCATTCGTTACCACTGCATAGACAGGTATCCCCGCTTGCTCGGCGAGCTTTTTCCGTTCATCGCGCAAATAAGAGAAAAGTTCAAAAACATCAGGCTTTAATACCTCTTTATAATCAGGGGTACTGCCGCTACTCCAGTCCCAATGTTTATTTGTCTTTTTCAAAAAACATTGCATTATATACATCAATACTATATACTTTAGCTATCATGTCAGATGAACTGCAAATAACCCTTACCAACGATTTTGCATTCAAATTCTTTTTAGGCTCAGAAGAGAATAAACCTATCTTGCAGGATTTATTACAGTGCATTCTCGCTCTTTCTCCGCAAGAGGTAAGTGATATAGAACTCATGGATAAAGAGCTGGCAAAAGAAGAACTCAGCGACAAGACCGGTATTCTTGATGTTAAGCTGAAACTGACTAATGGAACAGTCATAGATAATGAAAAGATAGACATCGTAACGTTATCGCCGGTGGAGCGTAAGCTCTATGAATCACGAATGAAGCTGAAAAGTGATATAACGACCATTGCAGAAACGCAATTCACTGCAGGGCTTGCAGAAGGTGAAGAGCGCGGAAAATCGCTTGGCCTTGCAGAAGGGAAATCTATCGGTCTTGCTGAGGGTGAAGCACGCGGAAAATCACTTGGGCTTGCAGAAGGGATTGGGCAAGGTTTTGCCGAGGGGATGCGAAAAACCGCCCGTTTAATGAAGCAGTACAATTATCCCCTTTCTGACATTTCATCGATAACCGGACTATCCAAAGCAGAAATTGAAGCCCTGTAGGGCTGCTGCCGCCGGTTCCCAGCAGAAGCGAGTTTGCCGATAGGCAAACTCGTCGTCCAAGAATTGACACGATGTCAATTCTTGGACATAGCCACCCGCAAGCCAAGACTGCTGCCCCTGATGGACGGATTGCCGTCGAAGACCCGAAAGGCACGAGCAGCGCTATCCGCGTCATCGTACCAGCTGCCGCCGCGTCCGACCCGGGAAAAACCGGAAGCAGGGCCGGTATAGTCCGCCGGCACCGAATCAGGTAAGCTGTCGTACCAGTCCCAGCACCATTCCCATACATTCCCGCTCATATCGTGCAGTCCATAGCCGTTGCGCGTCTTCTTCTTTACTTCATGCGTTTTATTCTCGCTATTAGCCTTGTACCACGCATACTCGTCGAGCTTGCTTTTATCATCCGTTCCTGCCCATTTATCATTTGTGCCGCCCTTCGCTGCCCACTCCCATTCCGCCTCCGTCGGAAGCCGGAAGCCTTTTTTATCCAGCTTCTGTACCGGCTCTTTGCCTGCTTGTGCATGCTCTTTTGTGTATACCGTTATGTCATTTTCTTTTAAATAGTACACACATTCGTCAGCTCCAAGCTTCATTACCTTCTTCGTCAGCTCATTACAAAAGGCAATACTCTGGAACCATGTTACACTTTCTACCGGACGCTTGCCCTGTACTTCGCCGGTTGCATGACTTGTATCAAAGGTGTCCCCCCACTGCTCCTTATTTCCTGTATTATCAAAAAAACTCGGATTGCTTCCCATCACCTTTTCCCACAACTCCTGCGTTACTTCCGTCTCCCCAATGCGGTACGCTGTAAGGCTTACCGTGTGCGGCTTGTTATCACTTTCGCTCGTATGCCCCACACTGCCCTGCCGCCTGTTACCGCAGTTATGCCTTTCATCGTAAAACTTACGCCGTTTATCGTGTAGGTTTTGTCGGTAGAGGCTGGCGGAGGCGTTACCGCAGGCTTGAATGTTACTGTTACCGTTGTATCTGCGGTGATTTCTACCGTTGCAGTAGTGCTGCCGTCCGTGCCGCCTGATTGCAACGCACCGGCGGGCGTTACCGTCCACTTCTCTACTACATAACCCGAAGCAGGTGCTGCCGTAACGGTCAATTCCTGATCTTTCGGCATCTTTTTATCCGAAGGAACTTCGGGCACTACCGTTACCTTTCCGTTACTGCCTGCGCTAACCGTTACCATATACTCCGTAACGGACGATCCGTCTTTTATAAAAAACACCTTTACATCCGCTTTTTTGCTTACCTTTAGCTTGTACGTCTGTTCCGTGCCGTTTACCGCTTCCCCGTTCAGTTCCCATTTTTCTACCTTGTATCCCCCAACAGGTGCTGCCGTAAAGGTAAGCTCGGTGTTTTCTGGAACCATGCCGTCCGAAGGCAATGCCGGCGACACGGCCACATTCCCGCCTACGCTTTTTTTCAGTGTAACCTTGTACGTGGGCTTGGAACTTCCTCCGCCGGAACCGCCGTTGTTTACAATAGTGCTATTTCCTCCGTCCGAGTTTCCGGTTTGCGATGAACCGCCAGGCTTATTGGCACCCTGACAGCCGCTCCACATTACCAATGCAGCAAACGTTACTACTGCCGCTGCAAAACGAAAGACCTTTGTCTTTTTAGGTGTTCTTTCCATAACACTCCTCCTTATGGATGGTTTTATGTAACAGGGGACAGCCAAAAAACCGCTTGCTTTTTGACGGCCCCCAAAACATACACTGTTTATATGCAGCCGGATGAGAGTTAAAATAAAATTCACAGTGCGGGCGGCAGGCAAACCGGTCAGCCTGCCATATACACCGGTAAAACGCGGCAGTGCAGCGGCTTTTACTCTGCCCCGGGATTTGCTTAAGGGATGCAAAACCGCTCCCCGCCCGCAAGAGAAAACGTATTTTTGAGAAATATAAAAAAGATGTGCAGACTTTTTACTGCCCTTACAATAATATGAGAAAAAAGATTTTTGATTGTGTAAAAAACGGCCCCGCCCGGTAGACGGCAGTCCGTCCTTAGCTGAGTTGCTGAGTTGCTGAGTTGTTGAGTTGTTGAGTTGTTGAGTTGTTGAGTTGTTGAGTTGTTGAGTTGTTGTGTTGTTGAGTTGTTGAGTTGTTGAGTTGTTGAGTTGTTGAGTTGTTGAGTTGTTGAGTTGTTGAGTTGTTGAGTTGTTGAGTTGTTGAGTTGTTGGATTATGCCGCCGCTTACCTTCGTGTCAAGTACCGTGCACGCTTTTTGCGCGTTGGGGAAAAGATGTAACCGGTAACGAATCCGGTATCGTTTTATATACTGCGGCAATTTGATAGTACAGCTCAACATACGTATAAGTATACGGGGTAATGCGGACAAATGCAAGCCGACGCATTGCATCAGGTTAAATCTAGTAGTACACCACGTACATACGGCCATGAGTTTTACCTTACCGCAGAGAGTGCAAAAATGATTATAACGCCTCGAGTTCCGGTCGGGTAAGACCGGTCATCTTTTCTATAAATGGAATTTCGCAATTTGCTTGTTTCATCAGCCGTGCCGTTTCGAGCTTTGCTTGGCGGGAGCCTTCAAGTTTACCTTCAAGTTTACCTTCAAGCCGTCCGGCATTAAATTGCTGTTCAGAAATTGTCACTATATCACTTTTTAGTTTCATTCTTGACTCATACAGTTTCCGTTCTACCGGTGACAATGACAAAATATTTACCTGATCATTTAGCATTTGTAATATTGGTGAAGTTTTTGCCAGCATCGCTCTTTCCTCCTTGTCGCTTGTTCCTATAAACCGCAGCCAATTAATTAACGCTCCTTGTTTATGTTCTGATTTTTCATCTTCTTTTACCCGCTTTGCAGCTTGTAAGTCTAAAAAATGTACTTCCAGAACATCACTCAGCAATGTATGCACTGTCTTTTCTTGTAAGAGATATTCAGAATGTATTGCATTATTGAGCTTGAAACCGTCTGCAATAATATTAATGCTTATACACTTGTCCAGCCGTTGGTATGATTGTTCTTTTCTTTTGAAAATAAGCGGGTATCTACTTCGTTATTTCACAAAATGAGTCCCCGGCCTATCAGAACGGACATGGATGTCCGTTGTTTTAAGCAGCAGCGATGTTTTGCCGAATGGCAAAACTCGTGTTTTCCGATAAACACGGATGTCTATCGGAAAATGAGATTTCAATATCAATAACCGTACCATTGGTAAGTTTGAGTTTCACATCAAGAATACCACTCTTATCACTCAGTTCTTCTTTCGTCAACTCTTTATCCATTAATTCAAGCACGGTAATTTCATCCGAAGAAAGACCGAGAATACATTGAAGCAAATCCTGTAATATAGGCTTGTTTTCTTCCGCACCTAAAAAGCGTTTGAAAGCATAATCGTTTGTAAGCGTTATTTGCAGCTCATCTTCCATACACAGAAAGTATAGGGTATTAAAATGTAAAATGCACGCAGACGCACTGCATCACGGTACATCTAACCGAAAACAGCACTGCACCGCGTACATACGGCCATGAGTTTTTACCTTACCGCACCGGCCGGCGAGTTCACATTTACACTGATATATCAATTGATGCAAGTGAATCATCAAAGTCAACACAGTCTTGGTACCGTATTACGAAAGAATGGATTCCCGCGTCTTTAAAACAGGATTGGAGGAGCTGTTCCGTCTTTTTCTGGACCGTTTCCGATAAGACACCGGCACCTTGGTACGAAAATACACACTCATGGTCTTTTAATCTAAAAAACCATGCTTCACCGCCGTCCTCACTGCGGAAGCGCACACAGCATTCAAGACAGAGCGTATCGTGCAGGTCAAGCAAAAAGGCCGCAGATCCCTTCCAAACCACATCAAAGTGCTTTGTAAAAGGAAAAACAATCCAATGCCGGCGCCGGGCTTTTACATGGTTAATAAAACGGAACATATCAGCTTCCGCGTCTTCATCAAGCGTTGCGGACGGGGACAGTGAAAGCCCGAAAAGGGCGGTAAAGCAGTGCTGAATGAGCGGCGGTGAAGGTTCAATCCCGTGAGAGTATAACAGAGCAGCAGCAAAAGCCGCTTTTTTTTCATGAGGAGCAAAACGATGCAGCGATGCCAGTATTTTCAGCAGCGGGCGGGTTTGGAGGGGTAATTCATTCTGACAGAAATAATCAATAAGCAGGGCTGCCAGCGGGGATGAAGGGATACCGAGCTGCGTAAAAACATCGGGATGAGGTTCGGCGGGCAGAGAAGCAGGGGAGGTAGGAACTAACAGCACGGTATTGTCTTTAATTTGTACCTGCATCAACAAAAAAGCTCCTTCCTGCATGGCGGAAGAAGCTTGTGCGTGAATAATTTGTCCTTTAAGTGATATACGGACACTGCCGTCTTTTTGTACAGAAAGTATTCTAACCGGTACTATCTCGTTCTCAGAAAAGATGCGCACGGCAGTGCGATTAAAAGGAGCGGTGATACAGTACCGCTCCTGCACAGCATACGGCAAAAGACTAGTGTTTCTTTGTGATAAGAGTCTTAATCTTGGCCGCCTTACCGATTTTTTCGCGGATATAGTAGAGCTTTGCACGGCGGACCTTACCGCAGTGTACAACTTCTACCTTTGCAATACGCGGCGAATGCAGCGGGAAGATACGTTCAACTCCAACGCCGTAAGAATTTTTGCGTACGGTAAAGGTACGGCCGATACCAGAATTCTTAAAGCAGAGTACAAGACCTTCATAGATCTGAATACGCTCATTTTTTCCTTCAATAATTTTAAAGTGCACCTTAACGGTGTCCCCTACCTTAAAGGATGGTTTTTCCACCAGTTTTTGTTGTTCTTCAATCTTACGAATCACATTCTCTGCCATTTGTCAGCTCCTGTAAAATAAATTCCGCTTCTTGAGTCCAGGCGGACGAATTCCGTACTTTCAGCAATAAATCCGGACGTACAGTCTTCGTTTTTTTAATCCGCTGCATAAGCCGCCACTTGCGGATATGCTCGTGATGGCCGGAAAGAAGCACATCAGGAACACTGCGGTTCCTAAATATCTGCGGTCTTGTATACTGAGGATATTCCAGCAGCCCATCGGAAAAACTTTCTTCTTCAAGGGATTCGCGGGAAATAACTCCTTCAATTAAGCGGTACACCGCATCGATCAATACTACAGCGGCAAGCTCTCCCGACGACATCACATAGTCGCCGAGCGAAATTTCATCATCAACATATTCGTCAATAATACGCTGATCGATTCCTTCGTAGCGCCCGCACACAAATACTAATGAATCTTCCCGTGCCAAATCCTCCGCATAGGCCTGTGTAAAGGGCCTACCTGAAGGAGTGACATAGACGACCCGTTTGGCGGCTGCCTGAACAGAATCCAACGCAAGAGCCAGCGGCTGCGGCAACAGCAGCATCCCCGCTCCGCCCCCGTAGGTTAAATCATCGCAGGTACGGTGTTTGTCATACGCAAAATCCCGGATATTAACCAGATTGTAGTTAATGAGTCCCCGCTCCACAGCTTTTGCCATAATCGACGTTTCAAAAAACGCCGCCGGTATTTCGGGGAATAAGGTCAGCACATCGAATCTCATTCGAGAATCCAGCGGTGCATAAGCTCAACGCGCTTTTCCGGTATATTTACTTTACCAATAAATTCCGAACGGAACGGCACATACACTTTTTTGCCCGTTGCAGCCTCGGAGACTTCCAATAAAAAACCGCCTCCGCCTTCCACTACATCCGTTATTGTACCCGCAGGAGTTCCTTCGTATACAAGAACAGAATTACAAAGATCAGTGATATAAAACTCATCCTTTTCAAGCGGACAAGCCATATCGCGGGGAACCAATACCTCAGCACCGCTGAGCTTTTTTGCCTGTTCAGGCGAATCAACTCCCCGTAGTTTTAATAATGCATCCGATGACCGGATAACAAAGTTTTCAATCTGATACGGTATTCCGGGAACAACATCCTGTATGCCGGTATCGGCAAACCTGAGCCGTACTTCTTTTAAGTCAAAAAAATGTGCATATTCGCCCGAACAGCTTTCAATTTTTAAAAAACCGTCAAGACCGAATGCAGCCCGAATTTTACCGGTTATCAGCCACTCCATCAGTCAAGAATTTCCAGTAAATACCGTGTTCCGCTCCGGCCTGCCGATGCCATCAGCAATGTCCGGATAGCCTGCGCGACCCGTCCGTATTTTCCGATAACCTTTCCCACATCACCGCTTGCAACCCGCAGCTCAAGCACGATACCCCGTTCGGTTTCTTTTTCCGAAACGGCTACCGCAGCCGGATCGTCTACCAGCGATTTTGCAATATACTCAACCAAATCACGTTCCATGAGCAGCTACCGGCCTATGATGCGGATTTCTTTTTGTTGAGCAGATGACGGACAGTGTCTGTGGGCTGCGCTCCTTTATCAAGCCAGCTGCGTACCTTATCGGGATCAAAGGCAAGCTGCCGATCTTCCGCTTCAATCGGATGATAAATACCCAATTCATCAATCGTTTTACCGTCACGGGGTTCACGGGAATCCTGTACTACAATACGGTAGTAGGGGCGCTTTTTACTCCCGAATTTCTTTAATCTGATTTTTACACTCATCTGAATCCTCCCGGAATCTAGTCAAAATTATAAAAATAATACGGATGATAATACATCAAATACGCTACTTGGTCAACTATATAGCAGAATTGTTTAACCCCTTGTTTGCCTAACCGCTCTATGCTACAATCCCGCGTATACTACACACAGAAGGCAGCTGAATGAACAGATACAAAGAAATTATACTATCACTATATGATGATTTAAAGCTCATAAAGAAAACTACGGCACTCTACACCTGTGTGTATATGGCAACTGCCTTTTTTTCAAAATTAAACCTTTTTCACGGCACATCCGGTATTAATGAATCGCTGTATATGAATATCAGCACCTTTGCCCTTCTGCTTATTCAAACATTCAATGGAATTTATTTTCAGCGTATGTATACTAAGCAAAAGATCCCCGGTACAGCCTTTAATCCGGTTATCAAAGTAATCTTGCATACCTATCTGATTGCATTTTTGCAAATACTGATGCTTATCCCCCTTATCGCGGTTTTTGTACTCAGTATGATGATAGTGGCGAAAATCACGGTCATTACCCCGCTGATTGCCCTTACCGCAAAACTAACACTGATTATCCTTGCACTGGTTTGGGCAGCACGGCTCTTATTTATACCGATGCTTATGGTGTATCAAACCGACAGATTCAACATGACTGCTGCTGTTGCACACAGTAAGGCTATTTTCAAAAAAAATCTTTCTATTGTGCTGCCCCTCTTTCTGATGCTGTACATTCCGGTAGGATATATGCTGTATACGTCTTTACCGGCTAGCACCGCAGCAGGTGCCGCTCCGCTTCCTCAAGTTTCATGGATGCAGGTGATTGTTCCTGCAATCACCGGATATTTTTCTTCGTTGATTTATTGCAAGCTCGTTGTTGACTATTACACAGAAATGATGCGCAGCTATTTACCGCCGCCTTGTGAATCTTAAAATATGGCGCTGAACCTCTATACAAAATAGCACGGCTATCAAGCATCATACAATCAACAACCCCGACGCAAAGCATCGGGTATTAAACCCTCCCACGAATAAACACGTAAGTGCGGCGGTAGGGGATGCCTCACACGTTATTACTTTTTCGGCACCCTTGTCCTGCAATACTATTTTACCAATTTATATCCGTTGTATTGTTTTGTTCCGTCAAGCGCGTTGGTAACTGCATAACCTGCATCAGCCAATTTTTGTGCAGCTTCAAAAGACTTATCACCGGTATAACAATAGACTGCAATATTTTTTGTTTTCGGCAGCTCTTTCATCCGCGCTGCAATCTCATGTGCAGGAATATTGAGCGCTCTTTTCAAATGACCGGCCGCATAATCTTTTGGATCGCGGACGTCAAGAATAAGGTGAGTGCCGACATCGGCAAATTCCTGTAATTTTTTTCCGCGGACATTAGCGACCTTTGTTATGAGCGAGTAATTGTGTGTTCCCACACCTTGCGCATTAAAAATCTGCGTAAATCCATATCCGCTTAATAACTCGGCGGCACGCTGACTTCTCTTTCCGCTGCGGCAAATCGTAACGATCTTTTTACTCTTTAAATCATCAATTTCCGAAAGCCGGTATTGCAGCTCATTAACACTGATGTTGATTGCAGTACGGACATGACCTTGCGCATATTCCTCACGCTCCCGTACATCGATTACAAGATAGTTTTCTTTTTCGGTTTTACTATTCATGATAGTTTCAAGCTTTGCTCCCGATAGCTGAGTAATGGCAGCCTCAGCAAACAAACCCGCATAAACTGCCGCAAAACTTAAAATACATACGATCAATCGACATTTTTTTACGTTCATAAAAAATTAACTCCTTAATAGTGTAATTTGCCGAACCGGTATAAAACCTATAGCGGCAAAACCCGATTATTCATAGAGAAAGCAGGCTACCTGATGTCCGCCCCCGTGATCTTTTAAGCGGGGAATTGAACAAGCGCAGGATTCTTTCCGTTTAGGACAGCGGTCATAAAAGTAGCAGCCGGTACGTTTTTCTGCCGGTGAGGGCACATCCCCCGATAAAATAATCCGCTGCCGCTTGCGCTCTATTTCCGGATCGGGAATGGGGGCAGCCGAAAGTAAGGCTTCCGTATACGGGTGCAGGGGTTTGGTGTAGAGGTCTTGAGCCGTCGCAATTTCGACTATGACACCAAGATACATAACTGCAACCCGTGTCGAAATATATTGAATAACTGCCAGATCATGTGCAATAAACACGTATGTAAGACCGAACTCTTCCTGTAAATCCTTAAAAAGATTAAGGATTTGTGCCTGAATGGACACATCAAGCGCACTAACCGGCTCATCTGCCAAAATAAGCTCCGGCTGCAAGGCAAGTGCGCGGGCAATACCGATACGCTGACGCTGCCCGCCTGAAAACTCATGGGGATAGCGGTTGCGGAAAAAACGCGATAACCCGACTTTCTCCATCAAAGAACCCACACGCTCCGTAATTTCGTCTTCCGAATATGAAAGAATACCGCGCTTGGTTAAAATCCTCATCGGCTCTGCGATGATATTTCCGGCGGTCATACGCGGGTTAAGCGAGGCATACGGGTCTTGAAAGACCATCTGCATATCCTTACGCGCGTGCATCAGCGTCTGTTCCGAGCACCCGGCAAGTTCAGTGCCTTTAAACAGCACTGATCCTGAGGTCGGTTTATACAGCTGTGCGATTGCACGCGCCGCTGTGGATTTTCCGCACCCGGATTCGCCGACAAGACCAAGCGTTTCCCCTTTCTTTACCGAAAAACTAATCCCGTCAACAGCACGGATTTTTCCTTTTTTCCGTGAAAAAAGCCCCCCTTCAACAAAGGGAAAGTGAAGCTTTAGGTCGGTTACCTTTAATAATTCATCTGTTTGCACAGTCTGTGTTTCGTTCATCATTTCTTCCTTACAAATATTCAGTTAGCGCGGTATCTTAGTTCCCATTGCCGTACAGCCAGCAGCTGGTGCGGTGGCCTGCTGACAAAAGATGCGGTTCAGGATATTGTTTTTTGCACTCCTCCCGTACCTCGCTGCATCGCGGATAGAAGGGACAGCACGGCGGCAAATCAATGACGTTCGGCGGTTGGCCGGTAATTGAAAAAAGCCGGCCTTCATTTTTTTTGTCCAGCCGCGGTACCGATTTGATTAATCCGCGGGTATAGGGGTGAGCAGGATTCGAAAAGAGTTCATCAACACTTCCTTGCTCTACCACGCGGCCGGCATACATAACACATACACTATCGCACATACCGGCAACCAGTCCCAGCGAGTGCGTAATCATAATGACTGCGGTACCGAGCCGTGCGCTTAAATCACCGATTAAATCCAAAATCTGAGCTTGGATAGTAACATCAAGCGCACTGGTCGGCTCATCCGCAATGAGAATTTCAGGATCGCAACTCAATCCCATTGCAATCATAACCCGCTGACGCATACCGCCTGAAAATTGGTGCGGATAACAGTCTACCCGTTTTTCCGCAGCAGGAATGCCGACTAATTTGAGCATTTCTATTGCCCGGTCGCGGGCATCTTTTTTTGAAAGCCCTTGGTGCAGCCGAATCGTTTCAACCATCTGGGTCGAAATTTTTAAGAATGGATTTAAGCTCGTCATCGGGTCTTGAAAAATCATGGAAATTTTATTGCCGCGCAACTGCCTAATAGCTTTTTTATCCATTTTGAGAATATCTTGACCGTTAAACCAGACCTCACCCCCGACAATCTTTCCGGGAGGATTGGGAATCAAGTTCATAATCGCAAGATTGGTAACGCTTTTTCCGGAGCCGGATTCGCCGACAATAGCCAGCATTTCGCCTTTGTGGAGATCGAAGGTAACTCCGTCCACCGCCTTTACAATACCGGCATCAGTCCAGAACCAGGCCCGTAAATCTTTGACTTCTAAAATTTTTTCATCTGTTTTATGCGTATTCATGCTGTATACCCTACTCCACTTACACCCGGTTCTTGCTTTGAGGATCAAAGGCGTCGCGCAGTCCGTCGCCGAGAAAGTTCATTGCAAACAAAAACACCGTCATAGCGATTGCAGGTACTAAAAGCTGCCACGGATAGAGCGTCATGACATTGACTCCTTCGGAAACAAGCGAACCCCAAGAAGCACGGGGTGCCGACACACCAAGCCCCAAGAACGACAAAAAACTTTCGTTCATGATAAACCCCGGAATCGACAGTGTTGAATAAATAATGATAATACCGAGCGTGTTCGGTAAAAGGTGCTTAAAAATAATGCGCGGGGTAGAAGCGCCCATTGAACGGGCCGCTTCAATAAATTCCGCATTCTTCAAACTGATCACCTGACCGCGGACGACACGGGCAATAGTCAGCCATGAAACCAGCGCAATCGCTACGAACAAAATCACAATATTCTGACCTAAAATTGCCATCATAATAATAACAATAAGCATATAGGGCAGCCCGTACATAATGTCGACAAAACGCATCAGCACATTATCAATCCAACCGCCGAAATAACCGCTGACCGAACCGATCAACACCCCGATAAATAAGGAAGTAATAGTACCTATCAGTCCGATCATAATTGAAATACGGCCGCCGTATACGACACGGGCAAACACATCCCGGCCCAGGTTGTCGGTGCCTAAAATATAATGGCGGTTATGCACCGGATCGCGTTTAATTTCTTGATGCATCTTCAATAAATCCGCTTTTTCCTTATCGGAAAGGGTTGAGCGGCCTTCGGCCTTTGCCTGCCGTATCATTTCCGCACGCCGGACATTAAACAGCACGGTACCTGCTTGCCGGAAGGAAGGCGGCAGGTTCTGATGAATGATTGTTTGGTCTGAATATGAGTGGAGCGGCAGTATGGGCGCAAAAAGCGAAAGCGCAAAGTAAAATCCGACAATAAACAAACCGGTTATTGCCATTTTATTTTTCTTGAGTCTGCGCCACGCATCATCCCACAGCGAAACCGGTTTAACAAACTGGTTGAACTCATTGACGGCACTATCGGCTCCCGGACAAGAAGCCGGAACTTCAGGAGCGGCGGCCTCATGTTTTTTATTATTCTGCATATATTCAACCTCACTTATAGGAAATACGGGGATCAATAGCCGCGTACAAAATATCAACAAGAAAATTCATCATAATCAAAATAGTTGAATACACGACAACTGTTCCCATTATCAGGGTATAGTCGCGGTTTAATGCCGACTGAACAAAAAAAGTTCCCAGTCCTGGAACCAAAAAGATTTTTTCTATAACAACGGAACCCGTGATAATACCTGCAAAAGCCGGCCCGAGATAGCTGATAACCGGGAGCATCGCCCCTTTCAGTGCGTGTTTAAACAGAACTACCGGATAGGACAGCCCCTTTGCATAGGCCGTGCGGATATAGTCGGAACGGAGCACCTCCAAGATACTTGCCCGTGAAAGGCGGGCAATATATGCAAAATACGGTAACGACAGAGTAACAGCCGGCATAATAAGCGCTTTCAATCCTTGCCGGCCGGTTATCCAGCCGGAAGTCGGCAGCCATTTAAGTTTTACCGCAAAAATGAGCATCAAAATCGGGCCGACAACAAAGAGCGGCACTGAAATACCGATAACCGCTACAGACATCGCCGTATAGTCCGCAAATGAGTTTTGTTTTACCGCAGACACAATTCCGACCAAAATACCGAAAAGCAGTGCCGAACACAGCGCCGTAACACCGAGAATAAGCGAATTAGGCAAGGTATTGCCGATCAGTTCGTTTACCGTATAATCCTTATATCTGAACGAAGGCCCTAAATCGCCTTGCAGCATATTTCCTAAATAGCGTAAGTATTGCTTAAAAACCGGTTCATCGAAATGATAGACCTTATTGATATTAGCCAGCACCTCAGGAGGAACACTTCTTTCTGCAGAAAAAGGTCCGCCCGGTGCCGCTTTCATAATGAAAAAACTGAATGTTACAATTAAAAAAAGCGTTGGAACAAGACTAATAAGCCGGCGGAAAATAAATCGAGCCATGCTACCCCCACACAAAAATTTCTGGATTAAAAATACAAGCCGAAATACCGTAAAAGTACTCCGGCTTATCTGGATAGATTCGGTGAAGCCCGAAAGCCTCACCGGATAACATTATTTAACTTTTTTTATTCCAACATAGGAGTGCTGATCAAGACCGTTAGTATACCAACCCGACCATTTTTCAGTATCAATAAGATGCTGGCTGACATAATAGTAAACCGGCATTACTGCTTGATCTTGTTCCATAAGAATTCTTTCTGCATCCTGCAGCACCTTCATACGCTCCGGTCCGCCTGCCATTGTTGCAGCTTTACGGACTAAAGCATCATAGTCAGGATTGCTGTACTCACCGTCATTGTTGCCGCCGTCGGTGATAAAGATTTCATGGAAGGTATTGGGATCCTGATAGTCTCCAATCCAGCCTGAACGGGCAATTTCAAAATCATGCTGATGGCGGACATCCAAAAAAGTTTTCCATTCGTAGTTTTGAATGGTAATATTTACCCCGAGCGTTTTCTTCCATGTATCTTGTATATACTCTGCAATCAATTTATGAGCATCATGGGTATTATAGATAACGGTCATGATCGGGAACCCTTTTCCGTCAGGATATCCTGCTTCCGCCATCAGTTTCTTTGCTTCTTCGGGGTTATATCCGGCACCGTCGGCAGGCGTATAACCGGGAAGCGGAGGACAAATGGATTTTGCTGCAATCTGACCGCCGCGGGTTACTTTTTCAACCAATTCCTGGCGATTTACCGCCATCGTCAATGCTTTCCGCACACGGGCATCCTGTAGAGGCCCCTTAGTAACATTAAAGATATAATAGTAGGTTCCAATCTGCGGAGCCACCTTGTAATCGGGCATCAGCTTAACTTCTTCCAAACGGGGCACAGGAACTGCAGCACTCCAATCAATTTCACCGGCACGGTATTTTTCAAATGCCGTGTTTTGATCTTCGATCGGAAGGAAGGTTACCCGTGAAAGATGCACATTATCTTTATTCCAATATTTTTCGTTCGGCACAACGGAAATTTTTTCCTGCGGCATCCAGCTTTCCAGCACAAAAGGACCGTTTCCGACAAAGTTTGCAGGCTTAATCCAGTCCGCACCGTATTTTTCAATGGCATGAAGCGGCATAACGGCAAACGAATAGTGTGCAAGCATATCAATAGCATACGGTATAGGTCCGGTTAAGGTCATTTCAAAGGTCATTTCATCAACCGCGCGGATAGCGACAGCCGAGGCATCTGCCTTGCCGGTGTTATAATCATCCGCACCCTTAACAACCATACCGACCATATAGGCATACTCGGAAGCGGTATTGGGGTCAAGTGTCCGCAGCCATGAATCGACAACTGTTTGTGCGGTAATAGGCGTACCGTCGCTCCACGTTGTCTTCCGTAAGTGGAAGGTATAAACAGTCTTATCCTCGTTCATCTCCCAGCGCTCTGCAAGACCGGGTACGGCATTTGCCGTTTTCGGATCACTTGAAACCAGGCCTTCAAAAAGCGCCATATACAGACGGTGCTCAGGAACACCTGAAATCTTTGCCGGATCCAAACTCTGCGGTTCAGCACCGTTGCCGATAATAAACTCGGCTTTTGCCGGTGCATTTGATGCACTTTGCTCGGATGCCTTACCTCCGCACCCTGCAAAGCAGATCAGGGTACAAACGGCAAGCAAAAATAGAATCTTGTTTTTCATACTCTACTTCTCCTTTTGTCTTTCATTTGTGATGATAGTATCCCATAATTATACATAATCCGATAATTCTATCAAGTATATTTATGCAAAAAAAATGCATATTTTTGCATATTTTTCACAATCTCTTTTGCTGCTCTTAGTTTGCAAATTGAGGTAAGGGACTATAGCAGACACCGTAATCGTAGGTATCAAGCTGCTCATATTTTTTAAAGAAATTCACTACCATATAAGTGAACGGGGTGAAGACTACTTCTATCACGGTTTTAAACAGATAATTGGAAAAGGCCATGACTAATAGCAGAGAAGCAGAATACATACCGCCGAATGCAATCGCCACAAACACCGCACTGTCCAGCAGCTCACCGACAATGGTTGAGCCGATTGTCCGCATCCACAGATGTTTGCCCTTTGTCAGTACCTTCATTCTTGAAAGCACGGCAGCGTTACTGTATGCACCGATAAAATATCCGCAGATGCTTCCTGCACTGATACGCGGCATTTGCAGCAGAATATTATTAAAATCCGATTGGAACTCCCAACTGCCCTCTGCCGGAAGGATACCGATGAGCCAAATATTGCACACCATAAAAATGAGCACCGCAAAGCCCGTCCAAATTACTTTGCGGGTATCCTTGTAGCCGTATACTTCCGTCAGCACATCGCCGAAAATATACGAAAAGGGGAACAGTAAGGTACCCCCATCAAACACAAAGGGGCCGATTTGTACCATCTTTGCCGCCAAAATATTTGACAGCACCAACACACCGATAAAGAGTCCGGAAAGTACCGGCAAGAAATTCTTTTTCTTCATGAAGTCCTTAGCTTCATCTTCAACAATAAAGTTAGCCATCTTCATAGTATAGCTAAATTACTCGGCTAATGATATACTAAAATACCGCAATAACAGCATTTTTTGGAGGATGCGATGAAAACTATACTGATAACCGGCGCACTCGGACAAATCGGCAGCGAACTGGTCATGTATTTGCGTAAAGAATACGGCAGCAGCAACATAATTGCCAGCGATGCTGTAAGGAAAGATATGCCGGAGCTGCTTGAATCAGGCCCGTTTGAACAACTGGATGTGCTTGATCCGCAAAAAACCGCAGCCGTATGTAAAAAGTACAAGATAGATACCGTTATACACCTTGCAGCGCTTTTATCGGCAGTTTCCGAACGTAATCCTCAATCCGCATTCAATATCAATCTGTGCGGCTTATATAATATGCTTGAAATTGCACGGGAAAACGGATACGCACTGTTTGTGCCCAGTTCCATCGCAGCGTTCGGCCCTTCAACGCCGCCGGATAATACCCCGCAAGACACCGTGCAACGGCCGACTTCCATGTACGGAGTAACAAAGGTTGCAGGAGAACTCCTGTGCGACTACTACTGCAAACGGTTCGGTGTTGACACCCGCGGTGTCCGCTTTCCGGGTTTAATTTCATACATTACGCCCCCCGGCGGCGGCACAACCGACTACGCCGTCGATATTTATTACGAGGCGCTCAAGCATAAAACCTACAGCTGCTTTCTTCGGGAAGGCACCTTTATGGATATGATGTATATGCCGGATGCCTTAAAAGCAGTCCATCAGCTGCTGGAAGCCGATCCTGCAAAGCTGCTGCACCGGAATGCCTTCAATGTTACCGCGATGAGCTTTGCCCCGGAAATCATTGCAGCGGAAATTAGGAAGCACATCCCCGCCTTCACCATGCAGTATGCCGTCGATCCCATGCGGCAGGCGATTGCCGATTCATGGCCCAATTCGATTGACGATTCTTGTGCACGGGAGGAGTGGGGCTGGAAACCGGAATACACATTAGCAACCATGACCGCCGATATGCTGGAAAAACTGAGTAAGAAGCTCGGTATTCCGTACACATCAGCACAAAAATAGAAAACTTCTAAAAACTCAGTTATATTTTTAGCTATGCCCAATACTATGTTAGGAGGAAACACTATGAGCAGCATCCATGAAATGGATTTTTTGAAGGAAAAGGTACAGGAGCTGAAAACACAAGGCTTGTACAAAGAACTTGTTACCCTCGAAGGCCCCAACGAGGCAGAATGTATTATCAACGGAAAAAAGGTTATCAATCTTTCTTCCAATAATTACTTGGGATTTGCCAATCATCCCCGCTTAAAAAAAGCGGCTATTGCAGCAATCGAAACATACGGAGCCGGAGCCGGAGCCGTCCGCCCGATTATCGGAAATATGAGCATTCACAATGAACTTGAAAAACTGCTGGCGGAATTTAAGCGTGAAGAGGCAGTACTGACTTTTCAGTCCGGTTTTAACTGCAATGCAGGTGTTATTCAAGCCGTAACCGAAAAAGGAGATTTAATTATCTCCGATGAGTTAAACCATGCGTCGATTATCGACGGTACCCGTCTTTCAAAGGCCGATAAAACCATCTTTAAACACTCTGATATGACAGACTTGGAGCGGGTATTGCAGGAAAAGCGGGAATCGTACCGGAATGTACTGATTATTACCGACGGAGTGTTTTCTATGGACGGCGATATTGCCAACCTGCCCGGTATTGTCGAACTTGCGGAAAAATACCGCTGCTTAACCTATGTGGATGATGCTCATGCAAGCGGTGTGCTCGGCGAAAGCGGACGCGGCTCCGTAGACCATTTCCATCTCCACGGGAGGGTAGACTTTGCGATGGGCACACTGTCCAAGGCGATCGGCGTTATCGGCGGCTATGTAGCCGGTAAACAGGTTACTATTGACTGGCTGAAAAACCGCGGACGGCCATTCCTGTTTTCTACCGGCCTACCGCCTGCTGCTGTGGGAGCCTGTATCGAAGCAGTAAAAATGCTGATGGAATCGACCGAATACACAGACCGGCTCTGGAAGAATGCCCGCTATTTTAAAGAAAAGCTGTCCGTTCTGGGCTTTAATACCGGCAATAGCGAAACACCGATAACGCCGGTTATCATCGGTGAAGAAGCAAAAGCACTCGCCTTTTCAAAACAGCTCTACGAAAACGGTCTGTTTGTCGGCCCCATTGTATTCCCGACCGTCCCGAAAGGAACCGGCCGCGTCCGCTGTATGGTAACCGCCGGACATACTACCGAACAGCTTGACCGTGCCGTAGCAATCTTTGAAAAAACCGGCAAGGAGATGGGCATTATCCGGTAACTGAGGCTGTCCGGAAAGTAATCAGCTTTTCGGACAGCTCTGCTGTCAGGTGCTATGCCCGCTGCTGCCGTATTTGAGCTACGGCATAGTCAAGAGCCTGAGTGAAAAACTCCTGCGGAGGCTCTTTGATAAACCCGCCGTCCATCAGCTGCTTTGTTACGGCACGGCTTTCGGCTATGTCAGCCTTGGCACGCTGATAGGCTTCTTCCCATGTCAGCGTAACACGGGCAAGCCCTTCTTTAATTGCCTGCATTGCGACATCAGCGGCTTCTACCGCGAACACCTCATCATCATCCATTTTCACTACGATATTATCAACGCTAATGCCCTGCTTTTCGGAATAATCGGCAATGGAGTGTGCACAGCGGATTGCCATAGCATCGGAAATTTTCCGTGCGCGGACAAGCAAGGCGCCTTTTAAAATGCCTGGGAAGCAAACCGAATTGTTAATCTGATTGGGAAAATCCCCGCGGCCGGTACCGGTTATAAAGGCGCCGGCAGCTTTTGCATCATGCGGCCAAATTTCAGGGATAGGGTTTGCACAGGTAAAAACAATGGGCTTATCGCCCATAGAAGCAATCTGCTCCTTGGTAACCGTGCCCGGGCCCGGCTTTGACAGCGCAATCAGAACATCGGCGCCTTTCAGCGCTTCGTCAAAACTGTCTATCCGGTCAGGATTGGTTGCTTGGCACAGTTCCCATTTCCGGTAATAGCGCTCGTCGGCTTTAATGTCTTCTCTGCCGGCATGAAGTCCGCCTCGGGAATCGCAGACAATCATCTTTGCCGGATCGCCGCCGTCCTGTAAAATCAGACGGGCAATCGTGGTATTGGATGCCCCCGCTCCAAGCAGTACAATCCGGCAGTCGCCGATCTTTTTACCCGCGAGTTTCAGCGCATTCAACAGACCGGCTAGTGTGATACAAGCAGTTCCCTGTGCATCATCATGCCATACGGGAATATCGCATTCTTCGCGCAGCGTATCCAGTACCTTAAAGCAGTCCGGCTGCTGAATATCTTCAAGATTAACCGCACCGACACTCGGCTCCAGCATCCGCACAAAGTCAATAATTTTTTCGGGGCAGTGTTTACCGGCTGGAAAGTTGTATTTTTTTTCCTCATGCGGCTTGACGTATGAGTCAATACAGATGGGATAGGCGTCAACACCGCCTAAATACTTCATCAGCATACACTTTCCTTCCATAACCCCCAAGCCGCCGGAAGGAGTGCAGTCTCCGTCGCCGAGTACGCGGGTAGAATCGCTTACCACGGCTACCAAATTCCCGCGGTTCGAGAGCATAAAAGAGCTTTCGGTATTGTCGCGGATGCCGGTAGATACGGCAGAAACACCGGGGGTATACCAGACATTGAACCAGTTAAAACCGTACAAACCGCACTTAGGTACTGTTTGCAGCTTGCCGCCGTAAAACTCGTGAGTTAAAAGCGAAAGTTTTTTTAAAAAAAGCGTCTTGGCTGCCGCTTTTTCGGTTTCGGTAAAATCCGGCGGAAAATGTTCCGTAATGGAGTGTAAATCTTTATCTATTGTTTTCATATGTTTTAGTGTATCACGCTTATACCGGTACCGCAAGACTGATCCGCAATCCGCTTGAGCGGATATAATCAATCATTTCTTAGTTGACAGAGAATCGCAAAATATACTAGGTTGGAGCAAGTATGAGCCCGACAAAAGACATCGAAGCGTTATTACCGCACCGCAAACCTTTTTTGTTTGTTGATGAAATTATTCATGCCGATGAAAACGGAAGCAAAAGTTTGTATACCTTTAATGAAGATGCATTTTTCTTTAAAGGCCATTTTCCTGACTACCCTGTCGTACCGGGTGTCATTCTAGTAGAAACCATGGCACAGGCAGGCGGTGCAGCGCTCCGATTCCGGAAGGTGCTTGCACAGGAAGCCTTGTTCTTTTTGGCCACGGTTGATAAGGTAAAGTTCCGTGCACAGGTACGTCCTGGAGATACCGTACGGATTGAAGTGCGCAATTTACGGGTTTCGGCACAGATGATTAAGCAGTCCGGTAAATTGTACACAGGTGATACGCTTGCTGCCGAAGCCGAATGGATGTGCTTGGTAAGCACAGCAGAAGTGCCGGGAGCTGCACAATGAGCATAAAACCAATGCTGCGGAGTAATATCTGCATCAATGCCCATCCTCAGGGCTGTAAAAAGGCAGTGGAAGATCAAATCGAATATATAAAAAAACAGGCAGCTTCCTATCCGGCGGGCAGTAAAAAACCGAAAAACGTCCTGGTACTGGGCTGTTCCGGCGGATACGGGTTGGCAAGCCGCATTACGGCTGCGTTCGGCTACGGGGCGGCAACAATCGGTATTTCGTTTGAAAAAGCCGGCAGCGAACGAAAATGGGGAACCCCCGGCTGGTACAATAACCGTGCCTTTGACACCGCCGCACAAGCTGCAGGGCTTACTGCCGTTACCATTGACGGCGATGCATTTGCCGACAGTATCAAACAAACGGTTATTGCAGAAGCGGAAAAACACGGTATCACGTTTGATCTGGTTATTTACAGTTTGGCAAGTTCGGTGCGTACCGATCCTGAAACGGGAGAGATGTACCGGTCGGTACTCAAGCCCTTGGGCAAAGCCTTTACCGGTAAGACCATTGACCCCTTTACCGGTGCGCTTTCCGGCATAACAGCCGAGCCGGCAACCGATGAGGAAGCCGCTGCAACGGTAAAGGTTATGGGGGGCGAAGACTGGCAGCGATGGATTGATCAGCTTGCCGCCGCAGGGGTACTTGCCGAAGGCTGTATTACCCTTGCCTATTCCTACATAGGCCCGGAAGCAACGCAAGATTTATACCGGAAAGGCACCATCGGTAAGGCAAAAGAACATCTTGAAAAAACCGCTCATACCATTAATGCCTCGCTTGCGGCCTTACACGGCAAGGCCTTTGTTTCGGTAAATAAGGGAATGGTAACCCGCGCCAGTGCGGTTATTCCGGTTATCCCGCTCTATCTGGTCTGTTTATTCAAGGTGATGAAAGAAAAAGGTACGCATGAGGGCTGTATCGAACAAATGAACCGTCTTTTCAGCAGCCGGCTCTATACGCAGGACGGCAGTATTCCGGTGGATAGCGAAAACCGCATCCGTCTGGACGACTGGGAACTTGCCGATGACGTACAGGCAGCCGTTTTAAAACTGATGGACACCGTTACCGGTGAAAACAGCAGTGAATACACCGATCTTGCCGAATACCGGCATTCGTTTTTAGCCATAAACGGGTTTGATATTGACGGCATTGACTATGATGCCGAAATCCTGCGGTTTGACACCTTATAATGGATATACTGTGCAATACTGCCGGTGTCAATTCCCTTGTGTGATGGGAAAACCCGGTACAAGACAGCTGGACAATGGTTTAAAACTTATATACACTACTGAGGATGTCCGAAAAGCCGGTTACTTTACGGACATCCCCGACAAGTTTAAAATTAAGCTTTTATATATAATGACTTAATTTTAAACGTCGCATTTAATCTAAGGAAACTGTCCAAAACACTGAAGTTTTTGGACAGCCTGAAAGGAGTGTCTGTATGATTACCAAAAAGCTTGGTTTACTGCCGCGTTTGATTATTGCCATTGTTGCCGGTATTATACTCGGTACTATTACGAGATCTGCACATCTGCCGGTACCTGTTCAGTTTTTAGCCACCTTTAACGGCTTTTTCGGTAACTTTTTGAGTTTTATCATCCCGCTCATCATTATCGGTTTTGTCATTCCGGGTATTGCCGATTTAGGTTCAGAAGCAGGTAAACTGCTTGCCGTTACTGCCGGTATTGCATACGCCTCAACCCTGCTGGCCGGAACCCTTGCCTTTGTAACCGATTCCTTGACCTTCCCGTTCTTTTTAACCGCGCATACGGATATATTCTCCCATGCAAATCCTGAGGATGCCTTGCTTCCGGCGCTTATCCGCATTGATATGCCGCCGATTATGGGGGTTATGACCGCATTAATTCTCAGTTTTGTACTCGGCATCGGTATTGCCGTAACCCGTTCGGAAACATTAAAAAACATCGCCCGCGAATTTCAAGACATTATTAAAAAAGTTATTGAATCCATCATCATTCCCTTATTGCCTGTTCACATTTTAGGCGTTTTTACCAATATGACCCACGCAGGACAGGTCGGTTTGATTTTACAAGTATTTATTAAGGTATTCGCTATTGTTATTGCCTTGCATATTCTTATGATTTTGCTGCAATACACGGTTGCCTGTGCAATCGCAAAACGTAATCCTTTTACCTCCATCAAAAAAATGATACCTGCCTATGTTACCGCACTGGGTACCCAGTCATCGGCGGCAACCATCCCGGTAACACTTGCCTCTGCCAAAAAAACAGGCATTAGAGAAAAAATAGCGGATTTTGTCATTCCGCTGTGCGCAACCATCCACCTGGCAGGCAGCACCATTACACTCACCAGCTGTTCAATGGCTATTTTAATCTTGAACGGACAAACGGCAAATGCGGCAGTTATGCTTCCCTTTATTGCAATTTTAGGTGTTGCAATGGTTGCGGCCCCCGGCATACCCGGCGGTGCGGTTATGGCAGCACTCGGCTTTGTACAGTCACTCCTCGGTTTTAACGATACCATGAGTTCACTTTTGATTGCACTCTATATTGCGCAGGACAGCTTCGGAACAGCCTGTAATGTTACCGGAGACGGTGCCATTGCAATTTTAGTTGATGCACTGGCAGCGGACGATAGTAAATAAACCGAGCCGTATTCGATAGGAGGAGATATGAAAAAGACAAAAATTGTCTGTACCATCGGGCCTGCTTCCGATTCGGAAGATATGCTGCGCGAACTGTTTAAGGCGGGGCTGAATGTGTGCCGCCTGAATTTTTCACACGGAACCCATGAAGACCATCAGGTGCGCATAGACCGGATTAAAAAGGTAAGAAAAGAACTGAAATTGCCGATCGGGATTATGCTGGACACCAAGGGACCTGAAATCCGCGTGAAAAAATTTGCCGAAAACTCCGTCCGTCTTATGAGGGGGCAACAGTTTATCCTAACCACACGAGATGTAACCGGTGATGAAACAATGTGCAGTGTAACCTACAAGAATCTTGCCAAAGAGGTACATCCGCAGGACAGGATACTGATTGACGACGGGTTAATCGAATTAAAGGTTGAACAGATAAAAGGCGGTACGGACATCGTGTGCACGGTTATGACCGAAGGCCTCGTATCGAATAACAAGGGGATAAACATTCCCGGCGCTAAGATTAATTTGCCGTTTTTAAGTCCGCAAGATATTGAAGATTTAAAATTCGGGGTAAAAAACGACATCGATTTTATCGCAGCCTCGTTTACCCGCGGGCCCGCCGATATATTGAGCATCCGTAAAATTTTAGAAGAAGAAGACGGAAGTCATATCCATATCATTGCCAAAATCGAAAATCAGGAAGGTGTCGATGCAATCGAAAAAATACTTGAAGTTGCTGACGGCATCATGGTTGCCCGCGGTGATTTGGGCATTGAAATTCCTTCCGAACAAATCCCACTTGTCCAGAAAATGATTATCAAAAAAACCTTACAGGCCAGCAAGCCGGTTATTACGGCCACACAGATGCTGGAATCAATGACGCACAATCTCCGTCCGACACGGGCAGAGGTTACCGATGTCGCCAATGCCATCCTGGACGGCTCAAGCGCCATTATGTTATCGGGTGAAACGGCAGCGGGACGCTATCCGGTAGAAACCGTCAAAATGATGCACAGCATCGCCGTAACCACGGAAAACTCTTTAAATTACGACAAGATATTAGCAGATATAGGGTACGACCATTCTCTGACCATTTCAAACTCCATCGCACACGCAACCTGTTCTATGGCAACGGAGATGAATGCTCAAGTCATTATTACCGCCACAGCATCGGGAGAAACTCCGCGGGAAATTTCAAAGTATAAACCTAAAATGCCGATTGTTGCTGTTACACCGTTTGAAGAAACAGCCCGCCGTCTATCATTGAACTGGGGAGTCTATCCCATACGCGCCTCCTATTTTAAATCAACCGATGAAATGTTTGAGCGCTGCATTAACGAAGCAAAAGAAAACGGCTTTGTGCAAGAGGGCGATCTTGCGATTCTTACCGCCGGTGTTCCTATCGGCCTTGCCGGATCGACTAATTTGCTGAAAGCGGAAACCGTCGGTAAGATTCTTTTGAAGGGTAAAGGTACCGGTATACAGTCTGTCGTAACCGGGCGGGTGAAGGTTATTCACACCGAGCAGGATTTGCTGACCGACTTTCAAGATAATGACATTATTGTAAGCGAGACCACAAACGATTTAATGAACTCCTTTATCGAACGTGCTGCAGCTGTCATTACCGAAAGCGGAAACTTGAGCGGTCATACTGCAATTATGAGTGTCAATCTTTCAAAACCGACTATTGTCGGAGCAGCATCGGCAACCACCGTACTCAAGACCGGCGATATAATCACACTGAACGGAAAAACCGGTGTGGTGGTAAAAGGTACAACCAGCATTTATTAAACGGAAAAACACCGGGCTGCCGAAAAAGTAATCAGCTTTTGAAAGCAGCCCCCCCATTTCTTTCTTGTCTATATTCAGCTTACAAGACGTACTTTTCCAAAAACCGGGCAACGCCGTCTTCATTGTTGGTAAAATCTGTTACTGCGTCCGCAATCTCCTGAATACGGGGAAGACCGTTTTTCATTGCAATGCCGTAACCGGCGCACCGAATCATCGTTTCGTCATTCATACTGTCCCCGAATGCCATAACCGCCTGCTGTGCAATTTCTAAGCGCCCGGCAAGCTCCAGTAAGGCCTCACCCTTGCCCGTATGCAGCGGAATTAATTCTAAAAAGTATGGTTTACTGGTAAAAATTACGGCCTCCTTGCCGAACCGTCTTTTAAACTCCGGCTCAAAGGCACTAATAATATCCGGCATCGCCGGAACTACCATTTTATAGACCGGCACTGTTTTGAGTACCTGGCGGTAGTTTTTAGGAATAACAAGCTTAAGCTTGCTTAAATGAGAATCTTTTTCGGAAAAAATGGTTTGTTTTGCCGCATAAATCGTGTCATCAACATAGAGATGGCAGGAAAGATCATGTTCTTCTATAAAGTCATAAATCTTCAATGCCGCTTCAATGTCTAAGCAATGGCCTGAAAGCTGTTTTTTCATATCAGCACTCAGAATCTGCGAGCCGTTGCTGGAAAGCATATAACTGTCAGCCCTATCTGCACCGATGCGCTGCATATAAGGAAAAATAGCACGGGGACTTCTGCCGGAGGCAAGCACAATGAAAACCCCTTTTTTCATCAAAGCCTGCAGCACTGAAACCGTATAATCCGAAATAGTGAGATCATCATGCAGCAGCGTATCATCCAAATCAATTCCAATAATTTTAACGTTTTTCATCATTACAGCGGTTCACCTTTCAGCATTTTTGCGATACGTTCAAGTGCAGTCCGTATTTTTTTAATTTCGGTTGCATAGCAGCAGCGGATAAAGCCTTCCCCGCCTTTTCCGAAAACATCACCGGGCACAACCGCTACCTTATATTCGGTAATCAGTTTAAGTGCAAAATCTTCGGACGTTAATCCGGTTCCCCGTATATCGGCAAAAAGGTAGAAAGCGCCGTCTGGCCGTACATACGGTAATCCCATCATATCAAAGTTTTTCATCATTAAATTACGCCGTTGGCGGTAGGAAATCCGCATTTTTTCAACCTCTTCCCAGCCGTGCTGCAAGCCTTCAAGTGCCGCATATTGACTCATAATCGGCGCACAGATTGCGGCATATTGATGAATCTTATGGATATGCTCCATCAGTTCAGCAGGACAGGCAATGTACCCGATTCTCCAGCCGGTCATAGCAAACGCTTTTGAAAATCCGTTGAGTACGATACTGTAGTCCTTCATACCCGGAAAAGAGCCGATAGAAGTATGCGCTCCCTCATACCGGAGTTCTGCATACACCTCATCGGAAATAACCCAAATATGATGTTTTTTTACCACAGCGGCAATTTTTTCCAACTCATCCGCCGGTATCATAGTGCCGGTAGGGTTATTGGGGCTGCACAGCATAAGTGCTTTTGTCTTGGGCGTAATCAATGCCTCCACCGCCGCAGCAGTCGGAATAAAACCGTCAGCTGAGGTGTCAAGCCCCACCGCTTTTGCTCCGCATAATTCAACCAGCGGCTGATAAGACACATAGCAGGGTTGACAAACAATCACCTCATCGTCCGGATTTAAAATAGAGCGGAATACAATGTCAATCGCCTCCGACACACCGAATGTAATCAGTATTTCGTTCTTAGGTGAATACGAAAGATCATAACGGGCAAGATACTCTGCAATAGCAGCTCTCAAGGTAAGAAGTCCCCAGTTTGACGTATAGGCCGTATGTCCGCATTCCAAATGATGCCACGCTTCCTCCCGCATTGTCCACGGAGTAGCAAAATCGGGTTCGCCGACACCAAGTGAAATAATATCTTTTTTTCCGGCGGCAATTTCAAAAAAACGGCGGATGCCGGAGGGCGGAATGCCCATAATCTTGTGTGAAAATCTATCGTTCCGTCCGTTCATGCAGTAATCTCTTCACGGGAATCCTTTTTAGGATCTACATAGTAGGTTCCGTTTTTCTTATATGTTTTGAGTACAAAATGAGTACGGGTACTCTGTACACCGGTAAGCGGTGCCAGTTTTTCGGACACAAAGAGCGCAACTTCTTTTAAATCCTTCCCCTCCACCAGCACATGCAAATCATAACCGCCGGACATCAGCTGTACCGTTTTTACCTGCGGAAAGCGGTAAATCCGCTCTGCAATAGCATCAAAGCCGTATTCGCGTACCGGAGTTACCTGAATTTCGATAATAGCCGATACGGTATCGCTTTCCGGCAGCCGTTCGTGATTAATAACGGCCGAGTATTTTAAAATAATACCCTCGGCTTCCAGTGACTGAATTGCTGCAAGCACCTCGGCTTCTGACTTTCCCGTCATTGCAGCAATGTCCTGCGGCGTCAGCCGGGCATCATTTTCCAGTAAATCAATAATTTCCTGCATACAACCTCCCTCTCATGCCTAGCAGTGTAAGCGGAATAGCATCCTGCCAACCGTTGTGCAAGAGCCGCAAATATAGCACAAACGAGCCGGTATGAAAATCCTTGGACTAAGCCCTTCCTGCCCGAAAGCCGCTCGGGGCCTGCTGAGTACTACAATACAGCGGACGGTACCGATTATGAAACACCTCTTTCCACGAAAACTCCGTTAACAGCGCCTGATATGCATACAAAATCATTTGCTTAAAAAACGGAATATCCAGTAACCGCGTACAGCCGCTGCGTAAAAAATACTCAGCTTGACACAAAACAGCCTCCATAAGCGCCTGTGCATGAACACCGGTGTCTGCACCTTTCCCGTCAGGAGAACCATCATACAGAAAGCCTGTTTTACCGTGAATTATTTTTTTCAACCCCCCTTGTGCATTCGCAATAGGCAGGGTGCCGTATATCTGCGCTATTAAGTCTTCCAGCCCGCACGGTTCAAACAAACTCGGCAGAATGATAAAGTCAGCAGCAGCCGTTACTAAGCGGGCAGCTTGCCGGTTATATCCTTTACAGTAAACAACCTGTCCGCTAAAGGCTTCGGTAAGCGTAATTGCCTCAGTCTCAAGTGCCGGATTCCCCTGTCCCATTAAAATAAACCTGATTTGCGGGCAGGATTGCAGCATCAGCGGAATGGTTTTAAGTAATACCTCTACCCCTTTTTGATGAACAAATCTCCCGTGATAGACGGCATAGACCTCTTTCCCGCTTTCATGCGGACTGAGTGTTCCTAACCACTGCACTTCTTTATAGAGGCGGAATGGGGGATAGATACTGCGCAGATGCTCAAGTAAAAAGCTGCGGCACGCATATTTACCGTCAAAGTCCTCTTTTTGTATATCAAAGGCAAAGGGTAGACCTGAAACAGCGGTATTCCGGGGGTCATAGGCGGTAAAGTCAATCCCGTTGGTAATGCCGGTAATCAGAAGCTTTTTTTCTGCAAGAATCTGCGAAAATCCGTGTGAATACGGAGATTGTTCAGGATGAGTAAGCTGATCGGCATACCACGGAGAAACGGTTGTCAGCTCAGCATACGGAGCACCGGCTAAAAACGGTTCAACCATCCCGCCGGATAATCCGTATTCCAAAACGGAATGGGGTAAACCGGTGATGGAAAGTGCGTGGTCTAAAGAATAAAGACTTTGCCGGTATCCGTCTCCCGCATTATGAATGGTAATCAGCGCCTGGGTATGGGCAAACAGGTTCCTGCCCGTTAAGCGTGAAAAAATAAAGGCCGGCAGTAAGGCCGTATGTGCATCATGGCAGTGCAGCACATCAGGGGCGGTACGCTGCTGTAGACCGTAGCAATACACCGCTTTTTGGAAGAGCATATTCATTTGATCGCTGTCAACATAGCCTTCGCCTTTTTTCAAATCAGGACGCTGGAGTTTTTTGCGGAAATACTCGAGTTCTTCGGTACAGTAGGTATACACATCTTTTTTTTCAGTAAACAGGGGAGAATCCACAAAAACGAAGCGTATTCCGCCGCGGGAAAGTTCAAAATACCGTACGGGATGTAAGGTATCTGCAACCCGTATATCGGCCGCTCCCGTGCAAGTATCAAGCCGTTCGGTGTTATTGCCGTAGCGGGGAAGAAACACCGTAACTGCAAATCCGTCCTGTGCAGCATATTCCGCTAATGCCTTAACCACATTCTTTACCCCGCCGGCTTCTGCAAACCCGGCATACTCACGGGCAACCAGCCAGAGAGATTTCACATATTCAGCACTGTTCATCAAATAATATATCCTTAAAACATATTGTGTGTAGGTGCAAACAAATCCGGACGGAGCTTTTCTGCACCGTTTGCATACACCGGAATGCTCCTTTTTTTGCCGTAATAATAGAAAAGCAGCCGGATGACTCCCTGCATACTGCCTTCAATGTAGGGTTCACTACAGCAAAAAAGTGCAGTTCCGCACGCATAACCGGCAGAACGCAATAAGGTTGCAGGATTTGCCGCAATTAAATCGGAAGTTATGGAAAAATGGATAGCGATAATATCTTTTTCATGCACTGCATTAATTTTTACAAACTGTTCATACACCGTAACGACAGCACGGTGTATGTCTTCCGCTGTATTGCGCGCGCATACTGCAGCACGTCCTGCACGCACTTTTTTTCCAAATACCATTGCTCCTCCTATAAGGACTGCAAACCGCTTGAAAGCAGTAGTATGACCGCTGAAATAACCGCAATCAAGACGCCGGATATACAGGCAATGACACTGATAAGCAGACGGCCCAAATACCGTCTACGGCGGAAATACAGGACGTACAGTCCTTCAAAGAGGATGGTAAAAACCGATAAGACGGCCAGAAGTACTCCGACAGCTATTAACATTTTTAAAATGATAACTTGACTGGAATCCAAAAAATTTTGAATATTTCCCAGAATAAAAAAGGCGCATAAGGCCGCTAAAAAACTCAACAAAAACAGTACCGTTCTGTGTAAAAAACGGATAGTCAACTGCTGCCGTACCGGAGAACCTATCATAGGGACTCAAGTATACCCGGGACGGCGGGAAGGTGCAAGCAACAATGCAAAAAATCCCCTAAGCCTTGAGAAAAAAAGAGGTATGCGCTATTGTTACACACAGGAAGGTGAATGATGCAGGCATGGTTTGAGGATGCAAAACTCGGTATTTTTATGCACTACGGTATCTATGCGGTTAAGGGTATAGGGGAATCGTGGTCGTTTTATAACAAGGCAATTTCATACGCAGATTATATGAAACAAGCGGAAGGCTTTACCGCCTCAAAATGGAATGCCGGCTCTATTGCCGATCTTATCGTAGAATCCGGAGCACGGTATTCGGTGCTTACCGCAAAACACCACGACGGTATGGCCCTGTTTGACACGCAGTACAGCGATTTAAGCGTAGTAAAACAAACACCGGCAAAACGGGACCTTATCCGTGAATACACTGAAGCGGTACGGCAGCGGGGATTAAAAGTAGGCCTCTACTATTCGATTATTGATTGGTCGCATCCCGATTATGCCAGCGTATTCTTTGACGGAACAGTCCCCGATCGTTTGGATGGGATTAACCCGTTTTCTAACCCGGCAGACGGGGTACAGCATCCGGAAAAATGGAAGCGGTTTATGCAGTTCAACCGCAATCAGCTGAACGAGCTGCTGACAGGTTACGGAAAAATAGACCTTTTGTGGTTTGACGGCGACTGGGAGCGGAGTGCCCGCCAATGGGAACTGCCTGAATTTAAACAATACCTGCTTTCGATGCAGCCTGACCTCATCATCAATTCGCGGCTGCAAGGGCATGGAGACTATAAAACGCCTGAACAGGGGTTGCCTATTACCCGTCCGGAAGGTCCGTGGGAATTTTGCACGACCATTAACGATTCATGGGGGTATCAGGGACGGGACAATCATTATAAATCACCTCATCAAATTTTACAGATGTTCGTCGACTGCATAAGTATGGGAGGAAATATGCTCCTCGACATCGGCCCGCGTGAAGACGGCACGGTTGATGAGCGTCAGGAAGAAACACTCCGCTATCTCGGCCGCTGGCTGCGGCAGCACGGAGAAGCGGTGTACGGAACCCGCGAAGGGCTGATGCTCCGGTACTATGCAGGCGGCAGTACACTTTCCAAGGATAAAAAAAACATCTACCTTTTTGTACGCGCCGCTCCGCAGGAAGCTGTCTGCCTTAAAGGGCTGTGCAATCAAACAAAAAAGATAAGTCTGCTCCATTCAGGTAAAGAATGCCGCTCCGATATACACGGCGGCGTGCCATGGTTTAACATTCCGGGGGAATTGTGGATTTATGTCGATAAGGCAGATTGTCATCCTCAGATGACCGTTATCAAGATTGAGTTGGATGAACCGGTGAAAATGCACGGCGGGGAAGGCATTACCGTCACTCATAACTAAGGCAGCCTTCAAATGCTTTCTGTACGGAACATTTCAAAAACATACTCCCGCTCTGCCGGTAAAGCAGTTGATACTGTTTCTTTTGAAGTAAAAAGCGGCGAAATCTTCGGTTTTTTAGGGCCGAACGGAGCAGGAAAAACCACCTTCATTAAAATGCTGACCGGGGTACTGACCCCCGATTCAGGACATATTCTGATTGACGGCGCGGATATACACAGTGCCCCGCTCGAAGCAAAACGGAAGATCGGCTATGTTACCGATAACCCTGAAGTTTTTACTCAATTTAAAGCTATCGAGTATCTGAATTTTTCGGCAGATGTCTACGGTATTTCTGCGGCAGACAGAAAACACCGAATAGAAAAATACACCGCACTGTTTGAAATTGACACCGCTTTAGCAGCCCGTATCGGCAGCTTTTCTCACGGTATGAAGCAAAAACTTTTGATCTGTGCAAGCCTTTTACATGAGCCGGCGCTGTGGATACTGGATGAGCCGATCGTAGGCCTTGATCCGCAATCGGCCTTCCGCCTAAAAAAATTGATGCAAGAGTATGCAGCACAGGGGAACACGGTGTTTTTTTCCACACATATTATGGAAATTGCCGAAAAAATATGCAGCCGCCTCGCCGTCATCAGGAAAGGAAACCTGGTGTTTTGCGGCACTCTGCCGGAACTGCAAGCACAGCGCGGAGAAGACAGCACACTGGAA
Source organism: Treponema sp. (assembly GCA_038397965.1). Lineage (GTDB taxonomy): Bacteria > Spirochaetota > Spirochaetia > Treponematales > Treponemataceae > Treponema. The sequence continues at coordinate 172,709 of JARGFA010000012.1, forward strand.
GAACTCTTTTTAACCCTGACGGAAAGCACGGCCGGTCAAGATATTCATGCATATTGGAATAAATAATCCGGCAGTATTGTACTATATCTTAAACTTATCAACCTCTGCCGCAAGATTTTCGATACTCTGTTTATTCTTCCGGCTGATTTCATGTACCGTCTGAACGGCATTGCGGATCTGGATTGCACCCGAAGCCATTTCATTCATACTCCCTGCAATCGAGTGAGTCATATTGTCAAGCTTTCTCATCTCTTCGGCAACCCCTTCCCCGCCTCTCAGCATTTCCTGTGAGCTTAATTGTACCTCTGCTGTAACGGCATTGATTGTCCTCATTGCGGCAAGCACTTCCCGGCTGCCGTTTTCTTGTTCCCTCATTGCTTCCATCAGATTATGGCTCATTTCCTTAACTTGTCCGGAAAGATTAAAAATAACATTAAATTTTTCGCCGGCAGTTTTTGCAGACTGTGATAAGGTTTCTATCTCGCTACTCAGCACTTTCAGCGTTTGCGTAATTGTTTTACCTTGCACACTCGATTCTTCTGCCAGTTTTCGTATCTCATCGGCAACAACGGCAAAACCTTTGCCCGATTCGCCTGCATGAGCGGCTTCAATAGCGGCATTCATTGCAAGAAGATTTGTTTGGCTTGCAATATGCTGAATAACACTTGAGGCTTCAATTAAACTTCCGGATTCTTCGGCAATCTTTTGTGTTACGGTATTTGACATCGTAATCATTTCTCTGCCTTCCGCAGTAGCATCTGCAAGCGTTTTAATAACATCATCGGTTTTACCAAGTGTTTGGGTAATAGAAGTAATATTCGCCGTCATTTCTTCAACCGCAGAAGAAGATTGTGCTACACTCCCGCTTTGGTGTTCAATACCGATATTGAGCTGCTTAATGGTGCGGATAATTTCTTCGACCGTTGCCGCCGTTTCGGTAACACTTGCCGCCTGTGTAAGCGCCTGCTGCTTAATACCGTCAATATTTGTACTTATTTCATTGACTGCACTTGCCGTTTCCGTCATATTATCGGCAAGCTCTGAACCGACTGTGTTCATGATACACGTGTTTTCGTTGATTGTCCGGATGGAGGCACCGATAGTCATAATCGTATGATTGAAATATTCCGATAAACCGGTAATTTCGTCATTACCGGCAATAGGTACCCGTACGGTAAAATCTCCTTCGGAGATATGCCGTAAAAACGGAAGCATTTGCAAAATCCGCTTCATTATATTGTGAATCACATAATACAAAATGAGTAAAATAAGTATTTCTACACAAATAAGGAATATCACAATCCGAATATTTAGCATCCTCCCTTCTTTTAAAGCCTCGTTCAAAGCGATATGAGCACCGGCAAACCACACATTATCAGCCTTGCCGATTTTAAAAGGAATAAACAATTCTATAACTTCTTTCCCATTTACGGTACTGATATGCGTAATAGGCTGTAAACTTTTTCGGGCAGCAGCGACAGTATGCTGAAACTGGGAATCGGAAAAAAGAGGATAGCTTTTTGAAATCAAAGACGTATCCGCATGACTTATCACTGTGTTTTTTTCGGAGATCAGCATCAGAAACCCCGTTTCATAGAGTTTGATATTTGATAACATCTGCTGCATAGAATCAAGACTAAAGTCAATACCGACCACTCCGATTGCTTTATTATCCGAATTAAAAACCGGATAGGCAGTACCGGCAACCGTCATCCGTTTACCTTGTAATTCATATTCATTCGGTTCTATCAGCACACCGTGTTGTGAATGCAAGGGTTCATTATACCAAAAACTCTTTTCATAATCGGTAAGCGCAGAAAGCGAAATGACGGAATCAATTTGGGTAAAGTAAGGGATATACCGGCCGGTTTTATCATGGAAAGCGGTATTTTTGTATTGTTCATCACGGTTATCAAGAGCGTTCGGCTCCATAACGGTCCAAATATCAATAAATCCGGGATTTTCCTGGAGTATTTTTTTTTGTAGTATATTGCAATATTCACGGCGGAAATCGGGAGGTATCTCACTGCATACTTCAAAACTTTTTGTAACTGCACGGTTTGTGTCATAGACATTTTGCATAATAGCAGTTATTTCCTGCACATAGTGCAATGTTAATTGCTCAGCATACCGGACGGTTTGCCGGTACCACAAGTTTTTAATTGAAATTGAAATAAAAATTCCGATACCTGCGATAAAAATAGTAAAAATGCATGAGATGATAAAGGTAAGCCTCAATTGAATGGAATATTTCCGCGTACCTTTCCCATGATGCAAGAGCTGTGCTGTCTGAGTACCCACCGTTCTTTTCTCCTCATTTAAATACAGTGATTAGAGTATTGTAATTTATTTTTGGATTACTGGAGGAGCAATTATATTTTATTCGTGCAGGCGATTCAATACCTGCGGCTCTCCATTTCAGGACAACCGCATCCCGATCACGTGTTTTTTAATAGTTTCAGAACACACCGTTTTTGATAAAATAGGAATCTATTTGCAAAGAACAAAATAGTATGGTATGCTTATTACCGGGATGTCAAAACAGTGTAGCGCTTTTCAAATATCCCCTATAATGTTTAAAAAATAGTGATGGAGAACATGATGCAGCTAAAGAAAAAGAAAAAATGGACTACCGATGATACGGAATTAACCTTTCTCGCTCTGCCCACCGTCATCTGGTATGCCTTATTTTGTTTTTTACCGATGTTCGGTATTTTAATCGCTTTTAAGACATATCGTGTCCAAGCAGGCAGGAGCTTTGTGTACAGTTTGCTGGTCAGCCCGAATGCCGGATTTAAAAATTTTGAATTCATCTTAAAAGCAAATAAGATTGCGGTTTTGCTGCGTAATACTCTTGCTTATAATATTGTTTTTATCATACTCGGTATTGTTATCCCCGTTATACTGGCAATTATGATTAATGAATTGTACAGCCGGTGGAAGTCAAAAATATATCAAACGATGATGTTTTTCCCGTTCTTTATGTCATGGGTTATCGTCAGCTATATTGTCTATGTATTCTTAAATGCCGAAAGCGGTATTTTAAACCGTTTTCTCATTGCGAACGGCGGAGAAGCAATTAACTGGTATGCGGAACCGAAATGGTGGCCTGCTATACTGATAGCAACCGGCCTATGGAAAAATACCGGGTACGGAATGATCGTATATTTGGCGCAAATAACCGGTATTGATAAAAGCTACTATGAAGCAGCCGCAATAGACGGGGCAACAAAGTTTCAGCAAATTATACACATTACTCTGCCTTCACTAAAACCGATCATTACGGTTATGTTTATTCTCAGCGTTGGAAAAATTTTCTATACCGATTTCGGCCTCTTTTATCAGGTTACCCAGCAAATCCCGGGTAGCTTGGCAAATACCGTATCGACACTTGATACATACGTCTATCAGGCACTGCGGACGGGGGCACCTATCGGCATGATTTCGGCAGTAACCGCCATGCAGTCGGTAGCCTGCTGTATTACCATATTACTGGCAAACTGGCTGATTAAAAAACTTGAGCCGGAAAATGCGCTCATTTAAGGAATAGGTAATGACAAATAAAATATCCGAAACAACAAATATTATTTTCAATATTATTTTTATTATTCTTGCCCTCGCCGCTATCATACCCTTTATTTTAGTACTGATGATTTCCATTTCGGATGAAGAAGCCATCCGGCTCTACAGCTATCATTTAATACCGAAAAAATTTTCATTGGAGGCATACCGGTTTTTATGGAATGAACGGGCTACCATGCTCCGCTCTTTCGGCATTTCTCTGTCAAACACCCTTATCGGTACCTTCATTAGTGTTATGCTGACCACTTCAATGGGATACGTCCTTTCCCGGCCGCAGTACAAGATGAAGGGGTTTTTAACCTACATGATCTTTATCCCGATGATTTTTTCAGGCGGTATGGTGGCCTCGTTTGTAGTAAATATCAACATACTCCATTTGCGGGATACGATCTGGTCAATGATTTTACCGCTGCTGATCAGCTCGTTTAATATCATTATCTGCCGGTCATTTTTTAAATCGACCATTCCGGAATCGGTTATTGAATCTGCGCGGATTGACGGAGCAAGCCAACTGCGTATTTACGGAGGAATTGTTCTGCCGCTTTCAACACCGGTTATTGCAACAATGGCCTTATTTGCCAGTTTCGGTTATTGGAACGACTGGTTTCAAGCCTCCCTTTACATCAGCAACCCGAATTTGATCCCCTTGCAGACTATGCTGATGAAACTGCAAGCTGATATTGATTACATCGCGAGCAACCCGGCGGCAGGCGTATCGCTGCAGCAGTATATTGCAAATATGCCGACGAACGGTGTACGGATGGCTATTGCGGTTGTCGTCATCACCCCGATTGCCTGCGCTTATCCGTTCTTTCAAAAATACTTTATTTCCGGTCTAACCATCGGTGCCGTGAAAGGCTAGATATTATCCACTAAGACCAGTATAGGGACTGCTCCCTTTTGGTGAACACTGCACTATAAGTGTTCAAAATACATCGTTTGCATAGGAGGAAAAGAAATGCAAAAAAAGTTCATAGCGCTTTTTTCATGTGTAATGCTGACTATCGCAGCTGTATCCGCAATGGGCGGACAGGACAGTAGTCAAGCAGCGGGACAAACCCCGACACTCAAATGGGTGTTGATCGGCAGCGGTATGCCGAAAAACTATAAGGCATGGGCCGAAAAGGTTAATGCTTATATCGAACCGAAAATCGGTGCCAAGATTGATGTTGAAGTTATCAGTTGGGGCGATTGGGATTCACGGCGTAACATCATTCTTACCTCAAATGAACCCTTCGACATTATTTTCGGAAATGACGGCACACTTATGAACGATATTACCATGGGCGCTCTGATGGATATCCGCAAATATGTTGATAAGGCTGCCAAACTCAAGGCTCTTATTCCCGCCGACTATTTCAAAGCCTGTACCGTCAACGGAAAACTCTACGGTATTCCCACTTACAAAGATTCTTCCATGACCCAGTACTTTGTCTGGGATAAGGCAATGCTCGACAAGTACGGCATTAAGGATTACGAAAAAATCAATTCCTTGGCGGATGCCTATCCGGTCTTGGAAAAAATTGCACAGGGCGAGAAAAAACCGAGTTTCCCCTTAAATAACGGCGGTGTCTATCAGATTTTCTCTCTGTATGACAATATCGGGTTAGGTTCTATCGGTGTTGGTGTACGGTATGACGATAAATCTGCCAAGGTGGTAAATGTATTTGAGCAAACAGACATCCGTGATCAACTCACCATTATCCGCAAAATGTACCAGAACGGTATTATCAATAAAGACGCCTTTACTGCACGTGAAGTTCCCGCTCCCGGAACCATCTGCGGTATCGCACAAGGCTGGCCGCTTGCTGCAAAAACCGTTTGGGGTCCGCAGCGCAATGCAGAAGCAGTTGTTTCCCAGTTCTGCCCGACTCTTTTGATGAATGCCACAGTACAGGGTTCAATCAATAGCGTTTCGGTGAACAGTAAATATCCTGAAAAGGCAGTTGCTTTCCTTGAACTGCTCAATACCGACACCAAACTCCGCGATATGTTCTATTTTGGAGAAGAAGGAGTTAACTTTAACTATGTTGACGTAAAAGGTGAAAAGCGGGTTGAAAAAACAGTAGAAGCATGGAGTATGGCAGGTTATGCACAGGCCACCTTCTTCAATGTTTCCCTCTTAGCCTCCGACACCGTAAATCAGTGGGCAGAAGTAAAGAATCTGAACAGTAAGGCAAAACCGTCGGTCATGCTCGGCTTCCAGCTTGACACTTCAAAATTTGAAACCGAACTTGCAAACTGCCGTCAGGTATATGAAAGCAACAAAGCCGAACTTTTGACCGGCGCCCGCGACACTGATGAGGCATTGAAAGATATGATCAGCCAGCTCAAAACAGCCGGTATTGATACCATCATTGCCGAATGTCAGAAGCAAGTAAATGTATTTTTAAAGAAGTAACCGTAGGTTTTTAACCGTTCGAGGTGATACAGCGCCGGTGCTTTACGGAGTGCTGCCGCTGTACCGCTTAAATAATGTGTACTGACAGAGGCTGCTGAACACCCTGCTGTTGGGCGGCCTCTTCCGTTTTTTAAACAGTCCTCCTTTCCCGCGGCATTCGTCTGTATACCATATCCAAGAGGCATATAAACATGATATAAATAGCTTATAATATCTGACGTTTTTAGCCTTGAGGAGAAACTATGATAAAACCATTAAAGCTCAACATTGCCCGCCTTGATTCAGGTACGGCTCAAGGGGTAACGGAGTTGGCACAGGACTATCCGCTTACACTGTGTGCGGACGGTATCCCGGTGGTATTTGTTAAAACGGCTGACGCCGCCGTTACCGCCGTCTTTAAGGACGGGGTATGCGAAATCAGTGCAAATTCCTTGCCGCATTTTTATTTTGGGCTGTCCATGCTTTTGCTGAACAGTCAAACGGTTGACGATGCAGCACTGTATACCGGCTCTGCCGCACAGAAAGCTTTGGAATTCCGTAAAGAACACTATTTTGAAAAAAACGGCCTCATGCTCGACCTGTCCCGTAATGCGGTTGCACACATCCCCATGCTTAAACAGCTGATCCGTGAAATGGCCTTTATGGGACACTCCTGGTTCATGCTCTATATGGAAGATGTGTATGAAGTAGAAGGAGAGCCGTATTTTGGAGCACTCCGCGGACGTTATTCCATTAAAGACTTACAGGAAGCGGATGCGTATGCAAAACTCTTCGGTGTAGAGCTGGTCCCCTGTATTCAAACCCTTGCACACTTTGATCAATTCTTAATCTGGGAAGCGGCGGAATATAAATACAAAGACATCGAAACCGTTTTGAATATTGGGCACCCTGATGTAAAGGCGCTGCTTGAGCGGATGATTGCCTCGCTGCGGAAGGCGTTTTCTACCGATACTATTCATATTGGTATGGATGAAGCCTATAATCTCGGACGGGGACGGTATCTAGATGAAAACGGGTTAAAACCTAAGCCGCACATTATGCTGGAACACCTTGATTTTATGAAAGGCCTGTGTAAGAAATACGGCTTTAATCCCATTATTTGGGATGATATGTTTTTTATGCATTATTCAAATATCAAAGATGATCCCAAATTCAGCATTCCCGATGATGTCGGCCTGATGTACTGGGATTATTATAATACTTCCCGCGATCACTATGCAGCCCGCATTAAACAGCGCCGGGCAATCGCTAAACAAACCATGTTTGCAGGCGGGGCATGGCGGTGGACAGGCTATACTCCTCATCATAAAAAGACGCTTGATACCTCTATCGCAGCCCTTGCCGCGTGCCGCCAAGAAAATATGAAAACGGTTATTACCACTGCATGGGGTGATGACGGCAGTGAAGCGCCTTTATATACCAGCCTGTTCGGACTTGTTCTCTATGCCTACCTTGACTGCCATCCTGAGTACATTGAAGAAGAGTTTGACCGGTATTTGCAGCTGTACACCGGCATGACATTTGCACAATGGATGCGGCAAGGTGAACCTGACCTGTTTGAAGGCTGTACGGGTAAAGCCTACGACATCACACCATCAAAATACCTTTTATACCAAGATCCGCTTGCCTCGAAGTTTCTTCACTATATTAGGACGCTGACGAGTGATATGGATGCAATCTATCTAAAACTTGAAAAAGCTTTTGCAGAAGATGCTGTGCAAAGCTCGTGTCCGTTACAACAGCACATTGCAGAATTCTATGCTTTAATGATGCGTACCTTGTACTATAAGTGGCGGCTCCCGCTTGATATTTGGGAGGCCTATCACAAGAATGATAAAGCAGCCTTGCAGGTGCTCATCGAAAAAAAGATAGAACCGCTTAAAAAAGTCATGATGGAAACCGCGAAGGCACGCCGCAGAGTGTGGATGGACGAATGCAGCGCATTCGGTGTTGATGTTCTTGATCACCGGTTCGGTTCGATGATTATGCGGCTTGAAACGGCACAGGATGTTATTACCGGCTATGTACAAGGCACGATTGAAAAGATTGACGAACTTGAAGAAGGCCGGCTTGATCCCTGTCCCGAAATGGATAAAACCCTCGAACCGCAAGCAGTTCATTACAACCGCGCCCTGCGTATTATGACCGCCTGCCGTCCTACGTGGTAATATGTCCAAGAATTGACGTCCTTGTCAATTCTTGGACACGAGTTTACTGCGTAAACTCGATTCTGATGAGTTAAACACCTATCCGTGGGCGAACTGATAGTCCATCCTTGGACACTGTTGGACGATGAGTTTTGAGCTTAGCTCAAAACTCACTACTGCTTGAAATCACGGACATCCTGTCCGTTCTGAATTTGCCGTCCATGGCAATTCTTGGACGCGAGTTTGAGGATTCGCCTCAAACATCGCTACTGTGTGAAACAAGCCGACATCCTGTCGGCTTCTGAATGGACATCCTTGTCAATTCTTGGACGATGAGTTAAACGCCCCTGAGGCATTTCGTGCACTGCTCAGTCGCAGCACCGGATATTCCTGCCAGATATCCCGCGTACCGGCTTGACTATCTTCAAGCTTTTCTATGGCAAGCCCTTTAAACAATTCTTTTTGTCCAAGAAAGTAGGCCTTGAGCGTTGAAAGAAGCAAGCTCTTACCGAACCTGCGCGGGCGGCTTAAAAATGTACACGGCTTTCAGTTACTAACTTCCAGATAAATTCGGTCTTATCGACACAGATAAAATCTTCTTTCCTCAGCACTTCAAAATTCTGTACTCCGATGGGTAGCTTCCGTGTAAGTTCCATATTGCACCACCTTAGCACTTGTGATTAATTATGAATTATCCCATCCGCAACCCACTCCTTTATCGTGCGCTTTTCTCCGTCAAAACTTGCTCCTATGGCCATAACCTTCTTCCCGCTTCCGGCATACCTATCCGCATACCCCTTTTCCCGTATCTGCTTTAGTGCATCTTCCGCTGAACCGTTTGAGATGAGTTTAAATTCAAAGATATATATTTTATCCGGCACTTCCACCGTGCAGTCTATTCTTCCCGTTGAACACTGTACCTCCGTGTGTACAAACTGGTTCATCAAGGCAAACACCAAATACACCGCCGCTTGGTAATTCTGTTCCCGTAAGGCTAAATTCTTTTCCGTTACACTATCGTAGGGAATGCCCGATATAATCCCTTTCATCTTTTCCATAAACACATCGACATCACCTTGTTTTACCGCTTTCGTAAATTCCATTACCGATACCCCCGTCTTATCAGGCGTGATTGCGGTATAGGCGGGCATCAAGTTATACAAAAAACCGTACCGCACCTCGTCATTCGGAAACCCTAAGCGGTACAGCTGATACTCCCTATCATAGTCTTTAATTGTCAGATACCCTGATTGAAATAAAATGGGCAGCGGATTAATGGTATCGGCCCGGTAGGTTTCAAGCCCTGCCTCATTCAGCTGCACATTGCCGTCAAGATCGGGAATATGGTAGTAGGCTATTTTAAGGTAATCAACCAGAAATGTCGGCGTTCCAGTCGCAAACCAATAGCTGCCGAATTCACGTTTGGCAAAGGCATTCAATAAGCTGAACGGATTGTACATACCTTCTTTGTCAGGGTGAAAGTGATACCCGTCATACCGCTGCTTTAAGGCCGCAAGTGTTTGGTCATAGCTCATCTGTTGCCGTTCACCCAAAACCTGTATTTCCGGCTGAAAGCACTCTTTCAGTTCCTCTCCGCTTACCCCGCAGATACCGGCATAGTCTTCTTCAAGGGAAATATCACGCAAGTTGTTTAAATCGCTAAAAATACTGACCTTGCTGAACTTTGTTACTCCCGTTAAAAACGCAAAACGCAGATATTCATCACTTGACTTTATCACCCCGTAAAAGCCTTTCAGTATCTTGCGGTACGTTTCGTTCAGTTCATCATTGCCGGACATGGTTTCAAGCAAGGGCTTGTCGTATTCGTCTACTAACACTACCACCTGCTTCCCTGTCTTTTCATACGCACGGCGGATAAGATTTTCAAAGCGTTTTGGAATACTATCAAGCGGCTCAATAGCGTATAATTCTTCATATTGTTTAAAAAAAAACTCAATGTTTGATATCAGCGCTCCTTCGTTGGTATATATCCCGCTATTAAAGTCCAGATACAGCACCGGATACTCCTGCCAGATATCCCGCTTACCGGCTTGACTATCTTCAAGCTTTTCTATGGCAAGCCCTTTAAACAATTCTTTTTGTCCAAGAAAGTAGGCCTTGAGCGTTGAAAGAAATAAGCTCTTACCGAACCGGCGCGGGCGGCTTAAAAAATGTACACGGCTTTCAGTTACTAACTTCCAGATAAATTCGGTCTTATCGACATAGATAAAACCTTCTTTTCTCAGCACTTCAAAACTCTGTACCCCGATGGGTAGTTTCCGTAAATAGGACATATTCTGCCTCCGCTCCGTACTGCTTACGACATATTATAACAGCATTTGTACATTGTTATAAGTACACCGTTAGAAACAGCCCCTTTCAAAGCTCTTATGCCTTAGGTACGGCTATAATAGCGATTATTATCTGCTTTTTAAATAGGGATACAAACAATCAACATACCCCGACGCAGAGCGTGGGGTATTAAAGCCTCCGCACGAATAAAGAATTTTCCGGCGGTTCTTATGCTCCGAAGCGGCGATAGAACAAGTATAGGGAAGTGAGTAGTGTATCAAAACTTGATTGTTTTTTCGGCTTCATCGTCTGACTAACGCTAGCCAGACACGTTTTAAATTAAGTCAACGTCAAGAAATTGACCTCCTTGTCAATTTCTTGACTACACGGGGTTGTCAGGAAACGTATTGTTTTAGATAGCCCCTTTCCTCATTCTTCGTTTATTACCGTTTTACCACACGAAGTCCCGTAAGAGGAGTCTCATCATCCAAATACGGACCAAAGCGGTATGCGCGGGACTGTGCATCCGAAAGCATCATCCAAGGGCCGCCGCGGGCTATGCGGGATTTCTGGTCTTCCTTAGGCGGAATCTCGCCGGTCGGGTCGGTCTGACCGGCTTGAGGAGTTTTGTGTACGGCCCAGTCCCAGCACCATTCAAACACATTTCCTGACATATCATATAAGCCGTAGCCGTTCGGTTTTTTCTTTTTGACTTCATGGGTTTTCATACCGGCATTCTCGTCGTACCAGGCATAGTCTTTAAGTTTTTCTTCCTCATTCGTTCCCGCCCATTTGTCGTCGGTGCCGCCTTTAGCAGCCCACTCCCATTCGGCTTCGGTCGGCAGGCGGAAACCGTTTTTGCTCATATCCAATGCGGCGTCGTTCCAAGATGCGGCTGCCGTATTGTTTGATATAGGAATCTCGTCATAGGCGAGGCTTGCAAAATCTATGGGTACACCGTCCTTTTTTACCGTATAGCATGGCTCAAGACCGAGTTTAAGGCTGAGCTTATTGCAAAATGCTATCGCATGATACCAGTTTACCTGTTCTACGGGACGATTTTTTTGTACCTCGCCCGAAGCGGGATTCGTATCAAACTGCGGCCGCTCTTCTCCTTCTACCTCTTCTCCAAAGGGCTGCATTCCGGTATTGTTAAAAAAACTCGGATTTTTACCCATAACCGCTTCGTACAGTGCCTGTGTTACTTCGGTTTCACCGATCGTGTATGCGGTCAAATTAACCGTATGCACCTCATTATCTCCGATATCTTCATGACCGACACTGCCGTTTGTTACTGAGGCGATCCGCACCATGTTAAATTTCACACCGCCCGCCGTATAAGGGGTGATGCCTGACGGCGTATCCGGTTTTTTTGAGCCGCCTCCGGCCATATTATCGCAGCCGGCAAAGCTCAGTGCGGCAAGTGCCAGACAGGTAAGGGCGAACAGTTTTATTGTCCGTATTGCAGTAATGTGCTTCATGATAGGCTCCTTAATTGTATTAGTATTTGTATCTGCCGTCATAATCTTCTCCCTTATTACAGTATAAAAACTGTGCTATGGCGCCCATCGGGATGATATTCGGCTTACAGCTGAACGGTGTTTTTGTTGTATCGATTTTCAGCCTGACATGAGTTGACGGCTTTGACGTGTCTTCTCCCTTGTGGTAACAGCCGACCGCCCATCTTCCGTTCCCTTCGTCTTTGTATGTTACAACTTCATAAGTAAATCCCATCATATCGCTGTGCAGCTCGGCCTTGTCGGCTTTTACGACGATACACATATCATACTTTTCGCCGGCGACTTTCGCTTGCCCCCAATATGAACCGTACAGTTCACTCTGCGAAACAGAAGGGACGATAGATGTATTGCCGCCTCCGTCACCGGATTTTGCTTTAGGATTTCCCGGTTGGTCACAGCCGGTTAAACCGATAATGACGGCAGTCAATACCGCCATCACCAAAAACACCTTTTTCATAAAAACCTCCTATAAATGATAATTACTAGGTGTTAATTACTTTTAAATACCTCCACAATCGGAAAGGGCATTGCGCCCGGTTTAAACGAAACTCGCAAAGTTAATTTTCCGTTTTCGAGTTTCCCATGTGCTGTAACGTCTTTTAATGTGATGTTTGAACCGTCGGCCCGCTTTGCCGTAAGGGACGGTGCGGCAAATGTAAGATAAGAGACGTTTCCGGCTTTAAACACTTTAACGCCTGAAAGGCTGAACCCTTCGATGGTCATTTGCTGCGTATAGGCAAAACGGTGCACCTTCAGCGTTACCGTGTGCGAGCCGGGGGCATTCTTATTGATGCCGATTGCCGGAGTAATTTCATTGCCGTTGGAATCCTTTCCACATGTTCCGTGTCCCCGTGCCAATTTTCCTTCAGGCCCGACCAGATAGTCAAACGTTCCGGTATATGAAGCAGAACCGTCCCAATCGGCATCAGCTGCACCGCCGGGAACTTCAATCGTTATATCCTGAATGCTCGGATCAAAGGCTATTGCGGGTGCATCGGTGTTTTTCGGAATTGCTGTTTGCTTTGTCATGGGCACGCGCACACCTTGCATCGCGCCGATACCGGTAAGACCGTCACCGGTAAGCAAAATAACGATCTCATCCGGGGAGTTTATGCCGATCTGAACGGTCATTGCGGCCTTTGACTTGTCCTTGGTCAACATAGCTCCGTAGTCCGATCCGCCGAACCAATAGAGGGTGTAATTGCTTGCCGAATTTTTAACGACATAATAATAGAACTGATTGACATTCATTCCGTTCACGCTCATATTCCAATCAGCCCGCTCATTGCCGTATAAGATAAGAGAGGGCTTTAAAGTGTCGCCGTTTGAAGCGGTAATATTTCCGTAAAACGTATATCCGTAAATTGCGGAAATATCATAATCTTTTAACTCCTGTACGCCATTCGAACAGGAAATAAGGAAAAAGGCCAGCACTGTAGACACAGCTAAGCCTCCCGCTTTTTGAAAAGAACGCACTATGTTTTTCATAAAACCTCCTTGAACTTTTGTAAAAGTGTCTCTGTTTTAATTTTTGAACGTATATTTTCCTCCGACACGCAAGACAATACCGTCGGTAAGGCCGTAATACTGTTTTTGCGTTTCGTTGTTTGTCCCCTTGATAAAGTGAAGATTGTTGAGCATGTTATCCAAGGCGGTATACACTTCAAACCGCTCATCCAAAAACTTCTTTGAAATATCAAGAGCTGCCATAAGATAGTCCGGCGTATAGTATTTTGTTTTTGCCGTCAAAAGCTGCGGCGAATTCCATTGCAGAGTAAGTCCTATTTCCGTTTCGATAACGGGAATACGGTATGACATATATACAGTTACCCTATGATTGACGCGCAGCGCAAGGTTTTCCCACCGGGCAGCCGGTGCATCAAAGAATTTTGCGCCCGTATAGGCATATCCGATTTTTGTTTTAAATCTGTCCATATCCGTTCCCATTGCAAAATCGCCGCCGTATGTTATCGCTTTGTCCACATTTCGATACTCGCGTATTTGCGGGGAAGAAAAACGATCGGTAACAACGCTATCAATCAGGTCGCGGATGTAGTTAAAGTAGCCGCCGATGGAAAATGTGAACAGGTTTTTTACATTCTGTTCAACGCCGATATTAAAACTGTGAGATTTTTCGGGGATCAGTTTCGGATTTCCGTACAGGATAAAATTCCCTAAACCGGGTGCGTAGCTATGTCTGAAAATCCAGTATTTTTGTTTTAAGGACGGAATCTTATATCCCATCCCGTAGCTGAATCTGAGTGCGATGGTTTCAGCCGGATTGTATTTGATACTAAACTTGGGCGTGCCCATATAGATAACGCCGCTTCCCTGAATACTCGGTGCAAGGGTAAAGCGGGCGCCGGGAACAAGCGTCAGTTTTCCTTCGAGCAACGAAATCACATCTTGTACAAACACGGCCGTTTCTAAAGCATACTTTCTTTTTTTAAAGGCGGAACCGCCCATAGAGGTGAGCACCGTATTTACACCGAAGGTTACATCGTTGACCGTATTCGGCAGCCAATGAGCGCGCATATCGAATTCAGTGTCAAAGGCAACGGAATGGGTTGCTTTTGAAGATGAATAAAGGCCTGCTTTGACAGTATATACGGTATCTAAAAAGTATACTTTCCCCGCAACAAAGCTGTCGAGATAAAACTTTTCTCCGTGAATGTATTTTCCCGTAACGCCGAGTTCTCCGCGCTGAGCGGCATAGGTCAGATCGGAACCTTTGTCAAATCCCGTTTTTGTGTAATTGCTTACCTGCTTTGAACCGGTATACAAGCCGTATATGCCGGCGGATCCCCACGAATCATTCCATGCAAATGTGTTACGTACAAATCCTTGCAGTTTTTTTGGGTTTTCGTAATAGGTAATTTTTCCGGCAAGCGCATCGTATCCTGTCCGTTGTTTACCGGGATGATAATCAAAACTGCCGACCAGCATATTTGAAATATGCCGTCCCGCAATGGAAAGATTGCCCGCAGCATAATTTTTCCATCCCAATAGCAAGGGCATAAAACCGATTTCTTCGGTAAGGCCGCCGGCAATGGTAATCTTTGGTTTTTCGGCGCTTTTAGACTGTTCTTCTACGGCACCTGTTTTGTTTTGTTTTGTTATAATATGGATAATACCGCCCATTGCTTCGCTTCCGTATAAGACGGAATCGGCACCTTTGATAACTTCAATACGTTCGATGTTTTCAACGGGAATCTGAAAAATCGGCGTTGCCCCGGAGATATCAGTTGAAACACTCACCCCGTCTATCATAATTTTTACATACCCGTTACCGAGTCCCTGCATCGTTACAGATTCGTTGGCATTACCCGCCGTAGCGGTGCTTACCGTAACATCAGGCAGCGTTCGTAGGGCATCGCCCACTGTTTTGGCGCCGGATTTCCGTATCGCATCATCTGTAATTGTCCGTTTTTGCTCAACCGAATCATCAATTTCTTGTTCAATTTTTTCCGCATTAACAGTAATCACATCGTCTTCCGCTTCCTGCGAAAACAAAAGTGCGAGAGAAAAACATACAATGCAGAACAGAATACATCGTTTCAAAAACTTACCCATTTTTAGTTAGTGATAGTTGTCATTAGTTAGCAACAACTTACTTTGAGTTTAGAAGATTTCTTTCTTTTATGCAATAGGATTTTTAAAAAATCAACACCCCCTAACGCGGCATGAAAGAATAAGCCGCTGCACACATAAAAATGTAAGCAGACCGGACAGGATCTGTGCAGCATACACAGTGCTTACTGTAAAGAAAAATCCATCACAAAGGACAGCGTCATAGCACTCATCCCGCCGGTCATTTTTTTAAAAGGTGCTGCTTTTTTTATTGCGGTAAGGCAGGCATTGTTTAAAAGTTCGTATTCCGACGGTTCAAGAATGTCCGTGTGGGCAAGCGTACCGTCAGGATTAATGACGATGCGTACGCGCACTCTTCCTTCAAAACCGTTTGCGCGCGCCCGATACGGATATCTTTTTTTTGACGCAATGCGCCCAAGCGCGTAGGATTTATATGCTGCGATAGCGTTCGCATTCTCTGTATCGGCAAATGAATTTTCAGTGCCGGGTACAGAGGGTGTATCACCGGTATTGTCCGTACTGGAGTCGGATTCGGAAGTATTATCGGGCCTTTCTTCGCTCGGCGTTTCATCCGGTTCAATAGGTTCCTCCGCTGCCTCGGGTTCTGCCGGTTCAGATTCCGGTACGGGAACAGGTTCTGCAGGCGGTGCCGGAATTGCGGGAATGCGTTTAGGCTGTACCTTTTGCTTTTGTACGGGAGGAGGCGCTTTCTTGGGGATGCGTTTGACTATGTGTACTTCTGACATTGTAGACGCCGCTATATTGGAAATGTTCGATACTGCCGCAGCGCTTCGGATGTCCCACACAGGCAAACAAAATAGTACGGCAACAAGCACCATTGTGCACAATGCGGAGCTAATCCAGCGGGTCATGCACAATTCCGATGCGGCTTATTCCTGCCGCCTGTATTTTTGTCAGTATTTGTACGATGCGTTCAAAATCAACTGTCCGCTCGCATTCAAGTGAGAGCGCAAGCTCGGGATTCTGTGCATATAAACCGGTAAGTTCTCCTTGCAGTGTTTCAAGCGTAACGGCGCTGCCGTCTAATTCTATTGCATTCGCAGTAACGGCGAGTACTTTTGTGGTGTTTTGTTCTTGTGTTGTGTCCTCGCTTTGTGGCAAATCAAGCGGCAGCGAACTTCTTTTAAACTGAGTAGACACCATAAAAAATATGAGCAAAATAAAAATGACGTCTATAAGCGATGTGATATTTACAACAAGATCTTCTTCATGACGGGATAAAAAATCACGTTTGAACATTAGCGGTCTCCCTCTTTTTCCCGCGCCGCTTCCCCGTGTTCTTCAGCATACAGCTCAATATACATCATGCGCTTTTCAATAATACGCTTGAACATACGGTAACACAGCACAGCGGGAATAGAAATGATCATACCGAATGCCGTAGTCAGCATCGCTTCCCAGATACCGCCGGATAAATCTTGAATATTTACCGCAGCGCCTGCTTCCGCCATCTTCGCAAACGAGCCGATAAGGCCGGTAACCGTACCCAACAAGCCTATGGACGGCGAAACCGCGCTGATAACATTGAGCAGCCACAGCCCGCGGTTCATTTCATAATACAAAATGGTACTTTCTTTCATCAATTCTTTTTGCCGTTGTGTTTCAGGAAGTTTTGAAAGCGCTGCGGCCTTTGAGTGCAGCCGTTTGAGCGCATCGTTTTTTGAACCTTTCCGCGTTTGAAAAAAATATATGCTGCGCTCAAGGCACTGGCAAAAACAAAAGCATAAGACCGCGGCAAGCACCCAGTTGAGCGGCCCGCCTAAATTAATAAATTCAATCAATTTCATAATATCATTCCTGCCGATTTTTGCGACAGACCTTAACATAAAAAACAATAAAACACCAGAGTCAGCATAATATAACAAAGATTTTTTATAAAGTATACCCGCAAGTATACAGCCTCCGTTTCCATTGACTTTTTTGGCAGCGGTATTGCCGGAAAGCGGAACAGCTGACAAAGCCGGTTTCATATAGTATACTTTTGTGTATGGATGAACGCAGAGCAGGCAATTCAGAATATAACACATATGCTCAGTATCCCGATAAAATATGTATAGCAGTAAAGGAGCGGACAAAATGAATACAAACAATGCGGTTAGACCCTTTCCCTGGGAAGACCGGCCGGCCGATTGCAGTGATGTACTGTGGCGGTATTCGGGCAATCCCATTATTAAGCGGAATGCAATTAAGCGGAGTAACAGCATTTTTAACAGTGCGGTAGTCCCGTTTAACGACGGGTATGCAGGGGTATTCCGCTGCGATGATAAGCGGCGGGAAATGGTACTTCATGCGGGTTTCAGCAAAGACGGTATGCACTGGACGATTGATGAAGAGCCGCTGGTATTTGAAGGCGCCGATCCCGAAATCGGGCAGTTTGAATACGGGTATGACCCGCGGGTGTGTTTTATTGAAGACCGGTACTATGTAACCTGGTGTAACGGCTATCATGGACCAACCATCGGCATCGCATACACCTTTGATTTTAAAACCTTTACCCAGCTTGAAAATGCCTTTTTACCCTATAACCGGAACGGTGTGCTGTTTCCGCGCAAGATTAACGGTAAATACGCAATGCTTTCGCGCCCAAGCGATACCGGCCATACGGCTTTCGGTGATATTTTCTACAGCGAATCCCCCGACCTTGTGTATTGGGGCAAGCACCGCCATGTGATGGCGCCGCGCGGCTGGTGGCAGTCTACAAAGATCGGCGCAGGGCCGGTACCGATAGAAACGGCAGAAGGCTGGCTATTATTTTATCACGGTGTACTGACCTCCTGTAACGGCTATGTCTACAGTTTCGGCGCGGCAGTGCTGGATTTGGATGAGCCGTGGAAGGTAAAATACCGCACCGAACCTTATTTGCTTTCACCGCAGACTTTGTATGAGTGCGTAGGCGATGTGCCGAATGTGGCCTTTCCCTGTGCAGCGCTGTACGATGAGCCGACCGGACGGATTGCGGTTTATTACGGCTGCGCAGATACGGTAACAGGTGTCGCCTTTACCGAACTGAACCCCCTATTAGCCTTTATTAAAGAAAACTCAAAATTGTAATAACCGGCGTGTCAAAGAATTGCTCAGTCTTTGACACGCTCCTTGCTAAAAGCTCTGCCGACGGTATCCGGCTATTCCGATAAAAACCGTGCGGCAGCCCTTCCAGCCTTCCCCCGGTGCGACCATCTGTTTTTTTCAGCAGCCGTCAATTCAGCCACCGTCTTGCCGAGCGCAGGAATATATACGATCGGATCATAGCCGAACCCGCCTTCACCGCTGCCGCTTTCTGCAATCAGCCCTTCAAACGTTTCCTGTACGGTAAAAAACCGGTCATGTTCCAGCACAACGGCAATGCAGCATACAAAACGGCAGGTGCGGTTCCGTATACCGTGCATCTGTGTGAGAATCAAACGGTTTTTTTCAGCGGCAGTTAATGCAATCCCGTTTTCCGTACCATAACGAGCCGAATATATTCCCGGTTTTCCATCCAGTGCATCCACACAGAGCCCTGAATCATCGGCTATCACCGGCGCCCGCACACACCGGTACAATGCACGGGCCTTCAATAAGGCATTTTCCAAGAAAGAAGCGCCCGTTTCCTCAGGATCAAAAACAATCCCTTCATCAGCCGGTATACGGATATCATATCCGGGTAAAATTGCAGCAAACTCTTCTTTTTTATGCCGGTTGCCGCTTGCTAAATAAATTTTCATGGTTCACAATAACACGCTTTTTTGACCGCTGCAAGATTGTTATCAACGGTGCCTCGGGAAAGGCCGAACTGTTTTGCCAGCTTTCTGTTGCTGGGCACACGCTGATACTCCTGTGTACGCTTCAAATAACGCTGCCAGAGGGTATAATTGTATGATTGCTGAACCTTAAGCCGTGCATAGAGAGCTGTATGCGCCGTGTCAACCGCACACAGCTGCACGGAGGCACTTTTATACCGCATATAATAAAAGTCACGCTTGGCTGCCAAATCGGCGTATGCAGCCTCCTTCGCCGCAGCTTGTTTTTTTGCTTCATCAACGGCTGCTCTGATGTCTTGTGCCGGCATTTCAAGCGCAGCGGCGAGATGGTTGATAAAATGTTCATCAATAAAAAAACATGATTTACAGGCAAGCAGTAAAAGCCGCCGCTGATAGAGCTGTTTCTTTTTAGACTCCCAAAGAATTGTCCGCTTGATAGCCTGCTCTTTTTCCGGCGAAATCTTATAGTCAGGCAGGGGACTTGCGGCATACAGCTCATAATTTTGTACCGATGCATTTTCTTCCATTTTGTATTCTGCCGTGTGCTGCTGTTCATGCTCTGCAATATCCGTGTAGGATGCTTGCTGCCGGTTTTTCCGTTCAAAAAGCTGCCAATGAAATTTAACCGACATTCTGAGATACGTAAAAAATACCGACAGTTCGGAATTATATTTCCCGATTATCCCCGGCAGCTTGGGATAGAGCCACAGCAAAAAATCACTGCGGGCATCTTCCTCTGCATAATAAATACCGAATTCACCCAGATTAAAATAGAGATACTGAAAAAGCGTATCGACCGCCCGCTTTTTTTTCTCCGTACATACAAAATCCGTTAAAATCGCATCTATGATCCTTTGCTGCATACACTCCTCCTTATTCCGGGGGTACTATGAGCACGCAGTACGCCTGCACGCTCTCACTGTACCGGGAGCAAAATCAATGCCAATTTTGCTGTAGACAAAATCATGCGGACAAGATACAATACTGCACATCGGCAGGGTATCCAGCATTCTTTGATAGCGTTTGATTGTTCCGCTTGACATCAGGATAATGGAAAATCTACTTATATATATTTTTAAATCACGGCTGCACAATGGTTTATTTTTAACCTGAGAATGCCGGATGTGTCTTCTCGGCAGCCCATAGTACCGCAATCAGCACTGCCCCTGCATACCAAGAAAAAGTTTTCAATAACAATGCCAGAATATTACGCAGATTCATACATTTCGCCAGAATCTGTGCCGCCGTTTCCAGCCACAGGAAAACGGAACAATGTATTTAGAAGGAGTTTTGTGTACATTATGAAAATAAAACAGCTCGGGTTACGGAGAAAACTGATCATTATTTTTGTTACCTTCATCTTTGCAGCGTCAATCGTACAGACGGTATTGGCTGAACGCATTGCACGGAAAGCGATAACGGCAAGTGTTATAGAATATTTGCAGGATAAAGCGGCAGCAACAGCGGAAAAAATTGACTTTGAAATGGAGGAATTTTTCTTCTGGCTTGAAGGTCTTGCCGCCAATCCTACGCTCGCCGATGAAAGCATCACCATTGAAATGCGGCTGAAAGCAATTGAATATTTGGTCAAACGGAGAAGCACGGTAAAAAACTACGGTATGGCCGGTTTAGACGGAAATCTGATCAGAGTGGACGGCAGCAGTTTTTTTTGCGGTAACGAACCGTGGTATCAATCCGTAATACAGGGCAACCGGTATTTCTCGGAACCCTTCCCTATCGGTAATGACATATTTCTCAGTTCTTATGCAGTACCCATTTACGGAACAAATGCGCAGGTTGTGGGCTTTTTTTCAGTCGATATAGATGCTGCATACCTATCTGATATTTGCAAAAAAGTAGTTGTCGGTAAAAGCGGTTCGGCTTTCATTATAGGAAACAGCCGTAAAATTATCGGGGATCGGGATTTTAAACGGGTTGCTGCAAAAATAAATATCCGTGATGATGCGCAAAAAGACCCGGATAGTGCCTCATTGGCAGCAATTGTCGAGCGCGCCTTTAACTCAAACACAATTGTGCATGGAACGTGTTTACACGAATCGGAACCGCAATTCGCAGCCGGAAAAAAAATGGAAAACAACTGGGTTGTCATCATCCGCGCTCCTGAAAAAGAATTTTTAAGTGCGGTACAAACCCTTAATAGAACCATGTATGGAACCGGTATGTCCATTCTTTTAATCGCATTCATAACAGTATTGATTGTTACTAATAGAATTGTGCGGCCTTTGACAAATGTAGCGGATGCCTTAAAAAACATTGCACAGGGTGAAGGCGATTTAACCGTCAGCCTGCCGCTTGCGGGTAAGGATGAAATTAGAGACCTGGCAGCATATTTTAACGAAACCATCGGTAAGATCAGAACTTCAATACAATCTGTTGACAGAAATACCAATACCATGCAGGAAATCGGTGATGAACTCGCACGGAATATGTCCGAAACTGCGGGAGCTGCCAATGAGATCAGTCAGCATATTGAGGGAGTAAAGCGGAATGTTTTCACCCAAGCGTCCAGTGTTACCGAAACGGCGGCAACAATCGAAGAAATTATTCATACGATTAAGCAGTTAAATAACAGCATCGAAACGCAGGCTTCCAGCGTAGCGGAATCCTCCTCGGCAATCGAAGAGATGGTTGCAAATATCGCATCAATTACCAAGACTCTGGAAAAGACCGATGACTCGATTAAAGCGCTTGCCTCGGCAACCTCCGACGGTAAAGACACCTTAGTGAGTTCAAATGCCATTACGCAGCAGATTGCCGAAGAGTCAGGCAGTTTAATGGAAGCCAGCAGTGTTATTCAGCATATCGCCAGTCAAACCAACTTGCTTGCAATGAATGCAGCTATCGAAGCAGCCCATGCCGGAGAAGCGGGAAAAGGATTTGCGGTTGTTGCCGATGAAATTAGAAAATTGGCAGAAGAATCGAGTATGCAGGGCAAAACAATTACTACAACCCTCAAGCAGTTAAGCAGTGAAATTGAAATTCTGTCCAATTCGGCACATACGGTCGAAGATAAGTTTAACGTTATTTTCACCCTTTCGGAACAGGTTAAAATGATGAGTAATCAGCTAACCGAAGCGATGCGGGAACAGGAAAATGCAAGTAGAGAAGTCTTGGCTGCCATTAAAAACATTAATCTTGTAACGGTTGAAGTCAATAGCGGAGCCTTGGAGATGCTGAAAGGCGGGGAAAAGGCGGCAAAAGAAATGACAACGCTTGATAATTTAACCCGCGTTATCACAGACAATATGGATGAGATGAGTTCCGGAGCCGCCTATATCAATACATCCGTACAGGAAGTCAATGAAATCACTCAAAGAAATAAAACCAGTATTACAGCGCTCGCGGATGAGGTAAAGAAGTTTAAGGTATAAGATTTTTAAATAGCGGGCTTGAGTTATCCGGCAGTTCATTAGTTTTTCGGCAACTCAAGCCCCGGCTTCCGTTCAAACGGTTCGGGTTAAGACCGATCTAGTTATGCGGGATTTTAATATCGAAAATAACCCCAACCCGTTTAAAGCCGATGAGCGGCTTTTTATTCCGGTCAATTTTCTGATTTTGGTAGAACCTGTCCGCTTCTTTATACGAAAGCAAGGTTTCCCACTGAGCCACAAGCATAATATTCAGGATTTTTGCTGCGGTAAAGTTCAGCACGGGCCCGAAGGCAACGTAGTATTGATCTTCTCCCCAATCGCGTTTATCCAAACCGGAAGGAACCGCATAAAAGGTTTTTTCGGTTTCTACCCGCAGCGCAATAAGGCTCAGAGGCAGAGGCATTTGATATCCAATCAAATAGGTACCGCAGTAGGTAAAGCCGTTCCTGTTCATTCCTGCATCGTTTTTATAGATCCATGAAGCGTAGCGGTCAACACCGGCAAGACCCCGGTACAGTGCATACTGATCAATCCTAAAGACCACATGAGTCCACGGAGTAGGAATAAGGGCGCCGAGGTCAAACTGAAAAGCACCGCCGAAATTGACCGAATAAAAGGGGCGTTTAAAATTAACGGGTGTTTTAACGGTTCTACCGGAAGCATCCGCAGTAGTAACGGATAAGCCGTGCAGTTTTTTAATCGTCCAGCCCGAACCGATTCCGGCACCTGCATATAATTCGAGAAAGGCAATAGGTGTCCAGATAATATCAAACTTTCCTTCCAAGGTGATGGGCGTCAGTTCCGCCCCAATCTTAAACGCGATATTGTTTCCGCGGGTCAGCGCCGTATTAAAGTTCATCACAGGTACTTTGATCACTTCGCTCACATTCAGCTGCGCACCCAACGGAAAGGTAACAGCGGCGGTAATATGCGCCGCGTAGCGTACCTTATCGCTTTCTTTAGCAGCCTCTTCACAAAATATCAAGCCGGTAAAAAAGACGGTTACAGTTAATACTGCAATCAATTTCTTCATATGTTTCTCCTTAGTGTGCGGCGGTTCCTTTCAATGCAAACAAAATAATGCCTACAATAATCAGCGAACCTCCGAGTGCGGTTCCCGCAGTTAATGTTTCTCCCAGCATAAGATAGCCAAGAATTGTTGCAACAAAGGGGCCGGCAAACAGATAGTTGGTTACATCGGTAGTTTTTTCGGCAATCTCAATACCCTTTGTCAATAAAAAGAAACCGGCACCGCTCGTTACTACCCCCAAAAAGAGTAACGCACCGAGATGTTTACCGTCTGCCTGCACCATCTCGTGTACGCCTTGTCCGGCAAAGGGCAGCAGTATCAGTGCGCCACAGATCATACTATAGGTAATGATTTCAACCGAGGTGTACTGCATACGGGACAAGGTTCTATTCACCAAATTATAAACCGTTGCAAGAATAGCCGCAGCAAAGGTCCACAGCACCCCGGTATTAACCGATAAAACTCCAGACCATAAAATAATAATAAGTACACCGCAAAAAGATACCGCTATTGAAACAATCCCGATCTTACTGATTTTTTCTTTATACAAGACAGCAGCGGCACAGGCGGTCATAATTGGGGTTGTTGCAATAATAATACTTGAGGTTGCGGAAGTAATTGTTTGGATTCCTTTATTAAAAAGCAGCAAATAAATGCCGTACCCCGTTGCACCCGAAAGAAAAAGCAACACCATATCATACAGCTTGCGGGGAAACCGGATAGATTTATATCTTCCGATAATCACAAACATCACACTTGCGATTGCACAACGCAAAAATCCGAGTGAGTACGGACTAAACTGCTGTAAGGCTATCCGTGAAAAAGGAAAGGAGGTAGCTAAAAAAAATACGGCAAAAACACCGCAGAGGTTTGTTTTGATTTTACGGGATACCATAGTGATTCACCTTTCTTATTAAGAACAACACCTTTAACGGAATCAAACACAGGATTATCGAAGCAGCGCCGTTTCAACCATAAACCGGAATGAATCGCCGGCTGAATTATATTCATGTTTTTCAATAATAAAGACAAGTGCGTGTGCCGCATCATCAATGAGAATCTTTTTGACGGCATAATTTTTTACACCGCTCCTGATATAATCGGGTCTGCCTACCTGCTGCGTAACTTTTGAACCGTTCGGTTTTGTTTTGTCCACGGTAAGATAAAATGAACTTTCCGTTTTTGATTTTTGTGCGGTATGAAGGACAACCGTATATTCATCGCCGGTTTGAAAGTCGCGGAAAAAGAGGGTTTCATTCCCGGCAGTCGCTTCGGTCTGTGCATACAGCACCCTGCCTTGACGGGATTCTGAAATATTCCACTTACTCAAGGCTGCCTGCGCCCTGTTTTGTAGGGCAAGAAAGGTAACACGGCTCTCTTTACCTTCAGTCTGTTTTGAAGGCGAGGTTTTAAAAATCCCGTTCGGTAAAAAACTGTTTTGTTCAATATCGACAGCATAAATTTCGGCGTATGCACGGTAGGTTTTATCCTGTAATCCGTGCTGTCCGAATGCAAACTTTGAGCCGTCGGCAGAAAAACCTAAATTAACGAAATTGGCAATATCACCGGCATAGACCGCCGCTGTCAACACTGTCAGAATAAGTATAGTGCATACTTTCCGCATAATCACTCCTGCATATCAAGAATCTGGGAATACCTGTATTCATTTCTTTATCGGAAAACCCTCCGCAAACTTTAAGTCTGATCTGCCGGCAGTATCTTGTTCATTTTCGGAAAAAAAACTACTGTAAAAAAACGAGGTATTGGTATGAAACACACGCCCCCCTATCTTATCGGACTTGCAGGTCAATCCGGTGCCGGAAAAAACGCCGCAGCACGCTTCCTTGCAGAAAAAGGCTTCAATATTATAGATGCGGATGATCTTACCCATCGGGTACTGCAAGAACAGCAGGGCGATCTTATTTCACGGTATGCTGCCGATGCGGCGCGCAAGGGACTCAGCCTTGCAGCAAGCGACGGGTCTCTTGATAGAAAAGCCTTAGGAGCCTTACTGTTCTCCGACAGCACCCTCTTAGCAGCCCATGAAGCCTTTATCCTGCCTAAGATAGAAGCGGAGATACGCCGTCTCATTCGCGGACTGCTTGAAACCGCACCGGATGTTCCCATTGTACTGAATGCCCCGACCCTCCATAAGACCTCTCTTGCCGCCGAGTGCCGGTTCATCCTGTATATTCACGCCCCTTTTCTTATACGGTTCATCCGCTGTAAAAAAAGAGATAAGGTATCTGTATACCGGATAGCGCTCCGTTTTTTGCAGCAAAAACATTTCTTATCTCAATACCTTTTACAAAATGCCGATATTGTAAGGGTGAAAAATGCAGGAACATTACATTCTTTAAAAGGAAAGATTGATCGGATACTGCAGGAAAAGGGTTTTTGAGGACAGCTATGGAACAAAAGAAAATTTTATGGGTTATCCTTTCGGTAAGCTTATTTGTATTGGTTATTTTCGGTATTGCACTGTTTTTATATTCACCGGCGCGGAACAGCACAACCGCCCAAGCAGGCGGAGAAACCATTCCCTATGAGGATAACGGTTATACCAATACAGCCGTAGACCCTGATATGTGGGCGCGCGACCCTGAAAAAATTGCAGGATTGGATAAAAATGCCCCGCCGGCAACAGGAAATATTATCAATCTTAATATTATCTCAACGGACGGACAAGGCAGCCTTACAAAAGATATTGATGTTTCCGGTTTAACAGCTCAGGTAAAAGAACCCGAAATTTCAGGTCTGCCTAAAGAACTGGCCGAGCAAATCGGCATAGACACGGGTGCAGAAAAGGGCGCTGAAACCCCTGCCCCTCAGCCGGCAGCAGCCGTACAAGAAAAGAAACCTACGGTACAGCCTCAGCCGAAAAAAATAACCGAAAAAAAATCGGTGCAGCCGGCAGCAGCAAAGCCTAAAACAAAACCTGCTGCAAAGCCCGCTGCCCCAAAAGTGCAAACAATGTACTGGGTGCAGACAGCCTCGCTTGCAAGCCGGATTAATGCCGAACGTGCACGCGATAAACTCGCTGCACAGCACATGAAGGTTGAAATTTTCACCAAGCAAACCGCTTCGGGCTTAACCCACCGTGTCAGAGTAGGGCCCTTTAATAACAACACCGAAGCAAAGTATTGGCTGAAAAACATACAAAAAATTGAAGGATTTGAAACAAGCTATATTACCGAAGAAAAAATCAAAAATAATTAATGTACGGTAGTAAAAACTCCCGGCGGAAACGCCGGGGCCGTCAGCGGCGGATTTTAGTTCCTTAGTGCCGGGAGAATGAACCGTACCCTTTTCTACTCCGGCCCTTTCCCCCCACAGCCCCGATTTTTTTAAACCCCAGCACAAAAAGCAGCATAAACACCGAAACAAGCGCAGTAAACCCTCCCGGTGCAACATTCAAATAATACGAACAGATTAACCCAAGCATCACATCGGCAATACCGAAGCAAATGGAAAACAGCACCGTTTTTTTAAACCCCACACGCAGCTGGAGTGCAGCTGCTACCGGTAAGGCAATCATCGAACTGAGTACCAAAATACCCACAATTTTAATTGAAACGGCAATGGTTGCTGCAACTAAAATCGAAAAAATATAATTGATTGCTTTTACCCGTATACCGGCAACCTGCGCAATTTCTTCATCAAAAGTAATATACAGCAGTTGATGATACAAAACGGCAAGCACGGTTACGGCACAAAAACTTAATATGATGACGGTAAACACATCGGTGAGGGATACGGTCAAGACACTGCCGAATAAATAAGCCTCCGCATTGGTGCGTACTAGACCGGAACTCATAACAGTAATCGCAATCCCGACACTCAGCGAAAGCACAATCGACAGAATCAGATCACTGTACTCTTTAAAAAAGCCCCGCAATACCTCAATTAAGGCACCGGCAGCAGAGGTAAACAAAAAGGCGCCGAGGATCGGGTTTGCTCCCGTAATAAGTGCAAGGGTTATTCCTGTTAATGAAGCATGAGCAAGGGTATCCCCTATCATCGAATACCGCCGTAATACCAAAAAAATCCCGATAAGCGGGCAGAGAATACCAATAAAAAAAGATACGATAAAGGCATTCTGCATGAAAGTATACTGTAACATCTTATTCTCCCGTACTCATCCCCGGAACCTGCTTGTTAGCCCCTTGTTACCGCCTGCCCGGCGTATTTTTCCGCATAGCGGCCGGATAAAACCGAATCCGGCTCATAGTACCGCTCTATCCTGATAAGCTGGCGTACCCATGCCGAAAGTGCAGACCGCTGCCGGCCTTCCCTGTGCTTTTCCAAGCCGTAAAATGCAAGAGCAGCATTACCCAATAATTCCGCATCCGCACAATGCGGCAGGGCAAAGGTTCTGCCGGTTATATCGGCCTTCATTTGACACCAGCGTGCATTACGCGCCTGACCGCCGGAAAGGGTATATACCGGGTGTATACCGGCAGCTTCTTCCAGCAGATCGCACCCGTACCGTATCCTAAATCCCAGCTCTTCCACCAAGACTCTGCCCTGCCCTGCAAAAGTGGCAGGATAATCATTTAAAGCTCTAAAAGGTTCTGCCGCAATCATTTCCATACACTGAGCATAATCGGAAACGGAAAAACCGCCGGTACTCAAAAACGCTGAAAAAGAAGAACCGGAAACGGGCAACAAGAATGAAGCATTCCATAAACCGGGCATAACCGACGGCAGCAGCAAGATATTTGCTGCCTTAAAGGGTACGGCGGTACAAATATTCAGTCCTTCGCTGGAACCTGCCCTATCGCAGGCGGTTCCCTCCGTTAAGGTACCCGTCCCGATTAATGCCGCAATAAAATCGGGAACTCCGGCAATAACGGGAATACCGCAAAACCGGCCTACTTCCGTTCCGGCAGCGGTAAAGGGCGGCAGCAGCTTTCTCAGAGATGGAACAGCCTCCTGTACTGCCGTATAAGCATCCTTATTCAGTTCCTCGGAACTCCAATAGACAGCTTCATACCGCTCATCCGGCAAGGCTGTTACAGCCTCGCCGGTCAATATAAAAAGTAAATATTCAGGCCCCGAAAAAAGATAATCCGTCCGGGCAAGTACCGACGGATACTTTCTGTGAAATGCGGCAATACGCGGTAAAAACAGCGAGGCCCCGGATCGATTATGTCCGGCACCGGTATCAGACTGTTCATTCCACAAAAAAAGGACATCTTTTTCCGCTTCTTTGATCACCTCGTCAAAAACGGCGCAAGAGGCATGATGCATACCGGCAGTGCTTTTGGCCTGAGAAGATACCGCAACAAGCGATGGGCCATTCCCTGAAATACAAATGCCGCAGACACGATAATCAGCCGTTAGCTCTTTCCAAACCGAAAAAAAAGCGCGTATCCAGTCTGAGGCAGCTACCTGTTTTGGGAAGAAAAAACGCACAAAGTGTAAAACAGTTCCGTTTTCGTCAATAATAGCAGCCTTTAATGACGAAGTTCCTATATCAACACTCAAAATACCGCTTTGCATATTACTCTTTTATTCGGTTTCAGTATTTTCCGGATGGTCTAAGCTGATGGTGAAGTCTCTCGCATACCAGTCAATCTTCCGCGTTAAAAACATAAGAACTGCAACAACACTGAATATGCCGATACTGCCGATAAGAAGTGCATAGTCTTCGGATTGTAAAATTCCAAAAAGCAGCACATACGATATAGCTTGCACTATCGTTAACAATAATCCCCAACGAAAATGCCGGAAAACAGCTGCCGCATATAAACAGACAACAGTACAGACACTTACCGTTGCAATCAAATAACTTACACCGAACGGCAAATGTTCCGATATGGAAAGGAGCAAAAGATAAAAGAGAATATCAGCAATTCCAATAAGAAAATATTGAATAGGATGTACTCTTATTGCTGACCATAATTCACATAAAAATATCGCTAAAAAAGGAACGGCTAAAAACAGTAATGCATAGGTTACACACCGCTTTACCTGCGCATAATGATTAATAGGGGTGATAAATCCGATAGCTACTGCTTCGGGTGTATCAATTTTTACGGCAGCATTTTTAACCGTATCACTGTATTCGGTATTCCATGTACGGGGAAAAACGGTACTTAAACCTGAAATACTCCAATCCGCACTAAACCCCTCCGGTGTTACCGTACGGCTTTTAGGCAGCCAACCGCCGGAAAAACTTGGTGCAGACCACGTAGAGTTCACAATAAACCGATTGTCGGCAGCAAGCGGAATAATACTTAAGCTTTTTCCTCCTTGAACCGTAATCGAACCATCTAACGCAAAGCCCGATCGTATCAGCGTTTCCGGCACATTATAATATACTGCATTATCAAACGGAGATGCTTCCGCAGGATTGACAAGGGATTCTTCTAATACCGTTCCATTAATTTTCAATGCCGGATACGCAGTAAAAGTCTTCTTATTCTGAACCCCAAGAATCAGCACCGCATCTTTATAACAAATACAGTCTTCTTCAATATTGAACTGTGTAAATGCAAATTTCGAAAACACAGCCTGCAATGAAACGGTTCCATTAAAAACCGGCACAGTAAAAATTCCGCGGGACAGGCGGTACGGATTAATCTGTGCTGAAAATTCATACGTTTCAGGAACTTGAAGAATGTAATACGTATGCTTCAGCTGCTGAATATCACCGGCAGCGGTTTTATATTCGGTGCGTTTTTCATAGGGAACTGCTAAAACCAACCCTTCAATCACCGGCTCACCGCCGGCAGGCTCCATAATAGACTCTTCTGCTTTACGCTGGTAGTGTTCACGATCATAAATAAGACTCTTTATAAAACCAAGCGGGATAAGTAATATCAGTAATAATACAAAAATGATAACAGGTTTCAGCCATGCAGCCTGATGCGGGAAAATTGTTTTTTGCAATTTCATACACGAGTCCTCACAAATAAAATGGAATCTCTAAAAAATAAGTTAGATTTTTAGAGATTCCCCAAAATAGAATGCCGATACAATCGGATCATATATCACCGCACTGTTATTGTCCGGTTTTATGAGAATCAGCAGCCAAGAGCCGCTCGATGATATCTCTATTATCAAGCAAACCGCTTAATGATTGATTGTGATGGAGCCGCGAAATAGCCTGTGCGAACAAACCGGAAACATCGGTTGAAATATACCACTCTTTTTCCAATAATTCCCGATGATATACTGCATTGGTTCCGATAATGCGGTAAAAATGCCCCTTTTGATATGCTTCGTCAAAAAGGCGGATAGCATCTCCGGTAAAGAAAGGCAAACTGACCGCCGCAATTACCTTTGTAGCGCCCTTACTTTTTAAGAACTCCATTGCTTTTAACAGCGTTCCGCCGGTACCGAGCATATCATCAGCCAGAAAGGCAGTTTTCCCCTTCACATCGCCCAATAAGTTAATAGAGGTGATATTGGATTGCTTTGCATTCTGTGTAACAACCGAATAATCACGCTCTTTGTAGATCATCGCAAGCGGTTTTTTTAAACCCGCAGAATAAAACTTATTGCGGTCAACCGCACCGCTGTCAGGTGCAACAACTACAAATTCAGCATTCGGATCGGCAAGGTTTTCGATTTTTGCCAATTCACTGATAATTTGATAGCTTGCATGAAGATTTTCTATCCGTGCCGAATGAAAGGCATTTTCGATTTCCCGCGAATGAATATCAAGGGTAATGATCTGGCTTACCCCGAGTTTTTCATAGAAAAGCCCGAGCATACTGGCCGTCAAGCCCTCCCGTCCCTTCTTCTTATGCTGGCGGCTGTACGGATAGACCGGCACAACAAGGGTAATACGGGCAGCACCTGCATACCGTACCGCATCAATCGTAACCATCATAGACATAAGATGGTCATTGACCGAAAACACACATTCATTTTTTCCGCCATTTACCGAAAGCGGATAATGATTTTCTACATCCTGAAAAATGAATACATTTTTCCCGCGGATACATTCACGAATCTCGGTTTTAAACTCTCCGTTCATAAAATAGGTAAAATCGGCATCCACTTTAAACTTAGGAACCCGCACCTCTTCAATGTCCTGGCTATGGTGCAGGCGGGATGACCACAGGTCATTATAAAAATTAATATCGGTTATCAGCTTTTCTTTTTGTAAATTATACCGCTTTATCAGCTTATCTGTTTTTTGATGAAATTTTTTTACATAAATACGCTTTAAATGTTTAATTGTCTCGTCTGCAAAATAGTTGCCGCCTGGACACGCCACAATCGCTAAATTATTAGAATCAGAGTATTTCATATCCGCTCCCTTGCACCGCAATCGGTAGATACGAGAGTTTGTCATATTTTGTAAAATTATTCAATGCGTTTTTCCGCCGGTACCTGACCATACCTGCCGTATTCCCGCTGTGCCCTGCCCGGAAATCAACAACCCCGACGCAAAGCACCGGGGTATGTTGTTCTCATAAGGTGGTTGCAGTCGGCTTTAATACTCTTTGTTACGACTCAAGAAGCGTTGCCGAAAACGGCAGGTATTAAACCCTCCGCACGAATAAAAATTTTATGTAGATGAATCTTTTCTTTTACGGATTTCAGTGTATAATACCGTATGAAGAAATTAAAAGTCGCATTCAATAAACAAAATTTACGGCGGAAGGTCAGTTTACTTGCAAGCTATACGGAAATCGTACTTGCATTTGTGGTGATTTTCGGGATTTTGCTCCTCTGCGTCCGTGTCCTGGCTGAACTAAAAGCCATCATCGTCGGTACCTTTACGGGAACTGCGGTGCCGGCCTTTTCCGCCTTTCTTGCAGTAGTGTTCGAATTGGTTATCGGGATTGAGTTTGTAAAGATGCTTGCAAAACATACGCCCGGCAGCGCCATTGAGGTTCTGTTGTATACTATTGCCCGTACCCTCATCATAGACCACAGCAGTATGCAAGGTTCATTGCTCGGTGTTGTGTCCATTGCCATTTTGTTTGCAGTACGGAAGTATTTTAATGATCCTGAGGTACATAACCATGAAACCGGCGGGGATTTTATCGTAAACGGCGGTATCAGCATTAAAGAAGTAAACAAACGGCTTGACGCCGATTTTGATGAGGCCTACGGCCATACGGTTGCAGGGTATCTTTACAACTATATGCAGGTACTCGGTAAAGAACCGGCAGTGGGCTGTGAAACACAGATCGGCGATTATATGTTCCAAGTCTACGATATGGACGGAAGCCTTATCCGCCATATCAAAATAACCCCGCTCAAGGCCTAGCAACGCTTGGCCGGGCCTAGCAGCGCTGGCTGGGCCCAGCAGCGCTTGGACGAGTCTCTACCAATGGGGATGTCTCAAAAGCCGGTTACGTTCCGGACAGGTTTAATAGGTACCAAGTCCGCCCTTTTTAATTTCAAAATGACTGAACGTCATGGTAAAAGAGGCCCGCCCCTGCGTTACCGAGCGCAGATCCGTAGAGAACCCGAAGAGTTTTGCCATCGGCGCCTGTGCGTGAACAATATCAATACTCGGTTTGGAATCCATTCCAAGCACCATACCGCCCCGCTGTGTCATCTGACTCATTGCATCGCCGACAAACTCTTTGGGACAGAGTATGTCAACATTCATTACCGGCTCAAGCAGTTCCGGAGCAGCTTTCCGGCACGCCTCGTCAAATCCCATTGCGGCGGCAGCTTCAAAAGCAAACGGAGTTGCGGTAAGTTCATCATATTCGGCGGCAATCAGCGTAACCCCAATATCGGTACAGGGATAACCGTACTGTATGCCAGCATTAAAGGCACCGCGGATAGCTTGTTCCACTGCCTCAAGAATCTCTTCCGGCAGGGTATGTGCCGCCCGGCTGCCGCCGCTTGCAGCCCGTACTTCACTTTTGAACACATTTCCCGCCCCCCGCTCAAGCGGCTCCACACGGAGTGTAAGCTGAGCTGTCTGCTCTTTCCCGCCGAGCACCTTGCTGTAGCGTTCGGTGTGTTCTACCCTTTGGGTAACCGATTCGCGGTAGGTTACCTGGGGTTTACCGATCCGGGCTTCCACCTTAAAATCCTGCACCATACGGGTGGTTAGTACATCCAAGTGCAATTCTCCCATCCCGGAAATGATGAGCTGTCCGGTTTCCGCATCCTCCCGGCTCATAAAAGTCGGATCCTCTTTTGATAAGATCGCCAGTGTTTCCTTTAGTTTATCGCTTTCGGAAAGACTTTTAGGTTCAATCGCTACCGATATAACCGGTTCGGGGAACTGCATCGATTCAAGAAGCACCGGCATTCCCTCACTGCCGATAGTATCGCCGGTTTGGGCAAGTTTCAGCCCGATAAACACCGCAATATCCCCGGCTTCTGCGCAGTCCATCGGTTCAGACTTATTGGAATGCATCCGTAAGATGCGGTTTACCCGTTCCCGCTTTTTTTTACCGACATTGTAGACCTGCTCACCTGGCTTTATTTTTCCGGAATACATACGGACATAGCACAGGGATCCCGCCTCACGGTCATACTGAATTTTAAACACCAGCCCGACCGGAACCCCGTCGGGTGTACACGGTACGGAAACCGGTGCTGCTTTTTTCACCTGCATACCTTCAGCAGGAGCCACCTCATCCGGTGCAGGAAGATAATCCACAATCGCATCTATCAAGGGTTGAATACCGGTATTGCGCCGTGAGGCACCGCATAAAAACGGGATATAGCTCCGGTTCAGTACCGCTGTACGGATTTCTTTTTTTATCAGATCCGCCGGCACCGGAGCGCCTTCAAGAATGAGTTCCGTTACCGTATCGGAATATGCAGAAATCACATCGAGCATCTTTTCGCGGTAGCATTCCGCCTCAGCCCGTAAGGTATCGGAAACCGGCAGCCGGGTAAATGTTTCTCCTTCGCTTTCAGCATCCCATCGGAGTTCTTCCATTGTAATCAGATCAATAACGCCCTCAAAGTTCTCTGCACTGCCGATAGGAATTTCAAGCGGCATCACCGTACATCCAAATTTTTTCTGTACATCTTCCATAACAGCAAAAAAATCGGCTCCGGTTCTATCCATTTTATTTACAAAGCAGACCCGCGGAACGCGGTAGTGATCGGCCTGCCGCCATACCGTTTCAGTTTGCGGCTGAACACCGCCGACTGCACACAGCACCGCCACTGCACCGTCCAATACCCGCAAGGAACGTTCAACCTCAGCAGTAAAATCCACGTGCCCGGGAGTATCAATAATATTGATTTGATGATTCCGCCAATACGTTGTAGTTGCAGCACTTTGAATGGTGATGCCGCGGTCTTGCTCCTGCTGCATCCAGTCCATGGCAGCAGCTCCATCGTCAATTTCACCGATCCGGTGAATTTTTCCCGTATAAAACAGAATCCGTTCCGTTGTCGTAGTTTTGCCGGCATCAATATGCGCCATAATGCCGATATTCCGCATAGTATTAAGCATTTACTGCTCCTTTATTTTTCGTAATGTGATAACGCTTTTCTTTACATTGTTTTATCGACCGCATGAGTAGATACGATGGGAATGGTAAGATTTTTTTTCTGTTCGGTATTTGAAACGCATTCATCATCGCAACAGCCATCGGCATCATCGTATAGAATAACCTGATTCCTGCCGTTCCGTTTTGCATGATAGAGTGCGCAGTCTGCTTTATAAATCATTGTTTCAAAAGAATTTTCATCAGACGGTATACCGGAAAATACACCGATACTAATGGTTACTTGACCTTCCATCTCGCCGGGATACCGCTCATGCAGGGTTGCAACGGCTTTCCGGATTCCGTCGGCAATATGAACAGCCTTATCGGGAAACAAATTATACATCACAATTAAGAACTCTTCACCGCCGTATCTTCCTATCAAATCGGTTTCGGTTCTGATGCGTTTTTTTAAATCGCTGCCGATTAACTTGAGCAGTTCATCTCCTGCCTGATGTCCATACGAATCATTATATTTTTTAAAGAAGTCAATATCAAACATCAGCACGGAAACGGCAGCACTATGTTCACGAGCCATCTGCCAAAGTTTTGGACCGAGGGTGTCAATATAGCGCCGGTTCCCGATACCGGTTAAATGATCAAGCATAGAAAGCTCTTTCAGCGTAAAGTTATCTTGAATAAGCACGAGCTGTTTTTCTTCCAATAACTCTGCATACCGCTGGAGCCAGTACAGCTTATGAATTTTATACAGTGAAAACAAAATAAAAGAAAGAATCAATATATAAAACCAAATCATAATGGGGGAAACTAAAAAGTTCGGTCTGATATTGAAAGAAATACTGTCATAGATCATTTCATCCTGATCCGCAATATTCTTGACACAAAAGGTATAGAAGCCGGCAGGTAAGTTGGTATAAGTTGCAAAGTTTTTATCCGATGCAATAATCCAATCGCTATCAAAGCCAATCAGTTTATACGCACAAACCGTCTTTTTAAGCCGGGATGAATACGGAGGAGAAAAAGAAAACTCAATATCATTTGTTTTATAACTGAACGAAAGCGGCGTGTCTCCCGTATATAAATTTATCGGCTGACCGTTTGCCGTCATCGAACGTATTTTTATCGGAATAGAATAAGACTGAAACGCGTGGAGTTTTTCTTGTGAAATTTGCAGTATACCGCGGTTGGTTCCAAAAAACACTAAGTTCCGGTCTTGTAAACTCACTGGAGAGCACGAGAAATAACTGTATTGCTGTATATCTTCGATATTGTATATCTGGATTGTTTGTGTTTGTATATCGAATAAGTTTAAATGTTTTGCAGTTGCAATCCATAAAAACTCTCCGCCCACATCGGCAATTCCGATAATTTGATTGGAGGACAGTCCGTCCGCAGTTGTATAGGTACGGAACAGCCCCGTATCAGGATCGAGCCTGCAAATGCCGCCGTCCTTCGTACCGAACCACAAACGTCCCGCAGAATCTTCACAGAACGAGTCAATCCTATTTGCCGAAACACCGGACGGATTATTTACATTATAAAGATAGGAGTGAAAACCGTTCTTGGCCGGTACATACTTACACAATCCCTTGTTGGTACCTACCCACAAAGTCCCGCGTCTGTCGCGCTGTACAAACAAGACTATATCATTACTTAAAGAAAAAGGCATACTGGAGCGGCGGAATTGATTAAGTATCCCCGTTTTTGGAGAAAAATGCACCAGCCCCCCGCCGTAGGTACCTATCCACAACGTTCCATCCGCATCCGGATAGATGGTGCGCACCAAAAGCGAGGGTTTATCGGACACAAAAGCATTATAACGTGTAACCGGTGTAAATACTCCGGTAGCAGCATCAAACAGGAATAGACCTTGATTAGTACCTACCCATGCCCGCTCATCGCTGATAAGGGTTAGGGTATAAATAATC
This sequence comes from Treponema sp., assembly GCA_038397965.1. Taxonomy (GTDB): domain Bacteria; phylum Spirochaetota; class Spirochaetia; order Treponematales; family Treponemataceae; genus Treponema. Next base: position 209,752 of record JARGFA010000012.1, read on the forward strand.
GAACCTTCCGGCATCCCCAAAGCACTAAGTGAAAATTCATCCGAATCATTGTCTTGAAGAGAATACCGGAAGATCGTGTTATTTGAAACCGACCATACGTAATCCGAATCCGCTTCAATGTAGGTAATATTTTCATAGAGAGCCGCAAGATTTTTTCTGACCTTTACTTCTTGTTTATACAAGGGCACTGCAATACCGCCGAAAACACGGTTTATATCCGCAATATTGAGCATATCCCCCGTTCCGACAAATAACATCTTATATTTGTCAATAAACATTGTATATATCACATTATTCGTTAAAGAGCCTTGCAGGTTACGGTCAGCCTTATACGAGGTAACTTCCTTTGTACGCTTGTTCAGCAGATACATCCCGCCGCCCCAGGTACCGGCCGCAATATAATCGTCAAAGATAAAATTATTGTATAGAGAATAAATCCGTGCATCTTGCAGCGGATAGACTTCATAGCTGTTCAGTTCCGGAAAAATACGGACTAATCCGACCCCCCAAACCGAAAGCCAGTAGGTGCCTGCATCTTCAATAAAATGATACACCACTCCTTGCTCCCCCGGACATCCCGGCGGCAAAAGAGTACACCGTTTAAAAAAGCCTTTCATTTCATCATATTGCCACACACCGTCATAGGTTGCCGCATAGATAGTTCCCTTTGAATCTTCACTTATTGACCGGATAACATTATTACCGATAAAAAATACCCGCTGCTGATTATTAAACGTAATAAACTTTTTATTGCTCTCATCGACACAGAGATACAAGCCGTTTAAGCTGCCGACCCATAACCGCTGCTTTGAATCGCGGAATATTGCCGTAACAATATCATTTGTAATGGGATAATGGGTAATGGTTTCGGTTTTTATGTCAAACCGTTCAAGCCCGCCGTGCGTTCCCATCCACAGAACATCGCCGGTGTCCATATAAAGCGTTTGAATTTGACTCGAACAGAGGGTTGATTTATTGAAAGGAATATGTTCGTATTTTTGAAATTCTACACCGTCGTACCGCACAAGACCGGAATGAGTGCCGAAATACAAACAATCACGGCTGTCCTGTGCAACGGCTACAACAGCATTAAGCGGAAGAAGGGCAGGTTCGGTAAAAAAAGACAATGCCGCTACATCAGCACAAAAGAGATTACCGATCGAGAAAAATACTATGCTCATAAATGCAATAAAATATTTCATCTCCCGCCCCTATTTCTTCAGATCATAATAAAAGAGAATTCACAAAGATAAAATACGCCTGATCTTATACTGCTTTCATTATAACCCGGTATAGTAATAGAAAAATTAATTACCGGAAACCTCTGTTCCGGGCGCGGGGGTTTCATCCGATGAGCCGGCATCGGTATTAGCGGGAGCACTATCTTTCCACCATTCTACAGCACTTTCCGCTTGCTGCTGCTGAGCATCCTGCTGTAAACCGGAATCGCCGGGACTTTTATTCAGCCACGCAAGTAAAAAAGAAATAACGAAAAAAAGCGTTATTAATGTATACGTCGCTTTCGTCAGCACATTTCCCGAACGGGAACCGAAGGCAGAATTTGAACCGCCGCTGAAAAGGCCGCCTAAGCTATCTCCTTCTTCATTCTGCAATAACACTAAACCGACAATCAGCAAGGCAATTATGATGAAAAACACCAATAAAGCAATACTTATTCCGCTCATAGACACTCCAAAAATTAAATCGGCAAGAGGCTGTCAAAAAACCGTAATTTTTTAGACAATTCTCTTTATTTTAGACACGTTGTTCTCAACGAACAAAAATCGCAGAATAGTATAAAAGAAATAGTCATCTTATGCAAGCCGGCGCACTGCCTCACGTTAAATCTCACCGAGAAAAGCTGTCCATCACGTAAATACGGCATATTCAAGAATTGAATACTGTACCGGCTTGAGCAGATAACGGCTTTTCTTGTATACTTGACGATATTTCAATTCCGCAGAAACACCGATCACGGTATTGAGATGCCGGATGCTTATTAATAAGGATGGATAAAATGAAAAAGCTCGGACTAAAAATTGTATGTATTTTTTGCATTGGCGCTGCACTCATATCCTGTGCAGACAGAAAAGCAACAAAATTTGCTGCTATTAAATCGGAAAAAAAACTGATACTGGGAACCAGTGCAGATTATCCCCCGTATGAATTTCATATTCAAAAAGACGGAAAAGATGAAATTACCGGATTTGACATTGAAATAGCCCGTGTCATCGCAAAAGATCTCGGAGCCGAACTGGTTATCCGCGATATGGATTTTGACGGACTGCTTGCCGCTCTTGTTTCGGGGTCGGTAGATATGGTATTGGCAGGTATGACGCCGACGGACGAAAGAAAACAGAATGTTGATTTTTCTGAAATATACTATACCGCTGAACACGGTATTATCATCAGAAAAGCCGATGCCGATAAATACGGCTCCTCCGTTACCAGCCTGACAAACACCCTTATGGGGGCCCAGCGGGGCAGTATCCAGGTCGGTATTGCAAAACAGCAGATAAAAGGTGTCAGCGGTACGGGAATTGACAAACCGCATCCCCAGATAAAAGAGCTGCCGAAGCTCCCCGATCTTATTATGGAACTCAAAAGCGGTAAAATTGATGCGGTTATCGTTGAGGCGCCCGTTGCGGAAAACTATATTGCCGTTCATAAGGATCTAATGCTGGCAGACTACACCTTTCAAGACCTGGAAGGCGGATCGGCTGTGGCAGTCAAAAAAGGCGAAACGGAATTACTCGCTGCAGTGAATAAATCCATCGGGGCCTTAAAAGCCAGCGGCAAAATCAACCGGTTTGTAGCCGAAGCTATTGAAAGCGTCGAACAATAACGGCACGCAATGAATTTTTCATTTTTAAGCAAATACTGGATTTACTACCTTGCAGGAATGAAAAACACCGTCCTGCTTGCACTGGCAACAGTGCTTCTCGGCGGTGTCATTGGAATGCTGCTGGTACTTGGACGTATCAGCGGTAAAAAGCCTCTGCGGTTTTTTACCGCGGTATATGTCGAATTTATCCGCGGTACACCGCTGTTAGTACAGCTGTTCATTATCTACTACGGGCTTCCCGCATTAGGAATAAAGTTCTACGATAATCAAACCCTCTCGTCTTTTATCGGGATAGGGCTTCCCGAATTCATCCCGGGAGTTATTGCACTTGGAATAAACTCAGGCGCATACGTATGCGAAATTTTCCGCTCCGGTATTCAATCCATCGACTCAGGACAGACAGAGGCGGCTCGGTCGCTCGGTCTTTCTCACCGGCAGACCCTACAGTACATTATCTTTCCCCAGGCTTTTAAAACGGCACTGCCGACACTGGGAAATGAGTTTGTCGCAATTATCAAAGAATCTTCGATTGTTTCGGTTATCGGGATTGCCGATCTCATGTATAAAGCAAATGTCGTCCGGGGGAATACCTTTCTGCCTTTCGAACCGCTTCTTGCAGCAGCACTCTGTTATTTTCTTTTAACCTACCCGCTTTCCCGCTTTCTTGCAAGGATTGAAAAAGGAATGAGCCATGCTTAAAGTAGAAGGATTAAAAAAGACCTTCGGTTCCCTCCCGGTACTGCGGGGAATTGATGCGGAAATCCATGCAGGAGAAGCAGTCTGTATTATCGGGCCGTCAGGTTCGGGTAAAAGCACCTTTTTGCGGTGCTTGAATTTACTTGAGGTACCCGATCAGGGAAAAATTTTTTTTGAAGGCCGGGAAATTACCGGCAAAAAAGCACAAATAAAAGGCGGACTTGACGCATACCGGAAAGATGTCGGTATGGTATTTCAGCATTTTAACCTCTTTCCGCATAAATCGGTTATTGAAAATATCATCCTGAGCCCTATCCATGTGAATAAGATTCCCGAAGAACAGGCGCGGGAGGAGGCGCGGGCCTTGCTGGATCAAGTCGGTCTTCAAGACAAGGAAAATGCATATCCTGCACAACTTTCAGGCGGACAAAAGCAGCGGATAGCAATAGTCCGCGCCCTTGCAATGAAGCCCAAGGTGCTGCTGTTTGATGAACCGACCAGTGCTCTTGATCCTGAAATGGTGGGCGAAGTATTAGCCGTTATGAAAAATCTGGCAGAAAACGGTATGACCATGGCGGTGGTAACACACGAGATGCGTTTTGCCCGCCAAGCTGCCGACCGTATTTTCTTTATCGACGAAGGTCTTATCGTTGAAGAAGCCGATCCGGAAGCATTTTTTACCTCTCCGAAAGAAAAACGCAGTGCAGTATTTTTAGAAAAGGTAATGAACTAGGATATGACTGAACGGGAATGGCAGGCCTTTAGCCGCTTTAGAACCGAGTTTAAACAGGCTTGCATACACTGGCTTGCACAATGCGGGTATGAATACGCCGATCCGGCAGAACCGATCGGCTGTGTAGAAAAATCGGCAGCACAGGCAAATCGGTATCCTTTAACTGAACCGGCTCCTCTGCATCTCTTGCAGCAGGATGCGGCTATAGCAAACAAAACTCCCCCCTACCCGCTTGAAACTCCGATTGTGTATAACCATAGCCTCGATGACATAACACAGGCAGACCGGATTAAATTGATTATTATCAGTGATAATCCGGGGAAAAATGAACAGCTGCATAAAAACCAGCGGTATCTTGTGGGGCAGGCCGGCAAAGTAGCGGAAGGGTTCTTTAAACGCAATCCTAGCCTCAATACAGACTTCCGGCGTGAGGTCATTGTACTGAATAAAACGCCCGTACATACTGCAAAAACAAAAGAACTGGGGCTGGTACTGAAGCACGCGGATAAAGGCTTTACCGCCCTGTTTGAAGAAACTCAAATATGGCTTGCATCACAGACTGCTGCGTTACAACAGACGCTCAACTGCCCGCTCTGGCTCGTCGGATACGGTGAACTGCGGAAAAACTCATTTTTTACCGCATACGCAAATACACTCCGGCAGTGCTATGCCGCAGCAGGCAGCCTTGCGGAAGCTCCCGTATTCGTATTTCAGCATTTTTCCATGAATTGTTTTTCGATAGATCTCAACCGGCACAGCGATCCGGCAAAAAGCACTGAGGAAAACCTCCGTACCCTCGGTCTACGGCACCGGAGTGAAATACTCGGATGGTAGGTACGGGAATAATCTGCACGGTGCGGCTTGCCGAAGATGCAGACCTTAGCGGTATTATGCAGGTGGAACGTAACAGTTTTACAGCCGGAATAGTTGAAAGCGAGACCGTCTTTGCGGAGCGGCTGAGCGGCGCAAAAGGCTGTAATCATGTCTTGGTACACGCAGGTACCGCAGCTGTTTACGGATATTTTACCTCCGAAATTTGGCGGAATGACGGGGTTGAGGGGGAAGCATTTGCGCTGGGGCACCCGGTGCATGAACGCCACTGCCCGGACGGTACCGTGCTGTATATTTCATCCTTTGCACTGCTGCCGGTTCTGCGCGGTAAAAAAATCACCTTGAGCGGCGGGAACCGCACCTCATCAGCCGGTGCCGATCCGGCAGGAGTCGCCCAGCAGACTGGAACCACTCAGCCGGCTGGGGCCGCTTCAACCTTTTTCAAAACGGCCATACACAATACCCTGAAAGGCTTTCCGCAACTGGAACGGATCATTCTTTTAGTACATGAGGATTGGTATAAGGCAATACGTATCTATGAAGCACAAGGATTTACCCGCACAAACGTATTAAAGCACTTTGCGGGATTCGGAAATAAGCGGGCTTTTATTTACGAAAAAACGGTGTAATGAACCGGCACTGATTATTTACCGCCGCCGGTACAGTGCGGCGGAATGCGGCGCGCCTGTACGATTTTAACACCGGTGTTTTTTTTAGCAATCTTAAGCACCGCTTCCTCAGCCCTTCTTTTTTTTGCGGCGGATTCCGAGATAAATAACTCGAGCTGCCCGCTATCCTGACTAGAGGCCGCGCCTACTCCGATCAGCCGCACCGAAAAACCGCTGTGCACCCGGCTAAAAAACAGAGCAGCCGCACGTTCATATAAATCGGTTGAATCATTGATAAGGGCACCGGTTTGCTGGGCTGAAACGGTTGAAAAATCGGCAAACCGGATCTTGATATACACCGTGCGGCTGCGGATATTTTGATCTAGGATACGGCACATGAGTTCCGCACTGAGTTCAAAAATCACATCTTCAACTTCTTCCTTTGTGCGCAAATCATAGTCAAAGGTACGCTCCGTACTGATTGAATGACTGCGCCGCTCCTCATTAAAAATATGAGCGGTAGTGCCCCGGACGGCATGGTACAAAAAACTGCCGGCGGCATTTCCTATAATCAGCTGCAGCAGGGCTTCTTCCTGTGCCAAAACGTGCGCGGTAGAGGTTAATCCTGCCTCCGCCAATTTGCTGCGTGTTTTGGCGCCGATTCCCCAGACATCAGATAAAGGAAGGGCTGCCATAAAGGCAGCCTCCCCGCCGGCAGGAACTACTAAGAGGCCGTCCGGCTTTGATTTTCCCGATGCAATCTTTGCAATATATTTATTTGAGGCCGCACCGACTGAAACCCGTAGACCGGTAGTACGGAACACTGTGTCTTTCAGTAAGTGCGCGGCTTCTTCAGGCCTACCAAAGATTTTTCCCGTACCGCTCATATCCAAAAAAGCTTCATCAATCGAAAGCTGATGAATATCCGGTGTAAAATTATAGAAAATACGCATAATTTCTTTTGATTTTTCAAAGTAGCGCTGCATACGGGTTTTAAGAAAAATACCTTTAGGGCATAAGGCACGCGCACGCAGCATCGGCATCGCGGAATGCACACCGTATTTCCGCGCCTCATAGGAGCAGGTTGACACCACGCCCCGCCTGCCGAGTCCCCCGACAATCACCGGTTTTCCGCGGTAGTGCGGATTATCCAGCTGCTCTACCGAGGCAAAAAAGGCATCTAAATCAACATGAAAAAACACAGGAGTACAGCTCATACGGCTTCATCGTCCTCTGGGGTAAGAGCCAGTGTCTTTGTTATTTCAAGTAAAAAATTGCCGTGCCTCATCCCATCCTCTTGTCCGGGGAGAACCAAATTAAAATAATTTTCTTTTGACCATACGGTTACCGTTACCGTTAAATCGGCATTTTTTTTCCCTGAAAAATGAATAACACGCGGTAATGCAGGGCGGGGAGTAGAAATAAACACAGCCGTATCACCGGAAGCATTTTGTTCAAAGGGAGCATCCGCTTCAAACACAGCGACACCGTTTTGCGCACGGACGGTAATGGAAACGGCTTCTGCCCGTATTGAAGAATCAAGCGTAATACTGCCGATACTCCGTTCAAAATAATGCGTTAATGAGGCCTTTACCGTCAAAAAGCTATCAGGATGTTCCGGCGTTTCAACCGCTGCACTTCGGACATATTCCATTGCTGCGGCTTCTTTTTGAGAAAATCCGGTATATTTTTTTACTACAGTGCTGCCTTCTTCCGTAATCCGCTGAGTCAAGATAAAATCTTGCCGGCTTTGCTGCTGTGCTGCCGGCATCACACATATCCGGAGTATTAATGCAGCTAGAAGTACGCCCGCCAGTTTACAGTACATCGGAATGCTTGCCCTACGGCGGGATTTTTTTTCCTTTCTTTTTTTATCAATACTTAATACAAGTCTCAGTAAAAACAGATCAAAAGGAATAAAAATAAGTGCCGGTTCTATATTGGCGTGCAATATAATATCAAATACATAGTCCCTGTAAATAAAAATATGATAAGCGAAGGGAATAACCGGAAAAAACAAACAAACGAGCAGAATCCCTTGCAATACAGTATTTTTAACCTGATAGGCGGCAAAAGAAATAAAAAACACCAGCAAAAAAATAATGGAAAAAGATAGGTTAATAAATGAAAAAATAAAGATATTTAACAAACACACCGTGTGTGCCATAAACCCGTAAATAAAACGGTTTGCCGGCAGCGGAATAACTCTATTAAATGCGGTAAAAACCAGCATGAAAAACAAGGCAAAACAATACTTAAATGCCAGAACCGTCAGCGGGAATAGACTCATATCGCTACCGGACGAAAAACGGAGATAAAACAGCAGCTCAGCAAGCTTTGTACCGAGGAAAAATCCTGCGCAGTTGACCAGAAAGAAATAAAGAGGCATCCACCAGAGCAGCAAAAGGTCTTTAAGATGCTGCTCGCGCTTTTTTCCGAACAAAAAGCTGAATACCACAAGCCATAGCAAAATAAGCATTGATGAGAAAATCAGTATCCGTACAATATGCCGTTCGGTAATAATAACAAGTTTTTTATTGATTTTGTGCGTAAAATAATGGGTATCCCATTCATTCGTCATGCTGTGATGAATATCTGCCGGAAATGCAGTAAAAAATCCGGCAAGATCGGTATTGGTTTCTATTTTGAGGGCAGGGAGCGCCGCTTCATTAAACAAACGCAGCACAGGATCATCCGGCAGCATCCCGAGACGGTGAAAAATCAGGGCATTTGAATAAAAATCAACTGGCAGAGCTTCCTGCATCATGGTATGGTAAGCAGTCTGCAAAAACCACGCAGGCGCGGTACCGGCGGACGTTCCTGCGGTCAGCCTCACACGGTCTTTACTGCCCTGCCCGATAACACAGACGGCAGCATTGGTATAGGAGTTGAGTGTTTGAATGAGCTGTTTTATTCCGCCGTACCGCTTTACCGGAACATCGGCCGGCAATTCGGAAATATCATTTTTTGTAATCGCAATAATAATATGAAAATCAGGCGGCTGATGGGACAGTTTACGGGCAAACTCTTGGAGCTGTACCGTAGCTGTAGTCGATTCATTGTCGGCACTGGCCGATGCGGTAAATACAATAACATTATCCGTTTTGGGGCCGAACTCGTACACGGTATTCTCTGCATAAAGATACAGACTAAAAAGAGAGCAAACAGCAATAAACAAGCCGCGGAATACCGTCCCGGAATAGATGTTCATACGGATAAATCATCCCGTATCTTGCCGGTTAAAAACCATGCTTCAATGCGTTTATATGAGCGGTTAATTCTCCGGATAATTGCAGAGCATTCCGGCAATCTGCTTTTATCGGTGATAAAATCAGGATGATATTTTTTGAGTAAGTGTTTCCATGCCTGCTTGCAATACTCGAGCGGAACGCCCGGAAGCACTTGCAGAACGGCAAAGTCTTCTACCAAGGCTTCGGGAACGGGAACCCGCACCGGTTCGGGCGCCTTGTACGTTTGCTGCTTCGGAACACGCCGCTCAATTTTATTCCCAGCACTGCGGTACCGCCCCTGCCTGCCTTCAACAGCCTGCTCAAAAGGATCGGCGTCAGTCCCCAGCCGATCGCGTAAAATACTGCCTATAGTATCATAATAATCAGCATTCATCGGTGTATTTCCTTATTTCTTCCGGCTTCTGTATAACGTCGTCAAATACGGTGCCGGCCCCGCCCCTCACCGGGTGCTGCAATACCGCCCCGATAAAACGGGAAAAAAATGCAGGACATTCGCCGGCCGTTAAATTCTTTTCGGTCCGAAGAATTGCAAGATGCTCCGGTTTCAGAACAGTACCTGCCGGCAAGTCGCGCAGATAATGAATTGACCGGTTTGTTTTTCCGTAATTTTCCTTTTCAGCGGCAGCAAGCTTTTTTTCTCCCGTACCGATGATTGCCCGTATGTACTGCTCACTATAGCCTGCTGCGGCGGCAGCCCTCAGTATTTCCGAATCGGCTTTACCGGTAAGCTGCCGCACTATCTGCACCATACGTGTGAACTGTGCCGGCTCCAATGCAACGGGATCATCCAAACCGGTGTCCTGCCGGGAAAGGCAAATATGCTTTTCGATGATACACGCACCGCTTAACAATCCCGCAATGGGCACAGCGGCAGGATCCAAGGAATGATCGCTGATACCGGCAGGACAGTTAAAGACTGCCGACAGTGTTTTCAGTACGGCTGTGTTATAGTCCGTTTCAGGGGCAGGATAGGCAGTTACACAATGCAGCAGGGCGCGCATATCAGGCGCAAGCCCTCCGGCATCCAAACACGCTGCCGCTTTTTCAATATCACCGAGGCGTGATACACCGGTAGAAAGGATAACCGGAAGTCCGAAAGAAGCAACCCGTTCAAGCAGCGGAAAATGATTGAGTTCGGGCGAGGCAATTTTGACAAACGCAGGATTCAAACACCGCAGTTCTTCCGCAGAGCGGAGGCCGAACGCAGAGGCGGAAAAAAGCAGTCCTTGTTGCCGGGTGTACGCCGCAAGTTCGGCATAAAAATCGGGATTACATTCCAGCTCACAAAACCGCTGATAGAGCGGTATCCGCCCGGTAGGAAGGGTTACAAAGCCCGTATCGGGATGCAGAATTTCATCGGCATATACAATTTGAAATTTAACGGCATCAGCACCGCTTTGCTTTGCAGCCGCAATCAATTCTTTGGCCTTGACCGGATCACCGTTATGGCCTGTCCCTATTTCTGCAATAATCAGAACGCCTTTCTGCGGTGAAAAGGTACGTCCTCCCGTCTTAAACTCTTTTTCCATAGGTGGGAAGTATAATCAAAATGTTCACCGCTGTATATGCCGGCCCTTTTTGCGGGCTGTTGACTTGAAGATATTTTTTAACGCTTTTTTATAGATACCTACTTACTATACTTCATTATTTAGAGTATAATGCCGAAGTGATAATGAGAGAATACTAAACCTGTTCAAAAACAAAGCTATCGAACAGCTCAACTGACTTGGTTATCGCACTGCCTACTGCGGTTACCGAAAAATTCTTCACGAGGAGGAGGAAGTATGCACACCGACAAAAGAAAATCGGGGGTTTCGGTAAAATTACAAAGCAGTGTCCGCATAAAATTTGTTATTGCTACCGTTGTACTGTTACTTGCGGTTATTCTCAGCATCGGCATCCCCCTCACAATCGTTGTCATCCGTCCTTATCAAAACTTATTGGCAAACGGCCTTCTCCTCAAAACAAAAATATTACTCGACAATTTGGAACTCAGTACCCATGATTATTTTCAAAATCATAGTGAGAATAACCTAGATTTCTTCTTGCTGAATAGAGTTACGCTTGATGAAGCAAAATATGTCGTAATAACCGGTAAAAGCGCCGTACCGAATCAAGAAGGCATAGACTATATACTTGCCTCAGACTATACCGAAATTAATAAGATTATCAGCACATACGATTACATACCCGGTGTTTCGCGCTTTTGTCCTGACGGCATCGATGATATTCTGCAAAAACTGGTATACATCAACAGTGAAGCATCCACGATCGTGCAGCAATACTCCTTATCCATTCAAGGGCTTGTACATGAAATGAAAGGGCTGGAGTTTCACAGTGATGAAAGTTCATTAAAACGGTATGAGGAAATTCAGGCCATCATCCGCCAGATGGAAACAAAGCTGCAAAACAGGCTCTCTGCCCTGGCAGATCAGGGCTTCGGTTCTTACCCCGAATACACGGTCAGAAATTTTTCAAAAAGCAGAACCGATTACCTATTTTATAAGCCCATGATTTTTTATAATCCCGATAATCCGGAACAGCACGTACAGGGTATCTTATTTGCCAATATTTCAATAGATCAGCTCATTGAGCAAATGGCTCAACAGCGCAAAAGGATGACCCGCATTATTATCAATATCTCATTTATTGCGCTCGTATTGGGAATTTGTACTGCATGGGTGTTAAGCTCCTTATTTGTAAAGCCGATCGGTCTGCTGGCAGCCCATGTTGCAATGATCCGCGATACGGATGATAAAGAAAAATTGGCCGGCAAGGCAGTGGTTATTCACTCAACCGATGAATTTGGGATGCTCGGCTCCACGATAAATGATATGACTGAGAGATTGGTAGAAGCAGCCACATTAACGAAGGATCTAAAAGTAGGTAAAGAAATTCAGAAAATGTTTATTCCGCTTGATCTCAGTACTTCAGGCAGAAAACTGACTACCGGCAGCCACCGCGATAACTATTCGGAATTTTTCGGCTATTACGAAGGAGCCCACGGTGTTTCAGGCGATTATTTTGACTACCGCAAACTTGATGCCTATCACTACGCGGTAATTAAATGCGATGTCGCAGGAAAGGGCGTACCGGCTGCCCTCATCATGGTAGAAGTTGCAACCCTCTTCCAAAGCTATTTCCAAGGCTGGGATTATAAACGCGACGGTTACAATCTTAGCAGTATTGTCGTCAAAATAAACGATGTTATCGAATCCCACGGCTTTATCGGTCGGTTTGCAGCGTTTAGTCTTTGTATCATCAATATGTACTCAGGTGATGCTTATTTCTGCAACGCCGGTGATAATGTCGTCCATATTTATGACAAACAAGAAAAGCGGTTGAAAAGCCACACACTGCGGTCAGGTTCTGCAGCGGGAGCTTTCTCATCCGATCTCATTAATCTCAAAGGCGGTTTTCCGGTAGAAAAACTGCATCTTAATTATGGAGATGTGCTGTTCCTCTACACAGACGGTATCGAAGAATCCAAACGGAAATTGAGGACACCTTCAGTCAAAGGAAAAGACAACTCCGTAATTGTACAATCGTCCGGAACAGGTTCAACCCATCTTATCGGTGATGATAGTGAAGAACTCGGACAGGACCGTGTGGAAGCAATTATTGAAGCAGTCTTTGCACAGAAAACATTCAGTTTAAAAAAATGGCAAAATGATGTGCTATACGAACAAATCGATTTTGATTTCTCCTTTTGCAATGGAACAATCGAAGATGCGGTTATGGCTCTGATTTCGGTTGAAAAAGCTTTCAGGATGTACAAAGACAATACTGCACAATCCTTTGACTGTGTACAAGTAGATAAAAAGATAGATAACTTCCTCAGTAAATACTTTCTCCAGTATGATATGTATTGCCGTGAGAAAGAACCGCATCCCATTTATGATGAATATTTTTACTACAAGCAAATGAAAGAAGATATTCAATATGATGATCTGACCATCCTCGGGATCGCACGGCGGGTGCCTGTATAGAAGTATGTTATTCACTATACCGAAATGATACGGGCAGTATTTCTTTTACCGGAAACTGCCGATATTGCTATTATTTTACTTGACCGCGCCATCAAAGCATGGTACAGTTATATGTCTACGCGATCATTATTTATGTTAATGTTAGAAGTTTTGAGCTAAAAGTTCCGGTTACTTGCAGCGACCTATCATAATAAAAATGAGGATCTCATAGCAACGATTCCGTATGGTTTCAGTATTTAATACCGCAAAGGTAAAGAGGATTGAGTATGTCTCAAAAAATCTATGTAGGAAATTTAAATTATGCAAGCACGGATGAAGGTCTAACGGCTTTATTCGGCAATTACGGTGAGGTAGTATCTGCTGTTGTAATTAAAGATAAGTTCACCGGACGCTCTAAAGGATTCGGCTTTGTAGAAATGACCGATGATGCAGCTGCAGACACCGCTATTGCCGAGCTCAATGAGAAAGAATTTGAAGGGCGGAGAATCCGTGTCAATATAGCACAAGAAAAACCCCGCCGAAGCAGCTTCTAAGCCTGCGCACACGCAAAGCTAAAAAACGTAATCAAGAACGGCTTGTTTACACGGAACTTGGTTACGTTTTTATTTTTTCTTTCTTTACTCATCATCAATACGCTTTTTATACGGAGAGTATCCAGGGCACTGTTCCGAAGCCTCAGTAGTATAGTCTTCCAACCGGGGAATGTAATTAAGTATATCGCCGGCTTTCCGTTTGTTCTGTTTTACAATCCATTCGTACAGTATAATCTTATTATCCGGGGATACAATCCCGACAGGATCAAATTCATAAAACTTTCTGCCCGGAAAGTGTTCCTGTACATAAGGATGATCTTCGATAGCAACCCAATCACGCGGTATACGGTGTCCCCAAACTTTCTCAAAACGGGTGGGCAGCGCATACGAAAACATCAATCCTGTTGTCATATCCAAGGCGAAGAGATAAACATCCACCGCCGGAATAAGAGTCTTACCGGTAAAACGGTAAAAACAAAACCGTTTCAGAAAATCTCCTGTTTCTTTCATATAATACACAGGGTCAAGCGGATGTATGTTTTTATACCGGTAATACTGTACCTGTTTAATAGTATTAAACTGATACGGTGAAACCACTTCCTGATCTCCGCCGGACAACCATGTATAGGCATCTTCTTTTCGCCACGCGCCGTCCTCAAACCAGTAAGAAGGATTATTCAGCAAGCTTACATACATTTTCAGCACTTTACCGGCAAAAGGGTCATCGGCATTCTGCGGTATGGCATCTTCCCCATACAGTACTGAGCTAAACACAGCGAGTAACCAGCATAACCGCAGTATCTTTTTAATAGTCTTCATAGCAAGTAATCCTTTTTATCAGGATAAAAACTTTTTGAATACTCTGCTGCTGAGTTTTTTCTTTAAAAATCCGAACTTTGTTTCCGAAACGACAATAGCAATAAAAATAAACAAACAGCCTAAAAGGAGCATCGGCGTTACTTCTTCATGCCAAAAGGTAATAGCAAAAATAATACCAAACACCGATTCAAGCGAAAAAATCAGTGCTGTTGTGGATGGCGGGGCATGGCGCTGCCCTACTGCCTGCAATACATTGGTAATTGCCATACAGATAACGGCAAGATACAAGACAGAAAAAATCGAGTGCATATTCCACACCGTACCGGAATTATCTTCAAAAAAATATGTGTATATTCCGGCATACACCCCCCCGAAAAAAAGATTACCGATTGTGAACAGCATCGGATCAAGTACATTGATATACCGCCCCACATAGACAAGGTACAACGCAAAAATGAGGCTGCTTGCCAAGGCCAATAAGTCGCCGACATTTACCGCAACATCGGCATCCTGCAAAAGGTCGGGTAATGAAATAAAAACAACCCCGGTTAAACAAAGTACAGCTGCAATAATGTTATACGCATCGGGCTTCTTTTTATCCAGCACCCAGGCTACAAAGGGGGTCAACACACAGTAGGTTGCCACAAGAAATCCGCAGCGGCCGGGAGGACAACCCGCATTCGTAATAGCTATGCCTTGCAGCAAATACCCAAGAGTCATCAGCAGGCCGAGTGCTCCGCTAATGAAAAAATACCTCCGGGTCAGCCGTCTGAGCCGTTTAATAAAAAACAACACAAGAACAAATGAACCGATAGCACAGCGCATAAATACTAAAAAAGCCGGCCGAAAATAATCATTCGTACTGCTGATAATAACAAAGGTAGTGCCCCAGAACACGGAAGCGACGAATAATGCCGCACGCGAAATTACTTCATCTTTTGTAAGTTTACTCATACTCTTTCAATCCAATGTTTAGCTTCGGCAGCCCACATCATCTGCCGGGTGATGAATTTATGGCAACCAATATACTCTATCGGGAGCTTCTTCCTGCAAGAAAATTTTGCGGTACCGCTGAGAATGCTGCACCCGCACATCGTCGGGAAAATACACTGTATGCAAAAACCAAACTATATCCAATAAATCGCCGAATGAATCGGAACAGGAATAACGGTAATAGAGCGGACATTCTTCAAGCAGCGCCCGCAGTGCACGGTCATGGGTATCAAACGGGTCAACCGCCTGTCTTAATCTGCTTCTCAGGCCTCCATACCATGCGTGCGTTATTGCCAATAAATTGAGCCGCTTACGGCTGTCCATATAATATAATTCATATACACCGGCAACTGCCGGTACTGCTGTTGTAATCTTATATTTATCGGCTCCGGTTAGGGCAGTCCATCTGAGGGTATAATAGACATTATTTTTACTGTCTTCTTCCTTCAAGATGAGCGGTTTTACAGTAAGCATAAAGATAAACCGAACAATAGCATATTTTTCTTATAGTGCCTAGCGGTTTTTCCGCACTGCGGGGAGCAGGAGCAGCTCCAGTAGCACAGGTTGAGTTATCTGACAGCACAATTCCGGTTCTTGTACTGTTTCTGCTCTTGTGGTATTATAGTTTTTTATTATGCAAACATCAGAACTACAGAATGCCCTTAATACTATGATTTTATCCGCATCAGGATGGCGGAAAGTATTTGCCGAATCAGGCGATGAACAAGACGGAAGCCCCTCGGTTTCTGCTGCCGACCGTGATCTAACATTTCTTGCGGCCAGCGCATTTGCAGAGTTTTTGCACACAGAGTTTCCGCATATTTCACAGATCGTTATCGGAAGAGACAGCCGTCCAACCGGTGCACTATTACAAGAGGAAGCGCTCACCGCCTTTTGTACCGAAAACGCTACCCTTTCCGTTCAAGCAACCGGCATCACCGCCGCCCCTGAAATTATGGCATACGCGCGCTCTATCGGAGCCGCTTTTATGTATATTTCTGCAAGCCATAACCCGATAGGACACAATGGAATAAAATTCGGTTTAAACAGCGGCGGTGTGCTCAACGGCAGTCAATCTGCGCAGCTGATAGACCTTTTCACTCAGAAGTGCCGCGCCGCCGGGAAAGAAACCCTTGCCGGCCTGCGTCAGCACACCGATTTAGCAAAATACCGTACCGTTTGCGAAAGAGAAGCAGTCAATAAGCAGGCCTCTCTTGCAGCATATCAATCTTTCTTACGGGAGGTAATAGCCGATTCCCCGAATCCTGCAGTGCAAAACCGTTTTTTTGACGGAATACGGGAGGTCTGCAACGGGCTTAAAAACAAGGGAAAACCTTTTACGATTGTTGCCGATTTTAATGGAAGTGCTCGGGCAGCCTCGGTAGACCGTTCTTTTTTTGAAGAACACGGTATGCAGCTCATCGGTATATCTGAGCAAGCCGGCAGCATCAGCCACGGTATTGTACCCGAAGGAGATAATTTATTCACCTGCCGGGATGCATTGATGTCGCTGCACAACAGCGGACAGGGCGGAGCGGAGAACGCACTGTTCGGCTATATGCCTGACTGTGACGGCGACCGCGGCATCATTATTTATTGGGATGAGCAATCGAAGCAGGCACTTCCGCTTGATGCACAAGAGGTGTTTGCCCTCGCACTCATGGCGGAATTAAGCTATTTACATTTTAGCGGCAGCACATCCGAACCTCTTGCCGTTACTATCAACGGCCCTACTTCGTTACGAATCAACGAAATTGCAGCGGCCCTAAATGCGGAAGTATTCTATGCGGAAGTCGGGGAAGCGAATGTCGTAAACCGGGCAGAAGATGCACGCAGATACGGTTACAAAGTGCGGATTCTTGGCGAAGGATCCAACGGCGGCAATATTACCTATCCTGCTGCAGTCCGTGATCCGCTCAATACCCTCTTTGCTATTATTAAACTTCTGCTCATTAAAGATACTGAAAGTACGCACTGCCCGTTCCGTATATGGTGCGAAAAATCCGGTCAAATGAATAAATACCGCAGTGATTTTACCTTGTCCGATGTTATTGCAACACTGCCGCAGTATACGACAACATCAACACAAGAGAAATGTGCATTACTGCATATCCACACTGCGGATCATGCAGCCTTAAAAACAGCCTATCAGCATATTTTTGCGCAAGAATGGATGCAGAAAAAAGAACAGTTAAAAACCCAATTCGGTATACACTCCTGCAAGGTATTTTCATATAACCGTACAACCGTTACGGAAAACCTTACTGATTTCGGTCTATCGGGAAAAGGCGGGCTTAAAGTACAGTTTTATTCCAAAGAACACAATCCTATTGCATTTATCTGGATGCGGGGTTCAGGCACAGAACCCGTATTCCGCATCATTGCAGATATAAAAGGAAATAACCCTGCAGGAGAAAAATATTTAGTCAATTGGCAAGGCCAGATGGTACGGCAAGCAGATGCACTACTATCTGCTCAAGCTCAAGGGAAGGATGGAAGATAATGGGTATCAGAGGAGAATTATTTACCACACAGATTCACGTGGAAAACCGGACATATTTCTTTAACGTCAAAGAAAATCGGCTCGGTGATGTTTTTTTGCAAATTGTAGAAAGCAAAAACACCGATGGAGCTGGGTTTGATCGTCATGCAATCGTGGTGTTTCAAGATGAAATGCAAACTTTTTTGCAGGGTCTCAACCAAAGTTTAGATTTTATTGAACAAAAACATAAAGAGCAGCTAAAGGAAAAACGGGCAAAAAAGCAGCGTATGGCTGCACAGTCTGAAGGCGGCAGTGTTCCAGACAAAAAACAATCGTCAAACGGCGGAAAGGTGCTACGGCAAAAAAATCCGCGGAAAATTAGAATCATCACAAAAGGCACGGATTCCCCAACACCATAATGCCTGCCTGAATTGTATGTAACCTTCAGTAATCAGCGCACATCAACAACCCCGACGCCAAAGCATCGGGGTTGTTGTTCTCATAAGGTGGTTGCAGTCGGCTTTAATACCCTTTGTTACGACTCAAGAAGCGTTGCCGAAAACGGCAGATATTAAACCCTCCGCACGAATAAAAACGGGCTGTTTCCAAACACATCTTGGATCAGCCCGTTTTTTATGAGAAACCGTATAAGCCGTTTGAAACCGTTAAACGCTTACCCCGGAAATACTTGCTTTCTTTTTTCCCAGTAATAAGTCGCCGGCAAGCTGATTACCCGAAGTAAAGGTAATACAAGCACCCGCAATATAGATTGTCGAATATACGCCGCTTATCATGCCGACTAAAAGCGCCAGCGCAAAATCTTTCATACTGCCCGCCGTAAAGGCATAGAGCGAAATTGCTGCAAGCGCAGTGGTTACTGTGGTAATAATCGTACGCCCCAATACATCCGTTTGCGCTATATCAAGAACTTCCCGCAACGGCAGTTTAGGATTAAGACGGATATTTTCACGGATACGGTCAAACACGACAACCGTATCGTTAATTGAGTAGCCGACTATAGTCAATACTGCAGCAATCGTTGTAGAGTTAAACTCCATCTGATACCAAATAATAAAGGCAAACATAATCAGAACATCATGCACAAGGGCAAGCACTGCGCCCAAGGCAAAATTCCATCTAAACCGTATCAATGCATATATGAAAATAAGACACAATGCACCAAGAACCAATAACACGGCTTGACGTCCGAGGGTACCAGAAAAACGGGAACCGACAAAATCAGTACTGAGTACTACAAAATTATCAGCCTCATAGCTATTAATCAATGCGGTATTAACCAGCGCACGCAACTCAGCATTTGCATTAGCGTACGTGCCGTTATCCGGTAAGCGGATTTGAAATATCCGCTCCTGTACCTCGCCCACTTGCTGTACTGAAACGGATGGAATTGAAGCCAGTGCATGGCGCACCTCATCAGCATCGATGGGTTCGATATTTGCAGGAATATAGTGAACACGGAACGGGTCAGCTGTAACGCGGGATGTTTCTGACGTAATAAAGACATCCTTCAAAGGCGTATTCCGGCTTGCCGACAATTTGACCGTTAAACCTTCAATTTCCTGTACTGCATCAATAAAACGCCCAATATCAGGATATTCTGCATAGCCGAACGAAAGCACTTTATTCTCAGAATCGACGGAAATAAGGGTTATATCTATTCCTTGTGCATTTTGAGCAACCTGTACGTTTTTTTCACCCTGGTATGTTAACGTAAAAGCTGAAGGCGCAAACCGTACTTTTTCGATAAATCCGGCCTGAAAATCAATGCCGAAATTTATTCCTTTGATAAAAAAACCTGCGATGCCGGCTA
The DNA here is from genome assembly GCA_038397965.1 of Treponema sp. Lineage (GTDB taxonomy): Bacteria > Spirochaetota > Spirochaetia > Treponematales > Treponemataceae > Treponema. The sequence continues at coordinate 229,363 of JARGFA010000012.1, forward strand.
TGATCAGTGCAGTACTGAGAATAACCATAACCGTAAAGAGTTTGCTGAATTTAATTATGCTTTTCATGCGTTCAGCCTCCAGCTAATACGAAGTTTTTTCTGTTGTAATATATCTGTACCGAAGTCAAATATGAGACGGGACACAAATAAGGCTGTAAATACCGAGGAAACGACCCCGATTGTTAAACTGTATGCAAACCCTTTAATGGGGCCTGTTCCTAATATTGATAAGAACAGTGCTGCAATGAAGGTTGTAATATTAGAGTCCATAATCGCCCAAAATGCGTGATCAAACCCTGCCTGAACCGCAGCCGCTCTGCTCTTATTTAAAGCAAGCTCTTCCTTAATACGTTCAAATATGACGACATTCGCATCAACAGCCATACCGATTGTTAAGATCATTCCTGCAATACTCGGCAAAGTGAGTGTTAGGTTAAATGCTGAAAGAACGCTAAATACGATATAGAGATTTAAAATTTGTGCGATACAGGCGTTAAAACCGGCAGAACGGTACCAAATCAGCATAAACACCAACACTGCAATAAGTCCCCATTTTAGGGCATTTAAGCCTTGCCGGATTGCCAATTCGCCCATACTTGCCCCAATAACCTGCTGGTTTTCCAGCTCCAAGGGGACATTCAGCCATGCCGTACGCAATACGGTTTTTAGATTTTCGGCTTCATCAGCACTAAACCCGCTGATTGTGCCGCTTCCTCCCGTAATGGGCTCCTTAATATTAGGAGCAGACTTTATTTTATCATCAGATACAATCGCCAAGCGTTTACCTTGATTAACAGTCGTAACATCGGCAAATATTTCTGCACCTTCTTTATCAAGATCAAAAACAACAAGGGGTTCATTGGTTTGATTTGTTGTAGTGCTTACCCGCTGCAAATGCTTTCCTTCAAGCGCAGCTTCTTTTTTTATAACCAAAAAACCCTCACGCTCATCAAGCCCGTACGCATCCTTACGGTACACCCCGACAACCTTCGTATCTGCCGGAATAATCGAAGGATCCAAAAGGTTATAATCGGCATCAAAGGTTTTACCGGGATTTGCACTGTAGTATGAGTAAAAAGCCTGCGTTGCATCATCATCAACCAAATGAAATGCAAGCAAGCCACGTCCCATAATAATTGAATTGATTTTATCAGTATCCGCTGCTCCGGGTATTTCAACATAAATACGGTCATCACCCTGCTGCCGGATAACCGGTTCCGTTAAACCGAATTTATCGATACGGCTCGCGATAGTATCTATTGCCAAATTCATCGCTTCGGATTTCGCCGACACATCAGCCGTTTCACCGCTTCCGTTCACACTGCTCAAATCGGCTTTAATAATAATACTCATACCGCCCGACAAATCAAGTCCAAGTTTGACGGCATTCGCCTGGGCATTTTTTATACTTAATATTTTACTGCGGTATGCATCCTCAAGGATAGGACTAATCAGCGACCGTGCTTTTTCTTCAGAACTCTCAGGAAATGCAGCAAGCACTTCGGCAGCAGTCCATACGGCAGGAACCGATTTCCCGATACTTTTTAAGTTCTTTTTTGCCGCTTTGATCAACGGCTCATACTTGGTTTCGAGCGGATCGGAACTGCCCGTTTTTGCAGCAGCAATCAGTGCGTCGACATCTGCCTTTGTCATGTTCATGACATAGTCTTTAATTTTTTCTCTGGAACCGAGTGCAAGCGCCTTATCTTCTTTCGCGGTCAAAAAATACCATTTGAGTGTAGGATATAAAAACGCAAAACAGAGCCCTAACACAGCCAGAATAATCACGAATCGCGTTCGCTTTTTCATGTTTATCTCCTAATCTAAACTTCCTTAATGAAATGATCTTCAAAACGCCGGCGCAGCCGGCAAACGGAAGTACGTGGTTTATGGTTTTATACGGCGGTCTTATACTGTTCCGCCGGAGAAATCAGGCGGCTGCGGTTTTTCATCTTCAGAGTTTACCGCTTCTTTTTCTTTCTTTGAGAATAAAGAAAAAAGAGATTTCTTTGCCGGAGCTTTTGACTGGCGGCTTGCTTTGGCTTTCTCATCCAATATAACGGCGCCGATTGCAGAACGGTTCATTTCAAGTTTACAGTTTTCATCAACTTTTAAAATAATCGTCGTATCTTTTACCGAAGAGATAACACCGTGAATACCGCCAATAGTGATAATCTTATCACCTTTTTGAACGCCGGCAATCATTTCCTGAGTTTTCCGCTGCTCTTTTTTCTGAGGGCCGATAATAAAAACATAGAAAATAACAAAGATTAAACCGAGTGCAAGCAGTGGAATATATCCGCCGCCTGCCGCGGCTTGCTGTAACAATGGGACAAGATTCATTATTTACATCCTTACTTATGATAAAATATCCTTAAAATAATAACACAAAAAAAATACGTAGTCAACGATTGGACAAAGCCATGTCATTAAGACTCCTCTCCGGCGTTCTCATCAAAATCCGCGGGGTTTATGTCCGGCTCTTGCGGCTGAACACTGCCGGCAGTTTCAATGGATTCCGTATCAGCCGGTATACTGTTTTTCTTTTTTGCTGCCTTTTTAATTTGAAGCTGTTTGAGGCGGATACCCTCCCGTTTTTCCGTATCGGCAAAAAAATCATACGCTTTTTTTATATCGGCATACCGGAAAGGAACAGCATCGACATAATCATCAACCGACAAATTTCCGTCGATTGTCTGAGCATGAAAACCTTCAAGCAGCAAAAATTGTTCACCGTCTTTCATTAAGAAACTGAAACGGACTCTGTTAGGAACCGTACTTTTCACCGATAACCGTGCAGTCTTATCCTGAAACGATGCATACGCATAGAGCACTGCATCACCGAGGTATTGACTGCCGTTCTTTTTTTGATGCACCGCAGCCATCTCACTAATGGTAAAAAACCTATCAAAAATAGATTTAAGGTCTTTATCCGCCCAAAAGTCTAAACGGTAGGTATACAGCATGGTATCTATTTTGAAACTGAGAAAATCCTTTCTTTTTCGCTGCATCAAATATCCGTCAATCGAGTATGACACATCATAGTTTGCAGAGGCGGTATGTATTTCCGTGCTTCCTACGATCGGTTCCATGTAGAGCGTACGGGGCGGCAATGAGCTGCACCCCGACAGTAAACACATCAAAATTACGGATATAAGGCCGGTTTTTATGATCGTTTTCATGATTTTCTCCTTTTATATGACTTGACCTGTTCGATAGCTTTATTGCCGAACAGGCTTAGTATACCGGTTAGCCCATTAAACCCATCAATTTTGCCTGCAAGCCCTTATTTTTCGCCACTTTCCGCATGGTTTGACGGGTTTTTTCGAACTGTTTCAAAAGCTTATTGACTTCCGCAACGGAAGTGCCCGAACCTTTTGCAATTCTCTTGCGGCGGGGCGGCCCTATCATATAATGATTTTCCCGTTCTTTGAAAGTCATTGATTGAATGATTGCCTTTTGACGTTTAAAACCTGCTTTATCAATATCCTCAGCGGAAATTTGACCGGCAAGCCCCGGCATCATTTCCAGCATAGATTCAAGCGAGCCCATTTTTTCGACATTTTCCAGCTGTTCAAGCATATCGGAAAGCGTGAAACTTTCTGTTGCCATTTTTTTCTGAAGGCGGGCGGCTTCTTCCATATCCATATTTTCTTGCGCTTTTTCGACAAGAGAAACAATGTCGCCCATACCGAGAATTCTGCCTGCAATGCGGTCAGGGTAGAACGGCTCAAGGTCTTCTATTTTTTCACCGACACCGGCGTACAAGATGGGCTTACCGGTTACGGTTTTTAAAGAAAGAGCCGCACCGCCGCGGGCATCGGAATCGAATTTGGTAAGGATAACACCGGAAAGCCCCACCCGTTCATCGAAAGTTTTAGCTACATCGGCCGCATTTTGTCCCGTCATCGAATCAGCTACCAGCACGGTTTCAACGGGATTGACAGCTTTCTTTACCGCAGTAATTTCATCCATCATTGCTTCATCTATTTGCAAACGGCCTGCGGTATCGACAATGACCGTATCCCATCCGTTTTTCCGTGCATAGATGACTGCATTTTGAGCTACCTGCACGGCATTTTTGGTATCTTCTTTATAGACCGGTATACCGATGCGCTCTCCCAATGAACAAAGCTGTTCAACGGCAGCAGGACGTACGAGGTCGCAGGCAACCAGCAGAGGCTTCCGTCCCTCTTTTTGTAAACGCGCTGCAAGTTTTGCAGCGGTCGTTGTTTTTCCGGAGCCTTGCAAACCGAGAAAGAGAATAACCGACTGCGTATCGGGCCCCTTTAATTGCAGTCCTTTCTTTTCATCACCTAAAAAAGATACGATTTTATCATGGACGATTTTGATAAACTGATGTCCGGGATTGACCGATTTTAGAACGGCTTCACCCTTTGCCTCTTCGATGGTTGCATTGATAAAACGGCGCACTACCCGCAGATTCACATCCGCATCAAGCAGCGCCATCTTGATTTCTTCTACTGCCTCTTCAATATTTTTCTCGGTAATTGTTGCTTTCCCGCTGACTTTACGGACAATACCGCTGAATGTGTTAGTAAGTTTTTCCAGCATTTTTACAGAACCCTCACTTATTGCTATCAGGGAAGTTCCCTGTGTAAACAACGCCGGTCAGCTTTCAGCAAAAACAGTCGGCGTTTTATGTTTATTGTATCGTATACCGAATATTAAAACCAGTCCTTGTTTCCGTCTTCCCACGGGATAAAGTCTTCCGGTTTAAAAAATAAACCTAATTCCCGCGCAGCACTTTCAGGAGAGTCTGATGAGTGAATAATATTGATATTGGTATGCAGGGCATAATCCCCCCGGATAGTTCCCGGCTCTGCAGTCAAAACTGCTGTTGCTCCGCAGAGTTTCCGCACGACGGCAACGGCTTCATCTCCTTCAAAGGCCATTGCAATAACGGGACCGGATGTGATGTACCGGACTAAATCGGCAAAAAACGGTTTTTCGGTATGTTCGGCATAGTGTTTTTTTGCCAAATCGGTATCAATAACCATAAGCTTCAATGCAGCAAGGTGCAGTCCTTTCTTTTCAAACCGGCTGAGAATTTCACCTACAATACGCCGCTGTACAACGCCGGGTTTCATCATAACAAATGTTCTTTCCATAAAAATTTTACACTCCTTGAATAAAATAAACGCAAATTATACGATATTTTAAGCGGTTTGGGAATATTTTAAAACAAGCAGGCGGCACGGCCAATCAAAACACTTCCGCTGATATTACAGCCGTGCCAAGGCTCCCATCGGGTCCCACGGTTCCAGCTGAACGAGCGGTTCTTCTAAGGCTGTAAGCCATTTTTTTTCGACAAATCGCTTTTCGACCATAATTTGATAGGTATATTCGTCAAACCACGCATCCGACATAGAAAACATTCCTTTATTGCCCGCTTCATCACCCCATGAGTTTTCTACCTGCCACTTGAGAGGTTTACCCGCTTCATCCAAATCAACGCCGGTTAATACCATTGCATGAGTAAGCAGGCTGTCGCCGTAATCAAGCCGGTCTGCCTTAGTAAAGGTTGGAAGTTCGCCGAGAGTCTTGTCATAGCTATAAAGATCGGTATCCATAATTCCCTCTTTACGGGAAATATACGGTGCCATATCGCAGCCGAACCATACCGGTTTCCCTGCTTTTATCGATTCTATAGCGGCCGTTTTGAGTACCGCTATCGGAACATTGATATAATGAATAGGCTCTGCTTCTTTTATGGTACCGAGAAATTTTACGGTATATGCCTTTCCGAAGGGCTTGTCGGCAGTTGGTGCATTAATTAAACTGATTTTTTCCGCTAAATCCCAGCCTACATACTCTTTAAAAAACTGTTGCGGAGTGATGTGTACAATTTTATGAAAAACATCGTCTTTATCGCGATATTCAAAGTCAAAGTATTCGGGTACCTCGCCCAGTGCTTTTACCAAAAAACTATAGATATGAGAAAGATATCGCTGTTTTTCCGCTCTCAGTACATCGATTGATTTTCCGGCAGCATAACCGCTGCGTAAAAGTTGCGCATATTTACGGAGCCGGTGCGTTAATTCCATCACAAAAAAACGCGTATCGGAGGAGTGAAATGTTTCCGGCATTACGTCCTTCGGTACTACGCCGTATTTTTTCAAAATGCCGGAAAACATATCCCATTGCCCGCCGTCCTGAATAGGATCGTGTAACAGATGCGCCACGAGCCGCCCGTTAAGCGGTTCATCCAGCGTTTCCAAAATGCTTTCAAAAAAGTAGTTTGATTTTTCAAGCTTATCCCAAAAAAGCGTATAGTTCTGCGAAAACTCGAAGGTTTCAAGATTAAGCTTTTTCATGGTCTCCACACGGGCGGCATTTAATGAGGCAAACATCCAGCAGCGGCCGCTTTTTTTCTGATTGGTCATTTCTCCCCGATCGGTTTGATGGGAAAATTTGAAATTATGACGGCACCGTACTTCATTATTAAATGATGCGTCTTCAATACCGCTGCGGGCAACCGCACCGGCAACGGCCTCATTTACCGGATTAATCCGGTAGTCGGCAAGGAATTTTCTTAGCAATTCAGGTGTAATGGTCATATATACTCCTTAGTATAATTCAAGGAGGATAATATACAGTATCAGATCAAAAATCAATGAAATTATGGCGTTCAACGCCGAGTACGGCGGATTAAGCCGTCCAATGTATTACTCAGCTCAATGTAGGTTCTATTATCAGGATCAAGTGCCACAACCTGCTGTAAATAATAAGATGCTTTACGGTAATCTTTATGCTTGAAATACCATTCGTACAGAGCAAACAATGTCAATGAACTGCGCGGATCAGACAAAAGACTCAGGCGCAGCAGATCTAACTTTTTTTCCTCATTTGTTTCAAGCAGCGCTTGGTAATACAGCAACACAGATTTTAATGAAGAACGGGCAGTCGGTAAATAGCGCGTAATAATCTGTTTAATCGTAAGAAATTCGTTTGCACCGTACAGTGTTTCGAGATAAAGAGCGATAATATCATTAGAAGGCGATTTGACAGCAGTATAGGCTATCCGCGCAGTGTTGACCGCCTCGTTCCATTTTTTCATCCCAATACAAGCACGGGTATACAGCATCAAATGCTCTTCGGAGGGATTGTTTGTATATAAATATTGAGCACGTTCAAAGGCATTTACCCATTGTTTTTCAGCTATATCATGCTTCACCAAAAGACGGATTGCAAGAATATTCCGAGGCCCTTGCTGTAGTAAAACATCTATAAAATCACCCGCATTCTTCCCATTAATAGTTCCTCTTGTGTCAAAACAGAATTCTGCACAGGCAAGAACAACATCCGTTGCCAGCGGATATAAGCTTTCGGCTTGTTCAAGACATTGTTTTGCTTCAGCACTATTTTTACTCCATTCCCGTAATACACGCATACGTAAGAGAAGATACTTTTTATCAACTTTATTTTTTTTTGCATATTCATCAAGAAGTGCCGTTGCAGGTAAATATTCTTTTTTTTCAATATAAAGCCGGATTCTCAGAAAAAAAGCATCGTGTTGATTCGGCTCTTTTTTTAATAATGCATACACGAGATCTTCAGCAGCATTCAGGTTATTGGATTCGATATAGGCTTCTGCAAGCAATAACCGGATAGCCACCGAATGCGGATACCGCTCATACAATGCTTTTGTAACCTCAAGTGCTGTTTCTATATTATTCCGGCGAAGTGCAAGCCGTGCAAACCGCATTCCGGCAGGATAGCAGCTGGGATCGCGTTCCCATACAATTTGATAGGCCGCCTCAGCATCCGACAAACGATTAAGCTGCTCATATAATAATCCTAACAAATAAAAAGGAAGAATAGATTGGGGGTTAAGGCTACGCGCAGTCAAAAGACGGCTCTCCAAAGCTGCTCCATACTCCTTACCGCCGATTCCCTTAGTCAATATAAGCGCCGGGATAACAGCATCAAAAAAACTGTTTATGTTCGGAAGCTGCGGATAAATATTTTTTTCAATATCAGCTAATGCGTCTAAATATATATTCTGTGTTTTATACCGCGGGACATTCCACTCAACCGGCTCGAGAGGATATAACATCCGCATTAAGGATACCGCTAAGGTAAGCGAAAGGAGTTTTTCGTTGCTTAATCCCTGAGAGACCGTGTATAACCGGTGCACTGATCTTCTCAGGCTATCGGGAGAAGCAAGCTCAATATCAAACTGTACAAAAGGATCAGGATAAAACCCTGATATTTCTGATTGAGTGGGGAGGTTCAATATAGTCGGCAGCGTATCAAGTGAAAAATCTTTTTCTCTCTTTGCTGTTACACAAGACACACAGCTTAAAAAACATACAAGAAAAAAAAGCCGTATCATAACCGCATCCTTTCCGGTCTTTTTATAAAGATAGGTTGTATGGTATCCTTAGAGATAAAAAAAGCCCGGCAGAGCTACCGTGTGAAACGCTTGATGCGTTTCACCTCCAGTTTGCCCGAGAAAGTAATAATAGCATTGAAATAGATTAGGGGCAAACTGCTAGGTACCTTTGAACGTTTTTTATTTAACCGTCGATACCGGTTAAATAAAAAAAGCCCGGCAGCTACCTACTTTCCCACATGATCTGCAGTATCATCGGCGTTATGAGAGCTTGACTTCCGTGTTCGGGATGGGAACGGGTATAACCTCTCCACTATGGCGACCGGGCAATAAAAACACAAGTTAATA